>NZ_JACSNH010000001.1:0-1445445 GCF_018619045.1 Exiguobacterium sp. s161
ACGATGAGGTAGATAGGTCACGGGTGGAAGCATGGCGACATGTGGAGCTGAGTGATACTAATCGGTCGAGGCCTTGTTCTAGCAGATGCTTGTTGATGACTTCAGTTTTGAGGGCGCGAGCCCGATCGTCTGGTGACGATAGCCAAGTGGTCACACCCGTTCCCATGCCGAACACGGAAGTTAAGCACTTGAACGCCGAAAGTAGTTGGGGGCTTCCCCCTGTGAGGATAGGACGTTGCCAGGCACTTGACCGATCTGCAGATTGCAGGTCGGTCTTTTTGTGTAATCATTTTAGAATAGGAAAGAAATAAAAAAACTGACGAATGGACGTTAATCCGCCATCGAGTCAGTTTAAGCGAAGCATCTAGATTAAAAAGAAGAAGGTGTGTCAAGAAGACGAGGCGTAACTTGCTGTAAGAGCGCTGCAGCACGCGCTTCAAGCGGTGTTGGCAATTGATTCAGCGGGAAATACCGTAAGTCGAGACTCTCTCCGTCCGTCATTTGTAATGTACCCGATACGCCTTTTGCTTGAAAGAGATGGATCACACTGTAGGTTTGATCGCCATTTGGATAACGGAAAAAGTAATCAGGACCCGAGAAGACGTCTAGCAGCTGAACGCTGCGTGCTTGAAGTCCGGTTTCTTCCTGTAATTCACGCATCGCGACTTCTTCAAGTGTCTCACCTGGTTCCATCGAACCACCGGGAAGTCCCCAACTGTGGGTATCCGAACGATATTGAAATAGCAGTTCATGTTGTGGATTTATGACGAGTACGGTCGCACCCACGCTGATTAACGGTCGGTTGCCTACGATTTTTCGTAAATCTAATAAGTATCCCATCTGCTCACTCCTTTCGTATCAGTATAGAAGAATATTCATTATGACAGTTAGTAAAAAGAAATAAGGCAAAAAGACTTGCCAATTTAAAAGACACATGTTATATTAATATCTGTCGAAACGTTATATCATCGCGGGGTGGAGCAGTCTGGTAGCTCGTTGGGCTCATAACCCAAAGGTCGTCGGTTCAAATCCGGCCCCCGCAACCAATTTTTAAATAATTAAATCCGAAACGTTTATCGTCGCGGGGTGGAGCAGTCTGGTAGCTCGTTGGGCTCATAACCCAAAGGTCGTCGGTTCAAATCCGGCCCCCGCAACCAATTTTAAACTTAACTTCAACTTTACTACGAAACGTTCAGCGTTTCGTATTTTTTTTTGCCTTTTTCGTCCGGTACAATAGAGAAGGACGAACAGTACGTATTAAGGAGGAGACATCGTATGATAGAACTGGAAATGAACAGCTTGGAAGAAACGACTGCCTTGGCTCTTGAACTCGGACGACGTGCTGAAGCAGGGATGGTCATTACGCTCGATGGGGATTTAGGTGCTGGGAAAACGACTTTTACGCAAAGCTTTGCGAAAGGATTAGGTGTGACGCGTCACGTCAACAGCCCTACCTTTACGATCATGAAAGTCTATACGGGACGTCTTCCTCTTTATCATATGGATGTTTATCGCCTGGAAGGTTCCGGTGATGATATCGGACTTGAAGAATATTTGAATGGTGAAGGCGTCGCCGTCGTCGAGTGGTCTGAGTTAATTGCGGACAGTCTTCCACCTGAACGGTTGGCAATCACGATTACGCGAACAGGTGATGATAGTCGACGTTTTGAGCTGACGCCGATCGGAGAACGATACATTACATTATGTGAGGGATTGAAATCATGAAAATCGTAGCTATTGATACATCGACGAAACAATTATCAGTCGCTCTTTCAGACGGGAAACAGATTGTAGCAGAAGCTTCTTACGTCACGTCTTTGAATCATGCGACGAAACTCATGCCGTTGCTTGAGCGCTTGATGGTAGAAGCAAAATGGACACCGGCTCAACTGACACGCATCGTTGTTGCTGACGGTCCTGGTTCTTATACGGGATTACGGATTGGAGCGACGACAGCGAAGACGCTTGCCTATACACTCGGTATCGAGCTTGTTGCCATCTCGACACTTGAACTGATGGCGGCTTCGACAGGTCATACGGGACGTGTCGCAGCAATTCAAGATGCGCGGCGTGGAGCAGGGTTTGTCGGAGTGTACGACGCCGGGAAACGAATCGGTGAAGAACAGCATGTCGAGATCTCTTCTTTTGTGAAGACGTTACCGCCAGATACGCTCGTCACAGGAGACGTCGATGCGTTCGAAGAGATTCTTCAGCCATTTGAAAAGGCGGCTCCTGCTTTCCGGACGCCACGTGCCGGCGTACTCGCTTTACTCGGTGCAACACGCCGGACGGTCGAAGCGCATGCGTTTGAGCCACGTTACCTGCGTCTGGCTGAAGCAGAAGCGAAATGGATCGAGGCACAGCGTCATGAGTAAGGGCATTCGTCGCATGACCTTACAGGATGCTGCAGGTGTTCATGCGGTTGAACTCGAATCATTTGCGACACCGTGGACGCTAGATGCCTTCGAAGCGGAAATGACACAAAATCCGAATGCCTATTATGTCGTTGCCGATCAAGATGGTATCGTTGGGTTTGCTGGTCTGTGGCATATCGCGGATGAAGGACATATTACGAATATTGCCGTCAAGCAGTCGCATCGCGGACAAGGGCTCGGGGAAGATCTGCTAACGGCATTGATCGCTGTCGGTCGTGAGCTTGATTTGCGGGCGATGACGCTCGAAGTACGTGTCTCGAACACACCAGCGCGGACTTTATATGAAAAACTCGGATTTCAGTATGTCGGTGCCCGAAAACGATATTATCAAGATAACAATGAAGATGCTGCCATCTACTGGCTGGAGCTGGAGGGAGAAGACCTATGACACAACCATTGATTCTAGCAATCGAATCGAGTTGCGACGAAACGGCAGCTGCCGTCGTCCGTGGAGGAACCGACGTCTTATCGAACGTCGTCTCGTCTCAAATCGAAAGTCATAAACGATTCGGTGGCGTCGTGCCTGAAGTGGCTTCACGGCATCACGTCGAACGAATCACATACGTCATTGATGACGCCTTGACGGAAGCGAACGTCACGATCGACGATATTGATGCGATCGCCGTCACGGAAGGACCTGGACTTGTCGGAGCATTACTCGTTGGTGTCAGCGCAGCGAAGGCACTCGCCTTTGCGCACAATAAACCATTGATCGGTGTTCATCATATCGCAGGTCATATCTATGCGAATCGTCTCGTGCAAGAGCTTGAGTTCCCGCTCGTCTGTTTGATTGCATCAGGTGGGCACACGGAACTGATCTACATGCCAGAAGACGGTGTATATGAAGTCATTGGTGAAACACGGGATGATGCCGCGGGGGAAGCCTATGATAAAGTTGCTCGAACGTTGAAGTTACCGTATCCAGGTGGTCCACGAATCGACCAATTGGCACAGACCGGTCAGGATACGTTCCATTTTCCACGCGTCTGGCTTGAGAAGGACTCGTACGACTTTAGCTTCAGCGGTTTGAAGTCAGCGGTCATCAATGCCGTGCATAACGCCGAACAACGGGGAGAAACGATCATTCCGGAAGATTTAGCTGCAAGTTTCCAAGCGAGCGTCGTCGAGGTACTCGTGACAAAGGCGGTTCGTGCCGTGAAGGATAAAGGGGGACGTCAATTGCTACTTGCTGGTGGCGTCGCTGCTAACAAAGGATTACGCCAAGGTCTCGAAGCGGCGTGTGCGAAGGAAGGAATCGATCTCGTCATTCCGCCGATGCACCTGTGTGGAGACAATGCAGCGATGATCGGAGCGGCTGCAATTCATCCATATCGCGCGTTACGCTATTCGACACTTGCCATGAACGCAGAACCTGGGCTAGATTTAAAGTAAGGAATCCGAACAACTTGGGGGAAATGGAATGAAAAAAGTCATCATCGCATTGTTAGCGGTACTGGTCATCGTCGCGATCGGACTTCAGGTCCGAGAAATCGTCAACGCATACCAAGTCGCCTATAAGGAAGAACTCGTACCCGATAAAAAAGCGGTCGAGACGAATACGAAACAACGTCCACTTTACGAAATCGGACGAGCAGAAGGGGAAAAGACCCGGATTCAAAAGTTATATGCTTTTGATCAGACAATCAATGGTAAGCTCAGTAACGTCGTCATCGTCGATCGGAAGTATGGTTTAACGAACAAGGCGAGTGATGATTATTTCATGATTGCTTCCGGAACACCGGTGACGGATCAAGAAAAGAAGTCATTCGAACCAATGATTCAAAAGATGGATGCAGAACAAGTCCAAGCCGAGGTCATCTCAAAGCATGAGGTGACGGCTGTCGAGAACAATAAAAAACGGACGTTGACGTTATTTAAGGTCTTCTATAAGGATACGGATCAAAACGAATACCTCTTCTTCATCGAAAAAGAAGGCGGTCTGAAACTCGATCTATTTAAGAAGGGTTACTCACGTTTGTCTAATTACTAAATCCATGAAAACAGCGGATTCCTAAATAGGAGTCCGCTGTTGTTCGTTCATTGCCATTCAGTGATACCCGTCAAGTCATCATAGATACGATCGGGATCGAGATTCAATTCCTCGACCGGAAGTCCATTTCGATTGATCCATGCCGTTTTGAAGCCGAAACTCTTCGCCCCGGTGATGTCCCAACCGTTCGAGGACATGAAGAGGATCTCCTCGCGTTTTAGACCGAGCGTGTTTAAGGCATGCATATAGGATGCAGGTGCTGGCTTATACTGTTTGATATCATCGACACTGACGAGATGTTCGAACCGATCGGCTAAGCCTGACTGCTCAATGAGCGGATCGAGCATATCATGGGAACCATTCGAGAAGACGACCAGACGCTTGTCCGCCATCGTCTCGAGAACGGAGCTGACTTCAGGATATACATCAAGCGTCAGGTACGTCTCCATTAAGGTCGTGATTTGTTCCTCGGTCACATGGAGCTTCAGTTCGAGTAACGTATAGCGGAGAGCATCTTGTGTCACTTGGCTGAACGGCACATACTGTCCGTTCAATTGTCGGAGGAAAGAGTACTCCAGTTGTTTCTCCCGCCAGCGTTTGCTGATCGCTTCTCCGTGATCCGGATAAAGCGCTTCGGCTTGTTCTTTGACGGAATGGACATCGAATAATGTACCGTAGACGTCAAAGACGAGTGCTTGAATCGTCATAAAACATTCATCTCACTTTCATAGAGTCTGCTTTAACGATTCCCTTACAGTACGGATTCAAACGACACTCAAGAATGAACCTGTTGTAAAAAGCGATGAAACGTTTGCGCGAATGCACGACAAGCGGCTTGTTTCTCCGGGGTATTCGGATCAAACTCAATCTTCAAGCCATCCGTGACGAGGGTCGCCCCAGCTTCTTTTAATGCGTCTTCAATCAAATCAACGGCTGCGCAGTACTTCGGATAATCAAGATCCCCCGAACCAAAAGCAGCCGCCGGTATCCCGTCTAAGGATTGTTCCCTTAGCTCCTCAACGAAGTCTTCTGCTTCATACGGTAAATCACCGTCTCCCCATGTATATGAGCCGAGTAATAGACCATCAAAACGTGATAAGTCCTCCCCGACGAATTGATCTAGTTCCGTGATCGTCACGTTGACACCGTGTTGCTCGAGTTCATGTTGAATGAGCGAGACGATATCTTCCGTATTACCGGACATGCTGACGAATCCAATCGCGATATGCATGCATCTTCCTCCTTTCACTGTACTTCTCTACTTTAATTGATAATGATTATCAATGTCAAAGGACATATAAAAAAGCACCTTCCGAAGAAGATGCTTTTCTATACATTAGTCTTGTAGTTCGGCCCATTCCTCAATGGAACGAATGACCGGTTCGAGTTGGCGCCCTTTGTCGGTCAAACTGTATTGAATCTTAATCGGACGATCGGGAATGACAGTCCGGATGACGATGCCTTCCGCTTCGAGCTCCTTCATACGTTCCGTGAGCATACGACCTGATAATTCGGGAATGGCATCTTGAATCTCATTGAAACGACATGTCTTCGTCAACAAGTGACGTAAGATCAGACCCGTCCATTTCTTACCTAAGATTTCAAAGGCATGTTCGACTTTGGGACAAAGAGCCGGTTGGATTGCGACTTCTTCCATCAGCACTCATCCTTTCTATAGTTGTAGTATACCCGCTTCTGCTAAAAAAATCGAATCATTTTACTTAATGTAACAAAAAGAACTAAAACAAATCTATTTACTTTTAGTAAGTGATAAGATATAGTCTGTTTATTGAGTTACTTAAAGTAACTAAAATACATTAGGTAAAAGGAGAAGAGAGCAATGATGGATACAGGACTTTTAATCATTCGTTTAATCATCGGCTTAACATTCGCTGCACACGGGACACAAAAATTATTTGGTTGGTTCGGTGGACACGGAATCGCTGGAACAGGCGGTTGGTTCGAATCAATCGGCATGAAGCCAGGGAAGGCACTCGCGATTACAGCAGGTCTTGCTGAATTGATCGGCGGCTTGTTGTTTGCAGGAGGCGTATTCCTCTGGATCGCAGCGCTCCTCATCATCGGATCGATGCTTGTTGCGATCGTTAAAGTACACGGTGCAAATGGTTACTGGGTGACGCAGAACGGGTACGAATACAACATGGCATTGATCGTCATCGCGCTTGGTGTAGCGATGATCGGTGCTGGAGACTATTCACTCGCTGCACTCATCGGGTAAAGAAAAAGGTGGGTCATTCATGAAGTTCGAGGCATCAACGCTTAGCGCAAAAGACAATTATAAATTACTGATCGGAAGCATCATTCCGCGTCCGATTGCTTTCGTGACAACGCAAGGAGAAGACGGGACGGTCAACGCTGCACCGTTTTCCTTCTTTACGGTCGCTTCAAGCAGTCCGCCGCAACTGGTGATCGCCGTACAACGGACGGATCAGGGGCAGAAGGATACGGCACGTAACATCTTAGCGAAACAAAGTTATGTCATCCATATCGTCAGCGAAGAGATCGTCGACGCAGTCAATGAGACAGCAGCGCCACTTGCTTACGGTGAGAGTGAGCTTAAGCGGACGGATTTAACACTCGTCGATAGTGACGCAATCGAAGTACCCGGAATCGCGGAAGCGAAAATTCGCTTCGAGATGCGCTTGACGCAACACGTCGAGCTAAAAGGTGCCGATCTTCTAATCGGGGAAGTACTGCGCTATCACGTTGCAGATGAACTCGTCGAGTCGTTCCGAATTGACGCGGCAGGCTTGAAGGCTGTCGCTCGTTTAGCAGGGAATGATTATGCGACGATCGGGAAGACGTTTACGATTGCCCGACCGACGAAATGATCGAAGTGTGAATGCCTGACTCATCGTATGATTCGTTTTGATTCAAACAAAAAGGAGTGGAGAGACCGGTCTAACTACCGGAATCTCCACTCCTTTTTTCATGTCGTTCATCTGATTCATCAAGGCTGCGGATCGATTTCGTTTGAAGAGGCTTCAAGTCCATGACGTTTACTGTACTGATAGCCATCGAGCAAATAAAAGACGATTGCGAGTGCCCATATTCCGACGCAGCTGATCAAGAAAGCGCTGATTGGAGAGACACTACCGTAATACGATAAGATCAACGGATCATTGAGTTCGACGAATAGCTGTATCGTCAGGAGCGTACAGCATAATCCCGAGAGTAAACTGATGAAGAGCCCACTCCATGTCTGGATGACGAGACCGATCATGCAGGAAATCAAGAGGAACAAAGGAAGTGCAGCATTGAAGGCATCTGGACGAATAAAGACGGATACATAATCGGCATATAACGGTACGAAATAGAGAACACCGGATAGTAATCCTAAGATGAGATTGATGAAAAAGCTCTTCGTCCGCATCAGTGTTGGTTCTCCCATCGTTCCATTAATTCGAGCAAATCGACATCAATCTGATCACGTTCTGCCGAAAGTGCCGTTGCTTTCGGAATGTCATTGAAGACTTCCGGTTCGCAAAGCAACTGTTCGATCTCCGCTGAACGCTGTTCGAGCCGCTCAATGTCTTGTTCGAGTTGTTCGATTTGCTGACGGCGCTTGCGCTCTTCCTTCTGCGCTTCTTTATCGATCGTCTTCGACGCCGTGACCTTTGCAGCTTTTGCTTCCTCGGCTTCAAGACGCGCAATCTCTTCTTGCTCCGCCTTCTTCTCCGTGTAGTACGAATAATCACCGAGGTATTCCGTCACGCCGGTTTCACTCATCTCGATGACACGGGTCGCGATCCGGTCGATGAAGTAACGGTCGTGAGAGACGAATAGTAGCGTTCCTTCATAGTCGACGAGCGCATTTTCGAGGACCATCTTCGAATCTAGATCCAAGTGGTTCGTCGGCTCATCGAGGACGAGGACGTTCGTCTTCCGGAGTTTCAGTTTCGCAAGCGCGAGACGTCCGCGTTCGCCACCAGATAACTCATGGACGATCTTGAAGACATCGTCACCGCTAAACAAGAATTGCCCGAGGACAGACCGGACTTCTTGTTCACGCATCAAAGGCCATTCGTTCCAAATCTCATCGATGACGCGGTTCCGGTCATTGAGTTCTGCCTGCTCTTGATCGTAATATCCGATCGAGACGCCAGTTCCGAAACGGAAATCACCGAAGAGGGGGCGTAAGCGACCGACGAGGACTTTTAGAAGCGTCGACTTTCCGATGCCGTTCGGTCCGACGAGTGCCAGTGATTCACCGCGTTGCAAGCGGAACGTGATGTCTTTTGAGACAGCTTCTTCGTAACCGATCGCCAGTTGATTGACTTGAAGAACGTCGTTCCCGCTCTGTTTTTCAATCGGGAAGGACAGGACCGTGCTACGCTCATCGCCATCTGGTCGGTCGAGTCGGTCGACCTTCTCGAGTCGCTTCCGGACACTTTGGGCACGTTTTGTCGTCGTCGCCCGAGCGATGTTGCGTTGAATGAAGTCCTGCATCTTCGCGATCTCTTCTTGTTGCTGTTCGAACTGTTTCATTTCTTGATCGTACAATGCCGCTTTTTGTTCCAAGTACTTCGTGTAGTTACCGGTGAACTTACGGCAGACATTGCGTGACAGCTCATAGACGACATTGACGACTTGGTCAAGGAAGTACCGGTCGTGCGAGACGATCAGAACGGCACCACGATAACCGCCGAGGTAACTTTCGAGCCAAGCGAGCGTATCGATATCGAGGTGGTTGGTTGGCTCATCGAGAATGAGGAGCTCTGGTGCTTGCAGGAGCATCTTCGCTAAGGCGAGACGTGTCCGTTGACCACCGGATAACGTTTGGATCCGGCGCGAATAATCGTCCGGATAAAAGCGCATGCCGTGCAGGACGGAGCGGATATTCGCTTCGAACTGATAACCACCCGCTTCTGAGAAGTCGTGTTGCGCTTGATCGTACGTCTTTAGGAGACGATCGTACGCGACCGGATCGTTCAAGATATGCTCCATGCCCATTTCGATTTCCATCCGGCGTAGTGTTCGTTCTTGTTCTTGGAGATGTTCAAAGACGGTCAGCATCTCGTTCCAGATCGTCTCGTTCGATTCAAGACCACTGTCTTGCGCGAGATAACCGATTTTGACATCCTTGCCTTTCATGATGTCGCCCGAGTCATGACTGAGTTCGCCAGCGATGATTTTGAGCAAGGTCGATTTACCGGCACCGTTTCGTCCGACGAGCGCAATCCGGTCACGCTCTTGTACTTCCAATTTGATATTTTCTAAAATCGGCTCAACGCCGAATGATTTCGAGAGTTGGTTGACTTGTAAGAGTATCATTTCCATCCATCCTTCCACCCTTTAGTCTATCACGAACAAAAGCGCGAGGTCCTGCGGAATATATTATTTGTGACTCTATGTGAAGTGGTTTACAATCAAGGAGAGTAGAAAGCTTTTTGCAAAGATTTGGGTGCCACGATGGATGTGGCCGAAGGGGGAACTGCAGGATGAATGGACCAGACACAAAAATTCCACAAGCGACAGCAAAACGGTTGCCGCTATATTATCGCTTCATCCAAAGTTTATACAATTCAGGCAAGCTCCGCGTCTCTTCTGCTGAGTTAAGCGAGGCGGTGAAGGTTGATTCAGCAACGATTCGTCGCGATTTTTCCTACTTTGGGGCATTAGGGAAGAAGGGGTATGGATATAACGTTCAACATCTCTTAACGTTTTTCCGCAAAACCTTGAATCAAGATGAGGTGACGAATGTTGCCTTAATCGGGGTCGGTCATCTCGGAACAGCGTTTGCAAATTATAACTTTTTAAAGAATAATAGTACTCGGATAGTCGTTGCGTTTGATGCGGACGAAGAGAAGGTCGGAACAACGACGCATGACGTTCCAATCTATCATGTTTCGGACATGAAAGAACAAATCGAAGCGAATCAGGTCGATGTTGCCATCTTGACGGTTCCATCCCAGTTCGCGCAGTCAGTAGCGGATGAGTTAGTCGAGTATGGTGTGACGGGCATCCTGAACTTTACGCCCGCGCGGTTGAACGTGCCAGCGAGCGTCCGGGTCCATCACATCGATTTATCGATCGAGTTGCAGTCGTTAGTTTATTTCATGAAGCATTATTCGCAATCAGCTGAAGGAGTGAAATCATAATGGAAAACCTTATCCCGTCAACTATAGCATTCATCGGACCAGGTAGCTTAGCACTAATCGGTGTCGTCGCATTAATCATCTTCGGACCGAAAAAGTTACCTGAACTTGGTCGTGCTGCGGGTCAGACATTGAAAGAGTTCAAGAGCGCAACGAACGGTATCATGGACGACGATAAAAAGGATGAACCGAAAGAGAAGTGATTGAATCATGGCGATTGATCAAGAACAAAGCGTGACGTCGCATCTAGACGAACTGCGTAAACGAATCGTCTGGTCGCTTATCATCGTCGTCGTCCTGTTCGCTGTTGCATTTCCGCTCGTCCGACCGCTCGTTCGCTTCTTGCAAGCGGACTTAAAAGAGCTCGGTATCGGTTTGAATGCCTTCAACGTCGCAGATCCTTTAATGTTGTATTTGAATCTTGCGTTCATCATCGCAATCGTGCTGGCATCGCCGTTCTGGATGTATCAACTCTGGGCATTCGTCCGCCCTGGTCTGTATGATAAGGAGCAAAAAGCGACATTGACGTATATTCCGGTCATCTTCTTTCTATTTTTGGCTGGTGTAGCCTTCTCATACTTTTGGTTGTTACCTTTCTTATTAAAAGTTTCGACTGAACTAGGGAAGGAACTCGGAATCGAACAAGTCATCGGAGTTGAGAACTACTTCAGTTTCTTAATCCGATTAACGATTCCGTTCGGTCTTCTTTTCCAATTGCCGGTCGTGACGATGTTTCTGACACGTCTTGGTCTCGTGACGCCAATTTTCATGCGAAAGAATCGGAAATATGCGTACTTTGCGCTGTTCGTCGTTGCGGCATTGATCGCACCGCCGGACGTGACGTCACATTTGATGATCTCGGTCCCATTGTTCGTTCTCTATGAGATCAGCATCTTGATTTCTGCGCGGACGTACAAAAAGGCCTTGATCCTCGAGCAACAGGCAGAGCTTGAACGACAGGCGGATTTGATGCGTGAATTGAATAAATGAATCGTGAATTCCTTCCGACGATTTTGGAAGGAATTCTTTTTTATGAAAGCGTTATTTTTATATTGATAAAGCAGTTAGCGATGCGTATACTAAAGTTAATTCATGGGGGCTTAGCTCAGCTGGGAGAGCGTTTGGCTGGCAGCCAAAAGGTCGTCGGTTCGATCCCGATAGTCTCCACCATATTCGTACACTTCAAACTCTTGAGCATTCAAGAGTTTTTTGTTGTTTTCAAAATATGGAAATGCAATATAAAGTGTCAATAAAAACAAATAATTATATAAAACAGACAGAACTGAATTGTTTATTTCCATCTATTTCATTAAACTAAATATACAGAATTTTCGTTTAACTGTTTTGTTGGTAACATCATTATAGTTTTTTAGAAAAGGGGAAAAGAAGCATGAAAAAGGAAATCGCACTCTTGGCAGCTGTCTTGATGACATCTTCCAACTTGGTCAGTGCTCAAGGAGCACTGTCCTCGCAAGATAAGGCAAGCGGTCAAAAGCCGCACGCCCTCTCACTTAAGAAAACAGGACAGGAGAAGGTGTATAAGCAGTCTGACAAGGTCCGTGTCGTCATCGAGATGGAGCAGAAGCCGGCGATTCAAATTGCGCAGGCACAAAACAAGCGGTATAGCACATTGAGCAATGCCGAAAAAGAGTCGATTAAGGATCGCCTCGTAAGTGTCCAAAAATCAGTCAAGTCAGCGATCGCTAAAAAATCGATTCCCGTTACATATAAGGAAAGCTTCACGACCGTCATTAACGGATTCAGTGGTGAAGTCAAGTTCGGCGACATCGAAGACATCAAACAACTCGACGGAGTCAAGAGCGTACATATCGCCCATGAATACGCGCGACCGAAAGCCGATAAAGGTGCAAAACCAGATATGTTATATAGCAAAGATATGGTTAATGCAAAAGAAACATGGCAGGACTACGGCTTCAAAGGGGAAGGGACAATTGTAGCGGTCATCGATACGGGGATTGATCCGTCGCATAAAGATATGGTGTTGAGCCCAGAGACGAAGATTGATTTGACTTCTTCGAAGGTCGAGAGTGCTAAAGAAACAAAAGGACTAAAAGGTAAGTATTTCACGGAAAAAGTCCCATACGGCTATAACTACGCTGATCACGATAGCGAAATCCGTGATTTAGGTGCAGGTGCATCGATGCACGGAATGCACGTAGCGGGTACGGTCGGTGCTAATGGAGACGAAGCGAACGGTGGTATCAAAGGGGTCGCACCGGAAACACAACTCCTCGCGATGAAAGTATTCGGAAATGATCCAGGCATGCCATCGACATTCAGTGATATCTACATCAAAGCGATTGATGATGCGATCGCCCTCGGAGCGGATGTCATCAACATGAGTCTCGGTTCGACGGCATCATTCGTCAACGCAGATGATCCAGAGCAACGCGCGATCGTCAACGCGATGAACAACGGGATCTTATGTGCGATCTCTGCTGGAAACTCGGCATTCACAGGACATGGTGCAGGCAATCCGTATACAGCGAATCCTGACATCGGTGTTGTAGGATCTCCAGGGTTGATCAGCCAAGCGCTACAAGTCGCATCGCTAGAGAATACGAAATTAACGCTTGAAGGTATGGCACTGACGATTGACGGACAGGATGCTGGGTATTTGGCGTACCAAAAACAGGACTCGCCGAATCCGATTAAGGTATTCAACAAGGAGAAGCAAGACGTCATTTATGTCGGCGATGGTCAAGCATCGAACTATCAAGGAAAAGATGTCAAAGGAAAAGTTGTTTTTGTTGTGCGTAACGGCAGTTTCAATTACGGTATGATTCAAGCAGAAGCTGAGAAACAAGGAGCAGCCGGTGTCATCGTTCGTGGACGAGTCGATCATGGGGATTATGTCAGCATGGCACTTAACAATCCGACGATTCCGATGGTGACGCTCAGCATCGCGGATGGGAATGATCTTGAAGAAAAAGCGAAAGCAGGTAAAGCAATTGCTGTCACGTTCGATGGAAAAGCGGTCTCAGCAGATAACCCAGTAGCGGGCGAGATGTCTGATTTCACGTCATGGGGTGTCACACCAAATCTTGATTTCAAACCTGAAATCACGGCACCGGGTGGAAAAATCTACTCGACGCTCAATGATAACGAATATGGCGTCATGAGTGGAACATCGATGGCAGCACCACACGTCGCCGGAGGAACGGCACTTGTCATGCAACGAATCGCGAAGGATTTCAAAGTCGATGGTGCGACACGCGTTAAACTCGCGAAGAATATCCTCATGAACACGTCACGTCCACAGCTTGATAAAGGGCAGTATAATGCTGAAGCGAAAACTGGTAGCTTCTATTCACCACGTCGTGAAGGTGCTGGTTTAATGGATCTACGTGCTGCGATGAAAACACCAGTCGTCGTTACGGAAACGAAATCGGGTGAAGGAAAGGCTGCACTCAAAGAGGTCGGTGAGAAATTTACGTTCACGCTCGATTTGAAAAACTATAGTAGCGAAAAAGTGACATATCAATTGGCCGGAACGGTACAATCGGATCTCGGTGCAGAAGGAACGAACTTCCTGGAAGCCAACAATATTTATAAGAAAAACTCAGTGGATGCGGTCGATCCGAATAAAGGAACGTTCCCAATCTCATTCGCAGTCGGTTCGAAAAAAGCAAGTTCTGTCTCCATCAATCCGAAGAGCTCAACGAAAGTAAGTGTATCGGTCGATTTGAAAGATACAGTCGATTGGGCAAACGGTCTTCCACTTGAGCAAGTCTTTGAAAATGGCTACTTCGTTGAAGGTTTCGTTCGTTTAATCGATACGAAGAGTAAAAATCCGGAATTGACAGTGCCGTACGTCGGATTCAAAGGAAAGTGGGATCAGGCACCGATCGTCGATGCACCGCGTTATGACGAAGAGAAGACATTCTACGGATTAACTGGATTAGCGACAGAAGTAAAAGATGATTTCGAGTTCCTCGGCACGAACACGGCGGGAAAAGTCGTTGAAAACAAGGTTGCGTTCTCACCGAACAACGATGGTAGCGTTGACGAGGCGTTCCCAGTCCTCTCGTTCCTTCGTAATGCACGAAAAGTCGAGTATTCGATTCTTGACCGGAATAAAGCAACACTCCGTAAATTAGATCTACAAACAGACGTTGTGAAGAACTATTATGATAGCGGTTCTGAAGATGGATTCACACCCGTCACAAGTGCGGCTTGGGATGGAACAGTCAATGGAAAACCAGTCAAAGACGGTCTTTACTATTACCAAGTGAAATCAGTCATCGATTATCCGAATGCGAAGTGGCAGTCGAATCTCTTCCCCGTCTATATTGATACGAAAAAACCAGCAGCAACTGTTCAATGGGATACTGCAAAAGAAACACTTTCTTGGACAGCAGGCGATCAGGGAACAGGTGTAGCGTCGTATGACATTCTCGTCGATGGAACAAGTGTCCTCAAACAGCCGCTTGCACCGACAGAAAAAGCATATGAACTCAAAGGTCTCTCGAAGTCAGCGAAGATTGATTTTGTCGTCAAGGATTATGCAGGAAATACCGTGACGAAATCGGTGAACACGACAGGCATCGACAAGGCGGTACCGACCGTCCAAATCGACACACCGGTCGCACTCGGTCTGTCGACATCTAAAGTAGTTACTATCGCGGGTCATGTATCCGATGAGTCAGGGATCAAATCATTCAAAATTAACGGAAAAGCCGTCCAGCTTCGTTTTGATGCAGCAAAACAGCAGTATGTGTTCAGCCATGATGTGACCTATACGAAAGATGGCGTCAAATCGTTTAAAGTCGAAGCTTATGATGGAAAAGGAAATCGCTTGGTATTTAGTCGTCAAGTCATTCTAGATTCGACATTGCCGACTTTAAAAGTGACAGCACCAAAAACAGTATCAGCAAAAACAAAGACAGCATCTCTTAAAATCGTTCTTCAAGATAATTATGATGAGATTCGATTTGATATGAATGATAATGCGGTATACCGTCATACCTTCAAGGAACCATACCAAATGAGATCCTTCAAAAAGACAATCACGAAAAAAGTGACGCTCAAGAAGGGGAAAAACACGTACAACTTGAAATTGAAGGATATCGGTGGACACGTTGTTACGAAAACAGTCGTTATCACGAAAAAATAAGAAACAAAAGATAAAGCCAGGCGGAAATCCGTTTGGCTTTTCTTGCGTGCCGAAGCGTCTTGAAGGGTTTATGAGACGAGAAGAGGGGGAATTTTAAGAACAGAAACAAGTCAGAGGGGGAACAACCATGAATCCGTTCACGACCTTAATCGCCTTCATTGTAGGGTGTCTCGTCTTATATCTCGGTATCCGCGACAAAAACGGCTGGCTGATCGGTGTCGCGATGATACCGCTCGCGATCGTTGCCTATAGCGTCATCTATCTGATCATTCAGGTCAGTGCGTAGTCTTCATGGAAAACGTCTTACCCTAAGCGGTAGGACGTCTTTTTTTTCAAAAATCGTACTACAGATGAAACCGATCGAGTAAAATGTAAGTATATGACAGTATAGAAAGGTGGATGATCATGGAACACGTACATACACAAACAGATGCCTTAGCGGCGCTGTACGAAGAGATGCATCAGAAGACGAAGACTGGCATGTGGGTCATGCTTGCGGCATTCTTAGCGCTCAGTAACACACTCGAGAAACCAATCTACGCGATGATCGTCCCGTTATTGTATTTTGGCTATGACATGTTGCTACAACGGAAGCGGTTCGCGCTTGTCGCGGAATACACATCAAAGGATTCAGCAAGACGGCTCTATCAGGTACATGTCCTGATCGGCATCTTACAGTACGGAGCACTCGCCGGTCTGATCGTTTGGGCGGTCGATCGACCGAACACGTACTTCTTGATCGGTCTCGTCATCGTCGTCATTCCGTTCTACTGGCTCTGTCGAAAGACGTTAGAGTTCATCTCACGAAAGATTGATCCAACGTATATCACGGAAAAAGAAATTCACAAAGCGCGCTAAAGGAGACGATGTCATGCAAACAGCTCGTGAAGAACGTCTACAAAAACTTGCGCTCGCGTACCGAGACGTCGAGTGGCTCGGCACACGCTGGTATTGGAACATGTTTCTATTCATAACAGTCGGTATCTTAATTGAATGGACGGATCTCCCGATGTTGATTTTGGCGATTCCAGCCGTTTTTCTCGCCTCCGATTTTCGCTATCAATTAAAAAAACAAAAAATTTTAGACGGCTATATCTCAAACGCACAAGTCCGTCGGCAATTTTTACTACGTGTCGGTAGTCACGTCCTGCTGTACGCTGTCTTGACGATCGTCATCATCCAGACGATCGAGGAACCGTTCTGGAAGATGCTGGTGGCCATTTTTGCGATTTTAACACCGCTCTACTTCATCAGCGAATGGATCATCCGACGTGACGGAGCGCGTGACCCGGATTATATCAGTGACGGAGAAGTAGCCCGCTTCGTCAAACAGAAAGGAACATCGAAGTGGAACACCTATTCGAGCGACAAGCACGTCTGAATGTAATGAAACGTCCAGTGCATGTCGTCACCTATTTCTTTTCGATTCCTGGATTGATTGTCGCCATACTTGCTTGGTTTTTACCAGCGGTTGAATCCGTCTTTGGACAAACCTTGTTTTTCTGTCTTTGTGGAATTGGAGTCGCTCGAGAAATCGTCCGGCTACGACTCATGAAGTCCTATTTAACGCAAGGTATCTATCAACAGACTGTTCAGAAGGTTGCTCACCTGACGATCATAGGATATGTCGTGGCGTGGCTAATCGCTTTCGTCATGCTTTCGATTCCAAATGCTCCCGGTTATTTATTCGTTCTCTTACTTGTCTGGAGCGGCGGAGTCGGTCTTGGTGTCACTCGAATGAATCGATTGGCTAAACAAATCGATCCTGCGTACGTCTCGATGGGAGAAATTGAACGTGCGTGGTGGAAACGGTAAAGCAAAAAAATCCGTATCAATCAGTGAAAGACGCTGATTGATACGGATTTTTGATTATTTCTTCAACAGTAGATAGATGAAGTATGGTGCTCCAATCAAGGCGACGACGATCCCAGCCGGTACCCCGTCTGGTCCCGCGATGTTGCGTCCGATCGTATCAGCGAACGCAAGCAACCAGCCGCCGAGCAAGAGGGCGATCGGCAGGAAGAACTGATGCCGTGGTCCGACAAGCGCACGGGCGATATGTGGCGCCATCAGACCAATGAAGGAGATTCCCCCTGTCACGGAGACGGCAGCAGCAGCGAGCGCGACGGCTGTCAACAAGAGTTGGATCCGTTCTTTTTCAATCGCGACGCCAACACCGATCGCGACCGGTTCATTCAAGGCAAGTAGATTGAGCTTATTCGCCTTATAGAACGTGAGCGGAATCAAGACGAGTAACCACGGTAACAGCGAGTAGACGAAAATCCAGTCCGTTCCCCAAATGTTACCGGCGAGCCATTTGGCGATGAAGTCGACCTTTTCACGACGCGTCGATGAAATCAGGATGACCATGATTCCAGACAGTGCCATCGAGAAGCCGACACCCGTTAAGATCAAGCGGATCGGTTGGAGTCCTTGTACACGGTCGTACGAGAACAGGTAGATCGCTGTCGCGGTGACGAGTGCACCGAAGAAGGCAGCGATTGGTAACAGATAGATGAATGACCCGACATCGGTTGGGAAGTACAGGAAGAACAAGGCGACGGCGACGCCAGCTCCCGTGTTGATGCCGATGATACCAGGATCAGCGAGTTCGTTGCGTGTGATCCCTTGAAGGATTGCACCGGATAAGGCAAGTGCCATTCCCGCCATGACGGTGATGAGCAGTCGGGGCAAGCGAAGCGAATAGAGGACGAACTCCTCTTTGAACGATCCGTTTCCAAGTAACGTCGGCAGTAAACGATCATACGACAGGGAAGCAGGTCCAAGACCGATGCTGACGACGAGTGTTGCGATCAATAGTGCCAGTAACGTCCAAAACGTCAGTTGCTGGCGACGGCGTAAACGAGATTCCATCATGAGAAAGCACGCCCTCCTTTCCGAACGATTAAGAGGAAGAATGGTAGCCCGAGCATCGAAACGATCGCGATGACCGGCGTCTCATAGGGTGCGTATAGTGTCCGTCCAATCGTATCAGCAAGCAACATGAACGTCGCACCAAAGATCGCGGTCATCGGCAGGATGAACCGATAGTCCGTCCCGACGATCGCGCGGACGATATGCGGAATCATCAGCCCGATGAATGCCATGTTACCGACGAGGGCTACGGCAGCACCGGCAAGCAGGATGACGACGACGTAGAGGACCGCTTTGATCCGCTGGATGTTCTGTCCGAGTCCGAGCGCGACTTCTTCCGAAAGACTGAGGATTGTCAATTGTCGTGAGAAAATGAACGAAATCAAAATTCCAATTGCGATGACTGGCGCAATGACTTGCAGTTGTCCCCAGGTCGACCCGACGAGTCCCCCGGACGTCCATTGTGAGACATCTTGGGCAATCTTGAAGTAAATCCCGATGCCTTCTGCAATCGCATACAGAAACGCTGAGATCGCAGAACCAGCAAGGACGATCCGGAGCGGGGAGAAGCCGCCTTTTTTCGAAGCGCCGATTCCAAAGACAAGTGCTGCCCCGAGTGCTGCTCCGACGAAACACGCGATCATGATCCCGAAGTAGTCAATTTTCGGGAACAGGACGATGACGAGCGCCAGTGCCGCATTCGCACCTGCTGTCAGACCGAGCAGACCAGGATCTGCGAGGGGATTGCGTGTCATTGCTTGCATGATGGCACCTGAGACACCGAGTGCCGCACCGACGAGGATTGCTGCCAGTTCCCGTGGCAAGCGGATTTCTTGGACGATTTTTGCTTTTTCATTCAACGGTCCGAACGTCAAAGCGTTCCAGACTTCGCGCGTCGTCGTATCGGCAGCACCGAACGTCATTGCGATCCAGAACATCCCGAAAAAGAGGACGAGACCGAGTGTGATTTTAATGCCGAACGGAATTCGACCAGCTGACATGAATGTCGCCTCCATTTCTGATTCAGTGAGTGAGCCGCAAAAAAAAGGGAGGGATCCCGCAGGTTCCCTCCCTTATTCATTATGCGCCAAGGAAACTTTTCTTGAAGAACTCGAGTTGACGTTCGAGTGTGAGCGGATCGTTGAAGTAGAACTCCTTCGAATCGACTTCGAAGACACGATCGTTTTTGACGGCTGGAATGTTCTTGAACGTATCCGTTTTCGTGAATGAGTTGTCCGCTTCCGCACTCTTACTGAAGATGAGGTAGTCGCCTGCGTATTCAGGAAGGACTTCTGGTGACAACGCGTAGTATCCGTCTTTTAATGCCATCTTCGTGACTTTATCTGGCATTTTCAATTTCATTTCCTGATAGAGAATCTCTGTTCCACGACCCCAGTTATCGCCGAAGACGTAGAGTTGTTTATCGAAGCTTTCGATGACAGAAACAGTAGCATCTTCACCGATTTTTGCTTTGATGTCTTTACCGGCAGCAGCAGCGCGTGTTTTAAAGTCTTTGACCCAGTCGCGTGCTTCTTGCTCTTTGTTGAGCAATTTACCGATTTCGATATGTTGCGTCAAGTAGTCGACTTTTCCGTATGTGTACGTGACCGTCGGAGCAATCTTTTTGATTTTATCAAGGTTTTTCGTTGTTGAGTAGCCGATGATCAAGTCTGGTTCGAGTTCGATGATTTTTTCAACGTTCTCTTCCGATACTTCCGTGACATCTTTGAGCTTGTCGAACTTCGGATTCGCTTTTGACCACGAATCGACACCAACGACAGGTACGTCGAGTGCCATGACGTTGCCGGCAAAACCAGCGAGAACAACGACACGTTTTGGATTAGCCGGAACTTTGATGTCACCGTTCTCCGATTTGTACGTAATCGTCTCGTTTTTCGACCCAGACGCTGCGTCGTCTTTTTTCTCCGTATTGCCACACGCTGCGATGACGAGCGTGAGAATGAGTAGAACCGGTAAAAGTAGTTTCTTCATGATTCAATCTCCCTTGATTAAGTTGTAGGTGATACACATCGGCTTGTTCGTCCGCGGATCGCGTCCGATTTCAGCATCGATATGGAATACTTCTTGTAAGACGTCTTTTGCGATGACTTCCTCACACGTTCCGGCTTTGACGACTTCACCGTTTTTCATGGCGATGATATAGTCGGCGAACCGTGCCGCTTGATTCAAATCATGCAGGACCATGACGATCGTCCGTCCTTCAGTCCGGTTGAGATGCTCGAGTAGTTCGAGTACCTCGAGTTGGTGGGCGAGATCAAGATAAGTCGTCGGTTCATCGAGGAAGATGATGTCCGTCTCTTGGGCGAGTGCCATCGCAATCCAGACCCGTTGACGTTGACCACCCGACAGCGCATCGACGGGACGATGTTTGAATGCCATCGTATCCGTTGCTTCGAGTGCCCAATCGATGATCTCGTAATCGTGTTTCGTCAAGCGTCCAAATCCTTTTTGGTACGGGAAACGACCGTATGAGACGAGCTCTGCGACCGTCAGACCACTTGCGCTCTCTGGAGTTTGTGGCAGAATAGCCATTTTCCGGGCAAGTAGCTTCGTACTTTCCTTGGCGATATCGAGACCATCGAGCAATGCACGTCCTGATTGATGAGGAATGATCCGTGTCATCGCTTTCAATAAAGTCGATTTGCCACATCCGTTCGCCCCAATGATCGTCGTGATTTGTCGATCGGGAATTTGGACGGACAAGTCTTTGACGATGGGACGATCACCGTAGCCGATATTGATTTCTTCTGTTGCTAGACGTACCATACGCGACGACTCCTTCGTTGTTCTCTCCGTTTTCAATGATAATGATTATCACTATCGTCTCATTAACCATACCAGTCCTGTAAAAACGCTGTCAACATTTTTTCTTGTGTTCAAGAGATGTTCACGTTATCATGAGGGAGTGAGAATGATAATCAATCGTAATCAAAGATGAGGAGTGAGTGAGATGAGGGAACAGGAGTTGTTCGACGTAACGATCATCGGCGGAGGACCTGCAGGGTTATATTCGACGTTCTATAGTGGTCTTCGGGGCATGAAGACGAAATTGATCGAGTATCAAGCAGAACTCGGAGGAAAATTGCACGTCTATCCGGAAAAGATGATCTGGGACGTCGGCGGACAGCCACCGATCACTGGTGAAAAACTCATGGCTCAACTCGTCGAACAAGGACTGACGTTCCAACCGACTGTTCAATTGAATGAAAAGATCATCTCGATCGCAAAAGACGTCTTCGGCAACTTCGTCTTAGAGGCAGAATCGGGTCGGATCCATTATTCGAAGACGGTCATCGTCGCGGTCGGCGGCGGCATCCTCAATCCACAAAAATTAAAAGTCGAAGGTGCGGAACGCTTTGAAGTGTCGAACTTGAACTATACGGTCAAATCGATTGAACGCTTTAAAGGAAAGACCGTCATCGTCTCAGGTGGTGGGAACTCTGCGATCGACTGGGCGAACGAGCTCGAACCGGTCGCGAAAAAAGTCTACGTCACGTATCGCCGGGATTGTTTCTCGGGGCACGAGGCGCAAGTCGACCAGCTCGTTAAAAGTTCGGCTGTTTGTCTCCTCAACACGACGATTCACAAGCTGATCGCAAGTCCTGATCATCAACGGATCGCATCAGTCGAATTGATCGACTGTCAAACAGAGGAAATCGTTGAGATTCCAATTGATGAAGTCATCATCAATCACGGCTACGAGCAGGACGCGGCACTGCTTGACGCCTGTGATCTCGATATCGCACGGGTCGATGACTTCTATATCGCGGGTAACGCAGCGAGCGAGTCGAGTGTACCGGGACTATATGCTGCCGGAGATATTCTTTCACACGACGGGAAGGTCCATTTGATCTCAGGTGCCTTTCAAGATGCGGCGAATGCCGTCAACCGGGCAAAACGCTTCATTGAGCCGGAAGCGCCAAAAGTGGCGATGGTCTCGTCACATAACGAAGTCTTTAAAAAACGCAATCGTGCGTTGATTGAGGAACGCGTCAATCAACAATCTTGAATAATGTTCAAACGTCCAAAATGCTTGGAAACAAGCGGATTTTGGACGTTTTTTTATACAGAATCTAGTTTTGTACTATAACAGAACGATTTGACAACGTACTGTATTTAGGACAAAATTCTACTTATGTTCCACTACATGTAGGATACAAGTAAGACGGATGTATAAGGAGGAAGAGTATGACAACTACGAAACGTAAGCCAATTGGTCTTGCCTGGCAAATTTTAATCGGCTTGATTCTCGGGATCACAGTCGGTGGTGTATTTTATGGGAATCCCCATGTCGCGGAGTGGCTCAAGCCAATCGGTGACATCTTTATCCGGATGATGAAAATGATTGTCGTTCCGATTGTCTTCACGACGATCGTCCTCGGTGTCTCATCAGTCGGTAGTCCGAAAAGTCTCGGACGTCTTGGCGTCAAAACGCTCGGTTACTTCACGATCGTGACGATGATCGCCATCTTCACGGGGCTGTTCGCAGCCAATCTCGTTGAACCGGGTGCTGGTATTAACATGTCGACACTCGATAAAACGGACATTTCGACATATGTCGAAACGGAAGAGACGACACAAGACGCAGGACTCGTCGACAAGATCGTCAACATCGTCCCGACGAACATCTTGGACGCGATGGTCCGCGGTGACATGCTTGCAATTATTTTCTTCTCGGTCTTATTCGGACTCGGTGTCGGTTTTGCAGGAGAGAAGGGCCAACCGGTCGTTCGTTTCTTTGAAGGCGTCGCAGCAGCGATGTTCAATCTCGTCAATATCGTCATGAAATTTGCGCCGATTGGTGTCTTCGCTTTAATCGGTGTCACGGTCTCGACGTTCGGGATTGAATCGCTCGGTTCATTGTTTAAATTGATTGCGACGTTATACGTCACAGCGCTTCTCTTCATGGTCGTCGTCTTCGGTGCCATCATGAAGTGGGTTGGCATTCGGGTATCTGATTTCACGCGTATCTTTAAGGATGAGCTCTTGCTGACGTATTCGACGGCGTCGTCTGAGACGGTACTGCCACGGATCATGGAAAAACTCGAGAAGATGGGTGTTCCGAAATCAATCGTTAGCTTCGTCGTACCGACGGGTTATTCGTTTAACCTTGATGGATCTGCGCTTTATCAAGCGCTCGCAGCCTTGTTCATCGCACAGATGTACGGGATTGATCTCTCGATTGGAACACAGCTGACGCTTGTCTTCGTCTTAATGCTGACATCAAAAGGGATGGCTGCCGTTCCTGGCGTCTCATTCGTCGTTTTACTCGCAACACTCGGTACGGTCGGTATCCCGGCAGAAGGACTTGCCTTCATCGCGGGGATTGACCGAATCATGGATATGATGCGCTCGGTCGTCAACGTCACAGGAAACACGCTCGCTTCACTCGTCATCGCGAAGTGGGAAGGTGTCCTTGACGAAGACCAACTCGAGACGTTCATGTCGACAGAAGGTAAAAAAGACGACGTCCGCAGTGCGTGATTGTCGTAAATATAAGGAAGGACTGAATCGTCAGTCCTTCTTTTTTTCGTCCTTGAAAATAGATTAAAGTCGATTATTTTTAAATAAAATCCCTTATTTTTGATTATAGTTAAAATTATGTTGAATATTATTAATTATAAAGTTAATATTATTGATATAATCATAGGGGAGAGGCGATAGGATGGAAACGGTAGGAATCGTCATTGGTATTGTCACAGTCTGTATCGTACAATTTTATTTAGCACGGCGAGGAAGAGTCTGGAGCCTCATCATTCCAGCGATCATCATCGGGCTCGGAATTTACTGGTATTTCGGAACAGGACCACACACGTCGGATCGGGAGTCAGTGATTCGGATGGGAACGTTTGCCTGTTTATCACTCATGATCTCAATGGCCGAGATGGGAGTTAACTCACGTCGCAAGCAACTGAAGCGTGAAAAAGAACGAATGGAGATTCAAGATTTGTAAGAGAAGTGAGGGAACACGATGGAACGACAAGACGTGCCCGCTTGGGTACTGGCACTCGAACAGGAGCATCTCGAGTTCATCCGCAAGTTCGTCTTGAGCTCTGGTTCATTGAAGGATATGGCAACGGCCTATCAAGTATCCTACCCGACCGTCCGGGCGAAGTTGAACCAGTTGATCGAGCGGATTGATTCGGTGCAGCAAGAGGATGTCGAGTTCGTCAATATGATCAAGAACTTGGTCTTAGATGAACGGTTGAGTCTCGATGTGGCGAAGACGATCATCGATTCCTACCGCAAGGGTCAAGCGAAAGAATAAACCAAAAAACGAGATTCCCGTCTGACGGAAATCTCGTTTTTTTATTGTTTGTCGTTCTTTTTGTCCTGTTCCTTCTTGATCATCTTCTTTGCTGCTGCGCGGAAGCGGAAGATCAAGTAGAGACGGTAGAAGTCGATCGCGGCAAACAACGTCAGCAGGATCGTCCAGAAGTTAAAGACCGTTCCTGCTTCGACCGAGTTGTTGTAGGCGAGGAACATGAAGAGAATACCGAATATGGCATAGAATGCTGCCATGAAGTTCGAGCTTTGACGCATGAAAACACGACCTTTCGTAAATTAAGACATCGCGTAGATGGCGAGTACGACGATTCCGTTGTTAAAGACATGGATGGCGATCGGAGCAATGATCCGGCGCGTCTTGACGAAGACGAGCGAGAAGACAAAACTCATCGCGACATAGATTAAAAATTTGTTGTCTTGGTGAATCAGTCCGAACAAGGCACCCGTCAAGATGAAGCTGAAGAAGAAACCGAGCTTCGAGGAGAGATTCCCGAACAGGATATGCCGGAACAAGAACTCTTCCATGATCGGTCCGAGCAGAACGACCATGACTTGAAGGAGTGGGATGACTTGGATCGCTTGGATGATCTGATCCGTATTTTGCGATTTCGCGACATTCTCGATCCCGCCTGCCATCCAGGCATCGATCAAGTTGACGCTGATCAAGAGCGCATACAGGAGCACGATCCCGATTCCGATCCATTTCAACGTATCCATCGGATCGGTTTGACGTCCCTCTGCCTTCCACTTCTGCCAATCGGGACGCAGGCAGTAGTAGGAGACGATGACGGCGACCGTGAAGCCGATCGCAAGCCACCAACCGGCGACGTCAGCAATGACGTTTTTCGGAAGGAAATACTGGAACGAACCCGGAACCAATTGGACGATCAGATAGATGATGATCGGAATGACGTGACGCTTTTGCCACTTCTCCGCCATCACGAAAGGCAGACTGATTGGATTTTTCATCGTACAGGACACAACTCCTTTGTAATGAAGGTACTGTCCCGATTGTAACAAACAAACGGTCTTGGCGCACGATTGACGATGATTCAAAGGTGTCGATTTCGGGAAAACGGATAAAGGTTCAGGCTTGAATTCAGAAGAGAAAGCGTATAAGATAAAAATATGTTAGCACTCAACTAAAGTGAGTGCTAAAAAACAGTCATTTTCAAGGAGGATGTTTCGCATGTTAAAACCACTTGGTGATCGCATCGTGATCGAAGTCGTTAAAAAAGAAGAAACAACACTCGGAGGAATCGTTCTTCCTGGGTCAGCGAAAGAAAAACCACAAGAGGGTAAAGTCGTCGCTGTCGGTACAGGCCGTGTGACAGAGCAAGGCGTACGTGTACCACTTGAAGTGAGTGTCGGAGATCACGTCATCTATGCACAATATGCCGGTTCAGAGGTCAAAGTCGACGGCAATGAATACTTAATTTTACGCGAAAGCGATATTTTGGCAGTAGCCGAGTAATTCAGTCAATCATCTAAAGGGGGATTTCAGTCATGGCAAAAGACATTTTATTCAGTGAAGAAGCACGTCGAGCAATGCTCCGCGGGGTCGACGCATTAGCGGATGCAGTCAAAGTCACGATCGGACCAAAAGGACGCAACGTCGTCCTCGAGCGGAAGTTCGGTTCACCACTCATCACGAATGATGGTGTGACGATCGCAAAAGAAATCGAACTCGAAGATCATTTCGAGAACATGGGTGCAAAACTCGTTGCAGAAGTTGCCTCAAAAACGAATGAGATCGCAGGGGATGGTACGACAACAGCGACAGTCCTCGCACAAGCGATGATTCGTGAAGGTCTTAAAAACGTTACAGCGGGCGCAAACCCGATGGTCATCCGTAAAGGAATCGAAAAAGCGGTCCGTCGCGCTGTCGAAGAGTTGCACACGATCGCAAAACCAATCGAAGGTAAAGAAGCAATCGCCCAAGTCGCAGCAATCTCAGCAGCAGACGAAGAAGTTGGTCAATTGATTGCAGAAGCGATGGAACGTGTCGGTCAAGATGGTGTCATCACGATCGAAGAATCACGCGGCTTCACGACAGAACTCGACGTCGTCGAAGGCATGCAGTTCGATCGTGGTTACGCGTCACCATACATGATTACGGATTCAGATAAGATGGAAGCGGTCCTTGAGAACCCGTACATCCTCGTCACGGACAAAAAGATCTCGAACATCCAAGAGATTCTTCCAGTCCTCGAGCAAGTCGTTCAACAAAACAAACCACTCCTTATTATCGCAGAAGACGTTGAAGGCGAAGCACTGGCGACACTCGTCGTCAACAAACTCCGTGGTACGTTCAACGCGGTAGCAGTCAAAGCACCAGGCTTTGGTGACCGCCGGAAAGCAATGCTTGAAGACATTTCAATTGTCACAGGCGCAGAATTGATCACAGAAGACCTCGGTCTTGATCTGAAAGAAACACAAATCACGCAACTCGGTCGCGCGTCGAAAGTCGTCGTCTCAAAAGACAACACGACAATCGTCGAAGGTCACGGACACGGGGATTCGATCGAAGCACGTGTCGGTACGATCCGTGCGCAAATCGAAGAGACGACAAGTGACTTCGATCGTGAGAAATTACAAGAGCGTCTGGCGAAACTCGCAGGCGGCGTAGCAGTCGTCAAAGTCGGGGCAGCAACCGAGACAGAACTCAAAGAACGCAAGCTCCGGATTGAAGATGCACTTAACGCGACACGCGCAGCGGTCGAAGAAGGTATCGTAGCAGGTGGGGGAACAGCTCTCATTCACGTTAAGAAAGCCGTCGAATCGATTCTGTCGGTCTCAACAGGTGACGAAGCAACAGGTGTCAACATCGTGCTTCGCGCACTTGAAGCACCGCTTCGTCAAATCGCGGAAAACGCAGGTCAAGAAGGTTCGGTCATCGTCGAGCGTCTCAAGCATGAAGCGCCAGGAATGGGCTACAATGCGGCAACGGACGAGTATGTCGACATGATCGAGACAGGAATCGTCGATCCAGCGAAAGTAACGCGTTCAGCACTTCAAAACGCAGCGTCCGTTTCAGCGATGTTCTTGACGACGGAAGCCGTCATCGCCGATAAACCAGAACCAGCCGGATCTGCTCCTGCAATGCCTGATATGGGCGGCATGGGTGGAATGGGCGGCATGATGTAAGACATTTCATCTAAAAGTACCGAATCCTAGTAAATAGGGTTCGGTACTTTTTGTTTGCGATAGTATACTTAATAGTTGAAAGAATTACATAAACAGTATTCATCAATTTAAAAATAAAGATAGCGATAACGAGAGAGGAGACGTCAAGTGAATGAAATTTTAAAAGGCATAGTAACCTCGGGTACACTCATCGTCGCAATCGGCGCTCAAAATGCGTTCGTCCTTAAACAAGGTTTACTTAAAAACAATATTTTCTGGGTGGCGCTAGTATGTTTCTTGTGCGATGTGTTGTTGATGTGTGCGGGCGTACTGGGAGTTGGTACCGTCATTAAGAATAATACGTTTGCAAATATTGGACTTGCGATTGTTGGAGGACTGTTTCTTCTCTTGTATGGATTTAAATCTTTTCGTAGTGCATTTTCGTCATCACATACAATGAATGTTTCAACAGATTCTAAAATCATGCCTATTCACAAAACGATCTTACTCACATTAGCGATTACACTTTTAAATCCACATGTCTACTTAGATACGGTCGTCATCATTGGTGGTATAGCTGGGACTTTGACATTTGATCAAAAAGTCAATTTCTTGATCGGAGCTTTGATTGCCTCATTTGTCTGGTTTTTTGGATTAGGATATGGATCGAGATGGCTCATTCCTGTGTTTAAACAACCAAAAGCGTGGAAAGTACTAGATTTTGGAATAGGATGCTTAATGTTCTGGCTATCGTATCAATTAATTCAGTTTGCTTTAGAACAAAGTTAAATAGATATTTAAAGGGTTAAGGAGCAACTACAAAATATGAAGGACGATGAGATTTTATATTTAGTTGAACAGATGTCTGATGAAGAATACCTCTATCATGAAGAATTGAAGTGCTATACGAACGAAGGCTCACCATCCGACTTAGCTTATGCAAGAGTCCGTCAATTTAGGGACGCGAAGATGCTTCCGATATTGAACGATTTACTCGATAAAGTGAAACAAGCAGAACAAAAACAACATCTTTATTTTATGATTGGGACGATTGGTGTGAATTCGGGAGATGTTCGTGCAGGGATGTTACTGCTTGAAAAACTGGAGCAAGAGACAAAGCCGAGTCTTCTCGAAAGCATTTTGGAAGAACTAGCAAAACAGCAATGCATTCCTGATACAGAACGAATCGTAAAATATATAGACGATTCTCGGTCGTCAGTTCGAGAAGCTGCGATTCAAGCATTGCGAGCCTGTCGAGATGAGATAGCAGAGGATGTGCTAATTCGTTTGATTACGACATCAAATAACTCTTTTGATATCATGAGTGCTAATTTTGTTTTAGCCACGATTGGAACAGAGCGAGCCGTTCCTTATTTGACTCCTTTGTTGGATCATTCTCGAGGAGACGTGAGACATTCGGCTTTAGCAACGCTAAGTGAACTTGGAAATGGGTTAGATCTTTCGATATTTTTGCATGGACTAAAAGATCGATCTAGCAATGTGAGAGAGTATGCGTTAGTCGCAATCGAGCGACATGGTGATGAAGTAGCGATTGAACCGGTGATCAAACGTGTACAAATATTATTGAAGCGAACGCGACAAATACAAACAGATGAAGTCCTAATCGCTCTTCGATTTTTACATCGATACCAGCATTCCCATCAGGCGATTCCTAAATTATTTCATTGGATCATTCAAACAAAAAGAGAAGTCTTGTTTGACGAAGAATGGCAATGGATCGAAGACCATTTTACTTGCTATTGATGGGCTCGAGGATAGGTGGAGATAACAATCAATAAACAAACCTGACCTTCTTCACGTCTAGTGAGAAGTCAGGCTTGTTTATTTTAAGAAAATCAGATGTCCTTTGATTACTCCAGTTCATTCTCCTCAATAATCTTATCCGACAGCTTTAACTGCTTACTCACATCCTTGACTTGATTTCGACAGAACTTCAGCTCAACTTTCTTTTTTGTCGAGACGTCATAGCAGGTGCCTTCACCGGATGCTTTCGTCAAATCCGCTTCATAGTAATAGTCCTTGTAGCGAAACGAACCATCACGGAAGCCGGTCAGATTCGGTTGATCATCGACGAGGGATTGTCCCATCATATAGGACGTCTTAAGATTCAATAGATCAATGATTGTTGGTGCGATATCGATCTGTCCGCCATTCTCTTTCATGACCCGACCGGTTTGCTGGTCGGGTTTTTTGATGAAGAGTGGGATGCGGCGCTCGAGTTCAAAGGCAGCAACCGGGGACGAGATATCCGCTTTTTTGCGCATCTCGCTGTCTTCATTGACAAGTCCACTATCGTGATCGCCATAAAAGATGACGAGAGACTGATCCCAAAGATCGCGTTGTTTCAACTCGTCGATCATCTTTCCGACACCGGTATCGACGTAATGGACGGTCTGATAATACCGTTTCAGCATTGGATCCTCATAACCAGATAGATCAAGCGTCTGGTCTTCCTTGTCAATTTCATACGGTGTATGACTCGTCAGCGCGACTAAAAACGAGAAGAACGGTTCTTGCAACGTCTCCATGTGATCAATCGATTCGAGGAAGAACTGTTGATCGTTCAGTGCCATGCCGATTTTCTTCTCTTTTGAATAATCCTTTTGGCTGAAGAAGTGCTTAAAACCGATGTTCTTGTAGACATCGTCACGATTCCAGAAGCCTTTTTCGTAGGCATGCATCGCTGCCGTATCGTATCCGTTTTTCTCAAGTAATGCAGGGAGCGGCTCGAATTCATTCGTCGGATATCGCGTATAGACAGAGCCTGATTTTAATGGATAAAGTGACGTGTTCGTGATGAACTCAGCGTCCGAAGTTCGTCCTTCATGCGTCTGGTGGTAGAACGACGAGAAGTAGAGTGATTCCTTCTTCAATTGATTCAGGTTCGGCGTCACTTCTTCACCGTTGATGGTCTGGTCGATGACTGAAGCCTGGAACGACTCGAGCTGCACCAGAATGATATTTGGCGTCTGCTTCGGACCCGTTGGATTCGTCTGTTCCTTTTGATTGATGCGCTGTTGTTCCTGTGCCGTCAGTCCGTCGCCGGGTCGTCCAGTCACGCCTTTAAACACATCCCATCCGTGATAACCCCAAAAGCCAAACAGGTAGTAGTCACGCATATCGGAGATCGTTGCCGTCGGTTGACGCTCTTCCGTTAGCGTCCGGTACGTCAGTAGCGAAGCAGACAAGACGATACCACTGACTGCAAGGATTCCCGCCGTCCGGCGTCGTGTTTGCTTCGTCGTCACTTCCGGTCGTTTGTGGAAAACAAAAAGCAGTAGTACAAAGATCAAACTATCAGCGAACAAGAGGAAGTCTTGCGGTACGATCAAGGCGGTGAAGCCGCTACTGACGTCACTCATCTGCGTCATCTGTGAGAGGAGCGAGACGGAGAGAAAGTCCTCGAAGTAACGATAGTACCACATGTCGGAAGCCAGTAGAAAACTGTGCGCGAGCAGTAGACCGAGCCAGACCCAGCGGCGTTTATTCCACGGAATCAGTAACGTCCAGCTCGACAGGATCAGCATCCCGGCCAGGTTCATGAGTGTTAAATGGAGCGAAAGATCGGTCTTTGTAAAGTAACTAAACAGCATGAACTTCAGCATGCCGAGTAACAGATAAAGGGTGTAGCGAATCGCCATGGTCAGTACTCCTTACGTGTGTCGTCACACGTTCTTTACCCTAAACGTTTAATGGTGGAACGCCCAGATGTGGACAGCCATGTTCGCTTGTTCCATGATGTAGTCGAAAAATTGGTCTATATTTCCTCTTGAATTCAAACAATTGACGTTAATTTGCGCAGAAAGCGGGAATAGAAAGCGTGTACGTCCATCGTCCGTCACTGTCTTTTAAAAAAGGAGCGAAGTCATGTCAAACGTGAAACTAGCGGTCATCTATTACAGCGCAACCGGAACGAACCATCAACTTGCCTCATGGGCAAAAGAAGCGGGAGAAGCGGCAGGAGCAGAAGTCCGCCTTGCGAAAATCAAGGAGACAGCCCCAGCAGAAGCGATTGCTTCGAACCCATTGTGGCAAAAGCATGCGGATGCCACACGTGATATCGAAGAAGCGACACGGGATCTACTCGACTGGGCAGATGCGATTATCTTTAGCGTCCCGACACGTTACGGTCATGTCCCAGGACAATTCCAACAGTTCCTCGACACGACAGGCGGACTGTGGGCACAAGGCAAACTCGTTAATAAAGTCGTCAGTGCGATGTCGTCGGCACAGAATCCGCATGGCGGTCAGGAAGCGACTGTTCTCGCAGTTTATACGACGATGTTCCACTGGGGTGCAATCGTTGCAGCACCAGGTTATTCGGATCCTGTCTTGTTCGCAGCGGGCGGAAATCCATATGGTACATCGGTCACTGTCGACCAAGACGGCAACATGGTCGAATCGGTCGAACCAGCCGTGCGCCATCAAGCGAAACGGACGATTGAAGTGGCAAGCCGTCTCAACTCATAACATTACCTAATTCAAAAAGCGCCGGAATGCTGATTCGCATTCTGGCGCTTTTTCATATGCATCATGTATTTTGCGTCAACGGAAGTTCGACTGTGAACGTCGAACCTTGTCCTTCGATCGACTCGACATGGATTTCTCCATCATGCCCACGCGCAATTTCGCGACAGATTGAGAGCCCAAGACCAGTACCGCCGATTTGACGGGTGTCCGAATTGTCGACACGATAGAATTTTTGGAACAAGTTACTCATCGCAGAAGCAGGAATCCCGATACCCTCATCTTGAATCGCGACGGTGACACGTGACGCGTGTCGCGTCAGTTGGATATCGATCGTTCCACCAGCTGGTGAGTATTTGATCGCATTGTTGATCAGGTTACTGAACAATTGGCGAATCTTCTTCGCATCCCCTTCGACGATCAGCGGTTCGACGTTTCGGAATATTTCAATCGCGTGGGAAGACGACGACAGGCTATGCAACTGTTTCAAATCCCGAATCATCGCGACGATATCAAACGGTGCCATCTCATATTCCTGACGGTTTGCTTCCATCCGTTGCAGGTCGAGGAAGTCATTGATCAACAGCGAAAGACGTTCTGTTTCCGAATGGACCGCTTCGAGATACTTCTTCTGTCGCTTCGGTGGCAGGTCACGCTGAATCATCAGCTCAGTAAAGCCATAGATCGACGAGAGTGGTGTCCGCAGTTCGTGCGAGATCGTCGAGACGAGTTCGTTTTTGATCCGGTCAATCTCGACTTCGTTCGTCACGTCACGTAAGACGAGTAGAATCCCGCGGAACTGTCCACCATAATGAATGCTCTCGGAATACGTCTTGATGAAGCGTCGCTCGTGATCGATTGAGAAGGTGATTCCTTCACCGATTTCACGCTGAACGAACGTCTTTTTCAAGTAACGTTCGAATTCCGGTAGTTGGTCGACGCGATGCTTAAGTTGGACGACAGACGGAGTGATGTTCATCAGTCCGTTCTCATCGATACTGTCATCAACCGGATGGTCAAACAGATCGAGCAATGGTCGGTTGATCAATTGAATATCGCCTTCGGGTTCGATATAGACGATCGATTCACGAATCGAGTTCAATAGTCGCGCCGTTTTTTCCCGCTCACGTTCAATCTCGTCGAACGTCCGCATCCGCAAGAGTGACAATGCCAGTTGGCGCGCGAAGGCGGCTAGTTCTTCCTGTTCGTAACGATCAAACCGATCCTGATCGCGGGACAAGAAGATATAGGCGATGATCTCATTTTGACTCGGATCAAGAACCGGTGTGACAGCGCGTGCGACTTCGTCCTCGAACTGTGTATGCGGTCGTTTATCTTGTCGCGACTCACGCAATAACGGCTTAATCGTTGGCATCCAATCCTCGACTGTGAGCGGTGTCTGTGGATAAAAGACGATATCGATGACTTTTGTTCCTTCTTTAAAGATCAGTGCGCCTTGATCAGACTGCGTGATCTCAACCATCTTTTGGATGACAGAAGGATAAGCGCTGATGCTATCGCGCGACGCCAGTGTCTCCGTCAATTGATTCCGTAGACGCAAGTGGGACTCGTTCCGTTGCGTCAGTTTTAAGGCATCTTCGAGATTGACGTTCGTTGACATCAATTGATGTTTGTTTTCAATCAAAGCTGTCGCCATCTGATGGAACGATTTACTCAATTCACCAATCTCGTCAGCACGGTTGAGTGGAATCAACGGTAACGTATGCTCACCGCTTGCAAGAAGTTTACTCTCCTTGCTAAGAAGATGGATCTGTCGCGTCGTCCGTTCGATGAACGGGCGGACGATCAGCAAGATAACAAGGAATAGGACGAGCAAATTGACGAGCCAAATCCACTCAGCATACTTCGTCTGGGTGACGAGTTGTTCTTTTGCACCAAGTTCTTTCGCACGGAGACTACTCCGGTAGTTCGTGAACGTGCTCTCCATCGTGTTGACGCTTTTACGCATCGTCTCACTATTCGAGGCATTCATCTTGAATTTCCGGTTCGGGTCCCGTGGCACTTCTGGCATCATCGCCTTCAGACTCGGCATCTGCAAGAAACGTTCGTCGATCGTGCCTGACTGCTTCGCTTGAACATATTTAATCAAGCTTGGCATGACGAAGTTCGTATACGAGTTATAGAGCGACCGGATATCAGACGCATAGATTTGATCCGCTTTGTAGAGACGATTTTTCTCAAACCAAGCGGTCTGTTGTTCAAGTGAGGCTTTTTTTTCATCAATCACGTCGAGCACGGCATCGTCACCGAAGACGATATAGCCCCGCATCTCGTATTGAAGGGACTGCCAATCGTCCCAAAGTTTCGTCGCTCGATCTTCACGTAAGCTGATCGCATCGAGCTCCTGTTTCGCATCCGTGACTTGGTGGTTCGTGTAAAAATAAGCAGCCAGGGAAGAGATCGATAGTGTGATAAGAATGAGATAAAACGACGACATGATCTGTCGGCTGATCTTTTGATTGAACCATTTTCGCATATGGATTATGGATGCTCCTTTGTCTATGTGTATCAAGCGTCGATTAGATGTATTACATTGGAATATTTGTTACCGTAATCGTACATTTTTTAGACGAATAAATATAGTCATAATGCTTAAATTATCTTCAAAGTAAGAGATTCAGGTTCACAAAGAAAACAAAGAACGACAAAAAAGCAGAACGGGATCTTACTCCCATCCTGCTCCGATGCCCATTAATGATGTTCGACGACAATCTTCCCAATCGTTTTTCCGCTTTCGACAAGACGATGTGCTTCTTTTAGGTTGTCGGCATTCATGCCGATTAGCGTCTGTGTGACCGTCGTCTCGAGTGTATGCTCTTCGATCCATGCTGCGACTTGCGTCAGAATCTCATGTTGGCGGATCATGTCCTCTGTCTCGAACAGCGGACGCGTGAACATGAACTCCCAAACGAACGTCGCACTCTTTTGTTGGAGCGCACTTAAATCGAGTTTTTGATCTGTCTCGACGATGCTACAGATTTTCCCTTGCGGTGCAATTACATCGACCATCGTCTCAAAATGTTGGTCCGTCGCATTGAGACAGAAGATATAGTCGACGTATTTGTAGCCGAGGGCTTCCAGCTGAGGACGGAATGCCTCGTGGTGATTGATCGTATGATGTGCACCGTGTTCCTTCGCCCACTCAATCGTCTCGTCGCGTGACGCCGTTCCGATGACAGTTAGTCCAGCGTGATTTGCGAGTTGTGTCGCGATTGAACCGACACCACCAGCGGCTCCGATGATGAGAATCGTCTTCTCGAGATTCGACTTAGCATCAAACGTCAATCCGAGACGATCGGTCAATGCTTCGTAAGCTGTCAGCGTCGTCAACGGGAGAGCAGCGGCTTCACTGAACGTCAACCGTTCCGGCTTTTTGGCGACGATCCGTTCATCGACGAGTTGGAAGTCACTGTTTGACCCAGGGCGCTGAATCGCACCGGCGTAATAGACTTCATCACCGACTTGGAAGAGGGAGGCATCATCGCCGACTTCAACGACGACTCCGGCTGCATCGTAACCGATGACCTTCGGGGCGTCTTCGTCTTTCCCGTGAGCACGGACTTTCGTATCGACCGGGTTAACCGATACGGCTTTGATCTCAACCAATAAATCGTGTCCGGTTGCTTCCGGGCGTGGCAGTTCTAAATCAATCAGACTCTCTTGTTCCGTTAGTGGTAAGTGTCGGTGGAAACCGACAGCGGACATATTCGACATCGACAATCATCCTTTCCAGATAGGAATCGTTTCTCTCCATCTGTTCCACCCCCGCTCGGTCTTAAAACCAATTGCGAAACTTTGAAAACGGATTCCCCTTCTGTCGTCAACGTAAGAATGCTGGATAGATATGGTAGCATATGAGAGTAGCTATTATTTTTTGAGAAGGAGCGATTTTGTATGTATGACGTCATCTCTCTACCGGCAGGACCGACTCAAGTCACGATTGAACGTTACCTCGTCCATGCGCATCCGCACCCACGTCCATATCGACCCGCGCGTTTGATTGCCTTGCGTCAAAGTGGTGGCGTCATGCATCGACTGTATCGCACGGAGCGGGAAATCGTGCTCTCTCCGCACGAGGCACTTGCCCCACAAGTCCAGCGGCTCTCGTTCTCGCAACAGGAGCGTGTCCTTGCGTATATCGAAGAACGGCGCGCAAGCTTCGGTTTTGATGAAGGGGAGGAATACAAATTTTACTTACTCGAAGTAGCATACGAACTCCGTCACCTGCCACGAACGGATCGACCGATTCGGGCACATACGTACTATCAACTGGATGAGCTGTTGTCGGGTCGACCGCTCGTTTTGCGTGCTGGAAGTCAAATGCGCTCCACATGAGACAGAAAAAAGAACATAAAAAAAGCAGTCCGCCTTTCCTGACGTTCATCGCGAGGAGGGCGGACTGTTTATTAGAGTGCCGGAGTTGGCGTCGGTGTGACACCGGTCTTTTTATAAGCTTGATCGATGGCAGTCCGGATTTCCTTGACGGAGCTACCTTTTTGATAAGCGACAATCGACTGTGCTGCGATATCGAGACACGTGCCGCACGTGATGCCGTGCGTCGTCCAGGTCGTGGAACTAGCAGTCTGCTCCTCGATGAAGCAGTCATAGTTGCTTGTATGACCAGCAGATTCACCGCAACCACAATAACAAGGCATCTTCTTCAAGAGATCAGGATGTTTAGCGACGGAGCGGTAAATCGTCTGGATCGACTCATCCTGTTCGTTCAGAAAAGCGGGTAACGTGTCTGGTCCCGCGGTCTTCTCGAGTTGATCACCAGCACCGTGGCTGGCATGGTCCGCATGATCTCCGTGATTCGTCTGTTCTGTTTTTGGAGCACCCGTTTGATCAGCTGTTCCGCATGCAGCGAGCAACAGGCTGATACTAAGGGGAAAGGCGTAACGATATAGTCCTGTTTGCATAATGTGCCTCTCTTTCATCGTCTTGCCTTCATTATAAGGAAAGACGTATCGAGAAGGCGTGACGATTTGTTGACGCTTACTTGGCGAGTGCTTCCGTGATCGTCTCGATGTTTGCTTGCATCATGCTGTAGTAGGTGTCGCCATCCTTACCCGGTGCACCGAGTGAGTCGGTGAAGAGAGTACCACCGATCGGAACACCAGTCTCCCTTGAGACGGTTTCCATGCTCCGCCGATCGACGCTCGTTTCGACGAACAGGACAGGCATATCTTGCTCCTTGATCGTATCGACGATCCGGCGGACTTGAGCCGGAGTTCCTTGATTATCTGAGTTGATCTCCCAAATATAATCCGCTTTGACGTCATAGGCAGTTCCGAAGTATTTGAAGGCTCCTTCGCTCGTGACGAGATGACGTTCTGCTTTCGGAATAGCGGCAAACTGCTTTTTCGCTTCCTGATTAAGCGTCTGCAATTTTTTAATATAGGCATCGGCATTTTTTTCGTAGTCGGCTTTGTGCTTCGGATCTTCCTTGATTAATGCCTGCTTGACGTTTTCGACGTAGCGAATCCCATTGCTTATATCGAGCCACGCATGCGGATCAGTCTCCGATTCTTTGCCCTTCGTCGTCAGGTATTTCGGTTCGACGCCTTTGCTTAAACGATAGACTGGTGCGTCAGACGCGTCTTTGCCAGTCGTTGCCCGGAGTTTATCGAACCACGCACCGCCGGCTTCCAGGTTCAACCCGTTGTAGAAGACGACGTCAGCATCTGCCATCGCTTGTACGTCTGCCGGAAGTGGATCATACTCGTGCGGGTTTGCCCCGATCTTGACCATGCTGTGGACATCGACATGTTCACCACCGACCTCACGTGCGAGGTCAGCGAGAATCGAATATGTCGCAACGACCTTCAGCTTCCCGTTATCTTCTGCAGGTGTCGAACAAGCAGCAAGCAAGACCGTGCTGAGGAGGACGAACAGAAAAAGTTTTACTTTCATACAGTAGACTCCTTTCGTTTCCGGTGACGCATCAGACCGTGACGTGGTGAGAAGACGAAGACGAGGGCGAACAACGTCGTCGCGACGAGGACGATCGACGCACCGGAAGATAGATCATAGGTAAAGCTGAAATACAGTCCGATGATGGCGGACAACGTACCGAAGCCTCCCGCTAGGAACAGCATCCGTGAGAGGCGGTTCGTCAGTAAATACGCGGTCGCTGCCGGTGTGATCAGCATCGCGACGACGAGGATGATGCCGACGGTCTGAAGTGAAGCGACGGTGACGAGTGTTAGTAACGTCATCAGTCCGTAATGAATCCAACGCGTCGATAGTCCATAGGCTTGCGCCATCGTCGGATCAAACGAGCTGATCAGCAACTCTTTGTAGAACAAGAAGATTCCACCGAGGACGATCAATCCGATGATGACGGTCATCCACATGTCGCTCGGACGGACCGCGAGGACGTTACCAAACAGAATGTGATAGAGATCGCTACTGCTACGCAAGAACGAAATCAGGATGATCCCGAGGGCGAAGGCGGATGTGAACATGATTCCGATTGCCGTATCGTTCTTGATGCGACTGTTCTGGCTAACGAAGCCGATTCCGAGTGCGGTCACGAGACCCGTCACGACAGCACCGATCAGGAAGTTGATTCCGAGTAGATAGGAAATCGCAACACCAGGTAAAACGGCGTGCGAGATTGCATCCCCCATCAACGACATTCCGCGAAGGATGATGAAACAGCCGATCACACCACAGATGATGCCGACCATGACGGCGGTGATCATCGCTTTTTGTAAGAATTCATACTGAAGTAATGCCTCGATGAACGTCATCCTCGTCCCTCCTTGCGTCGTTCGAATAGCGGTAAGCCATACGCTGGTTCGAGCCATTCCGGTGTCAAGATATCAGACGGCGGACCGACAGCGATTAGTTGTTTGTTCAACAGCATCAATGTGTCGAAGTAGTCTTCTGCTTTATGCAAATCATGGTGGACGACGACAATCGTCCGCCCTTCGGCTCGGAGTGTCCGTAAGAGCTCGATGATCATCTGCTCACTCGCGACATCGATGCCGACGAACGGTTCGTCCAGCAATAGTAGCTCTGCTTCTTGGGCAAGGGCACGCGCCAGAAAGACCCGTTGTTGCTGTCCGCCTGACAGTTCACCGATTTGGCGTTCAGCATGATCGGACATACCGACGCGTTCGAGACAATCCATGGCGAACGCTTTTTGTGCTTTCGATGGTCGTTTGAATAAGCCGAGCTTCGGATAACAGCCCATCAACACGACATCCTGCACACGAACCGGGAAATCCCAATCAATTGCACTTCGTTGTGGGACATAAGCGACGCGTGACCGGACGTCTTCGAGTGATTGGTCGAGCACGCGTAACTGCTCGATACGAGCCGGGATCAGACCGAGGACGGCTTTTAAGAATGTGGATTTACCAGCACCGTTCGGTCCGATGATGCCAATCAACGAAGCGACCGGGAGGCGAACGGACACTCCGTCGAGTGCATGGGTATCAAAATAAGAGACGGTGAGACGATCAACGTCAAGGGCGTACATGAATGATCACTCCTTTGGTTTTGTGGTGTATAGAAGGAAAGTTTCCTTAGGGCAAAAAATAGGGTAAAAATTTTAACTCCAATTACTGGATAAAGATTCGGTCTACAAATAATGTTTCCTTAAGGCAAACTTTAAAGCCGTAGGAAACAGATGTCAACTGTTTTTCGATATCGATCGCGAATCAACTCGTGCTAAGATGAAAAGGCAGAATCGTAATGGGGGTGAGGAGATTGCGTCAGACAGCAGAACAACAATGGAAGTGGTTATTGCTCGATGCGCTCGCGAAGGAAAAGCGGGAGCAAGCACAGCAAGTCATCGAAGAGGTCTATCCGTATGATATCGCGCAAGTGTATGAAGAGTTGGGCGAAGACGATCAGGCACGACTCCTCGACTATCTGGATCACGAGCGATTGGCGGATGTCCTCGAGGAGCTCGAAGGGGAGCAACGTCTCGCCGTCTTACGTCGTTTAGACGTCGAGCGTGCCGGGCACGTCCTCGATTTAATGGAGAACGATGACGTCGCGGATTTACTCGAGGAACTTGGACCGGAAGAGACCGACCGCTTGCTTGGAAGCATGCGGACGGACGAGGCTCTGATCGTCCGCAATCTCTTGACGTATCCACCGGAAACGGCAGGGCGCTTGATGACGAACCGGTTCATCTGGGTCGGAGAGGATTTCACGGTCGGTGAGACAGTCGAGAAGATGCGCGACTACATCGAATATTCGGAGACGATCAACTATGTCTACGTCGTCAATCAACTCAGTGAACTCGTTGGTGTCATCTCATACCGGGATGTCATCTTAGCTGAAAACACGGAACGGATTAGTGACGTCATGGAGACGAAGGTGATTCGGGTAGCGGCAGAGACCGACCAAGAAGAAGTCGCGCAATTGTTCGAACGCTATGATCTCGTCTCGTTACCCGTCGTCGAGGGCGACATTCTCGTTGGATTGATCACGGTCGATGATGCGCTTGACGTCTTACGGGAAGAAGCAAACGAAGACATCGAGAAACTCTCGGCATCCGGTAAATCGATTGATTTCGAGACGAAGCCGTGGATTGCTGCGACCCGTCGCTTACCGTGGCTCGTCTTGCTACTGTTCATCGGGCTCGTCTCCGGATCAATCATCAGTCAGTTCGAAGAGACGCTCTCAAAAGTCGTCGCGCTCGCCTTCTTCATGCCGATGATTGCTGGTATGACCGGAAATACTGGTACCCAATCGCTCGCGGTTGTCGTCCGCGGATTGATCACGCGTGAAGTCGATAAGCGGGTCGCGACTCGGTTGATCCTACGGGAGCTCTGGGTTGGTTTAATCATTGGTGTCATTTGTGGTATCTTGATCGCCATCATTGCCTACGTCTGGCAAGGGAGTGCCGTCTTAGGTCTTGTCGTCGGCAGTTCGCTCGTCATCACGTTGATCTTCGGGACACTTGCTGGAACGATCATTCCGCTCATCTTACATCGCCTAAAGATTGACCCAGCAATCGCATCCGGACCATTGATCACAACGTTGAACGATATCTTATCGCTCCTCGTCTACTTCGGGATTGCAACGGCATTCATTAGCCGCTTGATGTAAAAAAAACCGAACCGATTCATCTTCGTCAAGAGGAAGGGAATCGGTTCGGTTTTTTCATGTGTGATCATGCGTCGTGCGAATCCAGATCGCGAGTGGACCAACGTCGTCAAAGCCGGCTTCAAGCGCTGTGATCAGGTGATCGCCATACTCGTAACCGACGAGCGATTGACCGGGAAAATGTGCTGAACTCAAACGTGCGATATCATCCCATAAGCGTTCGTCGAGGTAATCGGAATTGACGTACGTCAGTCCGGTCGTCACTTGATTCGAGTAGGCGATGCAACTTGCTTGTTGCGCCTCCGAATAGAAGAATCGGACAGCGGGATGTTGCCATAACGTTGTGGGCAACTCCGGTGTTACCTGGATCGACTGGAAGCGAGCGAACTGATCGAGATCCGTCACGACGGACCAATCGACGGGAAGAGCACGGCGATCGAGTATGGCAGGGCGGGTCATCCATTCCGCTGTGAACAGATGACTGAGACCGGCACTCGAGAAATCATAGCTTGCCGTGCAGTCCTTGATACTGTAGACATCCGTGACACCAATTCGCTGATGGGGAAGCCGGACCATCAGTTCCGGATAATAGCTTGGTACGTTTCCTTGAGCGTGCCAGGTCGAATCAGTTTCTGTCACCCGGCAACCGGCTGACTCACAGACGAGGCGACACCAATCGAAGTTATTTTGGATGGCAGCTTGGCGCATGGATCATTCCCCCTTATTCATCCTCCGGTTGTTTAATCAGGACATACGATAACGTGGCAATCAGTGTTAAGAACAGCCCGCAGCCAATCGTGATGTATGCCATCGTAAAGACCTTACCGAGCGTCGTCGTCGGAACGAACGTTGGATGCCCAACCGTACTTAATGTCGTGATACAAAAGTAAAGTGCATCCACTATCGACAGGTTTTCTTCCGTGCTATAGAAGATCGTACCGGAGACGAGCGTCAACAGGCAGAGAATCAATAGACCACGAAAGTAAGATAAGTGAAAGGCGCGGCGCAATCCCTTGAATAAGCGTGAAAAAATCGTCAGTACAGAAATCATGGAATCTCTCCTTTAGGATCGTTGCGTCGAGTCCATCGTATCATGAATGAAATAATCGTTCTTTCCAGCATGTTTGACACGATACATCGCTTGGTCAGCATGCTGAATCAGCGTGTCGAGATCGACGCCATGATTGGGTGAGTAACTGAGTCCGATGCTCGTTCGGATTTCGATGGTTTCTTCAGCGAACCGGTAAGGGTTGTCTTGCAAGTACGTCAACAGGTTCGCAGCATAGGCATGGAGTATAGCGACAGACGGATGACGATAGAGTAAGAAGAATTCGTCGCCACCGACACGGGCAGCGAACCCATTCTGTTCCGCATGATGTTCTAGTAGGCGAGCGATATGAATCAAGAAGGCGTCACCGATTTGATGTCCATACGTATCGTTGATCGCTTTGAAACCGTCGAGGTCGACGACGATGATCGCTATATGATCAAGCTCGAGTAACTCTTGCGCCGCACGTTCATAAAAGCTCCGGCGATTCGCAATCTTCGTCAACGGATCGTGGTAGGCGAAGAAACGAATCGTCTGCTCGGCCTCCTTGAAGGACTGGATATCACGAATCAACAACATCCCGTGCAGCTCTTGTTCGATGAAGACGAAATCGGCATCCATGACGACGTAGCGTTCTTGTTGTTGTGCTGTCAAAATCTTCGTCTCGAATTCATTGAACTTACGTTGCGATAAAAAGTGCGTCATATAATGCAGCGACCAATCGGCTTGTTTTTTATCCGGCAAGTAGGTCGAAAACGTACATGCCGTTAAGTCATCGGTCTCAAACAGCCGATGAGCGGCTGGGTTGGCACTCTCGATTCGTCCATCCCGGTCGAGCAGCAGGATTGCCGAAGGATTCAAATTGTAGAGCGTCGCGAAACGCTTCTGATAGGACGCGAGATAATCGAATCGGCGCATTGCGATTGCCAGTGCTCCTGCCCAGAACAAACCGCCATACATATAGGCATACGGTGGCATGATGCCGTAGAACGACCAGTAGCCGAAGACGATATCCCACGCGAGAACGAGAATCGCGACACTGAGTAAGACATTGATAATGCCACGACGCGCATCTTTCAAGTGTGTCCGTGCGTACACGAGCAGACTGATGACGAGGAGATGGAAGATGTTCCCGATCGTCATCGTCACTAGATATTGTGTGTTGAATTCAGGGTAGATGAACTGTCCGACCTGTGTGAATTGCTGACTGTTGATGACGTTCGTCTGGAAGACGTATGTCGTCAACACGACGCCCATCGGCAGATAGAAGATCCATGGGTACAGTAAGCGTGGCATTCGTTTCCACAAATTCGAGACGCGAAAGATGAAGTGGAGCGATGTACTGAAGACGATCAGACCAGCATTTCCGAACCAGTAGGTCACGAATGCCGGACTAAACTCGATCGGGGAGGCATTCCGGAAAAATTCACCAAGGAACAACATCCCGTAAGCGAACGTGAATAAGCTAAGCAGTCGGTGTTGCGGACGTGATGGATTGCGTAAAAATATATCAATCGACATGTAGAACATGATGAAGGTCGGAATCAGATAGACGATCGTAAAAAGAAACAAGGATGGCATGGCGTTCCGCCCTTCTAGATAATTTTTAGGTAGATAGTCTCAGTATAGTGGGCGAAGATTACTTAGGCGGATTGAAATTTCAAAAAAAGGGAAATCAGTCGAGATTTAATGTCAGCCGTCGTATTTTGGCGATCCCTTCGAGACCTGACGGATCATGATGTGTCTTATGGGCGACGAAATGTTCATCGGCTTCTGTCGTCCGGATCCGTAACGGACGTTCGTCACGGTGGACGACCTCGAAGATCACCTCAGCCAGAGCTTCTGCCGATTGGCGATCGGCATGTCGCGTCCGATACGTCTGCAAATAGGCCGTGATGATCGGTTTGAAGTCGTCTTCGTGTAAGCCGCCCGTCCGTTCGAGTTGATCGAGCACAGTTGCGGTAAAGTTCGTCTCGACGGCGGCTGGTTCAATCAGGGTGACGTCGATGTTGAAGTACGGTTTATAGTAGGTCGCAAGACTTTCGAACAGCCCTTCGATCGCAAACTTACTGGCACAATACAGTTCATTCATCGGTTGACCGACGAGACCACTGACGCTTGAAGTCGCAAGTAAGTGACTACCGTCCGGTGCTTGTTTGAGTAAGGGGAGACAAGCTTCGATCGTTCGGATGACACCGAAGACGTTCGTTTCGAAGAGTTGCTTGATTTCATAACTCGTCGCTTGACCGAGTGCGCGCAGCAAACCATGACCGGCATTACAGAACACGACGTCGAGATGTTCGACTTCTTGTTCAATTTGACGAACGGCTGCTTTCACGCTTGTTTCATCCGTCACATCGAGCGGCAAGAAGGTAAGCGTCGGTAATGACACGGTCATTTCGTCTGGACTCCGGACACCAGCGTAGACGAACCATCCGGCGTCTGCGAATCGCCGCGCCGTCGCAAGACCGATACCGGAAGAAGCACCCGTGATCAACATCGTTTGCATATCTATTCCTCCGTTCTGAAAGTAGTTGTCTTCTATTATTTACCCGAATTACTGTTGAACTATTTGCATTAAAATTGCATATTGTAATGAAAAAACTTAATATAAAGAAAAAAGGAGGCAGGAATCGATGGGGCAAATCGAACGGTTGCAACAGATGCGGGAATGGATCAAGACGAGTCCTGAAATTTCGCTCGATCAATTGATGCAGGAGTATCAGATTTCACGGGATACTGCACGTCGCGACGTCATCGCCCTCGAACAAGAAGGGGAGATCATTCGCGTTAAGAATGGATTAGTCCGCGCTGGCGGAACGCTTGCGTATGAACAGCGGACAGAGAAACCGGAAAAACGGCGGATCGGGCAGCGTGCAGCGCGTCACGTCCAAGCGAACGATCGCTTATTGCTCGACGCTGCAACGACGGTATCTGAGATGGCACGAGCACTTCCGCCTTATCCACTACAAGTCATCACGAACTCCCTCGATATCGCAGACTATGTCGGAGCTCGCACGGATATTGAGCTGTACGTCACGGGAGGACGTTTCGACCGGCATGCGCGTAGCTTGAGTGGGATCAAGACGGCAGACGACATCCTGAATTATCAAGTTGATTGTGTTTTTCTTGGAGCATGTGGATTGACGGAAGAAGGACTTTTTGCGGAACAACTCGAAGAAGCGGTCGTAAAGAAAGCGATGATTCGAAGTGCGACCCGTGTCATCGTCCTCGCAGACCATACGAAATTCAATAAGCGTTTTTTGCATAAGGTCTGTGACTGGGAGCAAATCGATGTACTCGTTACGGATCAAGTACCAGATGCAACGTGGCAAGAACGACTAGATCATTATCATGTCAATCTCGACGTGACAGAGGAGGAAACAACATGAACCCGATTCAAACAACGCTCGTCGGATTCGGCTTTTCAGCGGTGACGTTCCACGTTCCGTTCTTACAGGCATTACCGGCATTTGAAGTGACACAAGTCGTCTCCAGTCGACCGGAACAGGTAGCGCGCTATTTCAGTGAGGCGACGGTCGTCGCGACACTTGCTGAAGCCTTACAGGATGAGAACACGGAGCTCGTCATCATCACGACACCAACGGCACTCCATTTCGAAATGGCAAAACAAGCGATTGAAGCAAAAAAGCACGTCTTACTCGAAAAGCCGGCTGTCGTAACGATCGAAGAAGCACTGGCGCTGCAAACGTTAGCGAAACAACACGGCGTTCAAGTCGCCGTCTATCAAAATCGTCGCTTTGACGGTGACTTCCTGACACTTGAACAATTGATGGAAATGAACGAGATCGGCGACTGGCAAGTCATCGAATCACGCTTTGATCGCTATCGCCCGGTCGTTCGGGAACGCTGGCGGGAACAAGCGGGAAGTGGCGCCGGCATCCTGTTTGATCTCGGCTCACACTTACTCGATCAAGCACTCGCTTTGTTCGGAGAACCGGATGCACTCACAGGCGACGTCTACCTGCAACGTGACGGTGCTGTCGTCGATGATGGTTTCCACATCATGCTGCATTACGGGACGCGTCGTGTCATTCTCCGTTCGACGTCCTTCATTCAAGGACCAACACCACGTTTCGAGTTTCATGCGACGCGCGGCAGTTACATTAAATACGGAATGGACCCACAAGAAGGACGGCTTGCGAAAGGTCATCCGGTGGACGAACAGCTCGGTGAAGATGAAGTAGATTCCTACGGTTACCTTCAAATCGCTGATCAGCCAGTCGAGCGTCTCGCGACACTTCCAGGCAGTTATGCGACGTTTTATGAACAGTTGGCGGAAGGACTTCGCGGGGGACGAGTACCTGTCGATTTACGCGACGCTGAAAAAACGATGCGTCTGATTGAAGCAGTGCGCATCAGCAGTGATGAAGGACGACGCCTCTTACGAAAGGAATGGGATGCATGGAAGAATTGAAGGTGTTGCTAGCGGAAGAGGACGAACTCGTCCTGACGTCCCTGACGAATGCGGAAGCGATCGGGATGGGGCATGAATTGATCGGACGGGCGATGAAGGAGAACTTATCGATCGCCGTTGAAATCAAATGGAATGGACAGCGTTTATATTACGCGGCGCTCGACGGTACGGCACCGGATCAGGAAGAGTGGATCCGCCGGAAATCGAACGTCGTCTTGCGGCATGGCTATAGCTCGCTCTACATGCGTCGGTATAATGAAAGTAAACATCGCTCGTACCACTCGATGTATGCCGTTTCGCCAGCTGATTATGCCGATGCCGGTGGATCGTTCCCGATTCGGATCGAAGGAGTCGGTGTCGTCGGTACGATCACCGTTTCCGGTTTATCGCAGGAAGCGGATCATCGCCTCGCGACGGAAGCGTTGCGCTTACTTAAGAGACAACAGCTGGGGCAATAAGGTATTTATAAAACACAAGTGTTGATTCTCGTGCAAGACTTCGCTTTCCGCGGGCGGAAGGCGAGCCTCCTCGCCGCATTCGCGCCTACGGGGTCTCACCCATTCCGCTTTTCCCACAGGAGTCTTCGTCTTGCACGTTCATCAACGGATCGTTCGACACGAAAAAACCGAAATGCTGAAGTAGATCCACTTCAGCATTTCGGTTTTTTTATGTTCTATTTGACAGATCATGAGAAACAGTAGGACTCACGTTGTTCACGCGACTCCTACAGGAAAAAGCGCAAGATATTGCGCTGTCAGAGACAAACAAGACCCGTGTCGGCTGTCACTGACAGCCGAGACTGGCTTGTGTCTCGCCTGAGGAAAGCGCGTGAACGAATCGTGAGCACAATCGTCACGATGCCATCGAATCAGATGAAGCGGACACGTCTTTGCGTGTGTTCCCGCGATAGACGAAGTAAAGCGCAGCAAGCATCGCAAGCAGACCGAGCAGACGTTTTCCGTCGAGCGGCACGACGACGCCACCGAATGCACCGATGTGGTCGATGACCATCCCTGCTGCGAGTTGACCGATGACGGTCGCGATACTAGCTGCCGTGACACCGATTTGCGGGACAGCAAGAATCGTCAGGAAGAGATAACTGACCCCAAACAAGACGGCACTGAGTTGCCAACGTGGTGCTTCAAGCAAGAGCAAGACGTTCCCTTGACCAAAGAACAAGATGGCGAGTGCGAGAATCAGCATTCCGGTGAAAAAAGTCAGGAACGTACTTTCGAGAGCCCCTGCCTTTTGACTGAAGGCACCGTTGATCGAGGACTGGGCGCTCAGCATCACGCCGCCGAGTAATGTAAAACCGAGTAATAGAATATTCACGAGCGAACCTCCTTAAAAGATGAAAAATAGAGCGACGAGCATCAAAGCAGAAGCCGTCAGCTTGTCACGATTGATCGGACGTTTCGGACTACCGAGCCAGCCGTAATGTTCGATGACCATGCTGGCAATCATCTGTCCGATGATGACACTGATCATGGCGAGACCGACACCGACGAGCGGGATGCTGATGATCAAGATCGTCAAGTAGATACTACCGAGTAGACCACCGAGCAAGGTCCATTTCGGTGCGCGAAATGTATAGCCGAGTGAACCTTTTCCGAAGAAGAGGACGATCAGCCCAATGATGATCGTACCGGCGAAGAAATTATAAAAGCTACTTTCGAGTTTTCCGACGAAGTTCCCGAGCTCACCATAGATGGCCCCTTCGACACTTAAAGCGATACCCGCAAGTAACGCGAGTACGTAATACACGATTTTCAACAGAATTCATCCTTTCACGAATCTAGATATCGAGAAATGTCGATATGTAAGGCAAGGAGAACGGATCAAAGTTCTCCTTTGAGGTACGCTGCGAGCTCCTGGATTTTTTCTTCATTTCGCCGGTAATACGTCCATTTGCCGTGACGTTCGGATTCGAGCAATCCGACTTTTTGCAACATCGCAAGATATTGGGAGACGGTCGATTGAGATAAGTTCGCCTTCTCTTGGATATCTCCGACGCAAATGCCTCCCTTGTCCGACAGATTCGTCGCGAGATGGGCCGTCGGCTTATTGAAATGAGTCTCGGGATCCTTGAGCCAGCGTAAGATATCAAGACGTACCTCGTTTGATAATGCCTTGAATAGATCCACTTGATTTGTCATACGCTTAAACTAATCGATGATTCTCGATATGTCAATCCAAGACACTTAAGGTTGGACGAATGCATGCTTTAAAAGTCGATGTGTCACCTTAGTTGCCGTATACGGCTCAAAACCAAATCGTTCATAAAATGTACTGGCATCGTCCGTATAGAGCCAGAGCTCGGAATACGTCAACAGCGCTTCTGGGATGATTTTCTCAAGCAGTTGCGTACCGACACCGTGATGTCGCATTTCCGGTAAGACATAGACATGACGAATCCGACCGACGTCAATCGCGTCGGTTTGTTTCATATAACCCCCGCACGCGATGACGTGACCGGAGAGCGACAAAACGACGAACATTGCTTCTCCGTCTTCTCGATACGTTTCATTTCGGCGTTCACGTAGCATCCGTTCGATGAAGGGATAGCCTTCCTGTGTACTCTTTGATAAGATTGGTAACCAGTTGAAGTCATCAAAATCGTTGACCCGTTCGATTGTCATCTCCATCTGTCATTCCTCCTTCTTCTCCCTTGGATATTCCTTTTTCGGGAGTGGGAAAAACACGAATCGAGAATCAATTCGAGCTTTTTTTAAATAGAGACTGGATTTTTAAAAGCCGTTTTGCGTATAATGAGAAGTAATGGATTGAACGCAAATGAAAGGAAGTGGCCGTCACAATGAGCCTCAGCCGTTTAAGTAAAGAAGAGATTACTGATCTTTCGCTGATCGAATTCGTCAACGAAATGTTGCAAGAAGCTGGCGAACAGCCAATCACGTTCGATGACATCACGTCAGAAATCGAAAAGTACCATACGTTTACAGATGAAGAAGACAAGTTCGAGAAACTTGCTCAACTCTATACAGACATGAACATCGACGGAAACTTCGTCAACGTCGGAGCAAACCGTTGGTCACTCCGCGCTTGGTATCCGTTCGATAAGTCGGATGAGGATCTCGTCATCGAAGCGCGTCAACGTGGAGAACTCGATGAGTTTGAAGAAGAGTTCAACTATGATGCAGAAGAAGATGAGTTCGAGACGATCGAAGACGATCTCGATACATTCGCGAAGACAGCGGACTATGATTCAGCTGACGACAGCGAAGACGATGATACGTTCAAAAAAGTCGCAGCCATCGATGATCTCGATGATGATCTCGACGAAGAAGACTTAGAAGACTTCGAAGAAGAAGAGGAAGTCTAAGCACGATCAACCACAACTGTACAGCTGCTATTTCCCTATAGAAATGGCAGTTTTTTCGTTGACGGCTGACGAACGAGCACGGAAATTTTTCTTTGAAAAATTAGGCTTGACGAAGTTTTCCGAATGACGTAAGTTAGTCATGGGCTTCTTTAAGCAACGTGCTTATTTCAGCAAAAGTGTCTCCTATTCCAATGGGGGCACTTTTGCTTTTTTGTTTTTACCACCTCTGTATTGTTGAGATGTGAATTAGAGAAGGGAGCAATATTTAACATGACAAAGTATATTTTCGTAACAGGTGGCGTCGTATCGTCACTCGGTAAAGGGATCACCGCTGCATCGCTCGCTCGTCTCTTGAAAAACCGTGGCCTCAATGTCACGATCCAAAAATTCGATCCGTACATCAACATCGACCCAGGTACGATGAGCCCGTATCAACACGGGGAAGTGTTCGTCACGGATGATGGCGCGGAGACAGACCTTGACCTTGGTCACTACGAGCGTTTCATCGACATCAACTTGAGCCAGAACGCGAACGTCACGTCTGGACGTATCTACTCGACGATCCTCAAGAAGGAACGCCGTGGCGACTACAACGGTGGAACGGTCCAAGTCATTCCGCACATCACGAACGAAATCAAGGATCGCGTCTTCCGTGCTGGAAAAGAAACGGGCGCTGACGTCGTCATCACAGAGATTGGTGGAACAGTAGGGGATATTGAATCGCTTCCGTTCATCGAAGCCATTCGTCAGGTGAAAAACGATATCGGGAAAGAAAACGTCATGTACGTTCACTGTACGCTCGTTCCGTATCTTGCAGCGGCAGGTGAGCTCAAGACGAAACCGACACAACACAGTGTCAAAGAACTCCGTAGCTACGGTATTCAACCAGACATCATCGTCTTACGTGCGGAGCACCCAGTCCCACAAGAGATGAAAGATAAAATCGCTCTCTTCTGTGACACACGTCCGGAAGCAGTCATCGAAGCACAAGATGCATCGACACTCTATGAAGTACCACTCAACTTACAACGCCAAGGCATGGACCAACTCGTCTGTGACTACTTCAAGTTCGATACGCCAGCTGCTGACATGACGGCTTGGAAACAACTCGTTCACACAGTGACGCACCTCGAGAAGACGACGAAGATCGCACTCGTCGGAAAATACGTCGAATTGCGCGATGCGTACATTTCGGTCGCGGAAGCATTGAAACACGCTGGATTCGCCTTCAACAGTGACATCGAAATCGACTGGATCAACGCAGAAGACGTGACACGCGAAAACGTCAACGAATTACTTGGTTCAGCAGACGGAATCCTCGTTCCTGGTGGATTCGGAGAACGCGGTATCGAAGGGAAAATCGAAGCGACACGTTTCGCACGTGAGAACAACGTACCGTTCTTCGGTATCTGTCTCGGGATGCAACTCGCGACAGTCGAATTCGCACGTAACGTCCTCAACCTTGAAGGCGCACACTCAGCGGAAATCGACCCAGCGACACCATACCCGATCATCGACTTGTTGCCAGAACAAAAAGACATCGAGGACCTCGGTGGTACACTCCGTCTCGGACTCTACCCATGTAAACTCGAAGATGGAACGAAAGCACGTGCCGCGTACTCAAGCGAGCTCGTCTACGAACGTCACCGTCACCGTTATGAGTTCGGTAACGAATTCCGCGAGCAGTTCGAAGCAAACGGCATGGTCTTCTCAGGTACGAGCCCAGACGGTCGTCTCGTTGAGATCATCGAAATTCCAGAACACAAATGGTTCGTCGCGTGTCAATTCCACCCAGAATTGATCTCGCGTCCAGAACGTCCACAAGCACTTTTCCATGACTTCATCCAAGCTTCACTTGGTGAATAAGTCATGTTCAAATAGACCTGTCTTCTTCAAGAAGACGGGTTTATTTTCATTTATTCCTATCGTCAAAATACATATCTGCTATAATGGTAGCGGATTCATTCCTACAAATTTTAGATAGAGGGGGGAATATCATTGATTCCGAAGTATAAACATGTCGCTGAACAAATCGAGATCGAGATCAATGAGCACGTCTATCAACATACGAACAAACTGTTGACGGAAGACGAATACGCCCAAAAATTCGATGTCAGCCGGAACACGATCCGGAAGGCGATCGAGATTCTTGTCAATAAAGGATACGTTTACCAAGTGCAAGGGAGCGGTGTCTTCGTCCGCGATCATTATAAGAGTGATTACGTTAATCTCGAAAAGCTACAAGGATTGACGAGCGACTTCAGTGGACGGAAGGTCGAGACGCGCGTTCTCGCTTTCGAACAGACGAAGGCAGACGAAGAGGTCGCGGAACGCATGAAATGTCCGGTCGGTACACCGGTCTATTACGTCAAACGACTGCGTCTCGTCGATGATCACCCGTTTTCGATCGAAGCGTCTTATTTCCGAAAAAATCTCGTCATGTATCTCGATGAGAACATCGTTCAAAAATCGATCTATACGTATTTACGCAACGATCAAAATCTATCGATCGGATTTGCGGATCGCGTCATCTATGCGGATTACTTGAATAGCAGTGACGCGGAGTTGCTTGGATTAAAAGAGAACGATCCATCCTTACTCGTCGATAATACGGTCTATTTGACGAATGGGAAGATCTTCGACGTCTCACGGGCGACGCATCATTTCCGACATGTGAAGATGCTGAAAGTCTCGAATATTAAATAAGAAGGAAACACACGAAGCGAATTTCGTGTGTTTTTTTATTTAAATTTTTTAAAAAGAAAGGGTTTACACGTTATGAAAGCGCATGCTATTATCGAACTGTAGAATTTGTACCTATGAATTTAAGTTATCCATACAACAAAGGAGAGACAGCATGACTTCTGAAACGATTGAAATTACCCCGGAAGATATTTTTGGATTGATCGCCTTGTCGGGCGACGCCAAAGCAAGCTACCACCAAGCAATGTTAATGATGCAAGAAGGTAAAGTCGAAGAGGCACAAGCTGCCGTTACAGAAGGTGACGCGACACTCAAGGATGCCCATAGCATTCAGACGAAATTCGTCACACTCGAAGCACAAGGCAAGACAGCAACCGTTGGCGTCCTGATGGTACACGCGCAGGATCACCTCATGAACACGATCCTCGTCAAGGAAATGCTCGGATATATGATGAACATGCAAAACGAAATCAACCAATTGAAGGGAATGGATCAATAATGATGAAAATCGGACTCTTTTGTGCGGCAGGTATGTCGACGAGTATGTTAGTAGAAAAAATGAAAGCGGTTGCCTCGGAGCGCGGCTTAGAAGCAGACATCGCAGCATACCCGGAATCAGAGATGGAAACGTACGTCAATGAGCTTGACGTCGCTCTCCTCGGACCACAGGTGAAATACCTTCTTTCGAAAGGAAAACAGATCTGTGAACCAAAAGGTGTGCCGATCGATGTCATCAACACGATTGATTACGGCATGATGAACGGAACGAAAGTACTCGACCAAGCAATCAAACTCGCAAACAAATAAGAGGTGAAGACGATGAAAATGCCAAAAGATTTTCTATTCGGCGCTGCTTCTGCTTCTTATCAAGTAGAGGGTGCTTGGAACGTAGACGGAAAAGGCGTCTCGAACTGGGATGTCTTCTCGAAGATTCCCGGAAAAACGTTTGAAGCGACGAACGGGGATGTCGCAATCGATCATTACCACCGTTACAAAGAAGATATCGGTCTGATGGCCGAGATGGGTCTTGAATCGTATCGCTTCTCGATCTCATGGCCACGCATCTTCCCGAACGGCACAGGTGAAGTGAATGAAAAAGGACTTGAGTTCTATAACAACGTGATCGATGAGTGCCTTAAGCACGGGATCATCCCGTTCGTGACACTTTATCACTGGGATTTACCACAAGTCCTTGAAGAACAAGGTGGCTGGCGTAGTCCTGAAACAGCAGATGCCTTCGTGCGTTTTGCGAAGACTTGTTTCGAAGCGTTCAGCGATCGTGTTCGCAACTGGATTACCTTCAACGAGACGGTCATTTTCTGTTCACTCGGCTACTTGACGGGCGCACACCCACCCGGCATCACAGGCGATGCAAAAGCGTACTTCCAAACGACGCACAACGTCTTCGTCGCTCACGCTCGCGCAGTCGAAGCGTTCAAGGAAGCGGGATATGAAGGAGAAATCGGGATCACCCACGTCTTCAACCCGGCATTCAGCATCGATGAAGCGCCAGAGAACAAACAAGCCGAAGTACATGCGAATGAATACGCGACACACTGGTTCTATGATCCGATTCTAAAAGGTGAGTACCCAGCGTATGTCGTGAAGGATTTAGAAAAGCAGGGCTTGTTGCCGGAATGGACAGAAGAAGAGCTCGATCTCTTGAAACGGACAGCACCGCTGAACGACTTCATCGGACTGAACTACTATTGTCCACAACGTGTCATGAAGAATGATTCGGCGCTCGTCATGGCAGGTGGCCGTGAAAACTCAACCGGACGTCCTGGGAACCCATCGTTCGATGGCGTCTATAAGACAGTCTTGATGGACGATAAAGTCTACACGAAGTGGGGCTGGGAAATCGCACCGGATGCCTTCCTTGAAGGAATGCGGATGCTCCAAGCACGATACGGCGATATCAAAATCTACATCACGGAGAACGGTCTCGGTGACGAGGATCCGATCGTCGGCGAAGAAATCATGGATACACCACGAATCGAGTACATCGAAAGTCATCTTCGCGCCGTCAAGCGTGCTGTCGAAGAGGGCATCAATGTCTCTGGTTATTATGCATGGTCCGTCATCGATCTACTCAGCTGGTTGAACGGATATAAAAAGCAGTACGGATTCATCTATGTCGATCATGCGAATGGTCTGGCACGGAAGAAGAAACAGTCGTTCCATTGGTATCAGGAAATCATCGCGACACGTGCTGCTGAACTATAAGGAGGAGTCGGAATGAACCGATTAGAAACCGTATTTGAAAAAGTCACTCCTGCCTTCGCACGATTCGCGAACGCCAAGCCTGTCCTTGCGATCAAGGACGGCTTCATCTTAACGATGCCGATGACGATCATCGGCTCGTTATTCCTACTGATTCTTGCGTTACCAATCCCAGGCTGGGAGAAGTTCATGACGGGCCTATTCGGTGCCGACTGGACATTACCGCTGACGCAGGTCGTCGGTGCGACGTTTGATATCCTCGCATTGATTGGTGTCTTCGGTATTGCCTACTCCTATGTAAAAAACGAGAAGATCGAAGGGGTTCCAGCCGGGATACTTGGAATCATCGCTTTCTTGATCATCACACAATCATCCGTTCTGTCGAAGTCAGGGGAAGTCGTCACGGGTGTCGTACCGAAAGTATGGACGGGCGGACAAGGGGTCCTTGCCTCGATCGTCGTCGGACTCGTCGTTGGTTTCATCTACTCGCAGTTCATCAAGCGGGGCATCCGAATTAAGATGCCAGACGGTGTACCGCCGGGCGTTTCAAACTCGTTCTCGGCACTCATTCCGGGACTCGCGATCATTACATTGTCTGTCGTCACGTTTGCTGTCTTCCAAGCATTCGCTGACCGGACGTTCACGGAAGTCGTCTACGACGTCTTGCAAGCACCGATTCAGAATTTGACGGATACGCTCGCAGGAGCAGTCTTGATCATGATCTTGATGTCTGTCATGTGGTGGTGCGGGATTCACGGCGCAGCGATCATCATGGGAATCATGGGACCGTTGCTGACAGCGAACGCTTTACAAAACCAAGCGATCATCGACTCCGGAAAAGAACTTGTCGTCGGTGACAACGCGAAGATCGTTACGATTCAGTTCCTCGATGTCTTTACGAAGCTCGGTGGAACAGGGATTACGGTCGGATTCATCATCGCGACATTGATCGTTGCTCGCTCTGCTCACTTGAAGCAACTCGGGAAGCTATCACTTGCGCCAAGTTTGTTCAACATCAACGAACCGGTCATCTTCGGGATGCCGATCGTCTTCAACCCGATCATGTTCGTTCCGTTCGTCATCGTACCAGCGATTGCATCCTTCATGGTCTACTTCTCGATCCTCTGGGGTTGGGTCGAACCATTTAATGCGCTTCAAGTACCATGGACGACACCACCCGTCATCTCTGGCTTCTTGATCAGCGGCTGGCAGGGTGCCTTGCTCCAGCTGGCGACGATTGCGATGTCGGTCGCAATCTATCTACCGTTCGTTCGGATGCAGGATCAGCTGTCTTACGGCGAAGAACTAAAAGCACAAGAAGAACATGCTTCGGCATGATCAAAAAAGGAAGCGCGAATGGCGCTTCCTTTTTGTATAACGGTCATTGACGGTTTCGCTTTGATTCAATGAAGATCGTAAACTTAGTCAGACGCAGACACGTATCCAGTGAGCTTTATATTATAGAAGAAAAACGTCAATCCCACTCTTCCGTCATCTCTTGGAGTTGCGTCAAGATATGCGTCAAGAGGAACGCGCAAAGGGCAAGACTCGGCAGTCCGTGACGTGAACCGTCCTCTGCCGGAAGCAATCCTTTATTGAACTTCAATGCAAGCGGAGCAATCGAACGCTCGAGCGTTTCCGTCACGTCACTGAGTGTGACAATCGCATAAGGCGTATGCCATGCGTCGTAACGGGCAAGAGAAGCGAGGAGATCCGAACGTTCCGTATCCGGCGTGAAGATTAAGACACGATCGACAGCGTGCAAGGTCTTTCGATCCTTGATCTTCGTAACGCGTTTCATCTGGTCTGGTCCTTCTGAGAGCATCGGATAGAGTCCTTCACATTCGCCGTAAGCGTCGACGTAGACCGTGCCTTCTCCGACGAGCGCTTGTGCGAGTAGACGGACGACATCGAATAGTTCGTCTTCCTGTTTTGCGAGCGTTTGCAATTTTCCGTTGAATTGTGTAGCTAAGATTTTCATCATTTTTCTTCATCCTTTCTATGTTTCTCTCAAGGACAGTATAAAGCAAGTTTTGCTTTAGTGTAGAATGGAAATAACTAGAGGGGGAGTGGCAGAGATGAAAGGCAGATTGTTGATCGTCGAGGATGAGCCGGGAATCAGGAACTTACTTGCACAATTGTTCCGGGCAGAAGGGTACGAAACGGACGTCGCCGTCGATGGAGAGGAAGCGATCGTCTACTTACAGGAAACGGCATACGATCTATTGTTGATGGATGTCAACATGCCGGGGCGGACCGGGATCGAGGTATTGCGTCATCAGGACCGGATCGGACGACGCGTCCGGACGATTTTAATGACGGCACTCGGTGAAAAAGAAGCGATGGAAGAAGCGAAACGATTAGGGGTTGTCGCCTTCTTCGGAAAGCCATTTGACATCTTTGAATTAAAAAAAGAAGTGACTGTGCAAATTTCTCACGATGTAAGCGGTTAATCTTTCACGTCGCCGTCACAAACCAAAAAACCGAGCGAAATGCTGTACGTTCCGATGAATCAGTATGTTATAATCAGTCTGAAATTGCACGAGTTCGTGTAAGCAGCGATCAAAACAGAGGAGGATGTCATTATGCCATTAGTATCTATGACAGACATGTTAAACAAAGCTCTCGAAGGTAAGTATGCAGTAGGTCAATTCAACATCAACAACCTCGAGTGGACACAAGCGATTCTCGGTGCGGCTCAAGAAGAGCAGTCACCAGTCATCCTTGGAGTATCTGAAGGTGCAGCACGCCACATGGGCGGATTCTACACTGTCGTGAAAATGGTTGAAGGTCTTGTACACGACATGAAAATCACAGTTCCAGTTGCAATCCACCTCGACCACGGTTCGAGCGTTGAGAAATGTAAAGAAGCGATCGACGCTGGATTTACATCTGTCATGATCGATGATTCGCACAGCCCGATCGACACAAACATCGAAACAACAAAAGCAGTTGTTGAATACGCTCACTCTAAAGGCGTTTCAGTAGAAGCGGAAGTTGGCACAGTTGGCGGACAAGAAGACGACGTCATCGGTGATGTCATGTACGCGAAACTTGACGAGTGTGTACGCATCGTCAAAGAAACTGGAATCGACACGCTTGCTCCTGCACTCGGTTCTGTTCACGGACCATACAAAGGTGAACCAAACCTCGGATTCAAAGAGATGGAAGAAATCCGTGATGCGACAAACCTCCCACTCGTTCTTCACGGTGGAACTGGAATTCCGACACACGATATCGAAAAAGCGATCTCACTCGGAACTTCAAAAATCAACGTTAACACAGAGAACCAAATCTCATTCGCGAAAGTCGTTCGTGAAGTGTTAGCTGAGAAACCAGAAGCATATGACCCACGCGTATTCATCGCACCAGGTCGTGAAGCAATCAAACAAACTGTCATCGGTAAGATGCGTGAGTTCGGTTCAAGCAACAAAGCTTAATCGACTCCTCTTTAAAGTGCGGTAGACTTCGGTCTACCGTGCTTTTTTCATATCATGTGAACATATATTCAATGGAAAACAGTAGGACTTCTCGTGAAAAAAACCTATAATAGAGTCGTAAGCGATTTCAAGGGATGAAAGGGGAACGAGAAAGATGAGATTTTTCATTGACACAGCAAACGTAGAAGACATCAAGAAAGCACATAAAATGGGGATTTTAGATGGTGTCACGACGAATCCGTCGCTCGTCGCTAAGGAAGGCGTCGATTTCCATACACGACTTCGTGAAATCTGTGAAATCGTCGGGGACGTCTCTGTTAGCGCTGAAGTCATCGCGCTCGATGCAGAAGGAATGATTCGTGAAGGGAAGGAACTTGCCCAAATTGCACCGAACATTACGGTTAAGGTTCCAATGACTCCGGCCGGACTCGAAGCAGTCGCAGCCCTTTCAAAAGAGAAGATCACGACGAACGTCACATTGATCTTCAATCCGAACCAAGCGTTACTCGCAGCCCGTGCTGGTGCGACATACGTATCACCATTCCTCGGTCGTCTAGATGACATCGGGCAAGATGGAATGGGGCTCGTCGAGACGATTGCTCAAATTTTCGTCGTACATGATATTCCGACACAGATCATCGCGGCATCGGTCCGGAACCCGGTTCACGTCACGAACGCTGCTCTTGCGGGCGCAGACATCGCGACGATTCCGTTCTCGGTCATCGAGTCACTCACACACCACCCACTCACGACGCAAGGGATCGAAAAGTTCCTCGCGGACTGGGAAAAAACGCAGCAATAATCGTAGCGAAGAGAAAGGTTGATGGAACGTGGACATTTTGCATATCGTAGGGCAACAACGCCTAGAAGGAACCGTATCAATCAGTGGTTCGAAGCAAAGCGCCATCCCGTGTCTTGCTGCAGCCCTCCTGACGGATCAGACGGTCGTTCTTGAAGGCGTGCCGGAGATTGGCGACGTCGCGACGATGATCGAGATTTTGGAGACGCTCGGCGCGGTCGTGACACGTCAAGGCGATATGGTGACGATTGATCCAAGCCGGGTCGAATCGATGCCGTTGACTGGTGCGGAGACGCGCAAGTTACGCGGATCGATCTACCTCATGAGCGTTCTGGCAGCCAGATTCAAACAAGGAGTCGTCGGTCTTCCTGGAGGTTATGCCATCGGACCACGACCGATCGATTTACACATCAAAGCACTAGAGCGTCTAGGTGTTTCTGTACGTAACGAGCAAGGCGTCCATTACATGCGCGTCGATCGTCTCGTCGGCAACCGGATTTACCTCGATCTCCCGTCTTTCGGAGCGACGATCAGTGCCTTACTCGTCGCTGTCTTCGCTGAAGGAACGACTGTCATCGAAAACGCCGCCTACGACCCGGAAGTCATCGACGTCAGTACGATGTTGACGAACATGGGGGCAAGCGTCAAAGGGGCAGGAACGGACGAGATTCGAATCAAGGGCGTATCGCAACTAAGTGGTTGCCGGCATACCTTGATTCCGGACCGAATGGAGGCAGGAACGTTTTTGACGATGGGGGCGGCACTTGGACGCGTCACCGTCGATAACGTCATTCCGCTTCATCTCGAGAGCGTCATCCAAAAACTCGAGCGGTACGGTGCGTTGATCGAAGCAACGGATGATTCCGTCACGGCGACGTTTCAGGAGACGAAGCCGGTCGATATTCGTGTCTTCCACTACGGTGGATTCCCGAGCGACTTACAGCCTGTCATCTCGGCAGCGTTGCTGCAAGCAAAAGGAGCGAGTATCGTCGTTGATAAGTTGTATCCGCAGCGTTTCCGGCATGTGCAGGAGTTACGACGCTTGAATGCTCGAATCACGCATGAAGACGCCTCAATCATCATTCGTGGTGGCGAATCCTTACTTGGTACGGAAATCGAGGCACCGGACCCACGCGGTGGCGCAGCACTTGTCTTGGCGGGACTTCTCGCTTCAGGGGAGACGACGCTGCACCATGCAGAAGTGCTTGACCAGAGTTACGAACGATTTGATCAGAAGTTGAAGGAACTTGGCGCCCTCGTATGGCGTGAAACGATTTGACCGATTTGTAACAAGGGAGAGGGGACATACACATGGAGAGAAGTCTATCAATGGAACTGGTACGCGTCACGGAGGCGGCAGCACTCGCCTCTGCACGCTGGATGGGAAAAGGATTGAAGAATGAAGCGGATGATGCGGCAACAAGCGCGATGCGTGATGTCTTCGATACGATTCCGATGAAAGGAACCGTCGTCATCGGGGAAGGCGAGATGGATGAAGCACCGATGCTTTACATTGGAGAAAAGCTAGGAAATGGGTATGGACCACGACTCGACGTCGCTGTCGATCCGCTGGAAGGAACGAACATCGTCGCAAAAGGAACATGGGGCGCACTTGCTGTTCTCGCGGTCGCGGATGCAGGAGATTTACTTCATGCACCGGACATGTACATGGATAAGATCGCAGTCGGTCCGGAAGCGGCAGGACACATCAGTCTGGATGCGACGATCGAAGAAAACATCGCAGCCGTAGCGAAGGCGAAGAACAAAGAAATCGAAGACGTCGTCGTCTCGATTCTGGATCGCGAACGTCATGAAGAAATCATTCAACGGATTCGGGCAACAGGGGCGCGGATTCGCTTGATCGGTGACGGTGACGTCGCTGCTGCGATCAACACGGCGTTCCCGCATACGGGGATTGATATCCTGCTCGGTTCAGGTGGTGCACCGGAAGGCGTTCTTGCTGCCGTTGCCTTGAAATGCCTCGGTGGTGAGCTCCAAGGACGCTTGTTACCAGCAGACGATGCCGAGGTCGAGCGTTGCAAGAAGATGGGCATTGAAGATCCATCGAAGATCCTTATGATGGATGATCTCGTTTCAGGAGACGATTGTATCTTTGCTGCGACAGGCGTCACGGACAGTGAGTTGATGAAAGGTGTTCAGTTCACGGCACAAGGCGGTCAGACACACTCTGTGGTCATGCGTGCAAAATCCGGAACGGTGCGTTTCGTCGAAGGTATTCACTCGTTCAAGAAGAAACCGAAGCTTGTCATTAAGTAAAACAGACTGACTCCTCAAAAAGGACGTCTGAATCCATACAAAAAGAGTTGGCGTTGCGGATAATTTCCGGAAGGCCAACTCTTTTTTGATGATGTTTAAAACTGATAACGTTCATATCCTCACTTTCCTCAGGCGGGAGGTAAGCCGCGACATCTCGCAACTTATGCGAAATGTCGGGTCTTACCTTACCCTGACGGAAACGTTGAACTCGTTTCCTTTTCCTGTAGGAGTTGAGGATGAACGTCATAAATATTGAAATAATGAACATTATAACTATCACCGCGGACGCTGAACTTCTCCTGCTTGTCGGGTGACGTACCGACGCGGTAGAAAACGCGTCGAAAAGATATACCAGGCATTGCCAAAGCCAGGAACGATGAACGTTTTCCCCTTCATATAGCTACGGTAAGCGATACGCGCAACCGTCGGAGCATCCATGACGCCAGGTCGCAAGAACAAGCGTGACTGTTCAAGATTTGCTGCTGATTCGAAGCCGGTATGGGTCGCGCCTGGACAGACAACGCTGACTTGAATCCCGTCTTGTGCGAGTTCTTCCGTCAAGCCTTCCGAGAAATGAAGGACATAGGCTTTTGTCGCGTAGTAGACACTCAGCCATGGACCACCTTCAAACGCAGCCGTTGATGCGAGATGGACGATACGTCCTTTGATTCCCTGTGCTTTCATGCGAGAGGCATAGACCTTCGTTACGTGTGTTAATGCTTCGATATTCAAGGCAATCATCCGGGACTCGTCTTCGAACGAGGTCTCAAGGAAAGAACCAAAGACGCCGATCCCGGCGTTGTTGATGACGCAGTCGACCGGAATCTGTTCCGTTGCCCGAAATAGTGCGAGACGATGCGTCGGCTGCGTTAAGTCATACGGAAAGACGGTTGCCGTTCCCCCGAGTCGCTCGACATGGAACTTCGTTTCGAAGAGTGCTGTCGCATCGCGTCCGACGAGCAAGACGTGATCCCCTTGCTTGGCATGCAGATAAGCAAATTCACGACCAAGACCTCTTGAAGCACCTGTGATTAAGACATGCATCCGATTTCCTCCTCCTGTAATCGATTCGATGAAAAAAAGCGATCGAGCCAATGCTCAACCGCTTTGAGATGATGAATTATAGGTAAGATCCTGCGCCGACAAGGCGTGAACCCCAGTACCCTGATTTGAAGCTTGAGTATTTAACGCCGCCCGTTTCTGAGTTGACCATGCTTGACTTGCTTGTTGCGATCCCAACGTGTTGAATGCCGCTACCGTGTGAGAAGAAGACAAGATCTCCTGGCTGTACTTTAGAAACGCTGACTTTCTTAGAAGAAGAATATTGTGAAGAAGACGTACGTGGTAATGTTTTACCAGCCGCTTTCTTGTAGACGTAGCTTGTGAAACCAGAGCAGTCGAATCCACGAGTCGTCGTTCCGCCCCATACATATGGTGTACCTTTATGTTTTGCTGCTTCGCTTAGGATTTTAGTCCGTTTAGAAGATGTGCTCGTTGTTTTTTTAGCGCTTGAAGATGATTTGTATGTCTTTGTGTACTGTGAGTAGACATAGCGTGTTTTACCGCCGTATGAGATTTTTGTCCAGCTGCCTGACTTGCCTTTATATGTAAAGACTTGACCAGCGTTGACTTTCCCGACGATGCTTGCTTTCGTAGAAGGTGCTGTCCGAACACGAAGACCGTTGTCCGTGATCTTGACTTTCGTGACTGTTGCTGCTTCAACTTTACCTGTACCCACTGATGTAAAACCTGAAACCACTAAGGCTGCTGTCGCGATCGATGCTAGAAAACGTTTCATGTTAAGAATTCCTCCGTTTGATGTAGTGTGTTGCGTCCGTAAGTTATATGATGAAATCATTAAGTGTTTGGTTAAGCAGTGAACCTTACAACTGTGTAAGAATTTTGTCTGCAGGAATATCTTAGCATGCGCACACTTGAAAACGTTTTTTCAGTTAGAAGACAAAACAGATGTTTTTGTAACATAACTGAAATAATATCCTCGAATATTACAAAGTAAGAAACGCAAAGGATTGTTGACGACGAATTCAAAAAAATATGATACCTTTAGTTCACGAATAAAATTACATACCTCCTGATGTATGTATGGAAGTATGCTGAATGCAGTTGAATTTATAAAGAATAGGTGAAGAACATGCCAACAACTGATAAAAAAGATAAACCAGAACGTTCCTATACACTGGCTCAATTGAGCCAACTGACATTAAAAGAACTTTATGAAATCGCAAAGACGAAAAATGTCCCACAATACCGAGAAGCCCGTAAACGCGAGTTGATGTTCAAGATTTTAAAAGCACAGGCTGAATCGACTGGTCTTTATTTCCTCGAAGGGGTACTCGAAGTCATCCCTGGCAATCCACAAATGCAAAACGATGGTGGCTTTGGCTTCCTTCGTCCTATCAATTATTCCCAATCCTCTGAAGATATTTATATCGCAGCATCTCAAATCCGACGCTTTAATCTACGTAATGGTGATGTCGTCACAGGTAAAGTCCGTCCACCGAAGGAAAACGAACGGTTCCAAGGGTTACTTAGCGTGGAAGCCGTTAACGGTGAAGCACCGGATACTGCCCGTAACCGTTTATTCTTCCCGGCACTGACACCAATTTATCCGGACCAATTGATGCGACTTGAGACAGAACCACGCCATCTATCCGTTCGTGTCATGGATATGATCGCACCGGTTGGATTTGGTCAACGTGGTTTGATCGTCGCACCGCCAAAAGCAGGGAAGACGTCACTCCTCAAAGAAATCGCAAACTCGATTCAGGAGAATCATCCGGATGTCGAACTAATCATTCTCTTGATTGATGAGCGACCTGAGGAAGTAACGGACATTGAGCGTTCGGTTCCAGGAGCAGACGTCGTCAGCTCGACGTTTGACGAAACACCGGACAACCACGTCCGAATTTCTGAACTGGTCCTCGAACGGGCGATGCGGCTCGTCGAACACAAGAAGGATGTCGTCATCTTGATGGATTCGATCACGCGTCTAACACGGGCTTATAACTTAACGGTACCGCAAAGTGGTCGGACGCTCTCTGGCGGAATTGATCCGGCTGCGTTCCATAAGCCAAAACGGTTCTTTGGTGCAGCGCGAAACATCGAACACGGTGGTAGTTTGACGATTCTTGCGACAGCACTCGTCGAGACAGGATCGCGCATGGATGACGTCATCTATGAGGAATTCAAAGGAACTGGCAACATGGAACTGCATCTTGATCGTAAGTTGTCAGAGCGTCGAATCTTCCCAGCGATCGACATTCGGAAGTCCGGTACACGGAAGGAAGAACTGTTGCTTCCGAAAGAGCAGCTTGATGCGCTTTGGGCGATTCGCCGGACGATGAACGAGTCGAACGAGTTCGTCGATACGTTCCTGCGTAAGATTCGTGATACGAAAAATAATGAAGAATTTTTCGTCGAACTCGAGAAAGAACAGAAGAAGGCGGTCCGACGCGCGCCAGCTAAACCACGTACCGTCAAGAAGGAAACGACGACAGAAAAATAACTATTGCGACGCATAAAAAAATCGTTTAGTATAGGAAGGTAACTTACTCTGGCTCAGCAAATGAACCAGGGCGGAAGGAGAGAAATCAACCATGAAACAAGGAATTCACCCTAACTACAACAAAGTAGTATTTATGGATTCAACGACTGAGTACAAATTCTTAAGCGGTTCTACTCGTTCTTCGAACGAAACGATCACTTGGGAAGATGGTAACGAGTACCCACTCATCCGTGTGGATGTGTCTTCAGACTCGCACCCATTCTACACAGGTCGTCAAAAGTTCAACGCGGCAGATGGTCGTGTCGATCGCTTCAACAAAAAATACGGCCGCAAGTAATTACTTGTCGGTTCTTAAAAAAACAGCCTGCCTCCATTACGGAAGCAGGCTGTTTTTGTATAGACTGAATTGTGAACGATACGCGAGATACGTCTTCAAGACGAACGAGAAGGCGATTCCGCCAGCAATCCCGATTAAATAGGGCATGACTTCCGGATGTGCCAAGACATAGTCCATGACTTTATGGAACGAGAGATGGCGGCCGACGAAATAACCGGCGCCTAAGAACACGCTGATCCAAATCAAGGCACCTGTATATGCATAACTCGCAAAAACGCGAAACGGCATTTTTGAGACGCCTGCAAAAAAGGCAGAGAGTTGGCGGAGACCAGGTATGTAGTAACCGATGATCAAGACCGATTTTCCGTAACGACGAAATCCGGCTTCAGCGGAAAGAATATGTTTTTCTGAGATACGCATTTTCGGTCCAACGCGGTGTAGTAGTGGCATACCGAGTTTTAATCCGAGTAAATAGCTGATCGTCATCCCGATGCAACTGCCGGCGTAAGCGGCGAGAATCGTACCGACGAGTGGTAGATTGCCTTGATGCATCCAAAATCCGGACAAAACGAGCAGGGTCTCATCAGGAACCGGCAATCCCACGATACCACCTGCGAGAAGGACGGAGAGACCAAGGGCACCATATTGGTGCAGGATGTCATGTAAGAGATGATGAATCGGGGACACCTTCTTTCGTGAGAATCTTCTTCTTCAGTGTACAGGAAATAGGGGGCAGTTGGAATGAAAGGACAAAAATTCTAGGGAAAGAAAAAATGAATTTTGATTTCCGGAAGTCAACCCTTTTTCTCGATACCGTTTCGAGCTATACTCGTTAAAGTGACTATTTTTAGAGGACGGTGTCGGACGATGATGCATGTAATAAATCAGTACGGCTGGATCGAAGTAATTTGTGGCAGTATGTTTTCCGGGAAATCGGAAGAGTTGATTCGTCGTGTCAGACGGGCGCAGTACGGCAAACTGCCCGTGCAAGTATTCAAGCCAGCAATCGACGACCGGTACCATGAAGAGCATGTCGTCTCTCACGTTGGCAACTCTGTCGTAGCGATTCCGATGGCGACGAGTCGTGATCTCTACGCGGCAGTAGCAGAAGAAACACAAATCGTTGGCATTGATGAAGTTCAATTCTTTGATGATGAGATCGTACAAGTCATCGAAGCACTCGCACAAGACGGAAAACGCGTCATTTGTGCAGGCCTTGATCAAGATTTCCGGGCAGAGCCATTCGGGAAAATGCCTGAATTACTGGCGCGTGCAGAATTCGTGACGAAGCTACAAGCGATCTGTCTTTCATGTGGGGATCCGGCTTCCCGGACACAACGTTTGATTGACGGGAAACCAGCGAACTACGATGATCCGATCATCCTAGTCGGAGCGTCGGAATCGTATGAGCCACGTTGCCGTCATTGCCATGAGGTACCTGGAAAACCGAAGCCGCTCCAATCGGTGCAGCACCAAGAAAATTAAAAAAAGACGTACCGATGATGGTCGTCCTTTGATGTAGCAGCTATTTGCTTCCATATGGAAACGAATAGCTGTTTTTTTGATTCAGCCTGTTTCTTGCGAAAACTGACACGATTGTTCGATAAAGCGAATCGTCTCACGAACAATCAAATCCTGATCATGATCGAGTGTCGCAACGTGATACGAGTTCAGTAAACAGTAGCTTCGTTTATCATTTGTTCCGATGTGCTGGTGCAGATAATCCGAGCTCGAAGGTGGAACGACGTGATCGGTCGCTGAGTAAAGAATCAATGTCGGTAGAAGGATCGATCCAAGGCGTCCTTTTGTTTCATCCATTAGGCGAACAAGTTCGAACGCACAACGGCTCGGAACAAGATCATAGATGATTTCAAAGGCTGCTCGCTTAATGTCCGGTGCGCCTTCCGGTAAATACTCTGGACCGTCCTCGAACGAAAGTGATTCATAGGATGGAACGGAGAGTGCGGCATTGATCGTAATGATGCCGGCAAACGGAATCCCGTCAGCGGCGAGCGACAGCGCAAGCGTCGCACCCATCGATTGACCGATGACGAAGACTTGATCGCATGTTTCTTGTAAACGTTCATAGCCGTCTTGCAGGCTTTGCTTCCAACATCGAGCAGTCGATTGTTCGAACTCGCGGACGTTCGTTCCATGTCCACGTAAGCGCGGGGCATAGACGGTAAAACCTTCAGCAGCGAATGCCTCACCGACGTCCCGGACACTTTGCGGAGTGGCGTTAAAACCATGACAGATTAGAATGCCGATCGATCCACCTTGAAAATAAAACGCTTCAGCACCAGTCAATACAGGATAGTTCATCATTACTATTTTTCCTCCATTCATGAAAAAAACTCGTCGACGTCACTGCTTGGACGCCCACGAGTTTTTCACCGTATCATCCAAAGCCGCGCTTTGCTGGTCGGAGCACCTTACAAATTGCAGGTTGCCGTGAAGTCATAGAGCCAGGTCTCTCGTTCACTCTTGATAAATATCATATTGGAATTGTCGGAATAATCATTGAAACGATGGTAGCACGACCAAAAATGACTTGTCAAATCTTTCTTGACGAATCGTGATCCGTTCATTAAGCTAATTCATAACTTGTAAATCCATCGATATGCGCCAAATGGATTATTTTTGCAAAGTTGGTTGACTTTTAAAGTTTCGACCCGTAATGTAAAAATTAGTTTTACGACATAAGCAACAACGCAACAACACACATACGAATTTCATACCGCAATACTTATCCAGAGAGGTGGAGGGACTGGCCCTACGAAACCTCGGCAACAGACTCATTATGAGCACTGTGCCAATTCCATCAGACAGATGTCTGAGAGATGAGTGGAGTGGATTCTGCCACTGTGCGGATCCAGGTCTCTTCTTGTTTCTCAAGAAGGGACCTTTTTTGTTGAATGAAGGGGGAAAACGGAATGATTGCATTTCATCAAGTCAAAAAAACGTACGTCACGAAAGATCAGACGATTGCAGCGCTCGACGGTGTCGACCTGACGATCGAGAAAGGCGAAATCTTTGGTGTCATCGGCTTTAGCGGTGCCGGGAAAAGTTCACTGCTCCGCTGTGTCAATCTGTTAGAACGACCGACGTCAGGAACGGTGACGGTCGATGGGGAAGATTTAACGCAACTGTCTCCGAAAAAATTACGCCAAGCAAAACAACGGATTGGAATGATCTTTCAGCACTTCAATCTATTGAATGCGAACACGGTCTTTACGAACGTTGCAAAACCACTCGTTCTCGCAGGCGTCAAGAAAGATGAGATTCGCCGTCGGGTGACGGAGTTGCTCGAATTCGTCGATCTCGCGGACAAGGCGGATCATTATCCAGATCAATTGTCGGGTGGGCAGAAACAGCGCGTTGGTATCGCCCGGGCACTCGCGACGCAACCTTCCGTCCTTTTATGTGACGAAGCGACGTCAGCACTTGATCCCCAGACGACACATCATATTCTTCAGTTATTAAAACGGATCAATGCAGAGTACGGGATCACGATTCTTTTGATTACCCACGAGATGGGCGTCATCCGGGAGATTTGCGATCGTGTAGCCGTCATCGAAGCTGGGAAGCTAATCGAGTCAGGAACGGTCTTTGATGTCTTTTCAAATCCGCAGACCGAGACGGCACGGAACTTTGTACGGTCCGTCATGCATGACGAGATTCCAGCGTCGATTCGTCAGTTGATCGAGTCGCGAAATGCGCATCCAATCTATAAGATTCACTTCCTTGGACATCACACCGGACAACCACTCTTGTCGCAAGTCGCAAAACGCTTCGACGTCGATGTCAATATCCTGCACGGTAGCATCACAGAGTTGCAGGATACGCCGTTCGGCACCTTGCTCGTCGAGTTGATTGGTGAGCCGGCTGAAGTGAAACGAGCGTTACAATACATCGATCAGGCACAGGTGACGGTCGAGGAGGTGCTCGCTGATGCTAGTTAACTACAGTGATATCTGGACAGCATTCTTGCAGACGATGACGATGGTATCCGTTTCGCTCTTGTTCTCGACCTTGATCGGCTTACCACTCGGTATCCTGCTTGTTGTCACGCGAAAAGGAGCGTTACTTGAAAATGTTCCGTTGTTCACGTTCTTCAACAGTATCGTCAATATCTTCCGCTCGATTCCGTTCATCATCCTACTCGTCGCGATCATCCCGTTGACACGGTTGATCGTCCAGACGTCGATCGGAACCGAAGCTGCAATCGTCCCGCTCGTCTTTTACGCTGCACCGTACATGGCGCGTCTGATCGAGAGTTCTTTACTCGAAGTCGATAAAGGCGTTCTTGAAGCAGCAGAAGCGATGGGCGCGACACCGTTTCAAACGATTTTCCGCTTCCTCCTACCGGAAGCACTCGGTTCACTCATCCTGAACTTAACGATCGCGACGGTCGGCTTGATCGGGGCATCGGCGATGGCAGGCGCCATCGGTGGTGGCGGTTTGGGTGACTTAGCAATTACTTACGGCTATCAACGGTTTGATACGAAAGTCATGATCATCACGGTCGGGATTCTCGTCATCTTAGTCCAAGGCTTACAGACGACAGGCAACATCGTCGCACGAAAAATCAGAAGACATTAATCAAGGGAGCGATTCAGTCATGAAAAAAGCAGTAGCAATTGGAGCAACACTCACGACGATTTTATTTGCCGGGTGCGCAGCATCAGGAGAAGACGAAAAGACGATCAAGCTCGGTGTCAGCGGTTCAGACACACAAGTTTGGGATTATGTCGCCAAAAAAGCAGAGAAGGAAGGCATCAAAATCGAACTCGTCAAGTTCTCCGATTATGTCCAGCCGAACATGGCACTGGCTGAGGGTGAGATCGACGCCAATGCCTTCCAGACGATTTCCTACTTCAACGCTTTCAAGAAAGAACATAACTTGAAGCTATCGCCGATTGCGACGACTGTCATCGCACCGATGGGGATCTACTCGGATAAATACAAGGATGTCAAAGATATTCCAAATGGCGGAAAAATCGCTGTTCCGAACGAAGCGACGAACATGGGACGCGCCCTCTTGTTACTGCAAGAAGCAGGTCTGATCAAGCTACCGGACGACTTCGATGGTAACGGTTCGGTCGATAAGATCGTCGAGAATCCGAAGAAGCTGAAAATCGTTCCGATCGTCGCCGGACAAACGCCACGCGTCTTACCGGACGTCGCGGCGTCTATCATCAACAATGGCATCGCGGTTGACGCTGGCTTCAACCCGATCAAGGACTCGATCGTTCATGAGAACGAGACAGCAAAACCATACATCAACATCATCGCGACACGGACGGAAGACAAGAACAAAAAAGAACTGAAAAAAATCGCATCGCTGTATCAACAAAAAGATGTCGCGGCCTTCATCAAAAAAGAATACAAAGGCAGTACGATCCCGACGTTCGTTCCACTGAGCGACATCGGCGAATAATTTCAAAAGGAGAGTGGACAGTATGACGACACCAGTACGCACGACATGGGTAGAGACGATTGAACAGGATATCGAACAAAAACGGGAATCGTATCTTGAGACAAGTCACCGGATTCATGCAACGCCGGAAATCGGGAACGAGGAATTCTTTGCTTCGCGGCTCCATGCGGAGCGTCTAACGGCGGAAGGTTTTACAGTAGAACTCGGCGTCGCGGGGCATGATACCGCGTTCTTCGCGAAGAAATCGAGCGACCGACCAGGCGCAACGATTGCCTTTCTTGCTGAATACGATGCGTTGCCGAGTATTGGTCACGCGTGCGGTCATAATATCATCGGCACGACGAGCGTCGCAGCGGCGATCGCGCTCAGTAAAGTGCTCGATGAAGTCGGCGGGAGTGTCGTTGTCCTTGGAACACCAGCCGAGGAAGGTGGACCGAACGGCAGTGCGAAAGGCAGTTTCGTCAAACATCAGTTACTGGAAGGAATCGATGCAGCCTTGATGGTCCATCCGTCGGGACAAACACGGATCACGGGTTCTTCCCTTGCGGTCGATCCACTCGACTTTGCCTTTACGGGTCGTCCGGCGCACGCAGCGGCGTCACCGGAAGAAGGCATCAACGCCCTCGACGCTGTCATTCAACTCTTCAATGGAATCAATGCCTTACGTCAGCAGTTACCAGACGATGTCCGGATCCACGGGATCATCACGCATGGAGGCGATGCGCCGAACATCATCCCGGAATACGCAAAAGCACGTTTCTTCATCCGGGCAACGACACGGGAACGATTGAATGCCGTCACGGAAAAAGTCAAAGCCGTCGCCCAAGGCGCGGCACTCGCGACTGGGGCGACGCTCGATGTCATCGCCTTCCAAAATGAAGTCGATAACCTCGTCTTCAACCGGACGTTCGACCGTCTGTTCCAAGAAGAAGCAGAGGCGCTCGGCGAAATCGTTCACTTGGACGAACGACCGGGTCTTGGTTCAACGGACGCCGGTAACATCAGTCAAGTCATCCCGACGATCCATCCGTATATCAAGATTGGACCAGATGATCTCGTCGCCCATACGGAAGCATTCAAAGAAGCGGCCCGTTCAGAAGCTGGAGATGAAGCATTGATCACAGGAGCAAAAATCCTCGCCCGGACAGCGCTTCGCGTCCTCGCTGATGAACGGACGCGCGGGGCGATTGCGCAAGAATTCCATGACCGGAAGAATGGTTATTTGTAAGTGGAAAATAACGACTGGACGCACTGCTATCAAGTGCTCCGGTCGTTTTTGAGATGCAGTCGATTACGAATTGGGGACGGGTGACAGAAGTGGAACGAAATCAAAAAAGAGACAAGACAGAAGCATTTGCGCTTTGTTTTCTTGAAAAAGATATGCTAGGCTAAAGTTGTATAACTCAATAATCCAGTTCTTCGGGGTAGGGTGAAAATCCCAACCGGCGGTGATGCGATCAATCGATCGACGAGCCCGCGACCCATGATGTACGCATCATGGCTGACTTGGTGAGATTCCAGGGCCGACGGTAAAGTCCGGATGGGAGAAGAACGAAACGACGCGATTCAAGCTGTTTTCTGAAAAAATGTTTTCAGGAGACGGTCTCTTTCTGCATGAAAAAATGCAGGAAGCGAACCGTGTATTTCGTGAACCCTTCTATACAGACGCCCCTTTTTCAAGGGGCGTCTTTTTTCATTTGAAAGGAGTGAACGCGATGTCACAGATGATGAGTTATGCCATGCAATTAGCACAAATGTTACACGGACAAACAAGTCCGAATCCAAGTGTCGGCTGTGTCATCGTCAAACAAGGACGCATCATCGGCTTCGGTGCACACCGGTTTGCCGGTGGGCCGCACGCAGAAGTCGAAGCCTTACGGATGGCAGGAGAAGCCGCCCGTGGTGCCGATCTCTACGTGACGCTCGAGCCATGCAACCATCACGGCAAGACGCCACCATGCACGGAAGCAATTCTACAAGCAGGAATCAAACGAGTCTTCGTTGCAACGGAAGACAAACATGCGATTGTCGCTGGTTCCGGAATCAAACGGCTACAGGACGCGGGAATCGAAGTCGATGTCGGCTTGTTACGGCATGAGGCAGAAGCCCTTTACACGGTATTCTGGAAGACGATCGAACGAAAACGTCCGACCGTGACCGTCAAAATCGCTCAGACGATGAACGGGATCGCGACGACAGGTGAACAGCGCTGGATCACGTCAGAAGAAGCACGCGCGAACGGTCGTGCCCTGCGTGGACGCCACGATGCCATCCTCGTCGGAAGTGAGACGGTGCTCGTCGATGATCCGGCACTGACGTTACGCGCATCGTCAGGCATCGAGCCGATTCGAGTAATCGTTGATCGCCGGGGGCGGATTCCGGAGACGGCGCAAGTCTTCCGCGATGGTAAAAATCCAACCTACTGGCTGACGAGTGTTCCTCGGATTAGTCACGATCAGGTGACGGTCCTCGTTGGTGAATATGAGACGCCGGAAGCGATTTTGAAACGCTTATACGAACAAGACATCCGTAGTGTCTTGATTGAAGGCGGACCAACGATTCAAGCCGCTTTCCTTGAGGCAGATCTCGTTGACCGAATCGAAGTCTACCAAGCCCCATCGATTTTTGAAGGCGATGCGTGGAATGGTCAACACGATATCGAAGATCGTTTTCAAATCGACCAGGTTGAGACGGTCGGACCGGATCTCCATCTGACGTACATCCGAAAGGAGGAGACGACATGTTCACCGGATTGATTGAAGAAGTCGGAACCTTAAAACGAAAGATCCCGCGACCGAACGGGTTAGCGCTTGAAATTGAGGCGCACCGGGTACTCGAAGGAACGAAGATCGGTGATAGCATCGCCGTCGACGGGATTTGTTTGACGGTCACGTCGATGAGTCCAACCGGTTTCACGGCAGATGCCGTCCATGACACGATCCGTTCAACAGCACTCGGTACGTACCGAGTCGGAAGTCCCTTGCAACTTGAGCGGGCGATGCCGGCAGACGGTCGCTTCGGTGGACATTTCGTTAGTGGACATATCGACGGAACAGCCCGACTGATCAGTCGGCGACCGGATGGAGAAGCGATGGTCTATACGTTTGATGTCGGAGCGTGGCAAAAGTATTGTATTCCGAAAGGCTCGATCGCAATCAACGGCACGAGCCTGACGTTGCAACGCGTCACACCGGAAACGATCTCGATTTCATTGATTCCGCACTCCCGTCAAGTGACGACGTTTGATCGATTGGCAAGCGGTGCAGTCGTCAATATCGAGTGTGACATGATGGCGAAACATCTCTATCATTTCACGCAGCATGAGAAGCAGACGGACTGGGCAGCATTCTTAGGAGGCGACATGTAATGAACGGATTCGACTTGATTGAAGACGCAATAGAAGATTTGAAAAACGGACGACCGATCATCGTCTGTGATGACGAGGATCGTGAGAATGAAGGCGATCTCGTCATGCTCGCGGAACACGCGACACCGGAAAACATCAACTTCATGATTACACATGGAAAAGGACTCGTCTGTGTACCAGTCAGTCCGCGGATCGCACAGCGACTCGAACTTGCTCCGATGACAGCGAATAATACGGACCCGCATGGGACGGCATTCACGCTCAGCATCGATCATGAAGAGGCAAAGACCGGCATCAGTGCCGAGGAACGGTCGCTAACGATTCAGCGGATGCTGACGGATGGACCGGAACGTTTCAAACGACCGGGTCATATCTTCCCGTTGATCGCAAAAGAGGGTGGTGTCCGGGAGCGACGCGGACATACGGAAGCAGGTGTCGATCTTGCCCGTCTTGCCGGTAGCGATGAGATCGCCGTCATCTGTGAAATCATTAAAGAAGATGGCACGATGGCACGGGTCGACGATCTACTTCTCTATAAGGAAGAACACGATTTAAAACTGGTCACGATTGAAGCACTTGTCGCGTATCTCGAGCGTCCATTGACACGTGAAGCAGAAGTATTACTTCCAACGACGTTCGGAGCTTTCCGGATGATTGGCTATACGACGCAAGACGAGAAAGAACATGTCGCTGTCTTATCCGGCGAAGCGCAAGACGGGATGCTCGTCCGTCTACACTCGGAATGCCTGACAGGGGATGTCTTCGGTTCGAAGCGTTGCGATTGTGGACCACAACTCGATGCGGCACTCGAGCGGATCGAACGAGAAGGTGGAGCCGTCTTGTATTTACGTCAGGAAGGACGCGGCATCGGTCTAATGGCGAAGTTAAAAGCGTACGAGTTACAGGAACAAGGACTCGATACGGTCGAAGCGAACCATGCACTCGGTTATCCGACGGACATGCGTGACTACACGGTCGCAGCCAATATGTTGCGCGATCTCGGCGTGACGAAGATCCGCTTGATGACGAACAACCCGGACAAACAACGGGTGCTCGAGCAAGAGGGGATCGAAATCATCGAACGTGTACCCCATCAAGTACCGGCCGAGCCGGAAAATCAGCGTTACCTAAAAACAAAACAAACGAAACTCGGGCACTGGCTCGACATCCAAGGAGGACACACATCATGATCTACGAAGGTTTCTTAACAGGAGAAGGACTACGCGTCGCAATCGTCGCAGCACGTTTTAACGAATTGATCACTTCAAAACTCGTCGGAGGAGCAAACGACGCTTTCCGCCGCCACGGGGTCGCAGCGGATGCTGTCGATACAGCGTGGGTTCCGGGAGCATTCGAAATTCCGCTCGTCGCGGAAAAGTTAGCGAAAAGCGGTAAGTATGACGCCGTCATCACACTCGGTGCCGTCATCCGTGGGGCGACGTCGCACTATGATTATGTCTGTAACGAGGTCGCAAAAGGTGTCGCAAGTGCCTCGCGCGATACAGGCGTGCCGATCATCTTCGGTGTCCTGACGACGGATTCGATCGAGCAAGCAGTCGAACGTGCTGGCACGAAAGCCGGAAACAAAGGCTACGAAGCTGCGGTTTCTGCGATTGAGATGGCGAATCTTTTACGGACGATTTAATTGAATAGAGGCAGGGTGACGGTACATTCCGTCATCCTGTTTTTTTGCGGAAATCTCTTGAAGATTGAATCAAATTTCAAAAAAAGAATCGTTGATTTGAAATTTGAGGATTCAATTTTAAGTAGAACGGTAATGGTCTACTAAAGAAAGTTTGAAACATTTTCCAATGTTTTTCGTAAATCAGGGTAACGCGTATAAAGGAGGAAATGAATATGAAGAAAGCTAGGTGGGTAGCAGCCGGGATCGTTGCAGCATCGATTGGGCTTGCGGGATGTCAAGATGGACAAACAGATACAGGGAGTGGCAGTGGGTCTGGTTCGACGAAGTCGGGGGAACTCTCGAATACGGAATTACTGAATAAAGCGACAGCCGCTCAAAAAGATATTAAATCGTTCCATATGGAAGGGACAGTCAACTCAAAAGCAGGTGAGATGACAGTGGATCAAAAGGTATCCGCCGATATCATCCAGAAGCCGCTTACGATGCACCAGACGATGACAATGAAAAATCCACAGGACGGTAAAGACATGTCGATTGAGAGCTATATCGTCGACGATAAGATGTATATCTCGCAAAACGGACAATGGCTCGTTCAAGATGTCTCGGAACTAGGCGATATGGTTGAAGCAATGGAGTCATTGGCATCGACGGATCAAAATCTCAAGCTGTTGAAAAAGTATAAAGACAACTGGACAGCAAAAAAAGAGGGTGACGTCTATCAAATCGACGTCAAACTAAAGGGTGACGACCTCAAAGCTTTCATGAAGGATTCGCTCGAACAAACAGGACAGATGGCGCAGATGAAAGATGCGATGGATAGCATCGACTATAAGAAGATGAACTACAAGATGACGTATGACGCAAAAACGTTCTATCCGAAGTCTCTCGACATGGACATGGTATTTGCGATTGAAAAAGATACCGAGTTCAATATGAAAAACGCGTCGACGTTCTCGAAATTCAATGAGATTGACGAAATCAAATTACCAGCGGAAGCAAAAGATGCCCAACCGCTCACAGGTGCGACACAATAACGAACAACAAGCCCTTCACATCCAATCGGAAGTGAGGGGCTTGTCTCATTTAGACTTGAAATTGACGTAATACCTCTTTTAATGCTTCCGCCTGCTGTTGACTGACGGAAGTCTGTTCATGCACATCTCGGAACGCTTGAACGGAATGATTGATTTGCTCCGACATCGATTGAGTGCCTTGCGCCCCATCATTGACGGTGACCGCAACGTCATGGATGACACCGAGCATATTTGCTGTCAGTTCCTGAAGTTGACCAGCTTGAGCGGCAAAATGTTCTGCTGCATCACCAAATAATTGCGCATCATCACGGTATTGAATCGAGGCATCTTCGAATAAATCATAGTCTTTGACGACCTTTGTATCGATGAAAGAGAGCATCTCACCGGACGCGGCATTCAAGTGTTCGACGGAATCGATGACGGAGAGTGAGACGTCTTGAATTTGTTCAACGGTATCTCGACTGCTCTCGGCGAGTTTTCGAATCTCATCGGCGACGACGGCGAAGCCTCGACCGACTTCTCCGGCACGTGCTGCTTCAATCGAAGCGTTAAGGGATAATAAATTCGTTTGCGCCGCAATTGAAAGGATCGCGTCAGACAAAACGGAAATTTCCTTAACGGCTTTCGCCCGTGCCATCGCATCTTCCAGTTTATTTTTTGTTTCGAAGAGAATTTGAGTGGCGGTCTGTTTCGCTTCTGTGGCGACAACTTGAAGCGATTCAGCACGACCGCCGACTTCTTGAGCGCGTTTTCCGTTCGCTTCTGCGCCGGAGACGATGTCATGAATCGTCGCTTCCATATCGACGGCAGACGAGTTCATCTCTTCAGCTGAAGCGGCTGTCTCTTGCATACCCGCCGATAAGTTTTCAATCGTATGCGAAGTCGACGCCATATCTTGATCGAGTTCGCTGATTCGACCAGAGACATGACGAGAGGTCGACACGACGTGTGTTGCCGTATCATCGACTTGGACAATAATTGTTCGTAAGTGAGCGATGAATTGATTCATCGACTTGGCGATTTGTCCAATTTCGTCCTCTCGTACGACGTCGAGTTGCGCCGTCAAGTCACCACCTTGTGTTGCGAGTTCATGCGTTTTCGCCTGCAGTTGACGGAGTGGACCGAAGATTGAGCGTAAAATCAAGACGGTGAAGATGACACCGAGCAATCCGACGACACCGATGATCGTGAACAGCATAAGGTGCGCCGTATTAGCGGCGCTGGTGATAGCGTCACCATTTTTACCAGCTTGTTGATTATTGTATTTCACGATTTTCGTCAATTGATCCGAAACAGCGAAGTATGAATCACGACTCTCACCTTCATAATAGGTGACCGCTTCTTTTTGAGTTTCTGGTGTACTGAGGGCGAGAAGACGATCAGTCGTCTCATTGAAAGTTTGCCATTTTTTTGTGAGATCATTGTACAGTGCGCGATCGCTTTCTAAATAAATCGTTTTTTCGTATTTCGCGAGATTCGCATCAACGGTCGCTAAACCGTCTTTGACACGCTTATCATAACCGGCTTTGATTTCTGGATCATTTTCTTGAATGTGTAGTAATTCGACACGTCGTAAATCAGATAGAGCAGTATTCGTTTCATGAGATAAGTTCAGACCGGGAATCCAGGACGAGGTGATCGTTTGACTCTCTTGGTCAACACGATTGAGAGAAGATGCGCCGTATAACCCGACACCGATCAAGCTAAGCAAAAGGATGGAGGACAATAAGATAAGCTTCGTTTTAATCTTCATATGATTCGCTCCTTTTTTTGCAAGATGAACTATTCATTTTCTTGATTATAACGTCACAAGTAAAAAATTTACTTATTATAGAAAAAATTAAAATGTAGAATAGTTTTATGAAAAAATAGTTTGACAATTATCAGTAAATTCTGAAAAAATGGTAAGGAACTATAGATTACATAGGGGGAGGTAAAACGAATGGGAAATTCATTTAGTGACTGGATTGGTAAGGTGTCCAATTTTGTTTGGGGACCACCGTTACTCATTCTGTTGGTCGGTACGGGGATTTACTTGACGATTCGCTTAGGATTCATTCAAATTACCAAACTGCCATATGCGCTGAAGCTTGCGTTTTCAAAGCATCAGGACGATAAGTCAGAAGGTGACATCAGTCACTTTCAAGCGTTGATGACGGCACTGGCTGCGACCGTCGGTACGGGGAATATCGTCGGTGTCGCAACCGCTGTCGTCCTCGGGGGACCAGGTGCGATCGTCTGGATGTGGTTGTCCGGTCTGTTCGGGATGGCAACGAAGTACGCGGAAGCGATTCTTGCCGTCAAATATCGCGTCGTCGATGAAAAAGGACAGATGGCAGGAGGACCGATGTATTACCTTGAGCGTGGACTGAAGCAGAAATGGCTCGGTGTCTTGTTTGCTGCATTCGCTTCGATCGCTGCGTTTGGTATTGGAAACGGGGTCCAGACAAACTCGGTCGCCCTCGCGATGAAATCGACGTTCGATGTGCCACTTTACGTGACGGGGATCGCGTTGATGGTATTGACGGGTGTCGTCATTCTTGGTGGGGTCAAATCGATTGGAAAGGTCGTCAGTCTATTCGTTCCGTTCATGATTTTCTTCTATGTCGGAAGTGGCTTGCTGATTCTCGTCATGAACTATGACTTGATTCCAGGTGCGATCTCGACGATCTTCAGCAGTACGTTCTCAAACGAAGCCATCACGGGTGGGGCAATCGGGGCAGCGATTCGTTATGGTGTCGCGCGTGGTGTCTTCTCGAACGAAGCAGGACTCGGTTCAGCACCGATCGCAGCCGCTGCTGCGAAGACGGACTTCCCGGGGCGTCAAGCGCTCGTCTCGATGACGCAAGTCTTCCTCGATACATTGGTCGTCTGTTCGATCACGGGTCTGACGCTCGTCATGGGGGGACAGTTGGACACGAAATTAGAAGGCGTCGAGTTGACGACAGCAAGCTTCGAGGTCTTCCTCGGTCCTGCCGGGAAATACATCGTTACGATTGGTCTCGTCATGTTCGCTTACTCGACGGTCCTCGGTTGGTCGTATTACGGTGAAAAGTCGATCTATTATCTATTTGGTCAAAAATCAATCCTACCGTACCGCATCCTGTTCGTTTTAGTCGCCGGAGCCGGCGCGATGACGACGAACTTGAACATGGTCTGGGCGATTTCCGATGTCTTTAACGGATTGATGGCGATTCCGAACTTAATCGGTTTGATTGGATTGTCTGGCGTCGTCATTGCCGAGACACGACTGTTCCGCGAACAGTTGAGACGAGAAGAAGCGAATCGGAAGGTTTCGTAGGATACATGCTCTAAAAACGAGTTCGTGTATGATGAAGTATGAGAAAAGGGAGATCACGTTCCGGGTCATGTACTCGGATGGTGATTTCCCTTTTTATTTGATCCGAAAGAAATACGAATGTGCATCATACTCGACTCCCGCCTGTGGAAAGCGAGGATGATAAAACATGCGTTGTTAGAGATGGTGATCAAGAGAACAACAAGAGATGCATCACTTTTTACGATAAAGCATCAAGGATTCATAAGGACGTAACGTCAGAGTGTGATCTTCTGTCTGCATCTCCTGGTAGTTGTGAATCAACACCGTATAGTCCGACCCGTCACGAGGTAACGTGAACGTCGTGTCTATTCCGTAGAAGTTCGAAACGACAAGCAACTCTTCCTCGTTCGTTACGCGTTCGTACGCCCAGAGTGACGGATCGTCTGGTGTCAACAGACGGTACGAACCATCCGTGAGCACGTCATACTGTTTACGGAGTTGAATCAATCGTTTGTAATGATGATAGACCGAGTTTGGGTCTGCGACAGCCGACTCGACATTGATGTGATCATACGTCGGCGAGACCGGGATCCACGGCTCGCTTGTACTAAAGCCACCGTTGAGTGCGTCTGACCATGGCATCGGCGTCCGCGCATTGTCACGCGACTTTTGACGAATCGCAGCGAGAATCGCTTCTTCCGTTACGTCGTTGTCCCGAGCTTCCTGATAGGCGTTCAATGTCTCGACATCGCGGTAGTCGGACAGATCCGTGAAGTCCGGATTCGGCATGCCAATCTCTTCTCCTTGATAGATGTACGGTGTACCTTGTAGACCATGAAGCGTCGTCGCGAGCATCTTCGCACTTTCGACGCGATACGTGACGTCGTCACCAAACCGGCTAACGACGCGTGGCTGATCATGATTGCACCAAAAGATCGCGTTCCATGCTTGTCCGTTCATGCCGGATTGCCAGTCGGAGAAGATCTGTTTCAGTTGCGTGAAATCAAACGGTGCTGCCGTCCATTTCTCACCGTTCGGATAATCGACTTTCAAATGATGAAAGTTGAATGTCATCTTCAGTTCTTGTTCATCAAGCGATGAATAACGAAGACAGTGTTCAAGTGACGTCGATGACATCTCACCGACAGTCAAGAGATCGTGTCCGGCAAAGACTTCTGCGTTCATCTCTTGCAAGTAGTCGTGGACGTTCGGTCCGTCCGTATAATACGTCCGTCCGTCTCCTGCTGGATCGTTCGGAAGACCTGGCGTCTTTGAGATCAAATTGATGACGTCGAGTCGGAAGCCGCTGACCCCTTTATCCCGCCAAAAGCGCATCATGTTGTAAACCTCTTCCCGTAAACGTGGATTTTCCCAGTTCAGATCCGCTTGTGTCTTGTCGAACAGGTGCAAGTAATACTTGCCGGCCACCTCATCGAACGACCAAGCAGGACCACCGAATTTCGATACCCAGTCGTTCGGTGTATCGCGCCAGATAAAATAGTCGTGATACGGGCTGTCCGGGTGACGTCCTTCTTCGAACCAAGAGTGCGACGTCGAGCAGTGATTGACGACGATATCCATCATGACAGACAAACCGCGTTGTTTCGCTTCTGCGAGTAACGTCTCGAAATCGTCCATCGTTCCGTACGATGGATCAATCGCGTAATAATCACTGACATCATAACCATTGTCGTTTTGCGGTGAGGCATAGACCGGCGTCAACCAAAGATAATCGACACCCAGATCCGCCAGATAATCGAGTTTGGCAGTGACGCCACGTAACGTACCGGTCGCTTTGCCCTCCGGACTATAAAAACTCTTCGGATAGATTTGATAAACGGCGGATTTGCGCCAATCGGTTGTCGTGATCATTAGATACACACCTTTCTAGAATTACGCTGCTTTTTTCAGGGCAGCTTTTTTTGCGCGTTTCGTTGAGACATAGTGGAACAGGAACGTACAGGCGACAGGAACGATGATCGCGATCACCATGCCGACGATGAATGACAGAATCGAGCCTGGTACGATCGAAATGAAAGCAGGTAATCCGCCAACACCGATCGCAGGAGCAAGAACGCCACTGACGGCGATGAAAGCTGACGCGATCGCTGAACCGACGAGTGCCGCGTAAAACGGATATTTGAATCGGAGATTGACCCCGAACATCGCTGGTTCCGTGATCCCGAAGTAGGCGGATAAAGCGGACGTTGATGCCATGTTTTTATCGTTAACGTTTTTCGCGAGGAAAAGCATCGCGAGTGTTGCTGAACCTTGGGCGATGTTCGAAATCGCGATCATCGGCCAGATGAACGTCGTTCCGCTTTGTCCGATCAACTGTAGATCAACGGCGATAAACATGTGGTGCATGCCGGTAATGACGAGCGGCGCATAGAGTGCGCCGAAGAGTAAGGCACCAAGTAACGGAACAGCTTCGAACGTATTGACGACACCGATCGTAATCCAGTCACCGACTTGACGCGTGACCGGTCCGATGACGGCAAGGGCGAGGAAGCCCGTCAATGTGATCGTCGTAATCGGTACGACGAGTAATTGAACCGCATTCGGTACCCGTTTTTTGAGCCAACGTTCAATCGTACTGAGGACATAAGCAGCGGCGAGTACAGGGAGGATTTGTCCCTGATAGCCGACTTTTTCAATTTCAAAGAGACCGAGAATGTTGAACGTCGGGATTTCACCTTTTAGAGCACTTTGTCCGTAGTTCCAAGCGTTTAGAAGGTCGGGGTGAACAAGCATCAGACCCATGACGATCCCAAGAATCTCACTACCACCAAATCGCTTCGTCGCTGACCAACCGACGAGTGCTGGGAGGAAGACGAAGGCCGTATTGGCCATCATATTGATGAGATCCCAAAGTCCTTGTAAGTTCGGATAACGATCGATCATTGTCTTGCCACCGAACTCGATTCCGAATAGATTATTGATTCCCATTAAGAGACCAGCAACGATGATTGCCGGAATGATGGGCATGAAGACATCAGAAAAGACTTTAATCAATTTTTGGAACGGATTCATCTTAGCAGCGCCAGACGATTTGACATCTGCGATCGTTGTTGCCTGTAAGCCGGTCAGTTGAATGAATTCTGCATAGACACGGTCGACGTCTCCGGCACCAATGACGATTTGGTAGACACCCGCGTTCAAGAACGCGCCTTTGACCAGTGGAACTTCAAGTAAGGCTTCTTGATCGACAAGCTCTTGATTCTTAAGGGTTAAACGAAGACGGGTGACACAGTGAGCTGCCTGCTCGACGTTCTCCTTGCCTCCGATGTTCTCAATGATTTGCTCTGCAATCTGACGATAGTTTGGTTTCATCTCGATGCTCCTTTTTGGAAGTGACATACTCGACCACTCTTGAAATGAAAACGTTTTCTTATCTGCGCACACTTATCTTAACTTATCTATATAAGTTGGTCAAGAACTTATATAGATAAGTTGGGGAGAGTAAAAAAGAGAGAACCCGTCATCTACGGATTCCCTCATTTAAAAATGCATATTCAACGACGGGCAATATCAGTGAACTGAAACTTATCGAGCCGGTGACGCGATTCCGTCCGTTCGAAATGTTGTCCTTCATAGAAATACGTATCGTTCGTGACGACGATGACATGCGTCATATCGTGAAGGTCGAGTCGTTCTTGGTCTTCGCGTGTCGCAGGACGGGCTTCGATTTTTCGTTTCGCGTAGCTGATTTGCCGACCAAGTGTCTCTTCGATGTACTGATAGATCGAACCTCGAGCGATGTCAGTCGTTAGTCCGGGCACAAGTGCTGTCACGAAATGATTGATGTCACGGATGACACGTTCACCATCGATTTGGCGAATGCGTTCGATGCGTGTCACGTCCGTTCCTTCTGCCACATGTAATAACGAAGCGAGTTCAGCGGAAGCGGAAAGGACGTCGCAGGATAAGACATCCGTCTCGACGGTATGACGCCCCATCCGGCGATGTGCTTCCGAGAAGCTGACGATGCCGTTGAATTGGAACTCGATCGCTTCTTGCGACAGGACGAAGACACCTTTCCCCTGATGTTTACGGACGAAGCCTTTTTCTTGCAGGGCATCAATCGCTTTTCGAACCGTTCCGCGGCTCGCCTCGAATTCATGCATCAATTCCGTTTCAGAAGGTAATTTCGTTTCGGCCGGAAGCGTTCCTTCCTGAATCCGCTGTGCGAGCTCGTGATAGATGTTTAAATACTTCGGCATATGATCCGTCCTTTACACTCAAATAATGCCTTTAGTGTAGCACGGAACGATTACAGGCACCAAAATAGCTCCACCTATGATCCGGACATGACCGGAAAATAGATAGAGCGTAGAAGTGTGAATGTCAGTCAACGAAGAGACGTCGAAAACGTCGTTCCTTTTTTGAGGACATCTTGTTTTTCATCGAGAACATCACTCGTCAAGAGTTCAATCGAGTCAACCGGATGTTCCAAGATGAAGCCGAAGTTACCACTCCGTGACTCGGACGGGGCGTAAGTCTTCGCAAGCGACTCCAAATAGACGTCGTCCTCGAGCGTCTTTTCTGTCGCAGCATCGAGTTTGAAGTGGGCGACAGGATTGAACGTGACCGGTTCATTACTTGTGTTCTTGATCGTGACCCGTGTCTTGATCAAATCAAAGGATTCATCGTGCGTAAAGCCATGGAAGAAATCAATCATGCCATAGCTTGGACGAGCATGGAATACTTTGATTTCTTCGATCGTCATCTCGATCGGACCAATCTTCCGTGTTTCGTTCACTCGTTTGAATTGTTTAAGCGTCAGGTCGCCCTTATCATCCGTGACGGTCTGATCGATTTTTGTCAAATCGCGATCGTCTGGAATTTGTGGGTTTGGAACGTAGGCGCTTGTTTTTTCAAGCGATACCGGCTGCTCCTGTTTCGCAGACGCTGGTTCTTTTGGTGTGTCTTGTGATGCTGAAGTGCCACAACCAGCGAGCACCGTCCCGAGCATCAAAGTAGCAAGTATCTGTCTCATGAACATTCTCCTTATTTCTTCGATTTCAAGAGATCGAAGATGATTTTCGCGTGATCCGTGTTGTCGACTTGTCCCGCGAAACGTTCTTTAGCAGGACCGAACGCATAGACCGGTACGTCTTCACCTGTATGTCCACCTGTTGTCCAGCCTGTATGCGAGCGTTCGTTGAAGATTTCTTCAATCGCATTATCGATCTCGAGTAATTTCTTCGATTCAGCAGCGCGGGAGACGCTATCGATTTCTTTATCCGTCAAGGCGAGTTTGTCCTGATCGATATACGTCGTCAACGTCTTGCGGACGTCCGCACCATCGACGATTTTTTGCGCCATGAAGTCAGGTGTTTTCTTTGCCGCTTTGATCGGTTCAGCGAACCAGTTATAGATGCCATCTGCACCGATTGAATATCCACCCGTTGAGTGGTCAGCTGTCGCGACGACGAGTGTATGTTTATCCTTCTTTGCAAATGCGATCGCGGCTTTGAATGCCCGCTCGAAGTCTTCCATCTCACTCATGGCACCGACGATATCATTGTCATGACCGGCCCAGTCGACTTGGCTACCTTCGACCATCAGGAAGAATCCTTTTTTATTCGAGTCGAGTCGCTTAATGGCAGAGTTCGTCATTTGTTCAAGCGATGGGACCGAGTTTTCGCGGTCAATCCGTTTTGGTAATCCACCATCTGCGAACAGACCGAGGACTTGTTTGTTTTTATCACCTTGCAATTGATCCAGATCCGTGACGTAACTGTAACCGTCTTTTTTGAATGCTTTCGTCAAATCAACATCCGGACGGACGAAGTTCGACTTACCGCCACCGAGCATAACGTCAATTTTATGCTTCCCATTGACGCGTTCCTTGAAGTAATCGTCTGCGATCGCGTTCATGTTCTTTCGGCTCTCATCATGAGCACCGAACGAAGCAGGTGTCGCATGCGTGATTTCCGATGTTGCAACGAGTCCTGTTGACTTACCACGTTCTTTCGCTGCTTCAAGGACGGTCTTGACTTCCGATTTATCATTATCAACGGCAATCGCTGCATTATACGTCTTGACGCCGGATGACATCGCTGTTGCTGCGGAAGCGGAATCGGTGACGTTTTCCTTCGGATCTTCCGGATAAGTCATCTGTTGACCAACGAGGTATTGGTCAAACGCTGTTTTTTCAGCAACCGGTGTCGATGGATCGTTCTTTAAGTAACGATGTGCTGATGTATACGAGACCCCCATCCCGTCGCCGATCAAGAAGATGACGTTCCGGATTTCCGGTGATTTAACCGGTTTTGTCTTTGCTTCTGCTTCAGGCATCGAGAGCATCGTACTAAGGGAAAGGGTTGATAAGGCAAAAATCGGAATGATACGTTTTAATTTCATAAGAGTTCCTCCTCGAAAGGTGCTGGGGTTTGATGATTGATACGACCTACAAACTCCACCTTACGGATAGAATGTGAAATCCATGTTTATCGTTTGTAAAGCTTTGTGAAGAATCGATGACAAAAAAATGGACCTTCTGAAAAGTCATTTCAGAAGGTCCATTCGTTGCATTAGCGACTCCACCCAATCATCCGACGATACGAGCTAAACGTCGGCCAGGCGAGAATCGCGATCGCGAGCCAGTACAGGAACTGGTTCTCAGACGAAATCAGACCGATGATGCCAGCGAGCAGAATCGTCGTATAGATCGAGAAGGTGATGATGAGTGCTGGATGTAATTTCGGGAAAATCGTGAAACGCCCGAGACGTTCGTTCGCACCTTTGACATAGAGACGACTACCGAAAATCAGTAAGATGACCGTCAAGGCTAAACTGAACAACACAGCATAGGTGATGTTGAAATCGGTATTGTACTCGAAGAAGAGCGCAAATGGCGTCGTGATCGTCATCAAAAAGCTTGTTGGTTTGTCTAACTCTTCATAGCCCACGCCAAAACCCAGTTGACCGATAGCATAGATACTGAAATACGTGAAGTAATTCAAGAACAAGAAGAACGTTCCGAGTAACAGTTGTCCGATGATATCACCAGCAATCGTTCCGGCGAATAAGAAGATCGTCAAAATCGTCACATCAAATAGAAGGAATAGACCAAAATCTTGAAGGAGTGACGACCACGTGACGTAATCGAACGGATCGATTCCGAATGCTTGCAGTAATAACCAACTAGCAAAAAAGCCGATGATCGGGAAGACGATCAATGTCACGACACCGATGATCCATTTGATCCAGAACAACCAGACCTTCGGGAATGGGAGTGCATGCAAGATCAAACTACGACCACTTCCACGCTCAGAGCCGAGCATCAGGATTGCAAAGACGGCAATCAGAATTGCTGCGAACCCAGCGAAGAACGGACTGACGAGTACAGTGTTGAGTAGATCGGGTTGCTGAGACACATCGTATTTTTCGAATTCATTGATGACGGTATAACTGCCGAACCCATAACTGAAGATTGCGAGCAGAATGAAACAAGCGAGAGGCCAAATACCTTGCTTGATATGATAGCGGATCAATTGCTTAACCATTTCGTTTCCCTCCAAACGTCCCTAAGAAGTAATCTTCCATCTGCACCGGTAAAGCATCCTTTAAGAGAGGGCTTGTCGTTTCAAGATAACGTGCGCCTTCATCCGATAAGACGAGTAACGTCACGACCCGACCCGTTTGGGATAAGACGTGGAGATCGGCATGACTGAGCTCTGGAACATCTTCATAGACGACTTGCCATTTCTGCATGCTAGCTTTGGCATCATCGAGTGCCTTTGGTTCGCGGACGAGGTGTTTTTCGATCGTCATGACACGGTCGGCAAGGGAATCAAGTTCTTCGAGTTGGTGCGAAGCAATCAGAACGGCTGTCTGGCGCTCCGCGAGTAATGAGACGAGTTGTTTCAGATAATCACGTTTGTTGATCCGGTCAAGTCCATCAGTTGGTTCGTCAAGCAAGAGGACCGGGGCATTGGTTGCAAACGCGAGTTGGAGAAGGAACAACTGGGCTTGTCCCTTTGATAAAGATGTCACGCGACGACCACGATCGAGATTCGACGAGCGACAATAATTTTCGATATACGTCTTTTCGAAATTCGGATAGAACGCATTGTAGAAGTTGATCAGTTCGCCAAGTGTCATTTGACGATAGACGGAGACGGAGTCAGGAACGAGAAAGAGGTGCTCCCGCGTCTGCGGGACATGGTGAATGGATTCGTTGTTCCATTCGACCTTTCCGCGTGTCGGCTCGAGGGCACCGACGAGTGTTTTCAGTAACGTCGTTTTTCCGGCACCATTACGACCGATCAACGCGGTGATCGTTCCTGCTGGCAGGGTGAAGGATGCATTTTCATAAATCATGGTACGGTCAATTTGTTTCGTTAGATGAGAAACGGTCAACATGAGGAATCCTCCCTTATGTGTAAGATGAGTTGATAGAGTTCTTCGTTTGAGATCGAGAGTTCGTCGGCGACGGAACAAAGACGGATGAGTGGATCTTGAATAGCGGCTTGTTTGACTTCACTGAGGGGAATATCTGAGATGAAGGAGCCTTTGCCGCGCATCGTGACGATGAAGTTGCGGCTCTCGAGTTCCTGATAGGCACGGGAGACCGTGTTCGGATTGACAAGGAGTGTACCGGCAAGTTCACGAACGGATGGCATCTGTTCGCCGGAGCGGAGTAGACCACGGGCAATCGAGCGGATGATTTGCGTGACTAACTGTTCATAAATCGGCAAGGGACTTTTCGGATCGACGGTGAACATTTCTTCACCTCCTTAAGTGTACTAATTCAATTAATACACCAATTATAGGAATTTTGAATCGGTCTGTCAATGTTTCTTTTCGAGAAGACGGTTACGCCAACGATCGCAATATTTGCTATACTGACGACAGAAGAACCGCCAGGAAGGATGACCGAGATGTTGGATCGATTGAGTGCCTTAGAGGACCGTTATGAAAAACTGAATGATATGTTGGCTGATCCAGCCATCATCAATGATACGAATCAATTACGCGAGGTCTCAAAGGAGCAGTCGCAGCTTGCCCCAACCGTTGAGACATATCGCGTCTATCGCGAGAAGATGGAAGCCTATCAAGAGGCACGTCAGATGTTGACAGATCCGGAGATGCGCGACCTTGCGAAGGAAGAAGTCGCGATGCTTGAGCCGGAGATCAAAGAGCTCGAAGCGAAGCTGAAAGCTTTACTCTTACCGAAGGATCCGAATGACGATAAGAACGTCATCGTCGAGATTCGTGGTGCGGCAGGGGGAGATGAGGCAGCCTTATTTGCGGGTGACCTGTTTAAGATGTACTCGAAGTTTGCTGAGAAACAGAACTGGAAGATTGAGATCATCGACGCGAGCTATACGGAGCTCGGTGGTTATAAAGAAATCATCTTTATCGTCAAAGGAACAGGCGCCTACTCGAAGCTGAAGTATGAGAACGGGGCACACCGCGTCCAGCGCGTTCCATCAACGGAATCGGGTGGACGGATTCATACATCGACCGCAACGGTTGCCGTGTTACCGGAAGCAGAAGACGTCGAGGTCGAAATCCATGATAAGGATGTCCGGGTCGATACGTTCACGTCGAGTGGACCGGGTGGACAGTCCGTCAATACGACGCAGTCCGCCGTCCGTGTTACACACGTGCCGACGGGGATCGTCGCGAGCTGTCAGGATGAGAAATCGCAAATCAAGAACAAGGAAAAAGCGATGAAAGTTTTACGGGCGCGTGTCTACGATAAAATTCAACGCGAACAGCAAGCGGAGTATGATGAAAAACGAAAGTCGGCTGTTGGTACGGGTGACCGTTCAGAGCGGATTCGGACGTATAATTTCGCCCAAAACCGGGTGACGGACCATCGCATCGGATTGACGATTCAGAAGCTTGATCGAATCTTGCAAGGCGAGATGGATGAAGTCATCGATACGCTCGTCATGGAACATCAGGCGCGAGCATCGGAGGCGGCAAACTGATGCGGATCGCAAAACGTCTAAATGAGGCAAAAACGATGATGGAACAAGCAGGACGCGAGGGTTCAAGTGCCGAATGGTTACTCATGCACGTCTTAGAAGTCGACCGGACCGGACTCCTTGTCCGCTTGTCCGATGAATTGACACCGGAGCAGGATTTACGATTCAGTGAATACTTGCTTGCTCATGTGCACGGTGTGCCCGTTCAGCATTTAATCGGCTATCAGCCGTTTTACGGACGGGACTTTCGTGTCACACCGGATGTCTTGATTCCACGACCGGAAACGGAAGAGTTGATCGTCTTCGTGACGGAGCGTCTCAAACGCGAGACGTTCGCCGCGGGACAAATCGTCGACATCGGTACCGGTAGCGGGGCGATTGGAATCACGCTTGCCCTTGAACTCGAGCAACCGGTCACGACCGTCGATATTTCACCAGCTGCAATCGCGGTCGCGAAGCAAAATCAAGCAGCGCTTGGTGGAGACGTGACGTTCCTTGAAGGAGATTTACTCGCACCGCTCGCAGATGATTCCGTCCGGGTGCTCGTTTCGAACCCTCCTTATATCGAGGAAGAAGAATTACTCAGTGAAGTCGTGTTCGATCATGAACCGCATCTCGCCCTGTTTGGCGGAAAAGACGGTCTCGTCTTTTACCGACGTCTCGTCGAGGAGAGTGGACGGGTCTTACGCGACGATTTCCGACTGATTGCGTTTGAAATTGGACACAATCAAGGACCAGAAGTGCAAATGATGTTAAAAGAACGTTATCCAAATGCGGAAACGGGTATTTTAAAAGATATAAACGGTAAAGACCGTATCGTGTATGCGGAACGAAAGGATTGTACAGCGTGAAGACGGAAATGATTGACTTACAGACGATGGATGAAGCAGTTCGGTTATTGCAGGAAGGAGAGGTCGTGGCGATGCCGACCGAGACCGTTTATGGTCTCGCAGGAGACGCAACGAACGAAGCGGCTGTTCGGCGAATCTTCGCCGCGAAGGGTCGACCTTCCGACAATCCACTGATTGTCCATGTCGCATCCGTAGAACAGGCACATCAGTTCGTCACGCACATTCCAGATGTCGCGGCACGTTTGATGGAGGCGTTCTGGCCAGGAGCCTTGACGATCATCCTCGAATCGAACGGTACCGCATCCACACTCGTCACAGCAGGACTAGATACGATCGGATTACGGATGCCAGACCATCCGCTCGCGCTTCAATTAATTGAAGCGACAGGGCTGGGCCTCGCAGCACCGAGTGCCAACCGTTCCGGAAAACCTTCACCGACGTCATCTGCGCACGTCGCATATGACCTCTCGGGACGCATCGCTGCGATCGTCGATGGAGGGGAAACGGGCATCGGGGTCGAATCGACTGTCATCGATTGTACGATGACGCCACCGGCGATTTTACGACCGGGTGGCGTGACACGCGAACAAATCGAGTCGGTCATCGGTCCTGTCACACTCGATCCTGCCTTATCGATGAAAGATGTTACACCGAAGGCACCCGGGATGAAATATACCCACTATGCGCCGGAAGCAACACTGTCCGTCGTCGAAGGGGATCTTTCATTCTTACAGCAACTCATCGATGATGCGCGACAAACCGGACACAAGACGGGCGTTCTCCTGTTTGACGGGGAGGATGTCGACGCAGATGTTCGCTGCTCCCTTGGTAATTCGATGGAGACGGCGGCACAACGTCTTTACGATTGTTTACGGCGATTTGATCAGACGACGGTGGATCAGATTTTTGTACGAGACCTATCAGAAGAAGGGGTGGGGCTTGCGGTCCGCAACCGCCTCCATAAAGCAGCAGGTGGTCGGGTCATTCGCCCTTGAAGAAGGAGGATACGGAGATGAGCACACGTCGCGTTTTATTCATCTGTACAGGAAATACATGCCGTAGCCCGATGGCGATGGCATTACTACGCTCGAAGGTCGCTGATCAGGAATTCGACGTCCGTTCAGCAGGACTACGTTCGATGCAAGGATTTGATGCGTCCGAGAACGCCTTACAAGTGTTGCGCGAGCGCGGGATCGAACTCGAGCACTATACGCAAGTCTTTGATGATGTACTCGGACGTTGGTCCGACATCATCTTGACGATGACGCGTCAGCACAAGCAGGAAGTCGGTGAACGCTATCCGGAACTGAAAGAACGGACGTTCACCTTATATGAATATGTGACAGGGCTTGAACGGGATATCAACGATCCGTACGGCGGATCAATGAACGTCTACCGGCAAGTACGCAATGAACTCGAACCCCTCGTCAACCGTCTTGTGTTAAAATTGACGCAGAACGGAAACGGAAGAAAAGCTCCGGATACACGGAAACTTCCGAAAAAACAACCTAAACAAACGGGGGAATAGTAAAGATGAAAGTAGCAATCGGCGCGGATCATGGCGGTTTTAAGTTAAAGGCAGAAATCAACGATCTCTTACAAGAGCTCGGCATCGACTATACGGACTTCGGTACGCATTCAGCCGACTCGATCGATTATCCGGATGTCGCGATTCCAGTCGCTGAGGCAGTCGCAAGCGGAGAGTTTGATCGTGGTATCTTGATTTGTGGAACAGGCATCGGGATCGGAATCGCAGCGAACAAGGTCAAGGGCATCCGAGCAGCACTCGTCCATGACACGTTCAGCGCGAAAGCGACGCGTCAGCACAACGATTCGAACATCTTGACGATGGGCGAACGCGTCATCGGTCCAGGACTGGCTCGTGAGATCGCACAGCTTTGGCTTGAAACGGAATTCGAAGGCGGACGTCATGAGAACCGCGTTTGCAAAATCTCAGATTATGAGGTGAAGTAATGGACTTGACACGCATCCAGCACGATTTAGAAGAAGCACTGAACGCTCTGGATGAACGATTTTCCTTAAAAGGAAAATTGCTCGTGATCGGCTGTTCGACGAGCGAAGTCATCGGCAAACAAATCGGCAAGGCCGGTTCACCAGAAGTCGCGGACGCGTTGTTCGACGTGTTCGATGCCTTTCGTCGGTCGCACCAAGTTGATCTTGCCTTCCAAGGCTGTGAGCATATCAACCGGGCGCTGACGCTTGAGCGGCAAACGGCAGAGCGACTCGGACTTGATCCAGTGACGGTCGTTCCTGTTCCGGAAGCCGGTGGATCGATGGCAAGTGCTGCCTATCAGCGCTTCTCGGCACCGGTCGTCGTCGAAGCGATTCAGGCAGACGCCGGGATTGATATCGGGGACACGTTCATCGGGATGCACTTGAAGGCTGTTGCGATTCCTGTGCGCTTGCCGCACAAGGAAATCGGTGAGGCACACGTGACGGCAGCCGTGACACGACCGAAATTAATCGGTGGAGCACGTGCTAAATACGAATGATTGATGCAAGGGGTTGCGCACCCCTTGCTTTTTTGATGTTGTTTTTAGGGATGCCGGGAACGAAACATTCGTGTTAAGATAGGTCTATCGAAATGAAATGGGGGAATTCAGATGGAACAAACACCGCTTACGTATCTGAAACAACAAGATGAGGCACTCTTTTCGGCAATGCGCCAGGAACTAGGTCGTCAACGGGATAACATCGAATTGATCGCATCCGAGAACTTCGTCTCGCAAGCTGTCATGGAAGCACAAGGCAGCGTCTTGACGAACAAGTACGCAGAAGGTTACCCAGGTCGCCGTTATTATGGTGGCTGTGAGTATGTTGATCTCGCTGAGAATCTAGCACGCGACCGCGCGAAGGAAATCTTCGGTGCGGAGCACGCGAACGTGCAACCACACTCGGGCGCACAAGCGAACATGGCGGTCTACTTCACGATTCTCGAGCAAGGCGATACGGTCCTCGGGATGAACCTCTCGCACGGTGGCCATCTGACGCACGGTAGCCCCGTCAATTTCTCCGGTGTCCAGTACAACTTCGTGGAATACGGTGTCGATCAAGAGACAGAGATGATTGATTACGACGTCGTCGCACAATTAGCAGAAGAGCACAAACCAAAATTAATCGTCGCGGGCGCATCGGCGTATCCGCGCGTCATCGACTTCAAACGTTTCCGTGAAATCGCAGATAGCGTCGGCGCTTACTTGATGGTCGACATGGCACACATCGCAGGACTCGTCGCAGCAGGTCAGCACCCGAACCCAGTCGAACATGCACACTTCGTCACGACGACGACGCATAAGACGTTGCGTGGTCCACGTGGTGGGATGATCCTCTGTAAAGAAGAGCATGCGAAAGCAATCGATAAAGCGATCTTCCCAGGCATCCAAGGTGGTCCACTCATGCACGTCATCGCCGCGAAAGCTGTCGCGTTCGGTGAAGCTCTTGCACCAGAGTTCAAGGACTACATCGGTCAAGTCGTCACGAACGCAAAAGTCCTCGGTGAGGAATTGACGAAGCGTGGACTCCGGATCGTCTCAGGCGGAACGGACAATCACTTGCTCCTCGTCGACTTGCAACCGCTCGGGATCACGGGGAAACTCGCTGAGCATGCCCTTGACGAAGCCGGTATCACGGTCAACAAGAACACGATTCCGTTCGACCCAGCGAGCCCGTTCGTCACGAGTGGTATCCGGATTGGAACGGCAGCGATGACATCACGTGGCTTCAAGGAAGCGGAGATGAAAGAAATCGCTGAGTTGATCGAACTCGTCTTGAACCACCCAGAAGAAGCAGACGTTCTCGCACAAGCACGTGAGCGTGTCGTTGCTTTGACAGGTCGTTTCCCACTCTACCCAGAGCGCGGATGATCGTCATCCCCTTCGTCCTTTTCGTTATGAGAAGGGGAAGGGGATTTTTGTTTGTCTAAAAAAGGAGGCGTACGATGTATATTCTAGTCGTTGAAGATGATCCACATATCCAAGCACTTGTCGTATCGACGTTACAAGCCGACGGACATTCCGTTCGAGCGACAGCAAACGGAAATGAAGCGCTCGCTTGGATTGACACGATGACGTTCGAAGCAGCGGTGCTCGATGTCTTGCTTCCCGGGCAGACCGGTCTCGTCCTGTGTGAGCGATTACGGCAAAACGGGGACATCCCGATCTTGATGCTGACGGCACTCGGTGAACTGACGGATAAGCGGGACGGTTTTGCAGCAGGTGCTGATGATTACATCACAAAGCCGTTCGATCCGGAAGAATTAGTGTTTCGGCTTCACGCCGTGGCGCGGCGCTATCAAAAAGCGGCGCAACCCGTCTTACATCTCGGAGATGTCACGATCGATAAACGCAGTCAGCTCGTGACGATCCAGTCGACCGAGTGGACACTTCCGCGGCGCGAATTCGAATTATTACATCAGCTGGCTAGTTTTCCGGGACGGGTATTCAGTCGCGAGGAATTGATTGAACACGTCTGGGGACTTGATTTCATGGGAGATGACCGGACGATTGACGTCCACATCAAACGACTCCGTGGACGCTTAAAGGAGACGAATCAGGTGAAGATTGAGACGGTTCGTGGACTCGGGTACCGGTTGGAGGTCGAATCATGAGATCCCTCTATACGAAAATCGTCGGACTCGTCTGTGTCGTTCTACTCGTGTCCGCACTGTTAGCGCTTTTAATCAGTAACATTGCCTACTATTCGTTTTGGCAGGACAGCTATAGCCAAAAAGTTGAGGAAGCGGTCGAGACAGCGATTGATTATTACGAGACGCACGGTGACGGAAAGACGGAATCGTTTTACCGGATGTTACAAGCGACTGGCTTTCAACTATATGTGCAGACCGAAGACGGAACGGAGCGTTACGGAAATCCATTTCGTGATGAAACGCTCTCAAGTCAAATCGTCGAGCAAGTGAAAAATGGTCAACCGTACTACGGGATGCGTGAGTATCCGTTCCACCTCTTCTTGCTCGGTCTATTCGACAATGAAGTCATCAATACGTACGGGACGTCAGTCAAGACGGCGCAAGGAACGGATGCGATCTTCGTCCGTCCGGACTTGAGTCGGCAAATCCGTGAGTTGCACCTGTTCGTCGGTCTGTTTCTCGGATTGCTTGTCGTGATCAGCTTCCTCTTGCTTGTCTTCTCCATCCGGTATCTCGTGCGTCCGATCCGGCGCCTGACAAAAGCGACGGAACAGATGGCGTACGGTGACTACGGAATCTGCGTCGGAACGAAGGCACGCGATGAGATTGGAGAGCTGTCCCGACGCTTTGACGAGATGGCAACGGCAGTCGAAGCGTCTGATACAGAACGACGCCGGTTCGTCGCAAACGTTTCGCATGAATTTCAGTCACCGCTGACGACGATCTCGGGGTACGCGGGACAACTCGACGTGACGGGAGAAGACGTCAGGAGACGGGCGATCATTCAACAAGAGGCAGCGCGAATGTCGGAGCTGACGCGTCAATTATTGATCTTAGCGAAGCTCGATGAAGGACGGCGCTTTAAGCGGCAAGCACTTGATCTACGGACGAGTCTAGAGACGACACTCGCAACACTTGCCTTTCAGCTCGATGAGCAAGGCATCGCCGTCGCACTCGATGTACCAGCAGCGCTACAGATTCAAGCAGATGCTAGTGCGCTCGAACATGTTTTCCAAAACGTCATTCGAAACGCTGTTTCGGTCTCAGCCGAAGGAGCGACGATTCACATTCAAGCGGAAGAACAAGTGAATCAGGTCATCGTCCGAATCAAGGACGAAGGACCAGGCATGACCGAACAACAGATGGAACATGCCTTTGAACGCTTTTATCAAGGTGATGTGTCCCGCACGTCGCGCGGGACGGGTCTTGGGCTTGCAATCGTCAAAGAGACGATGCGCCAACTTGGTGGGGATGCGAGCTTGTCGTCCGATTCATCCGGTCTGACTGTGACATTGATTTTTTTACGTACTTGACGCGTGCGTTCATGTTCCGTTCATATTGCAGTCGTATCATCAATCCTGTAGCGAACATACAGGAGGAATCACGCAATGAAACTAGGATGGAAAGAACTCGTCCGGATGAAAGGACGATTCAGTTGGATGACGATCGTGACGATGTTGATCGTTTTATTGATTTTAATGATCACCGGTCTTGCGGACGGGCTGGCCTACGACAATGGGGCTGCCGTCCGTAATCTGCCGGTCGAGCAGTTTGCACTGAGTAAAGATGCGGAAGGGCAGCTGACCCGTTCATTCTTACAGGCGGACGAGACACCGAAGGGAGCAGAAGCGCTCGGTGTCCAGAACATGGTGCTTGAGAAGAAGAATGGAACGAAGGATGACGTGACAGTCTTTGCGTTACCACAGACTACGAACTATGGTCCAAAACAGTTGCAATCATTGAAACAAGGAGAAGTGCTCGTTGATGCCGCGTATGCGGAACAACGCGGAACCCATGTCGGCGATACGATCACCGATTTTCGGACGAAAGAGACGTTCCGGATTGCCGGCACGGTCACGGACGGACGTTATAGTCACGCACCGGTCCTTTGGATGACGGATGAATCGTGGCAAGCGTGGCAATCCAAGATGGGGGCATCATACGTCTCAGCGTACATCGGTCAGTCGTTGCAAACGGATCAAGCCGTCTTCTCAAAACAAGCAGTCGTTGAGAATGTGCCAGGCTATGCAGCGGAGCAAAACTCCTTCCAGATGATGCGGGTTGCACTCGTCGTCATCGGGGCATTGATTCTGACAGCTTTCTTCTATATCTTGACGATGCAGAAGATGAAACAACTTGGCGTCCTAAAAGCAATCGGCATCCGAACACGGACGATGGGTGCGAGTCTACTCGTACAAGTCATCCTCCTGACGAGCCTCGCCTTTGGTGTCAGTGTCGTTATCACCTATCTGACGAGCCGCTTCTTACCAGCGGATCTTCCCTTCCGATTTGAATGGTCGACGAGTCTGATGTACGGCGGCATTTTACTCGTAACAGCGATCCTCGGAGCGCTCGTTCCGTTACGAATGGTGAAAAAACTTGAGGCGGCAGACGCGATGGGAGGAATGAACGGATGATTCAGTTAGAAGGGATTGAACAGAGTTATGGTGAGATGACCGTCTTGCACGATATCAACTTACAGGCAGAAGCAGGGGAACTGATTGCCCTTGTTGGACCGAGCGGGAGTGGGAAAAGTACACTCCTTCAGTTGCTCGGTTTACTGCAGACACCAACAAAAGGTGCCGTCTATTTTGATGATACGTGCGTCAGTGAAGCGTCGGGCGAAGAACGTCGTCGCTTACGTCTTGAGGAAGTCGGGTTCATCTTTCAGGAGTCGCATCTCGTACCCTTTTTGACGGCACGGGAGCAACTGGAACTCGTCGCAAAAGAAGCTGGCCGGACGGTGGATACGGTCGCAGCACTCGCTATGTTCGGACTCGAGCATCGCAAAGATCATTTGCCGCATGCGTTATCGGGCGGTGAGCGTCAACGCATCGCGATTGCCCGCGCCTTCGTCAATGATCCGCAACTTGTCTTAGCGGACGAGCCGACCGCAAGTCTCGATTATGCGAATGGGCGTCGAGTGATGGAGCTATTACAACGGCAAGCGCATGAGTCAAACAAGACGATTATCGTCATCACTCATGATGAACGGATGCTTGACGTCTGTGATCGCATCTGGCGGATCGAGGATGGAAAAATTCATACAGCATAAGACAACGAATGGATCGCTTTCGAGAGAATGGAAAGCGATTCTTTTTTTATATTCAATCTTGTAAGAGGAGGCGATGTCATTCCAAAAATTTGCTATACTTTTTAAAAAAGGAAATGAAGGAGTTTACGCGTTATGAATATTATGAAGTTGACCCAAGCCGAGCTCGCGTCGACGACAGGAAGCCAGATGTTGAAATGGTTGGAGAAGAAGAGTACGACGAAATCAGAATACAAACGACTGTACGAAGATTTCAAGACGATCATCATCATGCAACAAGCAGGCTTTTATGAACAAGCGGATGCACGGCTTCTGCAATGGAAACATTTACCGATGCCGGTTGAATATTATACATATCGTCTTGCGATCGCCTCAAAGGCAGGCGGACGACGTCTTGCGAAGAAGCGATTCAAGGCGCTGCCGGAAGCGATTCAGAAACATGACAAATTAAAACAGTGGCGCCAAGCGGTGAATCAGAATCAATGGTGGATGGCGGCAACCGGAGTGGTAGCGGCCGGCCTCTTATTCGTAGGTATTCAAGCGTGGTCTCCTACTTCAGAAAATGCTGCACCGAAAGAAGAGACCGATCAAAAAATTGCGCAACAATTGGCTGCCTTACAAACGGAAGTCGAGCAGTTAAAAAAAGAAAACGAGAAATTGAATACCGATCAGAAGCGAAAGACGGAAGCGGAAGTAAAACAAGAAGAGTCGCCGGTTAAGGAAAAGAAAACGACGAAAACGAGTGGTCTGAAACCGGAAGCCGCATTAAAGGAAGCGGTTGCGGCTGTCCAAGCAAAGGATTATCAAAAAGCAAATGACCTGTTGAGTGCAGACGTCTTGAAAAATAAAGAGACGGCAGGGATGGCGCGTTTTTATAAGTTGATTGCCGCTGGTAAGTTAAAGAAGACGACACAGGCGGACTATATCGCGTACCGTGAGGATTTTCCGAAGTCGGGTTACATGAGTGATGTCCTCTGGATGCAAGCGGTCTATGAACAAAAATATAAAAAAGGTGATTATCGCGCGACCTTGCAAGAACTCGCACAACAGCCGGACAATGAATGGTCTTACGCGGCGAAAGCGATTCTTTCCGGCAAGAGCACGCTTGGGGACTGACGAAAAAACAGTTCCCAAGCAGTGCGCTTTTAGAGTACAATGCGAAAAGAGAATGGAGAGGAGATGCAAACAATGAGTAAAGTACATGTATTTGATCACCCATTGATTCAGCACAAGATGACGATCATGCGTAAGGTCGAAACAGGAACGAAACAATTCCGGGAACTTGTCGACGAGGTGGCTTCATTGATGGCATATGAAATCACACGTGACCTTCCACTCACAGATGTCGCGATCGAGACACCGGTCACGAAGACGACGCAGAAGATGATCGAAGGCAAGAAACTCGGGATCGTCCCGATTCTCCGCGCCGGTCTCGGGATGGTCGACGGCATGCTCCGCATGATGCCAAACGTCAAGGTCGGTCACATCGGTTTGTACCGTGATCCGGAGACACTCGAGCCAACGGAATACTACCTCAAGCTCCCAACAGACGTCGCAGAACGTGATTTCGTCGTCGTTGACCCGATGCTTGCGACAGGTGGTTCGGCGGCAGACGCCATCTCCTCCTTAAAGAAACAAGGGGCGAAGAGCATCAAGCTCGCATGTCTCTGTGCAGCACCTGAAGGCGTCAAACGCGTTCAAGAAGAACACCCGGACGTCGATATCTATCTCGCGGCACTCGACGAGAAGTTGAACGACCACGGCTACATCGTCCCAGGGCTCGGTGACGCAGGAGACCGTCTCTTCGGAACGAAGTAAAAATAGTAAGATACACAAAAAGACCGCAGACGATGATCTGCGGTCTTTTCGTTGCTATTTCGTAAACTGCGCAAGACTGCTGAAATATGCTTTAATGAAAAAAGGAAAAAAGGAGGAAGTCACCATGCCGATTACAGTCATGCCGATTTTCGGGACTCGACCGGAAGCTATTAAAATGGCACCGCTCGTCAACGCCCTGAAGCAACACCCTGCTTTTGATGTTCATGTCACAATCACAGCCCAGCACCGCGAGATGCTCGATCAAGTACTTACCCTGTTCGAAATCGAACCGGATCACGATTTGAACATCATGAAGCAACGTCAAACTCTCGTCGACATTACGACGCGTGGTCTTGAAGGACTCGATGCGATCATGAAAGAGATCAAGCCGGACCTTGTCCTCGTCCATGGCGACACGACGACGACGTTCGTTGGGAGCCTTGCTGCCTATTACAACCAAATCGTGGTCGGTCACGTCGAGGCAGGGCTGCGCACGTATAATAAATACTCACCGTTCCCGGAAGAGGTCAATCGTCAGTTGACGTCGACGCTCGCAGACTTACATTTTGCTCCGACCGCACAAGCGGCAGCGAACCTTGCGTCCGAGAATCGTCATGCTGGCGTCTATATTACAGGGAACACAGCAATCGATGCCCTGCAAACGACGGTCCAAGCCGATTACGTCCATCCGATGCTTGAGACGGTCGGGGATCGGAAGTTGATCTTGATGACAGCGCACCGTCGTGAGAACCAAGGCGAGAAGATGCATCAGATGTTCCGCGCGATTCGTCGTCTCGTCGATGCATTCCCGGATACACACGTCGTTTATCCAGTTCACCTTAACCCAGTTGTTCAGGAAGCGGCGAAGACGGTCTTTGAGGGACATGATCGGATTTCGTTAATTGCTCCGCTCGACGTGTTCGACTTCCACAACTTCGCGAGTCGTGCTCACTTAATCTTGACGGACTCCGGTGGTGTTCAGGAAGAAGCACCGTCACTCGGTGTTCCGGTTCTTGTCTTACGCGATACGACCGAGCGTCCGGAAGGAATTACTGCTGGGACGTTAAAGCTTGCCGGAACAGAAGAAGAGACGATTTATCAGATGGCAACCGAACTGTTGACGAATGACGCACTTTATAAAGAAATGGCACATGCCTCAAATCCATACGGTGATGGTCATGCGTCAGAACGGATCGTCCAAGCGATCCTGCATCACTTCGGTCAAGGGGAAGCGCCGGCACCGCTACTCACGCAATGAGAAACGACTAGTACTCTCCGAATCGCTTATATTCACTTGCTTTCCTCAGGCGAGACGCAAGCCGCGCCTCCATCGTCCTTAGACGAGGAGTCGGGTCTCACTTGTCTCTGACAGCACAAAGACTTGTGCTTTTTCCTGTAGGAGTCGCGTGAAATAAGCGATTCTTTTTGTTTTAGTACATCTATGGCGACAAGAGGTTTTAGTTTATAGGAATAACATCTTTAATTCTTACCATTTCCACTAAAATCAGCCCATTTGTTTAGAAAATGTAAAACCAGATGACCTTGAAACTGGAAGATAAACCATGACGATTCAGGCTGTGACACACCTCACGATTGAAAAATTGGAAATCGTTGAAATCTATTGTTACAAACAGATGTCAGAGCTGTTTTTGTGTCCCGATTCGGAAGCGTTTACAATTGTGAACAGAAAATGTTTTTTCACAAAATCGACACAAATCAATTTTAGAGGTCTTGTTTCGGTTGAGGTAGCACGATATAACGTTACTATTCAACGGTTTTGTTCACCATATGAACAATCTCTATAACCGTTGATAGTACTACATATTTTCTTCACATCTTCGTGAAATGAGTTGCACGTATGACATCTGTGAAAACCTTATCATTCGTTGATATGTATAGGTTTTTTGGCTCTGTTTTTATTGTGAATTCATTTGACTATGAAAGCTGCTTCATTGTATTCTTGACTAGTATGAAAATCCGCAAATTGTGGGAAAGAAAAAGAACTCGCAATTGGGAAAAAAGGGGGTCGTCTCTAGTGCGCCAAAGTGGGCTCGCGAAGAGTATGGTCATGGCCTCGCAAATTTCGACGGCACTGGCTGCACCGATCGTCATTGGCTTTTTGGTTGGGAACTATGGGGAACAACAACAATGGTGGGAAAAAATGGGTGAGACATTCGCCGTGTTCATCGGGATTTTCATCGGCATTCTTTGCATGATCGCCATGATCAGGCACTTGTTAGGGGAGAAGACATGAACATCATCCTTCAAGATGCGTTGTATCGTGCGTACTTACGATGGTTTGGACTCTTTTACGGAATCCTAGCTGTCCTGCTGCTCATCGGACGCCCGAGTGACCCAGTCATCTATGGACTAGCACTTGGTGGAACTGGCAGCTTTCTGATCTTGACGCTTCAACGATTAAGCGTCGATCGTATGTATCGTGTAATTGAGACAGGGCGTAAGCCGATGTCTCGAGGGACCGTTTCACGCATGGCGGTCGCGGTACTTTGTGTGATGATCGGTTTGAAATATCAAACTGAATTGTCATTAACTGCGGTGGTAATAGGCCTTCTCGCCGGCCACGTCATACAATTTTGTGAGTTCTTGACTCACGAACTCAAGCGGGAAAAGAGGTGAATAGTCAAATGAACCACGAAATGCCACTTTACGAAATCCCACTCTGGGGTGACTTCGTTCTGTACGGTAGCTGGACGAACTTGATCACAGTATTGATTGCTGCTGCTCTCGTCTTCTTGATTGCCGTGGCCGGTACGCGACGTCTTGTGATGAAGCCAACCGGTGCTCAAAACGTGATGGAGATGTTCCTTGAATTCGTTCGCGGAATCATCAGCAGCACGATGGACTGGAAAACAGGGGGTCGCTTCCTTACGTTCGGAATGACATTATTCCTGTTCATCCTTGTGTCCAACATCATGGGTCTCCCATTCAACGTCGTGACGGGACACTACATTTGGTTCAACTCACCAACTGCAGATCCTTACGTGACACTGGCACTTTCATCTCTCGTAGTAGTCTTAAGTCATTACTACGGTGTGAAGATGCGAGGCTTCGGTGCTTATGCGAAAACATTCATGACGCCGATGTTTATCATTACCATCATCGAGGAGTTTGCAAACACGTTGACGCTCGGTCTTCGTCTTTACGGAAACATCTTCGCTGGTGAAATCATGATCGGAATCATTCTTTCGATCGGTATCGTCTCTGGTACGAACGATTTCCAATTCCTCGGACCAGTCGGCGCGATCATCTCGGGTATCCCGATGTTGATCTGGCAAGGATTCTCACTCTTCATCGGTGGTATCCAAGCGTACATCTTCCTTATCCTGACGATGGTTTACATCGGACATAAGGCAGCGCACGACCATTAATTCGAAGGTAAAGCATCCGCTTTTCCGATAACAGCACGACAAATCAATGAACATACTCTAGGGAGGCAATTTATCATGAATCTTATTGCAACAGCGATCATCATCGGACTCGGCGCACTCGGCGCAGGTATCGGTAACGGTCTTATCGTAAACGGTACAGTATTAGGTCAAGCACGTCAGCCAGAACTCAAAAACGAACTTCGTCAAACAATGTTCATCGGTATCGGTCTTGTTGAGGCACTTCCAATCATCGGTGTAGCGGTCGGTTTCCTTCTTCTCAACTCTTAATCCACGATTAACGAGAACGGACTACATAGGGCGCTATTCGTTCAACGTTTGAGTGAACCGTCACGGGAGCTTAGGCTCCCTTATGTAGATATTGAAGTTGAACCAACCACGAGGGGAGTGTAATCGAATGAATCTAACGTATCTTGCGGCAGAGGCTGGCGGCGAAGGCAACCAACTCTTATTAGCCAACATGATCGTCACGATCGTCGTTTTCCTCTTGCTCCTCATCCTCTTGAAGAAATTCGCATGGGGCCCGCTCGTCAACATGATGAAAGCGCGGGAAGAGCATGTGGCTAGCGAGATCAACTCGGCTGAAAAGAGCCGTAAAGACGCTGAAGTCTACGTAGAACAACAACGCGAAGAATTAAACAAGGCGCGTACGGAAGCACGCGACCTTTTAGAAGCATCACGCCGTCAGGCAGAAGCAGAGCAAGCACGTGCGATGGAGCAGGCACGTCTTGAATCCGAAATGAGTAAGGAAGAAGCTCGCCGTGCGATCGAACGTGAACGCGCTGAAGCACAAGCTGCTTTGAAGAACGATGTCGCTCTTCAAGCAATCGCTGCAGCACGCCACGTCATGAAAACACAGCTTGCGACAGACGAAGCCGCTCAAAAAGCACTCGTCGATCAATTCCTTGCTGATACTAAGGGCACGAACTAATGCGTGATCACGTAGCGGGACGCTACGCAAAAGCGCTCTTCGATCTTGCGCTTGAGCACCATGTGCTCGAGCAAGCAGAAGCTGATGTGCGGACGCTCGGCGAAGTGCTCCACGCAACACCAGAGCTCGCTTCGGTTTTAGATAACCCATCGATTTCTGCTGAAGAGCTCAAGCAAGTTCTTCAAACAAGCTTCACGGGCTTCAACTCGATCGTCTTGAACACATTGCTCGTCATGGTCGAAAACGACCGGGCGGCAGAGATCGTTACATTACCGGAACACTTCATTGCATTGTTGAATGAACACCGCAATGTCGCGACGGCAATCGTCACGAGTGCATACAAATTGTCAGACGAGGAACTCACGAAAGTGAAAGAGACGTTTGGCCAAAAATCAGGTAAAACGCTTGAAGTCGAGAACGTCGTCGACACGAGTGTCATCGGAGGACTTCGCGTTCAAATCGGTTACACGACATATGACGGTACGATCGAAACTAAACTAACGCGCCTTGAGCGTGAGCTGTTAAAAGCGTAAGAAAATAGGGGTGAAACGCATGAGCATTAGAGCTGAAGAAATCAGCGCCCTGCTTAAAGCGCGTATCGCGCAGTACGGTTCTACGATGGAAGTGAACGAGACAGGTACGGTCATCCAAATCGGTGATGGTATCGCTCGTGCACACGGACTCGACAACGTCATGTCGGGAGAGCTCGTAGAATTCGCTAACGGCACAATGGGCTTGGCGCAAAACTTAGAAGAAGGCAACGTCGGTATCATCATCCTCGGTGACTACCTTGAAATCAAAGAAGGCGACTCTGTTCGCCGTACGGGCCGCATCATGGAAGTACCAACAGGAGACGCACTCCTCGGACGTGTCGTCAACCCACTCGGTATGCCAATCGATGGTCTTGGTCCAATCGAAACAGAACACTACAACCCGATCGAGCGTAAGGCGTCTGGCGTCATGGCGCGTAAATCGGTACACGAACCACTTCAGACAGGAATCAAGGCGATCGATGCCCTCGTTCCAATCGGTCGTGGACAGCGTGAGTTGATCATCGGTGACCGTCAGACGGGTAAAACGTCGATCGCCATCGATACGATCATCAACCAAAAAGAAGAAAACATGATCTGTATCTATGTCGCAATCGGACAAAAAGAATCAACAGTCCGTGGCGTCGTCGAGACGCTCCGTAAAAACGGTGCCCTCGATTACACGATCGTCGTTTCGGCAGCGGCTTCACAGCCAGCTCCACTTCTTTACCTCGCACCATTCGCAGGTGTCGCGATGGGTGAACACTTCATGGACCAAGGCAAACACGTTCTTGTCATCTATGATGATCTTTCAAAACAAGCAGCTGCTTACCGTGAGCTTTCACTTCTCTTGAAACGCCCACCAGGCCGCGAAGCTTACCCAGGGGATGTCTTCTACCTCCACTCACGCCTTCTTGAGCGTGCGGCGAAGTTGAACGACGAGCTTGGCGCAGGTAGCTTGACTGCCCTTCCGTTCATCGAAACACAAGCGTCGGATATCTCAGCTTATATCCCGACGAACGTTATCTCGATCACGGATGGTCAAATCTTCCTTCAATCGGATCTCTTCTTCTCAGGTGTCCGTCCCGCGATCAACCCGGGTCTCTCGGTATCGCGTGTAGGTGGTTCGGCTCAAGTAAAAGCGATGAAGAAGGTAGCGGGTACGCTCCGTCTTGACCTCGCATCTTACCGTGAGCTTGAAGCATTCGCTCAGTTCGGATCTGACCTTGATAAAGCGACTCAATCGAAGCTTAACCGTGGTGAGCGGACAGTTGAAGTCTTGAAACAAGACTTGAACCAACCACTTACTGTCGATAAGCAAGTCATCATCATCTATGCCTTGACTCGTGGTCACCTTGATGATGTTGCTGTAACGGATATTCGTCGTTTTGAAAAGGAACTCAACCTCTGGCTCGATCAAAACCGCAAACAACTTTGCGATGAGATCCGTAAGACAGGTAACCTTCCAGCAGACGAAGAGCTCGTAGCAGCAATCTCAGAATTTAAGAAAACGTTCCAAGCGACGGTCTAATCCGGCGGAACGCTCTTGATACTAACAAGGTGGTGAATCGAAATGGCATCGTTGCGCGAGATACAAACGCGGATCAACTCGACGAAAAGTACGAAACAGATCACGAAAGCGATGAACATGGTTTCGGCGTCGAAACTGAACCGCGCTCAAGCACATAGCGCGAAGTTCCAACCTTACATGCTGAAAATGCAAGAGGTACTCGGAACCATTGCGAATGGCACGACAGGTGCGAGCCATCCGATGCTCGAGAAACGTCCCGTCAAAAAGACGGGCTACATCGTCATCACATCGGATCGCGGCTTAGCTGGTGCATATAACGCCAACGTGCTGCGTGAAGTCTACCGGGAAATCAAAGAAAAGCATACTGCGGACAGTTACGTTCTCTTCGTGGTCGGTAAAGTCGGTGTCCAGTTCTTCCGTTCACGCGGAATCACGGTCACGGATGCGATCACAGGCTTGAACGATTCTCCTTCGTATGTCGACGTCGCTGAGATCGTGAAGCGCACAGTGAGTGCGTTCACGATCGGCGAAATCGACGAGCTCAAGCTGTGCTACAACCACTTCTTATCTGTCATCAGCCAAGAAGTGAAAGTCGAAACTCTTCTCCCACTCGGAGAAATCGAAGCTTCGTCTTCGACGACTTATGAGTACGAGCCAAGCGAGGAACAAATCCTTGCTGAACTCCTCCCGCGTTATGCGGAGAGCTTGATCTTCGGTGCGCTTCTTGACGCGAAAGTAGCAGAACATGCGTCACGTATGACAGCAATGCAAAGTGCGACAGATAACGCAGATGACTTGATCGGTCGATTGACTCTCGTCTACAACCGAGCTCGACAAGCTGCGATCACGCAAGAAATCACAGAGATCGTCAGTGGGGCTGCTGCGCAGCAGTAATCCCGACTGGCGTAACGATAGGTAGGAGGAAACACGATGAACGAACTCGGTTTAAAAGGCCGCGTCGTCGCGGTCATGGGACCTGTCATCGACGTTAAGTTCGAAGGACACTTACCGAACATCTACAACGCGCTTCGTATTCAATATACGCCGCAAACTGTAGAAGAAGTGGCTATCGACTTGACGCTTGAGGTCGCCCTGCACCTTGGTGACGACGTCGTCCGTACCATTGCGATGGACTCTACGGATGGAGTACGCCGTGGAATGGAAGTACTCGATACGAATGCTCCAATCTCGGTACCCGTCGGAGAAGCGACACTTGGTCGCGTCTTCAACGTACTCGGTAACCCAATTGATGAAAAAGAAATCGCTGCTGACGTGGAACGTCTTCCGATCCACAAAAAAGCACCGACTTTCGATAACCTTTCAACGAAAGTTGAAATCCTCGAGACTGGAATTAAAGTCGTCGACTTGCTCGCTCCTTACATCAAGGGTGGTAAGATCGGTCTCTTCGGTGGTGCCGGTGTAGGTAAGACCGTCCTCATCCAGGAATTGATCAACAACATCGCTCAAGAGCACAGCGGTATCTCGGTATTCGCAGGTGTTGGTGAGCGGACGCGTGAAGGAAATGACTTGTTCCACGAGATGACGGATTCAGGCGTTATCAAACAAACAGCGATGGTCTTCGGTCAGATGAACGAACCACCGGGTGCACGTCTTCGTGTTGCCTTGACTGGTTTGACAATGGCAGAATACTTCCGTGATGAGCAAGGACAAGACGTTCTTCTCTTCGTTGATAACATCTTCCGTTACACACAAGCGGGTTCTGAGGTATCGGCCCTTCTCGGTCGTATGCCATCTGCCGTTGGTTACCAGCCAACACTCGCAACAGAGATGGGTATGCTCCAAGAGCGAATCACATCAACAAACAAAGGTTCGGTTACATCGATCCAAGCGGTTTATGTACCAGCCGATGACTATACTGACCCGGCTCCTGCGACGACGTTTGCTCACTTAGATGCAACGACGAACCTTGAGCGCCGTCTCTCTGAGATGGGGATCTATCCTGCCGTGGATCCACTTGCTTCAACATCACGCGCCCTTTCACCGGAAATCGTCGGCGAAGAGCACTACGGTGTTGCACGTCAAGTTCAGGAAACACTTCAGCGTTATAAAGAACTTCAAGATATCATCGCGATCCTCGGTATGGACGAGTTGTCAGAAGACGACAAATTGACTGTACACCGTGCGCGTCGTATCCAGTTCTTCTTGTCGCAGAACTTCCACGTAGCTGAGCAGTTCACAGGACAAAAAGGATCGTACGTCCCAGTTAAGGACACGATCCGCGGCTTCAAAGAAATCCTCGAAGGTAAACACGATGACTTAACGGAAGAAGCATTCCGTCTCGTCGGTCCGATCGAAGATGCGATTGAAAAAGCGAAGGCGCTTGTCTAAGTGACAAAGCATAAGGGGGACTTGAGATGAACACACTTCATGTCAATATCGTCACCCCGGATGGCGAAGTGTATGATGGCGATGTCCGTATGGTCGTTGCGAAGACGATTTCTGGTGAGATCGGGGTTCTCCCGCACCACGTCCCACTCGTGACACCACTCGACATCAGCATCTTGAAGTTGCGCCACGAAGATGGCGGACGCACGTTGATCGCTATCAGCGGTGGCTTTATGGAAGTGCGCCAGGATACTGTAACGGTTCTTGCGGAAACTGCGGAGCAAGCAGACAAGGTCGACTACGACCGTGCTGCAGCTGCGAAGGTTCGTGCAGAACGTCGTCTCCAGGACACGAAATTATCAGAACTCGAATTCAAGCGTGCTGAACTTTCACTGAAACGAGCAGTTAACCGTCTCAGCTTGAAAGATTACGGTCGCGATTGATGTCGATCAAAGACTCGATTCCTTCATGGAATCGGGTCTTTTTTTGTACGACGCATCAATGAATGAGTGCGAAGAAGCGTTTTCTGAGCGAGGCGCTTGGAATCAGGTTTAGGAAGCGAAAAATATGTAAAAGAACACTATATGCCTTGTTTTCACGATTTCTTCAACAGAAAGCTCATGATTTTCCTCATTTGCTCTTCAATAAATATATTTTATGCGATAAAATAAATGCAGCTTGTGTCATTTTGTTTGCGCAATCATTCATTTTATGAAATCATGGTAAAGTTGAAGAAATTATGAAGAAGAGGTGCGAGGATAGTGACGTCAATTGGTATTAGTGCTCTGATCAGCATGCTCATGTACGTGATCGCCATCTTGTTTGCTTGGTGGGTGATGTTACCAATCAAATGGGATAAATTCCTGCAACATCCTAGAGGTCCACAGGCGGTTTTACTACGTGTCCTGCTTGCTGTTGCTCTTGGTTCCAGTCTGGCGCGCTTTTTACTTGAATATGCTGGTTTTGCGCAACGTCTGAAATTCTTATTCAGCTGAACTTGTAACTTCATTGTAAACCTTGTATCGTGAAACTGGATTACCATGGAAAAGGACACTGTTCTTTAATGAAAGAACACAGTCAATTTATCAATCATCGAAACAGTCGCGTAGTAGTTTTAACTATTGGGAGTTTCTCTTCTATCGGTTCATCTCGAACCGCATACGCACTTATCACGCCATCATAAATAGAACAGAAACGAAGCAGAGGAGTATGGGGAATGGAAAAAATCGTTGTCCGAGGCGGACGTAAATTAGCTGGCACAGTCAAAGTAGAAGGTGCAAAAAATGCCGTATTAAAAACACTCGTTGCAACATTGCTTGCATCAGAAGGGAAATCCGTCCTTCAAAACGTACCACGTTTAGCAGACGTCTATACGATCAATAACGTGTTGCGCAACTTGAACGCGGAAGTCGAATTCGATGCGGAAGCCAACACGGTGACGGTCAATGCAGAGCCGAATCTTAAAGACGAGGCACCACTCGAGTACGTGCGTAAGATGCGAGCTTCGATTCTCGTCATGGGTCCATTACTTGCACGCCTCGGGCGCGCACGCGTTGCAATGCCAGGTGGCTGTGCAATCGGATCACGTCCGATCGATCTTCACTTGAAAGGATTCGAAGCGATGGGCGCGAAGACGATCATCGGAAACGGATTTGTTGAAGCGCATGTCGACGGTCGTCTCCAAGGTGCAAAAATCTACCTCGACTTCCCATCAGTCGGTGCGACAGAGAATATCATGATGGCTGCGACACTCGCAGAAGGAACGACAGTCATCGAGAACGTCGCAAAAGAACCAGAAATCGTTGACCTTGCGAACTTCTTGAACGCAATGGGCGCAAAAGTCCGCGGTGCAGGTACAGAAACGATCCGCATCGAAGGCGTCGAGAAATTACACGGTGCAACACACTATGTCATTCCTGACCGGATTGAAGCAGGTACGTTCATGATCGCAGCAGCGATCACAGAAGGTGACGTCGAAGTCATCGGTGCTGAGCGCGAACACCTTCGTCCACTCATCTCGAAGATGGAAGAGATGGGCGTTAAAATCACGGATACAGAAGAAGGACTCCGTGTCGTTGGTCCAGCAAAACTCGAAGCAGTTGATGTCAAGACGATGCCACACCCTGGTTTCCCGACAGACGTTCAAGCACAAATGATGGCACTCGTTCTTAAAGCGGGCGGCACATCCGTCATCACGGAAACGGTCTTCGAAAACCGTTTCATGCACGTCGAAGAATTCCGTCGCATGAATGCGGACATCAAGATTGAAGGTCGCTCGTCGATCATCAATGGCGGCGTACAGTTGCAAGGAGCAGAAGTTCTTTCAACGGATCTTCGCTCAGGTGCTGCACTCGTCACAGCAGGATTGATCGCTGAAGGCGAAACGCGTGTCGGTGCGCTTCACCACATCGATCGTGGATACGTCGACTTCCACCTCAAACTTCAAGCACTCGGTGCAGACGTCGAACGTGTGACAGAAGAAGCGGCAATCGTCGAAGAAACGGCAGCAACAAAGCTTTAATTCCAATTATCGAAGCATCATCTCATGTTTTTGAGATGATGCTTTTTTGCTGTATTTTCAAAAAGATGACAATGAAATGTGAAAAGCGAAAAAGAAAGTCGTTTCGTTATGAGGCGTATGCTAGAATTGAAAAGTATGTATACATAAATGGGTTAGACGTCCAAACGACGTTCTATATTTTGGAAGAATAGCCATCGGGTAAAGGAGAGCACACGAGATGTTTTCAAAAGATATCGGAATCGACTTAGGGACGGCGAACGTCGTCATTCATGTCAAAGGGAGAGGCATCGTCCTCGATGAGCCATCGGTCGTCGCGATCGATAAGGCAACAGGTAAGATTCATGCAGTAGGAACGGAAGCACACTTGATGGTAGGGCGGACACCGGGGAACATCGTCGCGATTCGTCCTTTACAAGACGGAGTCATCGCGGACTTCGAAATGACGGAAGCAATGCTTCGCCATTTCATCGATAAGATTGAAGTCCGTAAGATGTTCGGTGGCGTCCGGATGTTGATCTGTACACCAGCAAGCATCACGACGGTTGAAGCGAAGGCGATTCGTCAAGCCGGTGAAAAATCAGGCGCAAAGACGGTCTTCCTCGAAGTCGAGCCGAAGGTCGCAGCAGTCGGTGCTGGTATGGACATTTGGATGCCAGCAGGGCACATGGTCATTGATATCGGTGGGGGAACGACGGACGTCGCTGTACTATCGATGGGTGATATCGTATGCGGGGAGACGATCAAAGTCGCAGGAGATCGCTTCGACCACGACATCATCCGTTCAATCAAGGATACACATAAGCTCATCATCGGGGAACGGACGGCACAAGCGGTCAAGACGACAGTTGCTACTGTTTCAGAAGACGGACGGAGCGAACAGATGGATATTCGGGGACGCAATCTCGTGACAGGCTTACCGCACAACATCACGGTGACATCAGAAGAGATGCACGAAGCGCTCGCGGAAGCAGCGATGGAAATCGTCGAAGCAACGAAGCGTGTGCTCGAGAAGACGCCACCAGAGCTTGCAGCGGATATCATCGATCGCGGTATCATCCTGACGGGTGGGGGTGCACTCCTTGACGGCATCGATCAACTGCTTGCAAAAGAACTCGGACTACCGGTTCTGATCGCAGAAGATCCAATGCTATGTGTCGCACGCGGTACAGGCATCATGCTCGATAATCTAGGCAAGTGATGATAGGAAGGAAGTGTTCTCATCGGAGAATGCTTCTTTTTTTGTAGCATTCATTTTGCGAATTAATGAAGAGTAGAGGACAACTGGAAGAAATACTTGAACGATTCAAACGCTAGACATTTCACATTGTGAAGTGTATATTAGAAGTTGTTGTATTGAAACGAATTGTAAAATAAAAGGAAGTGATGCCACAATGCCATTGTGGAAAAGAAATTTAGTCGTCGTTTGGTTCGGTAGTTTTTTGACCGCTGCAGCCCTCAGTCTCGTTTTACCGTTTTTGCCCTTATTCATTGAAGAACTTGGTGTCGACAGCCGACAAGATATTACGACCTGGTCCGGCATCGCTTTTGGTGCAACGTTCCTCGTCGCTGCGATCGTCTCACCGATTTGGGGACGTCTCGCCGATCGAAAAGGTCGGAAGCTGATGTTGCTTCGTGCAAGTCTTGGTATGTCGATCGTCATGTTCTTGATTAGTTTCGTTCAAGACGTTTATCAACTCGTATTCTTACGTCTTGTCATGGGAGCCGTATCCGGATTCATTTCAGCCGGTATTACACTCGTTGCTTCCCAAACCCCAAAAGAGAAAAGTGGCTGGGCGCTCGGCACCCTGTCGACCGGTGGGATTGCCGGTGGATTGCTAGGACCTCTCATTGGAGGATTCCTCGCCGACGTTGTTGGGCTTCGACCCGTTTTTCTCTTTACGAGCGTTCCGCTCTTCATTACCTTCCTCGTGACCTACTTCTTAGTTAAAGAAGAATTCGTCCCAATGGAAGTCAAAAAAATGGCGTCCGCGAAAGAAGTTATCCAGTCGCTTCGTCATCCGGAACTCATTTTAAGTCTCTTTTTGACGACGTTCCTGATTCAGTTCGCGGCACAATCGATTAGTCCAATTCTGTCGCTCTACGTCCGGGAACTCAGTCCGGGTACAGAACGTCTCGCGTTACTATCCGGGATCGTCGCTTCGGCACCTGGGATCGCGGCATTGATTGCGGCACAGCGTCTCGGTCGTCTCTCAGATAAGATTGGAGCAGAGCGTGTCTTGTTCTTTGCGCTACTTATTTTTGCGGCGTTCTTGATTCCGCAAGCGTTCGTCACGGATACGAGCCAACTGATCGTCTTACGGATGGGAATTGGTTTTGCGACAGCAGCACTAATGCCGTCCGTCCAAACGTTGCTTCGGAAGAATACGCCAGCCAATGCGTCAGGCCGGATCTTTGGATATAACCAGTCCGCGCAGTTCATGGGGAACTTCCTCGGACCACTCGCGGGTGGACAGATTGCCGGGCACTTCGGCTTTGAAGCATTATTCCTCTTCACTGGACTGATCGTCATCACGAATGCCGTGTTAGAGCGGACACAAACAGCAGTGCTCAGTAAAAATAACGGATAAGGTAAAACACGTCGACTCTAACGAAGGAGTCGACGTGTTTTTTGTCTTAAGAAGGCGGTTCGAGAACGTCTTCCAAAAAGGAAGGTTGAGAATGTTTCAGTTGCTCCTGGACGAGAGAAGAGAGCGCACGCACCTTGAAATCCGCTGCATAATGGAATAGACCGTTATCGAGTTCCGTGATGGATACAGGAACGAGAAAAATCTCGGGATGAATCAATGAGGCAAGTGTCACGTTTAGTTCGATGTTTTGATGAATCGGCAGACGAATCGAAGAGTAGAAGAACAGCGTCTTATTCGTACATCGGTTGATCAGGATATCAGAGGATCCGACTTGGATGGCTCGACCGTTTAGCCGGGTAATCGTGATTTGAGCGAATAACGATAAGATCGCTTCGACTGGAGCGGCTGTACCGGTGTGTTGAGGATATAACATCCCTTTCGTCAGTAATTTTTCAAAAGTGCTCTCTGACACAGGTTTGCTAAACAAATAACCTTGAATCAGGTCGCACTGTAACTCGCGATAAAAGTCGAGCTGCGGAATCGTTTCGATGCCTTCTGCGACGACTGTCAATTGAAACTCCTTTGCCATGAAGAGAATGCTTTTGACGACGGAACGACTTTTTGGATCGTGCTCGATCAGTTGCGCGAGAGAACGATCGATCTTCAGGCAATTGATCGGATAGCGCTGGACGTGAGAGATCGATGAATAGGCGGTACCGAAGTCATCTAAGGAGATATGGACACCGAGTGCAGAAATTCGTTCTAGAATCTCATGGATTTTATCGCTTTCAAGTAAGATGTCGGACTCGAGTAATTCAATCTCAAGGAGATGACCCGGTACTCGGTATCGCTTGAGATATTGTTCGATGACTTGTCCGAAATCTCCGTAAAACAGACGCTTCGGGGAGACGTTGATGGAAATCGGAACGATGTTCGAATGGCGTTGTTCACGAAGCTTACTGAGAAAACGACATGTCTGATCGAGTACCCAATCCCCAATGTGGAGATACATCTCACTTTCTTCCGACAAGGAGAGAAAATCCTTTGGCGTCAAGCGTCCCCACTCCGGATGATTCCAGCGAATCAATGCTTCGGCTCCTTGGATATTTCCGTTCCAGCCATCGACTTTCGGCTGGTATTCGAGGACGAGCTGCTCGTTTTGAATGGCGTATCGTAAATCCCGTTCGAGTTCATAACGGCGATACATATCAATATCGAGCGTCGTCGAGTAAAACTGATAATTGCTCTTCGTTCGTGATTTCGCACGCCGGAGTGCTGTATACGTTTGTTTCAATAATTCGTCTGCTGATAGTTTATCGTTGACGACGTATGTGATACCGATATAGACGTTCGTGAACAATTCATAAGACAAGACATCAAAACGTTTTTCAGACAGCTTCAGTAGCTGATGGCTTAGTTTCACGATAGCTGTCTCATCAATCGGTTTCTTAATGATGAAGAGATACTTATCACCGAACAGATGACCGACGAAATGATCTTGATCTGCAAAGCGACGCACTTCAGTACTCGTCTGGCGAATCCATTCATCTCCGACATCATGTCCGAAACGTTCATGTATGACATTGTATTGCTTAAAGGTGACAGCAAGCAACGTAAACGATGTTCGTGTCTTCAATAAACTCGTGATTTCCTCGAGTAAAAAGGCGCGGTTCGGTAACTGAGTTAGCGAGTCATGCATGGAGAGATGCCAAATCGTATGCTGTTGCTCTTTTAAAATCGTAATGTCAGACGAGACCCCATAATGACCCGAGACATCGCCCTTATTATCAAGAATTGGAATACAGGTTTCCTCGATCCAAAAGACATTGTCGAGGAGTTGGAGGCGATAGACGTGTCGGATGACCTTACCGTTACGAATCTCAGGATACGAGAGTTCTAAATGTGGTAAATCCTCGGGGTGAATCAGTGTCCGCCATAACTGGGGTTCCTTTTCAATCCGGTTCAGGATGTGCTGATAGGGAGCTAAAAAACCGGCTGATTGAAACGTGACGGTTTGCGGATGATAGATATGTTCGTAAATGGACGTATCCAGTGAGCCGAAGACATCCTTTAAGGACTGAATGGCATGATCGCGTTCGCGTTCAAGACTCGTCAGCTCCGTCGCATCATGCAGGATGAAGTTGACGCAGCGGGGAGAAGAGTTTTGCTGAAGTAAGGCATCACAACGAACGACTTTCGTATAGTGACGTCGTTTGCTCATTCGAAGGGACATCGAGAATTCAGCAATCAGCTCGTCACACAAGGCAGTACTCTGTTGTAAGAATAGATCGCGGTCTTCCGGGTGGATTTCGTCGAGCAGTTCGTATGCATCCATTTGTGCGACATGACGCTGTGACCATTCTAGCAATTGACTAAGTGCGGCATCGGCAGTCAGTTGTTTCGTCGAAGGAATATATTCAAGAAAGGTGACGCCGTCAAGCGTCGTCGTCAACTGTTCCTTTGCAAGTAGACGATTATAAGCGGTACGTAATTCTTTTTGTTGGGAGACGTCACGCGCAATGCCGTAAAGTCCAATGATGACGTGTTGATTGTAGAGGGGAATGTTCGTGACGTTGACAGTCAGGATTTGACCATCTTTTCGTTGAATGTCCGTTGTGAAATGAATCGTTTCGCCTTCGTGAACACGATGTTTTAGTGGTGCAATACGTTCAGCTTCTGATTTGATGAGCAGCTCGCTGAAATGCATACCACGGATCGCGTCGGTAGGATAACCGAGTAAAAGAGGTAGCTTATTATTAAATGCGATGAAATTTCCTTTCAAATCCATCGTATAAACTGCATCCGGGTGATTTTCAAGGAAGTGGGTCATGTCTGTCAACAGTGTGAAATCTAAAGAAGGAGTGGTCGATTGGTTCGTACGTCTTTTAAAGAAAGACACCGTCATCACCTCGTTTCAACTGGTCGATATGAACTACTTCTAATTATAACCAATTGGAATAATTATGAATATGAAACGAATTCAAAAGAAGGAGAATGATTTTTTGATAGGAATAGTAGTACTTTAGATGCAACTCAGAATTTTATTCCCTTTTTTTGAAAAAAACTCATAATCTGAAGCAAACGGACCGATATACTAAAAGATAGAATTGAACATGAAGTCAATGAGGAGATGAAATATAGATGTTACGCGGAATGTATACGGCATCCGGTGCGATGCAGGCATTGCAACGCCAACAAGAGATGTTGAGTAATAACTTAGCGAATGCACGGACGCCCGGCTTCCGTGCCGATCAAGCATCCCTGCGCACGTTTCCAGAGATGATGATCCATCAAGCGGCGACGAATGAACGGACGGGAATTCGACCTGCTGGAAACGTCGGTACACTCGCGACAGGTGTGTTCATGCAGGCAGCGACACCGAACTTCGCACCCGGATCCATCACGGAGACAGGAAATGCGACGGATTTACAGATCAGTTCGGCGGAAGGCGTACCGATGTTTACGATCCTACATGGTAATGGAGGCGGAACAGCACCTGAAGGAGAAGTGTTGTATACAACGAACGGACAGTTTGCGGTCGATGGAGACGGTATCTTGCGGACGACGGACGGCGATCAGGTACTCGATGAGAACGGAAATATCATGAACGTCGGCAATGACGATTTCAAAGTCTCACCTGAAGGTATCGTGACGCGTGGGAACGGAGAACAAGTCGGACGACTTGGACTCGTGACGACGAATAATACGGAACAACTTGAACGAGTCGAAAACGGACTCTACCGGGCACCTGAAGCGCTGGCGCAAGGCAACGTCAAGGTCGATCAAGGGGTACTTGAACTAGGGAACGTCGCAATCGAACAAACGATGGCAGAGATGAACGCTGGTCTGCGTCAGTTTGAAGCGAATCAAAAAGTCATTCAAGCGTATGATCGGACAGCGGAAAAGGCAGTTTCTGAAATCGGTCGCGTCCGATAATGAAAGGGGAACACCATGCAATCACTCTATACGTCAGCTAGTACAATGGCGCAATTACAAAAACAACTCGATACGACCGGGCATAACTTAGCGAATGTCGATACGAACGGATATAAACGTCGTGACGCCCAGTTTAAAGAGCTGTTGACGCGTAACATCCAGAATCAACCGGCTACGTTGCAAACGGGACCTTTATCGACACCGGCCGGCTTACGAATCGGTGTCGGCGGTTATGTCGCCAATGAAGCGACGCGCTTTTCGATGGGAACGTTCAAACGGACGGACCGGGCACTCGATGCCGCCTTATCGGATCCGCATCATTTCTTTGCGGTCATCGATCGGGATGGGATGACGAAGTTCACGCGAGACGGAAACTTCCAACTATCTCCGCAAGCCGATGGGCGTATTCAATTGACGGATGACGCGGGACGGTCTGTCGTCAACGGTCAAAATGAACCAATTCTCTTACCTGCGGATGCGACGGGTGTCGAATTGAACAAGGACGGCAACGTCACGGGAATCGTCAATGGAGAGCGCCGTGTCCTCGCACGGATTGGTGTCGGGTATATCGACAATCCGAACCAGTTGACGGAAGACGGTTCTGGTTTATTCACGACACCGGAACAATATCAGGCGGTCGGTGGCAACCCATTGACGGTCGGCACACTCGAGTCGTCGAACGTCGATATGGCAACCGAGATGACGAATTTGACACAGATTCAACGGGCGTATCAATTCAATTCAAAAGCACTGATGACGACCGATCAGATGATGGGAATCGTCACGTCACTGAAATAACATGAAAAAGCAGATCGCCTCAGATTTGAGTGCGGATCTGCTTTTTATATTCAGTCTTGTAGCGCTTGATAAATAGCGGCCATATCGGCATTCCCATGGTCAAGCTTTGCCTTCGCATAACTACGATCCGCTGCTTGAGCGAGCGGCAACTCGAGCTGCTGACGTTTTGCTTCAGTTATGATCAGCCCGAGATCCTTCGCCATCAAGCGAAGCGGGAAGGCAGACGGGAAATCGTTGTTCCGGTACATGTCCCGTTTACCGGTGAAGAGCGGCGTGTTCATGCCCGATGCACTGATCATCTGGATCAGCTTCTCTTTCTCAAGACCCGCACCTTCTCCGAGCAACAACGTCTCCGCGACTCCTTGTCCGACGACGGCGAGTAAGAGATTGATGGCAAGTTTTGCCGCACTTCCTGAGCCATGTGGACCGAAATGGATCGTTTCCTTTCCGAGTAGATCAAGATACGGCTTACAAGCCGTGACGACGTCTGCGTCACCGCCAGCAAGCAAGACGAGCTGCCCGTTTTCTGCGACGGGGACGGACCCCGAAACAGGAACTTCAAGATACGTCCCACCATTCTCTTCGACAAGCCGAGCCATCTTCCTTGTCTCTTCCGGTGAGATTGTACTCAAGTTGACGATCGTCTTACCTGTGAGGTCGTCTGTTACACTCTCGAGAACGGACGCGACAGCTGGTCCGTCCGCGAGCATGACGAAGATGATGTCGCTTTGACGTACTGCTTCCTGTGCTTCTTTGACAGCTTTTGCTCCTCGAGCAGTCAACGGCGCTGTTTTTTCAAACGTCCGGTTGTAGACGATCACGTCATGCCCACCGTCAAGCAGACGTTTTGCCATCGGTATACCCATATGTCCTAAACCAATCCATCCCAGTTGCATGTTGATTCCTCCTTATCCTAATGCGCTTTTGACTATACCCCGCACGTCGTCGAATCTAACGACAAAAAAGACCGTCCACATGATGTGAACGGTCAGGTGATTAATCTTCATACGTGAGGATGGTCGAGATGACAGCAATCGGGAAACGGATCGTAAAGGTTGATCCAACACCGACGACGGATTCGACATCAATCGTTCCGCTGTGGTGTTTAACGATTTCCTTACAGATCGATAGACCAAGACCGGTTCCACCGATTTTCCGTGTCTCGGAGTTATCGACACGGTAGAACTTATCGAACAACTTCGGAAGCGCGTCTTGTGGAATCCCGATGCCTTCATCCTGGATGCGGATTTGGGCGAAACCGAGTTCGTTCGAAATCCGTATCAAGACCGTCCCGCCGCTTGGTGAATATTTGACGGCATTGCTGAGCAGGTTGTTGAGCAACTGCTTCATCTTTTCTGCGTCGCCGTCGATCATGATCGGTCCACGTGCCTCAAAATCAATCGTGTGTGTCTCATGCGAGACATCATAGAACTCGATTAAATCCTGGGCGAGTTCGACGACATCAAACGTCGTCATCTCGTAACGGTGTTCACTCGATTCCATCCGTTGAACATCGAGGAAGTCATTGACGAGCGTCGTCAGGCGACCCGTCTCGGAGTGGATCGTCTGGAGATATTTCCGTTGCCGTTCTTCCTCGAACCGTTTATTAAGCATCAGCTCGGTGAAGCCATAGATCGAAGAGAGTGGGGTCCGTAATTCATGCGAGACGGTCGAGACGAATTCTTCCTTCATCCGCTCGGCTTCCGTTTCCTTTGTGACGTCACGGAGAACAAGCATCGTACCGACCCACATGCCGTCGACTTCAATCTTCTCGGCATAAATCTGGATGTACGTACTCTGTTTTCGAATCGAGACGATCAAGCTATCTTTTGGTAAATTCAGCTCAACGATCTGTTCGATGTAACGCTCAAATGGTGCTGGTTCATCGATGATGTCAGCGAGTGCTTGCATCGCTTGCTGGAAGGCAGAGCGCTCTTTGTCTTTGAACTCTGTTGGGACTTCCGGGAACAACGTCATCAGCGGTTCGTTGACGAGCAATTCGTCCGTCTCATGTTCGATGTAGACGACTGCTTCCCGGATCGAGTTCAACAGTTGCGTCGTCTTATTCTTCTCACGAATCATTTCTTCATAGATCCCCATCCGGAGAAGGGAGAGCGACAATTGATGCGAGAACGACAGGATGTCATCCATCTGCTCCGCTGTAAAGGCGTCACGATAACGAACGAGATAGATACAGGCAATCATGTGCTCTTTTGACGGATCAAGAACAGGGACTGCGACCTCATACATATAGTATGGGTATGGAAGCGGACTCTCATGCGCGACCTGTTTCGATGAATGAACTGGACGCTTCAGGAGGCGTGCGCGGTGCAAGAGTGATTGATCATCGGAGACAAGACGACCGACCATCTCTTCCGTCATCCCATAATCGATCGTCGAGCGGACTTCTTGTTGATCGAGGAACAACAGGGCACCGATCTCAGAATGCGTGATCGAGACGAGCTTCTCGATGATTTCTGGATACGCCGTCAGTGTCTCACGGGACGCAAGCGTCTCGGTCAATTCATTGCGGTACTTGAGATGTTGTTCGCTCCGAAGCGTGATATCGAGTGCTTCCTCAAGCTCTTCCTGTTGCGCTTGCAGTTCTTCTTGCTGGGCGACGAGTTCTTCCTGTTGTGCTTGGAGTTCTTCGTTCTTCGCCAGCATATGGACCTTGTTATCAGCAATCGAAGCCGCCATCTGATTGAATGATGTCGTCAACGTATGCAGTTCGTCCTTACGTTTTGGCAATGGAATCGCTTGGATGTCTTCACCTGTTGCAAGCATCGCGCTGTCACGAGACAAGGCATTGACTTGTTTTGTAATGCGGCTGATGAATGGACGCACGAGTGATAGGAGCACTAGTATCAGCACGACAAGATTCGAGAGCCAGATGAACTGCGCAACGCGCATCTCGCCTAGAAGATCGTTCTTTGCATCCACTTCCTTCCCTTGGATTAAAGTCAGGTAATCACCAAGCAACGTATCAATCCGTGTCATATCGATATCAGCATCTGACAGACTGACTGATCCACGTAACGTCCCATTCGCTGTGAATAAGTCTTTTCCGTTCGACAGGGCAGCAAGTGTATTCGGATCAACAAAATCTTCGTTGATTTTCCCGTCTTTTTTTCCTTCGACGTATTCGTTGAGGAGCGGCAGTGCTGTTCCGAAATAATCGTCATACATTTGACGTGTCGCGGTTGCGTACTCTTTTCCTTGCTCGTACACAGCGTACTTCTCGAACCATGTCGTTAAACGATTGATTTCCTGTTGATTCGTCTTGACGGTATCCAGTGTTTCCTGTGAGCCGGTCAACAAATAGGATTTGACGTTACTTTGCGCGACGGTCCACTCGCTTGCGAGTGCGTTGGCATTCGTTCGTCGTTCACGTAAGTCATCGAATGTCGCATTCGCCTGATCGATTTTTTGTTCCGTGTAGAAATAAACGATCGCAGACGTGATGCTGAGTGCGACGAACACCATATAGAAGGCGAACATCAATTGGCGACCGATGGTATGGTTGATCCATTTCACTGGGGTATCCTCCGTATTCTATTTTACATGTATGAAAAAGATTGCTTAAGTTCGAATATATTCATCTTACGCACATTCAACTTGTACGGCAAATTTGAATCTGCAAATCTTATTAAAACAAATATATCATATGTTGGTTAAAATGGAGGAACCGATATATTTTCTGAGAATAAGGATTAAGAAGCGTTGTTTTAAGGAAAACAATAGGGGATATGGAACTTCATACTTTAAATTAGGGAAGTGGTTAGATGCAAAAAATGTTCGAAAACAAATGGTACCGATTCGCCTGGTGGATCATGACGTTACTCATCATCGTCTGGATTGGCGATCATGTCACGTTCCTATTCCGACCGGTCGCGATTTTGCTACAGATGGTCGTACCACCGCTTGCGATCGCCGGGATTCTCTATTATGTCCTGCTGCCGATCGTCGAGTTGCTCGAGAAGAAGATGAAGCGACGGCCTGCTGTCTTGATCGTCCTCGTCGGTCTAATTGGAATCTTGACGACGCTCGGCTTCATCTTCGGTCCGATGCTATCAGAACAGATCACACAGTTCGTCAACTCGATTCCGACACTTGCGACGCAGTTTCAGCGTCAATTGATCGATGTCCGAGAGCAACTTGAAAACAGTTCGGTGTTCTCACGCTTTCTCTCAGGACCAGATAACTTGTTCAATAAGTTTTCTAGCAACATCTCGGAATACGCTTCGACGTTCCTCAAGAACATCGGGACGGGCGTTGGTGGATTCGTCAGTGTCGTGACGACGACGGTCGTGACGATCGTCATCATCCCGATCATGTTGATCTATATGTTGCTTGATGGCGATAAGCTGAAAGGCAATCTCGTCAAGCTGATGCCGTACGAGTACCATAAGGAAACGAAAAAAATTCTCGGGGACGTCCACTTGACGATCATGAGTTACATCCGAGGTCAGGTCATCGTCAGTATCGGGGTCGGGATCATCGCCTACATCGGATACTTAATCATCGGGATTGATTATGCGTTGCTGCTTGCCTTGTTTGCGACACTGACGAACATCATTCCATTTCTTGGTCCGGTCCTCGGTGTCATTCCGGCATTGATCGTCGGGTTCATTCAGGATCCGATTCTTGCGATTTATGCAATCATCGTCATGACGGTCGCGCAACAGATTGATTCGCACATCATGTCACCGCTCGTCCAAGGGAAAACGCTCGATGTCCATCCATTGACGATCATCATCGTCCTGCTGGTTGCGGGGAATATCGCTGGATTCTTCGGGGTCTTACTCGGTGTTCCGTTCTACGCCGTCATGAAGGTCGTCATCCTGAACATCCGTCGTCTCTATCATCTTCGGTCGCAAAAGAAGATGGTCATTACGGAAGAAGAGAAGACGTTCGATACGATTGTCACGGAGCGCGATTGAGTTTTGAAATTCACGTAAAAGTGCGTCATACTGAAGACGTAGTTAAGAAAAAGGGGGCAGGGATCAGATGGATTCACGTCATACCGAAGAACAAGCCGATTTACTGGCATTGCAGAAGTTTCAACACAACTTCGAGAACAGCCTCAAGTCGAGTATCATTTATCTCTTGCGTGATGGGGCGTTGACGATCGGGGAACTCGAGCAACGGATTGATCAGTCACACGGTCAAATCCTCGAACAGCTGCAGGAGCTGATCGAAGATGGTCTCGTCGTCCAGCAGATGTCAGAAAAAGTGCACGGGCTGGCCTATTATTTAACGGCACCGGCAGAAGATCTCGTCCGTCAGTTCAAGGAATCGATTCGCTGGAGCAAACAGCATATTCGTTATTGATGGACGTCAAAAGCCAGAGTCGCTAGACTCTGGCTTTTTTGTGGATCTTAACGACGTACGGCACTGAAAGCTTCTTCCGATTCAATGCCTGCTTTGTTGACGGCTGTAATGATGAAACGACCCGTCGCATCTTCTGGAAGTGGGAAGGCTTTCCGTTCGATGACATCTGTTGTACCGAGTTTTTTGCGTTTACCGTCTTTTTCTTGATAGATGTTGTATTTGACGACATCTTTATCCGTAGAAGCATACCAGTTGACGAATCCACCACTGACGCGGACGTTCGTGGCTGGTTTCGGTGGTGTTTTGACGGGATCAGATGCTTTCTCATCGAGTTCTGTGAAAACGACGAGTCGATCATCATACGTTCCGGCATTTTGGTCAAACGTTCCGATACACGTAATCAAGTTAAGATTCCGTTTCTCAGAAGCACCAAAGATTTTTTGAAGCGGGGCATCCAAGTGATCGTATTGAACAAGCTTTTTGACGCGGAAGACGAGCGTCCGTCCCGAAGCATCCTTAATCTTGATTTGATCATTCTTCTTTAAGTCTCGTAGTTGATAGAAGACGGCAGGACCTGTTTTCGTATCGGTGTGTCCATCGATGACAGCATTCCCGACATCGCCTGGACGTGGACCAAACTTATACCAGCCGACTTGTTGTTCATTCTTTGGTGTCGCCATGGCGCCATTCTTATCAAGACCGACTTGCTCGACCTTTGTTTTGACGTCAAGCGTTGGAATCGAGAGAGTCTTTGGTAATTCGACTTCATTCGTCGAAAGATCCTTGAACTCTTTTTTGAAGATGTCCGATGGTTTTAACGGATCTTCTGCTGGCGCCTCCTTCTTATTCTCGGAAGAAGTCACCGTCTTGGGTGACGCCGTTCCTTGGGTGATGTTGGATGCTGCTTGTTCCGGCGTGCTAAAGAGCAGGAACAAGAGCGTTCCGACGGAAGCAACCATCAAAACGATGCTTGTCGGCAGTAACCATTTTCGCATGACGTGTAACTCCTTTCCGAGAGAAGGGTCTCTCTATGTAAAAACAGGATAGCAGATTGCTATCCTGTTTTTGATTATACCCAATTTCTTAGGCGTTTTGACGTTTGCGTGCGAGGACAAGACCAACTGCTCCGAGTGCGAGACCGAATACTGCGATTGCACCTGTTGTTGCAGCTGTGTTGTTGTCGCTCATACCACCGTTACCAGTGTTCGGCATTGAGCCTGGTGTACCATCCATGAATTTCTCTGGCGATTGTTTGACGATCGCTTCACCGAGGTTTTCACCTACGCCGTACATGTAAGCGTAAGACTCACGGAATGTGTCGACAGAACCTTTGTAGTCGCCTTCAACATACTGCATGAACGTATCTTGGACGTAAGTCTCGTGACCTGATACGGCTTCTTGTGCTGCTTTTGTTGGAAGGTTTTCTTCTGTTGCCGCACCGAGGAATGCACCGAAATCGTTCGAGAACATTTTGAGCATGTCTTGTGCGTCACCCATTAATTTTTTATCGTCATTGATTGCTGCTGTGACAAGGTTTGCTTGTGCTTCGATGTGGTTTTTCGTCCAAACTTGTTCGAACTGATCCGCACCGGCTTGACCGTAGATTGATTTGATCGCTGCTTTGAAGTCTGCAGTGTGCATATCTTCAGCCCAGTTTGCTGCATCGTAATCCTTCGCTTTATCAACACCAGCTGTCATGCTGAGGTTTGCAAGTGCAACGTGTTCAGCTGCAAGGCTGTTAAGTGTTGAACGAAGATCTGCTGCTTTTGAGTCAGCTTTCGTGTTATCGAATTTCTCAGGCATTTGTGTTGTGATAGCGACTGAGAGTGCTTTAGAGATATCGTACATGCGGCTGTATCCTTCACGGAACGTGTTGTACGATCCTTCGTAGTCACCAGCTGCATATTGTTGGAATGTCTTGTAGACATCTGCTTCGTGCGCACGGAGGACTTCTTCAGCTGCTGCTTTCGGGAGTTTACCTTCCGTTGCTGTATCGAGGAAGCTTGAGAGATCTTGTACGAACTCTTCTGTTTCTTTCTTCGAAGCGTTGATGCCGTCTTGGTCATCTGCTTTTACAGCTTTGACGAGGTCTGTTGTGTATTTATTGTGATCAACGAAGATTTTCTCGAATTGTTTTGCGCCTTCATCGCCGTAAACTGAAGCGATGGCTGGTGTCATATCGAGTGCATTTTGTTTAAGTGCTGCTTCGTAATATTCTGCGTCTTTTGAACCGTCATATTGTTTTTTCATGTCCATGACAGCGAGGACGAAGTGCTCTGAAAGTAACTGATCGAGTGTTGCACGAAGGTCAGCAGCTTTTGTTTTGACCGTGACGTTCTTTGGTGCCTCTTGTTTCATGTCATCTGCGCCACCAGAAGCGAATGCTGCTGTTCCTGGAAGTACGAGTGCTGCTGCCATTGCTGATGCTGCGAATTTTTTAGTGTGTTTCATGTTGAATCCATCCTCTCGATTGTAAAGTAGTGGAGCGCTTGCTTTGGTTTTTAATATGAAAACGTTTGGAAGCGTTGATCTAAACTTGAATAGAGGGATGAAACCGGGCCCGTGTCATCCTGTGCTTGTAAGTGTTGCTTGTGAATCTGTAAGGCTTACGCGGATGGATGGCATTTGGATTTAAAAAAATGTGAGATTTACGGAAATAATGTGTTGCGAATTTTTTACTTCCTTATATAACAAAAGAAAACTTTTTTTAAATGTTTACCGATCGCTCGTGTTACACTAGCTAGGAACCAGGAGAAAACAAAGTCATTCCTGATATTGTTACCTGGTACTAATGTGCTATACTACGCTTAGACTGAATCAATGAAAGGTGATCAAAATGGTACAAGACCAAGCAGGTACGGAACAGCCAACGCGTGAACGTTCAAAGCGACATCAACAAGGCAAGGACGCCGGAACATCTGAAAAGAAAACACCACGTCTTCGGAAATACACGACGCGACGTGTCCCAATTCTCGTCCGGTTGTTGATCGTTCTCGTTCTCGTCATCGTCGCACTGGTCGTCGGTGCAATGATAGGGTATGCAACGTTTGGTGGTGGCGAGGCAATGGATGTGTTAAAGCTCGACACATGGACCCGCATCACCGATTTTTGGATGAAATCTTAATTTGTCAGTGATGGGAGCTGTTTAATAATGTATACAATCGAACAAATCAAGGAAGTCATTCCGCATCGCTATCCCTTTTTGCTCGTCGATCGGATTTTAGAGGTCGAAGAAGGCAAACGCGCGGTCGGAGTGAAAAACGTGTCTGCGAACGAAGAATTCTTCAACGGACACTTTCCTGACTATAACGTCATGCCCGGCGTTCTCATCGTCGAGGCGCTCGCGCAAGTCGGTGCCTTCGCTGTCCTCAAGATGGAAGCGAATCAAGGAAAGCTTGCTTTCTTTGCCGGCATCGAGAACTGCCGCTTTAAACGTCAAGTCGTGCCAGGCGATCAATTGCGCCTCGAAGTGGAATTGACGAAGTTACGTGGACCTATCGGAAAAGGTCGTGCCACAGCGACGGTAGACGGGGAAGTCGCCTGCACTGCCGAATTGACATTCGCAATTAAGTGATGACCAGATGAAACGCTGGTTGCTTCCTCTCGCGATTTCCTTATTGATCATCCCTGGCTGTCAGCGTGCTGAAAAGGTCGAGACCGCTTCCCCATCGGTCATCGTCGACCCGATCAAACGGGCTGGTCAGACAGAGAACATCTCCGCCCAGATTTCCTTGACGAGTAAGGACCGGATGCGTTTGACGATCAAGACGACGAATGACATTCGTCTTGACGATCAACAAGTCGACATTCGCTTAGAGGTCTCGAATCAATCGATTCCGTTCCCATTCGTGTCGTTTTCCGCTAAAAAAATGGGTGAGATTCGCACGTACACTTCAGATACAACCGTTGAAGATGAAGTTTTCAACGAAAATCGCCTGCCTGTCCTTGTCATTGACGCCGGAGCAGGACGCGGGATTGAGATTCCGCTCGAAATCATCCGATGAACGATAAAGCGCCGACTCCTGTCACAGGAATCGGCGCTTTATCGTTTATTTGACGAGCGAGACGGCACGGTTTACGTCGAGGCGACCGTAGCCGTATGAGGTGTCGTAGCCTTTTGTTCCGAGATCTCGGGCAGACGATTTTAAAAGCTTCTCTGTCGCACTCGGTGACAAGCTCGGCTTCAAGCTCATCAAAAGACTCGCGACTGCTGCGACGTGAGGGGCTGCCATCGAAGTCCCACTCGAATAGGCGAGTTCACCGTCACCGATATAACTTGGGATCTCAACCCCTGGGGCGACGAGATCGAGTCCTTTTCCGCGATTCGAGAACGAAGCGCGGACATCTTTTCGGTCCGTCGCGCCGACAGATAGAACATGCGCATAGCGTGCAGGATAGCTGATCGTCTTCGCACCGTCATTACCGGAAGCAGCGACGACGAGCACCTTCTTCTGATCGGCATACGCGATCGCATCCTCGATAGCGCGTGATTTTTCATCCATTTCTAGACTGAGGTTAATGACGCGGGCGCCTTTTTTGATCGCATGGAGAATACCACGTGCGACGTCCGACGTGGAGCCTTGCCCGTTTGCATCAAGGACACGAATCGGAATTAAGGAAGCCGCTGGATTGATCCCTTGAATGCCATACAGATTATCGGCATTCGCAGCAATGATCCCGGCGACATGGGAACCGTGACCGTCTGGATCGGTGACGGAAGTCTTTCCGCGAATGAAGTCGTACCCGAGATCGGTCCGGACGCGTCCTGCGAAATCGGCATAGGTCGAGTTGATCCCGGTATCAACGACGGCGACAAGTGTCGGCTGTAACGTTTTTCCGGCGAGTCGTTTTAAGGCAGCGGCATACTGGATGTCAGCTCCGACTTTTCCTTTTCGTTGTCCTGTGTTCTGGAGCGACCATTGGTACGGGCGATACATATCCTTTGCCGTCCGGACGGTCTGTGTATGCTCGACGTAGTCAACAGCAGCTGATCGTTCTAAGTAACGTTTTGCCTGCGCTGCGGCAGCATTCGTCTTGAACGTCCATTCTTCGAGGGACAGGCCCGGAAGCGACGATCGTGTCGCCTGGAGCGACGTCGAGACGGATTGTTTCAGACTGCCGTGCTTCATCTTGACGAGGAGACTCGCGGTCTTTGACGTCGTCGCACTTGGTTTCATCGGCAAGAGCGGCTGGAGTTTACGAAGATTGAAAGGAATCTGGTAGCGGGTACCGGGTTTTCCTTCAAAAACGACATACTGTGTACCGGACCAGCTGAGCGGGAAGATCAACGCTTCGTCTTGCAATTGGCGATATCGGCTGTAAGTGGTCCCTTTACTGAAATTCGTCTTTGAGGTATAGACGGAACCTTTTGAGCGATCTAAATCGAATTCAAGATGCGTCGCTCGTTCGATATAAAGGGCGGACGGTAAGGTGAAGACAGCGCGTCCGGAAGCATCGTATGTACCGCGTAACGTCTGACTCGTCACCGGAAGTGGTGTCGTAGCAGCCGAGACGGCGGACGGGGTCAGGAGACTGACACCAAGGAGGAGTGGAAGGATACGTTTCATGAAAAATCACGACCTTTACGGAAAATGGTGGAAAGTTGAAAAAAAGGACAGTTCAAACAAAATTATCTGGTTTAATTTTACGTTGTTGTTTAAAATTTAGATATGTTTTTCTTATAGAAACGGAGCTGAATGAGACACCATGAAAAAAATCATCATCTTTTTGTTACTCCTGATGTGGGGTGGGACGGGCATCGCTCCGGTCCAAGCCGAATCGAAATGGGACGTGACAGCAAGCGGGACAGGGCCGTATACGTTGACCTTCACGGGAGAAGGCATCGTCGATGTGACGAGTGAGACGGCGCTTGCGTTCTCAGACGGTTTGACGGGAAGCGGCATTGATATCACTGCACATCCGACGGTGACGTTCACGTCAGAGACGGCACCACGGATCGTCGTCACGGAACCAACGACACAGCAATCGATCCTCCTTGAGTTTCCGAAAGTCGACGCGGAGGAGCCGGTAACGGACAATCCTGCGACACCGGAAGAACCGGTCACGGAACCGGAGGTTAAACCAGACGTCAAACCGGATACACAACCGGTCACACCGAATCAACCAAAACCGACGACGCCGACAAAGGAAAAGCCAGTCACAGAAACAAAACCATCTCCGGCGACGAACGTCAAGGCGACGAAGGGGCAAATTACGGGAACGGTCTGGTATGACGCAAACGAAGACGGGATTCGCCAAGAGACAGAAGCCCTTCTTGATGACGTCAGTGTCTTCTTAATCACGCCACGTGGCGACGTCACGGACATGGCGATCACGGAACAAGGGAACTACATATTCGAACAGGTGACGCCAGGGACGTATCAAGTCAAGGTCGATGGCTATGACATCGGCTTGTATACGTTCACGAAGCCGCATCAGGATTCAGATGTCAACACGTTCGGAACAACGAACGTAACGATCCAAGCAGGGGACGTCCGAATCATCGATGCCGGTATGACAGAAGGGGACGAGATGATGGAACCGTCGCACTTCCTGACACTGACGAACTTCGTCGATGCGAATGGGGACCAACAGCCGCAGGAAAAAGAAGAGACCGTCCCGATGACGTACACGTTACTGGATACGGTCACGGGTGAAACGGCATGGACGATTGAAGACGAAGGGAATGATCATACTTTTGCAGGCGGAGACAGCTTCCCCGTCGGCACGTACATCTTAAAAGTCAAAGCGCCTGCCGGTTATACAGTCAAAGCGATGCATCACCTCGATTACATTGCGTTTGAAGAGGACATGAGTGAGGCGAAGGATGCTCAGGCGCACCTCTTGAAACACTTGAAGCGTCAATCGGTCGACGCCGTCCTTGATCTAACACGCGATGGTGGCGGAACAATGGTTGCCGTCGAACTGGCGCCACCTGTTCAACCGGTCAAGGAAACACCGACGAAAGTCGTTAGTCCGGTCAAATCGACAGCACCGGTCGCAGCAAAAGCGGACACTACGTCGACTCCAAGCGTTACAGCGGAGCGTCTACCGCAAGCAGGGGAAGACAAGCCGTTTCCGTTCGCGATCGTCGGTGGCATGAGTGCCGTCGTCGGAGTATGGTTACTTGTTCGAAAACGATAAGGCTTAAACGGAACGTCTCCTGAGTGAGGCGTTCTTTTTTTATGGAGGGATGTGTGTTGATTGACACACACGCACACATATGCGCATAATAGTAGTATCAAATCACAGGAAAGAGGGATTCGATGTTGACGACAAAACAGATCAGTGAATTGTTACGCGTATCGGAAGAGACGGTCCGGCGCTGGATTCGGACAGGGGAATTGCACGCGGAGCAGGACGGCAAAGGGTACCGTGTCGATGAATTGGCGCTGAAACGGTTAGTCGATGAGAAATCACAGATTCCGGGAACCGCATTGAACAAGATTCTCCCAATCATCCAAGATATGTTCGGACCGGAAGCAGCTCAGTTCGCGAAGTCGAACGTCTTTGATCCACTTCAAGCGACGATGCAATCGAGTGAAACGACGACAACACCGGAAGCCTCGAAAGCTTCGATGGAAGCGGAACTCGCGCGCTTGAAACGGAAGAAACGTCGCCTCGAGCTCGAACACGAATTGAAGTTGCTTGATATCGAGGAACAGATCGCGTCGATGGAACGTAAACAACAATCCTAAAAACAAAGCGCACGTAGGGACAACTCCCTCGTGCGCTTTCGTATGTAAGAGGAAAAGACGCCTTCACTGATCCGAAGGCGTCTTTTTGACGGAACGTTGTTTACGTTTCCAGTACCAATAGCCGAGCCCGAGTGCGATCGGGATGGCCGCCAAGTACGGATTGGCTTCGATATATCCAATGATCTCAAATAACGCGAACCATCCACTGATTAAACCAAGGACGAGTAAAATCGACCGCAGGACTTCTGGAAGCTTACGGATCCGATACGCGAAGAGACAAATGAGGCTAAAAATAATGATCGCCACATGCATTCCTCCATTCCGTACTCAGTATAGCGTATTCGGAAAGCTTTTTCGATGCACAAATCGGCTTTCCTCCCGTATAGTGAAGACAGAGAAAAATGGACAAGGACGTGATGGAGATGCAAGCAACAGTGATTGGGACAGGATATGTCGGACTCGTCACCGCGATCGGACTCGCAGAAAACGGACATGAGGTGACGTGTGTCGACTTGAATGCAGAACGGATGGAACGGTTAGCGCAAGGGATCGCACCGATCACCGAAGAAGGAATCGAAGACGCGCTCCGCCTCAATCGCGAACGCTTGACGTTCACGACGGACTATCCGGCGTCCGATTTGTACTTGATCGCCGTCGGGACTCCGGAACGGGCAGACGGTAGCTGTGATCTATCGGCTGTTGAAGCGGTCGCACGTTTGATTGAAGAAACACGCCCGGGCGCGAGTGTCATCGTCAAGTCGACGGTACCACCGGGAACGACGGCCCGCCTGCAAGACGAGCACCCAACGTTACGCTTCGCGATGGTGCCAGAGTTCCTGCGTGAAGGAACGGCCCTCGCGGACAACCGTCAGCCGAGCCGTCTAATCATCGGGACGACGGATGCCGCCTTTGCGAAAACGGTCGAACAGTTATTTCAAACGACAGCCCCGGTCGTCGTCGTTGATCCGACGACAGCGGAATTGACGAAATATGCGGCGAACAGTTTCCTCGCCGTCAAAATCAGTTTCATTAATGAGATTGCTCGCCTAGCGGACGCAGTCGGTGCCGACGTGACGGAAGTCGCCCACGGGATCGGACTTGATCCCCGGATCGGTTCCGCCTTCTTGCGAGCGGGTGCCGGCTACGGCGGATCTTGTTTCCCGAAAGACATCGCCGCATTGACGACGCTTGCGCGAACGCACGAGACGACGCTGCACGTCATCGAAGCAGCTGACCGGACGAACGAAGCCCAGCTCGATTACGTCCTCGCGAAGATCCGACCGGAGCGGGGGATGCGTGTCGCGCTACTCGGTCTTGCCTTTAAGCCGGGCACGGACGACTTACGGGATGCACCAGCCTTGCGTCTCGCGGAACGGCTCGAGCAACTTGGTGTCGTCGTCGTCGGCTATGATCCGGCGGCGCGGACATTGCTTGACCAGAAACCGACGCTTGAAGAAGCGTTACGCGGAGCGGACGTCGCCGTCATCATGACGGAGTGGCCGGAGATGAAGACGATGGCGCCGGAACTGTTGACGCGCGTCATGCAGACGCCACGCTTGATCGACGGACGGAACTGTTGGCAGTACGTTGATGCCCCGGCAGGCGTCGCTTATGAAGCGATCGGACGTCCGGGAAAAGAATTTTCGAACAAACGCTAAGTGCGACCTGTCAATAGGGATGAGACCAGTCATGGTGTCATCCCTATTTTGCTAGACGAAAGGACGAGGCGACATGCAGATCGATTATTTCGCGGTTCAACCGAGTGGTCCCAAAGGAGCGCTCGAGGCACACGTGTTATATCCCGGATGGAATCAACGACAGAACGAAGAGTGGGAACGTGCTGTCCATTACGGGGCAGGACTGATTCGGATTCGTCAACGGGGGACGGAACTCCGAATTCCAATCGAGTTCGGATTCGGCTATGTCCTGCAGTACATACGTCAGTTCATGGAAGCAGAACGCAAGGGCGGAAGTATCCGCCAAAAGATGCAAGCGCAGCTCGACTGGATCGCAGAAGGACTACCAGTTCGTTTTAAACGCGAGAAGGAGACGATCGTCGTCACAGCAGAACGGAGCCATGCCTTTGCGGAGCGTCCGTTTCTCGAAGCGCTGGAAAAGTCGATGTATGCTCTACCGTGAGTTTTATAAGAAAGGATCTACTAGAAAGTAGTCAACGCGTCGGAGCAGAACGCTTTACTCGGGCGAACACTAGCAGATCGACTTTAAAAAGAAAGCCTGCGTGGCTTTCTTTTTTTGGTTATCGCTGATTTTTAAGAATCGGTTCCCATCCTCCTGAAAAGAACAAACATTTTCCAACAGGTGGTTTCGTATACTGAGGAAGGCATGACCTAAAAGCGAGGAGAGAAGACGATGAACGGAATACGTATGGTCGGGCGAGCGAGTGTGCTGAGCTTACTACTGATCATCTGGTCAGGTGGTGCGGTCGAAGCGGACGGTCCACTCGTATGGGATCAACCGGTATCCGATGTCCTAAAACCTAATGAGGCGAAGAAATATGATGTCACCGTGACACGTCCGAGTAAGTTGACTGTCGACGTCAGTGGATTCGGTGAAAATACACGTGTGACCTTACAGGATGAGCGTGGTAAACAAGTTCTCTATCAGAGTGTAACGAGTGACGGTGTCAGACCGGCACAAGCTGTCCTGTCTGAATACGTGGAGCCGGGCAACTACCGTCTCGTCGTAGCGGAATACATCTTAAGTAAGCGACCGGCAGCCTACACGCTTCGTGCGACAGCAGAAACCGTCACGACGGATGATCAGGAACCGAACGACGGTACGCTAGAAGCGCAAGTCTTACCGTTTCAGCAAGCGATCCGTGGAATGCTGTCTGCGCAAGATGAAAAAGACATCTATCAAGTGAACGTCCCAAAAAACGGCAAGCTATCACTAGCCATCGATACATACCTGCGCGGCAATGCAACGATCAGTCTGACGGACAGTTTAAATGAGAACGTCTTCTCGAGCTATCTTGTCAGTGAAGAGAAGTCGCCGGAAAAATTCCGTCGAGCGGTTTATGTCGAAGCGGGGACTTACTTCCTGACCTTGTCACGGACAAGTACACAAACCGGTCGTTATCAGGTCCAGGCAGCGATGCAACCGGTAACGACGAATGAACAGGAACCGAATGACGGAGTGCTCGAGGCAACACGTCTATTGTTTGCACAAAGTTATAGTGGTCTGCTGACCTGGCAGGATCATCACGATTACTACCGTGTGACGCTGCCGAAAAAGAGTCAGGTGACGTTCGATGTCACGACGATGATTGATCCATCCATGACGATCGAATGGACGGACCCGATGAACAAGTCGCTCTATTACCGGAGTCTGAGCGGAAATGAGAAGACACCAGGGAGATGGAAGGACAGTCTCGAATTTCCGAAAGGCACCTACTACTTCCGGATCGGGAGTACGTACTACAGCGGATACTATCATTTCCGGATGACAGCGAGTCACCTGTTCCCAGTCTTACAAATCACTCCGGTGAAAGCCGGAGCGCGACAGGTCAGCGGGACGACGGAGAAGAATGCTACAGTGCGAGTAACGATCAACCAGCGGACGTATACTCAAATAGCGAATCAAACGGGTCGCTATACATTTTCAATCCCTAAAGCAAAGCGTGGCACAAAGATCACTATCTCTTCTGAGAACAGGTACGGGAAAACAACGAAGCAGATATAAGTGACGCGCTAATCATCTATAGAAAGAACGCATTCCTAACAGACGAGGAATGCGTTTTCACGATTTCGACACAATTTGTGAGTGGGGACAATCAGGGGAAAAGCGATGAAAGGATCAAAAAACATCTAAAATAAATTTTTTTAATCTCTTTTGGATTGAAAATCAGAGCGTGACTTTCGAATCATTTCCGCGTTTTTTAAAATCGGACTAAAAGCAGAGAAGTTAGTCTAGCTTTTTTGATAAAAAAATCATTCGACACCCAGTCGTGAAAACGTGTCACTTTTTGTCGAAAAAAAGGTGTTTTTTAACAGTAGGGTAATCGGAAAATCATTTTCCATAAGACACCATGTAAAAAATTTTTAATAAGACCATTAGATTGCATTTTAGTTACAAATTTAGGGTTGTTGAAATGAAACACTTTCGGTATATTTATTCTTGTAGGTCGAGACAACTGGTAAACAGTGGGATTAACCTGCAAATTCATGAAAAACGATTTTTCTTCGAGAAATCGTTAAACATTGGAGTATCAGGTGTCGATAAGAATTATGGAATGACGATTACATACTGATTCGATAGAAAAGGGAAAATTAGGTTTCTAATATTACCTATTTTATCTAATTATCAATTTTCGTCAGGACGTAAGACTTCTTCCTTTATCTGACTTGGATTTGAAATACAATTGAAATTTAGTTGGTAGAAATAGCAACTAAATTACCATTGTATGGACGAGAAAAGGCTGGGTGAAGGAGATCCTGAAGTTTGTCTTTTGTCTTTTATTGGAGGCAAGTCGTCAAGTCAACTAGTAGTTTAATTAAGGGAGGATTTTTACACATGGGCACGAAGAAATCGAACAAATTATACGCTGCAGCAGCTGCTCTTGCAGTGACAGCTTCAGCAGTAGCACCAGGCCTTACGGCGGATGCTGCATCGAAAGTCACAGTTAAATCTGTTACAAACCCAGCTTCAATCTCACACTACGGTGGTTACACATTCGCAGTGAAAAAATTGTCACTTCCAAAAACGGTTAAAGTATTGCTTTCAAACAAGAAATACGAAAACCGTTCAGTCAAATGGGGCAAAGTCTCTTACGACAAAAAATACATCGGTAAATACCAAACAATCTCTGGTACTGTTTCAGGTACTACGAAAAAAGCTTCGATCAAAGTCAAGTTGAACAACTACCCAGTTGACGTTGTTGAGCCAAAGCTCGCTCCTGTCGCAGTTGGTGAGAAACTCAACCTTCCTTCAACAATCGACGTAAAATACAAAGACGGTAAAGTCATCGCTCGTTCTGCTAAATCTTTCAACCTTACGGCTGAAAAAACAGACAAAGCTGGCGAAATGAAGCTTTCTTACAACTACATGGGCAAAAACTCTTCAATCAAGGGTTCAATCGCTTATGAAGTCAAAGCTGCTGAAATCACAAACGTCATGAACGAAATTAAAGACGATATGCTTTCAGTTTCTGCTGACGTGAAATACCCAGCAAAAGATGCTAAAGCAGAAGTTCTTGTCTATGCACTTAAAGACATGACGAAAGAGCCAATTAAAATTGCTGCTGAACTCAAAGACGGCAAATTGACTGCTAAATCACCTGTTCTTCCAGATGGAACTCATGCATTCGTAGTTAAAGTCGGTGATGTTGTTTCACCTGCTAAAGACTTCGTAGTCGAAGCTCCAATGGTTAAAGAAGTTAAGGCGATTAACGCTACAGAAGCACAAATCACATTCAACAAACCTGTTTTAGAGTCAGTAGCTGAAACTGCGGCAAACTACTCGTTTACTTCAGTTGCACCAGCAGCTTCTGCTACTTTAGCTATTGAAGATATCCAACTTCAAGCTGATGGTAAAACGGCAATTGTACGCTTCACATCAAAAGTTGAAGCTCCAACTACAGCACAACTTGAAGGTGCATCTTATAAAGTCACTGCTCAAAACCTTTTGACAGCTGATTATAAAAAAGTTGCTGACTTCACTGGCGAGTACAAGTTCTCTGATAAAGTTGCTCCAGTATTGAAAGGTGCAATGGTTAACAGTAATAGCCTTGAGCTTTCATTTGATGAAGAAGTAGATTTCTCTACAGCAATTCTTCGTGTTGATGGACAACAAGTTACTGTTTCTGGTGCGACACTCGTTGAAGATGAAGCAGGTAAGTATGTATATGAGTTAGCTGTTTCTGGAAGTGTTGTTTCTGAAGGTACTCATGCTGTCACTCTCGTAAGCGCGAAAGATCTTGCTGGAAATGAAGCAGGAACTTTAACAACTTCGTATGTAGTATCTAAAGATGTTACTGCTCCAACAGTAAAATCAATCGAAGCAGTATCTGCTGATACTTTCAAAGTCAAGTTCTCTGAAAATATTCAACTTCCTAATCCATCGATTAAAGTTATGAAGGGCGCTATTCAATATAACGCTTCACTCATTGCTTCAACTGGTTCTGAATACACTTACCGTGTTGCTGCAGATACAGGAAATGGTGTTAACCCACTTTATGGAACAAATGATTCTTCAGTTTCACTCTCTGTTGAAGTATCAAACTTCAAAGATGAGGTTAACCTAATTGGTAAAACATACACAGGTTCTGTAACGCTCTCAAAAGACAAAACAGCTCCTGCGCTTCTTAACCAAGCTTTAAATACTATTAATGTAGTTGGTGGAAACACAGTAATTACAGTTCCTTTCACTGAAGAACTTTCGATCGATGGAAACACTAACTCGAAAGTAAAAGTCATCAACCCAGATGGTGTTGAACTCTCAGCTACTGTAGCTCGTGTTACTGGTTCAAAAGGTGCTAACACAGCACTTGAAGTAACAGTTACTGGAACTCCAATTGCAGGAAACTATCAAGTGGTCTTCGCTTCAGGTGCAGTTACTGATGTTGACAATAATGCAAACGCTGCATTCACTACATCTGTGAAATACGATGCATCACAACAATATGTATCATTCGATACTGTAGTTGATGCTAATGGAGTTGGTAGTGTATCTGTACCTTCTAAAAACGTTATCGCTGTTGATTTCAACGAAGAAGTCGGAACTTCTGCTTTAAACGTTGCAAATTACAAATTAGATAATGCTGCTCTTCCAGCTGGTACGACTGCGGTATTCACTTCTGCTGCTAAAGATGTTGTAGAACTTCGTCTTCCAGCTAGCTTCAAAGTTGTCTCTGATGCTGCGTACAAATTCGAAATCACTAAAGATGTTAAAAATGCTGCAGGTTCTATGATTGTTGCTGACGCAACTGCGGCTACAAAAGCAAACTACACTACAACAGTTAACCTTCTTGATAACGTAGCACCTACATTGAAAGCTGCTGTACTCAAAAACAGTGGTGCTGCAGTTACTACTGATGCAAACGAAGTAGAGCTTACTTTCAGTGAAATTCTTCCTGCAATCGCTGCAAATGCTAACAATGCTGACGATTTCATCGTTAAAATTAATGGTGTTGAAAAAGCTGTTACAATCAAAGCAAATGATGCACAAGACGACAAAGTAGTTCTTTCTTTGGGAGAAGCATTTAACGCTTCTCAAACGGTTACAGTTCAAGTAGCTGGAACTGATCTTAACATCGCTGATCTTGGTGGAAACGTCATCGTTGGTGGAACTACTGTAACTGCTTCGAAATAATTTTTTAAGACTCTGATGCCTTACGAAGGTATCAGAGTTTTTTGTGAGTCGAACCAAAAGATAAATATATATTATTATCTTGTATGACTTTACAAAGAGCATTCATTCCACTTCGGAGTGAATGCTCTTTTTTTATTTGGAGAAAGGAGAAAATGTGATGGATAGAAGAATCGGGTTCGTTAGTCGTATCAAGCAACTGTTTGGTAAAGTAGTAGCCGTCGATGAAGTCGGGATGGAATCCTATCTGTTCGAGCATTCAGAGATTGATTCGTCTATCGTTCCGTCGGAACATTTGTTGTTACTTCCTGATCCTGTACAGTTCGATACATTCGTCTATGTCGAAGAAGAAGGAAAGGAATGGATAGCTGGAATGGGCTATGATCCGATCACCTATCGGCTGGTCTATGAGGTATGGCTATGTGACGGAAGAACGATTGCTTACGAACTATATGACCAAACGAAGTCATGATGAGGATTGACTAGGAAGGACGACACCAAGTGTATGTAACAGATGCGGTGCCGTGGAGAATACCAAAGGAGGAGATTAGAATGCGGAAATATCATCGGGTAGTACTTGGAGGAAAGGACTATTATCGTCAATATGATGAGACGCTGGACTGTTACGAAGGAGAATTATTGACTGAAGAAGATGTCATCGAGCAAGTCTTAGAGGATGTCGTACAAGACGTCATTCATGTCGATCGATCGCGCGTCCAACGAAGTATCAAAAATATCATGGATGAAGATGACCGGCTGATCATCCAGTCTTACGTCGAATATCTAGAACGAGTCGTAGAGCTTTTCGAGTGAGAAGGTCTTTTTTATTTGTCCTATTTTGGGACTAGACGTAGCAGATTGTAGAAGTATTCTTGTCTGTGACTCCTGACTGTTCATTAAGACTGCTGGGAGTAAGGATAAGAAGGAAAATGTTGTATACCAACGGTTTCAGTAGCTATTCAGCAAAAGAGCAGAAGACAAAAGTAGAACTGCCGGGAGTTTTGAGGGGAAGTCTACTAGAACTGTGAGGAGATGTCCCGTTCCCCGATTCCGTTTTCATAGGATATAGAGATGTATCTCCACCTAGAAAAACGGGGTTTCGGGTATTTTTGTCTTCACACCCCCGAAACCCCGAAAATAATCGAGAGGGGATGGACCCATGACATCAGGAATAGCAAACGGGGAAAAAGAATCCTTTCGTCGATTCCTCTATGAACAAGGACGACAACCGAATACAATCGAGAGCTATGTCGCAGAAGTCGAGAAGTTCAGTGGACGAGGAACGTTTTCTTCACGAGAGGATATCCTGTCGCACAAACAATGGCTTCTTGATCAAGGAAGAAAGGCAGCTACGATCAATAAGTTTCTCAATGCGATGACTGCCTACAATGACTTTCTGATGGCACAAGGCAAGCTGGATCGACGATGGATTTACTGGAGTGACCGTATCAAGGTAGCGCAGGGAAGTCATCAGGTTGATGTGTTGACGGAGAAGGAAGTCCTTCGCTTACAACAGGTCATACCGTGTCTGTCGTATCGGAATCAAGCACTGATTCATCTGTTATTGTATGCAGGGCTTCGAGCAAGTGAGCTAGTCGAGCTACGCTTGTGGCAGATTGACTGGATAGGACGAAGCATCGAAGTCCACGGGAAGGGTGATAAGGTCCGTGAAGTCCCATTACGCGAAGATACGCTACGTTGTCTACGTCAGTATGTGGAGGAAGATAGAATGAAACATCGTCAGGCGGTAGAGAGTCCGTATATCTTCTTGAGTCAACGAGGGGAGCGATTGACGCGAGGTGGTCTATCGGATGTTCTGAGAGCAATCAATACCAATGTTGGTCGTCATCTCTATCCACACCTCTTTCGTCATACGTTCGCGACACGATTGACACAGAAGCATGTTGATATCACCGTCATCAGTCGCTTGCTCGGGCATCATTCGATCGAACAGACGAATCGATACTACATCCAGACTTCGAAAGAAGAGAAACAACAGGCAGTAGAACAACTCTGATAGAAGATGTTTCGTCTTTGGAGAAGGAAGGAGGTACTAGACATGAATCCTATGATCCGAGTGATGATTCGTATCGTCATCAATATCAAACAAATCCGTCGTGGATGACTTTCTGAAAGTGATTTGAAAGGAATTGGATAGGTATCTATTTCGTTGCAATATTTGTGAGATAGATACCTTCTTGAGCTTACTTGGGAAAGTGTTCGAAAATTTTTTTAATGAATTTCGAAGACTTATTTAGTGGTAAATAAAGGTAATAGAAAACTTTTTATGGTCCGTAAATTATAAAAAGACCTGAAAAATGATCAGATTTTTACCCAAGGCGCTCCTTACTCAAAAATTTTTATCGGACGGGAAGGCTAGGAGCGCCATAGAAAGTAATCATGATCAAAATGGAATAAAAAAGGAAAAAGTGATTTTGGAGGTAGATTTGAAATTGCTCTGTAGAGCCGTTTGTAGGGCTTTTCAATTCTTTTATCTTGTTGTAGTGTATGTCTCAGGAGTTACGAGGAAGCAAGTTTCCTTGTCACTCAATCCACCCGTGAAGGGTAAAAAGGGGATGACCTGAGATGAATGAACAGGAGAAGCAACAGAATAAGTTACCGGAAGAACATGTAAACGAATTGTCAGAAGAAGGGTTCGAGCAAAGCGTCGACACGTCATCAATGGAGACACAGGATGTCACCTCCGAAGAAGCGGACGATGCTTCCGACGAGATCGATGCATCCAGCTGGGAGTCAGCCATGAATGATGGATTAGAGGAGAGTGAACCACCTCCGGAAGAGCACGATGATTTTGCTGAAGCTATGTTGGAGGATGCCGTATCGCCATCGGTTCCAGCTCCCTATGCCTATCCGACAGTACTAGCTCTGATTGATCGTATGGACGCACCGACCGTACTCAATCCGTATACGATACAGAAGGAACCGATCACAGCGGCTGGACTAGAAGCGGGTGAGATTTACCTCATTCAGGATGGACAAGGGAATCCGGTTTTCCAAGTCCGAAAAGAGGGTGTCTATCGAATCGTCTTCGAGAAAGATGATTATGTCGTTCAACATCACCCATTTTGTACTTGTCTCTATGTCGAACGCGTCCGAGAAATGAATGGGACAAACCTACGAGAGTATGAAGTCACTTATGCTGTAAATCAAGGGTATCGTCAAGCCCGCATCCTGAATAAGAAACTGACGGAAGAGGGTGTCGAGCAACTATTATCAGAAGGTGTCGTGATGTTTCCGACTCAAGCCAATCGTGCCACGATCGCGTACTATCTGATGGTATCGGCGAGTCAGTTGCATCCCCGCTATCGTCATGATTTTGTCGGGTGGGTCTTACGAGACGGTATAACAGATCGTCTTTCGTATACATTCGCACATGCTCCCGGATTCCTGTCTTACGATCATGACACCGATGAAGTCGTCCTGAAACCAAGTGAGATCTCGAAGAAGTATGAGAAGGCGATTGACATCAAAGGGGATCTATCCGCGTATATGGAAGAACTGACTCCACTCCTCGAATACGATACGATCCGTCTGATGATGGGAGCTGGTGTATCAAGCATCTTGCTCGGTTACCTTCGTCTGACACGACCGGACCTGATGCCTTTCCTGATTCACTTGCATAGTAACTCATCCCGAGGAAAGACGACAGCAGCTCGATTGGCAGTCTCCATGAACGGTAATCCCTATCAGCAACCATTATCTGTTTCGTGGGTCTCAACGAAGAATGCCATCATCAATCTCGCGAACCGGAACTATGGACTAGCGATGATTCTGGATGAGGCAAGTACCTTCCAAGGCAGTATGACGAATATCATCTATGAGTTGTCACAAGGGGAGGAACGTCTTCGACTGAACGGTGACATGGAAACTCGACAAGGAGGGGATTGGAGTACTGTCTTCCTATCAACGGGTGAGCAAGGTATCCGACAAAATGCGATGAAGAAAACCGAACTCAAGAGTGCTGGTGTCAGTATTCGTTACCTCGAATTCATCAATCTCGACTTCATGCCGAATGCCGCGATTGCTGAACAGGTCTCCCGGATGATTCAGTCCTATCACGGACACTTCGGTGTGACGCTTGCTGTGTATCTTCTCCGTCAAAATCCGATCAAGATGAGCGAACGTTTTGACGAACGACGGGAGCAGTTCCGGAACCAATTGCCTTCTTCCGCTTATCGGGATCGAGCAACGAACATGCTGTCAGTTGTCTCCCTTGCACTTGAACTCCTGGCAGAAGCGATGCCGGATACCTTCGATGTTGCGCGTAAGAGTTTGCACGAAGGGATGACACGAATCGATGAGATGTTGATTGATTCTTTCTTGGAACAAACGAAGGATCTCGACATTGCCCTGAACGCCTATCATACGATTCAGGAATTGGTGATTAAGAACTTGAACCACTTCAAAATCAAAGGGAAGACGCCAGATCGGACAGCCATCTACGGTAAAGTCATCAAAAAAGGAACGCATTATGAAGTAGCGATTCTTCGTAATATCGTTCAGAACTGGATGACAACCGATGGATATCCAAGTACGACCGTACTAGGACGGGAGTGGCGAGAACGGGGATGGATCATCGGAGAGAGTGATCGTAACGAACGTCGTATTCGGATCTTTGAGGAGAAGGAAGAAGAGTTACGAGAGAAGATGACCGAAAAGAAGGTAAAAAAGTCAGAAGATTCGTGCTATTTATTCAAAATCGAAGAAGATATTCTGGATGAATATATTTCCGAGATGACGGTAGGCGAACTGAATCCATCAGGAGTCACCCATAGTGTCTTCCGTAAAAAGCCTGAAATCCGGAGTAACGGTGTGCATTCTACTGTCAAGAAGAAGCCTAAACTCGAAACGCCACCGGATGAAGATGAATTCGAGTTCGACAACTGATGGATAGCGTCATGCCCCTTTTCTTAATTGGTATCGCTCATCCCGAATACATCTGGATCAGATGGATGCAGTCCATCCAGTGTACGAGACCCAATCGCTTGTTGCTATCGCTGTACCCATTCCGATGATTGAGAAGGAGTCCGCTCCTTCTTATCGGTCTGGTCTTCTAGTCCAAAATACAAAATAAATGGCGTAAAGTACGCGTCACGAAAGGAATTCGACCAATGAATGCTCATATTCTTACTCAGTACGGATTGGATCAAAATATTACGATGAAAGAAGCCATCGAAGCGTTCGTCGAGTCCCTTGCCTTCCAAAAGAAAAGTCGTGAGACGATTCGGGGATATCGCTTATCTCTACTCGATGCCAACCGCTACTTCTCAGAACGGATGAATGGACCGATTCGTTGCCAAGACATCACGCTTCATCAACACATCCAACCCTACTTCACCTATCTGTTCCAAGAACGAAAGTTACAAGTTGCAAGTGCAAAACGATATGTCTCTGCCATGCGTAGCTTCTTCCGTTTCCTTGAGATTCAAGATGTAGTCGGAAAAGACCCGACGGCACGCCTCCAACTGCCGCGTGTCCGGAAAACGGAACGGGAACACCTGACACAGGAAGAGTTCTATTTGCTCGTTTCATGTATCGATATCCCCATCGTCCGTTACGTTGCCTATGTCCAAGCATTTGCCGGATTACGCGTATCGGAAGCAATCCAATTGACACTCGATGATGTGGATCTCGATGGTCGATGTATCCGAGTCCAGCATGGAAAAGGTGATAAGGCACGGACGGTCCCGATCAATGAAGAACTCGTGACGGAATTACATGATTATCTAGTGCATCATCGTCACGCTACACAGTCTTTGTTGTTCTTCGCTACTAAACGAACTGGAACGATCTCGATTGCCTACATCAACCTGGTCCTCGAACGCGCGAAGAATCAGGCAGGAATCGACAAACATGTGACGTCGCACACTTTACGGCATAGTTACGCCAGCTGGTTGGTCAAAAATAATGTCAACGTCGTCTATATTCAGAAAGTACTCGGTCATGAATCCGTTCGAACGACTTCCGGGTATATGCATGTCTATCAAGAGGACCTTCAAGAAACGATTACGAAGGTTCGATTCTCACCTGAGAAGGGAGAGACATCTGATGAATGAAAAGGAACAAAAGATAGCAACGATTGTACAGATGATGAAGGAGGGTGTCTCCCGGACGGAGATCACAGAACGGTATGGGTATAAGAGCTTCTCCAGCATCGACATGTTCATGCGTCGGGAAGGATATAGACTGAAGAACGATCGATTCGTCAAAGAAGAGGAACGATCCGAAGAACGACTAAAGACATGGGAAAAGACGAATCTTCCCAAACAAGTTATCCAGTCTCTTCGGAGTAGTAACGTTCGAGTCGATCAAGTAGCCAAGAAATATGGTTTCGAGACGATGGAAGCACTCGGAAAAATGATGCGGCAAGCAGGCTATGTCTGGTCGGATAAGGAGCAGACCTATTGTCCGGTAGCCCTTCCTTCGATTACACAGACGAATCCTGTTGTAGCAGAAGCGGATTCTTCCGTCCTGTTCAAGGTAAAGGATGATGAAACGCCAGCATCTGATGCGCTCATGACGAATGAGGCAGGGCATGATCTGATTCAGTACTTGCTCCAACATGTAGGTCCTTTACGCCGCTTGCTCGAAGAAAAAATGCAAGAGGAACAGATAGGACAGCCAGTCCCTCGGTATAGCTTCGGACCCCTTCGGCAAAACAAGACGGTCACATTGCCCCAGTCCATGTCGGAACTGATTCCGCTCTTGGCAAAAGACATGAACATGACCCAAGGAGAGATCGTAACGATCGGATTGATCGAGTTCATCACGCGCTATGCACCGACCTATCGGGCATCACTCCCAGAGAAAAATAGAAGACAAGATTAGGAGGGGCGTAGAACCGCTCCTTTTTTTTGTCGAGAGACAGAGAACACCGTCAATTTGGTATCAAATAGACGCGGAAAGCCGGAGATAAGTCAGAAAGGTATAAATGGGAGGACGAATGCATCAAACGCGGATAAGCCGGTGATTTGATCCGAATAGAGGCATGGTACGAAAAAGTATTACTATAGAAGAAACTCGTTACTTGTAAGTAATCTTCAGAGATAGTGTATTACCCTGATAAAAGATGACGCGACTCGTAAGTATTTCATATGAGAATCTGTCAGAGAGGAGATCGATTCTTAGAGGATTCGTTCAGGAATCGTACGAGTGGAAAGTATAGAAGGGACGGGTTTCGTTGGGGGTGTTCAGAAATCGTAGTATCACATGAGTTGGGGTAATCTTATGGGGATTAGGCGATTAACCTCAAGCAAATTGAAGTCACACTTAATAAAGATGTGGACAAAGATTTAGCTTCATTAACTGCTAATTATGAACTTAAGAAAGCTGACAATACTTCAATTGCTATTTCTTCTGCTGAAGTGGTAGATGGTAAAAAAGTAATCCTTACACTTAATACAGCTCAAGCACAGTCACTTGATGCAAAATTAACAGTTAAAAATCTTAAGGATTCAAAAGGAAAAAATATCGCTGAAGTAACAAAAGATGTTAAATTCCTTGATGTTGTAGCTCCGACAGTTGGAGAAATTAAAGTTGTAGCACCACGTGTAGTTCGTGTATATTTCTCTGAGCCACTTACAGCAATCCCTGCATTTAAATTAAATAATGGTGCTACGACAATTGTAAGTACACAATTAGCTTCAAGTGGATTATATGCGGATCTTACAATTGGACTAACTCCTGAAAATGGTTCTTCACATACACTCAATATTGTCGGTGGATCTGATTTTGCGACGTTTAAAGTTGAATCTGTAGATAAATCATTCGTTTACAATGCAGACACTACTGCACCAACAGCTACATTAGAAGTATTATCTTCTAGTCAAGTAAAAGTTAAATTTAATGAAGATGTTACGAATTTAAATGATGCGAATGTTGATTTCTATCATACGACTAAAGCATCTTCGTATAAGCTTACTAAAGGTACAATTTCTGGGAATGAAATTACGCTTACACTTCCATCAGGTCAAAAACTCCCTGAAGGTCCAGTTAAAGTAATTGTTGATTATTCTTCGGATAACGGTACGCAAATTCAAGATACTTTTGGTAATAAATTTGCAGAAGTTGAACTTTCAGGTTCTTACGTTGCTGATAAAACAGCTCCTACTGTTACAAATGTAGAAGGAAAATCAAGTAACACTATCGATGTAACATTTAGTGAAGAAGTTATTGGTGGAACAAATGTTTCCAACTATGCTTTGAAAGATTCGACTGGTGAAACAGTTGCTATTCAAAATGTTACTCGAGTAGATGCTTCTAAAAATATTTATCGAGTTACAACTACTAATCAATTAAACGGTGGTTCTTATAACCTTTCTATTAAAGGTGTTGAAGATACGTCTGGAAATAAATTAGCTGATGTAACTAAATCAGTAACTCTTGCTGATACGGTTCGTCCACAACTTGCTTCGAATCAAGTTCAATTATTATCATCTAAAAAAGTCCAAATTAATTTCTCAGAAGTAATGGACAAAGCATCAATTGAAAACAAGGCTAATTACTTGTTTGGTTCAGGTACTGACGCACTTGATAGTAAAGTAAAATTAACTGCTTCTAATAACAACAAATCAGTTATTCTAGACTTTACTGATGTAGAATCAGGACCACAGACTACTCCTAATGGTGCTAGTATTCAAGTGTTGCGAGTGGCAGATGTTGCTGGTAACTTAATCTTAGCTCCAACGACAACTGTAACTGTTCCTGCAAATGCTACAGCGCCATTGTTTGATAAAGCTGAAGTAACTGGTAAAAACTCTGTAAAACTCTACTTCAAAGAAGTAATTACAAATGCTGAAGCGGATGATTTCCTTGTTAAAGTTGGATCAGCATCTGCTACAGCTGCAGTTAATTTATCTAATGAAGTAGTTGATGGGAAATCAGTAATTACTCTTACTACTTCAAATGGAGTAAATGGTGATATGGCATCAGATCTTGTTGCTACACCAGTTGTAATTTCTACTGCATCTGCAGCTACAGTATCTGCTGTCAATGGCTACGGAACTAAAGTAGCATTAACAAATGTAACTGGAGCAGATGTCAAAGATAAATTTGCTGCATCTATTACAAATGCAGTCTTTGCAGATGATGCGGTCGCTGCAAACGATGATTTGCTTGTATTGACATTCTCTGAAAACCTATATGCAGCTTCTGTTCAAGAATCAGATTTTGCTGTAAATGGTCGTACTATCAAATCTCTAGTAGTTAGTAACAACACTGTTACACTTACTTTATCAAGTGATTCTAGTAATACTAGTGTCTTGCCAGCTACTGTATCTATCGTAGGGTCGATTGAAGATCTTGCTCGGAATGCTAAAACTGCTCAAACGTTTGAGTTAGTAACACCAGCTGCACCAAACGTTACACTGGCTCAAGGATCTGCTACTGGAGAAACAGCATTTACTAACTCTACTACAGCGATGGAATATAGCAAAAACGGCGCAGCCTACACTTCGTTTACAGCTAGTAACCAATCAATTCCTGCTAGTGCTGGTGATGTATTTAAAGTTCGTACTAAGAAAACGTCATCTACTAACACAAGTGCTGTTACAACATTAACTATTGCTGCTAGTGACATTAAATAAACCATCATAATGTTTATGGTTAAATGACTTAAATTAGAATATAGTTATCTAATTTAAGAAGACTCTCTATATATTGTATTTTAGTTTTAAAAAGTAGTGGTTTCTCAATGCGAGAATCCACTACTTTTTTTAGTATAAATATAATTTTTAAAGATTATTAAGTATTAGTGAATCAATTATCACTTGGAGACTTCACTAATCTAATACGATCAATTATTCTAATCTATAAAATCTATGGGTTTCGTGTAACGCTAATTCATTGATGTTTTTCATTCAGTAATCTTAACTAAAAATTTATAGAAATTATATTAACTTTCTCGACTATCATTTTAAATACTTTTAACTAAAGAAATAAATTTGAATATAGAGAGTTATAATTATGATAAATAATTAGTAAATAATAATAAATATACTTATATTTATTTAATGAAATAGGTTACTAATTTCTATGTATGAATATAAAAAATGCATAATTATTTTAGTTGATTGTATAAAAATAATTTTAAAATAGAATTTTATTATCCTTAAATACGTTAAACTATGAATGAAAGTTAGATAAAAAAGGATGATAGGCATGAGAAAAATAATGATGGTTTTACTTGGGGGAATCATATCTTTTGGAGGAGCATTACCTGTCGCAGCAGAAGTCACTGTACCATTAACAGGATCATTCGGATTATCGGGACAGTTTCAAATCGTCAAAGGACAAGAGCGCGTTTGGGAGTGGTCTTCCTATCAACAACTTAGTCTGATTGACCTTCAAAATGGAGAACGCATTCAGTCGCTCTCTGGTAGGGAATCATCGATTGAAGGATTCGATGTCTCGGACGATCAAAAACAACGTGTCGTAATAAAACAGGGAGTGCTTCATGTCTACAATGCTTTTGGAACAAAGGTTCAAGAAGTATCAGAGATTGTCGACAAGGAAGACAAGATTACGAAGTTCGTGGACGTCCAGTTCATTCCGAATACGCATACGGTCGTGTTACTAGCGAAGAATGGTGGGCACTGCCAACTTCTTTCGTATGATTTAGATGCGGAGCAACTCCTTAGTAGTCGTGGAACCAGTCCATACGGTCAATTGTTAACCGCACGCAATCATGTTGCCGTCGTCTATTCGTCTGCTGTATATCTCTATACCGCTGACTTGACGTATACAGGAGTCATCCATGCGAGAGAAGAAGATGGGATCGAGGCATTTGACATGAATGACGAGGGACTTCTCGTCATCGGAGAACAGGGAGTACCACAGCCCGACGTCTACGATTTGAATCATGGTCTTGAAAAGACACAGACGAATGAGCAGTTTGTGGTGGGAAGTGACGTTTCTTATAGTGACATTGCGATTGATGAATCAGGAACCTTCATTGCGGTCACCTCGTCCGGAAGTGATCGCCCCTTCTCGTTATTTGAACGAGAGACGGGACGGCGTATTTATACTTCTCTCGACCACAATCAAGATTTTTCCTATCAATCAGGTGTTGAACTCAGTAACAAAGCACGTTCCATCATCGTCGAAGGATCTAACCAGACGAACATTTACAGTGGAAAAGCATTATCGACACGACCGATCGCAATTCAAATACCAAAAGCTCGTCAACGCATAGGTCGAGGGGCTTCAGAAACGTTAGCACTTGAAGTCACGCGAGCTGACGGAAAGACTTCTCTCGTCAAAGCAGGTGTCATCTGGGAGACGGATCATCCAGAAGCAGCCTTCATTCAATCGGGGAAACTGCACGGTGAAGCAGAAGGAGACTATACCTTATCCGCGACCTATGAGGGGTTCACGGCGACTGTCACTGGTAAGGTCTCACCGCCAAAGCTATCGTCGCTAGAAGATATACCGTGGCTAGAGCGTCACCGCCAATCACTACTCGATCACGAATCGTTTGAAGGCTTACCGGTCCTGTCCTCGTCTTATTCGAAACTTAAAGGAACGAAGGGGAAGATGTTACTTTCGAAAGAGAAGGTGAATATGAACGGGAAATGGAAAGGAAGTGTCCTTGCTTCACGTTATCCACGCCCCTTAGAACATCAGCCGAATCGGATTGAGTTGCTGACGATGCTCCCAGCGCTTGAACAGCGCTCGATTTCAAAAAAGGAGATTCAGTCCGTCTTTGGTAAACCAGTGACCTCAACAACGTACGCTCCTTCCATTTCGCATCAGTTTTCAAAGTCCGATAAGACATTCGCGAAATACACCATCAAACGTGTCGATCGCTATCGCTTGAACGATCTCTCCGTAGAAACCTATTATGATAAAAAGGATATGGTACGATTCATCACAGTGAGTAAGCAATCCTCAGAAAAAGGGAAGCGAACGACTTTACCATGAGATTCTCGAATTCAATACATGAAGCAGGTGGCGCGTGCATACGTCACCTGCTATTTTATTTTCAAAAGAAATTATTCAGTTTTAATGAGTTCGCTTTCTAAATGCAATAAAATTTCGAAATGGTGGAAATGAACAATTTGATTTTTTTATCAACCTAGAAATAAAAAGTTTATAAAGGGATAATATGTAAAATATTAACCTTAAATGTATATACAAAGGCATTTCGTTCTCCTATTCTATTCATAGCATCATCACTATGGGTAGGAATACCTATCATCAGGAGGAAACGAAATGCCATCATCATTCCATCGGTCCATGACACAGGTCGCATTGGCGGCCACATTATTTTCCATCATTCCGACTCCCGTACTATCGGTACAGGCAGCGACGCAGCAATCGGTCAAACAAAAAACAGCGGGTAAGATGTTGAAGCTGAGCTCACTGACACGGATTGACCAACACTCTTTACAAATCGGGAAGAAGACCTATCAGCTCTCAAAAGCGCAAGGAGCATTCTTCCAAAAGAATAAACATATATTAAAACAAGCACGCCTGGCGTTTACCTACGACATAAAAGGACGTGTGTTACGACTACATACGATTGAATTGAATACTTCCGGAAAACCATCCAAATCAAACAAGAAACTGGAACGTAATCTTGTGTTGGAAGGACTTCAAACGACGCTGACAGGAAATCTAATCATCAACGCGGATTACGTAACGGTACGTAACATCAAGGCGGTCGAAGTGAATGTATCGGATCGAGCTAAGACGCTCGTAAAAATGACCGGCGTTCAATCGACGCGTCTGCTTCACGGCAGCAAGACGAACATGGCGACAAAACAGGCAATCACGAAACCGAAGCTGGAACTCGATCAAAGTACGTTCCAATCCGTTGAGTTGAATCGAAAAAATACTAACGTCCTCTTTGGTAATCAATCTCGCGTGAACAAAGTCGATGTCCGAGCGAACGGTACGTTACACATCCTGAAGGGACAAAAAATCTCTCGGATCAATACACAGGCGGATGTCAGTCAGTTAACAGTCAGCGGATCGATCGGGACGTTTGATTCCGAGTCCAAACAGTTAAGTGTTACCGGAACAACGAACATCGATCAACTGGTGACGAAGCGAAGTAATGCTACCCTTCACATGAATGTATCTGGTGACGTCAAGCAAGTGACAGCGGTCGGAGACCAGTCGCAGCTGCTGTTCGGAAAACAGATTACAGTAGAGACGCTCACTCTCGAAAAGTCAGCGCAGTATACAGGTACGAAGCCTGTGAATCGTGTGGATATCAAAGGCGGAACGGTGTTGCTCGATGCCCCTGTGATGCAACTACAAACGCTCGGCGAGACGGCATTGACGTTAGGTCAAAACATCATGATTGAAAAATTGATTGCGAATGCTTCACTCCAAGTCGGTGGTGGAAAAGGGATCGGCACACTGACGCTCGCTGGTGCTATGAAAGAGTTGACGCTGAACACGCCAACGAATGCGATGCAAGTTCAGACGACAGGAGCGACGCTCTCGATTAAAGGAACGGCACCGGTCGAAACCGTCACGCTCGACTCTTCTTCGGCAACAAGCATTGCGCTGCCGCATATAACGAAGATTGAAGAGACGGCAACGAATAAAGGAACAATCGACACAGGAACGACGGTCGTTGATGAGGTGAAGGTCGAAGAGACACGCGTCATTCCACCGACAAAACCTCCGGTCGATCCGCCAGCACCACCTCCTGTTACGCCACCTGTCACACCTCCAAGTGGTGGTACTGGCGGTGGAGGTGTCGAGACACCGCCGAGCTTCACACAACGCCTCAATACGTACTTGGGTAGCGCAAGTAGTGCGCGATTCGAGATCACGGAAGATGTGACAATTGACGGACGTAAGATGGCGACCGCAAAAACGTTTGATGTGCCAGAAGGTGTCACATTGACACTAACGGGAAACATACGTACGGATGATGGTGAACTCACGATTCGAGGTAAGGGGACGGTTGACGCTAAAGACGCTATTTGGAACATTGCAGAGTGCAAATCCGGACTCGCATTCTCGAACACGTTGACGTGGAAGACACCGTTGAATGTCGCGGGTCACATAGTACATCAGGATAGTGATTTGAAGCGACTCTATCACGCGGATAAGGTCATTGGATCAAGCCAAGAGTTAGCCGATGCCATCGCTAAACAAAACGAAACGAAACAAGCGGTACAGGGAGAACTTTGGTTCATTCAAAGTGGAGACTATGCTCTGAAACCAAATGAAAATATCACTCATGGTAATCAGACTGGATACTATTTCCCGATTGTTCAAAAGGGTCTTCGAATCATAGGGGGAAAACACACACGTCTCTTCGGTGATAAATTCAGTGAGAACGGTAACTGGGCGACTCAGAATCTGATTACGGTCATCGCGGATGGCGTCACACTTGAGAATATGACGATTATGTCGAAAGTTGATGTTAATAAAGTAATCGAAGTGATTGGCACGAACTTTACGTTACGTGATTCTCACATCATGCCGAATGCATTGGTCGAGACAGATGAAGCTGATCAGAATTTTGCTGGCAGCATTTACTTTAATACTGAAGAAAAAACAACGACAGCGACAATCGAGAATACAGAAATTGACAAGGGGAGAATCACGACAACTGGAGCAAGCCCGAACTTAACGCTTCGATTACAGGATGTCGATGTGAATTATGCGTATGCATCGGTTGAAGGAGATAAGTATTTTCCAATAATGAATACCAGTGGAGCAAATATCGAGGCAAACAATCTCAAGGTAACGTCATCGAACCGAAGTGCGGCGGAACTGACACCATTACTTGCGAATCTACCAGAAGGTACACGACTTGATTTGAACGACGGTACGTATGCCTTAGCAGAACAACTGACGATCACGAAAGGCATTACGATCAATGGATCAGGAGCTATCATGGAGCCGTCTGTTGCGTTCAATAAGACCGGTAAAAGACCGTTGGATAACCTTGTGTCGATCAATGAAGTGAACACACCAGTCCAATTGAATGGTCTGACGTTCCGAAAATCGTATGCGACAGGCGTACAAGCGTATCGTTCGTCGGACGTGACATTACAGGACATCAAGAGTGTTGAGAACGCGGCAGCCGGACTGATCGTCAACGGATCGAAGGTGACGGCAGAAGAATTGCGTACGTCAAAAAATGCTTGGTACGGTGTCAATGTCGATTCAGGTGTAAATGTGAATGAGGTTTCGGACTTCACACTGAAATCCGGTGTGCTGGAAGAAGAATACGAGGTTGTCTCAGATGTTGCCAATCAACAAGTACGCGTCAATCTTCCGACATCGTTCACAGAACATGCGATCGAAGGAACGACGAAGAAATACTGGTCGACTTCACAGGACAGACGCAATGGTGTTTATGTTGTCGGTTCGAAAGAGACGAAACAATACCCGACACCACAAGCAGCTGTGAGTGCCGCTGAAGCAGGTGATACGATTTTGATTAACGGCACGATAGCACTAAAGGAACAACTAGTCATCAATAAAGCGATTACCCTAAAAGGGGAACAGAATGGTCGCTTGATGCCAGCAACGAATTTCAAGATCGTGCAAGCGGACGGTAAGGACTACAATCCATCGAAGAACCTGGTCTCCATCGAAAACGTCACAGAACCTGTCTCGATTCAAAATCTGACGATTGAGAAATCACTTCGTTCTGGTATCCAGGCGTATCAATCAAAAGACGTAACACTGGACCAAGTCAAGCTCTTAAACAACACAGCGGCAGGACTAGTCGTCAATGGATCAATCGTTACAGCAAACGGACTCGAAACGGAGGGGAATCTCTGGTACGGAGTCAACGTCGATCAAGGCACAGGTGTCGCGACACAGGCGAAATTCATTTTGAATCGAGGAAAACTATTAGAAAAATTGGCAGTCTATGCGGATAAAGGTCTAATCCAAGGTAAGATTGAAATCGATCTCGGTGAGAACGGAAATGATTACTACCGCGTGCAAGGCGAAAAGGGAGTAGCGTACTGGAATGAGCTGCCGAAAGGTGTCTATGTACAATCCATTACTGGATCAGAACGTCAGTTGGTGAGTCATCAAACGTTGAATGAAGCTATTTTAAAAGCAGGAGCGGGCGATACGGTCTGGCTCAATGGAGATGCGAAAGTCATGACGCAAGTTTTGATCAATAAGGCGCTAAACATCCGATCTTTCAATGGTCGAGCACAAATCACGCCATCTGAAACATTCTTAAAGACGACAGACGTCAACAGCGAGAACTTGATCACGATCGATGCAGGAAATGGAGCCGTCCTACTTGAGAATCTGGACGTCGTGAAGTCGGCTCGAAACGGGATTAACGTCTATCGTTCTTCAAACGTCAGCCTTAAAAATGTCACGAGTCGGGACAATGAAGCAGCTGGTTTGATCGTCAACGGTTCGACGGTCAAGGGCCAGCCATTCCATACATCGGGAAACAAATGGTACGGGGTGGGTGTAGCTCCAGGCAAGGGAGTGAAAGAATCATCCATCTTTAAATTAGAGAGCGGGAATCTGGCAGAAGAATATGCGATCGTTGCGAGCCCTTCTGACACACGAAATGTTTCAGTGACAGGGGATTATACAGAGCATAAAGTGGAGGGGACATCGTCGTATTGGACGAAGCGTGACGCAAAGCGACTTCCAGGATTCTATCTTGAAAATAAAAGCACTACCCGACAATTTCTGACGTTACATCAAGCAGTGAAAGCCGCACAAGCGGGGGACACGGTCATCGTCAATGGTCAACATCTCTTACATGAACAGCTCGTGTTGGATAAAGCGATCACGCTTCAAGGCGAGAATCATGCACAGTTAGGACGGACAGACTATTTCAAGTCACAAACGAGTTCGGCGACACATCTTCTATCGATCGTCAATGTGAAAGAAGCAGTTCAAGTAAAAGACATGATCATCGAAAAATCAACCGGGAGCGGCATCAACATTTATCGATCCCAAGACGTGACGCTTACGAACGTGACAAGTCGCGATAATGCCAATGCTGGTATCATCGTCAATCGATCGCGTGTAACAGCAAATAACGTCAATACATCTGGAAATTACTGGTGCGGTATCAATGTCGCATTAGGCAGTGGAACGGATTCTGACTTACCCGCTCACTTGATCTTCAAGAGTGGTCGACTCGAGGAAGTAGGACAGATCGTCTCTGAGGATTACGTAGAAGGGAATAACAACGTAATCGTCGAGGCAGAAGGATTTAAAATACAGACGCCAAAAGTTGATCTGAAATTCACGTATTGGACGGATAAAATAACAGATACACAACCGCGGTAATTTGATTAGCCACCTTGAATACAGGGTGGCTTTTTCTAATTATGTGATGTATGGGAATTATTTTAATGGGATGCAATCAAAAAACTAAAAATAGATTTCCACTATAAAAAGAGTACTCCGGAAATCGTGCTTCGAGAGTTGATACCGTGAAGTAATTCCTTAGTGTGAAGCCTATGCAAGTTCTTAGGCATATACATAACCGAGTATTTCGAATCAGGGTTTATCGAATACCTCATCATGTTGAAGAAATAATTTAATATATTTAAAAAAACGATTTACCTTTAAATGTAATGAAAAGACACTTTTAATCATGAAGTCGATATGATTAAAAGTGAATAAAAAGTAGAAGAGAGGAAGTGGCTCATTCATGAAAAATAAGCCGGCATTTAAAGCTTCATTGGCAGCTGTTTTAGCATTCAGTGCGCTACAACCTGCTATGGTTGCAGGAGCTAGTCAAAAAATAACGGATGTCAAAAAAGGAACGAAATACTATGAAGGCGTTCAATTCTTATTAAAAAACAAAGCGATTCAAGGGAACCATTTTTATCCGGATCGTTATTTAACACAAGAGGCAGCTGTTCAGATGCTATCTAAAATTTGGAAAGTAAAGGCGGCAAAACCTCAAAAAGGAGTCTTCACGAATATTCCAAAGACATCAAAGTTATATCCGCTTTTACATGGCATGGTAGCGAGAGGAATCCTTGAAAAATCGAAGACATTCGATAAGAAACAATTGGTTCAACGGTCCGAGTTGCTCGAATGGAGCCAGCGCGCTTTCCGACTAAAACCGACGAATGTTCAACCGTATCAGGATGTGTCCATTACTTCGTCGACAGGGAAGGCAGTTTCCTCGTTGAGTACCTTCTCGTTGCTACATCATATCTATCCAGGTACTCAATTGAAGCCAGGTCAAGCAGTCAAGCGTGGGGAATTCGCACAGTAGAGCCACTTGCTCTCTAAACGAAAATCTGTCCCGATGACAATCGAGCGTGCGACGGATAAAACGGTCGTCATCAATGGTTTGACCTACACGTTTGATAAAAAATGGGAGGGTCTCTTTCAATCATCGGCGCTGAAAAAAGCTACGATTCTCTTCACTGCCGACAAAGGAAAGATCACAGCGATTGATCAGCTAACAATCACGCAAGGAGGCAGTGAGAAGACACCTGTGATTTTAAATGGAGCAGGTGCGATGATTCCTCGCTTGACAATCAAGACGGATAACGTAAAAGTTCAACAGCTTGAAGTAGAGCGATTGGTCGTTCAGGAACAGGCTAAGAAGAATGTGACATTCAATCGCGTCAAGGTAACGGGAAAGGTTCAAATTGAATCGAATACTTCTGCGCAGAAGCAAGATCTTACTTCGTCTCATCTCGTTCGACAAGCGGGTCCGATGACATCGATGGCTAAATCTCGTGTTATATCGAGTAACTCAGAAGTCATTAAGAGCTACAACGGTGCAAGTGTCATCTTCATCAACTCAGATGTCGAAGAACTCGTTGTCACGCATCCGAACACGTCTGTAATCGTCTCGAATGGTGCGAAAATCAAGAATGTCATCCTTTCAGCTAATGCACGGATCGAGACTAACGAAGGTGCCGTTATTGAGCAATTAATCATTAAACGAGGGACACTTTATGCTGAAGTGGACGGTACCGTACAAAATTGTCGACTTGAAGCGCCGGTTGAATTGGAAATCGTCCAAGATGCGACTATCCAGAATCTAACGACTGCCGAAGAAGCGACGATTCAAGGGAATGGAAAGATTGACCACATGAGTATTGCAGATGGATCGAAATCAGTTGAAGTGAATATTGCGATTCGTCAACTAGAAGTCTTAACCGCAGAGAAAATCGAGCTAATCGGAACGCCTAAAATTGATAAACTGACGATTGGAGAATCTGCAACATCTGTCGCATTGAAGATTGAATCAAATATCCCGGAAGTCATCATTGCGTCAAAAGAAGTAAAAATGGATGTCGGAACAGGTGTACAAATTACTTCATTGAGTATTCCGGCAGGATCAAACGTCACAGATCTGATTACGAATTATGATAAAGTAGATGAACAAATCAAAAATCCACCAATTATCATTCCGCCAACAACGGGCGGCGGAACGACTCCACCAACAACGGGTGGCGGAACGACTCCACCAACAACGGGCGGCGGAACGACTCCACCAACAACGGGTGGCGAAACGACTCCACCTCAAACCAAAATTTCGGATGAACTGGATCAAGTACTGGATATGAAAAGTGATCGATATGCAGTTTTTGATTTGACGGAAGAACTACTTGATAAATTGATTGAGTCCAAAGAAATCGAGTCCTATCAACCGGAATTGATCAATGATTATCGAATGTACATTCAAAGTATGGACATTGAGGAATTAAATAGTGCAGAAGATGTTAAACGTGTTTTACGAAAAGTAAAAGAACTCAAAGAAATTCACGTGTCTAAAGAACAATCGCTCACGCTTACTCCCGTTGCGTCAAAGTGGGATGATAGCGAGCGATACTATTTATCATTCAACGAACCAGATATCGTACGGTCCTATTTCAAGAGAAATGGAAATCTAGTACGGATGGAACGATATGAAGATGGAAGATACTCTAATTATTTTGGTGATTTAGAAAAAGTAGAACAAGGATATCGGATGTGGTCTTCTAATCATTACGATGAAGTTATATTTGAAAAGAAAGACGGTTCATATAGCCATTTGACGATGGATCAGACTGACAAAAAGGACGATATGGTCTATCTCACTCAATTCAATGGAAAAGACATCATTGTACCAAATATGCAATATCAAGGAGAGATCAATCAAATCGATCCAGAAGATATGAGTTATTCATATCTGGATTTCGATCGTTTCATATATTACGAAATTCCACAGATGAAAAGTAGTGTGGATATCGATCATGACGGTCGACAGGTTGATAATGGTATCGATCGTATGTTTTCATATCGGAATGAAGAAGAAGGAAAGGCAATCATTGGTATATTGAAATCCCTATATGAAGATGGACAATTCAAAGGCGACTTGTTAATTCCGGGATATGCACCTACTCCGTTCGAGAGTAAAATCGATTTCAAAGATATTGACCAGACGAAACCGTTCCAATTCATTTTCGAAAGATACGGTCGTGAAGCATTGTTAAATCGATTAGGATTTGAACTGAGCGATGAGAGCATCTCTTACCCAATCAATCTCGAGACAATCGATGGTCAGACAATCGAGATGAAAGATGTCGACATTCAACGCATACCGAATCGTGACGGTCAAGCTTTGGATGAAGAAGATACGGTTCTCTCTATAGATTCAAACGAATTGAAGATTGACTTGAAAAAGAGTGGGAGTGACACATATCTTATTAAATTGGGAGACTTTGAACAAGAATTATCCATCGATGTCTTTGAGAGGTTCGAAACAAAAGCTATTCCAGTCAATAAGATAAAATCAAAAGAGATGGCTTTAGAGTGGATGCGTAGAGCGATTCTTTTGAATGATGTCTCATCACTACCGATTGAACTTTTCCGAAAGATTGATCCTAGCTATACTGCTGAAGGACTGCCTATCTATCAGGCAATGCTTGAACAAATCGATGATGAAAAAGCAGGAGATTTAACTCATTTTCAAGAAGAAAGCAATCTTTTAAATCAAAAATTGGTTCAATTGCGTGAAACAAAAAATGAAGATTTTAAAGTGCTAAACCCTTCATGGATTCTAAATGAATCAGAAAATCCTCATCTATTTACTGGTGGCGATGATGTTTTGTTTGTGAAAGAACCAAATGGTACATTTAATACGAGAAACGGCTTTAATATGAGTCTCGAAAAAATTAATGATCGATACTTTACGAATCGCTATCCTTTGGATCTTGAGCGGAGTGGTTCATATGAGTATTATCAGTTCAGTCAAGATACGAAAACGATTGAGCGTTTACAGATAGAATTCGGAACAACTAAAGATAATTTACGCGAGGTGCTTCGCATCAATGGGATTTCAGTTGCGGAATTCCTTGAAAAAAATGCTTCATCAGATAACACGGATCAAGAAACAGATCCTACTGATTCAGAGAACGAACCAACTGATGATGGAGACACAAATGTACCAATTGATGAAAATATAGTACAGTCTAGTAATTGAAGTAATTGCGCATAGATTAACTACTAATTGATTTTATTTGAGGAAAATAAAGTCATTAAATAAAAAAATACGATGATTTGGTATGCAAATTTCAAAGTCATTTATTCAAGAACAGCTAATCGCTGGATCTGAATGAATGGCTTTTTTTATTACATTAGAAACTAAATCATATCAACCACCAGTTATCTGAATCAAAAAGATTCATTTAAAGTAAAATGAAAGAATACATAAAATTATCAAAATCCCTATTAATTTATATATTTCAAATGAAATATTTAAATAAACACAATTTGGTAATGAAATCAATTTGAGCTATTAGTTTCATTATGAAGGGACTGTTTCGAAAGACGGAAAATTCCTTTTGAAAATAACTTCCATTTATACGTCCAAGACACGAGCCAATGATTACTCAGGAAACAATATGCGTTTAGAAACTAAGAACATTCTGAAGTATGACCACTAATTAACGGATGAGACAGTATCGGCGATTCAGATTCCGAATATCAGTGACTCAAAGTGCGAAGTCTTGTTTAAATCTGACATTTTACCGGGGATTGAAATGGAAGGCGTCATGATCTACCCAACGGTCGAAGAAGGAACGACAAGCGTGAAACTATTGATTGATGCTTCAAACGACAACTATGATATTGATTTCGCACCGTATACGTTCGAGATCCCAGTCAAATAAGTGTGTTTTATAGTAGTACTCAAAGCGATAGTACTCGGTTGATGACCGAATACTATCGCTTTTTCTGTAATACCTTATTCATTACGATCAAACATAGCAATTAAAAAACGACCTGAAATCCTATCATGTGAGGATTTCAGGTCGTCATATTAGAGAGAAGCATTAATGTTTATGTTTTGCTTTATCTTGAGTGATTAAACGAAACTCGTACAAGAAAACGGAAAGAATCACGACAATCAGAATCGCAGCAAAACTAGTTCCTTTTGGTAAGTCGAGTGTAAAGATGACGATGGATGTGAAGATGACGATCAATAAAGAAATCAAATAGTCTTTTTTTCGATTTGACATACGTTCACTCCTTAAAGATTTGACGTAGCCACTGATTTTACATTATTTAGTATAACATATTAATCAGATTATTCTTGTGAGTGAGGTAGTTCTTCATAAAACGGGGTAATTATAGAGTGAAGAAATAAAAAGCAGTATTTACCTAATTTTAAAGTGAAATTGAAATTTTTTTCTTTTAATATGTTACTTTTATCCTGTATGACCTCACTGATAACGGCAAAGCTCAGCGAAAGCTAGTGACGCAAAACTATAGGGCCTTTCACATGGCAGCCAGTTCCCAAAGGAGTGTATCTCATGAAAAAAATCTTTTTCAGTATTTTGTTTTTATTGTGTCTTCAATTGGTCGTATGTGAAACATCAATCATGGCAGCTCCTCGCATGAAAGTGGAGACGACGACAGGAAAAGTCGATGTCACGGTTTCAAAAAACGAGACGGGCTATCTGAAGCTTGAAATCAGAAACGGTCTTCAAGTCAGACATTACGATTTATTCAAAGGCAGTAATCATTTTAATCTCCTCTTTGGTAATGGAACATATACGCTCTCCACCTTCCACTCAACAGATGGAAAGCGATATAAACGAACAGCACGTGAATTTTTCAGTGTGCAACTGAAACAAGAAACGGCGCCGTACCTCCATAACATTCAAAATATCATCATCAACGATCAGGTTTCTCGTCTTGCGACGTCCTTATCACGTCCATCCTATTCGATTTCTCAACAAACCCTTGCTACAAGCCGATATGTCCGTCAGCTCATCAAATATGACGCTAAAAAATTAAAGATGTTACCCGCTCGCTATCTACCTGATAACTCAGAGACGCTACGTACTAAACGCGGAATCTGTTATGACTTCGCCTCTTTGACAGCCGGATTGTTGCGGAGTCAGGGCATCCCGACGCGCCTTGTTATGGGTACTGCGAAAGGTATTAAAGGATATCACGCTTGGAATGAAGTTTATATCGAAGGAGACTGGCGAATCATCGATGTGACCCGCGACGTGACAGAACATAAGACGACGAATTATCAAAAACGATCTGATTATACGATGACACTTGATTACTAAGCACAATAAAGGCTCATACCTCTGACAGATCTTTTTCTGTTTCTGAGATACCTCCTGTTCTATAACTTGTGTGGTCTACGGACAATGAGTTAGGAGGAAACTTGCATGAGAGTATGGCTATCCATGATATTAGCGGTATTCCTCGTCTTGCAGCCCTTTGCAACGACAGGTCTCGTATATGCGACAGGTGATACACCTACCGCTTCCACAGAATTGACACCTGATGTTCAAGAACCGGAAGGAACATCGAGTGAAAATCAAGAAACTGAATCGGAGACGACCGTACCTGCTACGGAAGAAGCGTCTTCAAACCAAACTACTTCAGAGGAACCTGCAGCAGAGGGCTCTTCTTCAGATACTCCATCTGCAACCTCACCTTCTGCGGAGAAGAAGGAAGAGACCTCTGACGAGCCTGCTGCGACAGAGGAGTCGTCTGAGACGCCTTCTAATGCGAAGATGCTAGCATCCGAAAGTCCGACGAATGACAAAATCATGGTGATTACAGAAAATATATTAAATGACTACACCATCAAGACGACCACGAAAACCGATGATGAAGTGAATGTTGTTACGACGGATTCGCTTGTAGAAATCCAATACGACTGGTCGATTCCTGACGGACATAAGTATACGGACGGATCTACCTTTTCGTTTCAAATACCGAAAGAACTGAAAATCTATGAAGTCATCAAGGATCAATCGCTGAAATTCAGAGATGATTCCCTTGGCAAAGATGTTTCTCTTGGGACGTTCAACGTCGACTTTAATGGAAATGCGACGGTTACATTCAATGAGAAAATCAATGAATATTCGGAAATCAGAGGTAAACTCACCGTCTTGACACAAGTCAAGGAGACGGTCTCGATTTCTGAAGAAAAGACGATCACGATCACCCCGATCGTCGGAAAGGTATCCAAGGACATTCGGGTCGCCTTAAAAAACCCGGGTAAGGATATCGCGAAGAGTGGTATTGCGAATCGTGTATACAATCCAAATTCAATCAAATGGTCAGTTGAGCTGAATAAAGGATTAAAGGATATTACGAACGCGGTATGGACCGATCCTTTACCGGCGGGGTTAAAACTTGATACCGATAGCATCCGAATCGAACGTCTTGTTCTGAAAATGGACGGAACGATTGATCAAGTCGTGGATGTGACGAAAGACTATACGGTTGAGACGACAGGTGCTATTCGTATAGACTTCAAAACGATGAAAAATGCCTATCGGATCAGTTTTGATACGACGATTGAAAATGAAGAAGCGGCGTCATTCAAAAATGAGACGGCACTTACTGGAGATGGGCTCTCGAATATAACGGCAAGTGCGACTGTCGCGATCGGTCGAGGCGTCGAATTAGATAAGAAGGCGATTGATTATGATGATACGGAACAGATTATCACTTGGTCAGCTGACATCAACTACCGACAGCGTGATTTAAGTTCTCTTGTCGTCACGGATGACTTCACGAATACGCATGAATTATTGGATGAAGTGAAGTTGTATGAAATTGAGCTGAATGCGGACGGGAAAGAAAGTAAACGAACAGAAGTCCCAATAACGAGCTCACCGAGATCTGATACGGAAACGAACGGTTTTACCCTGACACTCCCGAAAAACGGGACGGCCTATCAGCTCGTCTATCAGACACGGGCAATCGACCGTCTATTTGCTTCGGGAACGGTCAGTAATACGATTTCTGTCAACGGTCTGACAGATAAAGCAGATCAGTCAGTCGGACAAGCCGTACTTCGTAAATCGCATAGTACACCAAACTACGCGACAGAGACGATTGGTTGGAAGATTGAATTGAATCGGGATAAGAAAGATATGCAGAACGTCGTATTGACGGATGATTTCACGAATGAAGGCTTAACGTACATTCCGGGTTCACTAAAAGTATCTGGTATGAGTGAGACGGATTATACGTTGACACCGACGACGAACGGTTTTATCCTGACATTCATCAATCCAGTCAAAGAAAAGTATGAGATTACGTACCAAACGGCATTCGATTATCAAAAGCGTGCAGATAAAAATAAAGCGTATCTTGAAAACGAAGCGACCGTCGAATTTAAAGATTTGAAAGGTGCGGATCGACAAATCAAGGTCGCAGATCGTGTCACGTTATCGAGTTACTCTTCGAACAATGGCTTCAAAGGTGGTACGTATAATGCCATCCAAAAAGAAATCACATGGACGCTTGGCGTTAACTATCATGAGTATGCGACAGATGCTTTGACTGTGACGGATACGTGGCAGGGAGAGCAAAAACTGCTCGAGCCTTCGTTCAAGGTCTCGAAATTGGTTCGTGGGGCGGGAGCGAATGAATATACAGCAACACAAACGATTCCAGCTTCTGCCTATACGGTCACTTTCGAGAAGGGAAAGTTCGTCCTGACATTCAATGAAAAGACGTCGGACGCGTACGTCATCACCTATAAAACATCAATCGATGGTACGTTCGTTCAGTCGGAGTATGAGAATCGGGCGCTTGTTACGGATGATAAAACGTTACTCGGTGACTTGAAAGCACGCGTTTCTGTCAAACATGGCGGTGAGTACGCTGATAAATCCGGCCAGCAGACAGGTAAGTTGATTGCTTGGCAGGTGAAGTTGAATTACGGTCAATCGACACTCCGGAATGTTGTCGTGACGGATCTTCCTTCGAACAATCAAGATGTCTTAATCGACTCTGTCAAGGTGTATCAGACGTCTGTCGCGACGGATGGGACAGTGTCAAAAGGAACCCTCTTGTCAAAAGATGCGTATACTGTGACGCAAGAAGATGAGATGGGAAAATTCACGCTTGCGTTCAAAGATGAAATCACACGTCCTTATATCATAGAATATGATTCCTTCATCGTTGCTGCCGTCGGTGCTTCCATTACGAATGAAGTGACGTTTACGGCTGATTCATTGTCAGAAGGCGTGACGACGAAGAAAACGTCGATCATTGTGGAAAAGACAAGTGGAATGGCGACAGCATCTGGTGAGACGGGTACGCTGACGATCAAAAAGACAGACGAGAGTGGCACGAAGATGCTTGAAGGTGCGACGTTCGAACTGATTGATGCAGAAAGTGGAAGAACCGTCCGAAAAGGAACAACAAACGGTCAAGGGACGTTGACCTTCAGTCGCCTTTTATATGGAGATTATAAGTTACACGAAACTAGTGCACCTTCAGGATATGTGATTGATCCATTAAAAAAAGAGACACCAATCAAGATTTCTAAGCCTGAGTCGAATCAAACTATCACAAACAAGAAAGTCCGCCAAGATGTCACGTTGATCAAAAAGTCTAAGAAAACGAACCAACCTCTTGCAGGTGCTGAATTTACGCTCTATGATTCGAACAATACGGCGATTCGGACGAACCTCGTGACGGATGCGAACGGTTCGTTGACGGTAGAAGACCTTTTACCAGGAACGTACTCTTTCGTCGAGACAAAAGCACCGGCTGGTCATTTGTTGGATCCAGCGAAGCAATCGTTTACAATCGTCAAGGATCAAGTAACCGCGAAGTCATTAACTGTCACGAATCAGGCATTCAAGTCAATTCAAATCACGAAGGTGGATGATGTGACGCAAGCGCCGCTTGCGGATACGACGTTCAAACTCGTTGATTCCGCCAATCAGACGATACGGGAGAATCTGAAGACGGATGCAAATGGAACGTTATTGATTGAGGACCTCGATCTCGGTGACTACCGCCTCATTGAGACAAAAGCGTCGGATGGATATATCCTCCTTGGACTCGGAAAATCATTCTCGATCAAACTCGACAGTCCAGATGTTCAGCAACTTCAGATTACGAACGAAAAACAAAAAGAAGTGCGTTTGACGAAAGTTGACGATCAGACGAAGACGCCGTTACAAGGTGCCGAATTCAGTTTGTATGATGCAGCAAATAATGAAATCCGGACGGGTCTTGTTACTGGAGCGGACGGAACCGTACTCGTCACGAAGTTGAATCCGGGAACGTATCATTTCGTTGAGACAAAGGCACCGAATGGTTACTTGTTAAACACGACTCGACAAGCCGTCACTGTCACGACAGGGCAACGTACGCCAAGCTTGATCACAGTGGAGAACGAACGCAAAAAGTCAGTGCGTTTAATCAAGACGGATGCGATGACCGGTCAACCGCTTGCGGATGCAGTCTTCTCTCTATTAGATGGCCAAGGGAACATTTTACAAACTAATTTGAAGACGAATACGAGTGGTGAAATCCTTGTGACAAATCTCGTACCAGGAACATATCGTTTCGTTGAGACGAGTGCACCTGGCGGCTATATGACGGACGGAACACCGTATGTCTTTACGCTCGTACGAGGAAATAATGATACTGCGATCGTCCGAGCAACAAACGATACATTTAAATCCGTTCGATTAACGAAAATCGATGCATTGTCCTCTGCCCGATTGATGGGAGCAGAGTTCTCGTTGATTAATGCGAGCGGAACAATCCTTCGGACAGGACTTGTGACGGACGTAAACGGTGAAGTGTATGTCAGCGGTCTTGTACCGGGAGACTATGCCTTCATCGAGACAAAAGCACCGAACGGTTATTTGCTTGATTCAAAACAACACGTCTTCACTGTATCGAGTCGTCAAAGTGTGTCGACACTCGTGACGGTGAAAAATGAACAGAAAAAAGCCGTTCGACTCTTGAAGACGGATGCGACGAATGGGAAGCGACTAGCTGGAACAGAGTTTACGCTTCAAAAATCTACTGGTGAGATCATCAAAGAAAAACTCGTGACGGATACGAACGGTGAGATCTACGTCAACGAATTATTACCGGGAAAATATGCGTTTATCGAGACTAAAGCAGTAGAAGGATATCAGTTAGATGCCACACCACGTCCATTCACATTGTCGACCGGAACGAATGAAGTCGTAACAATTGAGATGACGAACGATACGTTCAAATCGATTCGTCTGATCAAAAAAGATGGTACGGATGAAAGTCTGCTTTCGGGTGCGGAATTTAAACTATTGGATTCGAATGAACGTACCGTACGTGATCGTCTCGTGACGAATGATTCTGGTGAAATCCTCGTAACAGGACTGACGCCAGGAACATATCGCTTCATCGAAACGAAAGCACCTGCAGGATATGAGCTGGACACTACACCACACGATGTCGTGATTGACAAGAATCAAGCTGATATGGAGCAACTGATCCTCTTCAATGAACGACTCAAGACGCTCATCGTTCAGAAAGTGGATGATGAGTCCGGTGAAGCCTTGAAAGATGCAACATTTGAATTACAGGATGCACAAGGAAAGCGTGTTACTCGTGTAACGACAAACGAAAAAGGAGAAGCACGTATTTCGAATCTTGTTTCCGGTGAGTATACCCTTATCGAGACGCAAGCACCTGTCGGTTATCTGTTAGATTCTGAACCACGGACCATTCGTCTGAAAAGTGGCGGGGAAGCCGTCGTTCGTGTCACGATAACGAACACGATTGATCCGGATTATGAATTTGAAGACGAGGATACGCCAGGTGGTTCAGGTGATCCAAAAGATCCAAGTAACCCAAAGGACACCACACAACCGGATGATCCGAAAACGCCTCACAAACCAAATGGGGGAACAGATACACCGAACGATGATGGGACTAGACCATCGAATTCAAGCGGCCTTCCTCAAACGGGTGAGTCCGAGCCATTCAGTACTCAGCCTATTGGATTCTTGCTTGCGGCATTTGGAATTCTTCTACTGTCTCTAAATAGAAGAAAAAAGAGTCAACGCGAAGGTTAAAGAGAGAAAGATAAGAATAGAATTACAAAAAGCTGTCCCGACGTATGTCGAGACAGCTTTTTATTGTATCTGACATTGGGAAAGATGAATCAACGGAAGGGTAATAAGAAGACAAGGATACTAAAGATAATCACAGCTAAAGAAGGTAGGTAACGCGTTAAACGATTCATGAATAGTAGCTCCTTTTAATTAGAAAATTGAGGAATTAAATTCGGTTTAAAACCAAATAATGTAACCTTCTTTAGTTTAAAGGAAAAAGTCTTTGATTATAGGCTCTGATTAACTTTTTATGGAAATGTGTTTTTGGATTAACTCACATTTAAGATAATTCTTTTAAATCTAAATAGGAAAGAGGTAAGAAGAAAAGAAATGATGTAGCTAAATACATATAAAAATAAGTAGCTATAAATTATTTGAATATAAAGAAATTTGATCATTATATTGTTAATAATAGTAATATAATGTATCTTAATTTAAGAAAAGAAACATATTTTATAAGTGAGGGAAGTTAATTGAAAAAATTCATAAAATGGTTGTTGATGGCAGCTGGGTTATTATTCTTCCTCGTCATTGCAGTCGCATTATTGACGACAGATGACGAAACAACAGAAAAAACATCAGCGCAATCTGAAACAAAAGAAAAAGAACCAGTAGAAGAAACGGATGAAGAAACAATTGATTTGACAGAGAAATATGCAGCTTTTGCTAAGAGCTTCGTACCGAAGTGGACCGATGAGACACTTGAACTATCCGATACGTCCTATGCATACATCCATGAACATTACACTTTGTTTCCTGCTTTTGAAAAAACAGACATTGCTAAAGTGAAGAAGATGGAAGATACTTCGGTCAGTGTTAAAATGTTGAATAAAAATGTGACACCGTACTATAAAAGGATCGTATCGTTTGAGGGGAGTGTTGTCTCAATCGAAGAGATGCCGCTTGAAGAGAGTGAAGACACGGTATCGTTGTTGCATGTCATTGACGATGCGGGAGATTCCTACCAAGTGCTTCTGTTTAAAGGATCTGGGGATATTTTAGAAGAGGATGAGGTCCGGTTCTGGGGAGCGCCACTCGGTCCATCTTCATTTGAGAATGTGTCAGGTGGAACAACGAATGTACAAGTCTTCATGGGTTCACATATAGAAAAATTATATTAAGTCATAAAAAGGAAGTGCGACGTAACGATGTCGCACTTCCTTTTTATAGTTTGATTACTTGTATTTTTTACGAAGTGCTTTACTGAAACCGTCCGCATCACGATTTCCGACGACGTAGAAGTTGACGCTCGCATCTTTCTTGTATAATTTTTTGTTAATCGACATTTTATACGAACCATTACTGCGTGGCTTCGCCTTACCGAGTAGTTTCCATGATTTGCTCGACTTATGATAGACGTAAGCTTCGACGCGAACATCCTTGTTCGAAACAGATCCGGTCACTGTCCGAGTCGTACGTGTCAGTGTTTTCGTATCGACGGTTGCTGCTTTTGGAATGAATGTCCGCACCGTGAGGTCGATTGGATCGAGGTCGTACGAGATTGGATCTCGTGGTTCTTCCGTCGTATCGCCATCATCCTCTCCCGGCTCGTCCCCTTCATCGCCATCGTCATATCCATCATCATCACCATCACCCGGTTCATCACCGTCGTCTCCTCCATCGTCATCGCCATGAGAAGTGGCACGCGTTACGTAATAATCGTCCCAGTCATCTTCCATTCCATCATCATCGCCCGTGTAATCATCGACGCTCACGACTTCGAGGAAGTAGTTCGGTGTGACGTCGGAAGAGCTGTCTTCGTCCTCCTCATCATAGTCATACTCATCGGAATCAGATTGATGGTAGTCGTAGAAATCCTCGCCGATCAATCCTTCTTCGGGTAACTCGATCGAATAGTTTCCATTTGTATCCGCTTTTGCATGAGCGACTTCTTGTAAGTCTTCTTCCTCTGTGTCGTCCGACTGTAAGACGACGATGGATCCGGCAGGTGCCTTTCCTTTCAAAACTTCCGTCCGTGTGTGGATGTTTTTCGTTTCTACCGTGAATTCGTCTGTCGCTGCTTCAACAGGCGAAAGATAGACTGCGCTACTGAGACCAAGCGTCACGAGTGCTGTCCATGTCATACTTTTTTTCATCGTTAAACGCCTCCTTTTTCTGTAGTATAGCAAGGAAATTACTGGATATATTTTCAGTTTTAAATGATAAAGAAATGAGATTTTAAAAAACATCAATTTAGCGAAAATCAAAAATCCCTCTGTACTGAAACACATACAGAGGGAAAAGGAATCTTATTTTTTTGCTGGAACCTTGATGAGGAATGGTACCGGTTTAGGCACGTCTTCGAACTTTGCGAACAAGACGACGAGGTGTTCGTACTTGTCTGGTGTTACGACAGCCTGATTTCCTTGAATCGTCACGATGTCTGGATGAGAGGATGTCCAGCCGTCAATGGATTTTGCTCCAATGCCAAGAACACCACCGTAACTTTTTGGCAGAGATGCTGATTTTCCTAATGTGAGTGAATCGACGATCGGATCGACGATGCTTCCTAAAAGATTGAGTAAGCCACTTAATAAGGAGGTGCGAACGTCTTGTGTAGACAACGATAAGCTGCTAGATGTATTTCCGGTTGCAGCTGAAAGTGTGAATGGGGCTATCTTTGAAGTCACTAGCACTTTACCTAAAGTTGTCATCAAACTTTCGTTACTAGACGACCAATTAAGAGGTGAACCGTTCAACGATTTAGGTAACTTTAAATCGAGATACACGTTCAGCGTCGGACTAGCAGTAGCGATGCGGGTGAGATCTTCTTTAAGGATCAGACTGAGATTTCCGGCAATCGTTCCATTGAATGTCTTACTTTTTAGAACGCCGTTTTTTGTGATCCATGCCGTCAACGTAAACGCCTGTGAAGAAACTGCTGGGATGATAGTACCTGTATTTGTGATGGCATTGGTATTACTAGAGGTCCATGTGATCGGTAACTTATTGACTTCAGTCGGCAAGTTGAGTGGTAATTTCAAATCTGTTAGTGAAGAGAGGGAGAGATCTTTCACTGCCTGATTTAGTTCCGCTTCTAGAGTCCATGGAACTTCAATTTCAGGAAATGATTTTTCAGCAGTCACACCATCTTTCTCTACTTGAACCGTGACGACAATGTTTTTGGTCGTATCGCCTCGAACGATGACTCCGCTACTCGATAATACACCTGGATCATCAGACGAGAGGGATAATTTTACTCCTGTAGGAGGTTGAATCACTAGATTTTCTGTTAATTTAGTCGGAATGGTGAGGTTCTTAAGATATGACTCTAATAGATCCCTGACAGATAAACCTGCCTGTGGAACCACTAAATTAGAGAAGGTTTTCTGTAATGTAGAACTTCCTTTTTTAGCAGTTATTTTAAGTGAGACGAGCTCATCTTTAATACCTGGAATGACGATTCCATCGTTTGAAAGTACATTCGTTTTGTCGGAAGATAACGTAACTTCAATTCCAGTAGGTGGCTGGATATTAAGATTATCATTGAGTAAAGAAGGAATTGATAGTTGGTCGAGGTATTTTTGTAGTACTTCGGTATCCGTCAATCCACGTTTCGGTACTGAAATTTTTTCAAATTGTTTAGAGAGCGATAGCCCATTTTTTGAAGCAATGACCGTAATATCAGTCGTTCGATCTACGATATCGCGTGTCAGGATTCCGGTACTAGATAACAACGAAGTAACGGAAGACTCGACACTAACGGTTATTCCTGCAGGTGGATTCAATGAAAGATCAGTTTCAAGTGATTTCGGTATCGAAACACCATTCAAATAATTCGTCAGTTCTTCTGTGACTGTCAGAGGACGTGCGGGTACTGAGAGGTTTGAAAACATCCTCGTCTTTGAAACACCATTCAGCATAGCTGTCACACTGACCGTAACAGTTTGAGCAGTGTCTGCTGGTTTAATAACGCCTGAGGTTGCCACGATATCCGGCTCAGAAGAGGTCAGGTAGACGGTCATTCCTTCCGGTGCGAGAGGCAACTGAATGTTTTGATTCAGCGGACTAGTAATCTCGACTTGATCCAAATAAGTATCGATCAAGGCATCCGGTAACACTTCTTGTTTTGGGATCGTGATCAGTGGAAACTCCTTCTTACGAATGATTCCGTCTTTTGACGCCGTCACCGTCACGGAGACAATCTGATCAGTCAGACCACGTGTCACGCTTCCAGTATTTGAAAGGATAGCTGTATTTGTTGAGAAGAGAGAGGTCTCGATTCCCGGTGTCATTGGGGTCGGCAAGTAATAATCAGTCGTCAAAGGTGACGGGATTTCGACCGTTCTCAAGTAATCATCAAGCAGATCGGACGTCGCGTTTTCTTTCTTCGGAATGGTCAAGTTCGAGAAAGTGCGTAATTTAGTAACGCCGTCTTTTGTCGCAATGACTGTTAATGAGACGATCTTATCCGTTTGACCACGGATGATTTGTCCTGTATTTGACAGGATGGATGTATTGGTTGAAGAAAGTGTCGTTTGAATTCCTTCAACTGTCGGAAGACTTACGTCACGCGTCAACGTACTCGGGATATCGAGTTTGTTCAAGTAATCTGCTAACAGTTCGTCAATCGCCGTATCTCGTTTCGGGACTTGATAGTTCCAAAAACTACGTGTACGTGTCAAGCCGTTTTTCGTCGCCGAAACAAGAAATGAGACGGGTTGATCGGTCAGTCCACGTGTCACCTTCCCCGTCGACGAGAGGACATCTGGAAGAGAAGAGGTCAGAGAAAGTGTCGTTCCCGTAGCGGCAGGTAAGACTAAATCCCTTGTTAAAGGATTTGGGAATGTCAGACGACTCAAATAATCGTCTAAGAATAACTCCGTCGCATTGTCAACTTTTGGGACAATGATATTCGAGTAGAGACGTGATTTTTCGAGACTACCTTTTGAAGCCTTTACCGTGAGTGTGACGAGTTGATCTGTCAAATCACGGCGTACTTTACCGTCCGATGTGACGATTTTTTCGTTTGAAGACACTAATTGGAATGTTATACCTTCTGCTTGCGGCAACTGAACGTCCTTCGTCAATGGACTTGCCAGCTTGAATTTGTCGAGAGTGAAGTCAATCAGTTCCTCGTCCGTCAGCTCACGTTTCGGAATCGTGATGCCCGAGAAGGAACGTGTTTCTTCAAGGCCATTCAACTTCCCGACAATCGTGAAAGCGACGTCACGTTCTTGATCTGTACGAGTGACTTGTCCGGTAGGCGATAGATTGCCGTCTGTGGAGCGAATGCTAAATGTGGCTCCATCCATTTGTGGAAACTGAATATTTTGGAGGAGCAGATTTGGAATCGTGATTCCTGCAAGCAATGCCTTCAAGATTTTTCTTGAGTCGTCCGGTGCTGGAGGCGTGACGACGTTACGAATCGTCACAGTGGAAGGCACTGCATTCTGCGATCCGCTTAAAATCGAAACGTCATAGCGTCCGATCGGCAATACATTCGTTTCGATTCGGAAGTATCCTTGGCGATCACGTTTCAGTGGATACATGGATACACTGTCTTTATCGTCGATCAGGTACAGGTGATGTGTCATACCTTTTGCCGGATAGAGGATCCGACCGGTGACGAGCAGTCGGCGACCACTTTCAAACGGCGTATACTTCACGTTTTCATGTTTGACATCTGAGACGCGCAATGTATTTTTTCCGGTAATCAAGACGTTGCGTCCGACGGCTGTGTACTTCACGCTTTTCTTCCCGAAGGACGCTGTCGTCGTACGTGTCCATTTGAGTGGATACGAATAGCGCTGTCCACCAGCGAAAATCGTCGATAGCCGTTCTGGAAGTTTGGCTGATTGATTTTTCCCGACCGTCTTTACAACGGGGGGAAGAATTGATTTCGGATAGTTTTTAATCGTGACGTACCAGTAGGCACTCTTAGACGTTCCCGAAACATTTCCTTTTATTTTTTGTTTTCGATCAATGATTTTTTTATCGAAGCGCACATTACTCCACTTTACGGATCGTTTTACTTTTTTTCCGTTTGCAAGTTTGACACGGACGGTCTTCGGTGGAGAAAGAGGTTTGACCGCAAACACGTCACCGCCATAGTGAACAGTTGATGCAGGACGGTATACTTTTTTGACGCTGCTTGATTTAGCGGCAACAACGGATTGAAATGAGGCGGGGAAGGAAAGCAACAGACAGAGAAGAACGATGAGACTCTTTCGCATGACCAAACCTCCCTAGAAAATGTAGTGTCCAGGCAAATGATTGGCTCTCAGGTGTTAAAATTCCCTTGTTGTATGTAGACAAGAAAAGTAGAAAAATATGCGATGAACCTAATGAGAAGCTAGGTTCACCGCATATTTAGTTTAAACAGAAACGCACATCATTAACGTTTTGATACTTTGATGATGATTGGAACTGGATTACTAAATCCTTCGAAGTTTGCATAGAGGACAACTACGTGATCATAGTCATCTCGTTTAAGCGTCAAGTTATTTCCTTGAATCGTTACGAGATCCGGATGAGAGCTACTCCATCCAGTGATTTTACGTTCTCCGATACCTAATAAGCCAATACCGCCATATTTCTCTGGTAGTGTGACGGTATCTTGATTCCCAGTGAGACCATTGAGGACCGGTTTCAGAACGTCTCCAAGTAAGTCAAGTAACCCACCGAGTAGACCGCCATTAGGGCGTTGAATAGCAAGATTCAACGTTTCTGACGTCCCTCCAGATGTTGCTGTCAGCGTGAATGGCGTTGAACTAGAGTCGTTCAAGATGGCACCTGTGCTACTTAATAATGATGGTGCGCTCGACGTCCAAGTAACCGCTGAGCCATTCAATGAAGTCGGAAGGTTGAGGTTGTAACCGACGTTCAGCGTACCGACGCTCGACTTGATTTTAGCGATATCATTTTTAAACGATAATCCCAGATTAGCTGCGACTGTTCCTGCGAACGTTTTCGTTTTTGTGATACCACCTTTTGTGACGCTTGCTTTGAGCGTGAAGTTTTGTAAGTTCAATGCACCTTTCACGACACCGTCGTTCGAGATGACGTCCGGATTGTTTGAAGTCCATTGAACTGCAATTCCTTTCGAACTGCTTGGTAAATTGACGTTACCCGTTAAATTCAATAGATTCAGATTGATTGCATTCAGCGCAGCATCTAGCTCTGCTGAAAGACTGAGTGGCACAAGAATATTCGTAAACGTCCGTGATTTCGTGATGCCGTCTTTAGAGACGGTAACCGTCACAGAAATCGTTTTATCGACATCTGGTGGAGTCAGAATACCTGAGTTCGATAAAATATTTGGGTCTGACGCACTGATTGATAAGTTTACACCAGCTGGTGGTGTGAGCGACAAGTTCGTTGTCAACGGACTGCTAATTGTCAAACCAGACAGGTAAAGATCAAGTAATTCATCTGTCGTTGCATCTTGTTTTGGAACCGTTAAGTTCCAGAAATCACGTGATTTCGTGATACCGTCTTTTGTGACCGAGACGACGATCGAGACGGTTTGATCCGTCATACCGCGTGTGACGACACCTGTGTCTGAGATGACGCTAGGTCTAGTTGATGTGATGGAAACCGTAGCACCCGGAAGTGCTGGAAGAACGATATTTTTCGTCACCGGACTCTTGATATCGAGTTTATCGAGATAATCTTGCAACAGGCTATCTGTCGCATTGTCGACTTTCGGGACGAGGATGTTCGGGAAGCTCTTCGTTTTCGTCAAGCTGCCTTTCGTCGCGCGTAACGTCAAGTCTACTTGTTTATCTTCCATTCCGCGTTTGACGATTCCGTTGCTTGAGACGACGGCTTCATTCGACGAAATCAGCGAGAACGAGATTCCTTCAGTCGTTGGTAATGTGATATTCGTTTTGAGTGGATTGGCGATTGTGAAGTTCTGAAGCGTGAAGTCGATCAACTCTTCGTCCGATAGATCTTTTCGTGGAACGAGGATGTTCGAGAACGATTTGCTTTCCGTAACACCGCCGAATGTCGCCTTGATTGCAAAATTGACGGTTTGATCGGTCGCGCCACGCGTGACTTTTCCGCTGCTAGAGACGGCTGAGTTGTCTGAATCGACCGCGAACGAGACACCATCGACTTCTGGGAACTCGATGTCACTTAATAGGGGATTCGAGACGTTGATGACGAGAAGTAATTTTTGGAGCAGTTCCCGTTTTTGTTCATCCGTTGGTTCCATGATCGGTTTTTTGATCGTAATCGTGACGGATTTCGTCTTTTTTGAACCCGACAGGATGTAGACCGTGTAGTCTCCTGGTGCGAGCTCCTGACTTGTCACGTAGTAGTGACCTTTTTTGTCGAGCTTGAGATACATCTTCGTGCTCTCACCCGTCTTTTTATCCGTAATGACGAGGTAGCTCTTCATACCTTTTGCTTCATAGAGGATCTTGCCGGTTGCCCGGATCTTTTTCCCGTACGAGACGAGATAGTACTTCTGCATCGACTGGACGACATCGGATACTTTCAGCTTGGCAGCCCCGTAAATTTCGAGGTTGCGTCCGACTGTCGAATACGTCAGATTTTTCGTACCGAATGAAGCTGTTGAGACTTTACTCCATTTGAGCGGATATGAGTAGCGTTGTCCACCCTCGAAAATCGTTGAAAGACGTGTCGGCAAGTTCGCTGGTTGATTCTTTCCGACGGTCATGATATTCGGAGCAAGTACCTTCGCTGGATAGTTTTTGACTTTGACATACCAGTACGCATTTTTTGATGTACCGTAGACATCCCCCTTGATCTTTTGTTTCTTTCCGATGTACTTCTTATCAAAACTGACCTTACTCCATTTGACGGATCGATACGCATACTTCCCGTTCGAGAGCTTGACCTTGACGGATTTTGGATACGTCAATTTCTTCTTGGCATACTTCACGCCACCGTAGTGAACAAGATACTTCGGTGAGTAGACGGTCTTGACGCTACTCGAAGAAGCGGCAGAAGCACCCAATGGGGTCAACCCATAGGACAGAATGAGAAGAAGACTCAGAACAATTGCCAACCCTTTTTTCATCAATACAACCTCCTCTAAATCAATAGACTAAAGTGTGCATGGATGAACGTGCATCTCAGGTGTATAAAATAAAATTACCCTTTTATTATGAAAAATATGTAATATTTTTAACATAATTATATTAAATGGTATTTATTAGGCATATAATATAGGTCAATTGACCTGAATCATTGGTATAGGAGGATTTTAGAGATGTAATAAATATTCATATTTTTAAGGTCTATATACTCATAAAGTTTCAACAAATAGTAATTTCGGTCTAAATTTCAAATATATGACATACTTGTTTCTTTTATTTTCAAAAAGTACTAAATTCGGTCATCCAGTGTATGAATTGAGTGTTATTTCGAAATAAAGGTCATGAAAAAACGATAAAAATTGAATAAAAATGTAAAAACAAAAACTAAAAAGGAAAAATAGATAGAAAAAACCATTAAATCCATTATAATGAGATGAGGTATGAATGATGCATTCATGAAATGAACAGAAGAAAGAGGATGATTGAATGAAACGCATGACAACAACGGTACTTGCAGCAATGATCGCAGGCGCAACAGTATGTGCTGGAAGTGCATCGGCTGCTACGAAAGAGGAAACGAAGTATACGACGCAGTACACGAACTTAAAGACCGGTATGACGATGACGGAAGTAGCAAAAGTCTTATACGGTAAAGATTATAAAAAACAACTGGTGAAGAAGAGTGGCAGTACGGTTTTGAAGAAACAAGCCGAGTCGACGGAAATCTCGTACGGTCAAAAAACGAAGTTCTACTACTTCACGAATGGCAAGAACGGAGATAGCGATACGTCACTCATCTTTATGACGAAAAAGAATAGTTCTGTCTATCGATTGATCGGAAAATCGTTTGATATTTATCGTGAAAATACGAAGTCTGCCGCACGTGAAAGCACACGTAAGCTCGCAAAGGGCGCAAAGGTTAAAAAAGGAATGACAGCGAAGCAACTCGATGCGATTCTTTCTGGAACAGGACTTGGGGAGTGGACAGGAATCGAGGCGACGGATTGGTCGTCGATTCAATCGAAAGCGGACCTCGCTACGATCGGTGCAGAGAAGTCATCGTATAAGACGTATGTTTTCCCGACTTCGACAGGTGGACGGAAGATGGTCCTCATGAGTTACGACTACAAGAAAAAAACCTTCAAAGTCGCAGATCATACGTCACTATGAATACATACAGGAGTCCATCTTTTGCTAGATGGACTCCTGTTGTCTAAGCGGAGCAGGAATTGACGAGATCGAGCAGATGAAATCATTTAGCTGAAGGAGGAATTCCCATGCAACACGACGAGTACTTGCACGAATATCTCATCTCACATCCGACGTTCGCAAAACCGACAATCAAAGCCTACCGTAGTGACGTCCGGCATATGGAACGTGCCGGTGTCTCGTGGTCGATCGCGTCGCTCCAGCATTACTTCGATCAGATGCGTCTGAATTATCAGCCGTCGACGATTCTGCGGCGGTTCCATGCCTTGCGTTCACTCGGGAATGTACTAGTCCGAGCCGGAAGGTTGCAAAAGAATCCACTGCATGACGTGTCACCGATCACGCATCAACGTTTTTCCGACGAGACTTACCATGACTTACAGGAAGGACTGTCGATCGTCCGGAGTATCACAGATCCGGTGTACCGTTTGTTTTTCGAGGTGATTTGCCAGACCGGTCTCCGCTTCACTGAAGCACGCCTGTTATCCGTTACGGATATCGATTTTAAGACGCATACGCTATTCGTCCGCTACGGCAAGGGACGCCGCCTACGGACGATTCCGATCGGGATGATGCTGTCGCATCGTCTCCTACATTTCATCGGTGAACGTAAAGAGGGCATTCTGTTTCAGTCCGTGACCGGACGCCATCTGCATGAACAGACGGCACGTGTGATTCTTCGGGACACCGCCCTGCGCTTGAGCGGCGCACCGCTCCGCCCGCATGCGCTCCGGATCGCATATGCGACCTATCTGCATCATGAAGGAGGCTGTACGATCGTTGAGATTCAGCGCTTACTCGGTCATGCGCATCCGACGACGACCGTCGGTTATATCCGGAGTCGTACGAACCGAATCCGGGAGATCCTCAATACGTTGTCGGCTTGAGTCGGTTGACCGAGGCGCGATCGATGTCGCTAGAAGGCAAGATATAGTGTTGGGTCGTCCGGACGTCCCGGTGACCGAGTAGACGCATGATCGTCAATACGTCCGTCTCATGTTCGTGGTAGAGCGTGGTCGCAAAGGTCACCCGAAGATCGTGCGGACGGAGAATCCGACCGAGCTGCGTTAGACTCGCTTCGCGTAACGTCGACCGAATCCGTTCTGCCGGGAAGCGACGACCCGTCTCCGTTGAAAACAATTCCTGCGAAGGGACACATGTTGTCTCAAGATAACGCAATAAGACGCGATGCAATTCGTCATGTAACGGCAGGTGACGCATACGTCCTCCTTTTCCGTGACGAACGAATAGTTGCTTGGTGTCCCAATCGACATCCGTCAGGCGTAAAGCATGTGCCTCGGCGAAACGAAGTCCCGTATGGAGCAGTAAAAAGCAGAACGCGTAGATGGTCTCGTCCGTAATCCGTTCGAGGACGGACCGGACCTCATCATACGAAAAGCGGGGGCGTCGACGGGCAATCGGGGGATGACGTTTCGTTTGTGCGAGGGGATTGTGTGCTAACGAACGTTCAGTGACGAGTTGGTCGAACAGTGTCGACAGGGCGTGGAGACGACGGGCGACAGTCGTCGAAGCATACGACGTTCGCAGTAAGGTACCGTACCGTTGCAACGAAGGAACATCGATTCGGGTCACGTTGCGACACAGATGACGGACGTCGCTGCGGTAAGCTTTTTTCGTCAATGGACTGTAGGGTCCTTGTTCGATCAACGTTAATAGTCGTTCTTCATAGAACACCATCATCCGAGCAAATACTCGACTTTCTTGCGGAGTTCGGATTTCAAGGATCGGAGCCGGGCGTGCGAGTACCCGAGCGTCTCTTCCGTCCCGTTCATCAACGACTCGAGAAACGTGAACTCCGTCGCTGATAAGTCTCGCTTGAGTTCATTCATCAGGTAGGTGAACGACAGGTGCGGGGTACGCGGGCGTTCCGGTAACGCGTCGGAGACGACTTCGGTCGCAAGCGTCCGGTTACGGGTCGCCAGGTAATCGAGCATCGCGCCTTTCGCGCGAATCCGAACGAAGGTGACGGTCAATGTCTTCCCGTCCTCGATCGATTTCCAGAGTCGGAGCAAGGCAGCTTGCCGGCATTCATCTTGTTCATTTGGGTGGATCGACAGGCGGGAGAGCAGGGAGTTGATGAGGGGGAGCCAGTTGCGAAGAAGTTCATTCATCGGAGGGAGTCCTTTGACGAGATATGCATATCTGCTATGTATTCCGCGGTAGTTTCAGTATAAGTAGAGTTATCCGATACAGCCGTCTGATTTCATGCGGTTTTTCTCGATTAAAGAAGAGGATTTTTTCTGTATTGAAGGGTGAACGCATCGTAAAAGATGAGAAAACCGTTGGCACGATTCAAAAAAGTGACGTTGAAAGCCGAGGATAACTCTACTTATCCTCGAACGTGTTCGAAAAAAGATTTATTTTTGGAAAAAGAAGGAAAAGATTGAGAATTTCATTATACTTATGAATAAGACGCTACTAAAAAGGAGAAGCTACATATGAAAAAATTGATCGTCGGTCTTGCTGCGACCGTATTGTATTCTGCAACGTCGATCCATTCGTCGGCAGAAGTCAAAATTCCGTTCGTCACGTCACTCACTCCGTCATCCGCTTTTCAAGTCGTACCGGATGAGTCGCGTGTCTGGCGCTGGGGGACTTATGAAGCACCACGACTCTTCGATTTCGAGCAAGCGCGTGATTTGCAGGTGCTATCGACTGAAGAAGGAGCACCGATACAAGACTTCACGGTATCGGACGATCAACAACGATTCGTCTTTGTGAAGGATCAAGTGCTTGAGGTACGCGATGCGACAGGAAACGTGCTACACGTCATCGATCAGATCAAGACACCTGCAGGAACACTCCAGTCGTTCACTCGTGCTCGCTTCTTCCCAGACTCACATCTCCTTGCTGTGAGCGCGAAACAAGAGCGGGTCGAGCAGACAGCCGTCTACGATTTAGATTCAGCAACCGTTCGTTTTGTCCAGGAGACGACAGGGGCAAAAGCGATTCGGACGTCGACTGCTTATTTAGCGATCATCCGTGAGACAAGCGTTGACGTCTACGAGAAAGACGGAACGCTCGCGAAACGTCTCACGCATCCATCCGGCTACGCCGCCTATGAGATGGGACGCGAGGGCACACTCGTACTCGCGAAGGCGAATGACCGCCGTCTGTATGTCTATGATGGAGCGCATCAATTCAAGGAAAGTACCTCCTCGCAGTTCATCACGGGGATGACCGGAACGTATAAAGATATCGCGGTCGATGAGAGTGGGAAGTTCATCGGTGCCTTGTATACGGGACGGGACGGTTACTTCGCCTTGTTCGAGAAAAACGGTCACCGGATCGAGACATCACTGGATCGGGATGATTCCGTCAGTTACTCGTCTGTGCTCGGCATCACGAAAGGAGCCCGCTACCTCATCGCGAATGCCGATGGTGGTGAGCGGACGAACATGTACGATGGTCGCCTGCTCGTCGAGCGACCGGTCGCGCTTTCGATCCCGTCTTCCTTCAAGGAAGTGAAGGTCGGATCACCTGAGCCGCTTCTTCTCAACGTCACGCAAGCAGACGGCAAGAAAAAACAAGTAGCGGCAAAAGTGAAGTGGGTCTCGGATCAGCCGACGATCGCGAGCGTCTCGTCCGGAAAACTATACGGGAAAAAAGCGGGAGCCTACACGTTACGAGCATCCTACGGAGGCTACACTGCGACACTCAAAGGAAAAGTCATCCCGTTACCGAAGCTCTCGACTGTCTCCGACAGCAGTTGGTTGAAACGTCAAAAGCAGGCGATGCAAGAGAAGCAAGGATTTGAAGGATCGCCGCGCGTCGGAGCTAGTTATGTCTCGTGGACAGGTACGTCCGGTAGCCTCGTTCAAACAGGAGAAAAGGTCCTCAACGGAAAGTGGAAAGGTCGTCACTTTGTAGCCCGTTATCCGCGCTTCGGCAGTCAAATCGACCGAATTGATCTCGTCACGCTCGCACCATCGCTTGAGAAACGGACGCTGACGAAAGCAGAAGTCAGCGCTGTATTCGGGAAACCAACGTTCAAGGAAACGTATGCGACGTCCTACTCGCAACGCGTCGTCGAAGGCAAAACGACACGCGCGACATACGCGATCCGCAGCGTCTACGAATATCGGATCGGACAAGTGACGTGCCAGTTCGCCTTTGACGCGAAAGGGATGGCGCGGTTGATTCATGTGAATTAAACAGATGGATGGATTTGGAAAAATGAAGGGGGTGTGTTAGGGTAACGGTAATCCACGACAAAGGAGGAACATCGAATGAAATGGATGAAAGGATGTATGGCACTACTACTAGTGCTTGTATTACTTGTTCCAATGACGGTTGATGCGAAAACGATGTCGAATGCCGCGTACTTGAAAAAACAATTCGCAGCAGCAGAAAAAGGAACCTTGCTTGATGCAAAGGCGAAGCTGTATGATCGTTTCACGATTAAAGGAAAGGACGCCAGCTATGGGGTCGATCAGACCGATTGTTGTGTCTTCGGGAAGTTGAAAGGAACGTATCTGTATTCCGATTTTCGGTTTAGTGCGAAGTACCCGGAGCATGTCGGAGTCTTGATGACGTTACCGCAGCTCAACGACCGTAAAATTAAGCTGAGTGAGGTCAAACAGGCGCTCGGGAAACCGAGTCAACACGAAACGCTACAAAAGGATGAAGTCCCAGCAAAGATGAGCTTCCAAATTAAAAAAGAAGAATATCTCCGATTCGAACAAAAGGGTACGTACTATTACAACGTAAGTAAAAAAGCCTTACTGTGGTTTGACTACGATACCAAAGGCTATGTCCGCGCATTTGGTGTTTCAGCGACGGATCGATGAAGGAGAGTACGCAATATAGAACACGTCATCAGTCTACTGGATACCATCTATCGATGGTGTCTGGTAGCTTTTTTTGTAGTGAACGAGGTGAAAATAGGCTTATTTCTTGAAGGAATAGTTTCTTAAATAATTAATATGGTTAGCTTTATAAAGTGGTGAAAGAATGGTATATTTTTGAATAATCTCTCAGTTATATCAACAAGGATGGTGCAAATTTTGAAAAAGAATATGATGAGGTATACGGTGATTGCAATCATCGTACTGTTTGTTGCTGCCATAGCCATTCGTTACATGTATCCGTATAGCGCTCTCAGCATCAACAAAAAAGTTGAAGTGGATTCGGATCAAACAACGAGTCGTTATCACAACAACCTTCAAAAGTTGTCTTCACACGTTCCGACTCTGTCGGAAGATGAAGAATACAATTAAAAAATAAAGGCGCAGGTGAAGAACGTCCTCGCTTCTTCTGCATTAAATGAGAAAGATGTACGTAAAGCGGATGTACTACAATTATTGAATGACATGAACGGTTTAGTGAAAAGCATAGGACATCATGTCAGATATCAACCGGAATACTTTAATGAAAAGCAGCGATCGTATCTGATTGCATTCAAAGATCATCTTCAAGCGAACTCCTATAATACGAATCAAATCATTGAAGACTCCTTTTCAAGCAACGATGAGATCGTCACTTCGATTCATGAGTTGTACAAAGGGATGAATCAAGACATCGAAGCCTTGTTACAGCTGAGTTGAATCGTTTTTACGTCAAAGCAAAGCATCTGTGTCCATTTTAATCATGAGATTAAATAACTCAAAAACACCTCCACTTTTTAACCAAGTAGAGGTGGAGGAAACTCAATTTTATTGATATACGGATTTAGGGACATAAATTTCTGGTTGTCCCATGACATAAGGGGCAATCGCATATTCTTGGAAAATCACCTTCATACCGTTTTTAGTAAAGTAGAACTCAGATGTGTTCGATACATCAATATCACTCAAATGATCCACGAAATAATTCTCATTGTTTTTGAGACGATCATAAATGTATCGTTCTACCTTTTTCATTTGTGTGGAAGTTTTTAGTACGGATGTGATCCGTATTTCTTTTCCGGTTTTCAAAGAGTAATTGACACCGAATTTGTAGGTAGATCCATGTGCGCCACCAAGGTAAGTGTGATTTTGCACGGTGAAGCTTAGATAAGAAGCATTATCTCCGACCCGTTTATACGAGCTATCGAAAGTGAAGTTACAAGTGGCGGGTAACTCCTTGCAATAATCCTTCTTTTTTTCTTGTTTTTCAAAGGCTTCTGTATCGAGATATGTTTGATAGAGAAATTTTGAATACCCCGTCAAATCGGCGTTGATCGTCTTTCTTACTGACGTAGTCAATCCTTTAGACACATAAGGGTACTTCAGATTTTTTTTATCGTGGGCATACTTTGTAACGACGGTTGCTTTCGAAGCAGCATCGACAGAAATCGAGGTAGGCAACAAAAGGGATGTCGCAAGAAGTGGAAGAAGCAACTTATTCATAAAAAGCCTCCTAATTAAAATGATTTACAAATTCATCTAAATTATACAATGTTTTTCATTGAAATCCTAATCTATTTAGGATGAATGAAAATTGATGAAGTAAAAATGATTTCATTAAAAAATAGTGAAGTGAATAAATTGGCAAGAATGATATCCGATTGTTATTTTAGAATTCAAGAAAGGATTCAACACGATGACCAGCGCTATACATTAAAAATAATCACTGAGGAAAGATAAGGGTGGCAGATCATCATTCTGCCACCCTTATCTTTGTGTAGCTCGACTTTTGAGTTAATCCTTTTATCCGTACAACTGCATTTGGTAAACAGTTTTTACATTTTTTATTTGATATTAAAATTAGATTCTAAAATATTCTGATGAAATATAGTAAAAAAGTTGAATGCATGTTAGTATTTTCTATGGTTATTTTTTACTATAAATAGATGACGAGTGAGGAGGACATCGAATGGCATGTGTGAACTGTTCGGATGCCGCAAGACGTGGACTGAAATTTTGTCCAAGTTGCGGTGATGCCCTAGAAAAACATGTAGAACACCCAGAACCTGTGAAAACAGAACGGGATGCGAGACCCGCGCGCTCTAAAAAGATGAGCAAGTCTGCGAAAGCAATTCTTCTGTCTGTCGTGTTAGTGGTCGTAGCAGGCGGCGCCTATTATGGACTCGCTACGCAATGGTTCACAGTTGAAGCGACGACGAATGAAGTACGTGACGCGATTCGCTCAGGTGACGCTGCGTTACTTGCTGAGCATACAGAATTTAATGGAAAGCCGATCGACCAAAAAATGGCACAACGCTTTTTAGACGCCTTGAAAGAGGCGCCGGAACAAAAGAAATCATTCATGGATTATTTATTGATGGCTGGTGCGTCGATTCAAGCAGAAAACGAAAGTGACGTTCCTGGTCAAATCGTAGCAAACGGTCGTCAGCTCGGTATTTTCAAGGATTACCGACTCCGTCTGGATACGGTCAAAACGGAAGTCGTCAGTAATTTTAAAGGAACAAAGGTCACACTCGTGAATCCGGTCGGGACGGAAAGCAGCAAGGCGTCGGAAGAAGGCATCATGATGGACGGTGTCTATCCGGGATTGACCGATGCGAAGATTGCGTATGACGGTGAATATGGAAAAGAAACGAGTGAGGTCACGATCAACCCGTTGACGCTAGATGCGTCGGATCGCAAATTCGAAATCACGTTAAAAGGGGATGCAATCGAACTGGATCAGACCTATCCGGATGCCTATTTGATCGTTGACGGGAAGTCGACTTCTAAACAAGTGTCGGACTTGAAGAACTACGGACCGATCCCGAAAAACGGAATCAAGCTCTCAGTCGAGAATGACTTCCCGTGGGGAGAAGAAACGTCAGATGAGATTCTCGTCAAACCCGATACGAAAAAAGCGACCTTCACATTCAAACCGTCTGAAGCCGTTTTAAACGAACTTCAGGGAGTCGTCGAAGCGCATGCATCTGACTGGGTCGATGCAGCGATCTATCAGGATACGAGTTACTTCTCGCTCGTTGATGATGCGTCATATCTCGCAAAACAACAAAAGAACTATGACGATTGGAGCCGGAAGGACTTGGAGTGGGACGGTGAATTCATGAACGCATCGATTGATCGTTCTTCAGCGAAGTTCGTCGAATATGGCGATACGGTCGGCATCGAAGTCATGGCGACGACATACATCCGGGGTGAAATGTACACACCGGATAGTGAATCACCAGGAAAATCGACCGCAAAATCCCTCTTCCGTTATCTCTTCACGTATACGAGTGGTGAAGATAGTTATGAAGAAGAGTTCCGAATTCAGCAAGCAACGAACATCAAATGAACATAAGGGAGGCTATACAGATGATGGATTGGCAATCAGTCAAATCACGTTTTCAAGGAATGACAGCAAAAGAATTACAGGAACAGGCCGAGCAAGCACGACGTGAGAAAGGGCGCTTGTTGTATGAAATCGGTGAGCGGCATTACATGAAGCTCCGAAGTGAAGGACGTCGTCAAGAAATCGAGGAGATTCTTGCGCAAGAAGTACTCGTATTTGGCGCCTTGTCACGGATCGACGAGATGGAAGTCGAAGCGGCTCAAAAACAATGCAAGTCATGCCGTACGACGCTTGAGCCAGGCGCGAAGTTCTGCGGGAAATGCGGTACGTCCGTCCCGCGCGAGAACGAACAAGCGAAAGTTGAATGCATGACGTGCCACACGCCACAACGAAGTGAGCAACACTATTGCACATGTTGTGGATCGGAAATGGGGCAACGTCTATGAAATATTGTTCGACCTGTGGACAAGCGCATGCTCCGCACGCCCAGTACTGCGAAGTAGACGGAACACCCTTAGACAAGCAGGGTCGTCCTATCCGTTTTGAACAAGCTGCGCATTTCTGTGTCGGTTGCGGTACACAAATGGATGGTCGTTCGTCCTACTGTCCGAATTGTGGACATTCGCGTCTTGTCGCCGCGACATCGGAAGAATCGCTCGTGGATCGTCTACCGGGCATGCACGATATTCGACAAAAGCTAAAGTCGCAAGATTGGAATGTGAATCTTCCGTGGAAAGAGCGGGGACGAGCATTCTTATCGCGATTCGATCTATCACTCGGGAATCCGAGTCTTGCGATTGGTAGTATCACTGGGGTCATCTTTTTTGCTGCCATCATCGTCTTCTTATTCATCATGCTGGGTCTTCTCAGCGATAATCCGGCACTCGAAGGAGTCAAGACGGTGCAACAAAACATGGGAGACGACTTTAGTACGTTCGGTATGTTCTTCTTCCTCGCATTCGTTGCCCTTGCTGGTCTACAACTGACATCGAGTGAAGACTTGAAGTCGCGCTTTCTGACGGAAGTGACAGGCAACGATACGGAATATTTCTCTGAAATTCAAAAAGCCGTCAATCAGCTTGATTTTCATATTTTCTCAGGGCACTTCTTGTTGTCCTTGCCGGGGTTATTTCTTCTTATCGGAAGTGCCTGGTTACTCGAACGCGGTGGTGTCATCGGAATCAAGGCGACATCGTGGAATGAACGCATTGAACGTGCTGTCGTCTTTGCCCTGACGTTATCAGTGATCACGCTGGTCGTCGGATTGTTTGCGACGGACTTCGGAATCTTCAATCTACATCTGTTCGCCGGGATGATTCGTATTTTCATTCTATCGTTTGCTGGTGTCCTCTTATTCCAATTCATTGGTCAAACGAATCTCGACGGTTCTTGGCAGGTCGGACGGATTGCCGCGACGACGTTGATGAGCATCTACTTGCTCGGTGTCCTTCTGACATCGTTCGGGCAACTGTATTACATTAATCAGATGGATGAACTGGACGAAGTCGAATTCGGTGAATCCGCAAGCCTTGTTCTGTTGAGTGGCGCATCTCCGTTTTACGCGATGTCACAAGCAGGACAAGTCGACTTCAAGATGACTGTCTTGACGGAAGACTTCCATCTAGGTGCTGCCTTATATGGCGAAGACCGCTTAAGTGATCTTCAACGGCCGGTCGAAGAAGCCGGAGAAGCATCGAATCTCGGTCGCATTCAAGGAATCATCTACAATCAGATTGAAAATGGAGAAGAGCCGACACTCGATCCGAAAGTGACACGTTTCGATGAGACCGTGGATGCGGGACTGTTGACACGCTTCGCACAAATGGCAGATGCCTCCACGTCGTTCGAAGAAGAACAACTTGTAAATTCAAGTGTCGCCCCGTACGGCTTGATTGCTTTAATTCTGATGTTCGTCATTCACGTCGGAATCGGTTTCCGCTGGATCCGGACGTTACCTGGTGTTGCAATTTATGCTGGTGTGTTCTTGGTCGGTGGACTTCTTTTAGCTTACTTCACACAAGCACGACTTGAAATTCAATGGGACAACGATTTATTAGCCGGTATCGTCGTCTCTACGTTGACATGGTGGAATGCGTTCATGCTCTTCCTCTTCCCGTTCCTCGGCGGATTGGCAGGGTATGGATTGAGCCGCTTCAAAGATACAAAAGGATGATTCAAAAAACGCTTGTCTCCGTTTTCGAAGACAAGCGTTTTATCATAAGGATTGTTTGGTCGTCTGTTCAAAGTCGATCGTCGAGTCCTGCTCAATGCCCATACTATGGAATGTCAGGCTGCCGTCTTCATTAAACGTGATCTCTAAAGCTGACTCATAAAAGTAGAGCATCAAGCTGTTATCGGAATTAAAACGTCCGCTGTACGAATAGTCATCGAGGGGTTGTCCTTCAAAATCACGGGCATCATGAACCGTCAAGGTCGCCTCACGATTCGGACGTGTCACGACATCAATCGTCGCATCGGTATAATCTTGCTCGTACTCGCCTTGATCGCTCGTCGAGTAAGTATAGGTTCCTGCCACGTCACGAAACGCCTTCTCTACTTTATTAAGAGTTCGGTGGCGGCGTGCGGCTTCGTTCGCGAGTGCTCGGTCACCAAACGTCTGGTTCATGACCCGTTCCGCGTAACGTACAGCATCGGTCGTCTGATTCATGAATAAAGCGGCCTCTAGATCATGAAACGCTTTTTGTTGTTGTGTCAGCGCAATCAGACGTTTATCCGTCGCTCCTTCTGCACGAGCTTTCTCACGCCATTGTTGTTCTTCGTAAAGGTCTCCGGAAAGCGTGCTTTGAGCACTTTGCTTTAAGTAAAGATCCGCTGAATCCTTGTTACAGCCACTTAGTACGAGAGCTGTAAAGAGAAGAGGAAGTACACGTGACATCATGAGGTAGCCTCCTTCTTGAACGTTCGTTTAATCGATGTGATGTAATACTGTTCGTCATCGAACGTGATTTCATATTCGACGCTGGCACGATGAGATGGCTGGTTTTCCATATCGAAGTCTCGTCGATCGTATGTTTCGGTCGTCTCGACATGGAAGTGTGTTTCATCAATGGCTTTTATGACGTCGAACGTCATATTCTGTAAGGCGACGTGGCTCGTTGGACTTTCTTCTGAAAAGGCGAGTCGATTGCCGAAGGACTCGCGTTCGTCCTCCGTCAAATCATCGTCTCCATAGAACAAGTCGGCATACGGTATGTATTCATCGAGTGACGAGTCGTAGTATTCCCAGTCACCGCCCGTTTCGTTTCCGATCGAAGGAAGACGCTCGGCATACGTACTCAAAAAGTGGTATAGCGAATCAGGTGATGCCGTATCAAACGTGAGGAAATCCTCAAGTTCGTCATCTGTAAGCTGGTTTCGTTGAGTCGATGAGAAACCTTCCGGCAAGACCTGATCGACATCCGCAGCGGACCGCGTCAGTTCACTTGTTTTAAACAACGGTTGTGCAGCTTGATATTTCAAGTAACCGAACGTACCTCCACCGATACAAAGCATGAGAAGTAACAATCCGATGAACCATGATTTTTTAGATGAACGGGACCGCGGCCGATGATTCTTTTGACCACAGACCGGACAATAGATCATCTGGTCATTCATCGGGGTTTGACAATTCGAACAATGTGACACAAAAAAGCACTCCTTTCTTACCTTTGTCATTATAATGTAAAATAAAGATAAAAAATAACAATATTTTTAAAAAGGAGAGGGAATTATGGATCCATATGAACGATTAGGGATATCGCGTACCTCATCGATGAAAGAATTGGAGCAAGCGTACGCTGAAAAGTTAGAAGCGCATCCAGACGAATCTGAGGAACGGACGGAAATCGAACGAGCATACGTCGTCATCAAGTATGAGAAAAAACAAAAGAATAAGCGGAATAAGCGAACGGTTGGAATCGGAGCGCTCGTTCTTCTGCTCGCTGCCGGTGGAGGGACATATTTCTTCTTGAATCAGGAAGAGACACCTCAAGCGGTCGAGCGTAAAAAACAGAATGCTTCATTCGTCATTGGTGAGGAAGAGAAGAAGAGTGAGGAGAAGACGGATTCGAAATCGTCGCAAGATCCGGAAACACAGCAAAAACCAGACTCGAAGGCAGTATCGGAACAAGACTATAAAGATATCCAAGATATTTCGACACTCTTCTTCCGAGAACTCGAAGATGCATTGACAGACCGAAGTGTCAAAGGACTTTCCGTCAGCACCGATACGTACAATCAGACATTCCAAGGAAGCTTGAATGACTTAGTCACAGGCGGATACATCTTTGACGGAGAGCTCAGCGTCAAGGACATTCCTCAAAACGACATCACGATTAAAGGAGACCAAGCAACGGTCAAAGCGACGGTCGACTATTCCTCTCGGTCGTACCAACCCTATCTACATGAACGTCCGGAATCGAGTACGATCGTCTGGGAATTGAATCTCGTCAAGTCCGGGAAAGACTGGCTCGTCAATCAGCGGAAATCTCTCTCGGATTCAGCGGACGGTAGAGGGATGGAAGTCCGGGAGTCCGTCAAAGGAGATATCATCGATACGGTTCACCAGCATGCGAAGGAATGGGAGCAGGCATATATCGATAAAGACACGTCTGCGTTCACGTTATTCACGTCGGCTGCTTACTTGAACAAACAAAAAAGTTATTATGCCAGCATGAACAAACGTGGTGTCTATTGGGATGGATACCTCGATTCGGTCGAATATTCACCGACATCGATCACGGTCAGCGAAAAAGCAACGGATTTATCGGCTACGGTCGAAGCACTCTGCTATTACGAGGGTGATTATTATCGAGAAGAGGATGATTCTCTTGAGGAGAGCGACCCAGGAGAAGACGTCCCGTTCAAGTATTATCTAAAATATGATGTGAAGAATGAACGATGGTACATCGTGGATTCACAACCACTGAAATCATTTAGCCAAAACGATACGACGACCTATTAAATCGGAGAAGAACTTCTCGTGAGAAACATCGTAGTAGCATCGACACTTGCTCTTATGCTCAGCTCGAAGACGTAGAACTCCCTAATGCCCTAGGAGCGGTCATCTTCAAAGAACATGATGCATCAGGAGCATGGAAATACAAAATGGCAAATGACTACAAATCAATCAGATAAAGTTTGCGAAAACGGTCGGAATCGACCGTTTTTTTCGTGCTTAGCTCTGCAGCAACGGTAACGTTATGAGAAATTGTCATGTCACGAAAGAATGATGATCTTTTATTTAGATATGTAAGAACACCATACTATTTGTATGGCATCGCATTAACAATAAATGGTTTTTTGGTGGTATAGTCGAATTATTCAGTCTTTCTAAATAAGACTTTTATAAAAATCATCAACGGGGGTACATATGTTAAGTTTTAAAAATTCAACAACAGAAGTGAGTGACAGTGGAACAGATATTGCTATTTTATCAGTTGGAGCGACAGAACAATTTGGACCATACTTGCCAATGCATTTAGATACATTGATCGCAGAAAAATATGCCGAACACTACGGAGAAGTATTAAACGCTTATGTGTTACCAACTATTCCATTTAATACTTCAGAAGAACATGCCAATTGCAAAGGTACTATTACAGTAAGTCCAACAGTTTTGACAACAATGCTAGAAGAAATAATCGTTAATTTGAACAGACAAGGATTCAAAAAGTTCGTCCTTTGTAATGGACACGGAGGTGCATATTGGGAATCTTCATTCGTTAAACATATGAACTACAAATATCCAGAACTACTTGTAATTACTACATATCGTTATTTAGCGTGGGAAGAAGCGTTAGAAGAAGTAAATTTAGAAGGTCACAATGAGATGCACGCAGGGTTATTATCTGTTTGTGCTGCAATGTGGCTATGTCCGGAATTAGTTAAGCTGGAATCTATGGGTTCTGATGTGCCTCCAGAAAACAGAAAGTTTGCTGACTATATGTTTTGGGATAAATTAACCGAAGATGGTTGCTGGGGTAAGTTCGATAAAGAAACATACTCTCCAAATCAACTAGCTGAAATTGGAGAAAAATTTTGGACTTCCTTTATTTCTAAAAGAGGTGAAAACTTGAAAGATATTCTCGAAGAAGCATATCTAAAAAAAATGAATTAAAGATTGCTACCGCACTTCGGTTTCGGTGTTTACGCATTCACTTCGTTTGCTGGCGTACTGAGGAACGTTGATCGCATTGTAGGAAGGATTCCGTTTTAGCTCACGTGAGATCGTAGACGGCTGTCGTCCAAGATGCTGAGCGATCTTTCTCATTAAAAAACCAATCTCTAGATAAGTTTCTATTTTGACTCTTTCTGATATTGTAAGATGAACATAGCTCATAACGAATCCTCTGTTGAAGTTTGTGTGGTAACTCGATTCTACACGAGGTCGTTATGAGTTTTTTTGTGTTTTCAGCTAGTTGTTACACTTAATATTACAATTCGTCTACGAATAAAGATGCTTTACTTGTTGCGCGAATGAGTACTGGCTATTGATTCATAAGGATCATGGCTATTCTAATGTAACTTCGAAAATCAAAAATATAGTCATGCACTTCCATTCGATCGAAGCATTCTTAAATATCGAAATAAGTCTTCTTCTTTTAGTGGGCGACTAAAGTAATAGCCCTGGAAGTAATCGCAACCTTCTCGAGCGAGCCAGTCTGCTTGTTCGATCGTCTCCACTCCCTCGATCAAAACTTCCATTTCCAAATTATGTCCGAGTTGAATCATCGATTGAACGATTGCTTGTTGATTCTTACCGTCAAATAATGAACTGATGAAAGAACGATCAATTTTTAACAACTGAATCGGTAAAGAACGGAGCTGTTTAAAAGACGAGTAACCGGTACCGAAATCGTCCAGTGAGACACGAATGCCCAGTTCTTGTAGTCGCGCAAGCTTATCATACGTCGTCGTCTCATACGATAAGGCGGCAGACTCCGTAATTTCGAGCTCTAGATACATGGGGTCCATCCCTGTCTCAGCAAGAATTGCCTCAACACGCATTAGAAACTTTTGACTTGCAAACTGTAGAGGTGAAACGTTGACGGCAATCGAGAACGGTCCAGGCGTGACATCTTGCCATGCCACCCATCGAAGGCAGGCAGTCCGTAACACCCAGTCACCGAGGGCATGGATTGCGCCAGTATTTTCAGCGACCGGAATGAATTCTGCTGGCGAGACAAAGCCGAGTTCATCGTGCGTCCATCGTGCTAAAACTTCAACACCTATCATTTGTTCCGTAGCCACCATGATTTTCGGTTGATAGACGAGCTCGAACGCTTCTGTTTCAAGTGCTTCAGTCATGAATTTTTCAATCTGTACGGTCCGTAAAATATCATTTCGATTCTCAATCTTGAACTCCTTAATCGTATGTTGTGCTTCATTGAACGAAGCGTGCATTGCTAGTTTTGCATACTCGATCAACTCTTGTGCGATTGTTGTGTCTTCCGGATAATGGCTAATGCCAGCTCGCATCGTAAGCGTGATGACCGTTCCATCAATATCAAACGGTTGCGATAAGGCGGCGTAACATTTCTCGGCTTTCTGTGTCGCGAGTTGACTCCGTTCGTCGCTGAGGATGACGAGAAATTCGGACGAATCGAGTCGCGCTAGGACATCTTTTTCATGAATCACCGATTGCAGTCGTTCTGCAATTTGAAGTATTAGGCTCTCTACACCTTGATGTCCGAGCATGTCACTGAGGAAACGCCAGCGGTCTACACTGAGTGCCAGACAGGAAATCGGAATTGCTTGTTTGATTTGTTCTTCAATGAACAGGGTGACTTTGTCTCGATTCGGTAAATCCGTCAACCGATCGTGAAAGGCGAGATACTCGAGCTGACGCTGAGATGATACTTGATCCGTAATGTTTCGGAAGAACCAAAGCGTCTGATTCAAGTTCTCTCCCTTGAGCGGATGATTGACGACTTCAAGAATACATTTGTCGACGTGTAGTATCTGACGCGTATGATTCGGAACATCGAGACATAGAGCAGAACTATGTTCGGTTAAATACAAATGACGTTCAGGAAAGAAATGATAGAATAGTGAATTTGCATATTGAATCGTTCCATCTGGATTCGTCGTTACGACACCGTCTTCGGTTGATTCAAGAATCGTCGCTTGGACGAGATCCCGCTTGCGTAGTTGGAGATCAAATAAAACAGAAGCGAAGAAGACAATGAACAAAAACAGAGTGACAACCGAAACAAGAGTCAAAAGCATTGTCGGTTCGATCACTTGATCACTCGTGAACGATGGAATCATACGAAATTTTAAACCAAGCATACCGACGTGATGCATCCCAAAAATTGCAATTCCCATGACAAAGGCAAAGAAAACTTTTGTCTGAATCATCATCTGTTGCTTCGCATATCGAGAGAAGAAGCCAATCCAGAGCGCAGTCCAAGAAGCTGCAATCGCAATTAAAATCGATAGCAAGACATATCCTAGGTGATATTGAAGCGTCATTCCTTGCAAAGCCGCAATCCCAACATAATGCATCCCTGCGATCGCACTGCCCATTAAAAAGCCTCCGAGGACGAATGATTCACGGGACATCTGGCGTGAGACAAGATAAAATCCTAAAATACATCCAATCATCGCGATAATGACGGACAGAAAGACGAGCGGAAAAGAATAAGTGGCATCCTTCAAGGTACCATGTCCAAGCATCGCGACGAAGTGCATCGACCAGATGCCAAGACCTAAAATTGATCCACCGGCAATTAGCCAAACATGTTTTGAACGATTAGTTGCCGTTTTGACGCGACCAGCGAGCTCGATTGCGATGTAAGCGGATGTCGCTGCAATGAGATAAGACAACGTGATGAGTAAAAAGTCAGTATGAGAATGCATCGTGTGGGTTGGCATGATGGACGAAGTCACCTCGACAGAGTGGAATGATTAATCGAATTATAAAGGTGTAATCTAGATACCCTTTTTTGAGGGATCGTATACATGTTATGCGTCTTCTGAAAATGTATAAAAAAGTATCAAACTTATGAGGTTTTATCAAGCAATCCTACAGGTGATGAGACGTTGATTATCCAAAGCATATTTATAGTTATGATGAAAGTGAGCTGACCGTGTAAACGATTCCATGATACGCTAGGGGCCAGAAAAGATTGTCTAGAAAGAAGGAATTCCTATGCATATTCTTGTCATTGATGATGAGGCGAGCATCCGGCATCTCGTCAAACTACAACTTGAGCTCGATGGTCAGACGGTCGAGACGGCAGCGGACGGGGCAACGGCACTCGCATTGCAAGAGACGCAGACGTTTGATTTGATCGTCCTCGATTTGATGCTCCCGGATACGACCGGCTTCGATTTGATTCCCAAGCTGCGGAAGACGACACCTGATTTGCCGATCTTGATGCTGACAGCACGTGATCAAATGAATGATAAGATCATCGGTCTGCAGCTCGGAGCGGATGATTATATGACGAAACCGTTTAATGGAACAGAGCTCGTTTTACGTGTGAAAAATCTGTTGAAACGTGTAAAGACGGTCGCACCACCCATGCCTGTCGTGACGGATCCTTTCTTATCGGTTGATCCGGAAGAACGCGTCATTCGTCTCGATGGTCAACCGTTGCCGCTGACGTACCGAGAGTATGCGTTGCTCGCACTCTTCCTGACCCATCCGAAACGGGTCTTCGAGCGTGACGAACTGCTCGAGCAGGTCTGGGGCTTTGACTTCTCCGGTCAGACCCGTGCCGTCGATATTATGGTCCAGCGCTTACGGAAGAAACTCGGAGCGCAAGGGGAGCGGATCAAGACGATTTACGGTGTCGGCTACAAATGGGTCGACGCATGAAGCTACGTCAAGTCATCACGGAAAACTTCGTTTTGCTCCTCGTTCCGGCACTGCTCGTTCTCTTCTTGATTCTTTATGCCTTCATCCAATCGAACCTCTATGAGAACGCTGTCGAGTCTGTCCAAAAACTGAGTCGGGAAGCAGAACTCTATACGACGAACTATCTCGCGAGCGAAGAAACGGACTCGCTCGCCGATACGGCTGTCCCAATCGCTTCATATTTAGCAGACCGGTTTGACGCGCGCGTCCAACTGTTCGGACCGAATGCGGAACTACTCGCCGATTCGGAGCGCGATCAATTACCGCTTCTCGCAGGGGACATTGATCAAGCCTTAAAAGGAAAATCGAGTTATCTGTTCCTCAAAGAGACCGATGTTCCTGTGCTATTCTTCTCGAGCCCGCTGTATGGTGAGACAGACGTCATCGGTTCAGTCCGCTTTCTCGTCGATCTCCGGACGGAAGCGGAACTGCTTCGACAATTTACCTATGTCTTCACCGGTGTGTTTCTGATGTTGATTGTGATTGCCGTTTGGACAGCGCGGCGGATGGCGAAGACGTTAATTGGACCAATCGACGATTTACGTAGCGTCTCGCATGCCTTGACGAAGGGGCATTATGCAAACGCACTTCCAGCCTATCCATACGAAGAACTGAATCGACTGGCAGCGGACTTTTCGACGCTTGCTGACGCGATTCAGCACAACATCGGGCAGTTGGAGCGACAACGAAATGATCAACAGACGTTCATCGATCACATCACCCATGAACTCCGAACACCGATGACGGCGATCATGGGCTATGTCGAGTTAATTCCGAAACTGCCGCCAGACGAAGCGGCACACTGTTACCACTACATCGAAGTCGAGAGCCAGCGCTTATTACGACTCGTCTCGCATAATCTCGAACAGGCGAAACAACAGCGCAACGAACGCCACGCGACGTCGACGATGTTCGCACTCGATGCCTTGCTCGCAGACGCCTTATTCATCATGCAACTGCGACTTGACGGACAAGGGATTCAAGTCGAACAAGATGTTCCTTCTATTTACGTGCTCGGACAACCGGATCAGACGAAGCAAGTCTTGTTAAATCTTCTCGAGAATGCCGTCAAGTACAGTGACGCGATGTCGGTGACGTTCGCAGCAGTCAGTACGGACACGAGCTTACAACTTCTCATGACAGATGACGGAATTGGTATGGATCCAGCTGTCCTTACCGAATGGAAGGAGGAGCAACATAGTCTGACGACTGCGAGTGGGAATGGACTCGGTCTACCGCTATGCCGACGTCTGATGCAGGAACAAGGTGGCGATTTTGCACTTGAAAGTGATACGAGCGGTACACGTATCACACTTACCTTCCGATTAGCCGATCAAACGTGATGTAATCGCTTACAAATGATACATTTACGAAACAATTCGACCGGATTTACGAAACAATTGCCCCGTAATCTAAGAATCAAGCAAGGAGAGGAATCATGAAAGCATCGACCATCGCCTATCTCTTCCTGATGGGGGTCTTGTTTGCCCTCGGTCTTCTTTTGCTTCAGCAGACGGTCTTCGGACGCTTACATGTCCTCGATGAACCGAAACGACTGAATGCTTCCGATGACTCGCTGCCGACTGAGTTGACATTACGTCACCGGGCATGGGGGGAGCAGACGGTAGAAGACGGAACGGAAGTCCAGCGCATCACGACGCTATTGAAGCAAATGAAGACGGTGACAAACGGGACCTGTCCAGCAGATACTGCGACATTTAACGGGACGCTCCGTTTTTTAAACGGAACGACGTGGACGTTCTCGCTCGGGGAAAACATGACACTGAATGGACAATGTGTCGCGAAACGTCCCAGCACCCAAACGACGACATTAAAAGCACGGTTCTTAAACGCCTACCACGAACCGGAACAGCTCGCGCGTCAGTTTGCTGAGGCGGAAGTCGTGACATGGTATGCAGCGGGACGGTCGCGTACTCTAACCGCACGCGAGCGTGAAGACGTCAAGCGTCGCCTGGCGCAAGCAGAGCCGATGACGGACTACGAAGAAGTCGGTCAGGCACTTGATGCGAGTCAGCGGCAGCCGCGCATTCTCAAGCTCCAGCGGTTCAAGAATGAGCAGAATACGCGTGCCAATCTGCTGAATATCACCGTGTACGAGACGTTGTTTAGCGTTCAGTACATGGATGATGACAATGGAAACACTTTCTATTTAAAAGGACAACTCCTGCCGACCGGGAAGGAGGCAGATCGATGAGAAAAGGAATGCTCTTCTTGCTGAGTATCATTTGTCTCATGAGCATTTGGATCGTCCGCAACAATGAACAGACGAAGCAGGGGACAGCCGCGCGGGAAACCGTTCCGCATTTGACGGCGTATGTCTCCGCGAAAGAGGATATCGGTCGCGCCTTGCTGTCGTCATATTGTGAGCAGGCGGGTTGTACGTATGAGTTCGTGCGCCTGTCGACAGAAGAACTCGTCCGGCGTGTGACGAAGGAAGCGGATCATCCGCGCGCCGACGTCATCATCGGCGGAACGTGGGATGCCCACCAGACGCTCAAACAACGGGGATTATCGACACCGTTCCCAAGCGACATGGATCAAGCGGAACTGCAGGATCCGGATCGCTACTGGATCGGCTATGAAGTCGAACGCCTCGCGATCGTCATCAATACAGACGTTTGGAACGAGCGGTTCGGAGCAGTAGCTTATCCGAAAACGCTGGCTGACTTGACGGCGAAGCGGTATCAGGACGAGTTGATTTTGCCGGATCCGAACCATTCTGGTACCGGTGCGACGATTCTGCAAGCGGTCTTTGACGGATACGGGACGAAGGCGGAAGATGTCTTACGCCAGTTAATCGAGCGAACGCGACTGTTCACGGCGAACGGCTTTGCACCGACGTCGTATGTCGCCAGTGGGGAAGCGATGCTTGGTGTCAATTTCATCGGGGATCAACAATCGCTGCGCGAAAAGTATTATCCGGTCAAAAGCATTCCACTCGATACGTACTCGATCAACGCGATTTCAAAGCTGAAAGGACGGACGCAACAAAAGCAGGCGAACGCCTTCATGCGTTTCGTGCTCTCAGCAGACGGTCAGGCCATCTTGCGGAAAGTCTCGTTTGGTACGCCGACCTATGCGATCGCGAAGACACAACCGATCCAGCAAAACGTCGGACAGGATATCGTCGCCGATTACCGGGACTATCTCCGTCGATTCAATCAGCTCCAGGACAAATGATGCGAAGACTCTGATTCAGATAGGGGAAATGGAAGATGGGCTTCTTCAGCATCAAAAAATTGCCGAATGCCGGCATACCAATCGAAGTACAACGGAAACAATGGTTACAACAATTCTTAAAGGCCTTCTTAGTCGTCTTCTTCTCATATATGGCGATGTATCTCATCCGAAACAACTTCAAGGCAGCGCAACCGCTCTTGAAAGAGGAACTGGGCTTTACGACGACGGAACTTGGTTATATCGGCTTCGCCTTCTCGATTACATACGGAATCGGGAAAACATTGCTCGGCTACTTCGTTGACGGGAAAAACACGAAACGTGTCATCTCGTTCTTATTAATTTTATCGTCTTTGATCGTCACCGCGATGGGACTGTTGATGAGTGCCGGTGGAAGTCCAGTCGGTCTCTTGATGGTTCTTTGGGGGCTCAGTGGATTCTTCCAATCGGTCGGGGGACCATCGTCGTACTCGACGATTGCCCGCTGGACACCGTTTGAAAAACGTGGGCGTTACCTCGGTTTCTGGAACGTTTCGCACAACATCGGTGGAGCGATTGCCGGGGGTCTCGCCCTTTGGGGAGCGAACGTCTTCTTTAACGGCAGTGTCGTCGGGATGTTCATCTTCCCAGCTGCGATCGCGCTCGTCATCGGGATCGTCGGGATGTTCATCGGGAAGGATGATCCGGAGGAACTCGGGTGGAACCGGAGTGAAGAAATCTTCGAGGAACCGATTGAACCGGAAAATATCGCTGCAGAAAGTATGACAAAATGGCAAATCTTTAAAACGTACGTCATCTCGAACCCCTGGATCTGGACGCTCTGTATCGCGAACGTCTTCGTCTACATCGTCCGAATCGGGATTGATAACTGGGCGCCGCTCTATGTCACGGAACACTTGCACTTCAGTACGGAAAGTGCTGTCAATACGATCTTCTTCTTTGAAATTGGTGCGTTATGCGGCAGTATGATTTGGGGTTACGTATCCGACTTACTCAAAGGGCGCCGCGCACTCGTTGCCGCGATTTGTCTCTTACTGACGGCTGTCGCAGTTCTTGGTTATCGTTACGGTACGAGTGAAGTCATGATTTACGCTTCATTGTTTGCACTCGGTGCCCTCATTTATGGACCACAGCTCTTGATCGGTGTCTCGGTCATCAGCTTCGCACCGAAACAAGCGACAACGGTCACGAACGGGATGGTCGGTACGTTCGGTTACTTGTTCGGTGATTCGATCGCGAAAGTCGGTCTCGCAAAAATCGCTGACCCGGAAACGAACGGTCTAACGATCGGTTCCGTTACGTTGCACGGTTGGAGTGACACGTTCGTCATCTTTAATGCTGCGTTACTGTTCGGTTTAATCGCCCTCGCCATTGTCGCCGTCGTCGAGGAGAAAAAGATTCGCCGCCTCGGACTGCTGGAACGCCAAGCGGAAAAACTAAGTTCATGAATATGGACAGCCTCTTGATTAAAAAGGGGCTGTTTTTTGTTGCTCATATTTAAGGTCCAAAAACTTCGGATGACGTTCTTATATAAAAAATATCTTTTGTGCATGTTTTGTCGCAGACAGGGAAGCACTAATACTATCGAAGTTGATCGTTGTGCCTGTTTGAAGAGAGGAGTTTTTGTATGTCTGAATTATCCGGTTTCCCGTCATCGTATTGGAAAGCATCATCTGCTGGTGTATCGTATCCACCCCTTGAGACAGACACAAAACATGATGTCGTCATCGTTGGAGCTGGCATTGCCGGTTTAGTCACCGCTTTGCAACTCGCAGAACGAGGGTATGACGTGGGTGTTATTGAAGCAGAAGAGGTGGCAGCTGGTACGACTGGATATACGACGGCAAAAGTGTCGTCTCAACATGGTCTCATCTATGATCAATTGATCAAAAGTGTAGGAGAGGACAAGGCACGACTTTATTATCAAGCAAATGAAGAAGCTATTACGTTTCTTCGTCATCAAGTCGAACGTCTTGATCTAGCGTGTGAGCTTGAGACCCAAGATGCGTATCTGTATGTCTCTTCTTCAAAAGAGAATGCGATGGATCGTGAAATCAAAGCGTATGCTCGTCTTGAGATAAACGGTGGCGATGCGACAGATGAAGTACAGAAGAAGTTGCCGTACACCGTGAAGCGGGCGGTCGTTCTGCGCGATCAAGCACAGTTTCATCCCGTCAAGTACTTACAGGGCTTAGCAGAACATTTCGTCCGACAAGGTGGGACGCTGTATGAAAAGTCACGGGCGACGACGATTGAAAGTAATCGAACACCGACGATCGTCCTTGAGAATGGACATCGTATTGAAGCTAAGAAGGTCGTGATCGCAACCCATTTTCCGTTTCATGATTTCAAAGGATTATATTTTTCGAAGCTTGAAGTTCATCGATCGTACATCGTTTCAGGATTCGTCGACGATTCGTTTCCTGACGGTATGTTCATGAGTGCCGATCAACCAAGTCGTTCTTTACGACACACACGTACTTCGGACGGTCGTCGATTAGGACTGTTTGGTGGTGAAAATCATTTATCGGGTCACGAAACGGAAACGATGGCACGTTATCAGCACTTAGCTGATTTTGCGACGAACGCCTTTCAAGTGGAAACGTTCGACCGATTTTGGTCGGCGCAGGACTTAATTACACTGGATCACATCCCGTATGTCGGTCAAATGACAGCAGATGACCCGAACGTCTTTGTCGCAACCGGATTTGCAAAATGGGGCATGACGAATGGTATTGCGGCAGGACTGTTACTCAGTGATCTTTTAACTGGGACACCGAATCGGTTTCGACATCTGTTTGATCCGACGCGATCAAAACTTAAAGCAGTCGACGCGACCCAATTCATCAAGAATAACGCGGATGTCGCGATCGAACTCGTAAAAGGGAAAGTATCAAAAGCACATCGTGACGCAAAAGATCTTCAGCCTGACGAAGGAGGACTTGTGCGGCATCATGGAAAGACAGTCGGGGGATATCGTGATCCTGCCGGAAGTCTTCATCTCGTTTCAACGACGTGTACCCATATGGGATGTGATACGAAGTGGAATGCAGCCGAACGCTCATGGGACTGTCCGTGCCATGGTTCGCGCTTTGCACACGACGGGGCAGTGATGGAAGGACCTGCTGTTAAACCGTTAAAAAAGAGGGAAGAGTAAACAATATGCTCGTTGAAGTTTCTGAGAGAGGCAGATCGGAAATAATAAAAGATGCTGAAATATGAAAAAGAAAACAGGCGACTGTCTGTCTTAACAGAGAATAGGTTCGGAGAACGGGAAAAAGGAAGTGTGAATCATGCTGTATACGATGACTTCGACATTACCGGCACAACATGGGGGACGCACGAAGTCGCTCCTCAGTCGAATCGCAATGATCGAAAAACACCTTGGCTATGCGACAACGATCCTTACAACCAACTATGATGCAGCATACGATCGTATCGTACAAATCTTTAGAGAAAAGAACATTTTAAGCGAGACGACGCAAATCGAGAATATCTACGAATGGCTCTCCGGAAATCGATTATATGAAGCTACGACACCGCTTGTGACTTCCCGGGGAATCGAAGGATTACGAGCTGTGCAGGTAGACACAGACACAGTCCGGTACTATGACGGGGACACATATGTCTTATACCGGAAGTACCATGAAGCGAGTGATCAGCTGTCATTTGAAGACTTCATGAGTCCTGCATCGAAGAAAAAAGTCGAGCGCTGGCAATATAACGATAACGGTCGATTGCATCGCAAGATTCGATACTCACCAAAAACGCATAAAAAAATTCATGAACAATTTTATGACCAAGAAGGTCATATCTACTGCGAAAAACATTATGAGGAACAAAAACGGAATAAATTGATTTCGATTCAAACCTACCAACTTGGACGTCCTGTCCATACCTTTCAGACTGAAAAGGATTTATTTCTCTACTACTTCAATCATCGTTTGACGGATGGAGATATCGTCTTCAACGATGCGCGACTTCTCGACTGGTCATTGCTCAACTGTCAGGTACGGACAAAAAATATTCTCGTGTTCCATAATTCTCATTTGGAATTAGATCAGCAACGAATCAAAAAATCTTACCAAACCGCTCTCAAAGGATCGGATCGTGTGGCAAAATATCTCGTCTTGACGACACATCAAAAAGACGAGATTCAAGCGCGTTTTCCGATACCGGATGATCAGTTCGCAGTCATTCCGCACTCGATCAAACCGGTCGAGATCGACCGGACGCATGTAGAGGATCAATTCTGTTTTATCGGACGCTTTGGAAAACAAAAGCAACTCGAGCACTTGCTCCGCAGTTACGCAATCTTCAAACGATCGGGACATCCGACGAAGCTTGCGCTGTATGGAGCGGATGAGGATGGACAACTAGCGTTGATGAAGCAGATGATGTATTTACTGAATATCGAGGAAGATGTTCTCATTCACGACTTCACATCGACACCGGACCAAGTATTCGCTGCGTCCCGTGCGTCGTTATTGACGAGTCGCTTTGAAGGATTCGGACTAACCGTCATGGAAAGCATTAATGTCGGCTGTCCTGTCATTGCTTACGACGTTCGGTACGGACCGCGTGAAATCATCGAAGATGGTCAAAATGGTTACCTCGTCCCTGAAGGAGACGTCACGGGATTCGCAGAAAAGATGGTCGAGATCGTCGAACGACCACTCCCACATGTGCGGACGAAACCTGGGTTATATGAAACACAAGGCATCGAAAATTACCGCAACCTGATGAACTGGCTGCATACTGAATGATCGAAGGAGCGAATGTCATGAAAAAACCAATCAAAAAAGCCATTATTCCAGCTGCGGGGCTCGGCACACGTTTTTTACCGGCAACAAAAGCCATGCCGAAAGAGATGTTACCAATCCTCGATAAACCGACGATTCAATATATCGTGGAAGAAGCCGCTGCCGCAGGAATCGAAGATATCATCATCGTGACCGGGAAACACAAGCGTGCGATCGAGGATCATTTTGATCATCAATATGAACTAGAAGCTGCACTTCAAGCGTCGGGAAAACTAGATTTACTCGAGAAAGTATGTGCCTCGACGAATCTCGCGAATATCTTTTATGTCCGCCAAAAAGAACAAAAAGGACTCGGTCATGCGATTTGGACGGCTCGTCAATTCATCGGCGACGAACCATTCGCCGTCTTGCTCGGTGATGATATCGTCGAATCGGAGACGCCGGCGATCCGGCAGTTGATGGACGCCTACGAAGAGACCGGTCAGTCCGTCATCGGTGTCCAAGAAGTCGAACCGAAAGAAACACATCGCTACGGAATCATCGATCCACTCGATAAAGAGGGACGACTTTACCCGGTCCGCCGATTCGTCGAGAAACCGGAGTCCGGGACAGCGCCTTCGAATTTTGCAATCATGGGTCGGTACGTCTTGACGTCAGATATCTTTGATTACTTGGAGAATCAATCAGAAGGCGCTGGGGGCGAGATTCAATTGACCGATGCGATCGAACGGTTGAATGCGGACCAAGCGGTCTATGCGTTTGATTTCGAGGGGAACCGTCATGATGTCGGTGAGAAACTCGGTTTCGTCAAGACGACGATTGAATATGCGATGAAGGATCCTGAAATGCATGAAGAATTAAAAGCGTTCCTGAAACGATTCCAGTGAATCAGACGTGTACGCCCGAGGGGGTGTACACGTTTTTTAATGGCTTCAAAAATTGTTATAGGTATATTACAAAAATAAAAAAACACTTTACTTCATTAGAGAAAAATAAAAGGAATTAAATGTAAGACAGATTGTAGAATATGAATAGATGAAAGGGGTGTTTGAATGGCAGAACAAACAGAAGTAATAGCAACCATTGTTATAGGGTTAGTTATGATCGCGATTCCTTCTCTTTTTGTATCTTATATTATTCGTAGTATCCGCCGTTATTTTTATTTAAGTAAGTTGATGAAGATTTGTGTTTACGAAGTACTGGACGACCGCAAAGTCGATCAAATGATTCGGACGTTCCGGAAATGGCGGAATTTCTTAAATTCACCGACGACCTGGAACTATGCACGACGTATCAATGAACAAGTCATGATGAGTCATCACGTTTCTTTTGCAAAGAAGCAGGCACTCTATCAGGAATTTTATCGATTAGGCGTTTCGGGAATTCAAGGACCACGTTCTGAAGCTCGTCCAATGACTGAAGGAAAGGGAGTATTCATCCATGGCGAAGGTTCATAATGGTTCGCAACATCTACAGCAATCGATTTCAACATACAAGCAAGAAAAACAAAAAGGAACGCTGCAGATCATACTCAGTCTTGTAGTTGCGTTTTTATTATTATTCCTGCAACCGTTAGTCGGTATCGTCGTGGGCATTATTCTTGTTGTCTACTTCTCGAAACGAAGTTCATCACGAGCGGGAATTTCAGCGGAAGAATATCGGATCCAGCTTCACGGTTTAAACGGTGAGAAGCGATTGACGAGTCAGTTAGCGAAGCTGCCTGAGAACTACGATATCTACACGAACGTGTTCATTGAATGGCAAGGTAAGCAAAGCGAACTGGATTCAGTCGTCGTTGGACCGACAGGCATCTATGTCGTTGAAATGAAGTCGATGCGTGGACGCGTTTACGGTGACGAAGCAGAAAAAAACTGGTATCTCGAAAAAACGGGACGTCAAGGCGGCGTATACGGTAAGGAGTTCTACAATCCGACGAAACAAGTAGGGACGCATGTCTACCGTTTAGCAAATAATTTACGTCCGGTAGTAAAAAATCTCTGGGTTCAAGGTGTCGTCTTATTCGATCATGAGACCGCTCTCGACGTGACAAGTCAAAAGACGATCGTTACGAATGACGTCAACCAGTTGCGCGCTTATATCGAAAAGCAACCACTGACAGTCGAGTCAAAAGATATTGCGCGTATCAAGTCCTATTTTGAGCAGGGAACAGCTTAAAAAATGGATAGATAACCGAAGGGAGAGATGGAACATGAAAAAAAGTTTAGTGATTGGGATCGTGAGTGCACTATGCCTTGGTGGAAGTAACGTTTCCGCAATCGTTTCGTTTCCAAATACGGCTGCTATCGCTTCAGCAGAGAAGCTGGTCATATCAGCAGATCAATCCCGTGTTTGGGCGATGGACGCAAATGAATTCGGAAGTAAAGCATTCGACGTAAAAACAGGTGCTAAAATACACACTTTAGAAGAAGACATGAAAGACTTCACCGTATCCGATGACGGGACTCGTCATGTTGCTTTAGTAGAAGATGGATTTGTTGTCTATGATGCTACGTTACAACCCATGCAATCGAAAGTACAGACGGTTTCTATCAATCAAGAAAAAGTAGAAAATTTTTCGTATGCAGTATTCGTTCCGAATTCACATACCGTCATTTTTTTGGCAGATGAATCAGATGAAGGTAAGTTAATTGGATATGATTTAGATAAGAAAGTCGTTACATTCGTTCGAGGAACGCAACAATTCGGAGAACTATTGACTTCGAAGCAATACGTATATGTTAAAGGAGAAGAAGCTGTTTACGTTTATACACACGACGGAAAGTTTATTCGTGAAATCCCTTCCGTAGATGACACGGTTTTAAATGACATAGATGTCACGCGTGACGATGTACTTGTCGTCGCAGAAGATGCGACAGCTGTTCATGTCTACGATGGAAAAAATGACTTTCAAACGGTCGCTCCACGTGGATTCGTAACAGCAATAGACCGAGGAGTCCAGTCTGTTGCGATCGATCCTTCTGGGTCATATGTTGCAACACTTGATGAAGATGAGCAGTTCCGCCTGTTTGATCGTTCGGGACGCCGCATTTTTACATCTCTCGATAAGAGAGATGATTTTACTAAGGGACCGATTGCAATGACGGATCAAGCCAATACGATCATGATCGGCTCAGAAGAGGGAACGAATCTTTACGACGGCAGTAAAGTTATGGAACGCACGACATCGATTCTGATCCCGAAAGTACATGCGGCGATTCAAGCCGGAAAGAAACAGACACTCCAACTATCGGTCCGACAATTCAATGGGAAGACGAAAACGATTCGGACAGGAGTCAACTGGTCGACGACATCAAAAACAATTAAAACCAAAAAAGGAATAATCTACGGCGTCAAACCGGGGAGCTATACGTTAAAAGCAACGTACGAAGGATTGTCCGTCACGTTAAAAGGAAAGGTGACGCAAGCACCGCTAGCAAGCTTATCCGACGTCGACTGGTTAAAGAGACACTGGTCGAGCATTGAAAAAAGCGGAACGTTCGAAGAGGCGTATCCATTTTCGACGCCATTTAATCAAATTCAAGGTGTTGAAGCAGCCATTGGTGTAAGAGAGAGCGTTTTTCATGGTCCAATGGTCCAAGGGGTAATATATACAAATAAGACTACAGCTGAACAGAAGTATTCGAATCGAATTAAAAATATGACTTTAATCCCTTCTATACTGAAACGTAATATTAATCAAACAGAAGTAATACATGCATTTGGTGATGCTTATAAACTGAATAAGTATAAATCGGCTGTACATTATTTATTTGATATTAATAAAAATCGAATTGATCGGTTTGATATTTTTTCGTATATAACCTACTATTCAGCTAGAATAAAAGTCGAGATTTATTATGATAAAAATAAAATTGTACGTATGATGTCTATCTCGCAGTTTTAATTAACTTTAACTGGACATCGTGACTTTTTATTTGAAGCTTGTTCCTAGTAATTAAAAAATGAAACCGAAACATTAGAAAGACCCGAATGTGTAATCCGCTTGGATCATACATTCGGGTCGTTTGCTTTTATAACAGATGACTTGCAATCCGAACGATGTTTCGTCCGGATCGTTTCGCTTGATAAAGCGCTTGATCTGATAGTTCCATCGAGTGCTGGACAGGAATGTCGCGCTTTCCGGAAGAGAGTCCGATTGATGTCGTGACGTGAATCGAAGAGCCGTCTAATAGACGGAACGTATGCCGTTCGACTTCCTGACGGATCCGTTCAGCGATGGTAGTCGCTTGTTCTGCCGTTAGATCGGTCAGGAGCACGATGAATTCTTCGCCACCCATCCGAGCGACTAAATCTTCTGGGCGTGTATTGCGCTCTAAAATTTTTGCGAACTGTTCCAACACGGCATCACCATTAGAGTGACCATATTGGTCATTCACTTGTTTGAACTGATCCAAATCAAGGATGATCAAGTGATAGGTCGAAGATTGACCAGCGAGTGTCTTGGCACGTAATTCCCATGCCCGCCGATTAGCAAGCCCCGTCAACGCATCATACTCCGCTAAATGTTGATAGACCTCGAGCTGTTTTCGGTGGCGTTGCTGCAGCGGCAACAGATAGAGGAATATACCGTACATCAATAACGTGAGACTTACGTGAAAGACGATCGTGGAAAGCGTTCGATCCGGTAGGAAGAACAAAATGGTACTTCCGATCAGAAGATGCAGCATACCTAAGCGTAGAGCGAGATATGTCTTTTTTTGTAGGAGTGAGGAGAGAATCACGATGCCCACTACTGAAAGGAGCGCTTGCTCGATATCTGCCTTCATTCCTGTATTCATTAAAGTGATGAGCGCTATACTGAAGAACGCTCTTTTTTCTCGATGATAAGCCAGTATAACAAAAGGAATGACTTGCCAGATCAATGCATATGATAAAAATAAGACGTCGATGACCAACAAGTAACTGCCAAACCAGAGAATCAGGATGACAGTGCCTGCGATTTCACTATTTCTATTACGAATCAGTTGGTATGTGGCTAAAAGGAGATACGTCAGGGCGAATATCATGGACCCTTGAATCATCCAGTTTTGAATCATATATAAGACATCCAATCTATACAAATAGTTTTCTAAAATATATAATTAAAAACAAGTAGTGTCAAATACTGTATATCAGTATTTGACATAATAGATTTCTATCGAGACAAAAAGGACCATTTTCCTCAGATTTTAGAGGGAAATGGTCCTTCATCTTCGAAGTAAAGCATATGCCAGATACTTGACAAGTGATGGGATTCACTGTCATTTTATAAGGTGGTATATGAAAGGGTTTAGAATTTATTGTAATTCAAATCGACGTTTGATTTCATGTGAAGGAATCCATTCTTTTGAGCGAGTGTCGCACTTTTTGTTCCTTGTACAGAAGAAATCGTCAATGTTTTGATGTCTTGAGATTGACTCAATTTTTGGAGGTCTGTCATCCGATCCTTTGACCACTGATCGTTGGCGACCGTTGAATAATTGAAGTTCTCCCACATGATGCCGTCGACATAAGGATACGTATGATATTTCAACGTTCCGAATCCCCAGTTTTGGATCAGTGATAGAGACGCATGTTTTGTTTTTAGTGATTTTAAGAAGTTTGTCATTCCTACCCGTTGTTGTTCAAGAACGGCAGGCTGGTCGGCATGTTCGTTATCGATGTTACCGACTGTATCGAGGAAAACGCCATCTAGTCCTTTTTGGACGATTTGTTTCTCGACTTCTTTCATTAAAACAGCTTGGTAGTGCTTCGATGTAATATCCGTTAAGTACGAATCCCATTCAGCGTAATGAATACGCTGACCATCGCGATGGAAAAAGTCTGACTCGACGAGTTGTCCCATCAAATCCGTATTCCAGTTGTCTGCTTCCATCGTGTTGATGTAGCCGTATACTTTTGTACCGTTTTGTTGGATCTGTTTAATTTGTGCAGCGGAATAAAAGACGGGTTCGATGATCATGACATCGTATTGTTGCATCTTTTTGATTTTCGCTGCTGACGGTGCGTCGTAGTAAACTTTGTACGACTTCGCATTGTCCAATGGATTGGATTTTTCTGCTTTTGCGTCTAGTGACGACATGAAGAGCACTCCTAATAAAAGAATGCACAAAATAGACGTCATGCGCTTGAGTGAGATAATACCCATGTTGATAGCCTCCTGATTAATTATCAGAGAGCGGCCGCGGCATTGCAGACTGGCGATCGGTATCCGTAGATCGACGACCCATGTCTTTGCGCCCTTACTTTTCAGTAAGTTTGCCCTTCTCGATATGAAATTGTAGTGTTCCAACGATACATTTCTTCCATCTTCATACCGATAAAAAACAAAAGGAGTGAATAAAATGATATATACTCAGCACCGGCAAGGCATCAAGTGGATTGAGATGATCGTTAGTATTCTTATTATCGGCACTTTAGACTATATGTTTAACCTTTCGATCTTAAAATGGACGATTGATCCGCTTATTTTTTATATTTTACTTTTTTCTCTCCGTTATGGACTCCTCGGAGCATTCGCGAGTTTTCTGTTTACGATGATTTATCACCTGAGTTCTCTCGCCTGGGCGGGAGAAGACGTCTTACTCTTCGTTTATGATCGTGGCGAATTGTCATGGATCATTTTGCACTTCTTAGTCGCGATTTCATGCGGCATGTTCAGTACTTCTTTCCAAGAACGTTATCTATCCTTACGCTTACGACAAGAGGAAGTGACAGAAGAGAACGAACGGTTGCGCGATACGCTCGAAAAATTGCGCGTTGCGCAAGAGGCAATGCGTAACAAAGTGCTTGAATCCAATCACACGTTGACGAACATTTACCGGATCGGAACAGAACTTGATCAATCCGTCGCGGACATCGTACGCGATAAGCTGTTGCAAATCTTACAGGATTCCTTCGATGCGAAGGAAATCGCGATCTATCACGTTGATGCGTCACGTCGTACGCTTCGTTTGCATATTCGTTTTGGTGATAAGGAACTGTTGCCGCAAACGATGTTCATCGATCCGGAACAAGGCATCTATCAACGGATGTTCCAGAAACAGGCGATTGCCATCCGGACAATAGATGAGACAGATGTCCCGTTACTGATTGCACCAATCCGTTATGACGGACGCATCCAGGAAGTCGTCGTCATTCAATCGATCGCCTTCGAACGTTTGACGAACTATGAGATGCACGTCATGCAATTGATCGTCGATTGGACAGGGTCGCGCATCGAGAAAGCGATGTTGATGGAATGGATTGAGACGCGTCATGAATTGATCGAAGGCACGCGCATCTTTAAACGAGAGCACTTCGAGGAGAAAGTGAAGTATCAAGAATATCGACGCGAGCATTATGGTCAGCCGTATAGCCTCGTACAGCTTGATATTCGCAATACACCGTTTTCTCTGATTGAACTGGAATTGATCTTGCGGCAATCGATGCGTGAAATCGACCTGATTGGTTTTGATGAAAACACTGAGCATCTTCAATTCTTATTACCCGGAACACCTCAAGAACATGCGAACCGATTCCTTGAACGAATCAAGGCTGTGTACGTTCAAAAAGGAGGGCGTGTCCAATGACGGCACTCCTGCTCATTCTTTATGTACTTCATCTTTTACTCATCGTATTGGCTTATCGTGTACTCGTCTTTCGATTGCCGGAGCAAGAGCGAGGGATCTTAACGTTCGTGTGCTTGTTCAGTGCCGTCCTACCACTTCTCGGTGAAGTACTAGGGGGACTGGCTTATCTGATTTCCCGTCGTTTTGCTTCTTCTGATACGTTACTGGATTACGATGAATATGTGCAGTTCGATGTGATGAATCTTGAAGGACTGCAGCAGCAAGCTGCAGACAATATGGAGATGGTTCCGATCAAGGAGGCATTGAACATGGATGCGAAACGCCGGAAACAGTCGATGATCCATTTAACGACATCGTCCTTGAAGGAGACCGGAAAGTATTTGCAATACGGACTTGATCATGATGACTCGGAAACCGTCCACTACGCAGCGACGGTCCGAAATTCCTTATTTGACCGTTATGAAGCAAATCTTCGGCTACGGGAACAACAACTCAATCCGGTAGACGTGACGACGTATCATCTGTTCATTCAGGAATGTAAAACCTTCCTCGACAGTGGTCTATTAGATGAAGGCGGTATCGGTCGACTCGATGAGCGACTTCACCTCGTGCTAGAACAAATGCGCGCTCTCTATCCGACGGATCTCGTCCGGATTGTAGCGGAAGCGGAAATGGCGATACGTCAAGGCGAAGAGGAAAAAGCGATTTCCTTCTACGAAGAGATGATTCAGATCCATCCGACGTTGCCAGACGGATATTTAGCGTTGATTCGTTATTACTTTCAACGGCAGGACTGGACTTCGATCGGTCCGGTGCTCCATCAGTTAAGAACAACAGTAGCAGAAGAGGATATTCCAGAAGAGCATCGCTTCATATTGGAACGTTTGGAAGGAGGAGACCAATGAATAAGAAACCTTATGGCTATCTCATTGGATTATTTGTCGTCTTATTCGTGACGATGGGCATCGTACAGCTGTTTCGTCTCGATTATCCACATCGACTGATTCCTTCTGAAAAAACGAAGGTCCGTTCATTCGAGACAGCAAACACGAAAACGACTGAAGCAAAAGGGGAGGCACTTCGTGTCTACTTGCTTCAAAACGATAGCGACCTGTCAAAAGGCGCAATCGAAAATTTCTCGTACGCATTGAAATATGCGAAGATCGATCACCAACGGATTCGTACGTCAGACATCAAGACGCTTCAACCGAGTGACCGGACAGTGCTTGTCTTATCCGGTGAACATACGAAGGAATGGCCGTACGAGACCATTCGGAAATTCGTCCAACAAGGCGGTCGCTTGTACATCGCCGGTCGATTCATTGATCCGAAATGGGGCGACTTAGTAGGGGTAGAACGCTTTGGTGATTTTAAAGAGGACGTCAACGGGATGACATTCAAAAAAGATTTATTTCCCGGGTATATCGATTTACCGAAGACTTCTACTTTGTTTGTCCATAGTATTGCGGATGTGACGTTAAAAGATGCCGACGTCAAAATCGAGGCTGATGGGAATCCGATCTTATGGACCCATGAATACGGAAAAGGAGAGGTCTTGTTCTGGAATACTTCTTCGTTACTCGAAAAAAACTCGCGTGGTCTACTCGTCCAGTCCCTGTCATTACTGTTTCCGACATTCGTCAGTCAGCAAGTCGCTGTAAAGCTAGCGCACTTCGATGATTTCCCGGCACCCGTACCAGATGCCTCCAATCCAGCGATTCAGAAAAACTATGATTTGACCGTTAAAGATTTCTTTGCAGAAGTCTGGTGGAAAGACATGCAACGGGTCGCGAAGGAACAGGATGTCATTTATTCCGGATTCATCATCGGAAGCTACAAGAATGCGATTTATGATACGGAAAAACAATTGATTGAAAACATTCGTTTTCCGATGCTGAACTTCGGACGCGGATTATTGAAGATGGGTGGAGAACTTGGTTTACATGGATATAACCACCAACCACTCATCATTAACGGGGAAACGATGGATCCGAGTCTCGGATATATCACTTGGGAGAACCGTAAGCAGATGATGAAAGGTATCGAAGAAGTGAAAACGGCACATCAGTATTTCTTCCCGAACGAGCAATTGCGCAGCTATGTACCACCTTCGAACATCATTGGTCCGACCGGTTTATCCGTCTTAAATGAAGCATTTCCGGATGGATTAATTATCGCGTCTCTTTATATTGGAGACCCATCAAAAGGAAGTTACATTCAGGAGTTCGAACCAGATTCGACCTATAAGAATCTCTATAATTTCCCACGGATCACAAGCGGATATAATGAATCGCCTGAAGACATGTTTGTCTTAGCAGATGCGGTCGCGAACTTCGGACTTGTCTCGCACTTCATCCACCCGGATGACGTCCTTGATGAACGACGCTCAAAAGGGCAAGGATGGCCGACGATGGAACGTTCGATAGAAAAGATGTTCAAAACGATCCATACGGATTATCCGTATCTCGAGAGCATGACACAGTACGATGGCTACAAAAAAATGAAGTTGTATCAAGAATCGAAAATCGATGTTCGTTATTCTAAAACAGCGATTGAGATTTCCGGTAGTCAAATGCTCCTTCCTTCGAAGATGGTCGTTCGTGTCAATGAAGGAAAACTAGCGACCGGGTCCTTCGCGTACGGGCAAGTGCGAAAACTTGGAGATGCGGACGATTTATACGAAGTAGAACTCAAGAAGAACTTCGCGCGCATACCGGTACTGGAGGGATCCCAATGAAGATTGGTTTAGTGTTAGAAGGGAGTTACCCTTATGTCAGTGGTGGCGTCGCTAGTTGGGCACATATGCTGATTCAACAAATGACAGAGCATGAGTTCGAGCTGATCACGATCACACCTACACGCATGACGGAAGCAGAGTTTCGTTACACGCTTCCCGCGAACGTCGTTGGTGTGACGAACCTTCCACTCGATCAAACTCATGAGACGCGTCCGCTAAAACAGACGTTGACGCCGGAGCAGGAAGAGGATATCAAACGATGGATGCGATTCCAAGCGACGAACACGTCGATTTTCCCACTCTTCGGTCAGGCGATCGGAACATCGACGCAATTTTTCTCAAGTCGTCTCTTTTTTGATCTCGTCAAGACGAGTTACCGAGAAGAACGACAAGCTGGCTCCTTCATCGATTATTTATGGATGTGGCGTAGCATGTATGCGCCTGTTCTGGAACTGCTCCAAGCCGACTTACCGACCGTCGATTTGATCCATTCCGCGTCGACGGGATATGCGGGACTCGTCGCAGCGGCGATCAAACAACGCCAACACGTTCCGTTCGTCTTAACGGAACACGGGATCTACTCCCGTGAACGAGAAGAGGAGCTCGTCCAAGCGATGTGGATTCCACAAGAATACCGCATGCACTGGGTGCAGTTCTTCCATCACTTATCACGCGAAGCCTACGCTGGGGCGGACAATATCATCACGCTCTTTGACCGAAACGGTGAATTACAGCGTGAACTTGGAGCACCTGCCGAAAAAATTCGCGTCATCCCGAATGGAATTGATGCGACAGGACTTGCTGCGTTAGGACATACTCCAAAGCAAGATGTACTTCGGATCGGCGCAATCGTCCGCATTGTTCCAATCAAGGACATCAAGACGATGATCCATGCCGCGAAGGTTTTACAGGAAATGCACGTTCCATTTGAAATGACGATCATGGGTCCGCTTGAAGAGGATCCGGAATACGCCCGTGAATGCCAAGAACAAATCGATCTCTTTGAACTATCAGAGAGTGTGAAACTCGTCGGAAAGGTCGATATCCGGAGCTATCTACCATCATTTGATGTCTGCTTGTTGACGAGTATTTCAGAAGGTCAACCACTGGCTGTCCTAGAAGGCATGGCTGCAGGGATACCGTGGGTCGTCACTGATGTCGGTGCATGTTCCGAGCTGATCAACGGACGTGAGGATGATCCTTACGGTCCGGCTGGATTCGTCGTGCCACCGGTCAATCCTCGCCGGATCGCAGAACGGTGTGCCTGGTTCCAGTCACATCCGGAAGAAGCGATTCGCTTTGGACGAAATGGGAAAGAACGCGCACTTGCGTATTACCAGACGCACCGCTTCATCTCGGAGTATCAAACATTGTATCAAGAGAGGGGGGTGACGTATGGCGGGCATCGGGTTTAAGCTTCAAAAATTGTTTCAAGAGGACTATTTCTCATCTCGGTTAAAGGCATATGCTTTCGCTGGACTCGTCACGTCCGGTCCATGGCTCATCGTCATCTTGACGATCGCTGTGACCCAGTGGCTGACGACGTTCCTGTCGATTGCTTCTTTTGAAGAACGGACGACCTTCAATCTAGTCGTCTCATACAGCTTCATTTTTTCACAAGTGTTGCTCGGTATTCAGCAACTCGTCGTCACGCGCTATTTGGCGGACTGTTTCTACGAGAAACGATATGAAGATTTGTTTCCTGCATTTCTAGGTATGACGAAGATGACGATGGCGTTAGGCAGTATCGCCTTTCTCATCTTCCTCAGCTTCTCAAAACTTCCGTTCTTGTTGAACGGGCTGATCTTCATATTGTTCATGACGATCAATTTGATCTGGGTGCATTTCCTATTCTTAAGTGCCGCGAAGTTCTATCAGGCTGTCGCATACAGCTTTTTGATTGGCGGTATCGTAGCTGTCGGATCGGTCTTACTGATTGATCGGTATCTGATGGAGTATGTAACGGGTATCGTGACACCAAGTCTTGCCTTAACGGCAGGTTTCACATTCGGCATGGTCATCACGTTATTCGGTCTATTCACCTCGATGTTGTTGACGTTCCCGCAACGCGGGACGAAAAATCAGTTTACCTACTTGAGTTATTTTGATTGTTACCCGGCGCTCTTTTGGACGAGTTTTCTCTACAATATCGGGGTGTGGGTCGGGAACTGGGTCATCTGGTTCTCTGACGGCGGTGCTGTTCATCTCGGGACATTCCGTTATCATCCGTTATACGATACGGCGATCTTCTTATCCTATTTGACGGTCATCCCGACGATGACGATCTTCGTCGTTTCCGTCGAGACGCGTTTCTATGAACGGTATCGCATCTTCTATGGATACGCGAACGAGGGCGGAACGCTGGATCAAGTTGAAAAAGCGCGGGACGCGATGTTACTCGTCTTACGACAGGAATTACAACGACTGTTTCGAAATCAAGGATTGTTTACGCTGTTCACCTTATTGTTCGCCTCGACGTTGCTCGGTTACCTCGCATTACCTGAAGCAACGATCAGCATTTTCCAAATGACGACGATCGGTGCGTTCTCGAATGCGATGGTTCTCGTCTTGACCCTCTTGTTACTGTATTTTGAAGATCAAAAAGGAGCGGCATGGATTTCATGCGTGTTCTTCTTCTCTAATGGGATTTTAGCCTTGTTGATCGCGCCGTTCGGTTTTTCCGGATACGGTCTCAGCTTCGCGATCGGATCGACCTTGACGTTTGCGTTTGCGCTCATGCGACTCATCCATTATGTCTCGGATATTGATTACCATACGTTTTGTCGGATGGTGTTACCGCCACGCTCGATGCGTTTTACACGATGGAGTGAACGATTGAATCGTTCGTGGATGTGAAGCGATTAAAGGTTCTTTTGAGTAGATCAATAGCATGTAGGCTAATTTGAAAAGGCGATCCATTTCCGAATTCGTATCGGAAGTGGATCGCCCTTTTTAATTGCAGGTAAAACGATTTATCCTACCTATTATTTTTGATACCCGTCTGGATTTTTAGATTGCCAGCGCCAAGCATCCTTACACATATCATACAAGTCTTTCTCCGCTTTCCATCCGAGGAGGCGTTCTGCTTTTGAAGCATCCGCATAACACGATCCGACATCACCCGGACGTCGTGCCGTGATCTTTCGATCGATTTGCAGAGACGTCGCATCTTCGAACGTCGCGACGAGTTCAAGCACACTTGTCCCTTGTCCCGTTCCTAGATTGAATGCCTCGATCCCGGAATGATCATGATAGAGTGCCTTGATATGTCCTTTCGCTAAGTCGACGACATGGATATAATCGCGGACACCCGTACCATCATCCGTATCGTAATCATTTCCGAAAATTTGAAGGGTGTCGAGTTTTCCAGCAGCAACTTGTGTCACATATGGCATCAAGTTGTTCGGAATACCGTTTGGATCCTCACCGATCAGACCGCTCATATCGGCACCAATCGGGTTGAAGTAGCGGAGTAATGTGATATCCCACGTCGGATCAGCGAACGCGATGTCTTCAAGCATCTGCTCGATCATCAGTTTCGTCGCACCATAAGGATTCGTCGCGGAGCGCGGAGCAGATTCGGTGATTGGTGTCGTCTCCGGCACACCGTAGACGGTCGCAGATGAACTAAAGACAAGTTTTTTGACATCATGTCGGTCCATCACTTCGAGTAGGACGAGCGAACTGATCAGGTTGTTTTGATAGTAGAACAACGGGCGTGATACCGATTCACCAACCGCTTTTAAACCGGCAAAATGAATGACAGCATCAATCGAATGGTTTTGGAAGATCCGTTCGAGTGCCGATTCATCCCGCACGTCCGACTCATAGAATGTGACCGTCCGGTCCGCGATGTGTTCGACACGTTCAAGGGCACTCCGATGACTGTTACTTAAATTGTCGACGACGATGACTTCATGACCCTCTCGTAGCAGTTCGAGACAGGTATGGCTGCCGATATAGCCAGCGCCTCCTGTTACTAAAATGTTCATAGGATACCCTCCGTTAAATTCCATTATTTATCTAATAATAGCATAAAGAGAGCGGTTTTTTCTTGATTTTGCTTTACATCCGTTTTGTTAGACGAATCAGCTGAATACGCGACTCGGACTCGATGATCTGTAATTGATAATGGGTGCTTATGCGCAGTCGTCCCGCTGTATTCGTCCGCTGGAACGTCCCAAGACGCGCCAACTCTTTTTGGGAAAGGCGTGGGCTCTTCCAATCGATGGCGTATGCGCGATCATCGATGAGGTGTACGGTGAATGACTCATACGTCCATGTTTCATCTACAGCCGTTTTGATTTTCTGTTTCGGTGATCCGAGACCGACCCATGTCGTAGCGGGATCATCCAATAGATCGGTCGCTCGTGTTTGTTTCGGAAGCGTCATATATGCGTCCGTCCATTTCAACAGCGCCTGATCCGTCATCATGGAACCAATCGTTTTTTCGGATAGGTCGCTCGCTTTCATATATGCCTGCGTCCGGTCAGGGAGCTGGATACGCGCACGATCCTTGACGATATCGAGGACAGGGAATGCATCACCAAAGTCGGCGGATTGAAGAACGGTCGAGGAATCAGGATGACGATAAATCGGACTCGATTTCGTGGAGACGAAATGATAGATTACGTCTTTCTTCGCCCATGTCTGATATCCCCATGTAGCAAGCGCACCAATACAGAAGCAAGCGAGCGCGAGGAGGACGAGTCGCCAGGACAAGACTCGCTTTTTCGGTACTGCAGTGGGCGTCGTCTGCTCGAGCGGCATCTCGTCTCCTTCATCTAGTAAAGGAACAGATGTAAGGAAACCATAAAAGTCGGCGATGCTCTCGTGTGGATGACCGTCCAAAAATCGTTGCCACTCTTCTGGACGAACCGTATCTTGCTGAAACGGTCGCGAGGGTGCTATCCCTGTCAGATGAAGGCAGGTCGCCTGAAGCGAAGAAGAGGAAGACAAGGACAGCAGGATTCGTTCATGGAGACGCTTGATATCAACTTCCGTGTGAGAGGTATAGAATTGTAAAGCGGATAAGGCGCGATGCATAAGGCATCCTCCTTCCTTCTAACGTCAGGATATGTATGAATTTTCCGTTTCCTTTTATGATATCATTTTTTATGGAACGACGAATGAGAAAAGGGGGAAGGACGATGATCGATATTCATAATCATCTCTTGCCGTTGATCGATGAGGGAGCGACTCATGTCGAAGAAACGATCCGCATGGCACGGCGTGCTGCTGCAGAAGAGGTGCGCCGAATCATCGCAACACCATATGCGACGCATGCGACAGCAGAAGAAGTCCAATTGATCGTAGCAGAGCTGAATGTTTTACTGGCCCAGCGACAGATTCCTGTCCTCGTCTATCCGGGACAACAGACGCGTTTGACACTCGGATTGCGTGATGCGGTCAACCAAGGGCACGTCTTGACTTTAGCGGATACCGCCTATCTGTTAATCGATTGCCCCGACGATCCGCTACCGGTCTATACGGAAGAAGTCATGACCGGATTAATCGAAGACGGGTATTTGCCAATCCTTGCGCAACCGGAAGATAACGCAGAACTTCTCGAGCATCCTGAACGTCTGGTCCAGCTAATTGAAAAGGGCGTGCGTTGTCAACTGGCGACACACAGTATTCTCGGTCATCACGGAGAAGAGAAGAAGCTATTTTGTCAGCGTGCCATTCAAAAAGGATGGGTACACTTCATCGCATCCAACGCTAAAAAAGCAACAGACCATCTTCATCTTATGCCGGCGTATCAACAGATTGAACAGTGGTCTGGAGCGAATGTCGTCGATCGATTAAAATGGAACGCTGAACAAATCTTGGTATCACCGCCAATTGTCTAATACATGACAGTGAGGATGACTCAACAGTCAGTCTCTACAAAGGTAAGGGTGGCAGAGTGATGATCTGCCACCCTTACCTCATAACAAAAAGAGTGACGCGTCATACGCCACTCCTACAGGAAAAGCGCATCTTTGCGCTGTCAGAGACAAACAAGCCCCAATTTCATGCCTGAATAAGGCAGGAAAACTGACTTGAGTCTCGCCTGAGGAAAGGGCGTGAAAAGACGTGTCATTCTTTTTTGTCAGCCTTATTTTTTAAAAAACTTTTCTAATAAATCAAAATCCTGAAAAATATATGATATGATATCATTACTTGGTACTAAAAATATTCAAGCGATTAATCAATATGGGCATGATTACGTTCGAATCTCCGAGGACATCGTCACGTACGCCGCTCAATTCTTTCATTTTTTAGGCATCATCATCATTAGCGTCGTGAACGCTGGAACAACCCGAGGAGGAAGTAATACATGAGTAAAGAAAAAATCGCACAGCTGCGCAAACATGTCTCGCCTTTTGAGAAGGCAGACATCAAGGCCAGCATCCGACAGATGATCAATACGATCCTGCCGTTTCTCGTCATTTGGTTTTTGGCGTATCAAGCACTTCACGTGTCAGCCTGGCTCGCAGTACCGCTTGCGATGATCGCTGCGGGATTCGTCGTGCGGATGTTCATCATCTTCCACGATTGTACACATGGTTCGTTTTTCAAAAACAAAAAAGCGAATGCAATCGTAGGAACCATTACAGGTGTACTAACGCTATTTCCATACGAAAAGTGGAAACGAGAACATGCGATTCATCACGCTTCAAGCGGTAACTTGGACAAGCGGGGCGTCGGTGATATTTGGGTAATGACAATCGAAGAATACATTGCGTCATCGAAATGGACGCGATTGAAATATCGACTCTATCGGAACCCGCTCGTCATGTTCGGACTAGGTCCGTTGCTCTTGATTTTAGTGACGAGTCGTTTCAACCGAAAGGATGCACGGAAGAAAGAGCGTCTTAACACATATCTCATTAACGGATCACTAGTCGTTTTATACGGTGTCTTGATTTACTGGATTGGCTGGCAAGCATTCTTGATCATCCAAGGGACGACGATGTTCACAGCGGGCGTACTCGGTATCTGGTTATTTTATGTTCAGCATACATTCGAGGATTCCTACTTTGAAGATGAAAACGAATGGGATTACGTCAAGGCTGCGATCGAAGGTAGTTCATATTACGAGCTGCCAAAAGTATTACAGTGGGTGACAGGAAACATCGGTTTCCATCATGTCCATCACTTGAGTCCGCGTGTACCGAACTATCATCTAGAGAAAGCACACGTCTCGACACCACCGCTTCAAAAGGCGACGACGATCGGTTTGTTCTCTAGCTTAAAATCTTTACGCTATAAACTATACGATGCAAAAAATAAGACGTTCGTCACGTTCCAGGACATCAAGCATCTCCTGCGTGAACCAAAACCGTCATCACTTTAAGTCTGTAGCACTTTATCTTTTTTGAGATAAGGTGCTTTTTGCTTTGAAATCACAAGAAGTTGACCGATAAAGAGTAAGGAATGGAAAAATATAGGCACGACAAAATTGAAAATGTTACTCTAAACTAAAGAATAAAGAGAAGAGACATATAGAAAGAAGGACTGGCATGAAAGGAAAAATATACTTTTGGCTTTTGTTTTTAAATGCGATTGCGACAGTAGGGGCACTGGTCTATCTGTCTTTTGAACTGGGGGCTTTGGGCCTTGTCTTAATGGGGCTAACGATTGTCTGGATCGCCTGGAAAATATTACGACTCTTTTCCTCGGTGATCCGATTGCAACAAGAAGGCATTGAGGTAACCGAATATCGTTTTCCGGAACTATATCATGATATCGCGTCGTTATCGGAACGTTTGAATTTAAAGACACCACGCATCTATATCGTCGGAGACGACGTATCGCCGATTAGAGGCGTGAGTCTGTTCCGAACGAACGTGTTTTTTTTACCAGAGAAAGCCATGCGGGAGCGAAATGAGTTCGAACGAGTTCGAGAGTTACTTCGTCTGAAGCATAATGACGAGGAAAAACGCTTCGCATTACTACTAGGCAGTTGGATTCCGTTTTTAAGACCGGCTTATTTACGAACGATATCCTTATACCGGGATCGTCAAGCCCTGCATCTTGTAGACGATCCAGATAGTGTCATGCAGAGTATTCTAAAAGAAAACGGGCGGCACCAATTGATCAATGAAATCGATGTAACAGCATATTTAGCTGAAAAGAGGCAGATTACGCTAGCTGAAGTCGTTAGCGAAATGGTCTACGCGACACCGACGACAGACAGACGATTGATTGAATTAGGCTGGATGTCACGCGAGACTCCTACTGGGCAGCATGCTGTTCGATTCTTGTTGGTAGCATCGAGTATAGTAGCATTCGTTTTGATTGGCTGGAGTGTCCAGAACGTTTCGTTTTCAAATGAAACCGCAAAAGCTGTCGTCACCTCATCGGATGAATCAAAGGCGAATGGATTGCAGGAAACGAAGTTGATGGCTGCCATTCAAAAAGGTACGTTGGAAGAAGTTCAGAAGGAGTTACCGGACGGAGATATGAAAGCCGTGGATGCAGATGGTGATACAGCACTTCACTATTTAGGGTATCGCAAGTCAAGTGAAGGACTGAAGGAAATCTTTGATACGTTACTTAAGCAGGGAAGTGATGTGGACGCGATCAATGACTTCGGAGAACGTCCGTTCATCACAGCAGTATATAGTAACAATAATGAATTAGTAGAACTGTATTTAAAGAACGGTGAAAACATCAATCAGCTTGATGATCAAAAGTACACACCTTTACATCATGCGGTGGAAGGGGAAGGCGTTCAAACCGTGAAAGTATTGCTAGAACAAGGGGCAGACGTCTCGATTAAGAATAAGGATGGTTTGACGCCTTTGATGTTGGCACAGCAATATGAATTAGACGACATCATTCGATTGTTAAAGCAACATACGTCTCAAACGTTATAAGAAAAGTGCTCCTCCCGAAATCGGGAAGGAGCACTTTTTACGAACTTATTTACCTTGAAGAGCTGGATCCACGTTAAGGATACGTCCTTCAATTTTATAATCGATTGTTTTCTTCGAAATCGCGTAGTCGCGGAACGTTTCCCAGTCAGAGAGACCGAGGTCTTTCACACGTCCTGATTTATACGCATCTTCAAATGGTGTCAAGAAGTCGCTTCCTTTAGCAGTGAAAGCGTTTGTGGCAATCGTGTACGTTTTAGCCGGATCAATCGCTTCTTCTACACCGCCATCTTTCGTAAGCGTCATTTTCGTGACACGTTGACCTTTCGCTTTTGAACCATCGTACTCAAGTTTCATGCCTGATACTTGTAAGAACCCACCATTTTCAATTGGTGCAATTCCAACACTGATTTCAAAGAGATCTTTAAGTTGTGAACCGTTCATTGTCACGAGTGCAAGCGTGTTACCGAATGGTAATGTTGTCAAAATTTCACCAGTAGTAAGTGGACCTGCATCGATTGCGGCACGGATTCCACCACTATTTTGAACGGCGATGACGGTTTCTGGATTAATCGATTTTGCTTTAGCAAGCATACCGTCTGTGATTAAGTTACCAAGAGCAGTCTCGCTATTACGGACGTTAACATCTAAACCATCGCTTTTCCGTGGGTTAGGTAACGCAGTGACAATATTTACACCGACTTCTTGATTCTTAATTGCTGAGATTTTGTCAGCATAAGGCTTCAGGATTTCAGTAGCACCTGCATCTGGTGTTTGTGAAGCGACATCAATCAATCCGCCTTTATAAGATTTAAGTTGTCCTTTATAGTTGAATGTCATGCTGACATCCCCTAATTTTTTGCTATATTCATTTGCTTGAACGATAATGGTTGGCTCTGTCTTTTTGTCACTCGTTGGGACATATTCAGGTGCCTTTAATTCTGTGTGTGAATGTCCACCAACAATGACATCAATTCCATTTACATTTTGAGCAAGTTGAATATCGTTATCGATTGCTGGATTATCATCGTATCCAATATGCGTTAATGCAACGATTTTGTTGATGCCACGTGCCTTGAACTTATCAACTGTCGCTTGAGCACTCTTGATATAGTTCGAGAATGCAATCGTACCAGGGCTCGAAATACCAACTGTTTCTTCTGTCGTCAAGCCGAAGAAACCGACTTCTTCACCGTTGATTTTTTTGATGATACCTTGATAGATCCGTCCGTCTTCCGGCCCAGACGTGATTGTTTTCTTTTGCATGCCGTTAAAGAGTGGATTTTTACTAAAATCCACGTTTGCTGTGATGAACGGGAAGTCCGCACCGGCAACGAAGGCTTGCAAGGCAGCCCCTTGATCTTGAGCACCCAAATCAAACTCATGGTTACCGAACGTCATCATGTCATATTTCATGTAGTTCATGAGTTTAAGATCGGCTTGTCCTTTGAACTCATTGAAGTAAAGTGATCCTGAGAAGACGTCACCAGCATCAAGGAGAAGCGACGGTGTACCTTCGGCGCGGTAAGCGGCACGGCGCTCTTTAATAGCAGTCGCTCGTTTTGGTGCAAGATCAAGCGAAGCATGTGTATCGTTCGTATGGAGCAAGGCAAGGCTGAAATCATCTGTATTGATGTCACGGACGATGATTTTTGCTTTTGTCGTGACCGTTTTGCCTTTATGCGTCAAGCTACCTGTCGCATAGTAAGTACCTGACTCACTCGTATCAACTTTGCTCCATTTGATTTCTTTATCGTAGACTTTGCCGTTAGCGTAAAGAACAGCTAGTTTTTTAGGAAGGACTGGTTTTTGATCGACTGAAATCACTTGTTCCTTAACGGACTCAATGATTTTGATCACATAATTCTCGACGTGAATCTTTACTTCGATTGGGAGCTTTTTCTTACCATATGTGCCATGAACCGTTTGGTAGCGATTGAAGATGTGCTTATTGTATGCACCCCATGAGATTTTTTCTCCCTTGTATGTAGCCGGAAGTTTAACAGGCTCACCCTTCGTGAAAATGAGAGACTTCAATTTGACCGTCTTGACTTTGACATGTGTTGCAGCAGATACGGTCGTTTGTGCAGCCGGCACGATTGCCGATGTCGTCAATGCGACAGCTACTGCTGCCGCGTAAAGCGGTTTTGATTTGTACATAAATAAAAATCCTCCCTCGAGATGATATGAGGTCAACCAGCGATCGGTAACCTCTTCTTCTACTATAAATGCTTAACGGACAATCGTGTCATGAACCTTTTGTAAAATGCGTAAATTCTTAGGTCCGACGACAATACAACTCTTGCAAGTCGTTTGTTTTCTTCTACCTGAAAGAAGAAAAGATAAATGATTGCGCTTACATTATATCTTGTTCCTCCTTCAAAAGAAACGTAGATTACAATAGATTGTAGGAAATTGTCCTCATTTTGAGAGAATCGCGTAGTAAACATTTTCAAAAAAATGTATAATTTACTATATGAAAAATATGCGATGGGGAGGCGGGAGTACGAATGGATGAAAAGATACGTAGGAGTCTACTCGTAGGTATACTTTGTATAATGGGAATCTTGATTATATGGGGGCTCGCCTCTCCACCGACGACAATTGAATTTCCTAACTTTACACATACCTAATCCTGTGAATGGATCGGCAAGGAGTCCTTGTCGATTTTTTTGTTTCAACGGGAAAGCTACAGTTTGGTGTCGGTTCACGCTATACGTTGACACGCTTTTTACGGATGGCTAGAATTGATTAAGTGTACTTCGTGTATACACAATTGAAAGCTAAACGAGGAGGGATGGATAATTAGACATGATATATCATGTCGATCGGAGGAATGTTCGTTTGAGGAATCGCGGACAGAACCCGTTTTTTGTTTGAATTTGATCCAGAATTCATTGAATTACAAATACATGCACCATGAAATCGGAAGGAACTTACACTTATGTTGAAAGAAATGAAAAGTATCATCCGGGAACAGGTTGAAAACTTTCCTTTGATTCGCCGGCTCGCGCGATATGAAATTAAGTCCGCGCACGCAGAACAACGCCTTGGTCTCTTATGGGAACTCCTCAATCCGGGTCTCCAAATTTTCATCTACTGGTTCGTCTTTGGTGTCGGTCTTCGGGGAAATGAAAATGTCGATGGAAACATTCCATTCATCGTATGGCTTCTCTGTGGGATCGTCGTTTGGTTCTTTATCAACGATGCTTTATTACGTGGATCGAACTCGATCAATAGTCGACTTGCGATGGTGACGAAGATGCGTTTCCCGATGAGTGCCATTCCGTCATACGTTATTTTGTCACGGATGTATCAACACTTCGCAATGCTTGTGATCGTATTCATCGTCATCCTTGCAAATGGGATTCCGATTACATGGAAACTACTTCAGTTGCCTTATTACATGATTGCGACATACATTTTCGTCTACGCATTCTCACTTTGTTTTTCAACGCTCATTACGCTCGTCAAAGATATTCAGCTCTTCTTGCAATCGATGATGCGGATGCTTTTTTATATGACACCGATTCTTTGGAATATTGAGCGGTTCCCGGACGCCCTGCACGGTGTCCTTCGCCTGAATCCGGTCTACTATCTTGTCGAGGGATACCGGGCGAGTCTGCTCGGAGGACATTGGGTCTGGCAGGAATGGCCAACTGGACTGTACTTCTGGAGTGTGACGCTCCTCTTGTTCACAGCCGGAACATTCTTGCATATCAAGTTCCGTAAATCATTCACTGAGCTCGTCTAAGGGAAGGAAATCGCCATGTCTATGATTAAACTCGACCATGTCACGAAACGCTTCGACATGGTTACGACTACGAAAGAAAAATTCAAGCTCTTGTTCAAGAATCAAAGCAAGAGCGTTAAAACATTCACTGCACTGCGAGATATCTCGCTTGAAATCGGCTCGGGTGAAGTCGTTGGACTCGTCGGAATCAACGGTTCCGGTAAATCTACACTTTCGAACTTGATTTCAGGCATCATCTATGCAAACGAAGGAGACGTCGCCATTAATGGTGAAGTCGCGATCATCGCCGTCTCACAAGGATTAAAGAATGTCCTGACAGGGCGAGAGAACATTCGCTTGAAGTGTCTCATGCTTGGGATGGATGATGCGGAAATCGAGCGTCGGATGCCAGGCATCATCGATTTCGCTGATATCGGTGATTTCATCGATCAGCCGATCAAGAAGTACTCGAGTGGGATGAAGTCGCGCCTCGGCTTCGCGATCGCGGTCAACGTCGACGCCGACATTCTGATCGTTGACGAAGCCCTTTCCGTTGGTGACCAAACCTTCTATAATCGTTGTATCGATAAGATGAACGAGTTCAAGGATGAAGGAAAGACGATCATCTTCGTCAGCCACTCATTGTCACAAATCAAGAGTTTTTGTGAACGCGTCATTTGGCTCGAATATGGTCAAGTACGACTCGACGGAACAACCAAAGATGTCTTACCGGAATATAAAAAGTTTCTTGCGGAATATAAAAAATGGTCGAAAGAGGAGCAACATCAATTTCGGCGTGACCGTTTAAAAGCACAAGCTGCTAATGCTCGTTCCGGGAAACAAAATACGGATTCAGAGGAAAACATCAAACATCCGGCATTGATCTTATCTGCGCTAGGTATTCTTGTACTTGCAGCAGGAAGCTTAATGGTCGTTGATGAGACGCCATCTTTGGCGAATTTAAGCGACGCTATCTTAAATTTCTTTTGATTCTCTGCGCCAGGTACCAATCGGTATCTGGCTTTTTATATCATGTAAGTAGGAATTAGTAAAAGGAGTGAAGAATGCTAAAGGAGAGTGGAAAAAGAAGGAATCATCGCAAATCAAGAAATGTAATCAAAAAAAAACGGAGTTCAAGACTCCGTTTTCATCAGGTTTGTGAACGATCCATATAGGTTTTGACGCGCGGTGCTTCATACGTTGCAAAACGTTCTAAAAGACGTTCAGCATCTGACTCGACGATCAACATTGTACGGTGTTCGGGAATCAAGAATCCTTGACGTTCCATCGTATCGAATAGGGAAATCAAGGGATCATAGTAGCCATCAATGTTCAGTACACCACATGGCTTTTCATGAAGTCCAAGCTGTGCCCAAGTGAAGACTTCAAAAAATTCTTCCATCGTTCCTGGACCACCCGGGAGAATGATGAATCCATCAGAGAGCTCTGACATTTTGGCTTTTCGCTCATGCATCGAGTGGACGAGATGCAGTTCGGTTAGTCCAGGATGCGCAAGTTCTTTTTCCTGAAGAAAGTGGGGAAGAACACCGATTGCTTGACCTTTAGCAGCGAGCGTAGCATCTGCGACTGCGCCCATCGTTCCAACGCGTGATCCTCCATATACAAGTCCGATGCCGCGCGCGGCGAGCGCTTGACCGAGTTTTCCTGCCGCCTCTCGAAAGAGTGAATCGGCACCATCTTTGGAACCACAAAATACAGCAAGTCTATTCATGAAAGAACCTCCTTCGTTGTTTCCACCATAGCATATTCGACGATGGGAAGGCAGAATGGAAAGGAGATCGATATGCGACCACGTACAATTGTTTGGCTCGTCCTAATCATCGCAGCAATCAATTTAGGACTTGGGATATGGATGCCCGATACATCGACTCGGACGACAATTAGTTCGATACTACTAGGCGTGATTGTAGTACTCGGTATCTTTTACGTCATTGCGTTACGACAATCATCTAAATAAAGATGCTCGTTCGACTCTAATGAGTTGAACGAGCATCTTTATTTAGATTTGAAAAAATAAAGCGATGGAATATTCAAAAGAATCTATTTTCATACACAAATTCAACACTTTGATGGATAGTTTGTAAAAAAAGGACAGTATTCAGGACATATGATACGTGTCAAAAGTAATGGTTATAATGAATAATGTGTAAAATAACATAAATATTCGTATTCGAATATTTAGAGGGGGTCTAAGGATATATGATGTTGTTACAAAGCCAGACGAAAAAAATTAGGAGGTTATTTATATGAACTTGAAAAAGAAATTAAGTTTAGCAATTGCTGCTTTCTCATTGACTGCTACTGTTGGAGTTGGCATTGCAAATCAACTTGATCATAAAGAAGTAGCAATCGAGCGTTTACCACTTGAGTACTCAGTCAAACGTGACGTAGCAATCGAGCGTTTACCACTTGAGTACTCAGTCAAACGTGACGTAGCGATCGAACGTTTACCACTTGAGTACTCAGTCAAGCGTGACGTAGCGATTGAACGTCTTCCATTAGAATACGCTACGAAGCGGGCGTAATTATTCAATCGATTCACTTATATTTTTTAAATAGTTATTTCGCACTGAAACAATAATTTTTTTATAGTGATTCATATTGAGCAAATCACACAAAAAATACGCCTTATCGTACGCATCAAGTATACCTTCTTTCGAAGCACCTAGTCTCTCTAAGCAATCTCCTTTTTGGGAATACAGTTGCCCTAGGAGAGACATATCTTTAAAGTTAAGACTTTCTTCGATTGCTTCATCAATTAATTGTAAAGCTTGATCATTTTTTGAGAACTCTAATAAAATCTTAGAAAAATTATACATGATTCTGATTTTTTCAGTCACTAAATCATCACTATCAAAGTTTAATTTTAGGATTTCCTCATAAACATTAATACTGTGTTGATAACTTTTATTTTCAGAGTATAGATTCGCAATAGCTGATTTAATACGAATCAACATATTAGGCGAATAGTGAGATGTTAGGTATTCTGTTGATAAGTTTTGGAGCTCTACGATACAGGTTCGATAATCGATTTTTTGAAGCCGATATGAACAAATATAATAGTAATATTTATAGAGTAAGACATATTCAAAAGAAGAATCATGCTGCTTTAAAATCTTTTGACTCTCTTTATAGATAGATTCAAAATCTAAATTTCTAAAGCGATATAATAAATCTTCGTCGATCGTCTTAAGTGAATCTTGTTGACGATTAGGATCTAAAAAAGCAGAAATTGAAACTTGTAATCGTTTTGATAACGCATATAACAACTCAACTGTTGGCGAATGTGTACCACTCTCGATCTTACTAATTTCTGCTTGACTGCAGATTCCACTTGCCAAGTCCTTTTGTGTCAAGTTGTGTTTTTTTCGGAGACGACGTAACGCTAAACCGATTTGCGGTGACGTGAAATGATCCATTGGATCCTCGTCCTTTCATGAAAATTGAACTGTTACTCAGTATCCATTTCTATTATAGAAGTGATTGCAAAGGGATACCATAGATTTACTTGATTTCATATCAATGTTTCATCGCCCGCCGTATTTGATTCAGAAAGGGGTACACCCATGACACTCATCTTAAAAGAAACGCGACGTAACATGACTTCTTGCGCTTGGTGTCTCAATGCTGCTACCGTCTCAGTCGCCCCCTTGGCTCATCGGGAAATGGATCAAACTATTGCTAAGTCTAAGAAAGATAGAAACAAGACTGCTTGAATCATTCTAAGGACTTCATTCGTATGTGGGATGAAGTCCTTTTTGCATGATTTTCATCAGAAAGGAGCAATCACATGATAGGAATTACGATCGTATCAGAACAGAATGGTTGGTTACAACGCTCACGTCCCTCTTCAGCGATGAGACACTTTTGTGAAACCCATCGTTTTTCTTTAGATGTTTTTGATTACGACATGCATACGTTCGAGGATTTACTGGATTATATGGATTTTCAAGAATATGAACATTATCTCTTTATTCTACAAGGTGAAGGAGAACGGACATTACGACTGGTTGCTTATTTGCAGCAGCAGATGCTTCACGTTCAGTTTCATTTAATTCGAGCGGAAGGTGATATCGTATTTGGACAACCCGATTTTCTAAATGGTTTGGAACTACCTCTCATATTTGAGGATGAAAAGTTAGTACTTCCCATCGTTCAAAACGAGTTATTGTCTTTGATGACGGGCGTTCATCGATATGCTTCACTATTCCAACCGCAACCGTTGCGGCATGTCTATATCGAAGATAGCTCATTGTTGAATCGTATTCCGGCATCTTTTTTCACATCGATGACAGTGAATAGTATCGTGTATTTCGATCATCCGATGCGTCACGATCTACCAATCATTGAATTAATGAGTCGGACGCCAGTCCTTCTTGCTTTCGTTGATACCTTGTCCCCTCCGCTTGAAACACGACTTGATGTTTTATCTCGGGCAGAACTCGCTCGTCAGTTGGAGCGCTGGAAGGATACCGGGTGGATTCAAAACGAACGATTCGCCGGTATATTGGATTATGCGACACAAGCTGGATTGAAAAATTCATATCGTCTTTTTTTCTTTGAAGATGGTATCTATGCGGATCGTCAGAAAACCGATCGGTTGAGTTCGGACATTTCTCTAATGGTTGAGCAAAGAGCAGGGCAGTTAGAGGCAATGGCCACACCAAAGGAACTCGAGTTATTTCCGTTACTCTATCAACTCGCAGGATCATTTTCAGGTGAAAGTCGATTTGTTACACCCTATTCAGATTTAGAATTACCACGAACGATTGGACGTATCGGTCCACTCACGTTGATTGGTATTCAAAACGAAGAGGGGTATTTCGCTTTCGATTTAACATCGATGCAACTATTCGAAACGAACGAAGCATTTTTGTGGATTCTTGAAGCTGATCAAAAAGAACAATTTGATGTATTACCAGAACGACTTGGAGCAGACTATGCAGAAGCGATTCGATACTATAAGGAGTTGATGTATCATGAGTGACGTATTATTTGGTCCATTTTTAAGAAAGGGAAGCTATTCACGTGTTGAAGTACTCGATCACGTTTATGCGGATGAACGTTTTGGGCAACTGTATCAAGAAGCGAAGCAAGTCACAGAAATTGATGAATTGACGTTTTATCGACGCTATCTACAAAAAGAAGAGAAGGTTCTGTTTTACGGCACGTTCGATCCAAAACTCTTTAATCTCTTATCTGATGAAGGATACGATTTATATTTGATCGAGTCAGAAATGATTCGGACACATCAAATCGATACACCGTACCGTCATAAAGTATATGGCTGGAGCCATGATGTGACAGACGTCGTAGGTCCTGAATTCTTTGATCGGATCGTTCTTCCTGGTACGACCATCATGCATTACAACCGTGGGGAACTGCTATTATTCTTTCGGAACATACGTCAACTTTTAGGTGTACATGGAAAACTGCTCGTTTCGTTGCACGATATTCCTTATCTAAGAGAATCAGAGCAGTCCATTTCGACTCGACGGATACATGATACTTTAATGTTCTTTGGTCATCATGTAGATGGCGAACGACTCTTATTTAATGCGTATTTAAAATCAGGTAGCGAAGAAAAAGTAAGCTATGCAATCGATTACTTATACAAACCTGAAACCTTATTTGAATTCGCGAAACTCTCTCGTTATGAAGGTCGATCAATATATGAAGGAAAAACAATTGTCGTTCTTGAATTCAATAAACAATAAGCTTTTGATAGAATAGAAGGAGAATAAATTAAAAATATATCTCCTAGTTTAGTTTGAATAGGTCTAAAGGCAGGGTATTGAGATACAGAAGTTTTGTATTGCGATTCAAAGTACATCATGAGAAAGAGGAGCCGGACCATCATGGAAAATCAGAACGAAACTACCTTTCAAAAAAGCTGTCTATCGTTCATTGAGACTTTGTTTCCAGACGAATCCTTTCACTTCTTAGAAGAATCGAGAGCAATGGATGCTTTCGGACATCACGGTATTCAATTGTTTTTTTCTTCAGAACTTCGAACGCTAAAATTCAGTCTTCTCAAACAGACACATCAACGATATGATCGTGTGTTTGTTTCGGAGAAAACTAAACAAAACACTTTTTTCCGAAGGCTGTTGGAGGCAACATATGAAGAAAATCAATTGTACATCGATCATGTCGTAAAAACCGATTAATCCAAAGAAAAGGCATGGGAGCGATTACGCCCCATGCCTTTTCTCTTTTTAGGCTTCGATCGATGCTGATCCGCGTTTTAACGCATGATCAATCGAAGTCGCCATCTCTTCTCGAACTGTAGTTGAGATCAGTCTACCATCGAAATAAATTTCTTTAGATAAACTCAAGTGAACAAGTAAATCCTCTAATACGAGCTTCAAATCAAGAGGTTTCGTCGGTTCGAGCGCTTGTTGTATGAATTCATTCAGAGATGGGTGCTGAACATGCTTTGGATCAATCAAATCAATGATTGTTGTATTTAAAGCAAGTGCTAAGCGTTCGAGGGATTGGGGAGTTGGCATCCGTTGTCCGCGTTCATATGCGGAAATCGTCGTCGCAGTTTCACCGCATTTTTCGGCTAGATGCTTTTGGGTGTACTTGTGCTGTTTTCGTAGTTGCATGATTTTTTTTCCAAGTGCGCGATTCATAGCGCTTCACTCCTATTCCTCAGGTCATCGTGTATAGTACTAATTAACCAATTATCGTACGGGAGAAACCTTTGAAATGTAAAAAACGTTTGAATAAGGAAATAAAAAGATAGTGAAATACTAAATTTGGCTTTTAAAACGATAGTCATGCTGAGGTAAATCACATGCTATTCTAAGGTGTATGTGAAAAAAAGGAGTGTCTTCATGAAAAAAATTACATGGTCTGGCTATGTTGTCCTCGCCGTTCTCTTAGTCCTCTTTATCTCAAGTTCGATGCCGTACCAGGCACAATCCATCAAACCAGGGTTATCGCGCTTCATTCCGTTAGGATTCGTCGATCATCTGCGTTTCATTTCTTTCTCGTATCACGGAGAAGTCAGTGTCGCTGCCCTCGGACGGAGTGGCTTCATTGAATTTTTCATTCGAAAAGCCGCTCACGTCTCAACATTTCTTGTGTTAGGTGTGGGATTGATTGATTTGACGCGTCGTCGCCTAACGACAGGACTGGCCGTCTTGTTTGCCTATTCGTTAGCAATCACGGTAGCGGTCTTTGATGAGTTTCATCAGATTTTGACAGGGGACCGGACAGGACTCATTCAAGATGTCTTACTCGATGGAATGGGGGCATTAATTGGAATTGGATGTTATCTACTCGTCTATAGGAAAAAAGTACGACGCCAAGCAGGAAGTCTTTCCTTCTGGAACGAAAAGAACAGGCATCACTTTTAACGAAGGAGACTGCCTTATGAAGACTTCCCATTTATTGATGACGAGCGTTGGTCGTCGGACGAAACTGGTCGAGTATTTTGTCCGTGAGATGTCAAACGGTCATGTCAGTACCGCGGATTGTAGTCCACTTGCACCGGGTCTCTATATGACGGAACGCCATCATCTCGTACCACGGATCGATGCACCGGATTATATCGAGCATTTACTTGAATTGTGCCAGCGGGAACAGGTGACAGCATTATTGTCATTGATTGATCCTGAACTGGAGTTACTTGCAGCGGCGACGGAACAGTTTGAAGCCATCGGTGTCACGGTCCTCGTCTCACCGATGGATGCCTGTCGTCTCTGTTTCGACAAGTACGCGATGTATACGTATTGTGTCGCGGAAGGGATCGCGCATGCGCGGACATACGTGACGCTCGAAGCATTCCGGAGCGCACTTGCGCAAGGGGAGGTCCAGTTCCCAGTCTTCGTCAAACCACGCAATGGGAGTGCCAGTCTCCATGTCCAGGCGGTTTCTTCACTTGAGGTCGTCGAAGGATTATTCGCTACCTATCCAGATTTATTGATTCAAGAATACTTAAGAGGACAAGAGCTCGGTGTCGATGTCTATGTCGACTGGCTGACGCATGAAGTGACCGATATCTTCATCAAGGAGAAACTCGTCATGCGTGCAGGAGAAACGGATAAGAGTCGTTCCGTTAAACGCGATGATGTCTTTGAACTGGTCGAGCACGTCTTAGATGGAACCGGTCTTATCGGTCCGCTTGATTTTGACCTGTTCGATGTGGACGGAACGCTTTACCTATCAGAGATCAATCCGCGATTCGGTGGGGGGTACCCGCATGCGTATGAATGTGGCGTCAATTTTCCGAAAGCGATTCAAAACAATCTCCACGGGCAACGTAATCCCCGACGCATCGGAGCGTATGTGGAAGACATCTATTTATTAAAGCACGATACGGTGACGCTACTGCCTGCCTCGCTGCTTGAGCAAATCAAAAAATCATAGGCACGAAAAAGGAGTGATCCGGTCGAGACCGGATCACTCCTTTTAGGTAGAAGAGCAGAATCAGGAAAGAGAGACGCGTGCACGCTTGAGGCATTGCACGGCGGAGGTCCAGCTACCGAAGAGAGCATTGATCGTTGAGGTGCTCGGAACCGAGCGACCTTCTGCCCATTTCCGGTAATGAATGATGCTGAGCGAAGGTAACTCTTCTTGTGCCTGCCGTAGTGCTTCAAGGACATCTTCTTCGACCCATTTCCGGCGAGGCGGTGCGATGTCGAGGCAAGCGAGGGCATCTGCCCATGAACCGTATTTACGGGCAATCGTCGCGACTGTCGGATGACCATTTTCCTGTGCCCAAATCGCATACGTCTGTGTCGTCAGACGTGGAAGGACATCTGAAGCTTCGAGCAGTGCCGTGATAATACGTTCTTCTGTCATCGAGATAGAACGTGTCATTTCAATGTGTGCTTCTTCGAGTGCACGTGACCAAGAACCGAAGCGTAAGTTGATCAATGTCAAGGAGGGGCCATGTTTCGCCTTTGCCCACTCCCGGTAGCTGTTGCTATGGAACGGGTGTAAGCGTGTCGATGCTTCCTTGATGAAAGCAAGAATCTCTTCATCTGAAAAGTACGGACGGATTGATGAGAGACCAGCCGCTTGGAGTGCTTCACGCCAAGAGCCAAATACATTGATAATCGTCGTGATCGATGGAATGTCTTTTCCGACCGACCAGCGCGCATACGTCTTTGCGTCGAGAGCGGGATATTCGATACTAGCTTCGATTAGGCTATCGATGACTTGTTGTTCTGTCCATTTCTTCATGATGTCATACCCCTTTCATGTAGGTGCTCTAGGTGTGGGTACTGTCGTGAGGTGGAAGTCGACGAAGCGACGTATAAGCGAGAAGGCTGAGCCAAATGAAATAAAATCCACTCGGTCTAACGAGAATGCTTTCCGTGAATTGAAGTAGTCCGAGCCAGCTTGCAAGCAACAGTGCGAGAAACGCGAGATCCGTTGTCTGAATCCGAAACAGTCGATAGAAAAGATACAGAAAGACTGCGCCGTACAGCAAACAACCGATGAGTCCAAATTCATAGAGATAAGTGATCGGTGTACTGTGGAACGTATAGAGAACTTGTTCGTTCAGTTGTTCCTCCAGTCCGCGTGGGGCACTTCCGATCCCGTGCCCGAACCAAAGCGAATCAGCGGAAGCGCGCCATCCGGCTTGCCAAAGCGTCAATCGTCCGTTGAGACTGAGCAAACGGGGAAGCAGTCCTTGAAACGTAAAGACGGCTAGGAGGATCAAGCTGCCCGTTACGTAACACGCTGTCACCTGCACCCGCTGTCTCGTTCCCGGAACCATTCGAATACTCGTCAGCAGGGCAAGGAGGAGAAAAGAATAGATTCCTGTCTGCGAACCGCTTCTGAGTAACGCGATGATGATGAGAAGGAGGAGGACGGCGTGCAGAAAGCTTTGCCGACGCGGGAACTGTTTGAGCAAGTAGAACCAAGCAAACAGTCCGCCTGGAACAAGCCATGCTGCAAGCGTATTCGGATTGTTCATCAGACCAGCGAGGCGAAGGAATGAACCTTGTTCCCCGACGTACAGTTGAGGAAATGACAAAGGACCGATCCGAAGCCATTGCAGGTTTTCGACCGGAACATACTCTGAACCAAATGAGACGATGAGGGCATAGGAAGCGAGAAAGACGGCTTGTCCATAAAGAAAGTGACACAACAGCCGTTGCCATTGTTCGATTGATGTACGCGAGAGCGAAGAGACGATGCCAACGAACAGCCAAGTCGAGATGAGGTAAAGCGAAGCAAGAATACGATCCGTATTCGTGTTAAAGAAGAAAAAAACGATATTAAATGTCAGATAAATCAGAAAAATTAGTGCGATTTGATGTCCTCTCGCCCGATTGGCGCGATAGAACGGTCGTAAGATGAGCCAACAAACGCTGAACAGAACGATGTAGACCGGAAGCAACCAAAGAGACCACTGTTTCGGCAACACTTCGTCCGTGAAGGATAAGGGACGAATCCAAGCATCGAGCATGATCCAAGCGACTAGGATGGATAAGGCAAACGATGTGGGTATATTGGCTGATTTTAACATGATTTCTAAAGACTATCCACCCTTCATATAGGACTTATTACCGATTCGAACACTTTTTAATCATCAAATTGGTATTTACCCTTATCTTTCAAAACATCATGCAGATAAATGAAAAAAGATTAAGAAAAACATGATCATTTTTTCGTGAATCGCGTTTTTTTCGTGACATGAATTCATACGGTGAACTAGTGTTGCGCAAGCGAGATAGCTACCGAAAAAAATATAATCATTTCCACCAAGCTCTAATTGTTTTGGGATTCGATTGGAAATAAGGTGTAGATATAACCAATGTCCATCCATTCGGTCAAGTTAGAAAGAGGTGAACAACAGTGAGCTCGATGCATCAAAGAAAAACCTTCGGAGATCATTTGACGACGCTCCGACGCGGCTGGTGGCTACTCGCACTCTTCATGATTCTCTTCGCGGGTGCTGGATATGCACTCAGCATGTATGTCATTCCAAAGACATACGAGACGACGGCCTACATCCTCGTCGTTCCTCAAGCGAACGCTGAGGCGACATCGACGCCGACACTCGTCAGTACCTATCAAGATATCTTACGAAGCCCAGAGGTCGTCGATCAGGTCGCCCAAAAGATGAACGTCACCGACAAGCGGTTATTCGATTTGACGGATCGTCTGACGGTCTCGAGCAATCTCGATTCGCAAGTCATCGCCTTATCCGTCACAGATCGTTCGGCGGAGCAGGCAGCGATTCAAGCGAATACGATGACGGAAGTCTTCCAGGACTATCTCCCGCAACTGATTAACACGAGTAAGACGGAAGTGTTCTCGAGTGCACGGATTCCAACGAACCCCGTATCACCGAACATTCTGATGAATACAGGGATCGGTGGCGTCCTTGGTCTGATGCTCGGACTCCTAATCGTCTATTCTCGCTCGTTAAGCAAAAAGGAATCGACACGTGAATCCACTGATAGTTATCCGAAAGCAATTCCCCGCACCCATTCATGAGAGAGGAGAGGAGACACCGTCATGCAGCATTCCCCGCTCACCCCGTACCGTCGGCAGTTGAAGATCGGACTCCTTCGCCTGATCGACGCCGGAATCATCGCACTCGCGACTGTCGTTACGTTCTACTTCTTTAATCCGCTCCATCTCACCGTCAACTTCGAGTTGCAGGATGCACTCGAAATCGCTCTCATCCAGTGGGTCGCCCTCACGTTCGTCGCACACTGGATGCGCTTCTATCAAATCATCTGGCGTTACGCAAGCCTTCGTGATCTCGCCGTTCTCCTCGTTGTCGTCCTCGCCAGTAGCTTCGTCTTACTTGGTCTTGAATACGCATTGTTCGACTTCGCGGTCGAACGAGCGATCTTCCTGCAGACCGGACTCGTTTTAAACGGTATCTTATTCGTCCGGTTGTTGATTCGTGGACGTAGCTTAAGACTCGTCCCTGACAATAAGACGCTCGGCAAACGAACGCTGATCATCGGTGCCGGTGCCTCCGGTCAGATGATCACAAAAGAACTGAAACAAAAGAAATCGCATATCTTAAACGTCGTTGGATTACTGGATGATTCGCTCGAACTACGCGGGATGCGGATTCACGGTGTTCCCGTCATCGGAGCAATCGACCAACTCGAATGCACCATCGAGGAACAAAAGATTGAAGCAGTCGTTCTCGCGATCCCATCGTTACCGTATCCGCAGCGGGTTGAATTGCTGAACCGGATTAAACAAACCCAAGTCGAAGCGCATACGTTACCGATGCTCGTCGAACTGGCGTCCGGAAAGGTCTCGATCAAACAAATTCGTGAAGTCTCGATCGCTGACTTACTCGGTCGCGAACCGGTCGAACTCGATATTACGGAAATCGAACGAAGCGTTCATAGCGCGACCGTCCTCGTCACCGGTGCTGGTGGTTCGATCGGTTCCGAAATTTGCAGGCAACTGATTCGCTTCCGTCCTGAACGGCTCATCCTTCTCGGACACGGCGAAAATAGCATCTATCTGATCCGCCGGGAACTCGAGTGTCTCAGTCGGGACATCCAGTTCGAATCCGTCATCGCCGATGTGCAAGACAGTGATCGGATGCTTGAAGTCATGCGACGGTTCGAACCGGATCTCGTCTATCACGCGGCAGCCCATAAGCACGTGCCACTGATGGAAGATAATCCAAGCGAAGCCGTCAAGAACAACATCTATGGAACACGCAACGTCGCTCGAGCGGCGGAAGCGGCTGGTGTCAAACGCTTCGTCATGATTTCGACCGATAAGGCCGTCAATCCGACGAGTGTGATGGGGGCGACGAAACGAATCGCCGAGATGGTCATCCAGCAGATGGCGCGTAACAGCGAGACGACGTTCGCCGTCGTCCGGTTCGGCAACGTCCTCGGGAGCCGCGGTTCCGTCATTCCACTGTTCAAGGAACAAATCGCGAAAGGCGGACCGATCACGATCACCGATCCCCGGATGACACGCTACTTCATGACAATCCCGGAAGCGAGTCGTCTCGTCATTCAAGCGAGTGTCCTCGCAAAAGGTGGCGAAGTGTTCGTCCTCGATATGGGTGAACCGGTCCACATCACGACACTCGCGAAGAACTTGATTCACTTGAGTGGATTCACGGAAGAGCAGATCCCAATCGTCTACAGCGGCATTCGAAAAGGGGAGAAACTCTACGAGGAACTGCTCGCTCGTGATGAAGTGCATGACGAACTCGTCTTCGATAAAATTCTTGTCGGTAAGACACGACCTTTTGGATCCGTCGACCCGTACTTGCGTGAGATCGCCCAAGCGCTCGGTCAGGACGAGGTACTCCGCCAGTATTTGTTAGACGTCACGAACGAAACCGATGCCGACCCGGTCGCACCGACGATGCGGATCGCTCGCAAATAGAGAGGAGGGGAAACGATGAAAACGGCCCGGCTGTCCCGCTTCAATCTCATCTTCATTGCCGATACGGCGTATTCGCTCCATCAATGGATGATTTTGACGCTCCTGATCAAATGGAGCACACCGCTCAACATCGGTTATTTCAACTACGCCCTTGCCATCACCGCACCGATCGTCATGTTCTGTTGGCTGAACGCCAGTACGATCCTGACGGCAGAACGGGCTGGACTGACCAACTTCTGGCTCTTCATCAAGACTCGTTTTTCACTCCTCTCGGCAGGTGTGTTCGTCCTCCTTGGGGTCTATTATTTCTTCGGTGAAGCGGACATTTTACTCCTGACACTGCTTGTCTACCTGAATAAGTACATGGAATCGTTCGCCGATCTCGCTTACGGTTTCTTGCAAGGACACACTGCCTTCAAGGAAGTCGCCGTCTCGAAAATCTTCCGGAGTCTCTTGAACGTCTCGGGCGCAGCACTCGTCCTCTTTACGACCCATTCAATCCACGGCTTCGTACTCGCCTTGATCGCTGGAAACTTGATCATGCTACTCGCATACGATTTACCGACAATTCGTCGCATTGGTCGCGGCTTTGACAATCAAGCGCTTGACTTACGGTACCGGTCAGGCAAGGAGCTGTTCCTTAAAGCGATGCCACTCGGCTTCGTCGCTCTTCTAATCGCCTTGAACGCAAATATTCCACGATTGTTCGTCGGTCACGCAATCGGAACGGAAGAGCTCGGTTACTACGCTAGCATCGCCTATCTACTCGTACTTGGCAGTCTCTTCATCCACTCCTTGATTGCCGTCTTACTACCGAACTTCTCGTCTGAGACGGGTGAACGTCAAAGTTTACCGGAACTGCGCAAGCTGACCCGCTCGATGTTACTGATGACGAACGTCGTCGGCATCCTGTTGATTGTTGGAGCGATCTTCTTCGGCAAGTGGGGCTTGACGATTTTCTATAACGCGTCGTTCGTTCAATACCACTTGATTTTCGTCTTGATGATGGTCGCCTCACTCTTTTTCTACAACTCGACCGTCATTCAGGCACTCTTGACCGGCTTCCAGCAATTTCGGATTCAGACGATCTCGATCTTCGGTAGTGTCGTCGTCAACCTGATCGCCTGCAGCCTGTTGATTCCGCTGTATGGTCTATACGGTGCGACGATCGCTTACACCCTCTGCGCCGTTACTCAGATCGTCCTATTGTTACCAGCACTGTATCGATCCTTGTATCCACGGGACGTCACGCTCGTCGTCGAACAAAGCAGCTAAGGAGGGAAGAAGATGCGACCAATCCTACTACTCATCGTCATCGAAGCGCTCGTTTGTCAATTCGCCCGGTCGCTCTTCCCGGACACCTACGTGACCGCCTTGCTGCTCATCAACTCGGTGTTGTTTCTCTATTATCTACTCCGTCAGGCAGAGACGACGCCACTCTTTCTCGTCTTCATCACCGCTTTCTTCGTCCGGCTGGTCCTGATGTTCATCGATCTCGAGCTGTTCCGTTTACCGCCACACAGTGGGGACGATACGGAAGCTTTTCATCTCGAAGGTGTCCAAATCTTCACCGATCCGTCGACCTTCAATGATGTCGTTCGTGGCACCTATTCCAAGTTTCTCGGAATCTTCTACCTGATGTTCGGTCCTGAACGAATCCTCGCTCAGTTCTTGAACGTTATCCTCGGTGTTGTCGCTGTCGTCATCCTAGCGAAGACGCTACAACGGTTACGCTTACCGGAACGATACGTGTTCGCAGCTACACTGATCTTCGCATTTTTCCCACAAGGATTGTTGCTCTCACCGATTCTCTTGCGTGACCAGATCGTCGCTCTGGGCATCGTCTACACACTTTACTACATGGTGCGCTGGACGGAAGAGAAGTCCGGATGGCATATGACGCTCGCGTATCTCGGCTACTTCGTTAGTACAATGTTCCACTCCGGACTTGCTGTCGGGATCATCGTCTTACTCGTCTATTTCTCGTTTTATAGCCATGAGACACGACGAATGGATTTTGAACCGACGAAGGTGCGGCGACTAATCTTTCAAGTACTGATCGTCGGCTTCATCGTCTACAGCTTCCAGGATGTCTTGTTTGCAAAGTTCACCCACGTCTCAGAAAACGGTCAGTTGTTCAGCGGGATGAGTTACGACCGTGGCGGCTCCGCTTATCTGAACGGATTGACGGTGACAGGTCCAGTTGACATGATTCTCTACTCGCCGATTCGAACGATTTACTTCCTGTTCTCACCATTCCCGTGGCAATGGTCGAGCGTCATGAACATTCTGATTTTCTTCCTTGACGCCGTCTTCTACTTCATCGCCTGTTTTGCGATCGTCAGGTCCTTTAAACTGATCCGTCAGCATCCGTTCGGCAGCGTCCTCTTCTTCTTTTTCCTTCTCTTTGCACTTAACGCCGTCATCTTCGGTCTTGGAACCGGCAATGTCGGAACGGCCATCCGACACCGGTATAAGTTGTTCCCGATGTTACTCATCGTCTACACATCCGTTCACTACATGCGCTGGCAAGCGCGCCACTACTTCGAGGAGGTCGAACACCGTGCCGAATAAAACGATCTTAATTACAGGTATCGCAGGCTTCATTGGATTTCACGCCGCACGTCGTTTCATCCGGGAGGGTTACCGGGTCATCGGACTCGATGAAGTGAACGACTATTACGACCCAACGTTAAAAGAAGCCCGGCTCACTGAACTTGGAACGGACTACACGTTTTACCGGGTCTCACTCGAAGAGACAGCAGCCGTCGCGCGGATCTTTGAACAGGAATCGATCGATCTCGTTCTCCATCTGGCAGCACAAGCTGGGGTACGGTATAGCATCGATCGACCGGACGTCTACATGACGTCAAACATCGTCGGCTTTCTCTCGATTCTTGAGGCGTGTCGGCATTACCCAGTCGAACAACTGATTTACGCTTCCTCAAGTTCCGTCTACGGATCGAATACGAAGATGCCGTTTGCGACGACGGATGCCGTCGATCATCCGCTAAGTCTTTACGCCGCTTCAAAGAAAGCGAATGAACTGATGGCACACACCTACAGCAGTCTCTACGGCATCAAGACGACAGGCCTTCGCTTCTTCAGCGTCTACGGTCCTTGGGGACGCCCGGATATGGCACTGTTCAAGTTCACGGAAGCAATCGCGAAAGGCGAACCAATCGACCTCTACAACTACGGTGAGATGGGGCGGGACTTCACTTACGTCGACGACATCATCGAAAGCATCTACCGCCTGTTCCAGACTGAACCGGAAGTCGATGAATCGTTCGATGCCTCAAATCCCTTACCGGACCGCAGCAACGTTCCGTATCGTGTCTATAACATCGGCAGTCACAGCCCGATTCGTCTCAATGAATTCGTTGCTTTGATTGAGCGGCGCCTTGGCAAGACGGCAATCCAAAACGGGATGCCGCTTCAACCAGGCGATGTTCCAGAAAGCTTTGCTGACGTCTCATCACTGTTCGAGACGATCGGCTACCGTCCACAGACGACGGTCGAAGCGGGCGTCAATGCATTCATCGACTGGTACGAGAGTCACTACTTGCTGAAGGAGGAAATTCAAGATGGCGCTTAAAGAGGAATTCTACTATCGATCCCCAATCTTCATCCAAAATTGGCTGACCTCCTTATACGGTCGGAAGTTAATGCAAGAACGATACGGTCCCCTCTATGAACAGAAGATGAAGGAACTCCGGAAAAAAGATCGGACGCAAGATTATAAAGCGGAACAACTCGATCGCTTGAATGCCTTTCTCATTTTTGTTGCAACGCATACGCCATACTACGCGCAACTCTTTCACGAACATGATATCCAATTACCGTTCACGTCACTCGAGCAACTGAAGACAATTCCAATCCTTGAAAAAGAAACACTTCGTCAAAACAATGACGCCTTCATGTCCCGCGTCGATGCGCCGGTTCGAGGGCGGACGGGGGGGACGAGCGGGAAGTCACTTCAAGTGGCGTTCATGCGCGAGGATGTCCAGGAACGGATGGCACATCTCGATTACTTCAAAGAACGTCATGGTTTCCACGCCGGAATGCGCCGAGCGAGTTTCACCGGACGGACGCTGACAGCTGTCGATCAAAAGAAACCAATCTTCTGGCGGATGAACCGACCACTCAATCAGTTGCTCGTCTCGATCTTTCACATGAAGGAAGAGAATTTCCCGGCCTACATCGAGGAGCTGAATCGATTCCAGCCGCAAGCACTTGACGGCACACCGACAGCGATGGTCGAAATCGCCCGCTATATGCTGAAGCATCATATAAAGCTGGATATCCCGCTGATCGCCATCTTCCCGACATCGGAAACGGTGACGGAGGAGATGCGCTCGGTTCTCGAGGAAGCCTTCAACGCACCGGTCTTCGATCAATATGGTTCTTCAGAAGGCGCACCAATCATCTCAGAATGCAGTCATCGAAAACTTCATCTCCATCATGAGACGGGCATCATCGAACCATATGGAGAGGACGGAGAAGTCGTCGTCACGTGTTTTACGACACGGGGCACACCACTGATTCGTTACCGGATCGGTGACCGGATGACGCTCAGTGACGAGACCTGTAGCTGTGGCTTAAACGGACCAGTCATCGCTTCGATCGATGGACGGGGAACGAGTTATATCGTCAGCGAAAAGCGGGGCAAGGTGTTCGAAGGGGATATCACGACGATTGCCCGAGAACTTCCGAACTCCGTCTTGCGACTCCAAGTCGAGCAGCACGCGCTCAATCACGTGACACTTCGGTATATTCCAGATGCGAAGCGTTTCCATCCAAAACACGAGCAGATCCTCTTGAACGAGATGCGCAAGTTGCTCGGATCCGAGATGAAAATCGTCCTTGAGCCTGTCGAACAAGTCAAACAGGAACCGAACGGAAAAACGTTGATCGTCAAACAGTCGATGAAATAGGAGGAACCCACCATGAACAAGGCAGTCAAACACATCGTAGATACGACAGCAGCCCAAACTGGTTCACTTCCCATTGCCAACCGTTCGATTGCCGTCGTTGGACTCGGATACGTCGGTCTTCCCGTCGCTGTCGCCTTCGGCGAAAAAACAGCCGTTGTCGGCTTTGACATCAAGGAACAACGCGTTCAAGAACTGCAAGAAGGAATCGACGCGACACTCGAACTGAGTCCGTTCACGTTGAAGAACGCAACCGTCGACTACGTCTCGGATCCATCAGCACTACAAGCGAGTGACTTCATCATCATCGCCGTTCCGACACCGATCAATGCGCAGAATCAACCAGACTTGACGCCGCTCTTACGCGCCTCACACCTCGTTGGTCGCCAGCTCAATAAAGGCGATATCGTTGTCTATGAGTCGACGGTCTACCCAGGAGCGACGGAAGAAGATTGTATCCCGGTCCTTGAAGAAGCATCCGGCTTACGCGCTGGTGTCGACTTCTTCGTCGGCTACTCACCGGAGCGGATCAATCCGGGTGACCACGAGCACACGTTCAAGACAATCAAAAAAATCGTCTCGGCTCAGGATGAACAGACACTCGATATCGTCGCGGAAGTTTACGAAGCGGTCGTCGAAGCCGGTGTCCACCGGGCTTCGTCGATCAAGGTTGCAGAAGCCGCAAAAATCATCGAAAACACACAGCGCGACCTCAACATCGCCTTGATGAACGAACTGGCAATCATTTTCGACCGGATGGACATTGATACGCTCGAAGTCCTCGAAGCAGCCGGTACGAAATGGAACTTCCTCCCGTTCCGCCCGGGTCTCGTCGGTGGTCACTGTATCGGCGTCGATCCATTCTATCTGACGATGAAAGCCGAGTCACTCGGCTATCACCCGGAAGTCATCCTCGCCGGACGCCGGATCAACGATACGATGGGACGCTTCATCGCAACGGCGCTCGTCAAGAACCTGATTAAACAGAACATGCCGGTCCTCGGTGCTCGTGTCACGATCCTCGGCTTATCATTCAAGGAGAACGTCAGCGATATCCGGAACTCGAAAGTCGCGAACCTCGTCCGCGAAATCGAAGAGTTCGGCATCGACGTCCAGGTGACAGATCGACTCGTCGAAAAGAGTGAGGCGAAACGCGAGTACGGCATCGACTTGCTCGAGATGAGCGAACTCAAACCAGCCGACGTCGTCATCTTCGCCGTCTCACACGAAGAATACGTCGAAGGCGGTTGGAATCTAGCGCAACACTTACTGAAGGTCGGACGCGGAATCGTCGTCGACATCAAAGGCATGTTGCCACGGTCAGAACAGCCAGAGGGGGTCCACGTATGGCGCCTTTAAAAATTCTTCAGGTCTGTGCCCTTGATACGACGGCAGAGACGATGTTACAGCCGCTCTTACTCGCTTTACAAAACGCCGGGCACGACGTCGGCATTGCTTGTGCCGACACCGGTGCCTCGGTGAAACTGGCTGCAAAGGGATTCCGGATGCACGACATCCCGATCGAGCGCCGGATCGACTGGACGAGTAACTGGCAGACGATCCAAGAAATCACACGAATCTTGAAGGAGGACGGCTACGACGCCGTCCATGTCCACACACCAGTCGCTGCCGCCCTCGGACGCGTCGCCGCAAAACGGGCCGGAACGAAGCATATCGTCTACACGGCACACGGCTTTTACTTCCACGAGAAGATGGGGCGGGTGACGTACCAGCTGACGTATTCCGTTGAAAAGTGGCTAGCTCGTTTCGCGACCGATTACCTTCTCCTCCAGAGCGAAGAAGATTATCAACTCGCTCAGCGCAAACGCTTTAAGGCGAATACCCGCCTGATGCACCTTGGAAATGGGATTGACTTGACCCGCTTCTACCCACGACCACGTGAAGCCGGAGCGCCGTTTACGTTCCTCTTCATCGGTCGGATCGTCAAAGAAAAGGGGATTCTCGAACTGCTCGATGCGTTCGAGGACGTCGTCTATCGCCACCCGGAAGCCCGTCTCGTCATCGCTGGTGAGATGATGGCAAGCGAGCGGGATCAGACGACGAAACACTTATTCTTACGACGGATTCGCGAGATTCCGAATGTCGATTACCTTGGGTTCGTCGAAGACGTACCGAGCTTGTTTCAACAAGTCGATGCCTTCGTCTTACCATCGCATCGCGAAGGCGTCCCACGTTCGATCATCGAAGCGATGGCGAGCGCAAAGCCCGTCATTGCAACAAACATCCGCGGCTGCCGCGAAGAGGTCGTCGAGGGGAAAACGGGGTATCTCGTTGAAGTCCACGACATCGCGAAGCTCGCCAAACGGATGAATACACTCGTCGAACATCCTGACCGTGCCAACGAGATGGGACGGAATGGATTTGACCGTGCCATGAAACATTTCAACGAAGCCGACGTCATCAAACGACAACTTGATCTCTTTTCAGCTATGTAAAAGGAGGACGTCATCATGAAACGCACATTCGACTTCACGGTTAGTCTGATCGCCATCCTCATCTTGATTCCTGTCTACGCCGTCGTCGCCTTAGTCATCTACACGAAGCTTGGACGACCGATCTTCTTCAATCAAGTCCGCCCTGGTTATAAGGGAGAATTGTTCAAGATCTATAAGTTCCGCACAATGACGAATGAAACGGATGCCGAAGGGAAACTCCTTCCGGATGCGGACCGGATTCCGGCATCGCTCGAGTGGATTCGTCGCTTGAGCCTTGATGAAATCCCGCAGTTCTTAAACATCCTCCGCGGACAGATGAGTTTCGTCGGACCGCGTCCGTTGCTCGTCAGCTACTTGAACCACTATACGAAGGAGCAGATGGCACGACACGATGTCTTACCTGGTCTGACAGGCTGGGCACAGATTCACGGTCGTAACGCAACGACGTGGCAGCAACGCCTCGAGCAAGATCAATGGTATGCAGCCAATCATACATTCCGACTGGATCTCTACATCCTATTCAAGACGTTCAAAATGGTCATCTCGTCAGAAGGGAACTCGACGGCTCACCAGACCGGCATGGGTGAGTTCAAGGGTCTCGACGGAGGTGTTCCCCATGATGTCGCTAAGCGATGAACGGTTGATTCGGGATCCACGCGAATGGGACGCACTTGTCGCGACCTATCAACTCGATTGTTATTACGAACATGCTTACTTCGAACTTGCGAAGGGGCCCGATGAGATTCCTGAATTATTTTATTATCCGACGGAGTTTGGGGCGTTGATCTATCCGTACTTGCGGCGACCGATTCCAGGCACACGCTTTGAGGACATCACGACGCCGTACGGCTATGGTGGTCCTTATTTCATGGGTATCTGGTCACTTGATCAGATTCGCGAAGCCCGCGCGCGATTCGAACAGTACTGTCGTGAAACCGGAATCGTCACCGAGACGGTTCGTTTCCACCCTTTGCTACACAATCAGGAACTCGGTCAACACTGGTGCCATCAAACGGATATCTTGCAGCCGACGGTGACACTTGAGCTGACGGATCCGTTCGAGACAATCGAAGGTGGATTCTCGCAAATGACGCGACGTAACATCCGGAAAGCACGCCGCGAAGGCGTCACGATTCGCCTCGGACGTCCGGAAGAGTACTGCGACTTCGCCCGTCTCTATCAGATGACGATGGATAAACATCAAGCCGATGCGCGGTATTACTTTGATCAGACCTACTTCGATCACTTCGCTGAAGGACGGATCAAAAATGTCCTGTTGCTTGCCGAACAAGCGGGGCGGATCATCGCTGGGTGCATCGTCCTGACGGGTCGCCAGTTCGCACATTATCATCTCGGTGCTTCAGATCCTGCCTACTTGTCGCTTCGCCCGAATCATCTATTATTCGCGGAGATGATTCGCTGGGCAAAACAAGCTGGTCTTCAAGCGTTACATCTCGGTGGCGGAACGACACGATCCGATGCAGATAGCTTACTCGCCTACAAACGATCCTTTGGTGAAGCGAATCGAACATTTTTTGGACTCGGGACATCGATTCTTGATCCGACGATTTATGACCGGCTCGCGCGACAAATCAAACAACAACATCCGGAAATCGAGACAGGACAGTGGTTCCCGATCTACCGGACGCCGCTCCGTCAGCTGTCACCTCGAAGGGAGGAAACATCATGAAACACATCCCGCTCTCCATTCCGCACTTAAGTGGTCAAGAAGCACGTTACGTCACGGAAGCACTCGAGACGAACTGGGTCGCACCGCTTGGACCGAACGTCGACGCCTTCGAACGAGAGATGCAAGCCTACACGGGAGCTCGCGCAATGCTTGCGACGAGCAGTGGTACGGCAGCCATTCACTTGGCACTCGCGACGCTTGGTGTCACGACGGGGGATGACGTCTTCTGTCAGTCCTTGACGTTCATCGCTTCGACGAATCCGATTCGTTACGTCGGTGCTCGTCCCGTCCTGATCGATTCGGAAGAGGAGACATGGAACATGTCACCCGTCGCACTCCGACGCGCGTTGATCCAGGCGGCAACGCGAGGAAAACTTCCGAAAGCCGTCATCGTCGTTCATCTATACGGAGTCGCGGCACAAATCGAGGAGATCGCTGCGCTCTGTGAAGAGTACGATGTTCCGTTGATCGAAGACGCGGCAGAGTCACTTGGAACACGCGTCAACGGGCGGATGACGGGGACATTCGGGACGTTCGGGATCTACTCCTTCAACGGCAACAAGATCATCACGACGTCAGGTGGTGGAATGCTCGTCGCAAATGATCCAGTCTTGATCGAACGTGCCTTCTATCTCGGGACACAGGCGAGACAACCGGTCCTCCATTACGAGCATACGGAAGTCGGCTACAACTACCGGATGAGCAACGTCGCTGCTGGGATCGGACGCGGTCAACTCGAAGTCATCGATCAACGCGTCGATGCACGGCGAAAAATCTTTGATCGTTACGATCGTGCCTTTGCGCCGGACGGCGTCACGTCGCAAGTCGAGCAGACCGGAACATTCGCCAACCGTTGGCTCAGTGCTTTTCTCTTACCAGGCGGTCAAGTGCAACGCGACGAAATGATCCAGACGCTACAACAGGTGAATGCCGAGTCCCGTCCGGTCTGGAAACCGATGCACTTGCAGCCCGTCTATCGCGACGTACCATTCATCACAGCAGAAGGGATGGATGTCAGCCGTCGTCTGTTTGAAGACGGAATCTGCCTCCCGTCTGCTTCACAAATGACGTTCACCGAACAAGCCGTCGTCATCCGAAACGTTCGTCATACCTTACAGACGAACGTACGCCGGAACGTCCAGTCATGAATATATGGGAAGGGGACATCGTCATGCGCGATATGGAGGAAGCGATCCACGCACTCCGTCTCGCTGCGAACGGGAAGAATGAATTGACGGCCAATACCTATTTCCGCTGGCAATTGAACACCACTCATCCAAGCGTCGCGGAAATCCTGATGCTGTTTGGGTCGTGGCAGATCGCCTTGGAACGAGCTGGCATCGGACAAGCCCGCTTGACGTTCACGAAATCGGAAATCATTGACGCCTTGCGTCAGGCACGGGAGGAACTCGATCCTTTCACGAGCGCGACGTACCGCGAATGGGCGCAACAAAAGCAAGCACCTAGCCTGACGGATATCGTCCATCAATTCAACTCGTGGCAGCAGGCATTGTCAGAAGCGGATATCTTAAAGGAACGCATCCAGGAAATGGAACAACGGATCATCGAGTCATTACTTGAAGCGCAAGGTGCCTTGCCGGTCTTGACGAGCCAGACCTACACGAAGTGGGCGGCTGGTCAAAATCGTCCGACCGTCGCAACGATTGCTCGCCGGTACGGCTCTTGGTCAAACGCCCTTGAAATCATCGGCATCGAATTTCCGCGAAAACGCTGGCGGGAAGAGGAGGTACTCGACGTGCTCGCCGCAGCTGCAAAAGAAACGGAACATCTGACGATCGCAAGTTACCAACGGTTCAGCATCGGACGTGATGCGCCAAGCATCGGCGTCATCACCGCTTTGTTCGGTAGCTGGCGCAATGCGTTGCTCGTACTTGAAGCGCAGAGACCGTCCTGAATTCAGATCGAAGAAAAGGGGAATGGATGATGAAGAAGTGGAAATGGATCGTGTTGACACTGACGGGGATATGCCTGCTCCTTCTCTTCGGTTCAGGCGGGTATGTGTACCATAAAGCGAGCCAGACGATGAAAGAAGTTCAAGTCCAAGTGCCAGTCAAGGCGAGCGTCGAGACAGAGAAAGCCGTCGAACAGAAAAAAGGGCTCTCCTTTTTATTACTCGGCGTCGATCAACGAAAAAACGAGACAGGACGCAGTGATACGATCATCGTCGTAACGATTGATCCGAAGACGAATAAGAGCCAAATGATCAGTATCCCGCGTGATTTGAAAACAGAAATCATCGGCAATGGATCGAACGATAAGATCAATCATGCGTATGCCTTCGGTGGTCCACAGATGGCACTCGACACGGTTAGTCATCTGCTGGATATCCGACTCGACTATTTCGCAGAGATCAATTTAGAAGGGTTCACGGATCTCGTTAATGCCGTCGATGGTGTCACCGTCGAGAACGATATCAATTTCTCATATTATGAGATGCAATTTCCAAAAGGGGAACTGTCGCTGAACGGGAAAGAAGCACTTGCCTATGCGCGGATGCGCTATGATGATCCACGCGGTGACTTTGGACGACAGATCCGTCAACGGCAAGTCGTTCAGGCGGTCACCGATAAGATGACGGAGGACTTCTCGATTCGTCGCTTCAATGCTGTCCTCGACGCACTCGGGAAAAACGTCAAGACGAACGTACCATTTTCCGTTGCCCGGACCGTCGCGACGGATTACCGGGATGCCTTACGAAATGTCGAGACCTTATCACTCGACGGGAAAGGGGGAATCGAATCGGACGGAATCTACTACTGGCATCCGACGGATAAGTCGTTGAAAGAAGTTCAAGCTCAACTAAAGGAAGCATTGGAATGACATGAGGCAAGAACGAGCGTATGCTTTGTTCGTCTCGCATCGTTTTCCTGGGACAAGCATCGTGCCGCTTCGCTTCGCTGCAGGGTCACTCTTGCTTGTTTTTCCCTAGGAAGCGATGTCGAGCGAACAAATTATTTTGCTTTTCGTTTGACGTATACTACAAATAAAACAAAAAAAGATGTCCATCTCCGATTCATAACCGAAAATGGACATCTTTTTTTGATGAATCGATGAGCGTATCACGACGACCGGATCGTCCGAAGCATCGAGAATTTCATCATCGTATAGAGGAAATAGACGGTAGTCAGAAGGGCAGCACCGCTCCATAACCATTGATACGCTGAACTGAAGTAGCCGAATCGAAGCCCGATCAGTGCCGGTACGATTAATGTCAACCAGCTCAAGACGAGGGCGACACGGGCAGTGATTGCATCAATCGGGCGATTCATTCCCATTCCGAGAAAGAACAGGCTCCAGAGCAACGCCCAGAACAACCACGTCACACCACCGATGATGTCATTCGTCGTGAAACTGACGAACGCATAAAACAAGGCGGCAATCGCAACGAACAAGGAAAACCAACCGACCCCGCTCCCGTCGAGATTAAACAAGAACGTGATCCCGACGTAAACGTACGTAAAGGCAAACAGATAGATGCTCGCGTATCCGAACGTCAACGCTGGATCGCCAGCGGCACCGATGACGAGATAGGTTGCGATGAACGTCTGCAATAAACCGGTGATGAGACTGAAGACACCCGCGCTACGGAGATCGACTTTTCCGAACAAGGTCAAACTATTTAAAAAGAGCGCGACGCCCCCAAATAACAAACTGACATTTCCCACGTAAAACTCTCCTTCATTAAGACGTCAGACGTCTGATTCTAAACTTAACTCTAAGATGAATTCGTTTTCAGCGCAAGCATAATTTTAGAGACAAAATGAAAAATAACCTGACTCCCGGAAAGGGAATCAGGTTGTTGATTGAGCAATTATTGTTTCAAGACAGAGCGGAGTGTCGTTTCCGTTTGAGTGGGAGTACCTTTGAGTGTGACCAATCCATAACGGACATTCCCCTTTTTAAGGAAAAAGACGCGCGTATTGTTCGCTTCAGGAGTATATCCCGTTTTACTCGCATAAATACGAGGTTCCTTAGGTAAGGTTTTATCTGTGTGATACCACTTTAACGTCCGAGCGTAAGGTCCTTTGATGCTTGCTTTATATGATTTTCGACCGCTTACTGTAATCAGGTAGCTATAATTCGCGTATGTGTTCGCGAGTTTTTGCATATCGGCAGCTGTCGTATAGTGATTCCATTCATGAAAACCATGTGGATTAGAAAAATGACTTGCTGTCATGCCGAGTGCTTGAGCACGACTATTCATTAACGAAACGAACTTTGATTCAGAACCCGCGGTCCGAACGGCAATCGCTTTAGCGGCATCATTACCCGAGCGAATCAACATGCCATTCAAGAGTTGGCGCATCGTGACACGATCTCCCGAGCGTAAACTCGCCACACTGCTACCATACGGTACTGAAATCATGGAATACGTGAGCGTAAAAGGTTGATCCAGTGTACCGTTTCGAGCGGCTACTTCGTATCCGACGATGGCAGTCAACAACTTGGTCGTACTTGCCGGATACCGTCGGACATTACTTTGTTTCGTCGTAATATAGGAAGTAGAACCGAGTTGAAAATAGCGTAAAGAGGCAACCGGGTATTTACTAGCTGCTGTTTTCTTTCGGACGACTTGATTGGAAACGTAGCGTGTCTTTCCTCCGTCTTTAATCTTATACCATCCTTTGGAATAGGAGACTGCTTGTAGCACACTCTTGTAAGCAGCACGCCGAACGATCGTCTTACTAGAGGACGTGCTTGGTTTGGAGCGAATGTTCGCGCCAGACTTAGAGGTGACGACGAGAGCATATGTACTCGGACCGGTCACTTTTTTTGCGACTTGATTGGACAGATAACGGTATGTGCCGCCATCTTTGATTTTGTACCAACCGTTCGAATACGATACTGCTGTGAATTTCGATTGATACGCAGCGAGGCGAACGATAGTTGCAGAGGAACTCGTACTTGGTTTAGAACGAATATTTCCTCCGGATTTGGATGTGACGACGACTTGATAACTGGCAGCTTGCGCCGGTAAAGCTGGTAGGAAAAGTGTAAACAGGATCAGGAGTATCAGACTCATTCGAAAAAATGGCTTCATAAAAAATCATTCCCTCCTTTTTGAAAATATAGATTCATCATAAAACAAAAAAAGGAAATTCACTTGTTTTCAAAAAAATTGATGCATTCGAATATAATAGTGATGAAAAGGGAATAATGGAGCAGATGAATGGAGGAGATAGTAGATGAAATTAGCCGTAGTAGGTATCGGAGATATCGCACAAAAAGCATACTTACCTGTATATGCCGCAAGAGAAGACGTGGACATTCATTTGATTTCGCGCGAAGAGGAAAAAGCGAAAAAATGGCAATCGATGTATCGTTTTTCAGGTACGTTTCCGACTTTAGAAGCGGCGTTGTCAGAGGGAATGGATGCTGTCATGATTCATTCCGCAACAAAAGCGCATGCAACACAAGCGAAGCAAGCACTCGAAGCAGGGGTTCCTGTATTCGTCGATAAGCCGATTTCGATGAACATCGAGGAAATTCGGGAGCTGGTTCAATTGGCAGAGGAAAAGAAGGTCCCGTTCATTACAGGATTCAATCGACGATTCGCGTCCGCACATCGTCGCCTGTTAGAAGTTGAATCCCCGAATATGATCATCATGCAAAAAAATCGAACGCCTTCTGTTGAGGGCGCGCAACCTTTTTTGTTTGATGATTTCATCCATGTTGCGGATACGCTGCGCTATTTGACGGGACGTGGAAAAATCGAAAACCTGCATATCCGGAGTAAGCAGGATACGAGTGGGTTGCATCACGTTACGATCCAATTCGAATCAAATGGAATTACTGCCATCGGAGTGATGAACCGGAACAATGGTATCACGGAAGAGCGGGTAGAAGTGATGGGACCGTATGAAAAGCGGATCGCTACAGACGTGACGATGCACGAACGACAAACGAGTGAAGGAACGCTTGTCTATCCGCTAGATAACTGGGAATCGACATTGAGTCGAAGAGGATTCATTGCCTTGATTGATGCATTCTTGAAAACGATAGCGGGTGAGCCGTCTGCGTCCGTCACGGCTTCAGATAGTTTAGAAACTCATGAACTCTGTCATCACATCTATCAACATGTGATGAGATAAACGAAAGCCGTACTCTGGAATCAAGAAGAGTACGGCTTTTCTATGGATGGAATCGAGGAATGGGTCTTCTACCATCACGTCACCTCATAAAGCTGATACGTCTTTTTTCCGCCTGGTCCTTCGAAGGTCAGACGAAGCGAGGAACGAACGAATCGATAGGTCACACTTCCTTCTGAAAAGAAAAGGCGAGCTGAAAGGTCAGGCTCGAATCGAATGACCTCTGTATCGTTTCGAAAAGATCCAGCTGTTCCGAAGTGATCGAATTGAAGGGATGCGACAAAGGTATTTCGTGAATCAAACGAAACGTGGATACGACCGCTCCCTTCAAACGGTTCATTTTCGAAAGTACTTCGCTCCACTTCATACGTTCCTTCAAACTGCCGGACTTGCTTGATTTTCTCTTGAGCGGTTTGTTCAATCAACTGAGCCCGTTCACGAATCGGGTGATCCGGCGCTAAATCAGACTGTTCAATCGTACGGGCAGTTCGGATTACTTCTTTGAAATGATAGCTAGCGAACTGTTGCTCCAACTTCACCATCGTTTGAGCCGCTTGACTATCCTGCTCAGTTGTCGCGCGCTCGACGACTTGAGTGTAGGCATCGTTCTCCATTTCCCTTTGAACGTTAGAGGGTGTCTCTTTACAACCTGATAAAATCAAACAGAAAAGAAGCATCCATGTATATCTCATGTTTTCACCTCAGTTCGTGTAGTGTGCGTGATTTGGAGATGATCCGTATGCAGTTGAATACGATACTGCACGCGATAGGTGACAAATGAAGGCTCGTTTCCTTGTGTCGTTTGATACGTTTCTAGCGTACGAAGTTCATAGATGGAACCATCGGATGAAAAATCCTGGAATTCAACTGTGTGAATGCGGGGTGGTGCAGCAGAAGTTGCTTTTTGGCGTAGAGCGGTCAGTGCCTGAAGTTCAGATTTGAATGCGCGAGAAGACATATATTGAATCGAAGAGAATGTCTCGATCGAATCATAACGTGTTGAAAAGGTGATGAGTTCAGGGACGGTTCCTGTATACTGACGGACGAAACGTAATACATCATACGATGTAGGCGGTTTATTTTTCGAATAGGTTTGATTATAGGCAACCTGTTCATCTGACCATTCCGAGAGACTCCATGTCTGGACTGGAGAAGGTACGACCTCTGAAGAAGAGGCATCTTTCGTCATATACCAAAATAAACTCGAGGTCATTAAGACGAAAAAAATGATTATGCATAGTAGAACAGGACGAAATGCAGATGAAGTCGGTTCCGTTTCAGGACGCTTCCGTGCGATGACGGGATGCTGGCAATAGGAGCACGCGTCATCCTCGTAGCCTAGAGGTGTTCCGCAAAGTGAACAACGTTCCATAAGACAAGTCCTCCTAAGTGTATGAAATTCAATTTCTTGTCGGTATCTTATTTATTGAAATCATTTCCATCTTATCATTAATTGAAAACGTAATCAAAGCATGAAAAAGAACTCATCCAGCTTGATAATGGATGAGTTCTTTACTGTTTCATTTACGTACTTTTCAACGGATCCGTTACGAAGATTCCTTCCGCTGTCTCGGACGCTTCGAGTGGAGCATCATCCAAGAAGTAGGTGCGTACTACGCGATTAGCGGCAAGTCCATCCTCTTTCGCACAGAACGTTTCCCGAAAATGATCGAGCTTTATTTGATAATCCTTCGACCAAGATGGAATCGTCGCCAGTGCCTCGTAAAAGGACAGTTCCTCTTCAATGATCGGACCAGGTAAGTCCTTTTGATAGTCCAAGTAGAAACCGCGCAACGTATCGCGATAGAGCTCTAGGTCATAAGCATAGAACAGGACTGGACGATTCAGATTGGCGAAATCAAAAAAGACGGATGAATAGTCAGTGATCAATAAATCAGTTAATAAATAGAGTTCTTGGATGTCGGGATAGTTGGTGACATCGAGGAACTGTTCTCGATACTCACTTGGAATTTTCGGTTTTTTCGTCACGAGTACATGGGTCCGAATGAGGAATACATAGTCATCCCCTAGTGCTTCAGCGACACGACTGAATTCGAACGGGTAATCAAAGAAAAATTTTCCGTTTCCTAATGCATGATGATCTCGGAACGTAGGAGCATATAAAATGACCTTCTTATCCGGCGAAATGTTCAGTTGTGCACGCAAGTCGTCGACTTTTTTCGTAGCATCTGCAAAGAATAAGTCATTACGTGGATAGCCGGATTCAAGGATCGTTCCTTCATACTGGAAAGCACTTTTAAAGATCGCTGTCGCATAACTACTCGGCGAAAGAAGCACACTCCATTGTTGGATCGAACGGGTGACGCGGTCGACATACCCGGCGTCTCGACCATGAATTTCCTCTAAATCGAATAACATCTTTTTCAGTGGTGTGCCGTGCCATGTTTGAATATAGGTCGTTTCTTTACGACGGGTCATGTAATGAGGGAAATTTTGATTGTTCACCCAATACTTGGCCGTCGCTAAATGATAAAAGTAGCGAGGTGAAAGACGTTTGATGACGTTAACATGATCATCCCCGAGATAGAGTCGTTTATTATGCACCCAGATGACTTGATGGGTGCTGCCGAGGCGACGCAATTCTTCATAGATATAACGGGGACTATCACCGTACTGTTTACCGAGCCCGCTCTCGAACACGATTTTATTTTCTTGTACCGGTAATTTTTTCATCAAGCGATAGCTGATTTTCATGATTGGGAAATAGAAGCGACTCCGACGGAAAAGTCGGAATAACACGAGTGATGCTTCTTTTGTTTGTATCGTTTCCCAAACATGGCGCTGCTGTTTGTAATCAAGAATCGTTTGGTAGATATCTTCGGAATAAGACTGTTCTGTTGGTTTTAAGAAGACCGCAGCCCGCTCCTTGTAAGACGGAAGCATCGCAAAATCACGTGAGGCCGTCGCTTCGAGGTCAGCGATTAAATCATCGACTGTAGTCGAGATGGGACCGGGTAACTCTTTCGCTAAATCAAGGTGCGAACCGACCGGACCGATGAATCTGCGAGCATCGAATTGGAAATAGTGAACCGGTCGTCCTAAGAAACTAAAATCAAAGGCGACGCTCGAGTAGTCTGTAATGAGTAAGAGACTCTCCTTCAACAAACTTTGGACATCCCGTTCGCCTTGATAGATGACGGTCACTGGGAAACGCTCGAAATGGCTCGCGTACTGTTGCATATTCGGATGTAGACAGAACAGAATCTCCAAATCATGGTCGTGTGCGAGTTCATGGAGGCGCGGGTGTTCTAAAAGAGCGGAGTACTGTGCGAAATAGTCCGATTCCAAGAACTGAATAGGTGTTTGCAACCACGAACGCCACGTCGGAATGATCAAGATTTGCCGTTTGACGGGCGTGTCACCGTTCAAGAGGGCGTCGAAGCGTGAGAGCCCCGTAATTCGAATCTCGTCTTGACGATAGCCCATATCCTGCATGACCAATCGACGTTCCCGTTCAGAACTCACTAAAAAGAGATCGGTATCGAACGATAATGCGAATTTGCCGTACTGATTCTCCATATTTTTAGCGCCCAGTACTCCATGTTGAATGAAGATCCGGTCGGCTTTCATTTTTCGCTTGAATCGCGGTGAGCGAAGGGGATAAAGATAGTCGGCATGATGGGTTCCAACGAATTTACTTGCCATGAACGAATGATAAATATGTTCTTTCGAACGGAAAGGCAAGGTATTTCCAAGAATCGCGACCTTATCATACTCAGGTGAATTTGGATCAATCATGTAGTAAGCAGGATGTTCTGCATGTTGCTCGCGCATGAACCGGAAAAAGTGATACCCGTTATCTTGTGCTTTATAAGGTCTTTCCCCGATCAACCATGTTTTTCGGTCAGCAAAGAGACGATAGAGAGGGGCAAACGTCATCATATGCTCAAGGTAACGATAATTTTCGTTCGTGAACGCACTTAATTCAAACGAGAGGTTCCGATGACCGACAGTGAAATAAGGTGTGACATGCATCGTATGTGTCGCGTTGCGCCCAGTAAGTTCCGTTGTGAGATGACGTGTGATGTAACGAGCTCTTCCGAGTCGGACGAGGCGAGGAATCAGACGATGGTAGTAGGTCAGTTCCATGAAGCTATCGTAGATGCCTTCATGGAGAAGACGCTCCGATTGTAAGGCGGACCAATCAATCTGTGTGCGATACGTATAGCGATATAGACCAAACCGACGTTGACTTGCCTCTTGATCATAGAACCAATCAACAGGCAGTGCGATCCGATCTCCGGTTTCACGATGGACGAGGATGAGCTGTCCTTTCTTTAAAAAAGAATGACGTGAAAAAAGTTTCCCTTCGATATGTGTTTCGTGAGAGTGTTTTTTATCGATCCGATCAATCTGAAGCCGTGACTTAATGACGGGTTCCTTGTTGAGCAATAATCGGATGTTTCCTTTCAAGTCTGTGTATAAAAAGACGCGATGTTGCTTCGCTTCATCAAAAAGAGGCGAGAGTGGTGAAGGAATAGTAGTACGTAAGAAACGACCTAATGTAATTTCTCGTACATATGACTCATTAGTAATGGTCGATCGCGAAGGAAGACCGCTCTCTTGCCACTTCTCAAGTGTTTCCGGTGGAATGGCCGCAAGCGGTTTACGATATTTGAGATATAGGGAAAATCGACCATGAGGCAGTAACGTCTCAGGTGTAAGAGCTGATTCTTCTAAAAAATCTTCTTGTTCTAGGTGAGTGTCTTGATGCTGAATGAGGTGGTCGATCAGAAGGTGAATATGGGATGGATTGAATTCGAATCGGAAAAAGGTTGAACGTGCTTGATGATTCACGAGCTCCGTGACGAGGAGCTGATTCCGGTCATAAATACAAAGGGACTCGACGACTAAATCCGGATCGGTCAAATGACCCGATAAGGATAAAGCATGTTCGTCCGACATAAGAGTGATCTGCTGTTTGCTAGTCTTCCGTTCTTTAGAAGAAGAGCGTTTCGGTAAGATCGTTTTACCGGACCGTGCCATTCTCAAAAACAGATGTGATACATTCATAACAAAACCTCCTAATATGTGTAAAAGAAGATGGTATTTTTAACACACAATAACATACCATAAAAGTAAATGTAAGTGGTTACAGAAAAAGGCGAATTAACTTATAAAGAAGGTGTGAAGAATGCGTCATTTGATTTTAATGGATACGTTCAAAGGAAGCCTCGCTTCGAAAGAAGCGGCAGAGGCGGTCGCTGCAGGTATTCTTCAACGGGATCCATCCGCGATCATCGATCAATCGCCTGTCGCTGATGGAGGAGAAGGAACACTCACCGTGTACGCGGCAGGGGGCTATGAGATGCGGACGGAGTGGACGGTGGACTTAGCCGGACGCCCTTGTGAAGTGATGTATGCGCAACATGGACAAGAAGCCGTCATTGAAGTCGCACAGATATGCGGATTATCGATGAGACATGAAACAGACGATCCGTTTTTGCTACACACCAAAGGAGTCGGTCATCTCGTCCAGACGTTACGCCGAAAAGGCATGACAAAGATTCGAGTCGCTCTTGGAGGAACAGGAACGACAGATGGCGGACTTGGTTTTTTACATGAAATGGGATGTTCTTTACGAGATGCGGAAGATCGTCCGATTCGGTTTCACACGAATCCGCTAGTCGAGACGCAACGGCTGACATGTATAGACGTTCCATTTTCGTTGGAGGCATTGGTAGATGTTCGTTCCCATTACTCTGGCCAAGACGGTCCAGCGTATCTATTTGGACACCAAAAAGGGTTGCGACGAAATGAGATTGAATATTTGGATCAACGATTGAAAGAAATGGAAACGATTCTTAAGCTAGAAAATATTCAAGGTGCAGGAGCCGCAGGTGGACTGGGTGGTGCGATTCATGCTGTCGGGGGAACGATCGTGTCGGGTGCCCAGTCCATCCTCGCGTATTTAGGATGCGAAGAACGATTACGGAAAGCAGATTATGTCTGGACTGGTGAAGGGAAAGTCGATCGCCAAAGTCAATTAGGGAAAATAACAGGAGAAATCGTGCGATCTGCTGGAGTTGCTCAAGTTCCATGTCTTATTCTTGCGGGTATCGTCGAAGAAAAGATACCCGGTGCGCTGGATTGTCGATCGATTCATGTCGATCGACCCGTTACGTTAGACAAAGAGCAGACGTTTGCTCGCTTAACAGAGCAGACCTCGATCTGGCTAAAAGAACTTTTACGGGAACAGGGATGAAGTCGGAAAAGTTTGGGTAAATAACTGTATATTGCCATACTTTTAGAGAAGGTAGGTCATCGTATGATCAATCAATCGATTCAATTATCGTTTCGCCAAGTTCGAGCATTGGTCGAACATACCCTGCTATTATTTAAAGAGCTTGATCAACAATTAGCAAACCGTGGATACGAACCGGTTCTCCCGGAAGTCGTCCAAACGGAGCATGGTCTGAGCATCCATCAGACGAAGGAGAGTGCCGAGTCGCTCGTGCCGCACTTTTTAACTCGGACGTATGTCCGGCAACAAGAAAAAACGAACCAACATGGATTGCTGATCTCTGTTCAATATACGCATCCGCTCCATGAACGATTCGATCCGGTCGTCCTCGTCGGTGATGTTGCGTTCAAGCAAGCGAAACATGCGCAAAAGATCTTAAGCGAGAAACCATGGCTCCTGAAATATGCAGCCTTTGAATCTACGATTGCGCAAGAGTTCGTTGCCGATGGTACACGCTATACGACGCAACCGATTGAAGAAATCGAAGAGCTGATCGTCTGGGGGCATCCGTTCACGGAAATGCGCGATATCGATGACGTCAAACGATTGGCGGAAGAGATGATCAGCCGTCATCTCGAGCCGGGGACAACATGAAAATAAGCTTCCGTTCCTTCAAGAGAGAAGGAGGGAAGCTTATTTTTTTAGACTTGAACGAGCAATCGTTCGATCGCTGCCGTCAAATCAGTTGGATTCGTTTTTGGAGAGAACCGCGTCACTTCTCCATCACGGGTCACGAGGAATTTCGTGAAATTCCACTCGATGTCTGTTGCACCGTCCGTCGTTGGTGCTTGTGCTTTCAGTTCTTCGAATAACGGATGTGCTTGCTCACCGTTGACATCGATTTTTGAAAAGACGGGGAACGTCACGCCGTAGTTGACTTGGCAGAAAGACTGAATCTCCTCGTCCGTTCCCGGATCTTGGTTCGCGAACTGATTACATGGGAAACCAAGTACGGTCAATCCTTGTGAACGGTAATCTTGATGCAATTGCTCGAGTCCTTCGAACTGTGGCGTCAAGCCACATTTGCTGGCTGTATTGACGATCAGCCATGCTTGAGCTGGGTAGTCACTTAAGGATGACGATGTTCCGTCGACGCGTTGAAATGAATGATCTTGTAACATATCGATTCCCCCTTTTTAAGTACTTCTCCAGTGTAACAAATCCGTTTTCCCGTCGTCTTCTATCGCTACTTGCGAGATGACAGAAACATCACAATCGGGTGTCAGCGACGCTTTTTCGACGAATCTTTGTTACGATGAAAAGGAATATGGAAGGAAAGGAGAGATGCCACATGAGAAAAATGTTGAAACAATCGCGGTTCGTCATGATCGCGACGCTTTGTCTCGTCCTCGTCGGAAGTTGTATTACCTTACTGACGCTTGGATTCGAACGCGATATTGTGATTCTTGTTTCTGGAGTGGTTGCCCTATGGGTGACGATGCTAGCTCCTTTGACGGTCCATGCCAAAATGAATCAGCAATCATAATCATTGTTTGTTCATGAAACCGCGGAACGATTCTCGCTAAAATGGAGCTCCTCCATTTTAGATGAAGGAATCGATTTCTGCGGTTTTTTTTCTTCTATAGCATAGGGACGAAAAACACTATTTTTCAAAAGTAAGTCATTAAAAAATCAGACTATTTTTTTTTCAACTTTTCTATTTACAACCTTAAAAAATCGGAGTAATATCCATCTCATCAACGAACACTAACATGTTAATGCTTCGATCTCAAAGTACGCCGAATTCATGATTGAAGCGGGGGACCCAACCGTCACGAACCGTGACACGGGGTGAATCCTTTCCGAACGGGAAAGGTAGGGCTAATTCCTAGGTATGCCCGAATCCGACAGCTAACCTCGCAGGCGTTTTTAGGAGGGAACGACTCTTTTTCAGTATGCCAAGTTATTAAGGCGATGCTGGGGCCGTTTTTCGCCTCACATCGCCTTTTTGTCGTGTTTAATTGTAAAAATATTGAATAATATGGGGGTAATTTCATAATGGGAGAGCTGTGGAGTATCTTACTACTTGCCTTCTTCTTCGGTACGACGTTCGGGATGATTCATCTGATCGAGCGTGTCCAGTGGAGAGCAGGTGACCGCAAATGACATGGTTTTTACTGGCGACGGGCTGCCTCGTCTTCTTGTATCTCGGTTATTGTCTGATGTATCCAGAAAAATTCTAATCGCATAGGAGAAAAGAAAAACATGTGGACTCAATTCATGATCCAATTTTGGATCCTACTCGTCATCGCACTTTGCGCGGCGGTCTTGCTTGGTCGCTACATCGGGATATACTTCGCACCTGTCGCAGAGCGCCGGGTCGATAAAATTGGTAAGGTCGAACGACGACTGTTGTTGTTACTCGGTGTCGATGAAAAGAAACACGATCAATCGTGGGTCGGCTATTCGAAGAGCCTCTTGCTCGTCAACCTGTTATTTTTCATCGGTGGATATTTGTTACTTCGCTTCCAAGGCAGTCTACCCTTGAATCCGAATGGTGCTGTGAATCTCGACTGGTCTACGGCGCTGCATACGACGATCAGCTTCATGACGAATACCGATCAACAACATTATTCGGGTGAGGCACTCTCGTATCTCTCGCAAACGTTCGTCCTCGGAACGATGTTGTTCGTCGCTCCGACGATGGCATTCACGGTCTGTATCGCTGTCATTCGTGGTCTTGCGAACAAACCACTCGGTAACTTCTATGCCGACTTCTTCCGCTTCATCTTCCGAATTCTCTTACCGATTTCGTTCGTCTTCGGTTTAGCGATGATCCTATTCGGTGTACCGCAGACATTTGGAGGAGCAGTCAGCGTCACGACGCTCGAAGGAGCAAAACAGTTGATCTACCGCGGACCAGTCGCTGCTTTTGAAGTCATCAAACAGCTTGGTAACAACGGTGGCGGTTTCTTTGGTGCCAACGGAGCGCATCCATTCGAGAACCCGAACCAGTTCGTCAACTTCATCCAGATGTTCTTGATGCTACTGATTCCGATGTCACTTCCGATCGCTTACGGAAAAATCATCGGTTCCGCGAAACAAGGGCGACTATTCCTTGGTGTCATGACACTTCTCTTCATCATGATGACGGTCGGGATGGCAGGGAGCTTACTTGCGAATCCGACGGCACATGGTCAGGAATTACGATTTGGTCAAATCGGAACGGCGCTCTACAGTTCGATCACGACGGCGGCTGAAACCGGTGCGGTCAACGCGATGCACGACTCACTGCATCCACTTGCTGGATTGATCCAGCTCGGTAATATGATGCTCAATGTCGTTTACGGTGGAGCAGGTGCAGGATTCTTGAACGTCTTGCTTTATGCCTTCGTCGCGGTCTTCCTGACAGGTCTCTTGATCGGTCGGACACCGACGTTCCTCGGGAAGAAAATCGAGACGTTCGAAGTGAAGATGATCGCGATCGCGCTACTCGTGCCGCCATTCCTGATTCTCGTCGGAACGGCAATCTCGATGTACGCTGCACCAGGCGTCGCCGGCATCTCGAACCCAGGCTATCACGGACTGTCGCAAGTCTTGTATGAGTTCACGTCCGCGACGGCGAACAACGGATCAGGTTTTGAAGGACTCGGTGACGCAAACGTCTACTGGAACGTCTCGACGTCATTCGCGTTGTTCTTCGGACGCTACATCCCATTGATCTTGATGCTTGCAATCGTTGGTTCGCTTAAAGCGAAGCCATCGGTTCCGCAAGATGAATTTTCGTTTAAGACAGACACACCACTCTTCGGAACAGTCTTCCTCGGTACGGTCGTACTCGTCGGTGCATTGACATTCTTGCCAGTGCTCGTACTTGGACCAGTCGCGGATTGGCTGACGATGTGAACAGGAGATAAAAGCATATGATGGAACGAATCATGCATCCGACGCCCGAGGAACACCAACCGAACGGGGAGCCGGAACACCAATCCAAATCAGCAATCAATGGCTCGATCGCGCGTCAAGCGACGATCGATGCCTTTAAAAAATTAAATCCCGTCAACATGGTCAAACAACCGATCATGTTCGTCGTCTGGATCGGCTGCTTGCTCGCAATCGGCTATACGATCTTCATTGATGAGATGCGTGGCTTTAACTTGACGGTCAGTATCATCCTCTTCTTAACGGTCTTGTTCGCGAACTTCGCGGAATCGATCGCGGAAGGACGCGGGAAAGCCCAGGCGGACTCACTGAAAGCGTCAAAAGCAGATGTCATGGCACGTAAACGTGTCGGACAACTGATTCAAAGCGTTTCGTCCGCGACACTTCGGAAGGGCGATATCGTATTCGTCCGAGCAGGAGAGTATGTACCGGGTGACGGTGAAATCATCAAAGGACTTGCTTCGATTGATGAATCGGCGATCACCGGTGAATCCGCACCCGTCATCAAAGAAGCAGGCGGTGATTTCTCATCGGTCATCGGCGGCACACTCGTCGTCAGTGACGAGATCGAAGTCCGGATCACAAGCAATCCAGGTGAGTCATTCCTCGATCAGATGATTGCCCTCGTTGAAGGCGCAAGTCGTCAAAAGACACCGAACGAACTCGCGTTATCAACGCTCTTGACGAGCTTGACATTGATTTTCTTACTTGTCGTCATGACACTACCTGTCTTTACGAACTACCTTGGATTTGATCTGTCAGGTCCGATCTTGATCGCCTTACTCGTCTGTTTGATCCCGACGACGATCGGTGGCTTACTGTCAGCAATCGGAATCGCCGGAATGGACCGTGTTACCCGCTTCAACGTCATCGCGATGAGCGGGAAGGCGGTCGAAGCAGCAGGCGATATCCAAACGATCATCTTGGACAAAACAGGAACAATCACGTTCGGTAACCGGATGGCGTCGGAAATCACGCCGGTCGGCGGACGCACTGCCGAGCAGGCGTTTGAGGGGGCAATCCTCGCCTCACTCGCTGATGAGACACCAGAAGGACGTTCCGTTCTTGAACTCGCTGAACTTCGCGCGATGCCGGTGGAACAACACTGGTTAGATGGAGCAGAGATCGTACCGTTCCGCGCAGAGACACGGATGTCCGGACTCGATTTAAGAGATGGTCGCCGTGTACGGAAAGGGGCGGGGCAAGCGATTCAAGAATGGGTCAAGGAACAAGGTGGAACCATTCCGAATGATTTGCAAGAGAAAGTAGATGCGGTCTCTCGTCTTGGTGGCACACCACTTGTCGTAGCGATCGACGCAACGATCCTTGGCGTCATCTATTTAAAAGATACGGTGAAACCGGGCATGCGCGAACGATTCGATCGGTTGCGCGAGATGGGGATCAAGACGGTCATGTGTACGGGTGACAACCCATTGACGGCAGCAACGATCGCCCGCGAAGCAGGCGTTGATGATTTCGTCGCGGAATGTAAGCCGGAAGATAAAATTCGTGTCATCCAGCAGGAACAAGCAGCCGGTCACCTCGTCGCGATGACAGGAGACGGAACGAATGATGCACCGGCACTCGCTCAAGCCGATGTCGGACTCGCGATGAACAGCGGAACGCAAGCCGCAAAAGAAGCGGCGAACATGATCGATCTTGATTCGAACCCGACGAAGATCATCGAAGTCGTCGAAATCGGGAAACAGCTCTTGATGACACGAGGAGCGTTGACGACGTTCTCGATCGCAAACGATGTCGCGAAATATTTTGCGATCATCCCGGCAATGTTCATGGTCGCAATCCCGCAGATGGAAGTACTCAATATCATGCGTCTTGATTCCCCGACGAGCGCGATCTTGTCTGCCTTGATCTTCAATGCGATCATCATTCCGATGTTGATTCCGCTTGCGATGCGAGGAGTTACCTATAAACCGATGACGGCGGATCAATTACTCGGTCGTAACTTACTGATCTACGGTCTTGGCGGTGTCGTCGTTCCATTCATTGGGATTAAAATCATCGATGTCTTGCTTGCAAGCATCCTCTAAGGAGAAAACGAATCATGAAACAAGCCATTCGTGTGACGGTCTTCGTCACGGCGTTATGCGGGATCGTCTTTCCCGCTTTATTGACCCTGTTCGGTCAACTACTCGTACCGGATAAAGCTGAAGGTTCTTTAGTACAAGAAAACGGAAAATTCATCGGATCGGAATTGATTGCCCAGCCGTTCACGTCGAAACAGTATTTTCACGGACGTCCATCAGCGGTCGATCAATTAGCGGGAGCGTCTGCTGGGGATAACCTAGCAGCGTCGAACCCGGAGCTTGGCACGAAGATGGCGGAATTACAGAAACAGAACCAAGTGGACGGCGCTTCGCTTCCGGACGATGCCCTCGTGACATCCGGTTCTGGCTTCGATCCGCACATCTCAGTCGATTATGCTTTGGTTCAGGCGAAGCGTATCGCAACCGCGCGCGACCTGTCGCGTGAAGAAGTACGGAAGTTGATCACGAAGGAAGCAGGAACACTTGATTACGTCAACGTCCTGCGTTTGAACTTAGCCCTTGATCGGAGTAAGTCATGACACGAGGAAAGCTGAAGCTGTACATCGGCTCAGCTCCTGGTGTCGGAAAGACGTATAAGATGCTTGCCGATGCACGAACATTGACGCTTGAAGGCAAGGATGTCGTCATCGGTCTGATTGAGACACACGGTCGAAAAGAGACGGCGGAGATGGTCGGGCAACTCGAACAAGTCCCGCTACTTGAAGTCGTCTACAAGGACAAGACATTCCCCGAGGTGAACGTGGACGCGATCATTGCCCGTCGCCCCGATATCGTTCTGATCGATGAACTGGCGCATACGAATGCGCCAGGATCGGTACGAAAGAAACGCTATCAAGATGTCGCAGCACTTCTTGAAGCAGGAATTAATGTCTATTCGGCCGTCAACATCCAGCATTTCGAAAGCTTGCTCTTTAAAGTCAAGGAAGTGACGGGTGTCGAAGTGCGGGAACGCATCCCGGATCCGTTTCTCGGGGAAGCCGATGAGATTCTACTCGTCGACGTCACGCCACAGACGTTACGGGAACGACTCGAGCAAGGAAAGATCTATAAAAAAGAAAAGATTGAACAGAGCTTGAATTCGTTCTTCTCGCTTCAGAATCTTGCGAGCTTACGTGAGCTATCGCTGCGTCAGGTCGCGGACGAAGTCGACGATCAAGTCTATCAATCACGTTTGCTGATCGAAAAAGATCCGGCGTCGCTACAAGAACGAATTCTCGTCTGTATCCAACTCAACGACAACGCGCGGAAGTTGATCTATCGCGGCTTTCGCATGGCAAGTCGATTGAAGGCAGAACTGTATGTCCTAACGATTTTACCGGCAGCGGAAAATCAATTGAATGCGAAACAGAAAGAAGTCTTAGCGATGGTACGCGAGAGCGGCTCCTTGTTCGGAGCAGAAGTTCTAATCCGAATCCAAGGCGAGCGCTCGATCGCCCAAGCGATCACGGCAGCTGCCAAGCATCATCGCATCACTCAAATCGTCCTCGGTCAATCCGCACGGACCCGTTGGCAGGAAATTCGGCGCGGATCAATCATCAATGAAATCATGCGTCATGTCCGCGGGATTGATATTCAAATCGTTGCCGATGACATGGAACGCTAGGGGAGCCCTTCCGCGTAAATGCAGGGGTTCTCTTCGAAGTTTGTCGTTTCACAAGACGAACGAGTCGGTCATTCTCCCTGTCCTCAGGGCGGGAGGTAAGCCGCGGCATCCCTGCATTTGATGCGGTCTGCCGGGTCTTACCTAACCCTGACGAAAGCGCCGAGCGCGCTTTTTTATCCTGTAGGAGTGGAGGATGACATTTTTCGTTCTACATCAATCAAAAAGGAAAGACCGTTCCAGTGAAGTCACCAGAACGGTCTTTCCTTTTTTTGTTGGAATCATTTCAATGATTTAAAGACTCGGCTTCATCGTTTCCTCAACGAGCGAAGACTGGAATATCGAAGACAGCTGTATAGCTATCCATTTGTTGATATAAATCATAGATGCGAGTCGTTTGTTTCGCTGCCCATCCCATGTCTGTCGCATATTGATGACGACCAGGATTCATTGGGTTCCAGCGCATTTTATAGAGTGTGTTTTGATTGTATGCATGGTGAATATATTGGGTTCCAATAAATTCGGCTCCACCCATGATGGCTGCTTCCGGTGTGAACCATCCTTTTTCGTAAGCTGTTCTTGCTCCACCGTTGATTGGATCTGAATCGATAGCACCGATGCCGTACATGTTGTAGACCATTTTTCCATTCCACATGACGCCATTCGCTAAAGTTGACGTTCCATTTCCTGTCTCAAGTAGCGCGTGGGAGATCAAGTAGATTTCGTTGACGGAAAAGGCTGTACCAGCGTCGATGAATGCTTGTCCACAGCTTCCAGTCGTACATTTACCAAAGATGCCTTTTGTACTGATGATCTTATCTAATGTTGCGGCAGATGCGCCTGTCGTCTTCGATAAATCAAGGAATTGGAAGAATTCCTTTGAAGAGCGGCTGACTTTTAATGGGTCAGCGACGTTCCGGACATCGGACTCGAGTGCATTCAACCAACTGAGTGTCCAGTATCCAGTGGAAGACGTGTAAACACGCGGATACGTCGTATAGAAATCACCGATTCGTTGATAGACCTTAATCATCTGTTTCGGCTGGAATTGTCCATAAATATGGCTATCCGTCGCCGCACCCGATCGGATGTTGAGTGGTGTCGTTGACGATACGGTCGCGAGTGTACCATTGACTGGGTCTTCTGATCCACCGAATCGAACATACATCGAGCTGACATACATCATCTTATTTTTATACAAATCGGTTTGAGGTGAAGGATTTAACTTCATTTGAGTGCTGATGAAGTTATCAAATGTATACGGTGTCGCAATGGAGTTGTAGACATTTAGTTTTGAAGATGTCGTTACAAGTGTTCCATTATACGCATAGCCTGATTTACCTTGATAGGAAATCTTATACCATTGGCCGATTTGTCCGGTGACGCTGACGACGACGTTCGAAGGAATCGTCGTCACGACTTGATAGGAACTTCCGACATACGAGCGAAGTGGAGTAGGACTTGTAGCTCGGACGTATAACGAATCTTTCGATACATAGTCAATCTTACTTGTAGATGCGTTCGTATCGACATACCCTGTTTTTCCATTGATCGTTACTTTATGCCACTGTTTATTCGTATGTGACGTAATCAGTGAAGTCGTGTAGTAGACGTTTCCTTTAGCTAGTGTCGTAAGTGCTGTTGCTTCTTCTAAAGGTGAATTTCGAATGATTAAGTTCTCGTTCGCGAGGAAACGAGCGCCACTAATCTTTTTCGTTTCTGTATAAGGTGTTAAAAGAGCGCCATCGATATACCCTGTTTTTCCATTAACACTTACGTTCATCCATGTCCCGATTGAACCATTCACTTGTACGACTGTTCCTTTCGTAAGCGATGAGACTTCGCTGTATGTCGGACCAGCATATGACTTCAGAGAAGTCGTTTGTACCGTCTTATAGCGATGGGCTGAAATCTTACGGTATGAAATCGGACTTCCTTGATTCGCTCGGATATATCCTGTTTTCCCGTCTACTGAAATACGATGCCACGACTGACCGTGACCGTTCGTGACAAGGCGCGTCGTGTAATAGACATCTCCGCTTTTTAGCGTCTTCCATGTATCGGCATCCGCCTGATACGTCGTTTTGACGTCGATGGATGTATTTAATACATAACGCGCTGCTGAGATCGTAGACGTTACGATATATTCGTTCAAATCATCCTGATGAACATATCCGATTTTTCCTGCATACGTCACACGGTACCACTCATTGATAGCCCCTGTTACGGATACCTTCGTACCGCTTGGGATAGACTTGATGGAAGCGTAAGATACGCCAGCATAAGACTTTAATCCTGTAGCGTCGGTTGTTTTCATCGTCACGGCATCCGCTTGATAGGAGACTTTTTCTCCTGTTCCGTAAGCGATGTAACCGGTCTTTCCGTCTTTTTTGATCTGATACCATTTTTTAGAACCAAGTGTGACGAGACGTGTCGTGTAATAGATATCACCCTCTTGAAGCGTAGCGATTTTAAACGCATCTGCTTCAGGAGCGACTAAGATATCGGTGGATGATGTGACGGCGAAACGTGTACCTGAAATGGTTTGGACGAGGGCTGCTGTCTTAAACGTCGAAGCCGACGCATATCCTGTTACACCATCGTACGTGACACGATACCATGTACCGATTCGACCAGAGACGAGCGGTTTTGCACCGGCCGGAATCGACTTGATTCCTGCATACGAACTGCCTGCATAAGAGCGAAGTGTCGTTTTAGCTGTTGTGACGAAAGAGACGTTCTTCAGGCTTTCATAATTCACAATCGTTCCTTGATTCGCTAAAAGATAGCCGGTTTGACCGTCTTTTTTAATTTTGTGCCACGTGCTACCTCGAGAATCCGTTGCAAGTGTCGTCGTGTAATACGCATCGCCTGTTTTTAAAGAAGCAATCGTTTTACTCGTCGAAGAGGCAGATGATTTGATTTCGACGGATTTCTTCAAGAGAACACGTGTAGTAGGAATCGTTTTGACACTTTGTTTAGAGACTTGTAAAAAAGCGTCACGGTGCATGTATCCACTATTTTTGCCGTGACGAACGCTATACCAGCCGTCGATTTTTCCGACTACTTCAACGTTTGTCCCAACTGGAATCGATTCGACTTTTGGATAACCCGTTCCTGCATAAGTATGTAGCGTGTAGGTATCCGTCGTACGTGATGTTTCGTTCGCAATCTTCTGATAGGAAACAGGAGTGGCACCAGATGGGACATATCCTGTTTTTCCTGCGTAGTTCAGGCGATACCACGTTTTGCCGTATGGATCGGTAATCCGTTGTGTCGTATAATACACATCTTTACTTTGCAAGGTACCAATTGTCGTTGCTGTCGTGCGTGCCGCATTTTTAATCGCCGTATTCGTAGAGACGATATAGCGTTGTCCAGAGATCGTTTGCTTTTTCTCATACAACACTAAATATTTTGAAGCGACATATCCCGTTTTTCCGCCATATGTTACTTTTTTGTAGCTTCCGGCATCATATGCGGATGAAACGACCGTTCCGGTCTTGATCGTCAACAAGCGTTTCCGTGAAGATGTCGTCTTATCATACAGATCCGTATCTGCCGATAGACGATAAGCCGTTACTTTCGTTGTTGCTGCGTTCACTATCGGTAGAGATGATAGAATGATGCTAAACACGATAAGAAGACTCGCGAACACCTTCAAAGGTTTCGAGATGGATGTCGTATTCAAAGTATCTTTCCTCCTAGTAGATATTCGTCCAAGCGGACGGAATCGGCTTCTAGGATGTCTGGTCTAAGGTGTACGTACTTATGCCTATTCCTACTATCGACCATATCGGATTTTTATGAAGAAAATATTGGGTTTTTTTGAAAAAAGGGATTTAGTTTTTTGAAAAACCCTCCTGTTTGTTTAAACAAGAGGGAATAGGATCAGATAGTGAGACGTGCGAGGATTTCTGTTAAATTCGTCGTCGGGCGTTCACAAGTAAAATCATGACAGAGATACGCCGTTGGCTCTTCTGGTTCTGGATAATCCGCGAGCAAAGAGACGTGCGGCAAAAGGTCACGCTTCGTACCAATTAACAAGGCGACTTCCGGCAAGCGCATCTGTTGCAGTTGATCGATTTCGACCGGGATGTCTACGTTTTCTGGAATCAAGATAATCAATTCCTTCGGTTCCATCTGCCGGTAGGTGAAGGTACTGACAAGTGAGGCGAATCCGGTCGGTTGTTGCTCGACTTCTTCGATTAAAGCTGCGAGCGCCCGTTCGGCACTTTCCTGATAAACGAGACGACCAGTCAGACGACTGAGCGTGAAGAAGGCGTTTAAGGCAATACTATTTCCAGCAGGTGTGACGCCATCATACAGATCGAGTGGACGAACGAGTAGCTCATCGGAGCGTGACGACGTCAGATAAAAATAACCATCTGCTGTTTGAAACTGGTCCTGCAGCACATCTGCGAATGCTAAAGCTTCCTTTAGATGAAGCGCCCGTCGTGTTGATTGGAATAGTTCAAGATGTGCATCGATCAAATATGCATAGTCATCGAGGAATCCGTGACCGGTCGCTTGTCCGTCTCGGTAATGAACAGCAAGTTGATTCTCCGTGCGGACGAATCGCTCGAGTGATGTCATCGCACGCGTGGCGACACGTGTATAATGCGGTTCACCAAAGACACGACCGGCTTTAGCGAACGTCGAGATCATCATCGCGTTCCACGATGTCAGGCGCTTATCATCACAAAATGGTCGCGGGCGTTCACTTCGCGCACGAAGAAGAATTTGTCGCTCGCGTTCGAGTTGCGCTGCTGTCTCAGCAGGTGACAAGTGGATTTCACGTGCGAACATCTCGAGTGTTTGTCCTGTCCGGTAAAAGACATTCCTTCCTTCGAAGTTCCCGGACTGGGAGGCATGGTAAAAGCGCGGGAACAGCGCGTCTGGTCCGAGTAAGTCGGTCAGTTCAGAAGCCGTGAACGTATAATAATGTCCTTCGCCTCCTTCACTATCCGCATCCAAGGCGGCGTAGAAGGTGCCGTCCGGTGCAGACAACTCACGCTCTACGAACGTCAGTACTTCTTCCGCGTAACGTCGGAAGCGTATTTGTCCGGTCACTTGGTACGTCTCGATACATAGGGTTGCAAACCAAGCATTGTCGTACAGCATCTTCTCGAAATGAGGAATCTGCCACTCGGCATCGACCGTATAGCGGAACAGACCGTAGCCGACTTGATCCGTCATCCCGCCGTCACGCATCGCAATCAGTGACCGCATGACCATATGGAGCGCTGTTTCGTCTTCCGCGAATTGATAATAATCAAGCAAGAAACGAAGCAGGGCTGGCGACGGAAACTTCGGTGCCTCGCCGAATCCACCGTGTTGACGGTCAAATTGGCGCATCGCTTGATCAAAGGTCTCGTGAATGATGGATTCATTCCAAGTATGGGTAGACGTCGTAGGCTGCAATACGTCGCGAAGCGTTTGCGACATGTTCTGACCGACTTGTGCGATTTTTTCTGGTGAACGGCGGAATTGCTCGCTGAGCTGAAGCGTCACCTGACGAAAACTCGGGCGGTTGAACTGAGGCGTCTTCGGAAAATACGTGCCGATGTAAAATGGTTGCTGGTCCGCTGTCATGAAGACGCTCAGTGGCCAGCCACCTTGTCCGTTCATGACTTGAGCCGCCGTCATGTAGACATGGTCGATGTCAGGACGTTCTTCCCGGTCGACCTTGATTGCGATGTAGCGTTCGTTCAAGAGTCGTGCCGTTTCTTCATCTTCGAAGCTCTCATGAGACAGCACATGGCACCAATGGCACGTCGAATAACCAATCGATAAAAAGATCGGCTTGCCGCTTTCTCGAGCGGCAGTGAAGGCGTCTTCGCCCCACGGGTACCAATCGACAGGCTGGTGAGCATGTTGCAATAGGTAGGGACTCGTTTCATGGATAAGTCGATTCGACATGATGGATTTCCCTCGTTTCTTCTATAATAATAAGTCCTCTTCACGATACTCGGCTTTTACGGCAGGTGCAACTCCAATTCTGAGACAGGAGAAAACGATTTTTAAAAAGAAAGATTGACTTTATAAAAGAAAGTGTGATAGATTAATATAAGTCATGAATCGGGGATGATCACTCATGTGAGAATCTTCAATCCATATCATACAATTAAATCGACAGGTCAGGATTTTTAGACCGCTACTGACAAATGAGTCAGACATAAGTCATCGCTTTTATTTTGTCCTTCTTCATACTACGAGGAGAAGTTGACCCAGCAAGATAAACCTTCCAATCGATACTTTTCCGCTCATTCCCGAGCTATTTCTAAAAATCCCAGTATCATGCGTCCGTTGCAGACGCATCACGATTCTTGCTAAAATGCTTGATTCAGCTGGCGCGGCCAAGGAGCCGTAACAACGAAAGAGAGGTAGGGCTTTCGTCGTTTCAGGTGTTTTGATCACCTGTAATCCTCGATTCTCATGACAACCAAAAACAACGACACGCTGATGAGGCGTTTTTTTTGTGCCTTTTTTCGGGTAATGCTGAAAGAAGGGGGTGACGACATGCCATGGAATGAGAACGACTATCCGGAGTCATTCAAGAACTTTGATCCGCCGCTTCGAAAGAAAGCGATCGAAATCGCGAACGCGTTATTAAAAGACGGCTATGAAGAGGGACGCGCCATTCCGATCGCGACATCGCAAGCTGAAAAATGGTACGAAAGTCACAAAGACGAACAATAAAAAGTTGTAAGCGATACCATTTCTTTCATTTACGAAGGATGGTATCTTTTTTTACGAAAAATATACACTATTGAGAATATAATCTGATATTATGAAGAAGTGTCAGAAAATTCAATAGGGGGTCTCATCATGAAATACGGCAGTACGTTTGGAAAGTGGGCATTGGCCGGAGTATTAACAGCAGGAATCCTTCCACAAGCGGGTCTTGTCGGGGCAGAAGGCGAAGGCGTCATCTTGTCTGAATACATAGAAGGAACAAGTAATAACAAGGCAATTGAGCTATATAATGGGTCGGGGCAAATCATTGATTTAGCAGACTATACACTCGTTCAATATACGAACGGTGGACCGTCAGAAGCGAAAATCACACTATCGGGGAAAGTGGATCCAGGGAAGACGTTCGTCATCGCGAATTCGAGTGCGAATGCGGACATCAAAGCAAAAGCACAATTGACGACGGGATCATTGAACTTTAACGGAAATGATCCCATCGCACTGAAAAAGGGTGATGTTGTTCTTGATATCATCGGACCACTTGGTTCATCAACGGATTTCGCAAAAGATACGACACTCGTCCGGAATGCCGGCGTCACGTCTGGTGCTAAAACGTACGAACCATCACAGTGGACGAGCTTCCCGGTCGATACACTGACGAATCTCGGCAGTCATCAGACAGAAGCGGGCGACGTTCTTGCAGCACCTACAGCTTCTCCAGTCGGTGAAGTTGAACGTGGAGATCAAGTGACATTATCAGGTGAAGGAACGATTCATTATACGGTCGATGGCACGACACCAACTGTCGACAGTCCGGTGTACACGTCACCGATTACAATCAACGATGAAGTGACGATTCAAGCAGTTGCCGTCAAGGACGGTAAAACGTCAGCGGTTTCGACATTCAAGTACTATATCGCACCACCAATCACGAAAATCAGCAACATCCAAGGTATTGCGCATACGTCGCCTTATGCAGAACAGCTCGTCCGGACGACAGGTGTCGTCACGTACGTCGTCGATGCGAACAACTTCTACATGCAAGATCCGAATCCGGATAACGACAGCCGGACATCGGAAGGGATTCTCGTCTATGCGAAAAACCATGGTGCTGCTGTTGGACAACAGATCGCGACGACAGGATATGTCAAAGAGTGGTTACTTGGCGGATACAGCGATAAAGCAGATACAGACCTTGCTGTCACGGAAATCAGTACGGTCAATCTCGTGAAGGGTGCGCTTAATGAAGGCTTACCAGCAAGTATCGTTCTTGGTGATAAAGGGGTCTTGATTCCGACGCAAGTCGTCGACAATGATTCCTTCGCGCAGTTTGATCCAAAAGAAGATGCGATCGATTTATACGAAAGCTTAGAAGGTATGCGTGTCGCTTTACCGAACGCAATCGTCACAGGGCCGCAAGCAAACCGAACAATCCCAGTTCGGACACAAACAGACGCAAACAAGGTCTACACAAAACGTGGCACACCAATCCTGACGAAGGATAATGTCAACCCAGAACGTCTATTTGTCGAGATGGGCAGCTCGTCGTACCGTGCGAAAGCTGGTGATACATTCGATGGAACAATCGAAGGCGTCATGAGCTATAACTATTCGGCTTATAAAGTACTCGCCAAAGCAGCGGACCTTCCGAAACTCGTCACGAGCGAAGTGGAGCGTCAACCGACGAACATCAAGACGGGGGAATCACGCTTGACGGTTGCTTCGTACAACGTCGAGAATTTCGCCTCAACGGCAGACGCTGGAAAAATCGATCGTGTCTCAGAAGGCATCGCGACATTCCTGAAGACGCCGGACATCGTCGGTTTGACAGAGATGCAGGATAATGATGGTGCGACGGATAGCGGAACAGTCGACGCATCAAAATCATTCGAGACATTGATTGCAGCAATCGAAGCAAAAACAGGTGTCCGCTATGCCTATACGGACATCGCGCCTGAAGATAAGAAAGACGGTGGACAGCCGGGTGGAAACATCCGTGTCGGATTCCTTTACAACCCGGCGCGTGTATCGCTCGCACCAGGTGAAAAAGGTGGTGCAACGGAAGCTGTTGCGGTGGAGAACGGCAAGCTGACGAAAAACCCGGGTCGCATCCAGCCGACGGATCCGAACTTCGCCAGTTCTCGAAAACCACTCGTCGCGGAATTCCTCTTCAACGGTGATTCGTATCACGTCATCGTCAACCACTTCAACTCAAAAGGTGGCGACGGAGCTGACTTCGGTAAGAACCAACCGGTCGTACGTAAGAGTGAAGTCCAGCGTCATGCGATCGCGAACATCGTCCAAGATTTCGTCTCTGAATTGAAAACGGAAGTCAAAGACTCGAACGTCGTCGTTCTCGGTGACTTGAACGACTTCCAGTTCTCAGAAACGCTAAATATCCTGAAAGGGAAAAACCTCTGGAATACAGTCGATGATCTTCCAGAATCCGAGCGATACTCTTACGTCTATAACGGAAATGCTCAAGTGCTCGATCACATCTTGATCTCAAACAACTTAAAACGTTATACGTCTTCTGATATCGTCAACATCAACTCGGAGTATATGGAAGCAGACGGTAGCGCGAGTGACCACGATCCGGCGATCATCTCGATTCAAGGTGCAGAGACAGCCGTTCCGGTCAAAGGCATCGCAGAAATCGGAAAATGGCGTGCCGTTCAAAAAGGAAAACATATCTTCCTCGAATGGAAATTAGGTCGTCATTGGTTAAAAGCGAGCGGAACAACTGGAGAGCAACAAGGTGAGTTGCTCGCACTGCGTGTATCGCAAGATCGACCATATATTCAAGTGAAGACGAAAAAAGGAAAAACGATTTGGTTAGAACGTTCTCATTTCTATCGTTTGAAAGAAACAACGAAATATCAATGATGAAAAGCGGACTTAACGGTCCGCTTTTTTGCGTGACGAGAAAAAGAGAGAAAGAAAAGAAAGTGTGCTAATCGAAAGTGTCGAGATTAACGCGACAGGAAGAGGGATGACGCGGAACATATACGTGAAGTGTACCATGATCAAAAATAGGATAATGGCGAGACCAGGAATGAATTGTTTGCAAAGCAACATACCAGAACCAGGAACGAGTAACTCAAAACCGAGTCGTTGATTCAATCGTACATCTTCGTGTGCATTCGCTAAACTGAATGAAACCGTCAACACGACGAGAATCATCCATCCAGAAAATAAATATTGCTGAATCGGTAAAAAGGCGATGGACTCATAAATGAAATACAGTAAAACCATAGGTCAACTCCTTCATTTCATTATGTTATTTGGAAAAGCATTGAAAGTTTGGCTTACGAATTCTAATGATACCGAGTAAGAATTCCGAGAGCAATCAAAAATCTCGAATGATGAAATAAAAGAATGTTCACACATTTTAAGAAAAGGGAAAGATGGTTTAGTATATGTACTAAATACTTTTAAGAATCCTCTTAACGAAAGCATTTTAATAATATGAGAACGTTCTCATAAAACGTGTCTAATTTGTGAACGGAAAATGTGATTTAGACAATTAAGAGCCAATGACTGTTCGAAAGAATCATTTTCTTTTAAAATAAAGGTAATGATTAAAGGAGGCGAAACGAAGATATGAAAAAATGGTTGATCGTCGGAGTAGCAGCAGTAGCTTTTTTCGGCTACGAGAACATTCCAATGGAACAGGCAGAAGCCGATTATCCGAAAAGTGGCGGCAAGCTGATTGATCGATATAGCAGTGAATATCCAGGTTACGACTGGGAAGTCAGGCGGACGTCCAGCGAAGAATTCGTATCGTTGACGAAGGACGGTAAGGAATACGGAAAGTACCGATTTAAAAATGGTATAACAACGCAAGGGGCAGTCTTGAACAAGGATACGGAATCATCGCTGAAGAAAAAAGGATGGACCGCAGTGAAGTCCTACCGTAAAGGCAACACGAACTACATGTTGAACCTGGATCATGCAGCCGTCTATGAGAAGAAGGGGAATTACGTCACCTATTTCTTCGACCAACATGATGGGAATAAGGTGAAAGCGACACTGTCGATTCCGAAAGACGTCGAAGCGAAGAAAAAGGGTTTCTATGGTACGGCTTCGAATGCGTTACGAACGACGGATGAGAAGCTGATGCTACGATTGATGAACTGGGAACGGGCTGACTACAAGTTAAATCCGTTGGCTCCGTATACGGCACTGAAGCCAGTGACACGCGGTCATAGCGAAAATATGGCGAAGAATAATTTCTTCGCACATACGGATCCGCAAGGGCGTGATCCTTTCGACCGGATGAAGCGTGAAGGAATCAGGTTCAGCTATGCTGGTGAAAATCTATCAATGGGCTATCCGAATGTCTTTGCATCACATTGGGGCTTAATGAATTCAAAAGGGCACCGAGAAAATATTTTGAAAAAAGAATACAAACAAGCTGACATCGGTGTGGCTTTCCGGAGTAACGCGCCATACTTCACGATTAATTTCCGAACACCTTAAAATAGAAAAATGGAGGACGATATTTCACGATGTCGTCCTCTTTTTCATGAAGCGATGTGTTTTACACTAAAGGCAGGAGGTGGGGATGTTGGAAATCCGTCGATTGAATCCAGAAGATGCAGTACTCTATAAAGCGTTGCGATTAGAAGCCTTACGAAACCATCCTGAGGCATTTGGCTCTGATTATGAATCAGAAAAAGATCGATCCGTCGAACGGTACGCAACTCGTCTTGAAAGCGAACAGTCGATGACGTTTGGTGCGTTTCATGAAAATGAACTCGTCGGTGTCGTCACTATCGTCTGCTCCGAGCCGTTCAAGATGCGACATCGAGCGAATGTATTTGCGATGTACGTCACGCCACGCGCCCGAAAACAACAGGTCGGACGACGCCTTGTAGAAGAGGCATTACGTACATTAAAGCAGCATCCTGTAATTGAGCAAGTCCATCTCTCGATCGTCCGGACGAACGAAGCTGCTAAAGCGTTGTATCGGTCGCTTGGTTTTGAATCATACGCGATTGAACCACGGGCGCTGAAAATCGATGATACCTATCATGATGAAGAACTGATGTGGTATCGGTTCTAACACCAAACGACCGGAATTCAAAGAGATGATCTCTCCTTGAATTCCGGTCGTTTTTTACATCAGTTTGCCCATTCAGGCTTGCTGAAGCCTTTGAATGATTTTTCGATAACTTCATTGAAGGCGTCCGATTCGACGGCTGCTTTTAAGTCTTTTGCGACTTGTTTGTCCGCATCTTTCGTTTGGACAGCGACGAGGTTCCGGTATTGTTCGTCCATCGTCTCAAGTGCTAACGCATCAAGTAAGTCGAATTTCGCAGCAAGTGCGAAGTTCCCTGGAACGGCTGAGATATCGACACTTTCGACAGCGCGTGGCAGTTGAGCCGCTTCGAGTGGTTTGATGACGAGTTTCTTCGGATTCTTGACGATATCTTTTTCTGAAACGGTCAGAGGATCAGCATCCGGCTTGAGTTCAATCCAGCCTTGTTCCGCAAGCAAGTTCAGTGCCCGTGCTTGGTTCGTCGGATCATTCGGCGTCGCGACTTCAGCACCTGTCTTGACGTCGTCAAGTGTCTTCGCTGTCTTGCTGTATAGTCCCATCGGTGCTGTCGGAACCGTGATCAGTCCTTTTAAGTCGAGATTCTTTTCTTTAGAAAACGTCTTGAGATAGATCGAGTGTTGGAACAAGTTGGCGTCGATATTGCCGCTACCGAGGGCGATGTTCGGTTGAATGTAATCGCTGAACTCGACGATTTCGACTTTGTAGCCTTTCTTTTCGAGTTGTGGCTGGATCGCTTGTTTGACCATGTCGCTATACGGACCGCTCGTCGCCCCGATCTTGATCGTCTTGTCTTTTTCATCAGCGCTGCTGTCTCCACATCCTGCGAGGACTCCTGCACCGAGTAAGGCTGTTGCTAAAAAGGCATATCGTTTTTTCATGATTGCACTCTCCCTTTGCATGTATGATTAGCGTTTATCTGTTTTTCGCGCCAGTTGATTGCCAAGTGCTTGAATACTTTGAACGATGACGATGAGCACGACGATCGTCACGATCATGATGAGATTATCGTAGCGATAGTAACCGAAACGGATCGCGAGGTCACCAACACCACCGCCGCCGACGATACCAGCCATCGCTGAGAAGCCGATCAAGCTGATCGTCGTTAATGTGATGCCCTGAATGATGCCAGGGAGTGCTTCCGGTAAGAGGACACTGACGATGATCCGCAAGGGTTTCGCCCCACATGCTTCTGCTGCTTCAATCAAACCAGGCGGAATCTCGCGGAGTGATGTTTCGACAAGGCGTGCGAGAAACGGAATCGCTGCGACACTAAGGCTGACAGATGCTGCCGTCGGACCGATTGTATTGTCGAGTAAGAACTTCGTCAACGGAATGAGGGCAACCAGCAAGATGATGAACGGTAGCGACCGGACGATGTTGACGACGAAGTCAAGAACACGGCGGACGGCAAGGTTTTGAAAAAATAATCCGCGGTCGGTGACGAACAAGAGAATTCCGAGCGGAATCCCGACGACCAATGCGAAAGCAAGTGAAATTCCGACCATCCATGCTGTCTCGCCGAGTGCCTTCAAGAGTTCAGGTAACATCGTTTGAATACGATCAAGCCACATCCTGAATCACCTCGAGTGCATGAAGTTCCGTCGCGAGCCAGTCGAGGGCAGGAGCGATTTGATCGGATGATCCCGTCAAGCTGACAATGAGGACACCGAAGGCGACGTCTTGAATATAGTCGACCTTGCCGTGCAAGATACTGACTGAGATATCGTAACGGCGGATCGCTTCTGATAACGTACTCTCACCGGTCTTCTCGCCCGTGAACTGCAAGCGGATGATCTTGCCTGGGGTTGCCTGTAAGATGCGTTCCGGCAATTCGATTTGTAGTGCCGTATCGACGTAATGTTGCGTCACCGGATGCTTAGCTTGACTGAACAAGTCATAGGTTGAGGCGACTTCAACGACTTCACCTTGTGACATGACCGCGACACGATGGCAAATCTGTTTGACGACATCAATCTCATGCGTGATGAGGACGATCGTCAACCCGAGTCGTTCATTCAAATCCTTCAGCAGTTCAAGGATCTGTAGTGTCGTAACGGGGTCAAGAGCGGATGTCGCTTCATCACATAACAAGACGGTCGGATTGTTTGCGAGTGCCCGGGCAATCCCGACGCGCTGTTTCTGCCCACCGCTTAATTGACTCGGGAAGTTCGTCTCAAATCCTTCAAGTCCGACGAGCGAGACGAGTTCGCGAATCCGCTCCGGGAAATCTGCTCGTTTGACGCCAGCGGCCTTGAGCGCAAAAGCGATGTTATCCGCGACGTTGCGCGACTGGATCAATTGGAAATGCTGAAAGATCATTCCTGTCCGCAAGCGAAGTTGACGCAAATCTGCTTTTGACATCCCGCCGAGCGAGACACCGTCGACCTTGACGGTTCCTTGTGTCGGATGCTCGAGCCCGTTGATTAGGCGAAGCAACGTACTTTTACCGGCACCAGACTCGCCAATGATTCCGAAGATTTCTCCTTTTTGAATCGTCAAATCGACATCCCGTAATGCAAAAATCGGGGTCCGATCTCGAACGAACCGTTTTGTAATATGTTTGAATTCAATCATCCGCTCATCTCCTCATACAAAAAAAGTCGCTTTTTCCTAGTAGCGGAGCAACCAGAAAAAAGCGACGAAAGTGTAAGATTTCGTAACTTATCTCTCAGAATGAAAATCATTCTGTAGGATGTGGCACCGTTCCTTACAGGTGGTTGCCGGACGTCGTTGGGCCTAATCCCTCGGTCGCTCTCGATAAGTAGTTATGCTGTTGGGACTTACTTTAACGGAAATGATTCCCATCTGTCAAATGTTTTTTCAGAATTATTCCGCAACAGGTGTCCGGAACAGGTTGAGCGTTCCGATTCGATCGACGGCTTCTTCTAGACGTTCAACGTCAGCAATCAAGCTGATCCGGACGTAGCCTTCACCGTATTCGCCGAAGAAGGATCCAGGGGTCACAGCGACATGTGCTTCGTCAAGTAGATGATCGGTGAAGCTTTGGGACGTATAACCTTCCGGAACAGGAAGCCAGACGAAGAAGGAACCGCCCGGTCGTGGTCCACTCCAACCGATCGCATCGAGTTTTGCGAACAACGCATCGCGTCGTGTTTCATACAAGCGACTTAACTCACGGACGCACGTCTGGTCACTCGTGAGGGCGACGGTCGCCGCATGCTGAATCGGTGTGAAGGCACTGACGTAGAGATGTTCTTGGTACGTTTCGATGCTTGAGATGACGGACGGATTTCCGATGGCAAAGGCAATCCGGAAGCCGGACATGTTGAAGCGTTTCGAGAGTGAGAACAATTCGATCCCGACGTCTTTTGCACCTTCCGTCTGCAAGAAACTTCGCGTCGGACCATCGAAACTGATACCGCCGTATGCTAAGTCATGAACGACACAGATATCATGGGCATCGGCGAAAGCGACTGTCTGTTCGAAGGCTTCTGCCGTCGCGGTCGCACCCGTCGGATTACTCGGGTAGTTGAGGAACAACATCCGGGCACGCTCAACGTCCGTCGTATCAAGTAAGTCATAATCCGGCAAGAAATCATTTTTCTCGAGCAACGGAAGCGTAATCGGGTAAGCGCCAGCAAGTGCTGCACCAGACAGGTAATCCGGGTATCCTGGATCCGGGACGATGACACCTTCTCCAGGGTTGACGATCGTCTGCGGTAAGGCGACGATTCCGGCTTTACTGCCGAGGAGAATCGCGACTTCCGTTGCCGGATCGATCGTGACACCGAATTCAGTCGCGTAAAAGTTTGCGACAGCTTGTTTTAGAAAATCATGTCCACGAAATGGTGGATATTGAAGGTTCGTTGGCTCGTCGATAGCTTGTTTTAAGGCATCGAGAATATGTACAGGCGTCGTTTGGTCGGGTGTTCCTTGACCAAGTGTGATGACATCATGTCCGGCAGCTTTTACAGCACCGATTCGGTTCGCAAGTTCAGCGAAGACGGGAGCAGGAAGCCGATCAATGGCGATGGATGGAGCGAAATGTTTCATGGATGAATGCCTCCTTCGTGGTATTGTCGTCAAGGATAACGAATATTCAGTCAAAAGAAAAGAACTTTTTCGAAATTTAAAAAAATTGTCGGATAAACAGGTACAGATAAGTGGAGCGGGAATAAAGAGTAGGGAGAGGAGTGGGAAGATGAAGCGAGCTAACTGGAAAGAGGCAGTCGTCTATCAAGTCTACTGGCGTAGCTTTAAAGATTCGAACGGGGATGGGATCGGTGATTTAAGAGGTGTCATCGAGAAGCTTGATTACATCGCTTCACTTGGTGTCGATGTCGTGTGGCTGAATCCATGTTATCGTTCCCCGGACGTCGATAACGGCTATGATATTGCCGATTATTACGAGATCATGAAAAAAGCGGGAACGATGGGAGATCTCCAGGAGTTGATCACGGCTGCTCATGCCCGTGGATTAAAGATCATTCTCGATTTAGTCGTGAACCATACGAGTGACCAGCATGCCTGGTTCCGTCAGTCATGTGAGCGGATCAACGATAAGGATGACTGGTACATCTGGAAAGACGGCACGAAAGAGACGCCTCCGAACAACTGGCGCTCGTACTTTGCGCCAAGTCCGTGGACGTGGAGTGAAGAGCGCGGGCAGTATTATTTTCATTCCTTCGCCAAAGAACAACCGGACTTGAACTGGGAGCACCCAGCTGTGAGGCAAGCAATCTACGATATGATGAACTGGTGGATTGCTCAAGGGATCGACGGCTTCCGGATGGATGTCATCAACTTGATCAAAAAACGGTCGTTCGAGGATGTCGCCAATCCGTTTGATCTCTCGTACCTTGGGAATCAGCCAGGTGTGCATGACTTCTTGCAGGAGATGCATGCGAATGTTCTCGCTGGTAAAGACTTGTTTACAGTTGGTGAGATTCCGTTCGTCGGTCCAGAAGATGGACTGTTATATGTCAGTGACGAACGAAAAGAACTCCGGACACTGTTTCACTTCGAAATCGCGGACGACATGGAAGCGATGGATCTCTTACGATTCAAGGAGATTCAAAAACGCTGGTACGACGTCTTATACCCATTAGGTGTCAATTCACAGTTCCTCAACAACCATGATCATACACGACAAGTGACGCGCTTCGGCAGTGAACGATACCGGGTTGAGAGTGCGAAACTACTCGGTTTGATGTTGCATACGTTACCGGGCATTCCATACGTGTATCAAGGAGAAGAGATCGGGATGACGGGGATTCGCTTCTCGGATCCGTCGCTTTATCAGGACGTCGCCTTTCGAAATCGATACGCGGAGCGCGTCGCTGGCGGAGAGGACCCAGAGGTCGTGCTCTCATCGATGCAGTTACTTGCGCGCGATAATTCCCGTACACCGATGCAGTGGGACGATACACATGCAGCTGGCTTTACGAGTGGTAAACCATGGTTAGCGGTCAATCCGAATTATACGGACATCAATGTCGCGCAAGCAGAAGCCGATCCATCGTCCGTGCTTGCTTTTTACAAGTCGCTGATTCAGATGCGAAAGGATCATCCGATTATGGTCTACGGTACATACCGAGACTTAGCGCTTCATGATCCGTATCTCTATATCTATGAGCGGGAATTAGAGGGAGAAGTCTGGCGGATCGTCCTCAACGTACATGATGAACCGATGCAGACCGCCCTCATTTTACCGCATGAAAAATTGCTCGTATCAAACTATCCGGATAGCCCGGATATCTTGCGTCCCTACGAAGCACGCGTCTATCGTTATGCTGTTACAGAACAGACGTGAGTCGTCTGTTGAAAAGAAAAACATCCGCGGACATGTCAGGAACACGTTCGCGGATGTTTTTTCATATGCGTACATTACTTGAAAGGTGATGTTTTTTTCGTCTGTAAGACGTGAGAGAATCGATCGACGGCTTGGCGCATCTCATAACTCGGTCCGAGAAAGAGCGGACCATGTCCGACAGCGAGTATATCCGGAGACAGTTCCGTCAGTTGATCAGCCGAGCGAAGGGCGACGTCCGGATCCCATGTTGCGAGTGCAGGGAACGGGAATTGCCAGCGGACGTCACCGGAGACGGCGAGTCCTCCTTGCGTCTGAAAAGCATCTCCGGCGATCAACGTCCGGCTTCCTTCATGCCAAAGTGAGATCGAACCAGGTGTATGACCGGGTGAGGCGATGACACTGAGACTTCCGACTTGTTGACCACTCTCGAGCAAGCGATCCGGACGTGTTTTGATGTTTTTCGGAATACCACCTTTTAAAGGTGTCGTTTCGCCTTCGCGTAGCGTCTCGTCCCCACTGAGCAATGCAGCATCGCGATAACTGATACAGACTTGAGCGAGAGGAAAGGCGTTCGCAAGGAAATCAAGCGAACCGACATGATCGGCATGCGCATGAGTCAGGATGATTGCACCAAGCGGTTTCTCTTGCTTTCGAATATAGTGATAGAGCGCCTTTGCGTTGATCCCGAGGCCGGCATCAATCAATGTCAAACTGTCTGCTTCTTCAAACAGGTAGCAGTTGACCGGGAAAAAGGATGGGGTCGTCTGCAGTTGGTGTAAACGTTCGATTGTCGTGACACGCATCGGCTTCACTCCTTCAAAAAAATGAATAGTCTTCTTCTTTAGTATCGTCTGTTTTTTTAGATGCGTCTAGACGCATTATGTGGAAAAAGAGGCATCACCTGTAAAAAGATGATCCCTCTTCTATGAATCATTCAAATGTCACAGCGAAGACGGCACCGGCATGTGGTGCATCATCTCCGTCGGCAGCCGTCGTGACGAGCAATCGATCTTCATAGAAAATCGGGCACGTCGGATTCGAAACAGGGAAGTCGACATGATCGAGTTTTTCACCAGTCGCAAGATTCCAACGGGTGATGCATGATCCAGCATAATGCGCGATCCAAGCATGACCTTCCGCGTCCTTCGTCATACCATCCGGGAACCCTTCTTCTTCTTCAAGGTCAACGGCGACACGTTTATTGGAAAGTGGTGCGTCCGGAGCGTAGTCAAAGGCATAGACTTTTTTTGTCGGTGTATCGATGTGATAGAGCGTCTTGCCATCTTCTGACCAGACGAGTCCATTCGAGTTCGTCAAGTCTTCGTGCAAGACATCGATGGAACCGTCATGACGCAGACGGAACAATCCAGCAGTCTTACCGTCTTCTTCATTAATGCTACCAGCGACATATTGTCCAGTCGGATCGAGCTTTCCGTCATTCATTCGGTCAGAATCGGGCAGTGACAGTTGATGCTCAAGAGACAGATGACCTTCCTTGAGATCAAACGTCCCAAATCCGTGTTCAGCCGTGACACGTAATAAGTCTGGAGCGTCCGTCAAGGCAATTGATGTGATGGCGCTTGGTAACGTGTACGGCTTGAGTGCTTCTGTGGCAAGGTCATATGAAAAAAGAAGTTGATTCGGAATGTCGACAAAATAAAAGCGTTTTGTTTTCGCATCGTAGACAGGAGATTCACCTGTCTTACACGCGACATCAATAAATACAGATACACTCATGAAAAGGCCTCCTACATCATGTATGAATAGATTCATATGTTGATTGCAACATATGTGGCTTAAAAGGAATCAGTTAACTACTTTCTATACCTGTTATGAATAAAAATAAACCTCTCCTAAATTAATTATGTCATTTATTTACTAAAAAAGGCATAATATATAACGGAGGTGTGTTATGTTCAAGAAAATTTGTATTTTATTAACAACTTTTTGTCTTTTTCAATCTGTCTCTACCACTCAGGCAGAAACGATTTCAAAAGGTGTGACCTATACGACAAAATCAGAAACACTTTCGGGTACACCACAGTTATTTCGACATATAACGGTTCAGCCCGATACCGGTAACTACTGGATGACGACGAAAGGACGAGATCGTGTATTAGCAACAGAATCTTTACCTTCTCAAGTTAGTCGCGTGACAGCGAGCGGGGGGCGTGTCGTAACAGCGATCAATGCCGATATGTATCGAGTAGCTTCGGGGTTACCGATTGGACTTCAAATTCAGCAAAATCAAGTACTGGTTAGTCATAGTGTAAAAGATTCTGCGACAAAATTCCCATCATTCATGATCAACGGACAAGGGAAACCAGAGATCGGGTCGTTCGGTATCATCGGATCTGCGACGACTAATACGAAGCGGGTAACGATCCACTCAGTTAACCGTAACGAGAACTTAGCGAATCGAATCGGTATCTTTAGTTCAGCTCATCATGCTTCAAAAATGCTGAAGCTAATTGAGCCGTCAGAAGCGATGAAAAAAGAAATTGCTATCGTCTATTTAAAAGGAACCGCGACATCGGCGTTTACACTCGGGAAGAACTATCAATGGACCGTTGAATCGGTAGATACGACATTCCGTAAAGAAATTCGCTTACCCGATGCTGGAGTTGTCCTCGTCGGTCTCGGAAAACAAAAAGCGGCACTACTCGCACTTGTGAAAGCAGCAGAAGAAAAATCAAATGGTCTGTTATCAACACAATTAAATCTAGTTCAATTATCGAATCTTCAAATGCGTAACGATATTCAAGAAGCTGTATCCGGATATAACTGGTTGATTCAAAATGGAGTTGGATATAGTTTAGACAGCCTAGCATTGAACCATGACCGCTTTTTGATGCTCGCTCGTAAGGCGCGGACACTTATCGGTACAACGTCAAACGGGACAGTTCAAATCATTACGGTGGACCAAGCTCGTCTTGATTCAAAAGGGATTACGATGCTTGAGGCAGTGGAGCAAATGAAGCGTTTAGGTGTAACGTCGGCCCTCGCATTTGATGGTGGGGGATCGACAGAGATAATGGTCAGACGCGCTGGAGAGTTTTTACCTAAAACAGCGAATGTACCGGCAGATGGAAGAAGTCGCTCTATTACGAACGGTTTAATATTAGCCACTCATTATGTTCCATCGAATGTAGCGACGACGATTTTATTGACTGCCCCTAAAGAATTATATGTAGGTGAAAAAGGTGGATTTGGATTAAAGCTGACGGATGCAAATGGACAGCCTGTAGATGCAACGAAGAAATCGATTATTTGGAAAGGGACAGGTGTCAAAGGCTTACAAGTCACGGCACCGCTGACTCCTGGAAAATGGACAGGTACGATGCAAGTTGATCGTGCTAAACGAACCGTATCGATTCCAGTCACGAATCGCTTGACCGGTCTTACAGTCAATGGAGGGCGTCCGATCTTGTTGAAAGTAGGACAACGCCTCGCGATTTCATCAGAAGGATGGCTAAACGGACGACGTGTCGTAATCCCTGCTTCGCAACTCAATTACCAGGTTGCAAACGGAGCGACCGCATCGATTACAAAAGGGAATATTCTTGCAAAGAAAATCGGGAAGACAGAACTAACTGTCTCATCTGGAGGGAAGACGGTTCGACTACCGGTCACCGTCTCTGCTATGAAAAAAGAGGAAGTCATCGATTCCTTCGAACAGGGAGTCTACGAAGCGAAATCTCCTTATGTTTCGAGTTATGCTGTCCGTCTCAGTTCCTTACAGAAATCCAGTGGCAAACAATCGCTTGAAATGACATATGATTATTCAGGATGGAAGAAACAAAACGGAGCCATGTACATTAAAAAAGCATCCTGGATCATTCCTTCTCCTGCTCGTGGATTGACGATGGATGTGTATGGAGATGGACGCGCGCCTTGGCTTCGCTCAGAAGTCAAAGATGCTGCAGGAAATCGACATGTCGTGGATTTCGTCAAGAAGGTAGATTGGAAAGGATTTAAAACGGTACAAGCGACACTCGATCCGACGTGGCCAACACCTCTTAAAATCGAATCGTTGTATTTTGTTGAAACGGATACATCGAAAAAAGGAACAACCATTAAGAGTAAGGTGTACTTGGATCAACTCAAAGTTTTATACTAAACCTAAAAAAACAGGGAATCGGATTTCAATGAAATCTTGACCCTGTTTTTTTTATCAGATAAAAATTACTCTGACGGATTGTCTATAGTAATTAGCGACTTTTGACAAGAAGATTTACAGCTTCCTTCACAAGCTCTTCTGTCTGACCGTCACCATTTTGTTCGGCGTCTTTTACGCACTCAATTAAATTGGAACTTACGACGACACCAATCGTACGATCAATCGCGGAGCGAGCAGCGGAAAGTTGAGTAATGACATCTCGACAGTCTTGCCCTTCTTCCATCATACGAAGGATACCACGTAATTGCCCTTCGATTCGGCTGACGCGATTTTTCATTTTGCGATCATAATCCATATATGTTCCTCCGTTTCATAGTAGAACTAACGTCTGAGTAATACCTTTATGCTATGCCCATAACGGTATTACTGTCAATTCTATCGAATTTTAAGATATACTTTTCTTGAAATCAGGGAATATGGATGTGGTGAGGAATTTACTTAGAAAATTGATGAAAACTAAAACGATTTGGTGTTAGCTCTCGTATACTATATGATGAAGCTGATATCAGGAGGAGGAAAAGGATGCATACTCAATCCGATGAATCGCTTTATCATCTGATGCGTAGCGGTGATGAACAGGCACTCGAGACTTTGTATGAGAAGTACGAGCGATTGTTATTTTCATTCGCCTATCGCTTTACGAATAATGATCGATTGTCTGAAGAAGTCATTCAAGAAGTATGGATGAAAATTTGGAATGGTCGTGTTGATTTTGATACACAAAAAGGAAAGTTTTCATCTTGGATTTTGACGATCACGCGTAATGCGGCTCTTGATTGTTTACGTCGTGAAAAACGACAACCGACGATTGAAGTTGAAGAACGAGATGGCGGATATGATGAACCTGTTGAGCGGACCGTCATGCAACGCGAAACTGCAGCGGAAGTGCGGGGCGCCGTAAGTGAACTAAAATCAGAGCAACAGGATTTGATCGAACTAGTCTATTTTCAGGGACTAACGCAACAACAAATCGCAGATCAACTTGACTTACCACTCGGAACAGTCAAAACACGTATCAGAAGTGCGATTCAAGCATTAAGAAAACGATTAGATGGGAGGGAACGAGATGGAAGAACGTTGTCATGACTTGATCAATTACTTCAATGGAACACTCTCTTCAGCAGATCGCGACGCGTTCGAAGCGCATCTTGCGACGTGCGAAGAATGTCGCGAAGCACTTTTAGAAATGGAAGAACTCATGCTTCCCATCGCTGAATCGCTTCCGGAGCGTCCTGTTCCTGTAGGAATGAAAGCACGTATTCTTGGAGAAGTTCTTGGTTCAACAGAGACGGAGTCTCCTAAAGAAGAACCGATGACTACTCCAGTAGACATTAAACAAGCACGTCAGCAACAAACGAAGAAAAAGAGTGTCCCACTTGGCTGGTTGATGAGCATTGCTGCCGCCCTTATTCTTTCACTTGGTGCGAATGCCTACTTTTTGTCACAGGAAGAAAGTACAGATACACCGGAAACACTGGCGATGGATGAAATTAAAGGAATGGGAAACTTTGAAAGCAACGAGTCGATCAAGGGATCAAGCATGGTATTTACACAAAACGATAAGTCGTATATGCTCGTTCAATTGAAAGATCTGCCTCCATTGAAAAAAGGAGAATTGTATCAATTATGGACCATCAAAGGTGAGACACCGACTGCGAACGGTATTATTGAAAAAGACGGCGAAGCAGCAGCGGTATTTCAACTCAAAGGTAATGGTGACGTCGATGCTGTAGCAATCACTGTCGAACCAGAGCCGGATTTAGCGAAACCTACGGGAGAAATCGTGGCCTCAGTTGCACTTTAACTTAAAAAATACGAACGGATTCGTCTACGACGAATTCGTTTTTTTTGTGCGTTTTACATTAAGAAAAAAAGACTAAAAAATAGAAAATATCAATTAAATCGCATGAAATGCAAGTTTCGACTGAAAATATACTTCATAACCGTCGATACTAAGAAGAAAGTCAGTTCTATAAGGAGAGGCCACATACAATGAATGAATGGATTATTTTAACAAAGCACTATGAAGTGGGCTTAGTTGTACTGTCGGTACTCGTCGCGATCATTGGATCGTATGGATCGCTTGAATTAAATCGACGTTTGGCTAAGGCGACTTCTTTGAAAAAACGAGCGTTATTCTTATCTTCTTTGACGATGGGACTATCGATTTGGGGGATGCATTTCGTCGGTATGGGTGCTTTCGCTTTACCCGTCACGGTTCGTTATGACTGGATTTTAATGTTCTTATCCGTCATTCCAGCTATTTTAGCTGCCTTCATCGCCTTTTATCTACTCTACTCATCAGCGATTACACGAAACAAAGTCATTTTAGCAGGTTCTTTGATGGGCGTAGGTATTGCGATGATGCATTATCTTGGGATGATGGCAATGGATTTTGGTGGCGCGATTCGTTATGAAACAGGGTTGTTCGCTCTATCCATCCTAATTGCGATCACTGTAGCATATGTTGCCTTGTTACTCTTACATCGTCTACGACATGTTGATAAGAAAAGAATTCTTATTCCCATTGCGATTGTAATGGGCTTTGCTATCTCTTCCATGCATTATGTAGGTATGTTAGGAACATCTTTTTGTATCCCGATTGATCAAGCAGGACGTATTGGTGATGGTCCTATTACATCGAATATTTTAAACGATGTAGCCATTCCGGTATTTTTGATTTTGATCTTAATCGCTGGACTCTATATTCATTTAGAACGACGTGCCTTACAGATGATGGCATATACTGATCATTTGACCGGTTTGCATAACCGTAGATGGTTAGATCACCATATGATAAAAGTAGATGTGCATTACGGAAAGTCTAAAGACGAGATGGCGATGGCTATACTTGACCTGGACGGGTACAAATGGGTCAATGATACGTTTGGTTTTGATAAAGGAGATGCCGTCATTCGTGAGTTTGCAGATCGGATGCGTGCGTCCTTATCGGAAGATGAAGCATGTATTCGTTATAATGGAACGCAGTTTTTTCTTATCAAAAAAGTACCTACTGATGCATTACTTCGTACTTTCGAACAAATTTTAGAAGATATTCGACAACCGATTCACTTAGATGATCAACCAATCCATTTGACAGCAACGATGGGTGTCATCTTACCGGATATGGGAGAAACGTTAGAAATGCGAATTGGTCAAATGGAAAGTGCTCTCCGGGTCGGCAAAAACGAAGGAAGAGATCGATTCATCGTGTACGATGATTCCCTGCATTCCGACAAAAGAGAGCAATTGATCGTCGGTTCCTTACGACGGGCGATGACGGATTTCAAGGAGTTCGCTCTCGTCTACCAACCGAAGGTCGCACTCGCGACAGGCAAGGTGGATCAGGCGGAAGTTCTAATTCGCTGGAATCATCCGAAGTTCGGTTTCATCTCACCGGCGGAATTCATTCCACTTGCTGAAAAGTATAGTTTAATTCATCGTTTGACCGAGTGGGTGTTGAAGGAGACCGTTGCACAGATGGAGATTTGGAAGAAAGAAGATTATTTCATTCGCCAAGTCTCGGTGAACTTATCCGCGATGCATTTCCGATCGGAGTCGCATAATATGATGATTAAAGAAATCGTTCATCATTCCTTGAAGAACGGAAGTGAATTGCAACTACAACTCGAAATAACGGAAACGTCCGTTATGGAGAATCTGGACCGGGCGATGACGATGCTTGGTGAATTGAAACAGCTTAGTCTGACAATCGCTCTCGATGATTTTGGAACGGGTCTATCGTCGCTAACGCACTTGAAGCATTTGCCGATCGATATCTTAAAGATCGACAAGTCGTTCATCGATGAAGTCCCACATGACGAACGGGGAACAGCGATTACGGAAATGATCATCCAGCTTGCGAAGAGTCTTGGGATCGAAGTCGTCGCAGAAGGTGTCGAAACGCTCGAACAGCATCTCTTCTTGAAACGCCTCGGTTGTGATTATGGACAAGGCTATTACTATAGTAGACCGATGCATGTGAAGGATTTAAATCAGCAAGCGATCGAAGAGACCGTTCTAAATGTCGGATAAGGCAATCCAAACATGACTTTCGTTCGTATACTAGATAAGCATGCGAGGATGATGCATGCGACGTCTGGGGGGACGCAAAGCGCTGGGATATTACCAGCTCGTGCACGACGCAGACAGACATCTAGTACATTCAATCATACTCAGACCATCTAGCTTTCGACGCAGCACCTGTCTGTTCGAACACAAACAAAGGCAACTTCCACGACGGAAGTTGCCTTTTTCATTTGCGCTTATGAGCGAACCGTCAGGACGCAGCCTGTTTGATCCGTCACGAGCACATTCGTATTGAAGTATTGGCCATCACTTTTTAAGATGAGCGCTTTTTTCTCCTCGTTGTAATCGAGTGTCATTTCTTGATCGAGGAAATGACTCGACCACCGCTTGACGAGAACAGGACCGACGTTTGAATCAATCGTCATGTCTTCCGGTGTCGCTTCATCGACGATGCGAATACTGAAAATACCAGAGTTTCCGCAACCACAACCCTCTGTATCGTAATAGAGATGCAGTTGACCGGATACTTCACCGCGTAATTGGCGGATTCGCTCCTGAGCAGACGGTGTAAATGTGATGTTCATGGTCATTCACTCCTTTCTTTTAGTATACGCCGTTTGAACGAGAAAGGAACGTCACTTGCTCACGCTGACTTGGCGGCGCATCCGAACGAGAAGGAAGATATAACCGGCTAATAATAAGACGACGCTACCGAGAACTGTCGTATCGACGAGACCATTATCGGACTCGAAGTTGATCGCGATATACGCCCAGACGAAGACAAGCGGATAAATCGGATCACGGTTCGCAAACATGAAGAGAAGAGCGATGATGACTCCGACGACGAGTATGATCATCGTCCAACCCGCATCTCCAATTCCAAGCCAAGATGTTACACCTTCTGCATTGATCGTCAGGAAGATGTCGGCAATCGTCGCGACCGATACCCAGCCGAGGTAAAGCGAGAACGGTAGCTTAAAGCGTAATCCTTTCGTCTCACGGTCAATTTTTGAGTAGATGACGATCAAGGACAACAAGAGACCAACGATGACGACAACGGAGACAACGAAAAGTTCAAACGTGAAGGAAACGATCCAGCCAGCATTAAACAGACAGCTGATCAAGAACCACGGTCCGATTTTCTTCGCCAGTTCGTGTTCCTTGAACTTCGGAATCGATTGTAAAATCAACCAGATGAGTAGAATCGTATAAATTAATCCCCAAATCGAGAACGCATACCCAGCCGGTTTGAACAATGTGATGATCGAATCAGAGATTCGTCCTGTCTTTCCACCATCAAGGGCGTTCACGGCAATCGTGAAGATGAAGCCGACCCAGTTGAGCCAAATCCATTTATTATTTTTCAAACAAAAAACCTCCTTTATTCTCTAAAGAAGGTTTACCCAAAAATCAAATTCATTAGTCATCACGGTCGGCGCGTCGGGTTCAAAAAGGACATCCCGATCGCTGGATTTCCTGTATGCGAACCGAGAACCGGTGTTAAGTCATCGATCCGGACACGCACATCGTATTGCGATTCGAGGCGTTGTTTCCACTCGAGTGCCAGTTCGTACGCTGTCGCGTGGAATAGTGAAATATCCGTGACCTGTCCCCGTTCAATGATTGCGACAAGGTGATCAAAAATCTTCGAATGCGCTTTTTTGAACGTCCGGACGGTTTGATAAGGAACGATCTTTCCTTCCTCGAAGTGGAACAACGGACGAAGTTGCAACAAGTTACCGACGAATGCCTTCGTCGAAGAGATCCGTCCACCTGCTTGTAATTGATCGAGGTTTGCGACCGTGAATTCAATGTGATGATCGAAACGACGCTCGAGAATGATCTGTTCGACGGATTCGATCGAGTGTCCCGCTTCGACGAGTTCGATCGCTTCTGCTAGGAGTTGACCAGCCGGGTAAATGCCACAACGGGAATCAATCGCAATCAGACGAAAGCCAGCAATCTCTGCCCCTTGAACGGAAGCGTTGTACGTTCCGCTCAGTTCACTCGATAAGTGAACAGCGAAGCCGACGTCGTAATCCTCTTTCAACCGTTCATAATGCTCGGTGAAGCTTCCGATTGAAGGTTGGCTCGTCGTTACCTTGTGTTTTGAGTCAATCCAGCTATAGACGGTCTCCGCATCAACGTCGACACCATCGACGAAACTTTCTCCATCCTTCATGACAAGTAAAGGGACGACCGAAAGATCATCGCGCTGAGCGATCGTATCCGGTAAAATCGTTGTACTATCAGTGATCCAAGCGATCCGCATAACAAGTTCCTCCTTAAATTAGTACCTGATATTAATTGTAGGTGTAAGCGTTCTCGCTGTCAAATGAACATTAAAAAATATCGAACGTTTTAGTTGATTAAATAATGAAATACGCTATAATCGGTACGTGATTAGTAAACTTTTAGTCATCTTATACTAAACTAAGCCGATGAGAGGAGGACGTCGATTGTACTCAATCGGTCAAAAAATCAAGAACCTCCGTCTTCAAAAGGGATTGACGCAAGAGGAACTAGGGGAAAGAACAGACCTGAGTAAAGGGTACATCTCGCAACTCGAACGGGAAATCAGTTCACCGTCGATCGAGACGCTGTTTCATCTCCTCGAAGTCCTTGGCATCTCACCGAAGGATTTCTTTGATGAGGATACACTCAATCAAAAAGTCGTCTATGGGGAAGAGGATGTCACGACATATGCCGATGAGGAACAGGGGTATCATGTCACGTGGCTCATTCCGGAATCGAATGAAAAAGAGATGGAACCGGTCCTGCTCACACTCGCGCCAGGGGGAGCATTCAAGACGTATGAACCATCAGGTGCCGAGACGTTCGTCTATGTGCTCGCAGGAAACGTCACGCTGACGCTCGGACGTCAGTCTTTTGTAGCGAAACAAGGAGAGACACTTTACTATAAGGCTTCAGAAATCCATCAACTACGCAATGAGTCAACACAAGAGACGAAGGTCCTCGTGACTGCGACTGACTCATACTTATAAAGGAGGAACTAGATTGGCAGATACTACGATCATTCAATTCAAGGACGTTACGAAACGATACGACGATCAGACCGTCCTCGACCAAGTCAGCTTCGAAATCGAACGCGGGAAGTTCTATACGTTACTCGGACCATCGGGTTGTGGGAAAACGACGATCTTACGACTGATTGCTGGCTTTTCGGAAGCAACAGAAGGGGACATCATCTTCAACGGAAAACGGATCAACGATGTACCGGCGAACAAACGTCAAGTCAATACGGTTTTCCAAGACTATGCACTCTTCCCGCACTTGAACGTTTTCGAGAACATTGCCTTCGGTCTTCGCATCAAGAAGGTGAAAGAAGCAGAAATCGCTAAACGTGTGACGGACGCGTTGAAGTTCGTCAACTTGTCCGGTTATGAGAAACGAGAAATCACCGAGATGTCAGGTGGACAGCGGCAACGTGTCGCGATTGCTCGGGCAATCGTCAATGAGCCGGAAGTCATCTTGCTCGATGAGCCACTGTCAGCGCTCGACTTGAAATTACGGACAGAGATGCAGTATGAGCTCCGCGACTTGCAACGTCGTCTTGGCATCACGTTCATCTTCGTCACGCACGATCAAGAAGAAGCACTGGCGATGTCAGATGAAATCTTCGTCCTCAATCACGGTGTCATTCAACAATCGGGCACACCGACGGATATCTATGATGAACCGATCAACCGCTTCGTCGCGGACTTCATCGGTGAGTCGAACATCATTCCAGGGCGCATGGTGGAAGACTATCGGGTCTGGTTCGCAGAAAAGGAATTCGAATGTGTCGACCGTGGTCTTGAATTGAACGAACCGGTTGAGATCGTTATTCGTCCGGAAGATCTCGAAATCACGAACGTGACCCAAGGGAAACTACAAGTCACCGTCGATTCGCAACTCTTCCGTGGCGTGCACTACGAAATCGCTTGTATGGATGAAGTCGGTAACGAATGGCTCGTCCACAGTACGAAAAAAGCAACGGTTGGTGAGCAGATCGGACTGACATTTGATCCGGAAGCGATTCACGTCATGCGACTGAACGAGACGGAAGAAGAATTCGATAAGCGTCTGGAATCCTACGACGGGGTGTTATGATGCAAAAATCACGTAACTGGTATCTCATCCCGTATCTATTCTGGATTGCCTTGTTCGTCATCGCACCGATCGTACTCGTCGTCTACTATTCATTCCTTGATTTGGACGGCAACTTCTCATTTGAGAACTACCAGAACTTCTTTACGTCGACCTATTTGACGATGACACTCAGCTCGTTCTGGTATGCCTTTTTGATTACAGTGTTTTCGCTCTTGATCGGTTATCCGACCGCTTACTTGTTGACGAAAACGAAGCATAAACAGCTGTGGCTACTTTTGATCATCTTACCGACGTGGATCAACTTGTTGTTGAAAGCTTATGCCTTCATCGGGTTGTTCAGTACGTATGGTCTTGCGAACCAAACGCTTGAAGCGATTGGAATTGGACGACAACAGATTCTCTTTACCGATTTTAGTTTCGTCTTCGTCTCGGTGTACATCTTCATTCCGTTCATGATCCTGCCGATCTTCAATGCGATTGAAAAACTGAGTCCGTCACTCGTCTTCGCTGCACGTGATCTTGGGGCGTCGAACTTCACGACGTTTCGGCGTGTCGTCTTCCCGCTGACGCTCGATGGTGTGAAGTCAGGCTGTCAGCTCGTCTTCATTCCGGCGTTATCGCTGTTCATGATTACGCGTCTGATTGCAGGGAACCGCGTCATCACGCTCGGTACAGCGATTGAACAGCAGTTCCTCGTGACACAGAACTGGGGCATGGGAGCGACGATCGCTGTCTTCCTCATCATCGCGATGGCGATCATCCTTGCCTTGACGAGTACGAAACGGAAGAAAGGAGCGACGACTTGATGAAACGTCTGAAACTAGCAAATCTTTATCTGATCGGAGTCTTCATCATTTTGTATGCTCCGATATTCTACTTGGCATTCTATTCGTTCAACAGTGCTGACAACATGACGAACTTCGATTCGTTCACGTGGGATTGGTACAAGGAAGTCTTCCAAGATTCACGCTTGTTGATCATCGTCTTGAACACACTCGTCATTGCCTTGTTATCAGCCGCAATCTCGACGATTCTTGGCGTATTCGGAGCGATTGGGATTCAAGCCGTCCGTAAGAAACGGGTCGAGACGTCGTTGTTGACGCTCAACAGCATCTTGATCGTCAGTCCGGATGTTATCATTGGGGCATCGTTCTTGATCTTCTTCACGCTACTTGGCATCCAACTCGGCTTTACGTCAGTCCTACTGTCCCACATCGCGTTTTCGGTACCGATCGTCGTCATTCTCGTCCTGCCGAAGTTGCAGGAGATGAGTCCAACGCTCGTTGATGCAGCGCGTGACTTAGGTGCAAGCCGTTGGGATGTCTTGACGAAAGTCATCTTGCCGTATATCACACCGGGGATCTTCGCTGGCTTCTTTACGGCATTGACGTACTCACTGGATGATTTTGCGGTGACGTTCTTCGTGACAGGAAACGGCTTTACGACGTTGTCCGTTGAAATCTACTCACTTGCCCGTCAAGGGATTTCGATGAAGATCAACGCCTTGTCGACCGTCATTTTCTTGTTTACGTTCTTACTCGTCATCGGCTACTACTTCTTGAACCAACGAGCTGCTACGAAGCTTTCGCGACCGGAGGTGAAATGACCGTTGAAAAAATTGATTCAATTATTTGCTGCGATTTTCCTGATCTCGGGTGTCATTTTATTCACCTTGAATCAGTTAAATGAGACACAAGGGTATTCAGGGAAAAATGTCCTGAACATCTACAACTGGGGCGATTACATCGACCCAGCACTGATCAAACAGTTTGAGAAGGAGAGCGGCATCAAAGTCGTCTATCAGACGTTCGATTCAAACGAAGCAATGCTGACGAAGATCGAACAGGGAGGAACGACGTACGATATCGCTGTTCCGTCCGACTATGCGATTGCGAAGATGATCGATGAGAAGCTCGTCGTTCCGATCGATCATCAAAAAATCCCGAATCTCAAAAACATCGATTCGCGCTTTTTAGATTTATCGTTCGATCCGAACAACAAGTACTCGATTCCGTATTTCTGGGGAACGGTTGGTATCGTCTACAATAAAGACTTGATTGATGGGAAGAAACCGACGAGCTGGAAGGATCTCTGGGATCCGAAGCTAAAGAATCAGATTCTACTCGCTGACGGTGCCCGTGAAGTGATGGGGATGAGCTTGAATAGTCTCGGTTATTCGTTAAATGAAACGGATGAGTCGAAACTACAGGAAGCAAAAGCGAACTTGATGCGCCTGACACCAAACGTCAAGGCAATCGTCGGAGACGAGATTAAGTTATTGCTCGCGAATGAAGAAGCGGGGCTCGGTGTCGTCTGGTCAGGTGATGCAAACGAGATCATGAGCGAGAATGAAAATCTTGACTACGTCATTCCAAAAGAAGGATCAAACGTCTGGTTCGATAATGTCGTCATTCCGAAGACCGCGAAAAACGTCGAGGGGGCACATGAGTTCATCAACTTCATGCTGCGTCCAGATGTTTCAGCGAAAAATGCGGATTACGTCGGTTATTCGACACCAAACAAAGAAGGCTTAAAACTGCTCGACAAATCGGTTCGGACCGATGAGCGATTCTATCCTGATAAACAAGTCACCGATACACTTGAAGTTTATGAGAACCTCGGGAAGAAGATGCTCGCACATTACAATGAGTTGTTCCTAGAGTTTAAGATGCATAAGAAATGAGGAAGAACCTAGTGTCCCGCCGACACTAGGTTCTTTTTGTTTGCATGTATAAAAAATAAAAATAAACTTCCATAAAAAAACTATAAAAACTGAATAATTTTTTGAAATAGGGGAATCAGTTTATTATCAACGCTTTATATAGGCGCCGAGGAGGACATTAGCATGAAACAAGTCTTAGGAATCATCTTAACTGCCGCACTCACTGTCAGCATCGTGTCAGGCACTTCATATAATCAATCGGTCGAAGCAACAAAACAAACTGATGTAAAATGGCTTCAAGAAATTCAGACGCAAGCAAAACAAGCACATTCCCTCGATGGAAAAGTTGTTCTTGAAAAAACGACACTTGCGCAAGTACATAAAGCGTACAAAGGCGAAAAGAGCTCGAACTGGTGTCAAAGTGGAAATGGTCTTGCTTCAGCAGATCGTGCCCTTCACTACTGTTCAACGTATGGTGTGAAGGATGCAAAAGCGAAAGTCAGTGCCATCGTTTATGATCCGAAACAAGTCAAACGGACGGTTACAGTCAAGGAAGTCAAACAAGCCTATCCGACAGCTAAACTCGATAAAACGTTCAATGTCATGACCGTTTCCTCAAAACAGGTCAACATTTATCTAAATTTAAACTCTGACCGTACACAAGTCATGTCAATTCTAGTAAAATATAACTAATGAAAGGATGACCGATTCGGCCATCCTTTTTATTTAATCGTTTTATAGAGTGGTACGAGATGCGAATAGGTATTTCGAATCACATCTAACAACTCCTCGCGTGTCAATTCGCTCACTTGTTGTGCTGAAATGTGACGACCGACGAGGAATTCTGCTTTTTTGACATCATGGAAGCGTTCTAACCCTGAATGGATGTCGGTCTCGTGTACGGGAACAGCATCTTTTTTCATATGATCATATGAAATGACGAAGTCTTCAGGGAGTGTGGTTAGTAAATCCGTATGCTTTAGTAATTGTGAGGCATATTGTTGTTTGTTCGGCAACTCATAGATATAGGCGAGCCAAATGAACAGATGGTCATCAAACAGTCCGACTTGGAAGTGAGGATGCTTTTTATAGCCGCGTTTATCTGGTGAAAAAGCCATCCATGTATCCTGTGGCGGATTTACTTTGCGTCTAGCATGTTGTGCGATATGGACGTGCATGTCCTCTTCGATCGCGACGGTCAAGTCGGGCGTGATTTCTTGTCCGATATCGCGAAAAATCGGTTGGATGCGCTCGCGAATGGCATGCATTCGTGAATCAAGACCATCAATGTGAAACGTGTCAAAAGCATATTGAGTAAACGTATTTGTCATGAAAGATCACCTCTTTAATGAGTGTATCAAATGAAACGATTCAAGTTCGACATTTTGCTCAAAAAATTGAATAATAGAATTAACAATTTATTACAATTTTAAAAAAATAGATTAAACAGGAAGGGGAAGTTCGAGTGCGCCGTTTTCAACAATATCTCCTTCGAAGCTGGGTCGTATTTTTCTTAATCGTGATTGGCATCGATCTTTTTGCGAAGTCTAAGGATTATAGCCTCAGCGTCGACTTGTTCACGTTTTTATTGATTGCCGCATTATCCACTATTTTTGTCGTCGATCCGGTTCGCCGACGACATATGAGCTTCACGTTTCATTTTGGTTTTGTATTGTTCACATTTTTAACGTATGGCATGCTTTCTGCTATTTGTGTAGGACAGGTCACCATGTTGATTTATCAATTACGTACGATTCATACACCAGTCGGAAGACGACGGATGCTACATAACTATCCGTTTAATGTGGCGCTAGAACTTTTCTTAATCGTACCAGCAGGTCTAGCTTATAATCTCTTAGGTGGGACGCATGGTGATGCCTTTCAATTAACTGACAACATCATCCCGTTGCTTGCGATGGTCGTTATTTTATGGATTGTCTTATTGCTGCAATACCAACTTTCACGATTTCTTTTGGGTGAAAATATTCCAAGTGATGTCATGTTTCAGCTGCTACGCTTCGAAGCAGTCGTCATCACGGCAGAACTACTCTATGGTATTTTCAGTACACTTGTCGTGCAAGGAAACGGGAATAGCGGGCTTGTAATGGCAGCGTTTGCACTTTTCATCATCAAGCGTTCTCTCGGTAGTTCGGTCCAAGCATCGGACCGAATTGAGCATTGGGAACAAATTGAACGTTTAAAAGAAGCGGCGTGGAAAGACGGTGACGCGCAATTTATCATCGAACGATACCTGCGACAACTCAATCAATTCGTCAAACCGGATATTGCATGGATTAAATTCGATTTCGAAGAGGGACAACAAAGTGTCTATTATTCCTTAAAGGATGGGCGTAAATTAAAGGCGGACCATGTAGAAGGGAAGGTCATAGAGGAAATCATTGAAAAAGAGGAAGTTTTACTCTATGGTATGCAACAGGAGTGGGATATTCGATTGTATGATTGTTTACCAGAGGAAATTCAATCCGTCTTATTCATACAGCCTGAAGCAACGGAGACGATCAATTGCTCACTCTTACTTGCCTCTGAAGCCAGTGGAGAGTTTACGAAAGACTTTGGGTACGAGTTGTATCGCGCGTTGCGTGTCCTGTCATGGGCTGTAGAGCGCGCACATGAACGAGAGCGATTGCTGATTGATAGCCGGACGGATGCGATGACGAAATTACCCAATTATCGTGCGTTACAAGAGTGGGGGGATCGTCGAATCAAACAACGCGATCTGTATCCTTTCTCCGCATTGATGATCGATCTCGATCACTTTAAGCAAATCAATGATACGTACGGTCATGAAATCGGCGATGTCGTCCTATTTGAAGTAGCTAAGTTGCTGATGCAAGCGACGCGAATCACGGATCTCGTGGCTCGGTATGGTGGGGAAGAATTCGTCATCTTGCTTCCGAATACGGATCTAGAGTCCGCCCGCATCGTGGCAGAACGAATTCGTGAGACGTTGCATGCTAATCCGATAATAGTCGAGGGTCATACTCTTGAGATTACAGCGAGCATAGGGGTAGATACGCTGAAGGAACTGGGCGATCTAGCCAGTTTGATCCGAAACGCGGACCGTGCGATGTATGTCGGTGCGAAGTTCCAAGGACGCGATCGTGTCGCAGCGTATCATGAATGGAAAGAGAAAGTCATTTGAATCACACCAAAAAAAGATGGCGGAAACGTCATCTTTTTTTTGGTGAAAAAAAGCCTTTCCGTCTCGAAGATCGGAAAGGACTGAAGAATGGATGAGTTCATTGAGCTTGTTGTTTGTTGAGACGGATCTCATTTTCAATCGCATGAATCGCAGCCGACCAAGAGCCGTATCGGTGTAATAGAGCTTTCGTCGAGGGTTTATTGTTCCGTTTCGCCCATTCTCGATAGGCTTCAAATGAAAGAGAAAATCCGACTTCTTCGATGGCTTGACGAAGCGATGCAGCGAGCTCTGCTTTAGAATAGGTCACGCTGGCTTCAAGACCTGCTGCCGTACAGGCATCATGCCATGATCCGAACATCTTAACGATGTGATAGTGACTCGGCGCGTGGTGAACGGATTTTCGCCACATTTGATACTTTTTCAAGGTGATTGTCGATCCGACATCCTGCGCATAGCGATGAAACGATTTTAAAATCTCATCTTTTGTATACTTCGGCGCCCGCTCGAGTTCTTCGGGTTGCTGATCTACATTCCATTCGTAACCTGCTGCAGATAAAGCTTCAGGCCAAGACCCGAATTGACGAACGATATTCTCTGGCTGTGGCCAGTCATTGACGAGCGCATAACGACGGTAGACTGTACGCCTTGGACGATCCTGGATGAGTTCACCGACTGCGCGAATCGCTTCGATCATCTCGAGTTGTTCTTCCGTATAACTCTTTTGATTTGTAAGTACGCGTTGCTTCATGAGTGAGTCCTCCTTCCTAGTGAAGTAGAGTATTGAGGCAAAAGTCCTCTGTGGTAAATATATCGGTTCATTTCCATTAATTATGAATAATTTTAATGAATTATTGTAAATATAGTGAATCGGATTCTTTGATAGTATAAAACGAAGATATAAAAATGAAAACAGAATGACACGAAATTTTAATGCTATTCAGAAAAATAGGACAAATGACACAGGTGGAAAAAAAGACCAGACACGCTCGTCAGCGAATCTGGTCTTTTGGTGTAACTTATTTTCCTTCGATTGATGCCCATTTGTATGAAGTATCGGCACCTACTTTATGGTTGACGATTCCTTTGACATACGGCTTACGTAAGAAGGAAGCTCCGCGCTGATACATAACAGAGATCGCTTGATCGTCCTCAAGGAGAGTTTTCTCAGCGTCTTTCAGTGCCTGCCAACGTTTCTCAGCATCTACTTCTTTTTGAGCTGATTTGATGAGTGAATCATATTTATCGCTTGAGTACTTACCACGGTTGTATGGTCCACCTGTTACCCACATATCGAGGAACGTCATCGGATCCTGGTAGTCAGGTCCCCATCCTGCGAATGATAGTTCGAACTCACCTTTTGATTCTAGCTCAAGTTTGTTCTTGAACGGCTGTTGTTTGATCGTGACTTCAAGACCTGGAAGGTTTTTCTCCCACTCGCCTTTAAGGTATTCAGAGATTTTCTTCGAGTTATCATCATCGTATGAAAGAAGCTCGAGTTTGACTGATTTTTTACCGATATCTTTCAATCCTTTTTCGAACGATGCTTTTGCAGAAGAAGCATCGTATGAACCGAAGCCTTCGTTACCATCACGGAAGTCTTTACCGTCTGGACCTTTTGCGAATTCTTTCGGGACATAGTAATAAGCTGGGATTGAACCGTTGTTTAAGAGAACTTTTGCCATCTGCTCTTTATCGTACCCAGAGTCGATTGCTTTACGGATGTCTTTATTTTTCAAGAGTTCATTCTTGAAGTTCATTTGGATATAGTACATCGATGCATCAAGGCGTGTATCGAAGTCTTCGTTATCTTTGTACTGATCCACGAATTCGCTTGTCAGACCAACTTGGTCGATATCACCTTTTTCGTAAAGGTTAACTGCAGTCGATGTTTCCTTAACGACTTTGTAGTTGATCTCTTCGAGTTTAACGTTATCTTTATCCCAGTACTGATCGTTTTTCTTGTAGCTCCAACCGACTTCTGTTTTCCAGTCTGATAGGACGAATGGTCCGTTGTAAAGGAATGTATCTGGTTTCGTCGCGAAGTTTTTCCCTTGTTTTTCGACGAACTCTTGTTTCAGTGGCATGAATGAACCGAAACCAGTTAATGATTTGAAGTATTCAGCCGGTTGTGTCAGCTTAACTTCGAGCGTTTTGTCGTCAACAGCTTTGACTGCAACATCGTCAGCTTTTCCTTTTCCTGTGTTATACGCTTCTGCGCCATCGATGAGATACATGATATACGCATATTGCGAACCACTTTTCGGATCAAGAACACGTTTCCATGCATACTCGAAGTCTTTTGCTGTGACATCACTGCCATCCGACCATTTCGAATCACGAAGCTTGAACGTGTATGTAAGTCCATCTTCCGAAACATCAACACTTTCAGCAACACCAGGTGTAGCTTCTTGTTTGTCATCAAGACGGAATAGACCTTCTTGGACGTTGTTTAACACTGTGAAGGAAACAGAGTCTGTTGCGACGGTTGGGCTAAGTGCTGGAATATCTGAAGCACTCGTTAAATTTAAGATTTGTTTGTCTGAAGATTTCTCTCCAGATGTCGAACCGCTTTCTTTTTTACCTTCATCTGTCGTCGAACATGCCGCAAGACTTGATCCAGCGATTGTCAGTGCTCCAACGAGTGCAAGTGCCTTTTTCTTCTTCATAAAGTAAATCCCTCCCAAAAGAAATAGATATATCTGGTGAAACGATAAGAACCGATAGGATAGCGATCCGGTGTCCGACTAAAAATAAGAGGGGTCATCGCCTTTTATTCTTAAGCTGTGGAAAGCACCGGATCAACTTGTTATCAATAATAAATACAATATTCAGAAAAATCAATAGAATATTTTCAGATTATTTCAAAATCATTAAATTTGTGTGTAATACCAATGGTTTTTTTATTAAATTATTTTTTGAAGGATAAAATTAGGAGTTTTTAAAAGGGTTTAATACAAAAAGAACCAGTTGTATAAAACAACTGGTTCTTGAACTCATTTCTGCTCTTGGACGTACTGAAGTGCTTCTGCGACGTGATCTTTTACTTTCACACTGCGCCATTCCTTGACGATTTCACCAGACTCATCAATTAGGAAAGTTGAACGAACAATTCCAAAATATTCCTTACCGTAGTTCTTTTTCAGTTGCCAGACGCCATATTGCTCACACACTTCATGCTCGATATCTGATAACAATTGGAACGGTAATTCGTATTTTGCGATAAAGTTTTGATGCCGTTTCTGACTATCAGCAGAAACACCGAGAATGACGGTGTTATTTTCTTCGAACGCTTGCGTCGCATCACGGAAATCACATGCCTCGGTCGTACAACCAGGCGTTGAATCCTTCGGATAGAAATAGAGTACGACTTTTTTTCCGCGATAATCCTCGAGGGAAATCGGTTCTCCTTGTGCGTTCGGAAGGGTGAATGTTGGTGCTTGCATGAAAATTCCTCCTTATCCTAATTCCATGTTTAATTGATCCGCATATTTCTCAAGCTTCTTTTGAAGACTCTCTTTTAATGGATCGAGGGCAATCAAGTACTTCTCATAATCCGAACCGGCTTTCGCTGTCTTCATGAGGAGTGGCTGTTCTTCTTCATACCAGTCTGCGTAGTCTTGATAGTAATCAACGAGCGTTTCAGGATTTCCTTCGTTCTTGAGCGCCTCACCGTAAATCATCAGGATGTTACTGTTCATCTCAAGCGCCATATAATCGGTTTGCGCATTGACACGAGAGAAGACGGCATCCTGCTCTTTTTCATCGGTTTTTCCGATCTCATCAGCCGCCTTCGCATTGACACCATATTCATCAGCGTTAAATCCAGTGAACATATCGCCAAGCGTCGAGAAGACGGACGGATCGAATGTCGTCGGTGTCAGGACGATTTTCCACTCATCGTCTTTCTTCAATAACAGTTTCGATCCCCGGTTTGGGAGAATCGATCCTTTCGCATCCTTGAATTCGTGGATGATATAGGCGACGTCGCCCTTTTGGAACGACTTGACGACCTTACCGGGAACGACATTCAAGTTCTTCGCACCAACGGCAAGCGGTTCAAGTTGTTTTGCGTCAGCCGTATATTCAATCGATGCAAGATCCTTCGCATCTGCTCGTCCGGATTGACCGAGCGTTTTTTCGTATGTTTGATAGACGTCAAGAACGGCTTGTTCAGCCTTCTGTTGTTTCGTTTCCGTCGTCTTCGGGGATTTGGTATCTGTAGAAGACGGGGAATCGTTTCCGCAACCGACGAGTACGAGACTGGTCGCAAGCAGCACTACGAGCGATCGTTTCATTCGAATTCCTCCTAAGATGAATGTTTCATGGTGCTTCCATAGCTAATCTTGTCTCTACCATACAGGAAATTCGCTTTTTTGAGTAGGATATCGGTACACTAAACGAAAGGGGAGTGATAGATATGAAAATTCATATTACAGATGAGGCATTACAATACTTCAAAGATGAGATGGAAGCAAAATCAGGCGATACGATTCGCTTCTTCGCAAAATATGGTGGCTCAACGGATTTAACACAAGGTTTCTCGGTTGGTGTTCATATGGAAGAAGTCGAGCGGGCAGCGGTCGAAGAGGTCGTCGACGGCATCCACTTCGTCGTCTCGGATCAAGATGATTGGTTATTCCAAGGGCAAGACGTCAAAGTTTCAATTGAACACGAAGAGATCGTCTTTTCACAAGCGAAGGAATAAATAGAGACGAGGAGAGATCAATTTGGTCGCTCCTCTATTTTTTTGACCAGAATAATTGTAAGCGGACTCATGCTTCTGTACAATGGAGAATGTAAGCGATTTAAAGTAGAGACTAAAGGGGGAATAGAGATGATTCCGTACAAACACGAACCATTCACGGACTTCTCACAAGAAGCAAACAAGAAAGCGTTCGAAGAGGCACTTGCACTCGTCACGCAAGAACTCGGCAAAGATTATCCGCTCGTCATCGGTGGAAAACATGTGACGACGGAAGATAAAATCGTCTCCGTCAATCCGGCTAACAAAGAAGAGATCGTCGGACGTGTCTCGAAAGCGACACAGGAACATGCAGAAGAAGCGATGCAAGCAGCAGTCACAGCTTTCGAAACATGGAAATTCGTCAATCCGTCTGTACGTGCGGACGTCCTATTCAAAGCAGCGAACATCATCCGCAAGCGGAAGCATGAGTTCTCTGCCTACCTCGTTAAAGAAGCAGGGAAGCCTTGGAATGAAGCGGATGCTGATACAGCAGAAGCGATCGACTTCCTCGAATACTACGCACGTCAGATGCTCGTCTTAAAAGACGGTAAAAAAGTCGAGAGTCGTCCAGGCGAATACAACCGTTACGATTACATCCCACTCGGTGTTGGTGTCATCATCTCACCATGGAACTTCCCACTCGCGATCATGGCTGGAACAGCTGTCGCAGCAATCGTGGCAGGGAACCCGATCCTCTTGAAACCCGCATCGACGACACCGGTCGTCGCAGCGAAATTCGTCGAAGTAATGGAGCAGGCTGGCCTTCCAGCTGGTGTCTTGAACTTCGTACCAGGTTCAGGGGCAGAAGTTGGTGACTACCTCGTCGATCACCCGAAAACACGTTTCATCAGCTTCACGGGATCACGTGATGTCGGTCTTCGCATCAACGAGCGGGCATCGAAACTAAACGAAGGTCAAATCTGGCTCAAACGCGTCATCGCGGAAATGGGCGGAAAAGATACGATGGTCATCGATGAGTCGGCCGACCTCGATTACGCAGCGGACATGATCACGAAAGCGGCATTCGGATTCTCGGGTCAAAAATGTTCAGCTTGTTCACGTGTCGTCGCACTCGACTCTGTCTATGACGAGTTGCTCGAAAAAGTCGTCGCGAACACGAACAAACTCAGCATCGGTAACCCGACGGATGTCTCAAACAACGTCGGACCAGTCATCGACGCAGCAGCATTCAAGAAAATCACGTCGTACTTCGACGTCGCAAAAGAAGAAGGACGCATCGTCGCAGGTGGTACGGCAGATGATTCAACAGGATTCTTCGTCTCACCGACAGTCGTCGCGGACGTTCAACCAACGGATCGTTTGATGCAAGAAGAGATCTTTGGACCAGTCGTCGCCTTCACGAAAGCGAAAGATTTCAAAGAAGCAATCGACATCGCGAACAACACGGAATACGGATTGACAGGTGCTGTCATCACGCAAGACCGGACGAACCAAGAGTACGCGCGTGCGAACTTCCACGTCGGTAACCTCTACTTCAACCGTGGGTGCACAGGCGCAATCGTTGGCTACCAACCATTTGGTGGATTCAACATGTCTGGAACGGATTCGAAAGCGGGCGGACCAGATTACTTGACTTTACATCTTCAAGCAAAAACAACTTCAGAAATGTTCTGAAATGGTGTTTAATAGATGAAACGGGTGTGCGACCTGCATGCCCGTTTTTCTTATATCATGGAAAAAGGGGGAGCAAGGATGAACGGAATGTGGTTTGCGATTTTGTTGTATCTCGGACTGATGGTCGCACTTGGCGTCATTGCGTATTATCGGACGAAGAACATGAATGACTACATGCTTGGGGGACGTACGATTGGTCCAGTCGTCACGGCGCTCTCTGCTGGAGCAAGTGACATGAGTGGCTGGCTGTTGATGGGATTACCGGGTGCGATGTATGCAACTGGTCTGTCCAGTGGGTGGATCGTCGTTGGATTGTTACTTGGCGCATACGCCAACTGGTTACTCGTCGCGCCGCGTCTGCGTGCGTATACGGCACATGCAGGGGATGCGATCACGATTCCCGATTACTTCGAAAAACGATTCCACGATAAAAGTGGTGTCTTGCGTACTGTTTCAGCTGGAGTTATCTTAATATTCTTTATAATGTACGCATCAAGTGGCTTTGTCGCGGGTGGTCGTTTGTTCGAAGCAGTCTTTGGTCTCGAGTACACGACAGGTCTTTGGATTCTAGCGGGCGTCGTCATTGCATACGTCTTCCTCGGTGGTTTCCTTGCCGTCAGTTGGACAGACGTCGTCCAAGGGATGATCATGGTGATCGCGTTGCTGATCGTACCAGGCGTTGCCCTCGCTTTAAGCGGTGGGATCAACGAGACGCTCGAAACGATTCGGTCGACGGACGGTTCAAAGCTCGAGTTATTCAAAGGTACGACGGTCATTGGAATCGTCTCGCTACTCGCATGGGGACTCGGCTACTTTGGTCAGCCGCATATCATCGTTCGTTTCATGGCGATTCGGAACTTACACGAGATGAAGTCAGCACGTCGCGTCGGGATGATCTGGATGACGTTCTCAATCGTTGGAGCGATGGTGACAGGTTTGATCGGATATGCCTACTTCACGCAACAAAATAGTCCTTTAGGAGAACCAGAGAATGTCTTCATTCAATTATCACGCGATCTCTTCCCTGGTTTCATTACGGGACTGTTGCTTGCAGCCTTACTTGCTGCCATCATGTCGACGATCTCGACACAGCTACTCGTCTCTTCGAGTGCGGCAACGAATGATTTCTATCAACGTTTCTTCAAGCGTGATGCTTCGGATCGTGAATTGATGGTCATGGGGCGCGTGATGGTCCTTGTCGTCGCTGCTCTAGCGATTCTCTTATCGTTCGGTGCACAGAAGTCGATCTTGACTCTCGTTGGTTATGCGTGGGCTGGTTTCGGTGCCGCGTTCGGACCAGTCGTTCTGTTCAGCTTGCTTTGGCGCCGGATGAACAAGACAGGAGCACTTGCTTCGATGATTACGGGATCTGTCGTCGTCATCGCCTGGATTCTCATCAAACAAAATGTCGAAGGGTTGCCATTCTACATTTCTGAGATGTACGAGATGATTCCAGCCTTCTTCGCTTCGACTGTTGCGCTCGTCGTCGGTAGTCTCGTGACGAAGGAACCGAGTCAAGCGATCTATGATGAATTCGATCAAGTGCAAGCGCAGCTAAAAGGTGCGGAGCCTGAGCGGAAGATCGTCTAATTAACAAAAAGGGGTGTTTCCTGATTACAGGAGACATCCCTTTTTAATTCACTTCATACGTTGTTATTTACCATAAACATATTTGTTGCTCTTGTGCAAAATGAGCGTATAATGAAAACAAAAAGTGAGGTGAACGAGATGGCGACACAGCCACTTACACAAGATTTACCAAGAAAATGGACATATCTCGGACCGGCGTTCGTTGCTGCCGTCGCGTATCTCGATCCGGGAAACTTCGCGACGAACATGACGGCAGGCGCCCAGTACGGATATTTGTTGCTCTGGGTCATCGTTGCCTCGAACTTGATGGCGGTCGTCATTCAGTTCCTGTCAGCCAAGCTTGGAATCGTCAGCAATCTCAGTTTAGCGGAAGTAATCCGGGAGGAGTTATCGCCGGTCACGCGCTTCTTCTACTGGGTACAAGCGGAGCTCGTCGCGATGGCAACCGATCTCGCAGAGTTCGTCGGGGCCGCACTCGGATTTCATTTACTGTTTGCAATCGATTTACGGATGGCAGCATTATTGACGGCAGTCTTGTCGTTCGTCATCCTCGGCTTCGAGCAGAAGGGACTCCGGCATTTCGAAGCTGTCATCGCCGTACTCGTCTTAATCATCGCCGCTGCTTTTGCGATTGAAGTATTTGAAGTTCATCCGGTCTTTCGTGATCTATCGGCAGGATTGTTACCGGGATTTGAAGGTACGTCGAGCATCGTCCTCGCTGCCGGGATGCTCGGAGCGACCGTCATGCCGCATGCGATCTATCTCCATTCCGATTTAACGAAACGCCGGATGGGACACGTTGCGAATAAATTGTCGATGTTACGGATTCAGCGTTTCGACATTTGGGGAGCGATGTTGATTGCTGGAGCGGTCAACGGAGCGATGCTCGTCATCGCCGCCAGTGTGTTTTACGGCACGACGTATCAAGCGGGTTCGCTTGAAGCGATCTACGAGGGACTTCATGTCACGCTCGGTGGTAGCGCACCGTATCTGTTTGCGATTGCTTTACTTGTCTCGGGTCTCGCTTCTTCAAGCGTCGGGACGATGTCAGGGGACGCGATCATGCGCGGCTTTCTTCATCTTCAACTGCCACTGTTCGTTCGCCGGACCGTGACGATGTTGCCGGCAATTTTGTTGCTGTTCTCCGGTTTTGATCCGACACGAGCACTTGTCCTTAGTCAGGTCGCCTTATCGTTCGGGATTCCGTTCGCCTTGATTCCCTTGATTCGGGCGACAGCGAGTGAACAGTACATGGGGGAACATCGGAACAGTCGGTTCATGAACACGTTGGCCTGGATCATCGTCTCGATCGTCATCGTCTTCAATGTCTATCTGCTCTTCGATGTATTAGTATGAATATTCAGTATTTTTGTTTCGTCTGATTTAAAGCGGGTATTTCATAACTAGAAGCTTTCCGCCCGGAAGCTTTGCTACCCCTATAGGACGATGGTGCGGACCTCCCCCCGATGCACCATCGTCTTTTTTGTCTGGACGAAAAGTGCTATGATTAGAAATAGTGTAAAATATATCGCAAAAGTTCCGGAGGTGGAATGACATGGCAAAGATTAATGAGGAGCAAGTCCGCCACGTGGCGCATTTGGCACGCCTTGCCGTGACAGATGAAGAAGTAGCACAATTCACAGGACAACTCGAGAAGATTCTTGGGTTCGCTGAACAATTAAATGAACTCGATACGACAGGCGTCGAACCGACGACTCATGTCCTCGATTTAAAGAACGTCCTACGTAAGGACGAAGTACGTCCATCACTTCCTCGTACGGAAGTAGAACGACTCGCACCCGATTGGGAAGACGGACAAGTCCGCGTCCCAGCGGTGTTCGAATAAGGAGGAAATGACCCGATGTCACTTTTTGAACATGGTGTCAAAACACTACACACACTCATTCAGGATGGCGAAGTCAAAGTTTCTGAACTCGTCCAAGAATCCTTTGATCAAATCGACCGCGTCGATGGAAAAATCGGTGCGTTTCTTTCATTGAACGAAGAAGCATTCGAGCAAGCAAAACGAATGGATGATGTCGCGAAACACGAAGCGAATCCATTGTTTGGTCTTCCAATCGGTGTCAAGGATAACATCGTCACAAAAGGGATGACGACGACATGTGGTTCGAAATTCCTCGAGAACTTCGTACCAGCGCATGACGCGACGGTCGTCGAGCGTCTGCATGAAGCAGGGGCGGTCACGATCGGGAAATTGAACATGGATGAGTTCGCGATGGGTTCTTCAAACGAGAACTCAGCGTACAAACCGGTTCGCAATCCATGGAATACGAAACACGTTCCAGGTGGTTCTTCAGGTGGTTCAGCAGCAGCTGTCGCAGCAGGCGAAGTCTTGTTCAGCCTTGGTTCGGATACAGGTGGTTCGATTCGTCAACCGGCTGCCTATTGTGGTGTCGTCGGGTTGAAACCGACATACGGTCTCGTCTCACGCTTCGGTCTTGTGGCGTTCGCGTCGTCGCTTGACCAAATCGGTCCGTTGACACGAACAGTCGAAGACAACGCGTATCTCTTGAGCGCGATCGCAGGACACTGTGAGATGGATTCGACGTCTGCGAATGTCGCCGCAACAGATTACACACAAGCGTTGACAGGTGATATCAAAGGGTTGAAGATCGCTGTTCCGAAAGAATACTTCGGTGAGGGTGTCAGTGAAGGTGTCAAAGCTAACATCCGTGAAGCAATCCAAAAACTCGAAGCACTCGGTGCGACGGTTGATGAAGTATCACTTCCGAACTCGAAATATGCGCTTGCGACTTACTACTTACTCGCTTCATCCGAAGCATCATCGAACCTCGCGCGCTTTGACGGTATTCGTTATGGAGTCCGTGCGGAAGCGGACGCACTTGAAGATGTCTTCAAGTATTCTCGCTCACAAGGATTCGGAGACGAAGTCAAACGCCGGATCATGCTCGGAACGTATGCGCTCAGCTCAGGTTACTACGATGCCTACTATAAAAAAGCACAACAAGCTCGAACGTTGATCAAAAAGGACTTCGACGATGTCCTCGCGAACTATGACGTCATCATCGGACCAACAGCGCCGACACCAGCATTCGAACTCGGTGCACAACTCGATGATCCCGTCACGATGTATGCGAATGACATTCTGACGATTCCAATCAACTTAGCAGGTGTCCCAGCCATCTCGGTTCCAGCTGGATTCGTCGACGGTCTTCCGGTCGGCTTACAAATCATTGGAAAACATTTCGATGAGGCGACGATCTACCGCGCTGCGCATGCGTTTGAGCTTGCGACAGGTGGATTCGCGCTTCCGAAGTTATAAGGAGCGAATGTATCATGAACTTTGAAACGATCATCGGGATCGAAGTCCACGCCGAGCTGAGCACGAACACGAAGATGTTCTGTGGTTGTGCGCGGGAATACGGCGCGGAGACGAACACGAAAACGTGTCCGATTTGTCTTGGACATCCGGGCGTCTTGCCGAAAATCAACGAAAAAGCCGTTGAGCTCGCTGTGCGTGCAGCTATGGCACTCAACTGCCAAGTGGCCGATCAAACGAAATTCGACCGGAAGAACTATTTCTATCCAGATACGCCAAAAGCGTATCAAATCTCACAGTTCGATCAACCGATCGGCTTCGATGGCTACATTGATGCGGAAGTCGATGGCGAAACGAAACGTTTCCGAATCGAACGTGTCCATCTGGAAGAAGATGCTGGTAAGATGAACCACACGGGTGCGAATCACTCAGTCGTCGACTTCAACCGGACAGGTGCACCGCTCATCGAAATCGTCAGTGAAGCGGACATGCGTTCACCGAAAGATGCAGTCGCCTACCTCGAACGTCTTAAGGAAGTCTTGCAATATGCAGGCGTCTCAGACGTCAAGATGGAAGAAGGATCACTTCGTTGTGACTGTAACATCTCCGTTCGCCCATACGGACAAGAAAAGTTCGGTACGAAAACAGAACTTAAAAACTTGAACTCATTCGGAAACGTCTTAAAAGGTCTTGAGTTCGAAGAAGATCGTCACCGCAAACTATTGCTTGCGGGTGGTGTAATGCGCCAAGAAACACTCCGTTTCGATGAGACAAAAAAACAAACCGTCCTCATGCGTGTCAAAGAAGGGGCGTCGGATTACCGTTACTTCCCAGAGCCTGATCTCGTCAAGCTCGTGCTGGATCACGATTGGAAAGAAGCGATCCGTGCCGGTATTCCGGAACTTCCAGATGCACGTCGCGTGCGTTACCAAGAAGAACTTGGTCTTTCAGCGTATGATGCGAAACAACTAACGGTCACACGTGAGATGGCAGAGTACTTCGAAGCGACTCTCGCAGCAGGCGCAGAACCAAAAGCAGCAGCCAACTGGACGATCGGTGAGATCCAAGGTCATTTGAATAAATCGACGGAAACGTTTGAAACAGTCAAGATGACACCAGCTCGTCTGGCAGAGATGATCGACTTGATCGCAAGCGGCACGATTTCTTCGAAAATCGCCAAACAAGTCTTCACGGCCGTCATCGAAGAAGGTGTCGAGCCACGTGCATACGTCGAAGCAAACGGTCTTGCACAAATTTCAGACGAAGGATTGCTACGTGGTCTGATCGTCGAGATGTTCGAAGCGAACCCAGCCGTCGTCGAGGAATTACTCGGTGGACGTGACCGGAAGAAAGGCTTCGTCATCGGTCAAATCATGAAGAAAACAAAAGGAATGGCGAACCCTGCCCTCCTTGATCAACTCTTCTATGAAGAGCTTGAAAAATTAAAATAAGTACCTGATCAAACAGCGTTCGTTCCTCCTTTACTTCTGCGAGGAAACGGACGCTGTCTTTTTTGGCTTTGTAATGTCTCGAGAGTTCATGTAAAATAAAACAGTTATGTATCAAATGAACGGTTGAGTCAAAAAGGAGAAAATCTTATGAGACCTAGAGCGCGCGTGATTTATAACCCGACTTCCGGGAAAGAGATGGTTAAACGAAATTTACCGTATATCCTCGACCGACTCGAAGCAGCGGGTTATGAGACATCTGTCTACTCGACGAAAGCGGTCGGCGATGCGACGTATGAAGCAGCACGAGCATGCGAAGCAGACTTTGATCTCGTCGTCGCAGCAGGCGGCGATGGTACGTTGAACGAAGTGATCAGCGGAATGGCTGCCTACAACAAACGTCCGAAGCTTGGTGTATTACCTGTTGGAACGACGAATGATTTTGGTCGGGCGATGCGTATTCCATTGACGATCGAAGGGGCGATGGATGTCATTTGCACAGGACATACGATGCCGGTCGATATCGGTAAGATCGAAGGATCGGCAGGCGTCCATTACTTCATCAACATCGCTGGTGGTGGCATCATGACAGAACTGTCGTACGAAGTGCCTTCGAAGCTGAAGACGGCACTCGGACAGCTCGCGTACTACGTCAAAGGGATGGAGAAACTTCCGCAAATCCGACCGACATATGTCGAACTGGAGCATGAAAAGGGTATATTCAAAGGAGAAGTCATGCTGTTCTTGACATCCAATACGAACTCCGTCGGCGGATTCGAGAAATTGTCACCGAACGCGTCACTCAATGATGGTCGGTTCGATCTCTTCATTCTCAAGAAATGTAACCTCGTCGAACTGATTCGTGTCATGCGTCTTGCCTTAAAAGGGGATCATTTCTCGGACCCTTGCATCGAGCATGTCACGACCTCATTCGTCCGCATGAAGAATACATCAGAGATGAGTTTGAACATCGATGGTGAGTTTGGCGGCATTTGCGAAGGCGAGATGACGAATCTTCGCTCTCATTTCGAAGTCATGACACCAAAGTTCCGGATCGAAGAGATGGAACAAATCAATACACAACTACAAGAAGCAGAAACGAACCTCGCGTGAAGCGAGGTTTTTAAGGAGGATATTCATGATTCCAGTACAAAAGAACGATGAACACGTCGTCGAGATCGTCGACCTGACACATGAAGGGTCAGGGGTCGCGCGCATCGATGGATATACGGTCTTCATCCCGGGCGCATTGCCGACGGAACAGGTCAAGATCAAGATCACGAAAACGACGAAGTCTTACGGATTCGGTCGCATCATCCGTCAAAAGACGAAGAGTGTCGATCGTGTCGAGCCGCCTTGTCCGGTTTACAACCAGTGTGGTGGTTGCCAATTGCAACACTTATCATACGATGCAGAACTCAAGTTCAAGCACAACCGTGTCCGTGACGCTTTCGCGCGCCTAGCAGGTCTTGAAATCCCCGTTCACGAGACGATCGGGATGGAAGATCCTTGGGGTTACCGTAACAAAGCACAAGTACCGGTCGCCTTCCAATCGAACAAATTGATGGCTGGCTTCTATCAAAAACGGAGTCACCGGATCATCGATATGGACTACTGCTTGATCCAAAACAAAGAAAACGACGAAGCCGTCCAAGCGGTTCGTAAAGTCCTCGCTGATTTGAAAGTCCCAGCGTACGACGAGAAGAAAAAAGCAGGTGTCATCCGTCATATCATGGCACGTCATGGGTATCACACGAACGAGTTGATGGTCGTGCTCGTCACGAAGGTCAAACAATTGCGTGGGATCGATAAGATCGTTGAAGGCATCTTAAAGGCGTTACCAAACGTCACGTCGATCCAGCACAACATCAACCCGGATGATACGAACGTCATTCTCGGGAAAAAGAACGTCGTCTTATATGGACCGTCCGTCATCCGCGATCAAATCGCTGGATTGACGTATGAGATCTCACCGCATTCGTTCTTCCAAGTCAATCCGCTGCAAACAGAGAAACTCTACGCGAAAGCGCTCGAGTACGCTCAGTTGACAGGCGATGAGACAGTCGTCGATGCTTACTGTGGGATCGGTTCGATTTCCTTATCACTCGCTAAACAAGCGAAGCACGTCTACGGCATCGAAATCGTACCGCAAGCGATCGATGATGCACGTCGGAACGCACAAGCGAACGGGATCGAGAACGTGACGTTCGAGTATGGTGCAGCTGAGAAGGTCATGCCAGATCTCGTTAAAGCCGGTATCCAACCGGACGTCATCGTCGTCGACCCACCCCGTAAAGGCTGTGACGAAGAGTTCTTACGTGCTGCTGCAGATGTCGCACCGAAGCGGATCGTCTACGTCTCTTGTAACGCGTCGACACAAGCGCGTGACGCGAAGTTGTTGACAGAACTCGGGTATACACTCGTCGAAGTGACACCGGTCGATATGTTCCCACATACGACACACGTCGAGAGCGTTGCCTTGTTCGTCCGTAACTAAATTAAAAAAGTGCCTCTTTCCAGTTAAGGAAGGAGGCACTTTTGATTTATCATTCCGTTTCTGTTGATTCGTCCTCGACCGTCGATTGTGCTGTACTTGGGAACAATTCAGCAAGAACGCGTTCACTCGCCGTACCATCATCTAAGCTACAGAACTGTTCGAGGAAGCGATCGTATTTTTCTTGGTAAGCGACGGACTTCGTATCGATTTGTTCGATATAATCGATGACTTGATCTGTTTCCTTCAGAAGTGGTCCAGGGACGACTTCTTCGAAATCGAAGTAGAATCCGCGCAACGTTGAAGCATATTTCTCTAGATCGTACGTAAAGAAGATCATTGGACGTTGCAAGTGGGCATAGTCGAAGAACACAGATGAGTAGTCCGTGATCAGAATGTCACTAATCAGATAGAGTTCTGCGATATCACCGTATGAAGAGACATCGTAAGCGAATCCTTCGTGTCCACTGATATCCATGTTTTGAGCAATCAAGTAGTGCATCCGTAAAAGGACGACGTACTCGTCACCGAGGCGTGCTTGCATCTCATTTAAATTCAATTGCAAGTCGAATCGGTATTTTCCTCGCGCGATGAACTCATCATCTCGCCATGTCGGTGCATAAAGAACGATCTTTTTATCAGCCGGAATATTTAAGCGTGTTTTGATTTCACTAATGAGACCCGCTTGATTATCGGCATATAAGAGATCGTTACGAGGATAGCCCGTTTCAAGCATCGTATTTTGGAACCCGAATGCGCTTTTGAAGATTTCGCTCGAGTACGCGTTTGGCGAAATCAGATAGTTCCATTCTTGCGCTTGGTTATAGAAATTCTTTTTATAGCGAATCGCATTCGTTCCAGCCATATGCACATCTTCCATATCAAGACCGAGTCGTTTTAATGGCGTACCGTGCCATGTTTGAAGATAGATAGTTTCTTCGCGTTTTTTCAAGCTGAGCGGCTGACGCGTGTTGAAAATCCAGTATTTCGCACGAGCCATGTATTGATAGTACGTAAAGCTGTTTCGAAGTACCCAATTCGGACATGCTTCCTTCACTTCATCAGAAGGTTCTTGAGCGAAAATCCAAACAAGTTCTAGTTCCGGATGTTTTTCTTTTAGGTGAAGGTAAAGTGCCTTCGGATTGTCAGAGTAACTCCGCCCTAAGAAACTTTCGAATAAGACGAGATTGTCTTTGATCGGCATCTTCTGGAATAGTCGATATAGCATAAGACCATTTTTAATTTTTTTACGACGCGCCGTACGTAAGGAACGTTTTGTTTTGACAGCAGTAATGTACAGCTTGAACATCGCGTACGATCCCGTTGACCAAGCTTGTAGATATTTACTCTTTGATGGCATCCGCTTTAAGTCGTAAGCGACATGGTTGAAGACTTCTGCTTGTTGAGTATTAGATGAACTCCGTTCGAGTAATGTACGTCCACGTTTTGAAATGAACCGTTTATACCACGTATTTAAGAATTTTTGGACTTCTTCATCTTTTGTCTCTGCTGATAATATGCCATAAATTCGAGAGATATCTGAGAGTGTCGTAATGTCACGTAGTTGGAAGAGCGATTGACCATCCAGTGGTGTACTTCTTGAATTCCGTCCGTACACGATGTAGTTGACGGAAGTAATGTTCGTTAACTGCGAAATGACAGTATGGGCGATTAGCGTATCCGCAAACCATGTCGTTTCGAGGCTAGGCAATGTCTGGAGCAATTCTTTTTTGATCATCCATCCATGGATCGTCGTCAAGTGACGCGAATTAAACTTCGTGCGCGAGTAAAAGAAGTAACGATCGTCATCGATCGGCATCAGCCATTTCTTCTTGTTATAGACAGGGGAGATCTTACCGATGATGACTTCCCCACGAGACTTCTCGTATGCCTTGATATATGTGTAAAGCGCACGGGGAGCAAGAATATCATCACTATCTAAAAAGATGACATAGTCTCCTGAAGCAGCTTGAACTCCATTACGTCGAGCCGCATACACACCTTGATGTGATTGTTCGATGATGGTACACGTTGGATATAGTGCACGAATATCATCGACATAAGAACTTGGTCCATCAAAGACAACGACGATTTCTACAGGAATCGAAACGTGTTGGTCGAGAACGGATTGAATCGCAGCTTTTGCTTGAGATTCGGTTTGATAGACTGGAATGATCACACTAATTGAATTCATGTTGACTCTCCTTTTGATGAAAGAATCGAAAAAGATTCGATTCGGCAAAATTGTATTCTGTTGAATAGGATATCACAAATCTGAAAAAGGTAGCAGTGTTCCTAAAAATCTGTCTTTTGTCTGTAATGAGTAGGCGTCTCGCCCGTGATTTGTTTAAAGGCCTGACTGAAATGACTTTGACTTGAAAAGTGCAGTCGGTTTGAAATCGTCAATAGCGAGTCGTCAGATGAACGTAGCAATCTTTTCGCTTCGCGAATCCGTTCACGAATGACGTAACGAGCCAGCGGTAAACCCGTTTCATCTTTAAATAAAACGGATAAATAGTTGGAGGATACGTGAATCGCCTGACTGATGGACGAGACCGATAAAGGATCGTAGAGATGCTGCTGAATGTATCGAATGGCAGCTAAGACGTGTGGCGAATGACGCAACGCCTGTATTTCTTTGACGGCTTCCGCAAAAGATACCGTGATCCGAACGTGACGATTTCGCAATTCTGCAATACTCGTCGCAGCTTCGATCGTCTCAATCATCCGATCACTAAGCGAAAAGGCTTCGTCTGGTTCGAGTCCCCCACGAATAGCGGCACGTGCGCTCAGAAGAACCGTTCCTAGAAGTAGATTCTTTTCTGCTCGGAGTGGTTGGTGACGTGCGAGTGTTCCGAACTCACCGTATGCGGGAAGAGAATAGGTCGTCGCCAACCGTTCGCTCTGTCCGGATGAGATCCAGTCGATGATTTGTTGCTCGCGTTGCCAAGCTTTTCGATAGGCGGTCACACCTGTGTGCGAAGGGGCTTCAGACACTAAAGGAATTTCCTCTTCCTGTATATCTGAAACATGATCGATGTCACGAGAGGACAATCCTTCACCATGTAGAAGGCGATAGAGCAAATGGGCACAGTCGATCAGACGATTTTCCGTCGTTCGGGGTAGAACTTTATAAAATTGATGATAGGTCTCATCTTGAATATGAGCCCGAAAAAGTGCTGACTGTAAGAGAACGGGACCGATCCGGTACATGCCTTGGTCAGGAACGTCTACGAACAGGTAAGCCGTTCCGTCTTTTAAGGTATGAAGTAGAGGGCGATGATTTTTCAAAGTAGGCCACGTATCTTCAATCAATAGATTCGCCGGATGCTTGGGTGCGGAAGGACGTAACTCGATTGAGACATGCTCTTGATCTTGATAGGAAATAAAAAAACCAGTCATCCCAAATAAATGTTCCGCGATTTGTGTCAAGTCTGAGGGGCTTAAGGGATTCATGAAGCGACTCCTTTCGAATGATGCATCGATTGTATCTAGTGTATGTGCTCGGCAATCGATAGTCGAGTAGGGAATGAAAAAATCCGAAGTCTTTCTTCAAGACTCCGGATCGATAGGCTTATGGATTCGTAGGAGACGGAGAAGACTCAGGTGTTGGTTCCTCCTCGTGCCACGTCTCGACTTCAGGATCATTCGTTTCGATATCGTGCTCCGTCAATTCTGTGCTTGCGACTTCCGCATAGGCATCGTCAGCAGAATGACTTGTGTCGGGTTCTGATGAAAGGACGTCTTCTTGTTCTTCGATCAAATGTTTTTCAGATACGGTTTCGTCTAACTGGAATTCCAATGTGAGCGCATGGAGATCACCTGCGATGTGAGCGAGGTGAGCCGCTGCCGTCGTCACGGATTCAAGTGTTGCGTTCGTTTCTTGAATACTTGCAGCGCTTGTCTCAAGACCTGCTGCATTCTCTTCCGTTAAAGCAAGAATGGTTCCCATGGCATCGGATACTTCTTCCGTAGCAAGCGTCAGCGCCTCGATGTCACCAGTCAATACTTCTGTTCGATTCGAGACATGATGTACGGATCCTGCGATGCGCTCGAAGTCATCGCCTGTCGTTTTGACAGACTCAAGAGACAGCTTCAAATCACTCATGACATGGTGCATCGCACTCATGGCAGTATGTGTTTCTTGTTGAATATTATCGAGGAGCTGTTTGATTTGTTTAGCGGATTCGTCGCTCTCCTCGGCCAGTTTTCTTACCTCACTCGCGACGACAGCAAATCCACGTCCTTGTTCACCGACACGTGCGGCTTCGATTGCTGCGTTGAGGGCGAGTAAATTCGTCTGACTCGAGATGGCTTGCAGCGTTCCAAGAATCTTTCCGATCTCATCAGAACGTTTGCCTAAGAAATCAGAAGTGTTCTCGATTTCTTTTTCCAATGAGTCCGAATGGCTCAATAGATCAGAAATCGTCTGTTTCGTCACGTCACTTCCTCGTGTCGCAGCGGAAGCGACGGAAGCGACTTCAGAAAGTGTCGTGGACGCGACCTGTTGCATTGCTGTAGAACGTTCCTTGACACCGTATACAGCATGGGAAGAACGTTCGGCTTGTTTCGTTTGAGTTTCACCAGCAGCAGCGATTTCTTCCATTGTCTGTCCGATATGACGTGAAGCCTTTTGTACATGAGTCGCATTGTTTGAGAGCTCTTCTGACGCATCGCGAACGGTCGTAGCGGATGTAGTCATCGCTAGAATCGTTTGTCGCAGGCGCGCGCGCATCGCGTCGAAGTTTGCACTGAGGTCTGTTAATTCATCCCGGATGAATCGTTTAGGACGATGCTGTGTTCGCAAATCACCTGATGCGATTGCTAATGCTTCACGACGGAGCATCAACAGCGGGCGATTGATCGAACGCCCGATCAACCAAGCGATCAATGTCGCGAGGGCGATCGCAACGACGAAATTGATCAATGACTGATTGAGCATGGCTTCTTTAGGCGCATACAAGGAAGCGTAATCCAGTACGACGGCTAGTTTGAATCCTGTTTTCGAAGAAGTTTGCCAAATGACGACCGATTTTTTTCCGGCGACGTCCATGATCTTCGTACCGGATTCTTGCTCTAACATGGACTTTGGAGCAGAGAAATATGCTTTTCCGTCTTCACGTAGTTGATTGATTTTTTTGAAGAAATAATTTCGGTTCGGGTGCGTGACGACCTTACCGTCTTGTGTGTAGCTGAAAACAAATCCTTTTTGTCCGATTTCAATCCGTTTCATATCTTCAGCAAGACGATTGATGCTTTTATAAACAGACAATACACCTTTGATGTTCGCTTGAGCATCTAGTGTCGCCTTAGAGAAACCGATGATGGATAATTTCGTCGCGCTATCATAGTAAGGCTCGCTCATGGCGACAGTGCTTGAATTCTCCAGCGCTTGTTTATACCAAATCTCTTTTCGAGGATCGTATCCAGGTGCGACGTCTTGTTTTGGCCAGTTAAGATAGCCGCCTTTCGTATCAGCGTATTGGATAAATGAATTTTCGATTTTTGAGGAGCCATATTTCTCAAGGACATTATAGATATCTGTTGCTTTTTGAGAAGGAGCCTCCGAAGCATCGGGTTGTTTGGTTGTATCTATGTAGTTCGGTAGAGTACCGTCTTCACGGTTGGAAGGGAGTCCGGCAAGGAGTGTTGTATCTTTTTTAGTATCATCGATGATGCGGGAAAACGATTGTTCGAGTTGCTTTAAAGCAGTTTGGGATGTCGAGTCGACCAATTGATCGACAGTTCGGCTTGTTTGGTCATACGAAAACCAAGTGGAAACACCGAGAGTAAGAGCAGGCAACAAAATAAGCCCGATGAACAAACGACGGGTGATCGGGAGGCGCATGATGAATTCTCCTATCCTAAATAGTCTTTAAAATCTGTCTATTCTGACTATCGGAAGGGTACGGATAAATATGAAGGAATTATGTAGAGATTTTCATCATTTGAGAAATGAATCCAGTGAGGCTTCGTGATAAAATGAAGAAGGTGTCACAGAGTGGCTAGGGAGGAACAGAAATGAACATTGCTTTTTTCTTACTACCAAAAGATGAGGTGAAATATTTAGATCCTGAATCGACGGTCAGACAGGCATTAGAAAAGATGAAACATCATCGATTTACGTCCGTTCCGCTCGTCGATAATAAAGGTAAATACGCAGGGACATTAACGGAAGGGGATGTCTTGTGGGCGCTCGAGGCTAATCTAGAGCATGCAGACTACGATCACGTCTTGCAAACACGGTTAACGGATATTAAACAACGTGTTCGTTATAAACCAGTCTCGATTACTGCGCAAATGGAAGAGATGATTGAGGTCATCACGGACCAAAACTTCGTTCCTGTCATCGATGATGGAAAGCACTTTATCGGAATCATTCGTCGTCGGGATATCATCGATTATTTCGCGAAAAAAGTAGCGCGCGAAAATGTCAGTTACTAAAAAATATAAAACTAGTAAAGAAAGCACTTATTTTCACGAAATGTGAGAAGAAGTGCTTTTTATTGACTTAAATCGACTTCAACATACAGCAAAAAGAGACGATATAGAAGCATAATGACATTTTAGGGAGGACGATGTGTTGCGACGTTTATCACCAGTCTTCATCGAAGAAGCTTTTCGAAGACGATCCTACTATAAAACGTTCTCGTGGATGATTGCAGTCATCGGTCTACTTGCGATTATCGTTGCGTTACACCAATTGAACAAAACACTCGAAGAAGGAAAACGTTTCGAAGAGGCGGCAAAAGCGATTGACATCGTGATCCCAGCAAATCATGCAACTCAAGATTTAACGTCTTATTATCTTGCTTCCTTAGAGAAACAGGTTGAGGAACCACAAGTAACAAAACAAGCAGAGACCTCTCTCTTCCACTTATATGAACAGCTAAAGGAAGAGCAAGCGATTGGCCCAGCACGTAAAGAGTTGTTGGAGGAACTCACGAAATTAGAGCGTCAAGGATACGAGTCCAATCATCGCTTTTTCACAGCCTCTACGAATTTTAAAAGTGAAGTGATTTTTAATCAACTCGTCTTAAGTAAAGAGACTGGTTCATACTACGATGTGTTCTCGCATCTTATCATGATGGAAGAGCAACTTGGAAAATCGGCACAGATTCTACGAGAAGCACGTCGGGACAACGAAATCAGTTCGATTGATCGATTACGCATCCAACAAATGCGGATCGACTTGCCCATTCGACAACAATCGCTCATGAATGCCTTGTATGAGGTAGTTTCGTTACAAGACGACACAGGGCGCCAAGAAATTGCAAACATGAGAAGTCAGATGCGAAATTACACAGAAACGCTAGATGAACTGTTGAGTACATCAAACGATCAAAACTATGCGAAACTAGCTAATCAGTCTAAACAATATGAAACAAGCATGTACCAGATATATGATCAAAAGTTAAAACAGGTACAACAAGAGATGCAGCACCGAGGATCGCAGATCATTCAAAATGCTTGGCTGCTATTTGCAACAATCATTCTTGTCATTGCGGCATTATTAATATTGAATTGGTTATTATTACGTGCTTTTCGAAAAGATATTTCCTTACTACAAAACGAAGCGAATACGTTTGCTGAGGATCGACGGCAATCTGGGTATCATGTACACGAAAGAAATGACTTCAAGCCAGTCGTTCAAGCCTTTCGGACGATGACAGCAATCATAGCTGGATTACTCGATCATAGTGATGCGAATACAAAAGAGATTAAGCAGAAGAAAGCCGAAATCGAATCTCTCTTTTCTCAAAATACAGATCCAATTCTTGCTTTATCGTCGGACTATACGATTTTAAATGGAAACGATCGTTTTCGACAGTTAACGCATGCCACTTCGGGTTGGACGATTGAAGAATTGGTGCATCCAGCTGATTTGAATCGAATGCGACGAGCACTTCAACAAGCCATCGAAGGGAACAGTCAGACGATTCGCTGTAAAATGTTATTTGACGAAGATATTTTAAATATGTTCGTCAACATCATTCACGTTCCGAACAAAGAGGATGAAACAGGTGTTGCCTTATATCTATCTTGTCATGATGAGACAGATCAGTTTCGGCGAGAAGAACGCATTACACAACTTGCGCTTTTTGATATGTTGACGGGGTTACTGAATCGAAATGGATTTGAACAAAAGATGCAGGATGCACTGAGAGCACCACAAACAGGCGAGCTCGTCACTATCAGCATTCGTCAATTCCGCCGAATCAATGATATTTACGGTCATGGGGCAGGAGATCAGATTTTAAAGGATCTCGCGAATCGACTGAAGCATCATTTCATCGGAACGGGACAAGCAGCACGTATTGGTGGAGATGAATTCGCTGTATTAGTCGCGCAACAGGATATCGTTGATTACGAGAAATTAAAGCAAGTCATCGAACATGTTTATGAAATTAACGGAGAATTCGTGAACGTCAGCATCAGTATGAGTATGGTCCGCTATCCGGACGATGCAGTAGCTGTCACTTCGTTATTATCCTCTGTCGATATCGCGATGCAACATGCGAAACAACAGACAGAAGGTGGACCGGTCTGGTTCGAACCATGGATGAGCGCGGAATATCTGGAATCGGTCGTATTGGAAGGGGAGTTACGGGATGCGATTGAAAAGAACGAGTTACAATTGTTCTACCAACCGCAAATCAACCTTGCGACACGGCAGGTGGATGGTTGTGAGGCGCTCTTGCGCTGGTTCCATCCAGAACGTGGCATGATCAGTCCAGCAGTCTTCATTCCAATTGCCGAGCGATCGATGCTCATCGAAGAAATTGGGATGTGGGTCGTCGCTGAAACGGTTCGCCAAGTAGAGGCGTGGAAAGAAACGGAGCTCGGATCGCTTCGCGTCTCAGCGAACTTATCCGTAAAAGAGCTCGTCTCTGGTCGGATTGTGGATTACCTGACGGGCGTCCGAGAAATTCATCCTGGAATTGAAGACCGGATGGAACTCGAAATCACGGAATCTTTCGGTGTCTTTTCGGACGGACGTGTCTTCGAGGCGCTTCAGACGTTACACCAAATGGGTTATCGTCTGGCGATCGATGACTTTGGTACTGGTTATTCGTCTTTGTCCTACTTGAGTCGATTGCCTATTCAGCGACTGAAAATCGATCGCTCGTTCATCAGCGGTCCGGATGCCTGTTCGAACGCACCGCTCATCGAGACGATCATTAAACTGGCGCATACATTGAAATATGATGTTGTCGCCGAAGGCATCGAGGAACTGGAGCAGGCGAATCATCTGCAACAGCTAGATTGCGAGTATGCACAGGGTTTTTATTATTCAAGACCAATCCCGGCAGACGAGTTCCGCGTCTGGCACGGAAAGTATCATGAAACGCTTTTATCTGAATGAATCACTAGTTACAGTCTAAAGATTGAGGTCTCTTAAAATAGAAAAGGTGAGTTTCCGGACGGAAACTCACCTTTTTCATTGGATAAATTGAGGAAAACGAATAATTAGACGCGATCGAGTACGAGGTCGTCTGCTTGTTCGAGATACGCTTTGACCGGTGCGACTGCTGCCTCGACCGTACCTGGTGCGAACGGAGACTTCAATCCAGCACGTTCGACGAGCGTAAGGAAGCTTTCCGAGCCGCCGGCACGACAGAGATCTAGATATGACTTCCAAGCCGCTTCCCGGTCTTGTTCCATCCAAGCATAGAACTGGAAGGCACAGACTTGAGCGAGCGTGTAATCGATATAGTAGAACGGACTGCCGAAGACGTGTCCTTGTTGATGCCACCATGCACCTGAATCGAGATAATCGTTTGCTTCGTAATCACGATGCGGCAGGTATTTCTTCTCAATCGTCCGCCATGCTTCGCGACGCTCAGCTGGTGTCAATTCCGGTTGGTTGTAGATGACGTGTTGGAACTCGTCAATCGCAACGCCGTACGGAAGGAATGTGACGCTTCCTGCGAGGTGATTGAACTTGTATTTCGCTGTCTCTTCACCGAAGAACTCTTCCATCCACGGATAAGCGAAGAATTCCATCGACATCGAGTGAATCTCACACGCTTCATACGTTGGGAAAGCACTCTCTGGAGCTGTCAGGTGACGGCTCTCATAGACTTGGAAGGCGTGTCCGACTTCGTGCGTCAGGACATCGATGTCGCCTGCCGTTCCATTGAAGTTCGAGAAGATGAACGGGAGTTTTTCGTCTGCGATGTAGGTACAATACCCACCGCCGGCTTTCCCAGGTTTCGCCGTTAAATCGAGTGCTTCCCGGTCGAGCATGTAGTTGAAGAACTCGTTCGTCTCCGGTGACATCTCTGCATACATCTTTTTGCCGCCTTCGATGATGAACGACTCTTCGCCTTTCGGTGTCGCATTACCAGACTTGAAGGCAAATCCTTCATCGTAGTAATACAACTGATCGACGCCAATCCGTCGTTGCTGGCGTTCTTTGAGTTGTGTCGCGAGCGGAACAATCGTTTCACGGATTTGTTCGCGGTACTGTTCGACCATCGATTGGTTATAATCGACGCGAAGCATCCGTGCGTATCCGAGCTCGACGAACGATGGGAAGCCGAGTGTCTTCGCGATCTCGGTCCGGATGCGGACGAGTTTGTCGTAGATCGTATCGATTGCTTCGCCTTGTTCTTTTAAATAGCCGTAGCGTGCTTCAGAAGCTGCTTTACGGACATCACGATCAGGTGATTGAAGATAGGGACCGAACTGCGACAAGTTGAGCGTTTTGCCATCGAACTCGATTTGAGCAGAAGACATCAGTTTCGTATATTCGCTTGAGAGACGGTTCTCTTCTTGGAGTTTTGGAATGATCTCTTCTGAGAACGTCTTCAGACTCGCTTCCGCAATCAGGAATAACTGTTTGCCTTGTGTCTGTTCGAGTTCATTGCGGAGTGGGTGCGTCGTCAACGCTTGATAATAGCTTGAGACATATCCTTGATAGATCGCACTCGCTTCATCAAAGAATCCTTGTTCCGTCTCATAGAACGTATCGCGTGTATCGATCGTGTGGCGGATCTCGACGAGCTGGCTTGCCGTTTCAAATTGATTTCTGAGGGTATTAATCTCAGTGATGGCTGCGTTTGCTTCATCTACCTGTGTGGCTTCCGTCAGTCGAGCGATCGCTTGATTCATGGATGTTTCAAGCAAGGCAAGGTCAGGACGGACATATGTAATTTCTGAAAATGGTAACATGTAAGCGCCTCCTTATGATTTCTAACTATTATCACACAAAAATACTTGCAAAACCAGAGGGACAAACGTATGCTTTTTGTGAGAACGTGAGCGAGCTGTCTGACAGCTTACTCCTATAAAAAATCGAAACTTCCATTCGGAAGAAAAACGATCGAGAAAGTAGAGGGATAGTATCATGGGATTCTTAAAAAAATTGTTTGGTGGTAACGACGCAGGAAACGCGAAAATCGCTTCTGCACTTACAGGTAAAATCGTCAACATCGAGAACGTACCCGATCAAGTTTTCTCTCAAAAAATGATGGGCGACGGTGTCGCGATCGAGCCAACTGAAGGTAAAGTCGTCTCGCCGATCAACGCAACGGTTGAAACGATCTTCCCAACAAAACATGCAATCGGTCTAAAAGGTGAAGATGGTCTTGAACTTTTGATCCACGTTGGTCTTGATACAGTTAACCTTAAAGGTGAAGGCTTCACGGCTCACGTCCAGTCAGGTGACAAAGTCAAAGCAGGAGACGTCCTCGTCGAGTTCGACCTTGACTACATCCGTGCGAACGCACCATCGACGATCACACCGATCATCGTAACGAACCACGATCAATTCACGCTTTCAGCTGTACCAGCGGAAGGAACTTCTGTTGTCGCAGGCGATACAGAGCTCTTCAAAGCAACACACAAATAAGATACGATACGCCTCCATTCCTTGCGGATGGGGGCTTTTTTGTCGTCTCCTCCCGTGTCTTACCGTTTTGTAAGAGAAGTGAAAGCAAAGTCCATTTTGAGAAAAGCAGGGAAGGGCTAGACTGAGTGTAACGAATCAAACACAGGAGGCATTACAGATGAAAGCAATCTTACAAGCAGAACAGATTTCAAAAACGTATCAAACGAAAACAGCGCGCCACGAAGCACTGCGTCCGACGACGCTCCGTGTCCACGAAGGAGAGTTCGTCAGTATCATGGGTCCATCCGGTGCCGGGAAATCGACATTACTTAACCTGCTGTCGACGATTGATCAGCCAACGGACGGCTCGATTTTAATCAATGGAGCAGACGTGACGGCGATGAAGGAAAAACAATTGGCTCGTTTCCGCCGGGAACAACTCGGCTTCATCTTCCAGGATTTCAATCTCCTCGATACGATGACGGTCCGGGAAAACATCGCCTTACCGCTCTCACTCGCGAACGTCGATAAAAAAATAATTTTAGAACGTGTCGATCGTGTGGCGCGTCAACTTGGTATCTACGACTTACTCGATAAACGTCCAGTCGAACTATCGGGTGGACAAAAACAACGGACAGCTGCCGCGCGTGCGATCATTCATGATCCGTCACTCATTTTAGCCGACGAGCCAACCGGTGCACTTGACTCGAAGTCAGCGACTGGGTTACTCGAAGCGATGCAATCGCTCAACAACGAAGGCGCGACGATTTTAATGGTAACGCATGATCCGATGACAGCGTCTTATGCGGAACGGATTCTGTTCGTCAAGGACGGAGAGCTGTTCAAGGAAGTCCATCGCTTTGGTTCGCAGAAGGAATTCTTCGAACAGATCATGGAAGTTCAGCGTGAACTCGGAGGTGCCGTCCGTGAGCTTGTCTAAACTGGCGTTTCAAAATTTGAAGAACATCCGTCAAAACGTGATGTACCTCGGTGCGGTCACGTTTGCGATTCTGATTTATTACACGTTCCTCGCGATTCGATCGAATGAAGCGATGCTTCAGGCGAACGAATTGTACGGCAAACTGGGAACGGTCTTTACCGGAGCAAGTGTCATTCTAGCGCTTTTCTCTGCTATCTTCATCTGGTATTCAAGTGACTTCTTCTTACGTCGTCGTAAGAAGGAAATCGGGCTTTATGCATTACTCGGTTTAGAGCGAGGGCAGATTGCTCGCCTGATTTTCCTTGAGACGATGGGGTACGGAGTGATTGGTCTGATTCTCGGAATTGCGATCGGTACCGTCGCTTCGAAATACTTCGTGCAGTTGCTCGCTTCCGTCATGGCGATGCAAGTCGATGCGACCTTTACGATCAGCGGAGCTTCCGTCCTGCAGACGATCGGTGTTTTCCTTTTAATCTTTCTGATCATCGCTTTACGTTCGGCTCGGACGATTTATCGTTTTACATTAATCGAACTGTTCAAGGCAGAACAACAAGCGGAATCGCTTCCGAAAGTCCATCCGATCCTAGCCGTGCTTTCGGTCGTCTTGATCGGTGTTGGGTACTATTTGACCGGACAACCGTTGATGGATCACTTTACGATCGTTGCCCCACTCTTGATGCTCTGCGTCATTCTCGGAACGTTCGGAACGATGAGTTACTTCACGATCTTCTTATTGCGCGTCTTAAGTAACCAAGCGCGACACTTCAAAGGAACGAATTTGATTTTGCACGGGCAATTGTTGTCACGAATCAAATCGAATGCCGTCATGCTGTCGACGATCACAGTCATCACTGCCGTCACATTGACGACAGTCGGTACAGCGACATCGATTTATTATTTCATCGATCAGACCGTCGAGGAGCAAGTTCCGTACAGTCTATCGATTGCGAGTAAACAATCTGAAGCGGAACAACTGATTGCAAAGTCTGACCAAAAGATCGACAGCCGGACGATGGTCAACGTCAAGAACGTCGACCATCAGATGACCGATCTGCCGAACCCGCTGACGTTCACGCGCTACTACGCGACGTATGCGTATGAAGACCAGCCGGGACAATTCAGCTACGTCAACTATTCGGACTACGTCAAGCTCGCGAAAGCGAACGGGAAAACGGTCATCAAAGAACCGAAACAAGGCGAAGCGATCGTCCTTGAGACATTCAAAGTAAACGATTTGTTGAAGATGAAAGTCAAATCGCCGGTCGGTGTTGAAATCAAGGACGTTCATGAGTCCTTTCGCATCACCGCTGCGACGAATCTACCAATCGCTCAACTTTATGAGAAACAGCGGCTCGCCTTCGTCGTAAACGATGATACGTTCGCGAAGATGCCGGAAAAAGGTTTCACACTGACGAATTATCAGTTCTCAGATGAACGTCATGACGATGGATTGATGAAACAATTGACACAACTATATGGAAAACAAGCGGACACGGAGATGGCGGCGTATTATCCTGTCTATACGATGACGACAGCAACGACCGGCTTGCTCGCGTTTGCTGCCGGCTTCCTTGGTCTCGTCTTCTTGCTTGCGACGGGTTCAATCATCTACTTCAAGATGCTCGCGGAAGCAGAAGAATCGAAACAACGGTTTGCCATCATCCAGAAAATCGGTGTCGATGAGAAAGAACAGACGGGCATCATCCGTCGCCTTGTCGGATTCGTCTTCTCCTTACCGTACGCGCTCGGACTTGTTCATAGTTTAGTTGCGATGCAAGTCTTGCAGAAACTGTTGAACTACAACATCGTTCGTCCGACATTACTTGCGATTGTTTGTTATACGATCGTCTATCTGATCTACTATATCGTCACGGTTCGTGCGTATCGCCGTATCGTCACGTGATGAACTAAATAGGGGTACACAGAACTGGAAACGGAATAATCGTTTCCAGTCCTTTTTGAGTTCGTTATGATAAAGGGAGAAGGAGTTGATAGGAACGATGCATACGATTTTATTAGTCGAAGATGATATGAAGATTGCCACATTATTGAAAGAACTACTCGAACGCTATGATTTTAGAGTCGTCGTTGAAGATGGACGAGGAGATGTCGTCGCCGTCTATGAAGAGACGAATCCAGACGTCATTCTATTAGATGTCAATTTGCCGAAGTTTGACGGTTTCTATTGGTGTCGGCAATTGCGGATGAAGACACGGGCACCCATCCTGTTCATCTCAGCACGGGTCGGGGAGATGGATCAAGTCATGGCGCTCGAATACGGAGCGGATGATTACATCGTCAAACCGTTCCAAGGAGCGGTCGTCATCGCGAAGATTAAAAGTCAGATTCGCCGAGCTTATGGCACGCTGTCGAACGAAACGGATGAGCGGACGGTGACGAAAGAAGGGGTCACGCTGTACTTGGACCGTTATATCGTCGAATACGGGGAACAGTCGATCGAGCTGTCAAAAAAAGAGGGACTGATCCTTGAGATGTTGCTGACGGCAAGTCCACGAATCGTCAGTCGAGGCGATCTACTCGAACGGATTTGGGATGACGAAGCATTCGTCGATGAGAATACGTTGAACGTCAACATCACGCGTGTCCGCAAACGGCTTACCGAGATCGGTGTCGCTGGACTTGAGACGGTGCGAGGCGTCGGTTATAAACTGGTTCTTGAACCATGAAGCTCTTTTTACGGCACGCGATACCAGGCATCATCTTCTTTACCGGACAAATGCTGATTTTATATGCCGTCTTATGGCTCTACGATCTTTATCGCCCAGCAGCCTTCTTTTATATCGTGCTCTTGAACAGTATCGGTCTCTTGATTTATCTCAGTTATCGTTTCTTCAGCATGCTTCCGTTGCTGCGACGGATGCAACAGCCGGTCCAATCGGTCGCAGAACCGATTCGCAGTGATAGTGAAGAACCGATTTCCGTCGCTGTCGAACAATTTTTAGAACGGCAACAGACCTTGTTTCGAAACAGTCTGTTTGCTGAGCGACGGAAGGAAAAAGAGCGGCATCGGTATGTCGACCAGTGGATTCATCAAATGAAGACGCCGTTATCCGTCATCGAACTGATTCTCGAACATCCGGGGGAGCACTATCAAGCTGATTTGCGCCAAGAGGTCGATCGGCTGCGCAGTGGACTCGACCAGATGCTCTATTCGTCACGTCTAGAAGCGATCGAGACGGATCTGAAGGCAGAGCAGTTATCCTTAAAGCCACTTATTACCGGCATCATTAATCAGGAAAAACGACTATTCGTCAAAAATCAGGTTTTTCCGAAACTCGATATCGCGGAGGATATGTACGTCTATACGGATGCGAAGTGGTTTCGATTCCTCGTCTTACAGCTTGTGACGAATGCGATTAAATATACGACAGGTCACGGACGAGAAGTCGTCTTGAAGGCGGAGGAGATAAATGGGCAGGTCGTTTTGTCGATTCGAGACGACGGCGTCGGGATTCCAAGACGAGATGTCCCACGCGTCTTTAATGCGTTCTTTACCGGTGAGAATGGACGACGTTACGGGGAATCGACCGGAATGGGACTGTATTTCGTCCAGCAGGTCTCGATGAAACTCGGACACGAGATTGAACTTGAGAGCGAGGAAGGCATCGGGACGATATGTCGGATTCGTTTAGTAGGAGGTCGCGCACATGATTGAGGTGAAACAATTAGGAAAGGTCTATCCCGGAAAGGTGACGGAACAGCCGTTGACGGATGTGAACTTCCGAGTTGAAGAAGGCGAGATGGTCGCAGTCATGGGACCGTCCGGTAGTGGCAAATCGACCCTGATCAACTTGCTTGCGACACTCGACGAGCCAAGTTGGGGATCGATTCTGATTGATGGCGTCGATACAGCGACGTTTAAGCGAAAAGAGATGACACGCTTCCGACGCGAGACACTTGGGATCATCTTTCAGGAATTCAACTTACTCGACTCCTTGACGCTCGGTGAGAACATGCTCGTTCCATTGATGTTGTCTGGGAAAAAAGCAAAACTGGCGCGTGAAGAGATGGAGCAGTTGGCTCGTCGCCTTCAGATTGATGATTTGCTCGATAAGCAGGTGGACGAAGTAAGTGGTGGACAACGGCAGCGAACAGCGATCGGTCGCGCCTTGATTCATACGCCGCGTCTGATACTTGCGGACGAACCGACCGGAGCGCTTGATTTTCAAGCGACAAAACATGTCATGGATGTATTAGCAGAACTGAACGCGACGGGGATGACGATGGTCATCGTGACGCATGATCCGCAAGTCGCTTCGTATTGTAATCATGTCTTGTTTTTAAAGGACGGTAGCGTGCAAACCGAGTTATTCCGTGATGAGCCACGACGGATCTTCTTTCAACGTGTGATTGAGTCGTTATCGTTGTTAGGAGGGGATGAGCATCAATTATCTGCAATACGCCCTACGTAATATCCGGCGCTACCAGCGGTTGTACTATGGGTATGCCTTGACGATCATCATCGCGATGACGATCGTGACGAGTTACTGGAACTTGCTGACGAACGGATCGTTTCAAAACGTCGCCAAGATACTCAGCCAATTGAACCAAGTCATCGAGATGACGATCTTGTTCGTCTTCATCGCAGAACTGATCATCCTATTTTTTAGTATCCTGTTCATCTATTCGACGACCTATACGATGCTTGAGCACCGGAAGAACGATCTCCGAACGATGCGGACGCTCGGTAGTGGATTATCGCACTTCTTGAAGTATTTTTTGATTGAGGTTCTGATTGTTGGCGGATTAGCGATCACGGCAGGGATGATACTTGGAAATGTCTTGACGAAGATGCTGTTACTTTCTGTCGTCAAAATCATGTTCTTGCCACCGATCGAGTTTGAGCTGTCGTTTTATGCGATTCTTGCCTTGATTGGTGGCGCCTTCCTTGTTTTACTGATCGCGACCGTTCTGGCGATTTACCGTTTTCGTCCGGATCGACCGGTCCGTTCCCGTTCACTTTTTCGAAGAAGAGTTTGGATTCTGACACAAGTCCTCGCTCTATTGCTCTTGATTTACGGATATGTCCTCGCGTTCGTTCGAATGTATGGATTTTATATGTTATTCCCGCTTGTCATCTTCATCGGTTCCTTTTTCATTTGCCGCTATATCTTACCGTGGTTGATCCAGCTATATCGTCCATGTCGGTTGTCTCTTCGGAAACTGATCGTTTCGGAGATCGCCAATCAGTTACGAACGAATAGTACGCTGATTGCCCTCGGGACGATCTTGACGTCATGTGCGCTGACGGCAGTCGGACTTGTCTTCTTGTTTCAATTGATCGGACTCGATCTCTCGTCCCAAAATCAATTTGGTCTCGTCTATTATGAAGAATCCGCTCAGCCGACGAAGCGATTGAAGGATATTAAACAGACGATGACGGACGCATTTCCGGATCGCTATCAGCAAGATATTGAAGTGAAGGCAGAAGGGAAGCGTATCTTTTTACCGATTTCTGCCTACAACAAAATGATGCGTCAATTGCACCTTGAGGAGCGGAAGGCGACCGGTCGACAGAGTTTCTTCGTACCCGCGCGACCGGTGCAACTCGAAGAGAATACACCAACGATGAAAAAGGCGGAACAGGCGATGAAACGAGAAGGGTTTAAGCTGCTCTCGCCGTCTTCCCATGATTTAGTGTTCGGCTATAACTATCAGATCGAAACGATATTCGTCGTCAGCGACGCGGTCTTCCCGACACTTAAACAACCTGTTCGGCAAATCGTCGTCTTCGATACGCCAGCCTACCATGATTATGGAACGAGGGACTGGAAGCAGTGGATGAAGATCGTTCGCAATATTCAATCCGCAGCCAAGCTGGATGAGAAGCAGCCGGTTCCCTATCAGTTGATCAATGAGACGGAAGATGAGATCGACGGGATCCGGATCGTACGACTCGTCACGTTCGTCGTCATCCTTCTGACGATCTGGTTGTTCGTCATCAATGCGAGTTTCCTGCATGTATGGATGCAGATGACGGCAGAGCAGGAACAAAAACGGATGAAGACATTGTTTGCACTCGGATTCGGATCCGGAAACATTCGTCGTTACTTGCTCATGAAGTATGGTGCGGTCTTACTCATTCCCTATCTGATTTCCGTTTTTCATGCTTTTTTGTTGTTCCAAGTCGTCGTGACACAGGCTGGACTGGAAATGAAACCTTTTCTTAATCTCGCTATGTTTTGGATCAGTATCGTCACCGTTGGATACTTCTTAAGTGTCTTACCGATTTGGCTACGGTACCCGCGTCATCTGTTCCGGAAATCCTCCGAAAGTTCGATGTATCCAACACCGAATTCAAGGGTATGATGATACCATAGGAACAAGGGAGGGAAACGTATGCTAGACCATTCACCATATCGAGGTTACGGTGATCGGATTCGGATTTTACGAGAGCGTGCCGGGGTTACGATCGAACAGCTGGCAGAACGACTCGGTGTCGCACCGTACTTCATTCGCCGAACGGAACTTAGCGAAGTCTATCCAACAAAAGCGTACATCGAGGCACTGGCTGACGCTTTGAACATCGATGCGAGTTACTTGGCCCGTCATATCTGGACAGGAGAATCCTTGAAGTTCATTATGCAACAGAAGACGCCACTTGAAGAGATGAAGCTTGCTTATGAGCAGACGCTCGGACAAGACGGGACATGGGTCGAAGAGCAGCTCGAAGAGCGAATGCGCCTGTTTGACCTGATGTACGACGAAGATGTCAAACGGATCGAGCAGACGATGAGCGCAACCGAGCAACGTATCTTTCATGAACTGGTCGATGCTGTGATGGAAGCAGGAGAGTTACGACGCGATCAAGCAGAAGAGACGTTTGAACTATTTGAGGATAAACTTCCAGCCATGATGCAACTCGACGAGTATCTCGACCGAATGACAGAAGGTGTATCGTTAGCTCGTTCGACATATTACGCGGATTATAGTGACCGGAAAAGCCGTTCACGTTATCATCGCAAATAAAAAGTCGCTGTCTTCTGATTGACGTTCAGAAGACAGCGACTTTTTTTAACGTGTATTGTTTTGTGACATCTGACGTAAACGTGGATTCTTAATACGTGTCCGACCGATGATGAATCCAATGATTGCATTCGCGATGACGAGTACCCAACCGACATAGCCGAAATTGAGGGTTAAGCTACCGAGCATCGCTTGCCATTTGAAAATCATCATCAAATCACCACGCAAGACGAAGCGTGCGATACAGACAAGTAAAACCGTCAATCCAGCGATGAAGACACCAACCCAGCTTCCGTATAAGCGAGAAGACTGACGGCGAACCGCAACGAAGGACCAGCAAAATAGACTGGCGACGAACGTCATCCCACCGTAAGCAAGGACGAGTTCCCATGTCGCACTCGCCTGCGGAAATTTCGTGAACATGACAAGTGACGAGACCATGGCAGCAGCTGTGAAAAGAATCGCTGCCCAAAAACGAGACCGCATAACGTAGTTCCTCCTAAAGGCTTTTTCTCACCTAACGATAGCGGAAACGATTCGTCTTGTAAACTGTTACCGGCGACCGCTTAAGATTCGGCGCAACTGTTTGAGTGGATTCGATCCATAGAACAGAACACCACCCCGGTAGAATTTCGTTCCGACGAATAAGGAAAGCGAGATGCTGATCAACATCAAGATGAGCGAAATCGACACTTGCCATAGCGGTACATCGGTCAACATGACGCGCAGGAACATGACCATCGGTGTAAAGAACGGCACGAACGACAGGACGACGACAGCTTGGTTCGTCGGTGCATTCAGACTAAACATCGAAATCATGAAAGCTGCGACGATCAGCAAGATGACTGGTAACGTCACTTGCTGCGCATCCTCGACCCGGCTGACGAGTGAACCGAGTGCCGCGAGGAGCGTCGCATACAGGAAGTATCCGAGCAGGAAGAAGACGAACAGATAAATGATCGTCCGGGCACTCAAGGAATCGAGTGATAACTGATCGAATAAACTGCTGTTTTGAGCACTGTAGTAGCCGACACCGACGAGGATCGATAATTGTACGAGACTGACCGTAGCGATCGAGAGGATCTTCGCCAGCATATGTTGAATCGGACTCGCTGCTGAAATCAGCAATTCCATGACACGGGATGACTTTTCGTTCGCGATTTCTGTGACGATCATCCCACCGTAAATCGCAATCGTGAAGTACATCAAGAATAGCAACACATAGACGAGCGCCGAGGCAGCAAAGAGTTCATCTTCACTTTTCCCACCCGTCGACGTCAACTCCTGTTTGACAGGAACAGGTTCAGCGAGCGAAGCAAGGACGTTCGGATCGATTTCAGCATCCGTGATGACGGCTTGGTCACGGACTTGTTTGACGACCGTTGCGACCTGTGTCTGTAATTCAGACTCAGGACTAGCACTGACGAGTGTCACGTCATACGAATCCTGAACGATTGCCACGGCATCGAATGTACCGCGGTCGACTGCCTTTCGTGCTTGTGCGACCGTATATTCCTTCGTTGTGATGTCTGAAGTGACACCAGCTTTCTTCAAGGCCGGACGAAGATCGGTCGATAGTTCACTGACGAGAGCAACTTTCGGATCGTCACCAGAAAACCAGTCGAGAATCCGTTCGATATTGCCGAAGCCGACGAGGAACAGGACCATTAGGACCGTCGAAATCAAAAAGCTTTTAGCACGTAATTTTTGAAGTAGATTGAAGCGATATAAAGTCAGAAATTTACGGTTCATAACGTTTGCCGACCTCCTCGATGAAGATATCCTGCAGGGATAACTGATCCCAGACGAAACGATCGACATGGTGTCCATGGCTGACGATATGTTGAAGAAGTTGATCAGCCGTTTCTTTTGAAGAGACTTGGACGATATGTCCATTATTGTCTGACTCGACTTGTAGGACACCTGGCAAGCTATCCCACAGGAGTGGCGGGGCATCTGTCGTCAAGAGGACACGTGTTTTTCCGTATCCCGCCTTGATGTCAGGGAGATAGCCAGCAACGACGGGTTTTCCGTGATCGAGGATCGCGACGTGTTCGCAGAGTTCTTCGACATGATCCATCCGGTGACTTGAGAAGACGATCGTCGTTCCGTCGACGGTTAACTTTTTGACAGCACGTTTTAATTGTTCCGCATTGACCGGGTCGAGTCCGCTGAATGGTTCATCTAAAATCAGCAGTTCAGGTTTATGTAGGACGGCAGAGATCAACTGAATCTTTTGTTGATTTCCTTTTGAGAGTTGTTCGACGCGCATTTTTTCATACTGCGGAATTTGGAAATATTCGAGCCATTCCGTCAGCGCTCGTTTCGCATCTTTTCGCTTCATATCGCGGAGTTCTGCGAGGAACAAAAGTTGTTCATCGACGCGGACTTTTGGATACAGCCCTCGTTCTTCCGGAAGGTATCCAATCTTTGAAGTCGGGATGCGCTCCCCGTTCCAGGTGATCGATCCTTCAGTTGGTTGCAGTAGACCGAGCAGCATCCGGAAGGTCGTTGTCTTCCCGGCACCGTTTGCACCAAGCAAACCAAAGATTTGCCCCCGTGGTACCTCGATCGTCAGAGCATCTACGGCCGTAAAATCGCCGAAACGCTTCGTGATGTGTTTGATTTCTAACATATGAACCTCCTTTAAAGACGTCTGTTGCACGACAAGTGTACCATTGTTACCTAGTGTCCTACGGTTTAAATTGGATAAAGGTTCCAGAAAAACGAGGAAAGGCTTATTAGTTTACTTTTTGTTCTTTAGTTACTATTATTGTGTTAATAGATACGACTGAAGGAGGAACGCATCATATGAAAACGCAAGGCATCCATCATATCTCAGCAATGGTCGGCGATCCACAAGAAAATCTCGATTTTTACGGAACCATTCTCGGACTACGATTCGTCAAAAAAACGGTCAACTTCGATGATCCAGGAACATACCACTTCTATTTTGGAAACGAATCCGGAGCACCGGGAACGATCATCACGTTCTTTCCGTTTAAAGGCATGGCAAAAGGGAAAGTCGGTGCCGGACAAGTCGGAACGACAGCTTACGCGATTCCGGTCGGTGCAGCAGATTTTTGGAAAGCGCGACTGACAGAAAAAAACGTCTCGTTTGAAGAGACGGTTCGTTTCGGAGAGCAGCAGATCGCCTTCGAAGATCCACATGGTCTCCAAATTGAACTCGTCGAACGCGAGGCGGGATCAGACAGTCGCTATGAAATCGATGGCATCACGCGTGACGTCGCCATCAAAGGATTCGCCGGAGCGACGTTACTGTCGCGGGATCCATCAGACACAGCAAAATTACTGACAGACACATTCGGGCTGACACTTAGCAAACGGACGGAAACCGTTGACCGATATATCGCAGAAGGCGAGTTCGGGAATGTCGTTGACGTCGTTCATGGTCAAATGCCAGTCGGTCGTCCGGGAACGGGAACGGTTCACCATATCGCGTGGCGGGCAACGGATCAAAAGGAACAACTCGACTGGATGAACGCCATCAACGCGTTCGGTTTGCTGACGACTGAAGTGAAGGACCGCAATTACTTCACATCAATCTATTTCCATGACCGCGGTCGGATCCTCCATGAAATTGCGACCGACAATCCAGGATTCGCAATCGATGAAGAGTTTGAGATGCTCGGAGAAGACTTGAAGTTGCCGGAACAATTCGAAGCACATCGCAGTGCGATCACAAATCATGTAACACCTATTACTGTACCGAAGGGGAGACTCGTATGATTCATTTATACCAAGCACCAAAAACAGCAGACGCACCGATCTTTTTATTCTTACATGGCACAGGTGGAACGGAACAAGATCTCGTCGGGCTCGTCTCGTTGCTCGATTCGGAAGCAGGCTACTTGTCCGTCCGCGGAGAAGTCTCGGAAAACGGGATGCCACGATTCTTCAAACGACTCGCGGAAGGCGTCTTCGATGAAGAAGACCTCGCTTTACGGACAGCACGTTTAATTCAGTTTTTACGTGATCAAGCAGCAGAGCGTAGTTTTGATCTCGATCGTCTGATTCCAGTCGGATACTCGAACGGGGCGAACATCGCGGCGAACATGTTGTTCGAAGAAGCTTTGTTCAAACAAGCGATTCTGTTGCATCCGATGGTACCACGTCGTGGTGTGACGTTACCTGACCTATCGGACGTGCGCGTCTTCATCGGTGCCGGAAGCAATGATCCGATCTGTCCGGCTCAGGAAACGGAAGAGTTATCAGCGCTCTTGAAACAAGCTGGTGCATCAGTCGACGTCACGTGGTCGAATTATGGTCACCAACTCGTCATGCCAACGATTGAAGCAGCAACGGATTGGCTGAAATAGTAAAAAAAAGGGCTGTCCCATCTTCTTCTTCTTTCATAGAAGATGATGGGGCAGTCCTTTTTTCGTTTCAAGCAGGATGATCACTTTTTGGTCGAGAATAGACGATGAGCACACCACGTTCGACGAGCTGGAGGGCGAGCGTCTGTTTCACTTCTTCCGATGCTTTCGTCTTGGTAAGTTGTCGGTAGAGCAAGCGAAGTTCACGGCGCATCGTCTTACGGATCAGCCACATGCTATCAATCGTCGTACACCAACCGGTCACGGTCTCGTGTCCGATGTAATACTGGGTCTGACGTTCGAGATAACGAATCCACCACTCGTCACGCGCCATTTTTAGTACGACACCTGTGAGGCCAAGTACAAGGATGGCGAGGGGAATGCTTTCATATAAAGGAAGACGACTAATAACGGTACCAACATTCGTGACGAGGGCAAGCATCCCCCATCCTATGCATCCGATGACAAGCCAATATCCAAAGTTGAGAGTACTTCGATGTCGTAACGTCACTTTCGGCGTAAGCAATGAAGTGGCCATCAGAAACACCTCCTTGTTAAATAATCGAATTTTCTGACAATTTGTAGTTGTCCTTCTACTATAGTTACTTTTTCCCGAATCGTCTAGTCATTAGACATGGAAAATGTGTTTCTTTCTTGACGAAATTCGTGTACGCTAAATGTAGAAGTGAGCGGTTACATAAAGGGGGATATAAAGAAATGATGGATCAAGTGATTTGGATTGCTGTCGGTATCGTTGCCGTTGCGGTTTTCTCAGCATCGAGTGTCGCAGCGTACATGGGTGTCAAGAACCAAGAAGATTAAGAATCGAAAAACGGCTCATCCTGATCATCGGGATGAGCCGTTTTTTTGATGTGCCATCGATTATTTGTTTGCTGTTATATCTGCTTGCAATGCATAAGGTTTCAGGGCATCGCTCCAGCGTAGATAACCGCCACCGACGAGATGTAATCCATCATACGTCAAGCGATTCTGAAGATATCCTTGTTTATTCGTCAAGACAGGTCGTAAGTCGACGAATGGAACCTTAAGCGATTGAGCGAGATTTTGTAAATTCCGGTTCAACGCTTCGACATCACGGTTGATTCGGACGGAGTCTGAATACTTCGGTGCCACAGGAACGGTTGACTGAACGACGACGTCAATGTTATTTTTTCGAAGTGTCGTCACGATCGTCGTCATGTTCTCGGTAATTTGTGGAATCGGCGTATAGTGACGGATATCATTAATACCACCCATCAGGAAGACGCGTTTTGGTTTCATCTCGAGAATCAGGTCGAGACGAGTCAAAAAGCCTTCTGTCGTATCGCCAGGAATCCCGAAATTAATAATTGTCGGATCATCCATCAAGATGCGCCAATCGGCAAAATTCGTCATCGAGTCACCTAACATGACAGCGTTCGCTGATTTTGGGTATTGATAAGTATGGAATAGACTATTCAAACGGACATAGTTCGGATTCTTATCGTATTGGAATGTCGTGACTGGAGTCGTACTCGTTGCAGGTAAGACGCTTTCGAACAGTTCGAGCGGTTTACGTCCCAGTAACAATGCAAGGAGAACGACGTTCAAGACGATGGATAGAATCAGGAGTGTCTTTTTCATAAACATTCGTTCCTTTCGAGGGAGTATAAGGGGTAGTGTAACATGAATCGGAATCCGTGGTTTGATAATATTAAAGGTTTTCTTGTCATTTTCGTCGTCATCGGTCACATGCTGACAGATTTACGGTTTGATTATGATGGAAAATTACTCGAAACGGTCTATCTATTGATTTATTCGTTTCATATGCCATTATTCATTATTTTAAGCGGTTATTTCTTCCGCGAAAACAAGTATTTACGTGTCATCCAGCTTTTCGCGGTGTATTGTGTCTGGCAGATCTTGATCGGATCTTGGGCGACACTCGGGGAAGGAAACCCGATTTTCTCAGGAGAAAACATTGGAACGCATCTATTACGGCCATACTGGGCACTTTGGTATTTATTCGTCATGGTCGTCTGGTATATCGTGACGCCTTATGTCGTCCATTTACGCGGCTACGTCTGGTTCGGTCTCGCGTTCGCTCTATTATATGGTTTTGAGCTTGAGAATACAGGCTTCTTAGCACTTCGTAAGTTGATCATGTTCTATCCGTACTTCTTACTCGGAAACTATTTATCAGAACACGAATTCATCCGGATATTTGAAATGCCGAAAAACTTTAAACGACGGATGAACGTCCGCTTAATCGGTGGGATCACATTTGTGGCCGTCATGGGCTTTTTGTTATTTGAAGCGTGGCGTGACACACCACAAGAGATCGTTGATTTCGCGAATGCCTTCAAGCATCGTTTCCCTTATGTTGATCAATACGATAGCGATGCCTGGTTAGGTGTCATCAAACATAGTGTCATTTATTTCTTGTCAATTGCGGCTTCCCTTGGTTTCATGATGTTGATTCCGATGCGTCGCCTTCCGCTCATCACACGGGCGGGGGAACTCAGCCTCTATGTCTATTTGCTTCACGTCTTTTTCGTCATGGCGTGGCGCCAGTATGTGACGGAAGCATTCGTACCGCAACCGTGGCTAGCGTTACTGATCATGATTGGCGTTGCCTTGCTGATCGTCGGTATCATCATACACCCGCTCGTCGTTCGTGTCCTCCGTCCTTTGATTGAGATTGATATTCGTCCAATCGTCGAGAAACGGGAAGACCTTTCAAAATAAGACGGAATGCTTTACACTTTAAGATAGATGGATTACAAGACGAAGGGCGTGGAAGGAATGTCATATAATTTAAATAACGCAGACGGTGTCGTGAACGTCTCGCAACAAGTCATCGAGGTCATCGCAGGCGTAGCCGTTCAAGAAACGGAAGGGATCGCCTTCACAGCAGATGATTCAAAACTGCAAGAGAAACAGATGGTTAAACTCGTGAAGGTCGAGGATGTCGGCGGCGAGATTACGATCAGTTTGTCTGTTCATATCAAGTACGGAATGTCGATCATCAAGACGGCGGGGAAAGTGCAGGAACGGATTGCGCAAGACATGGAGAACATGCTCGCGTTCCAACCGAAAGCAATCAACGTCCGAGTGATTGGTCTCTTAAAAGGATAACAGGACGAAAAACACTTTGCTGAAATCGCAAGGTGTTTTTCTTTTTAAGTAAAACATTTGATAACGCTTGCAAAGAGATGAGAGAATTAGTAAAATTGTTTGTGAGGCAAGTGCAATCGTTTGCACAACGTGTCATTCGATTTCTTGCCTTTCATGGACGATGTATGAAAGGATGGATGTCGGATGGCACCAACGATCGAAGCGGTCATTTTTGATTTAGACGGCGTAATCACGGATACAGCAGAGTATCACTACTTAGCGTGGAAACAATTAGGAGAGGATTTGGATATCCCGTTCGACCGGGAATTCAATGAGACATTAAAAGGTGTCAGCCGGATGGATTCACTCGAGCGTATCCTTGCGCTTGGTGGAAAACAGGATGCTTTTTCGGAAGACGAGAAGCTAGCACTCGCTGCGAAGAAGAACGAACACTATGTCACATTGATCCAGCACATCTCTGAACAGGATCTTCTTCCTGGAATCACTGCATTCCTTGATGAAATCCGAAACGCTGGGCTGAAAATCGGGATGGCGTCCGCTTCTAAAAATGCGCTGATGGTCGTCGAGGCATTAAAGGTTCGACATTACTTCGATGACATCGTAGATGCTGCAACTGTTGCACAATCGAAACCACACCCTGAAGTGTTTCTCCGTGCTGCGGAAGCGCTCGACGTCGAACCAAGCCGTTGCATCGGTGTAGAAGATGCGACAGCGGGCATCACTGCCATCCACGCTGCCGGTATGTATGCCGTCGGCGTAGGACCGGAGTCGGCGCTCCATGAGGCAGACTATCGTGTCGATTCGACAGATTTGCTTTCCCTTGAGCAAATCCTCGCTAGTCGCTAACTGAGATTCATTCATTCCCTGATGATTGAATCGCAATCAACCTCTCTTTTCTTTTATGTGTCAGAAAAAGAAGTGATTTCCCTGAATCTCTTCTTTTTCAAAAAAATAACGCTCAGCCGTATGATTCGGCTGAGCGTTATTTTTTGGTTAGAGGGAAGAAAGAATCGCGTTTGCTACTGCATCAGCATAGCGTTGCTGATAAGAAGGAGAAACGAGTTTCGCCCGGTCATTAGCATTGGATAGGAAACCAAGTTCCGTTAATGTAGCGGGTGCATTCGTACCGCGAAGAACAGCGAGGTTCCCGAATTTAATACCACGATCACGTAATCCAATCGAGTTAACAAGATTGTTTTGGAGATTTCGTGATAGAGCAACAGATGCATTACCTCTGTAATAGAAGTTTTCAGCGCCATAAGCACTTGTTGAAGATGCAGCATTAATATGGATACTGACGAAGATGTTTGTCTTATGGGCGTTCGAGATGACGCTACGATCTGTTAACGAAGGATAGTAATCATTCGTATAACGTGTCAACTTCACATCGACTGTTTTAGATAGGCGCTCGGCTACGAGTTTAGCGACTGACATGACGATATCGCGTTCATAGATGCCATAGCGCGCAGCGCCGACATCATGTCCACCGTGACCTGGGTCTAAGACGACGAGTGGACGAGCAGACATAGAAGGCTGGAAGAGCGAGAGATACGTCGCTTCGACATATCCATAACGTCCATCAGATGTTTTGACAGCGACGAATCCTTTTGTCTTATGTAAAGCATTCGTTACCGTAACAACGGAACCACGTGGCAGTGTACCGATAGAAGGGCTGATCGAACTTGCACCAGACCGTAATGTCAATGAATCATTAAAAGGAACGAGAACATACATCGTCGTACCTGAATAATCAGCTGCAGATCCGACAGGTGGTAAAGAAGCAGAAGAAGACGTCGTTTTCTTCAAGTAACTTCCTGAGACATAGCCTTTTTTACTACCGTAAGACACTTGGTACCAGTTATCCTTCCGATACGAAGAGGTAACGATCTTTCCTTTAGGAATCGTTAGTAGTTTAGCTGAGGTAGCAGAATTCGATGTACGTAAATTCAAAGCGTCCAACGTAATGTAGTTCGTTTTCGCGAATGTCGTACCGGTAGCACTTGCTGTGACGACCGCTTTCTTTTTCAAGTAAGAACCAGCAACATAACCAGTTTTTGATTTGTAAGATACTTTATACCAGCTTCCCTTCTTGTAAGAAGAGGAAAGTGTTGTTCCTTTAGGAATCGTCAATAATTTAGTCGAAGCAGCAGAATCAGACTTACGAAGGCTCAACGAATCCGTCGTCGTGTAGTTCGTCTTCGTAAAGGATGTACCGACAGTACTAGCTTTAACGGCCGCTTTCTTCTTTAAGTAACTTCCTGAGACATAACCCGTCTTAGAACTGTAAGAGACTTTGTACCAGTTTCCTGTTTTATACGAAGAAACGACTGATTTTCCTTTAGGAATCGTCAACAATTTTTTAGAGGAAGTAGTAGCAGAAGCGCGAAGATTTAGTGCATCTGTTGTTTGATAAGTAGCTTTCGTGATAGAAGCAGCAGATGCCTCGGGTGTTGGGGCGGCTACCGTGAAAAGTACGGCCGAAGCAATACTTGCGATCAAGACGGAAGTTTTAGTAGGCATAGTGTGCTCTCCTTTTAAATTTAGTATTGTAAAACAGGATATAAAAATGACAAAATGAAGAAAGATTTAAAATTATATATTAAAAACAATAATTTTATGTTCTAGGTTCGCTCCTTTCTGTTAAGATAAAAATGGAAATCAGCAACAGATAAAAAATTGCCAATATTACAAAAAAATTAAAATAACATAGAAATCATATAACAAAAAGGTAAATAAATGGTAATATTATTTCAAAAAACATACAATTGAAACATAATTGAAATATTATTGTGTCATCAATACAAGAAAGAAGGTAAAAAGTATGGATCCGAATGAACATATTTACAGAGAGCTGATGGAAATCGAAGAAGAATATCGCCGTCTTCAACGAAGAGCAGAGTACTTAGTAGCTGAATTAAGTCGAACGAATCAAGATCATGCACAGGAAGTTTCTGTTGCACTAGAGCGTCCATTGAAACAACGAAGAGTGAATCAGCGATATCCACTGGAAGTTTACGTACACCAAATCAGTGATTTGATGCGCGAACGCGAGTCGATGTCAGCACGAGATATTCAGATGGAACTCGAACTTCGTTATCGTCACCAAATCAGTAACATTTATCAGCTTATGGCGAAAGTTGAACAGGCAAACCCGGCGATTCAAAAAGTGGGTCGTGGAATCTATACATATGATTCATCGGCAGAAGTTCCGATTTTTATGTAGTTTTTTCAAAAAACGTCGTTTCTTTTTTAAAGAAAGGCGTTTTTTTTGTTGAATGAATTCCAAAATAAAGATTTATTTTTAAAATAAGTAAATGATTTTCTTAAAAATGGTTTTTATCTCTTCTGTTCCATTTTTTAACTGATATAATGGATACGTAGATGAAAAAATTGTCGGACCTGACGTCACGTGGACGTGGGGAGAGGAGAAAAACAGTGCTTCAACTCGTAAAAAATACATTCAACGAACAGTCTAAGCGACTGAAGAACTATATGAAAATCGTAAAAGAAATCAATGCGTTAGAAAGTCGTTATCAAGCGATGACGGATGATGAATTAAAAAATCAAACAATCCACCTAAAGGAACGCATCGAAGCCGGTGAGACGATTGATCAACTAAAGACGGAGGCATTTGCTCTTGTCCGAGAGGCAAGTGTTCGTACGTTAGGCATGCGTCATTACGATGTTCAATTGATTGGTGGTCTTGCGTTACTAGACGGTCATATCGCAGAAATGGCGACGGGGGAAGGAAAAACATTAGTCGCGTCGTTACCGAGTTTTACAAAAGCCTTAAGTGGTAAAGGGGTTCATGTCATCACCGTCAATGACTACTTGGCACGACGAGACGTGGATCAGATCGGAGAAATTCACCGTTTTCTTGGTTTAACAGTAGGACTAAATGTTCCCGATCTGTCACCTGATGAGAAACGTGCTGCCTATGGCGCAGATATTACATATGGAGTCGGTACAGAATTTGGCTTCGACTACTTGCGCGATCATCTCGTCAATCGGAAGGAAGACCGTGTACAACGAAAACATCACTTTGCCATCATCGATGAAGTCGATAGTATTTTAATCGACGAAGCGAAAACACCACTCATCATGGCAGGTAAGGGCTCGGTGCATGAAGGGTTACAAACCGTCGCTAAGCTGATCGTATCAAAGTTTCCTACGGATGCATACGAATACGACGAAGAGATCAAAGCAGTTTCGCTTACGGATAAAGGAATTTCGATCATCGAAGAGAACTTCGCCATCGATAATCTTTTCGCAGCTGAGCATCAAGTACTTTATCATTACATGGTTCAAGCCTTGCGTGCTCACGTCGTCATGAAACGAGACGTTGATTACATCGTAAAAGATGGAAAAATCGAGTTAGTTGATTTATTTACAGGACGCATCATGGAAGGACGAAGTTTGTCGGATGGGCTCCATCAAGCCATTGAAGCAAAAGAAGGCATTGACATCACGGAAGAAAATAAAACGACGGCCCAAGTTACGATCCAACATTATTTCCGGATGTACGAGCTCGTTTCAGGCATGACAGGTACGGCACAAACTTCACGACAAGAGCTTCTAAAGACATACGGAATGGATGTCGTACAAGTCCCGACCAATCGCCCGAAACTCCGTGAAGATGCTTCTGACATCATTTACGCGACGAAAGAGGAGAAATATGAAGCTGTGGCGCGTGCGACGAAGGAAGCACACGCAAGACGGCAACCCGTATTGATCGGAACGACGTCCATCGAACAATCATTTGCTGTAGCTGAAGCTTTAGATACACATCAGTTACCGTATCAAATCCTGAATGCAAAGACGGTCGACCAAGAAACTGACATCATTCGTGAAGCCGGGCAACACGGACGCATCACGATTGCGACGAACATGGCAGGCCGAGGGACAGATATTACGTTGGATGAGATTGCGAAAGAAGCAGGTGGGTTGTTTGTCATCGGTACCGAGCGTCATGAGTCGGTTCGGATTGATAACCAGCTAAGAGGACGTTCAGGACGTCAAGGAGATCCAGGTAAAAGTCAATTCATCGTATCACTCGAAGATGACCTCGTCCGGCGTTTTGCAAAGGATCGATTGGAGAAAGTCTTGAAAAAAGTGAAGACGAGTCAGCATGAACCGGTTACGTTAAAAGAAGCACAAGCGTTATTGAGCTATGCGCAAGAAACATGCGAGGGGACAGGTTATTCGATTCGAGAGGAACTTGTTAAACTCGATGACGTCCTTCATCAGCACCGTCTTGTCATCTATGCGATCCGTAACCAAGTACTAGATGCGGAAGACATTCAAGATATGGTACTACCAATGGTCGAGCGGACGGTCGAACGTATCGTGGATCGTTATCTATCTGCAGAACTCGTACCGGAAGAGTGGCCAAAGGAAGAGTTCCAGTTCGCGATGGACGAATTACTAAACGACGAAGTACCACTTCCAGATGATTTAGAACAGCCGGAAGAGGTCAAAGCGTATTATGTGAACATTGTTTCCGCTCGTCGTGAAAAATGGATAGAGGAACTAAAGAATCCTGCAGTAGACGAGCTGATCCGAGATCAGCTATTGGCATCGATCGAAGAGCACTGGACGGAACATTTGACGACGATGAATACGCTAAAAGAAGGCATTCATCTTCGGAGTTACGGTCAAGAACAGCCTGTTCGGATGTACGAAAAGGAAGGCTTTGAAATCTTCAACTACACGATTGCTGAAATCGAGTATCCCGTTGCCTATGTCTTACAACGATTGTCCGAATATATCATGCTAGATGAAGAAATCGAGGAGATGGAGTTAGATGTTTAATCGCAGAAAACAAATCATTTTAGAAGCAGAGACACAAGAAAATACAGGACTGTATAAGCCTCGATTGATTTTTACAGAAGATATGTTGATCGAGAAAGAAGATGAATATCTTTTCCGTTACCATGCTAATCAATTGCCAGACTTGGAGTTAAATCAACTGTCCGTCGAAGCGCTGCAAGTGGACCTATCCTCCTCGCCGATTTCAATCGTCGCGTTGTTTCGAAATACATTAGAAAATAGTTTTCATGTAGATGGTCTTCCATTACTCGTGTTAGACGATGCCAATCGTCTGATTGGCAGAAAGGTTTTGACGACGGAAGATATTCCGGAGTTCGTACCGATTAGTAGTATGCCATGTTGGCTTGATTTTTCCGAGGAAGAACTTTTCTTAACGGAAGAAGAAAATTTCCCGGAAAAGATTCGTCTCTTATTTGGTTTAGAAGAGACGCATGATCTCGAGATTCCACCGGACTTCCTTGATACTGAAGCGCGACGTGTACGTCAGACATTCTATTCAACCCCGACGTTGAAGAATGAAGAAGTCAATGTCATGAATGTTTGGAACGAGAAGAACGAAAATAGGATGACAGGATTGTTTTTGATTCGAAACGGATATGAACAGGCGATTCAACTCGGAACGCTTCCGTTACAACTTATGAACGGGGAACAAATCTTGCAGACATTGCAGGTAGCGTTAACGTCCCCAATCGAAGCTAAAACGACCCTTGCAATCAAAGTCGTCTTAGACGTGACGGAGTGGCAAGACCAAGACGTGTTGCAATTCCGAGTCGCACAAGCATAAGCATATGCTTTTTGTTTACAGAATGGGAACGAACGATTTTTGGAAGAAGAATGTGGTATAATTCGCGCAGGAGCGTGATGTTATTATGTTATGGACAGCGTCCATTGTCTGTTTCATCGCTGCATTGCTGATTACCCCCGTTGTCAAACGTTTTGCCATTGCAGTGGGCGCGGTGGATAGTCCGGATGCACGAAAAGTACATGTTCGAATCATGCCACGTCTAGGTGGGCTTGCGATTTATATCTCATTCATGATCGGATACTTTATCTTACAACCATCGAGTCCATATGCGACTCATATATTAGTCGGTAGTTTCGTGATCATCATGACCGGTATGTTGGATGATCGTTTTCAACTGAATGCTAGGCTGAAGTTAATGGGACAAATCGTAGCGGCAGTCATTGTTTTAAATGGTGGGATTCGAATCGAGTTTATCAATTTGCCGTTTGATCAACAGCTGTATCTCGGGTGGTGGAGTGTGCCACTGACCTTCTTGTGGGTCATCGGTATCACGAATGCCGTCAACTTGATTGATGGATTAGACGGACTAGCTGCTGGCGTATCGAGTATCGTCTTGTTGACGCTAATCAGTTTAGCTGTGATTCAAGGGAACGTCTACGTGACGATCGTTGCGATCCTCTTGCTTATGAGTACGCTCGGTTTCCTGTTTCATAATTTTTATCCGGCAAAGATTTTCATGGGAGATACAGGTTCGCTGTATCTTGGATATATGCTGGCCGTACTTTCCCTACTTGGATTCAAAAATGTAACTTTATTCTCACTTGCTGTACCAGTCATTTTGCTCGGGATTCCGATTTCAGACACGCTATTCGCTATCGTGCGTCGTATGTTACAAGGGAGACCACCGTTCGCACCCGATAAAGAGCACTTGCATCACCGCTTACTCGATTTGGGATTTACGATGAGACAAGCCGTTTTAGTGATTTATGGACTTTGTGGTGTGTTCGGAATGACGGCAATCCTCTTTTCGCAAACGAATTCGCTCGGTGCTTTTATTTCTCTCGTTATCTTATTGATCGTACTAGATATTTTAGTCGAATCGTTGGGATTGTTAGGGGATAAATATCGACCCATTCTCAAACTATTAGAACGTCTTACAACGAAATGATTTAAAAAGATCGCTCATCTCAATGTGCGGTCTTTTTTTAAGGGAGATGAGAAAATGCAAGAAATAAATAAAAATGAACGCATTCAGTACTTGGATATTTTGAGGGGATTTGCTTTATGTGGCATTCTATTTGTCAACATGCCAAGTTTTCTTGGCGATCGACCGAATGCGATGATGGGAGACGTCGATCAAGCGATTCGTTTGGTGTTTGACCTCTTCATCCAGACAAAATTCTATACGCTGTTTAGTGTCTTGTTTGGAGCAGGTTTTTATCTGTTCATCCAGCGTTTGCAGCAAAAAGGATTACCGAAGACAATTTTTGCACGACGTCTCGGGATTCTTCTCGTCATTGGACTACTACACTTATGTATTTGGCAGGGAGATATTTTACATACGTATGCGTTGACCGGTTTTATCTTATTGTTATTTATAAAAACAAAGCCGATCACGAAGCTTTTGTTTGCGACAGCATTTCAAATCTATGCCCTTTTGCTCTACCTACTTATTTTCTTTGGGGCTCGTCAATTGGGCGACACTCCCGTCGTCGAGCTAGATAAGACACTTCAGTCGTTCGTCGCATCGCGCGATCTCCTCGGATTTTTATCACATCACGCGACAGTTCAATTACCGGAAGCCCTCATGAATTCTGGTGTCATTTGGCCAGAAATTTTATCCCTGTTCTTGATTGGAGCCTATTTGATGGAACGCTTCAGCGCAGCGCCACCGACGAATCGTTTCCTGTGGTGGACGCTTGGAATTAGTTTACTCCTGACACTTCCATCATTTGCAGGAATCATACAGGCGCATGCTGACGTACCAGACGGATCCATCAATCTATTTTACGTCTGGCTCTCAGGACGCACGCTTGCGATCACCTATGCTTGTGCCGTTGCGCTACTCGTTCGTGCTGGACGCATGCAATGGTTTGCTGGACTGGGACGGATGGCATTGACGAATTATTTGATGCATACAGTCGTCTTTACCGTGTTCGTCTTCTTCAGTGGACAACATGGAACGACACCGTTATGGCAAGGACTGTTACTCGTTTTCCTGCTTTTGATCGCACAAGGTGTTGCTTCAAACAGATATCTCCAGTCTCATCCACAAGGTCCCATGGAGAAATTGTGGCGAAAAGGGACTTATGGAAAGAAAAACCGTTGAAGTTCACAAGAACTTAACATCTTTTATGTAGAATGAAGGATGGAGGTGAAACATGCATCGTTTAATTGAAATCTTTCTTGTATCGTTCAAGCTCGGACTGACGTCGTTCGGAGGTCCGGTCGCCCATCTCGGGTATTTTTATGAAGAATATGTCAAACGGAAAAAATGGATTGATGAGAAAGCATATGCTGACTTAGTTGCGCTCTGTCAATTCCTCCCGGGTCCCGCTTCGAGTCAGGTCGGAATGGGAATCGGTTTGATCCGTGGAGGCGTAGCAGGGGCGATCATTTCCTTCGTCGGCTTTACGTTACCGTCGAGTATCGCCTTGATTCTGTTCGCGATTCTTGCGACACAGTTCGATGTCGCAGAAGCCGGATTCATTCATGGCTTGAAACTCGTTGCGGTTGCAATCGTTGCTGACGCCGTCCTGGGCATGGGAATGAAACTTGCGACAGGCGTCAAACGAATGACGTTGATGCTACTGGCGCTAGCAGGCGTACTCTTGATCGCACATCCACTGGCACAAGTCGGTGTCTTGTTGCTCGCAGGTCTTCTTGCGTTCTTTTGGTTTAAAGAAGAGACGGAGACGGGTGGGTCCTTGTCGATTCGCGTACCACGCCTACTTAGCATCACGGCACTCGTCTTATTCTTCGTCTTACTTGCCGTCACACCGTTTCTCGCGCAATCTGCGACGGGAACCGTCCAACTGACGAGTATCATGTACAGTGCCGGTGCCCTCGTCTTTGGTGGCGGACATGTCGTCTTGCCATTCCTTGAGCAGACACTCGTACCTGGATTGATGAACACGGATACGTTCCTTGCTGGTTACGCCGCTGCACAAGCGGTACCAGGACCACTCTTTACGTTCGCGACGTATCTCGGTACGATCGTTTCTGGTGTTTCTGGAGGAATTCTTGCGACGCTCGCGATCTTCCTACCAGGATTCCTACTCGTCATCGGTGTTTTACCGAACTGGGATCGTATTCGGAAGAATCAATCGGTCGGTCGGATCTTGATTGGCGTCAATGCTGCCGTCGTTGGTATTTTGCTTGCCGCTCTTTATGATCCAATCTTTACGTCAAGCATCAAGAGTGGTCTTGATTTCTTGATTGCCTTCGGTTTGTTCTGTTTACTTCGTTTTTATAAACAGTCGCCGTTACGAATCGTGTTGATTGGAGCCGTTCTCGGATTCCTATTCTTTTAAACCGCACAAAGAAGCAGCAGACATGCGTCTGCTGCTTCTTTGTTTTCGCTTAATGAAGCTTTAAATTCGAGTCAAAAAGACAAGTTCGATATCGTGGCGCCACTCACGTTGGACTTCCGTAAAGCCAAAACGAGCGTAGAGCGTAAGGGCAGGAAGATTACGCGCACCTGTCATGACATGCTTCACGTGATCATGCTGAAGCAGGTGGTGCAGTAAGGATTGGGCGATGCCTTGGCGAAAATATTCCGGATTCACAACGAGGCGCGTGATCGTTCCATCAACATATGTGATCGCACCGACTACGCTATCATACAAGAGATAAACGAACCCGTTCGGTTGCTCCGCTTCGATGTCATCGATCGTTTCCGATAAAGGTGGAAAGTCTACTGTTTCCAGTAGACGCGCTTCGATTCGATAAGCAAGACGTTGAAGTTCTAGCAAAGCTGCATGATCAGTTGATCGTAGTCGTCGTATCATCCGTCGCCTCTTCTGATGTCGTCATGTCAGTAGCGTCATCAGCAGGTAAATTGAGCTGTTCTTTTAATGTTGTTTTAGCTTCGGCAAGTGAAAGTGGATCGATTTGATAGTAATAGACGCCATTGATTTTCGTATCTGATCCCGTTAAATCAATACGATTAATGGATCCGAGTGATTTGACGAACGGTTGTAGCTGGAAGGCTTCCGTTAGTGACATATTCGTTTTGAAGTTATCGCCTGTAGCATCCATCAAGTCATTGAGTTTCGTGATCGAACCGAAGGAAGTCGACTGTTCGATAATCGCTTGTACGATTTGTTGCTGGCGTTTTGTACGTCCGATATCACCCTCAGGGTCTTCATAACGCATTCTGGCGTAGGCCAACGCTTCTTCCCCATTGAGTGTCTGCTGACCAGGTTCGAGTTTGATACTGTTTCGTTTATCGGAAGAGTCGAGTGTGTCGATCGGTAGTTTGACGTCGACATCAATACCGCCAAGCGCATCGACGATAGCAACGACACCATTAAAGTTGATGGAGGCGTAATAGTCTACAGGAATATCAAACAACGTTTCGACTGTCTCAATCGTTGAATCAATTCCTCCATAAGCATACGAATGGTTGATTTTATCTTCATATCCGACAGAAGGGATTTGTACGAGAGAATCTCGAGGGATGCTGACCATGTCTACGGTTTGATCTGTTTTATTGAATGTGGCGATGATCATCGTATCAGCGCGAGAAGAAGTGTCTCCGGGACGTTCATCCGTTCCGACAAGCAAGACGGAGAAATGGTCCTTCGTCAAGTCGACTGCCGCTTCACGTTTTTCTGACTTGTCTCCACGTGCTAAGTCGACTTTTGTCTCATTAGCCGTTTGAAGAGTCTTGTTGGCGACGTAAGCGAATGCTGCACCGCCAGTTACTAAAATGATCAAAAATAAAAAAACAAGACGCTTGAACCAAGAACGCTTCTTTTTTTTCTTTGACCGTGATCGTATCGGTTCATCCATTTCAAGTACTCCTTACTTAACAGAATTATTAAAAAACTTTCGGAATCTTTACAATCAGTATAGCAGGTCAGGAAAGAATGTCACGTTCGAGGTAGCGAAAAGCACCTTCTTGGAAGTGGGCTTGCGCATTCGTCAGATCTGTCATCCATTCAATAAAGGTAGGAACATCTGCCGTTTTGACTAAGACATCGACTTGAACTTGATCCAAATAATGAATCTGATCAATCGGATGAATGCTTGATCGAAGTTCATTCTCAATTTTTCCAAGCCACGTATAGTCAATGTGCACTTCTACCACTTGATGCTGAATCCGTTCAACAACGCCGATTGCATTCAATGCTTCCGAGACGCTTGAGCCATAGGCACGAATTAATCCACCGCCACCAAGCTTAATGCCGCCAAAATAACGTGTGACCACAACAACGGTATCGCGTAAATCTCTTTTTTTCAGTACTTCAAGCATCGGGACGCCTGCTGTTCCGCTAGGTTCACCATCATCACTCGCTTTTTGGATTTGATTTTGTTCCCCGATGACATACGCAGAACAGTTATGATTTGCATCATGATGCTTCTTTTTAATCTGCGCAATGAAGTCTTGTGCCTCTGTTTCGGAAGAAATGCGAGAAATATATGTAATGAATCGAGACTTTTGAATAATGATTTCGTGGAAACCGCTTTCTTTTACTGTATAATAATGAGATAATGTCATACTATTAATGTCCTCCTCGTTGACTAGTTCTTTCTAGCATAACGACGTTCAGAGAGAGAGACAACCATTTGAGTGGTAAGGACCGGAGGGAGTCACGATGACGCATGAAATGAAGGAGCGACTGTCGTTGAATGATATCGTACAAAACATCATTGGTGTCGTAGAGGAAAGTCGCGAAGAAATCGTTCGGATCACGGAGGATTCGAGAGAGCAATATGCTGAAATCCAGCAAGAATTGCGCGACTTGAAAGTTCGTGTCCATGATTATATAAAAGAAGCAGAGCGACTAGAACGTCATATTAAGGATGCCAAGACACGACTAGTCATCGTCAGCAAAAATTTCGAAAACTATTCGGAGCAAGATGTTCGGAAAGCCTATGAAACAGCGAACTCACTACAACTGGAGTCGTTTATCAATCAACGGGATGAGATGAATTGCCGGAAGCGGCGTGATGAGTTGGAACGTCGTCTCATTCAGTTAGACGAAACAATCGAACGAGCGGATATGCTGATTGGACGTGTATCCGTTGTCTTGAATTTTTTGACGGACGATATGCAAGTCATGAATGAGAAGTACGAAAAAGCGATGCAAAAACAGGAAATGGGCTTAAAAGTTTTTCAATCTGCTGAAAACGAACGACGGCGGTTATCTCGCGAAATGCATGATGGTCCAGCGCAGACATTGGCGCACGTATTAATTCGGGCGGATCTGATTGAAAAAATTCATCAACACAATGGAGCAGAAGCTGCTTTTGAGGAAATTCATCGTCTTCGTGTCTTGATTCGAGACGGATTAGCGGACATTCGTCGCATTATTTATGATCTCCGTCCAATGACGTTGGACGATCTTGGTTTCGTCCCGACGCTTGAGCGGTATTTACGACATATGCAAGAAATTTCGAATATTGAGATTCAATTTAAATACCTAGGTGGTGGCGAACGGATCGACTCCACCTATGAGGTCGCGGTCTTCCGGATCGTTCAAGAAGCTGTCCAAAATGCCGTGAAGCATTCCAATGCAAAGGACATTCGTATTATCATAGAACAATATCAACATTCCATTCGCATTCACGTAAAGGATAACGGAGTCGGATTCGACTTCGACTCGATCGTCGACTCACATGACGAGTCGTTTGGATTGATCGGGATGCGTGAACGCATTGAATTGATCGATGGAGAATTCGAGGTCGAAACGTACCCTGGGGGCGGGACGGTCATCAAGGTAAAGATTCCGATCGAGGAATCCGAAGCGAGAGGGGAAACACTGTGAACAACGAGCAAGTGAAAGTAGTCATCATTGACGATCATCAGTTATTCCGTGAGGGAGTAAAACGAATTCTTGACTTCGAGGAAGAGTTCGTAGTCGTAGCGGAAGGAGAGAGCGGCGTAGATGTCATTCCTCTCGTCGAAGCACACCAACCAGACATCGTATTGATGGATATCAATATGCCACAAGTCAACGGTGTCGATGCAACGAAACGTTTAATGGAAGTACACCCGGAAGTTCGGGTCATCATCTTATCGATCCATGATGATGAGACATATGTCATGCACGCCTTAGGAGCGGGAGCCGTCGGATATTTATTGAAGGAGATGGCGACGGATGAACTCGTCAACGCGATTCGTTCCGTCTATCGTGAAGGTGGATATGTACACCCGAAAGTGACACCAAATCTACTTCAGGAATACAGACGTCTCATGAAGATGAAACAAACGATGGCGTCACAACCCGTTGAACGTCAGGTGGCTGAGGCACCACTACACGTATTGACACGGCGTGAATGTGAAGTTTTGCAGCTACTGGCAGATGGATTCTCGAACCGTGCGATTAGCGATACATTATATATCAGTGAAAAGACAGTTAAAAACCACGTATCTTCGATTCTTCGGAAAATGAACGTTCCAGACCGCACCGGTGCGGTCGTCGAAGCGATTCGCCGAGGATGGGTCGTCGTCGTATGAACGGATAGGAAGACGGGAGCAGGACTCCCATCTTCCTTTTTTTATCCACTCAGAAGTGCTACACTTATAAACGATTGTGACGTATGAAAGTATACGTCACGACGGAACTATAAAAGCGAGGAAATCACGGATGAGTCAGATTGTGATCGTAACGGATAGCACTGCCTATCTGCCAACAACGTATTGTGAAGAACATCAAGTGCACGTCGCACCGCTTAGCGTCATCTTTGAAGGGGAGGCTTATCGGGAAGGATTTGATATCTCGGTTGCTGATTTTTATGAACGGATTCGGACGGGTAGCCTTCCGACGACTTCACAGCCGAATATTGGAGATCTCGTTGCGACGTTTGAACAGCTGCCAGAAGGAACGGATATCATTGGCATCACCCTTTCAAGCGGGATCAGTGGGACATATCAAGCGTTGCACACGATCAATATGATGATTGATCATGTGAACGTCCATCCTATCGACTCACGTATTTCCTGTATGCCGCAAGCGTTTCTCGTCCAAGAAGCGGTTCGTTTGCGAGATGCAGGAGCCACGGCGGAAACGATCGTCCATCATTTAGAGGAACTGAAAGAACGCATTCGTGCGTACTTTGTCGTGGATGATCTCGAACACCTTCAACGCGGAGGTCGTCTCAGTGTCGCGCAAGCATTCGTCGGTTCGTTCTTAAAGATTAAACCCGTTCTCCATTTCGTGGATGGAAAAATCGTTCCGTTCGAAAAAATTCGGACGTTCAAGCGGGCCGTCAACCGAATCGAAGAGATGATGCAAGAAGATATCGAAGGAGACGGAACCGGGTATACGATCGGTGTCATTCATGCAGAAGATTCTACGAAAGCAGAACAGGAAATTGCGTCCTTACAGACGAAGTTTCCAAATGCGCAAATCGAGATGAGTGTATTTGGTCCAGTCATCGGTACACACCTCGGACCGGGCGCGATCGGTATCACATGGTACAAAAAATAAGATGAAAACACATTGACGGACTCTATCGTCAATGTGTTTTTTCTTGTCCAGATATATGAGATAGCAAAACTATTTTTTGAGAAACCGCGTATTCCATCCATACATCTCTTATACAGCATACGTTGTCGATCTTCCTATCCGTCCGTCAAGATGAAGCAAATGGGAAACGAAGGAAGTGAAGCAATGGATATACGCGGGAGATGGATTTTAGCAAAACAGATGGAAACCCGATTGCCGACGCATCAACTCATTCCAGCCGTGACGTTTACGTGTCAGCGGTGTGGAGCCTTTCCGGTCAAAGGCCCTTGCACGTGCGGAAAACGTTGCTATTATTGTCGACGATGCATTGCTTATGGGAAGTTGCGCACATGTGATCAGCTCATTACGGATACCCGTCCGCTCGATCCGGTACATCCAGCACAGCATCAACCGATTCGTTTGACACCTGCTCAAACGACTGTCGCGCGGACAATTGAACAGACGATTCTCCGTGGTGGAAGGTTGCTAGTTCACGCGGTTTGTGGAGCAGGGAAGACACCGATGTTCTTCCCCGGTATCGAAAGAGCATTGGCGAACGGAAAGCGTGTTCTTGTGACGGCGCCACGTGCGGATGTCGTCCGTGAATTGACGCATCATATCAAACAGGCATTTCCGACTGCTCACGTCGTATCTTTATATGGTGGATCAGCGGATCGTCTTCTCTTAGGTGAAATCACGGTCAGCACGACACATCAATTGATTCATTACCGGTCTTGTTTTGATGTCGTCTTATTAGATGAAGTCGATGCCTTTCCGTTTCATATGAACTGGACGCTACATCGATACGTCAAACGGGCGATGACGCAAAAAGCAGCGTTGATTTTATTAAGTGCGACGCCATCGATGTGGCATCGTCGCTATCCGACAGTACGATTAATGCGGCGTTATCATGGATATCCTTTACCGGTTCCCCGATTGAAGTCACCGTTTACGATGCAGTCGATCGTTGAGTGGTTGCATCAGTATGAACAGCAACCGCGTCTCGTGTTCGTCCCCCGAATCGCAGCGCTCGAAGCATGGCAAACACGATTGAAAGAAGTCGGTATTGATGTGACGACCGTCCATGCGGAAGATCCGGACCGCATTGAGAAAATCCAAGCATTTCGTACGACGAACGGTATTTTGCTCACGACGACGATTTTAGAGCGTGGCGTGACGATCTCTAACGTACAAGTGGCCGTCCTGGATGCTGATCAAGGGTTTAGTACGAAAGCCTTGATTCAAATCAGTGGTCGTGTCGGACGAGATGCGGCTTACCCGGACGGGGATATTTCATTTTTCGCCAATGATCGGTCGGATGCCCTATTTTATGCCATCCATCAGATTCAAAAAGCGAATCGATGGACGACTTCATGAAGTGTTTATGCTGTCAGCATGACTTTATACCTAACTGGGAACTGAGTAATATGTGGACTAGCCAAAACATTTGTAATCCCTGTAAAATGAAATTTGTAAAAAGTGGTGGATGTGTGGACTGTGGCAAACCAGGTATCGAGCTCTGTCAGGACTGTCGACGATGGCAAAATCTCGGCTTACCACTTCATACCCGTACGATGTATCTTTACAATGGAGAAGCAAAGGCATTCATGCATCGTTATAAATTTTTAGGAGATACTGTCCTAATTCGGATGTTTACCGACGAGTTGAAGAAGGTAAAAATGAGAAGAGGATGGATCGTTCCGATTCCGCTTAGCCGTGACCGCTTGTCTGAACGAAAATTCAATCAAGCAGAAGAGATCGCTAGACGAATGAATGGGAAGGTCACCTTAGCATTAAAGCGCGACGAAGGGACACCGCAGAGTAGGAAATCAAGAGAAGAACGTCTTAAACGATCGAATCCATTTCATGTCACGAAAGAAGTTGCAGGGAAAAATATCTTGCTGGTCGACGATGTCTACACAACAGGAATAACACTCCGGCAAGCGATGGTGCGTCTCAAGGAAGCGGGCGCAAGTGAAATTTCTGCAGTAACTTTATTTCGGAGTATTTAATATTTCATCATTCCTGCCGATACTCTGAATGAGGTGAAGGAAATGGATGTAGTAAACTGCAAATCTTGCGGGAAAATTTTTGTAAAACAATCTTCTGATCTTTGTCCGACGTGTATGCGTCAAGATCATCTGAATTTCGAAAAGGTACGCGAATTCTTGCGAGAGCGGCGAAAAGTCCGAACTTCACCGAATGATGTCGAGATGCAAACAGGAGTCAAACGCGAAACCGTCTTTCGTTATATCAAGGAAGGGCGCTTGTTGATTTCTGAGATTTCTCAAATGGAAATCACGTGTGAGAGTTGCGGAAAACCCTCTCATGAAGGGACGATTTGTGCTGACTGTCGTGATAAATTGCGACGTGACCTCGCCCAAGCGATGCAAGATTCTGTGGACCCTTCGAAACCGAGAACGTATCGAACTTAAATCAAGAATCTCGTAATCTAGAAAGCAGGTGTTCACATGCGAATTGATTCGACTAAATGGGTGAACATGCCCAAGACGTATGAAAGAAATCAACCCGTAGAAGGAACCGAAACAAAACGAATGAATCGAACAGACGAAGTGACGATTTCAAAAGAAGCACGCGTGCGCTTCGAAGGAACGACTTCATCGCGGGCAGATAAAATTGCCTCCCTTAAACAAGCCATTCAGGATGGAACCTATAAACCGGATGCGAACAAAATCGCGGAACGTTTCTTGAACTTGTAATAAGGTGAATGAAACTGACATTAGAAGCGACTCGGGGCACGGATGCGCGGGTCGCTTTTTATATGAAACGATAGCAAGGTAGCAAAGTAGTCGGACTCATGATAAAAGGAGCAAACACGATATGGAAATCATCCGACAGTTGACGGAGGCGCATGAAGCATTATTAGCGCTCGCCTTTTCGAAAAAAGAGGCATTGATTCAAAACGACATGAGTCGCCTTTCGAAAATCGTCAAGGAAGAACCCGTTTTGCTAAAACGCATCGCGACATTAGAGCAAGAGCGCATCGAATCCATGGGAACCGTGACGATGACGGAGTGGATCGCGTCGCACCCTGAAGATGTCGAAACGCTTCGAGCTCTCTTATCGACGATGGGGCAACTGCGAAAAGCGAACGCGCTGAACGCAGAGTTATTAGAACAATCGTTACATTACATCGAATGGCATTTGCAATTGCTCGTACCGGAAGCGGATGACTTTACATATGGTCAATCGACGTTTGACCGGACACACTTCAATCGAAATGCATAAGGAGGAAGTCGAATGGGTTCAACATTCATGGGGCTTGAAACGGGACGTCGTGCGCTGACGACGAGTCAATGGGCGTTACAAGCGACAGGAAATAACGTATCAAATGCCGGAACAGCAGGATTTTCAAGACAGCGTCTCGTCCAAGCGACAACGGAACAACTTTCGGTCTCCCTAGGCGGCGGAAAAAACGTTCAATTCGGAACCGGTGTCCGTGGAGAACTCGTCGAGCGATTACGTGACGTAATGGTCGATAAACAATATCGCGATGAATCGACGAAGTATGCGTACTATTCAACGAAAGCAGCAGCATTCGGGCGAATGGAAGATATCATCAACGAACCGTCTGAAACGGGGCTCGCGAAAACACTCGATAGTTTTTGGGCATCGTTACAAGGATTGTCAAAGAACCCGCAAGACTCGGGAGCGCGAAGCGTCGTTCGGCAGCAAGCGGATACCGTGTCAAAGACATTCAACTACTTAGCGACTTCTTTGACGAAGGTACAAGGGGACTTAAAGAATGAACTAGACGTCTCGACGAAAAAAGTAAATGATCTCCTTCAGAAAATCTATAACGTCAATACACAAATTCACGAAATTGAACCGATTGGCGTCTTGCCAAACGACTTATACGATGAACGTGATCGTTACTTCGATGAATTATCGACATATGTGGATTTTAAAAAAGTGCCGATTGATGCAACTGATATTATAAGTGGAAGCATGGGGAACGCTTCAAAGCTTGCTGAAGGGCGTATCGACATTGAGATCATCATTCCTAATCAAGAGTCTATTAAAGCAGTTACAATGAAAGCTGATGATGAAAATGTTCAAGTATTAGAATTCATAACTAACGAAGATGGTAACTATACAGCGTTTAAGGCAGGATCTGAAGAAACAGAGTTTGCGAGTGATATGGTCTTCTCAAATGGAAAACTGTGGGCGTTGATTCAAATGCATGGGTATCAAAATAGCGATCAGTCAGAGGTATCTGGTGAATATGCGAATGTATTAAAAAAACTCGATAGCATGGCGTTAGGTTTCGCCAATACATTCAATAAAATTCATAGTGATAATAAAACCGTGATTACTGAAGCGGACGGTACTAAAACGATTGAGAATGGAACGGATCAATTTTTTGTATCATCTACTTCTGATTCAATAAGTGCTAAAAATATTTCAGTGGGTGACATGATTTGGAGTAGTCTTTCGAACATTGCTACATCACAAGACGGGAATATTGGCGATTCCGCAGGAGCACTTGCACTAGCTAACGTAAAAAGTGAACGTATTGAAAATTTAGAAAATGCATCACTTGGCTCTTTTTATCAGTCGTTGATAGGTGATATGGGAGTAGCGACAAGCCAAACGATTGACCTCGGGAAAAATGCCAGTGTCTTGATGGATAATGCCGATCAACGCCGGATGTCGGTCTCAGCCGTCTCGCTTGACGAAGAGATGACAATGATGATTCAGTACCAGCATGCATACAATGCAGCAGCACGAAACATCACGACAGTCGATGAAATGCTCGATAAAATCATTAACGGTATGGGATTAGTCGGTCGCTGATAAGGAAGGAATGAGGACATGCGGGTCACACAAACGATGTTGACGAAAACAAATATCGGTCATTTGTCTTCGAGCTATCAAAAATTAAGTACGTTACAGGAACAACTAATCAGCGGTAAAAAAATTCAAAAGCCGTCACAAGATCCGGTCGTTGCAATGCAGGGGATCCGGTACCGGACAGAAGTCCGGGAAGTCGATCAGTTCAAGAAAAATGTCGATGAAGCGACAGGTTGGATGGATTTAACGGATTCCGCCTTAGACGAAGTGACGTCTGCCATGCGTCGGATCAATGAATTAACGACACAAGCAGCGAACGATACGTATGATAGTACCCAACGAAAAGCTATTCAAAGTGAAGTTGGACAGTTGATTGAGCATATCGGAACGCTAGCGAATACGAAATACAATGATAAACAAATTTTTAGTGGTACTAAAACGGATACATCTTTCATTGATATTGACGAGTTGAAGCGTTTTTTGAAAAGTGATATTGGTATCGGAGAAATTGATTCTATTTTCAAAGCGTCTGAAGGACCGGATAATGGGAAAATCGAATATGAAATCTCGTCTGGAATTAGAGTTCAGGTCAACGTTACACCGACAGATGGAGCCGATGGCGGTGTGTTTGGTAAAGATACCTTTATGACGCTGAAAAAGCTGTTCAATGCTCTTGGTGGAACGAGCGAAGATGGCAATGAAGACGACAGCACGAACAATGGATTAGAATTATCCGGTATGCTTAAGGATCTTACAGCGATGTTGAATAAGACGGTTGAAATCCGTTCTGACTTAGGCGCACGCGTGAATCGACTGGAACTGAACGCGTCGCGCTTAGAAGATCAAGAAATCATCGCAAAAACGGTCATGTCTGATAATGAAGACATCGAAACCGAACAGGTCATCATGGAACTGAAATCACATGAAACGTTGCACCGTGCTGCACTCAGTGCCGGAGCACGCATCATCCAACCATCGTTACTTGATTTTCTTCGATAAGGGGTGAACCGGGATGAATCTTCCTCATCTAGAGATGCGACAGACCTCTGCTAAAATCGGTATGCAGACGACACCACTTGAGATGCGGCAAACGCAACGTCCGGCTGATCTTTCGATTGAACAACCGCAAGGGGAGCTAGCGATTGAAACTGTAGCGGCTCGTCTCGAAATCGATTCGTCGCAAGCTTGGATCGAGATGGGACGAATCCCAGCATTCGAATCCGTCAGACGGTATGCGGATCTCGGTCAACAAATGGTACGTGAAGGAACGGGACGCGTCGCGAGTGAAGGAGATCAATTGATGCGGATCGAGCAAAAAGGCGAGGTCATCGCGCGGATTGCGAAGATGAACGATACGCCTCCAGCAGAAGTGACGACGATGGGCTTCATTCCTCGGAGTTTAGACCGGGTCAAAATTAATTTCACACCGGCTGAAGTGAATGTTCGTTACACTGCTCGTAAGCCGGTCATCGATGTCACGACGCATCGTCCGGAATTAGAGGTCACAGAAGGGAAAACCGACATTTTCCTTCGGGAACGAAATCAGCTAGATATGTGGCCAGTGGGTGGCATATACGACGAGAAAGGATAATATTATGCAAATCGAAACAGATTTTTTTGGGGTGATTACGATCGAGCCAAGTGAGATCATTACCTTCGCTTCTGAATTACCGGGGTTTCCGGATGCCAAACAATTTGTCTTGTTGCCGTTTGGAGAAGGGGTACCGTTTTGGTCCTTCCAATCCATTGATCAGCCAGAATGCGCATTCATCGTCACGAATCCGTTTTGGATTGATCCAGATTATGTCTTTGAGTTAACAGATTCTGCAAAAGAACAGTTGAGTATCGAAGAAACAGCGCAAGTCGCTGTATACACGACGGTGACGTTACGTGAGCCTTTCCAGGAATCGACGACGAACTTACGGGCACCATTCGTTATGGAAACGAAACAGCGGCTCGCGAAACAAATCATCTTAGAAGATACATATCCGAATCGTCAAAAGATTGGAAGTCTGACAGAAGTAGGTGGACGCTGATGCTCGTATTAAAACGAAAGAACGGCGAAGCGATTCAAATCGGAGACGATATCGAACTAACGATTCTTGCAATTGAAGGAGATCAAGTTAAGCTCGGAATCCGTGCTCCGCGACAAGTCGACATCCATCGGAAGGAAGTCTATTTAGCCATCCAAGAAGAGAATACGGAAGCATCACGGAGTACAGGGTTGATCGGACAACTCTTGAAACAACAAGAAAAGTAAGGTCAAGTGAATGCCAGTGTATCCTCTTGTGATTCAGGCATTCTCTGGAAAAAAGAATACAAATCGACTCCCTGCACGTATTATACGACTGCAGGGAGTCTTTCTTATCATGAAATAAATGCTCAAACGCGTTGAATCGTGTATAGTAAATGGAGAAGAAAAGAAACCTTTTGAATCAAAGAGGGAGTTGTCAGGAATGAATGAGACGAAGCAGCTGAAAAAAGACGCGAACCGTGTACTAAAAGCGACGAGTCGCACCTTCTACATCCCGATTAGTCGACTATCGCAAGATTTACAGGAAGCGGTCGGTGCTGCTTATCTATGCATGCGTGCCATCGATGAGATCGAAGACCATGAAGAACTAGCGACGGACATCAAGACGACGTTACTACGTGAGACGGCATTGATGATGCGTGGCACATTCTCCGCTACGGCCTATCTCGAGTTGATCGCGCCTTACACGGCGCATCTGCCGGAAGTGACACTCCGTCTACCGGAGTGGATCGCCTATTGTCCGGCCGCAATTCGTCCGAAGGTCCTCGATTCGACGGCGGAGATGGCAGAAGGAATGGCGGTCTGGGCAGAGCGCGACTGGACAGTCAAAACAGAAGCAGATCTCGATGAGTACACGTATTATGTCGCTGGACTTGTCGGTGTGATGCTGTCAGACATTTGGTACTGGAAAGCAGGCATTGTCACGGATAAGCAACAAGCGATTGGATTTGGTCGTGGTTTACAAGCCGTCAACATTCTGCGTAACCAACAGGAGGATGCGGAGCGTGGTGTCGGTTACTTCCCACCTGGTTGGACGACGGATACGATGTTTGCTTATGCGCGTGAGAATCTCGCAGAAGCCGACGCCTACCTTGCGTCCATTCCGAAGGAGACGACGATTTATGAATTCTGTCACATTCCACTTGCACTCGCGCATGGAACGCTCGATGCTCTTGCAAGAGGGAAGGAGAAACTGAGTCGTCCGGAAGTTTTGAAAATCGTCGGTGCTGCTGTATTAAAACGATAAGCTTCACTAACGAACAAGCCGCCCGTTTCCATAGAGGAAGCAGGCGGCTGTTTTTGTCTGTCATCGTAAGACATACATCGTCAATCCAATCAGTGCGGAACCAATCCAAATGAGGAGAATCGCTCGTCCGTAAGGAAAGCGATACCCGGCACGACGCGAAATGAGTAAACCGATCCCCATGACCGTCAGTGCGATGAAAAACGTCAAGAACACGGAGAGTTGCTGCATTCCGATTTCCTCCCATCAGTGCAAGTCAGCTAAATACGCGAGCACCTTCTCTTCATAAGCTTTTCGGTCGTGGGCATACGACTGGACATGACCGCCGTTCTCTGTCACATAAAGTTCCGATCGTGGCGCTGCCTTTTGAATCTTCATACTTTCCGTCACTGGAATCGCATCGTCATCTTTCCCGTGGATCAACAGGATCGGGTAATCAATCCGTCGGACGGATTCGACCGGTTTGACGCGTTCGGGATTGAGTCCTGTCAACGGAGGTGTGATTTCTAGAATGATCGGTGTGAACGGGAAATTCGGCAGCCCGCTCCAAACCGGAAGATTCGTGGCGAGATAGTTTTCTAAATCACTAAATGGACTATCGGCGATGACGCCGACGACATCGGCATTCGGAGCGGTGACGAGCGAAGTCGCCGCGCCCATCGAGATACCATAGAGCACGACCGGCTTCGCCGAACGTGACTTCGCGTACCGCACAGCCGTCAACAAGTCGTCTTGTTCCTTGGCTCCGACCGTGACGCGTTTGCCGTCCGATTCACCGGAACCTCGGAAATCAAACGTCAACACATTGTAGCCGGCATCATGAAATTTCTTAAAGAGCGGTAAAACTGGAACATCTTCTTGTTCCCGGTTCTTCCCGTATCCATGCGCAAAGACGATTGTTAACTTTGCATCCTCACTCGGCATCCACCAGCCGGATAAGCGGGTCCGATCTTTATAGGACCGAAATGTCACGTCCTCATAGTCTAGATTTTCTGCCTTCTTCGGATTTGTCGTCAGTGCCTCGCGCTCTGGTTGTGTCAAGGATGAGCCGACATAACCGGAAATACCAACGATGATGACGACGACTAAGGTGACGATGATGATGATGGCAGCAATGATTTTTTTACGATGTTTTTTCCACACCCGCGTTCCTTCCTTTCGTTCGGTTAATGGATATCTTTTTTCTTGAAGCGACCGCCATGGACATCATGGATGTTGCCGATCGCAATAAAGGCTTGTTCATCAAAGTCACGAACGATGTCTTTCAACTTTGATTCTTCCAAGCGACTGATGACACAAAAAATCACTTTTTTCCCATCACCCGTAAAGGCACCTTCTCCATTTAAGTATGTCATGCTTCGTCCGAGACGATCCATGATCGCAAGACCAATCTCTTCATAGTTCTCGGAAATGATCCAGACGCTTTTCGATTGATCGAGTCCATCGATGACGACGTCAATCGTCTTGAAAGCGACGAAATATGTAATCAAGGAATACATCGCCCGGTCCCATCCAAAGACAAAACCAGCGGCACCCAAAATGAAGACGTTGAAGAACATGACGATCTCACCGACCGAAAACGGTGTCGATCGGCTAAACGAGACAGCAAGAATCTCCGTTCCATCGAGTGATCCACTCGATCGGATGACGATGCCAACACCGATTCCGAGAATCAATCCACCGAAGACGGTCGCAAGTAAGTCGACGCTCGTCAACGGACCAATGTGTTCGAGGAGTTTCGTTGCGATCGCCATGATGAAGATCGCGTATAACGTCGATAGGGCGAACGTCTTCCCGATCTGTTTATAGCCGAAGAAGATAAACGGGATATTCAGGAAGAATAACCAAAAGGCGAGGGTCGTGTCCGTGACTTTCGAGCCGATGATCGAGATCCCGACGATTCCGCCATCGATGATGTTATTCGGAACTAAGAATCCTTTCAGACCGATTGCAAAGATGATGGCACCGATCGTTAGCATGAGGAGACGTCGAAAGAGTTGACCTTTCGTCGAACGACGATGATGTTTTATCGGTAGTGGGGACTGCATGTCATTCCTCCCATCTAGAGTAAATTACTTTAAGATTACTATAACAAAAAAGCACGAAGACGTCTGTGAACGTCTTCGTGAGTGAGTCAAGGAGTGTAACGTAACGATTGGAAGAAGCGCATGATCTGTTCGGCTTCCGTTTCGTTCGTATATTCCCCCATATATTGTCCGTCTTGCTGACCGATGATCGTGACAGTACAGGTGACGAGTTGCAGCCCTTCGTTTAATCGAATTTCACACGTCGCGGCATGTGAAGGAAGGGGTGTCTCAGTCGAGAAATACAAGACCTTCGTACTTGTCTGATGTGCCTGTAAGTCAGAAAAAGCGAGCGTGAAGGACTCCGTATGATGCGTCAGCATCCGGATCTTTCCGGGAACGGAAAACCGTGGAACCGTATCACTCGATAAGGCACAAGCCTCGATCGGATAGAGAATTTCTCGAATTAAAAATCCTTCCATCACATCACTCGGAACAGGTCGACTGAAGAGATATCCTTGGATGCATGGACATTCGAGCATTCGGAACGTATCCAGCTGCTGAATCGTTTCGATGCCTTCTGCTACGACATGTAGGTTAAATTCATTTGCCATGTACAAGATACTTTTAACAATCGCTTGCGCTTTCGCATCATCGTAAATGTACGTCGCGAATTGTCGGTCAATCTTGATGACGTCAATCGGATAACGTTGCAAATAGACCATCGAAGAGTAACCTTTACCGAAATCATCTAAGGCGATCCGGACACCCAGGGCACTGACCGATTCAAGCGTGCGACTCGTCATCGGATCATCCATAATGAGGGCCGCTTCTGTGATCTCTAGTTCAAGCAGGGCCGGATCGAGCGCATATCGTGTTAAGGTCTGTTCGATTTGATGCTCGAATCCTGGAATCAATAGCCGCTTTGGTGAGACATTGATTGAGATCGGGATGAGAGAGGCACCGGTCTTGGACCACGCGTTCATCTGCCGACAGGCTGCTTCGAGGACCCAGTCCCCGATGTCGATATGCAGCGCACTTTCTTCTGAAAGCGGAATGAAGTCGTTCGGCGGGATCCGTCCCCATTCCGGATGTTGCCAGCGAATCAAGGCTTCCATTCCGACGATCTTCCCCGTCCAGCTATCGACCTTTGGTTGGTACTCGAGGAATAACTGATCACGTTCGATGGCATAATGCAAGTCTTGCTCCAAACGATAGCGACGATAATAGTCAATATCGAGATTCGAGGCATAATGATGAAACGCACTGTGATCGTCGCGTCGTGAGCGGCGGAGTGCTGTGTAAGAATGCTTTAATAACTCAACGGCGTCCGTGCTGTCTTGAGGATAGCGACTGATACCGATCGAAACCCGAGCGAACAAGGCGTAGGGTTCAATTGAAATCGGTTGTGTCGAGATCGCAAGCAGTTTTTCCGCACACGGCGTGACATCTTGTTCATAGTCGGTCGAGACGAGCAGTGCATATTCATCCCCACCGAGATGACCGAGGAAGACCTCGTCCGGTTTGACATCGTTTAAGCGGGCAGCAGTCGCTTGGAGCCACTGATCGCCGGAACCGTGACCGAACGCGTTATTGATCTCCGTAATACGGTTGAAAGAAACCGAGAGAACGAAAAAAGGAACAGTGCGTGCTTGCCACGATTCAATCGTCTCAATCAGTGCTTGGCGATTCGGAAGACCGGTCACGACGTCTCGGAGAGCGAGTTGCCGTAACTGTTCTTCGTACGCTTTTTGTAACGTGATGTCATGCAAGATGCTGTTGGAATACGCAATTGATCCGTCAGAGTGAAAGATTGGAATTTGTTGATCCTCGACCCATTTAATCCGTCCATCGGGAAAACGGAGACGATACTGAAGTGTTCCGGCATGCCCTTGTAACAAGCGTTGCATGAACTTTCGCATCGCATCGTGATCTCGGGGGTCGATTCGCGACAACAACCACGTATCATTTAAAATTAAATTTTTTGGTAACTCCTCGTAGATGTGTAAAAACCCTTGCGAATGAAATAAAATCCGTCCGGTCGTCAAATCAATTTGTGAGATCGCCGCGTTCACAGCCTCATAAATGTCACGGGCTTGTGCGCGTTCCATCTTCAATTGTTGACGAGCCGCATCGATTTCCGATAAGTCATACAAGACGATTGAAGCCTGATGCGCATGGCCTGCGCGACGTACTGCCTTCAAGCGCAACAATTGATACGAACCGTCTGACGTCAGCAAGGACAGTTCTTGTTCGAACTGGTCCTGCTTTCCAGCTGCCATGCGCTCGATCTCAAAGCGGAGTGGGTCAAAATCCCAAGGATGAATCCGTTCGAGTAACCGTTGTTGCTCGATTGATGACTGATCTTCCCTTAGCCCGAGAAACTTGAGAAGTGACGGTGAAGGCTCGATTTGATGCGACCGTAAGTCATAATAGAATAAGACTAACTCAGGCACTTGCTCAGTCAGCTCCAGTTGGGAGCGAATTTCCGAGACGTCCTCTTCGAGTTGTTTTTCGCGTGTCACATCACGTGCGACGCCATAGACACCGATGACGTGTCCCTCCTGTTCGATCGGCATGTTCGTGATCTTTAAGGTGACGAGATGTTGGTCCGCATGCAGGCCTCTCGCCGTATAGTGAACGGTTTCCCCTTGTAACGCGCGCTGGAAAAACTGCGAGACCGCCTCCATTTGATCCGGCGGATTAAACACGGAAAAGTGCTCATATAAGGTATGTTCTGAATATCCCAGGATTTCTGGGAGATGTTCATTGAAATAGATGATCGTACCAGCAGCATCAAAGACAAAAATCGCATCGGTTTGATGATGGAAAAAGGCTTCTGATTGTTCAAGACGAGATACTTCAAGCCCACCGATATGAATCGGTGCTGTATCCGATCGTCGGATTGTTTTCATGGCCTCAAAAAACGCCATCTCTTCACCTCCATACGTAGTAACGCTTCAGTCTTACTATCGGATGAAGGGGAGAATCGTTGCAATGATTCCTTAAACAATAGACTATTATTTCAAAAAAACGAATGGAAAGTTAGAAAACGATGCAATTTTATTTCAAAATTAAGAGGTCAAGTACGACAAAAAACGAAGCTCAACGGTATGAGCTTCGTTTTATATGTTAAATCGCTAAATCGACCGAAGTGTCACTGGCGTTCGGATCCGCATCTGCTCCTTGATCCGGTGCGCCTGGCATGTCACCATCCGGACCATGCCCGTGTCCTGGACCATGACCATCGCGTGCTGGACCTTTTTTGAGGTCAGCGTAGCTTGAGACATCATCTGCGCGGGACTGGATGTGTTCCTTGATCTGTTTCGCTTGTTTTTCTGTCAGCTTGCCATCTTTGACTTGTTGATCAATCGCAGCAGTTTGTGCTGTCAGGACGGCTTTCTCGAAATCGGCGTAAGCAATCTTGTTTGCTTCCGCGAATTCAGGTAAGGGTTGATTCGCTTCCTTGAACTTCGCTTCATCGAGTCCAAGTGTTTTTAGAATCGCTGACGTCGAGTCGCCGAATACGCCACCTGGTCCATGGTCACCACGCTTGCCGTGTTCGCCGCGATCGGGAAGATCGTCGTAGCTCTTCGCGTCCTTATATTCCTCAGTCAGACGAGACTTGATTTCCGTTGCTTGTTTTTTCGTCATCTTCCCGTCTTTGACGAGTTGATTGAGTTCGCTCGTCTGCGCCGCAAGCAATGCTTTTTTATAGTCGGCGAACTTGATTGACTGTGCCTTCGCATAAGCAGCGAGCGATTGATTTGCTGCATCGAACTTCGACTGGCTCAGTCCAAGTGCCTTCAGGACGTCTGCGATCAATGATTCATTGAAGAAACCTGGTCCACCGTGGCGACCCATCGGCATCTTGTCTTTGAGTTCAGCGTAGCTCTTGACGCCACTGAACCGTTCCGTTTGACGCTTCAGCATGTCGTCTGCTTGCGTTTGCGTTAAGTCGCCTGATTTGACGAGACTTGCCAGTTGTTCCTTCGCTGCTGCGAGTTCCGCTTTCTTGTAATTAGCGAACGAGATCCCTTTTGCTTTCGCGAGATCGGCGATCGATTGTCCTTTCTCGCGGGCGGCGTCTGCCTCAGCTTGTGTCAGGTTCAATTTTTTCAACAGTAACGTCATGTCGTGCTTTTTCATACCTTCGAAGTGGTGCCCGTGTTTCGCTTGTTTTGTCGTGCTCGAGTCGTCGTTCGTCGCAGCGTATGCGGATGCGCCTCCGACTGTTAATGCGCTAATTGTCAATGCAGTGATCCATTGTTTTTTGAATGTCATGGGATGATCACTCCTTTCACCTTTTATGGTAGAGGGTCATGAAAGAGAAGTTGTGAGGAAGTTGCAAAGAAACTGCGAAGAAAGGCAAATGCGGGCAAAAAGACGCTACACTAAGAGTGGAGGGATGAATATGAACGTACTATTGATTGAAGATGAACAAAAATTAGCACAGGTGACGGCACGTTTCCTCCGGCACCATGCGTATGAGGTAACGATTGCTAGTTCGTTAGCAGAGGCGAAACAGTGCCTGACGAGAGCGTTTGATGCCGTCTTGATCGACGTCCGCTTACCGGACGGTGACGGTTGGTCACTTGTACCAAGTATCAAATCACAAGTTCAGCCGCCGGTCGTCTTCATGATGACATCGCGTGGAGAGGCAGATGATCGCGTCTTTGGACTTGAACTCGGTGCCGATGATTATCTCGTCAAACCGGTCGTCCTGAAGGAGTTGACGATCCGGCTTGAACGGGCACTTAAAGTCCGTCCGGTCGCTCGCCATGCGTTCGGTGACTTGACGATCGATGAGAAGGGACGCCAAGTCAAAGCGGGAGAACGGGCGATCAGTCTCGCAAAGATGGAGTTCGAACTGTTGCTCTATTTCATTGAACACCTCGGGGAGGCACTCAGCCGGGATCAGATTCTTGACGACGTCTGGGGATATGCATTTGGTGGTGATACCCGGACGGTCGACACGCATGTCAAACAATTGCGGGATAAGTTACCCGTCATTAAACAACAATTGAAGACGGTCCACCGGGTCGGCTATCGATTGGAGGCGATTGAATGAAACGACGTCCTTTGATGCGTAAGTTTTTATACGCTGTCGTCGGTCCGTTGCTCGTGATGGGCGTCCTTAGTTTCGTCTTGACGGCGTTTCTCGTCAATCGGTTCGCAGAAAGTGAACGGTACGATCAACTTGCCCGGGAAGCGAACATCATTAAACAAGCGATTGAAGCCGACACGCCGATTCCGCGTGACATCCAAGGATTTTTGACGACCGATGGATTAACGCAACGGATCGGTGCGCGCGGACCGGCCGGACGGTTACCACTTCTCGACGGTCTTAAGAAGGAAGACGTCATCGAAGTACAAGACGAACGATTGCTGACGTATCAGCTGACTGTTGACGGAACGCGCATCACGACGGTCCGGCAAGCACCACTGGCGAGTAGTGCGCTGAGTGGTGTTTATCTTGCAATCGGACTCGCGTTACTCGTGACCCTATTACTCGCATCCTTGCTCGCCTACTATATGGGACGACACCTGACGCGACCGATCGTCACGCTTCGGTCTGTCGCTCAAAAGATTGGTGCCGGCGAGACAGACGTCGTCTTGCCAGCACGACCGAAGGATGAAGTCGGGGAGTTGATTGACGCGGTCGATGAGATGCAGACACAATTGAAACAAAAGGATCATCTGCAGAAGACGTTCATTGCCGGCATCACCCACGATTTGCGGACGCCGCTCGCGATCATTCGAAACGAGACGGAGGCGCTCGCAGCAGGTGTCATTCCCGTCGCTGAACTGCCCGACGTGACGACAAGCATCATCGAGGAGACGGATCGACTCGGTCATCTGATTGATGAGACGTTGCTTTACTCGAAGCTTGCTGGTGGACGGATGCCGCTTGAAAAGACGGATGTGGCACTCGATGAACTCGTGCTTGCGACAGTCGAACGCCTGCGCGGGACGTTCACGCAGGCAGGACTGACGCTGGCGACAGAGTTGCAACCGGTTAGGCAGTCCCTTGATCTACGCATGTTTGAACGCGTCTTGATGAACTTTCTGATGAACGCCCATTTTGCTTCACCCGTCGGCGGGAGGGTTACCGTTCGCTTAACGCATGACGAATTGACGGTCGAGGACGAAGGAGCGGGAGTCCGAGAAGAAGACCGGGCGACGATTTGGGACGTCTACGTCAAACAAGAAGGCAGTGCCGGTCATGGACTTGGTCTTGCGATCAGTCGGATGATACTTGATAGTCATCAATTTGATTATGGTGTTCGAGACCGGAGTGGTGGGGGAGCGGTGTTCTACGTTCGGTTTTGATTGGACCAATTCGTTACACAAAAAGAGAGGTCAGTTCTCGGAAAGCTTTCCGGAACTGACCTCTCTTGAATTTCAACGATTATTCGCCTTCGTTCGCATGAACGAGACTTGGTTTAACGAGAGTATAGAACTCATCGCTCATCCCGACACGACTGCCCATCTGGCAAGCGAGTTCGAGTGTTTCTTTATAGAAGTTCGCGACGAGATCGTGGTTCTTGATGTGCTCGTCTTGCATCGCCTTTTTGACCCCAAGGACGACTTTATCGATTTGCTCATCGGCATCATTACGGACCGGTACGACGTTTTCCGGAAGATCGACTTCCTTATCGTGTCCGTTGAAGCGGAACGAGGCACCGAATCCGAGGTGTTCGAGGAAGAAGTGTGGTAACAGTTTACTCGCGAAGAACTGATGCCATTCCGTCTCTTTCATCGCTTCCATGTCACGCTTGAACGACGTCGTTGCGAGTGCATAGCGATCGTGTGTATCCTTCATGAACTTCTCGAGGATCGGAACCTGCATTGCAAACGCATTTTTGAGCAAGTTATCGAGCTGTTCTTGCGTTAATTGTTCTTGTTCAGTCATCGCTTTAACCCCATTTCGTTTCGTTATCCCTATCGTAAGAAATTTAGACAATTCCGTCAAATCTTTTTCGAGAATAGAGTTTACCTATTTCACAAAAGGGAATCCATTACTATCGATTATTTTAAGGGGGAGTCAGCATGAAACGAATCGCAATGACAGGAGTCTTACTCGGAGCATGTCTGACTCCGGTGACGGGCTTTGCCGCAAGTAACGTGACATATAGCAAAGGAGTCGTCGAAAACAAGACATTCGGCTATACCGTCAAGACGACGGACATGTTAAAAAAGGCGATCCAACAAGATAAAGTCGAGCTCGTCAAGAATAAGACGGTCAAGTCCCAATACGGTGTCATCACGCGGAGCGGTACGTTCGCATTGTACTATAAAGTTAAGGGAGCGGATCAACTGCTCGTCAACTTGAACTACGAGCCGAAGAAGCTCTCAAAAAAACAGTTCGACCGTGAAATCGGATATGGTACATATCTCGGGACGAAAGGGAGTAAAACCTACTACTACGTCTTACCGACGGAAGCCGTCGAAGGCGCTATCGGTAAGAAAGCGATCGAGAACTTGATCGTCAAGGACGTCCCGCAGATGATGAAGACATTCAAACTGCAATGAGCACTAGCTTTTGCTAGTGCTTCTTTTGTTCGTTCGGTATAGTTGAAAATGAGGTGAATGAATATGGAATGGAACGTCACAGACGTCAAACAGACAACAGATGTATTACAACTCGAAAAATGTGTCAACGATCACGATGGCATTGAATTAAAAGTCGCAGCCGATTGGGTTGGCGAGAACGACTTCGCGATCTATGATGGTAAGCAATTGATTGGATATTTACAAGCATTCGCGTACTTACCGACGGAATGGGAACTAAACGTCTTCGTTGATCCGGATTACCGGAAACAAGGTGTCTTCACGGCACTCGTTGAAGCAGCACGTACGCGGGCAGCGGAAGCAGGCGTCGAAGCATTCACGTTCGTTATTGATGACGCAAGTGAATCAGGTCAAGCTGTCCTTGAAGGGTTAGGTGCTGAGTACCGGATGACCGAGTACAACATGATCCTAAAAAAAGCACAGTTGTTCTTAAAAGCCGATCCGGATTTCGAATTACGCGAAGCGACAGCGGACGATCGTCCGTTCATCGTTGAGACGCTCGGTAAATCGTTCGGGAACACGGACGAGGAAGCCGAGTCGATCTATCAAGCGATTGAATCTGACGACCGGATTACGTTTGTCGGTGTCGCAAACGGCAAACCAGTCGGCGTCATCCGTGCTTACCTTGCTTCCGATACACAAGCGAGCATTCATGCGTTTGCGGTTCGTCCAGAAGCGCAAGGCAATGGTTACGGGAAGAAGATGCTGAAGCTGATGGTTCAAGCGTTGTTCCGAACTGGTCGGACACAGCTTGAACTCGATGTTGAAACAGATAACGACCGGGCACTCGATCTTTACAAAGAAGCGGGATTCGTCGTGCATCGTGGTTATCAGTTCCACGTGTTGGCGGTCTAATTGAAATAAGCATCACGACTTTTCCACTCGCTTTACTCAGGCGAGACACAAGCCGCGACTCTGTCGTCTTTGACGCAGAGCCGGGTCTTGTTCGTCTCTGACAGCGCAGACGCGCTTTTTCCTGTAGGAGTCGAGTGGACGTATGATGCCTATTGAAGAACGGTCTCCGGATCGTTCTTTTTTATGGTTATTATTACAGAAACTAAACAAAAACGTTGGAACCTTTTCTTTAATCCGTCGTATACTAGACATATGGAAAAAAAGAGGAGGCGACGTCATGGAGAGTCGACAGGATTCATTGCGGACGTTGAAGTGGGTATCAGGTGGAATGGAAGCGGTGCTCGGGATTCCGCTCCTAGGTGGTTCAATCGTCTTTTTCTCAGGTTATAATGCCCTGTGGTTGATGCTCGCGTTTCACATCGTCGTCGTCGTATTGACGGCACGTGCCGGGAATGTCTCAAAAGGGAACATCGTCGGGATCGTCGCATCAACGGTTGGGGTCATTCCGGTCGTAGGGATGTTCTTACACATGGCAGCAGCGATCACAATCTTACTTGACGCAGCGTTTAGCAACCGAATTGTTGCACGGACGTACGTAAAACACGTCGAACCGATTCGACCACGTCCGGTCCGTCGGGAACAAGAAAAACAAGAAGACCATCCGTTCTGAGTCTTTTTCGTTGACAGAGAAAAATAAGCCGTGTAAAGTAAACAACAAGTTAAGCCATATCAATTACATCGACGACGCGGAGTAAGTATCGTCAACACTGCCGACCAAGCGAGTCAGGAATGGTGAGAGCCTGACACGGTAAGCTGAACGAGAATGGACCGCTGAGAGCCTGTTGAACCTTCGAGTAGACAGGACGGTTGCCCCCGTTACCGGGCTAGCTGGTTGTTGGACCAGCGACAAGTGGAGACGATTCTTCGTCTCAATCAGAGGTGGCACCGCGCGGATACAGGCGTCCTCTACGCATTAGCTGTTAGCTATGCGTAGAGGACGCCTTTTGTTGTACGTCAAGGTATGCCGAATCATCCAACGCTCATCATATTTCTCAGGAGGCACTACACATGAAAAAGACATTGATCGCAGCGGCGAGTACGGCAGTCCTATTAGCAGGATGTGCAACGACAGAACCAGCAGAAGACAAACAAGCGGACAAAAAGATCCTGCATACGATGGAGAGTTACGACCTCCTGTCGGTCGACCCGGCAGACGCCATCACGTCAAACATCTTCAACCAAATCTACGAAGGACTCTATCGCTTCGACGCGAACAACGAACTTGTTCCGGCGGCAGCGAAATCACATAGCGTGTCAGAAGACGGAAAAGTCTATACGTTCAAGCTCGATCCGAATGCAAAATGGTCGGACGGAAAGCCCGTCACAGCAGAGAACTTCCGTTATGCGTTCGAGCGTGTCATCAAAACGAACTCACCGTTCGCTTACTTGCTCGAGCCAGTCGAAAAAACGACAGCGGTCGACGACGAGACACTTCGAATCGAACTGAAACGTCCGACACCATACTTCCTCAGCATGACGACGTTCGGCACATATATGCCGGTGCGGGAAGATATCGTCAAAGCAGAAGGCGACCAGTTCGGAACGAATCCAAAGACGAACGTCTACAACGGACCGTTCACATTCAAGAAATATCAAGCGGAACAAGGTTATACGCTCGCGAAAAACGCTGAATATGCAGACCGGAAAAACGTCAAAATCGATGAAGTCGACGTTAAAATCATCAAGGATCCGATGCTTGCGATCAACCTATTCGAGTCAGGCGAACTCGATGTCGCACCACTCAACTCGGAGAACGTCGTGACGTACAAGGATCAAAAAGAGTACAACACGTTCAGCGATTCGCGGATGTTCTTCATCCGGATAAATGAAAAGACGAACGCGTTAAAAGATAAACAGACACGTCAAGCAATCGACGCGGCGTACGATAAAAAGGCGTTGACGGAGACATTGCTCGGAAACGGTTCACTGCCAGCGGATTACATCGTGCCGCAAGAACTTGATCCGAAGTACGATAGTACGCGTCAAATCGAATCATCGTATGATGCAACAGCGGCGAACAAAGTGCTCGCAAACCAAAATCTTGAATTGACGATGTTGATTGAAGATGACGACGTCTCGAAAAAAATCGGCGAGTACATCCAAGGGGCGTTGAAGAAGCAGAACGTCGATGTCAAACTGTTGTCACTGCCGAAGAAAGAACGTCTTGCTCGTGAAGGACGCGGGGATTACGATCTATCACTCGCGAGCTGGGCACCAGACTATCAAGACGCGACGACTTACTTGAACTTGTTCACGACCGGTAACCCGTTCAACATGATGGACTACTCGAACAAACAGTATGACCGTCTCTTGAAACAGGCTGAAAGTGAGCTCGACCAGGATAAGCGTCTTGCATTACTCAGTAAGGCGGAAAGCGTATTGCTCGACGATCAAGCGATCTCACCGGTCTACCAACGGAAGAATGCCTTCCTGCAAAACACACAAGTGAAGAACCTCGCGCGACACAATGTCGGAACGGACATTTCCTATAAATACGTCGAAATCAACCGTAACTGACACCCGTATCCTCTTTTCCTGATGACATAAGGAAAAGAGGATTTTTTGTATAGGAGAGATTTGGTAGTTTTATTCTGAAATCAGGTCAATTTGCTAAAACCGCTTTCATCATTAACCGATAGATAGAACGGTGAAAAGAAGAACCAAGAAGGGAAGTCGCAGTTATGAAAAGATTTCGAAGAAACTTGAAGTTACGATTGTTCTTTTGGGTATTGGTGATCTCAGCCGTCACAAGTGGTATCTCAGCACAACTCGTCTTATATCTACATCGTGGGCTCGATGTCGCGGATACGAATGCGATCTGGGTTGGGGCGGGTATCGGTCTTCTCCTCTCTTTGATCGGAACGACGTTGACACAACTTATTCTCCGCCAGCCGATCAAAGCGATTGAAAAAGCGACTGAGACAGCACGCGAAGTCGCAAACGGCAACTTCGATGTTGATTTTGAAGAAGCAAAACGTGGAGATGAAGTCGATCAGCTCATGCATGAGCTTGAAGTAATGGTCTTACATATCCGCAAACAAGCAACGCAGATGGGGAGCTCAAGCGATAAATTAACTGCGTCAGCGCAAGAAATCGCAGCTGCTGTTCAAGAAGGTAACGCGTCTGGTGAAAGCATTCGTTCAGCGATGGCAGAACTATCCGCAAAAATGAACGAAAACGTCGATCAAGCTTATCTTTCGATGGACGCACTCGGTGCGGTCAAGCGGACGATGGATGAAGTCGCAGCAGAAATGAACGAAGCGTTGAAATCAGCGACAGTCATGCAGACGGAAGCGCAGAACGGGAAGACCCTCGCGACGGATTCAGTCGAAGCGATGCATATGATTTCGAAGAAGATGGAGCAGTCAGCGACGCTCAACGGTCGATTGACGGATATGACAGGTGAGATCTCGCGCATTACGGACGTCATCAGTGATATTTCTGCTCAGACGAATTTACTCAGCTTGAATGCTTCGATTGAAGCGGCACGTGCGGGTGAAGCAGGTCGTGGTTTTGCCGTCGTTGCAGCAGAAGTTAAGAAACTCGCAGAACAAACTGCAACATCAGCAAAAGAAATCACGGATCTGATTTCAGGCGTTAAACGTCTCGTTAATGATACAGCGAATGCGATGACGGATGTCCAAAATGAAGTCGCAACAGGCGTCGGTCTTGTCGAACAAGCTGGTTCATCATTCGAAGAAATTCATCATTCGACGGAGCATGTCTACTCACGCGTGAAATCGGTCGACCAACTCGTCGTTAAATCGGATCAAGAGATTGATCAAGTCGGTCTGACGACTGCGAATATCCTCGCGATGGTTGAGGAAGCATCCAAACACGCAGAGCAAGTCTTGCAGGCATCAAGCCATCAAGCGGCTTCACTCGGTGAAGTCAATGGTGCCATGGAAGAACTGGTCGCAGTAGCGGAGCAATTACAGGAAGAAACAGGCGCAACGCGTCTCTGATTGATGAGAAATCATACATCCTAAAAACAGGATGTATGCTTTTTTTTGGATTTTTTTGAAAAAAGCATTAAACATTTCGGAGGGACGACGATATATAGGGTGGAAGCAGTCATCGACTAATTCTACCGTGTCACCCTTGGGCCGGCCAGGGGGCACATCTCGGAGAAGACGGATCTTCAAAGAGACAAAAAACTTATCCTATGGAGGGAAATTAACATGATTATCAATCACAACGTAACAGCACTCAACACACACAACAAATTATCTGCAGCAACTGGAGCTCAAAGCAAGTCAATGGAGAAACTTGCTTCAGGTCTTCGCATCAACCGTGCAGGTGATGATGCAGCAGGTCTTGCAATTTCTGAAAAAATGCGTGCTCAGGTTCGCGGACTTGATCAAGCATCACGCAACGCACAAGATGGTATTTCATTGATTCAAACAGCTGAAGGCGCTTTAAACGAAACACACGATATTCTTCAACGGATGCGCGAATTATCTGTACAAGCAGCAAACGGTACAAATAACACTGAAGATTTAGCTGCGATTAAAGCTGAAGGTGATGAGCTTGTTACAGAAATCGACCGTATTGCTTCGGCAACTAAATTCAATGGTAAAGATTTAATTTCTGCAGATGCTGCAAACATTAAGCTACAAATTGGTGCTAATGATAGTACAAGTACTGCTGCTTATGAATCTTTAGAATTAAAACTTGAGGATGTAAAATCAGATACTGGGTCTCTAAATATCAGTGGGTTAGATGTTTCTGCTGGCGGTACTTCTACAGCTGCAATCGATGTAGCAATTGAAAGTGTTAGTAAGTCACGTTCTTACTTAGGGGCGAATCAAAACCGTCTCGAACACACGATCAACAACTTAAAAACATCGTCTGAAAACTTAACAGCAGCAGAATCTCGTATTCGCGACGTTGATATGGCAAAAGAAATGATGAATCAAACGAAAAACTCAATCCTTGCTCAAGCTGCTCAAGCGATGCTTGCTCAAGCAAACCAACAACCACAAGGTGTTCTTCAGTTACTCCGTTAATCGATAAAAGAGAGAATAGGGAGCTTCCTCTCGTTCTCTCTTTCTGTATGTAAAACTAATCCATACCCTTCAAAAAAAACACGAGGTGAAAAAATGAAAAAACATACAAAAAAATTATTATCGCTTGGATTATCTGCAGCTCTAGTGGCACCTTTGGTACTTTCGAATCAAGGCTTAGTGAATGCAGTTGAAGCACCAAAAAATGGAAAAATTAAATTTGTAGCGCTCGATGATACTAAAGGTACATTTGTAAAAAGTAAAGAGGTAAAACTGACAAAACTAGATACTCAAACAGGGAAAGTTGTCGGATTAGCAGAAGCGTGGGTAAATGCTGCAGCCGATACAAAAACGACAAGTGATGCTGGAGAAGCTACGTTTGAAAATGTTACAGCAGGTAAATATGCGTTGACGATGACTGTGAATGCGACTACAACTGTCACTCGTTTTGTAACATATGCACCGAAAGCAACGGAATTAATTACAAAAGTAACAGCGCTCCCAGCTTTAGCTGATGTCGATAAAAAAGTTTCTGGAGCCATCGGTGGAACAATCAAAGGTGCTAATGCAACAACGACAGTAGCTATCGTTGGAAAAGATGCAACTTGGACAACGAAAGCCGATGCTAACGGAGTGTTTAATGTGTTTTTACCAGCAGGCACATATGATGTAATCGTTGTTGGAAAAGATACAGACACTTCTACAGACGATAAAAAAAATACATTATATAAAGCTGTTAAAGTTCAAGCAGGTCAAACATCATCTCCTTTAGAACAGATGGATGCGACAGTTGCATGGGCAAATGGAGAAAAAGGGTTTAAATTTACTGAATCTAAAGTGTCTGCGACATCTACTTCAGAGTCGTTCTCAAACATCTCTAAGGAATATAAAGGAACGGTAGATCGGGACGCAATTATTTCGGCATATGCTGTTGATGAGAAGGGGACTGAAGTGAAAACTGATGATGTCTACACACTTCTCGCTGAAACTACCGCAAAATACGATAGTAAAAAAGCAACTCCTGCACCATTTTCTTTGAAAGTACCAGCTGTACAACCTGGGAAAATAATCAAAGTGATTGTAAGAGATACTGCTGCTAATACGTTCGAAAAAGACTTTAAATTTGATTTACTTGATCCTAAATTTAAAGAGGACTCTACAAAAGCAGAAATTGGTCAACCAATCGATATCACTTTCACAGATGTTACAAAAACATTGGGTTCTGATAAATTAGTTGTTAAAGTAAAAGTTAAAGGTGCTGACGATAACACTTATAAAACTCTTGTGAAAAGTACTGGAACTACCGGGGATAAAGTAAAAGACTACAGTGTTGCGAGCGGAAAAATCACGATTAATGCAGCATACTTCGTCAAAAACTTTGCAGCAAAAGCACAAGACTATACATTCTCAATTGTTGATACTGGTTTTGATACTACAAAATCGACTATTGACCAAAAACTTGTTGCCTCAACAGCCGTTGCGCCTGCTCTTACAGTCGTAGCTGAAAAAGGAACGACAGGGACAAAACTTAAAGTAACAGCAACTGCTGAAACTCAAAATAAGATTATATATGCGAAGAGTAGCACAGCTCCGACTGCACCAAAGCTATACTCTGAGGTGGCTAATTCAACTGAATACAAAGCTGGTGATGAAATTACTGGTGTAGATGCCAAAACGACTAAATATTTGGCTGTATACGAAGTGAATGCTGCTGGACAGGTACTGAAGTACAAAGCATTAACATTAACAGACAAACAAGTAGTAGCGGCTGATGCAGCAGCATTGACGGCATCGCTAAGTGCTGGTGCTGAAGGTAAAACAAAAGTAACTTTACCGGAAACGGGTAAGTTCAAGTATGCAAAAGTTGCTTCTGCCGGCACTGCTTTAACAAAACCTAAAGTGGGCGACGCAGCTACTACGTACGCTACTGCAATCGTGAACGCGGCTGAAGTTTCTGTAGCTGCGGGTGATCGACTATATGTAGTTGAAGTAGATAGCTCTTCAAAAATCACAAAATGGGTTGAATTGACAGTGAAAACAGCAGATATTGGTGTAGCACCTTAAAACTAATCAAAAATTATTAAGATCCATTACAGAACTGTTACCATCGGGCAAATTATAGCCTGATGGTAACAGTTTTTTATTGAGAACTTTTAGGAATTTCACTGAACTGTTATAAAAACAAAAGGAGTGACCGATACATAGAGTAGAGAATAGAAGGAGGAATTTGAATGAATTCCATTAATACGGAAATTCGGCTACACTTGCCTCAAAATGTTTTACCTTATAAAGCGACACGTAACGTTTTTATAGAAGCGAATCAGGAATCCTTGTCAGAAGAGGGCGTCATCATTCTTCCTACCCCTCAGCATATTACGAAATTAGAAACGGCCATCGAACAGGCGAACATCAAACTCGAAGTCCAGCGGACAGGATTGAAGTTTGTCAAACACGAAAAGCTAAATGAATACTACATTCAGGTCGTAGATGCCAATAATCAAGTCGTCAAAGAAATTCCGAATAAAAAGGAACTCGATTTTTTTGCGGCTTTCATGGAATTCAATCAATTGATTGACAAGCGAATTTAAGAAGAAGGGACGGATTTGATGGCAAACATACGTCTAAGTGGACTTGCGAGTGGAATCGATACGGAATCAATGATTAAACAATTGATGCAAGCAGAACGAGCACCTGTGGATCGTCTTTCTCAAAAAAAACAGACCTTGACCTGGCAACGTGACGCCTATCGTGAGATGAATCGCGCTTTACTTGATCTACGTACAGCAGCCAGTGATATGTTGTTATCTAAAAACTATTCGGCAAAGTCTGTGGTGAGTTCGAATTCGAATGTCTTGAGTGTTACAGCGAACTCAACAGCAGCAACAGGAAGTATCACGATCGATAGAATCGACCGATTAGCGACTCCAGCATCACTTACTATTAGTCAAGGGGCGCCCACTACACCTCCTATTTCTACTACGACGATGCTCAAAGATAGTCAGCTACTTGGTATAGACAGCGCAACGAAACAAGCAAGTCTAGAGCTTCAGACATACGCAGCTGACGGTTCAAAAACAGTAAAGACGGTTACACTTCATTTGGATGAGACAGCGACGATTGGTGATCTTGTCAATCAAATCAATGGATCAAAAGAGCTAGGACTCAGTGCGGTATTTAACGATCTAACGGGGAAACTGGTATTATCTCGTCAAGCGACAGGACAATTGAATACAAGTGATGAGATTAAATGGACGGATCAGAATGCAAGTGCGCTGACGACTCTCCCTGCTCAAACTGCTAAAGCGGGAGCGAACGCCTCTTATCAAATCGGAGGTACTTCGCTAGAACAAACGTCCAATACTTTCGTCCAAAACGGACTTACGATTACGTTGAACAATACGACAACTAGTCCGACGACGTTGACGACAAAGTTAGATACACAGACGAACTTTGATACAATTAAAAAATTCGTCGATAAATACAATGATTTGATTGATAAGATGAATAAAAAAGTCCGAGAAGAAAAGTTCCGGGACTATCAACCATTGACGGATGCCCAGCGAAAAGAACTAAGTGAAGATGAAGTCAAGAAGTGGGAAGAGAAAGCGATGAGCGGTGTCTTGAAGAATGATCCTTTATTAAGAGACGGGATAAATGATTTCCGCAGTACGTTATCAGCAAAGATTGATACGGACTACACGATTCCATCTGCGTCAGGCCCCATCACACTGAATTCGTTGTCGCAAATCGGAATTACGACGACGAGTGATTTCCGAGACGGTGGGAAAATCAAACTCGATGAAACCAAATTAAAAGAGATGCTTGAAAAACATCCGGATAGCGTCTATCGTCTCTTTACAGTCGAGGCACCTCAAAAAGTTACACAACCTGATGGAACAGAAATTAAAAATCCAGATGGACTAAGTGGATTCATTCGTCAGATTCAAGCATTTACGACGACTTTACGTGATAAAGTTTCAAGCGTCGCCGGACGTGATGGGTCCGTCGCGACGACCTATCGACTCGGGAAGTCGCTCGCTGACATTGATAAGAGTATGTTGTCTTGGGAAGACAAGCTCAAGCGTAAAGAAGACAGTTACTATCGTCGATTCGCGGCGATGGAACAAGCGATGAACCAAGCAAACAGCCAATCGGCAACATTGACGAACTATTTGACACAAGGCCAGTAAGAAGGAGGATCTAACATGAATCCATATGCCACATACCAAACGAACTCTGTCACAACCGCATTACCACAAGACTTGACGCTCATGCTCTATGAAGGATTAATCAAATTCGCGATGCTCGCGAAACGATCAATTGAACAAGGATTGATCGAACAAAAAAATACGAACATCCAAAAAGCACAAGCGATCATCAGTGAACTTCAATTGACACTTAATCAGTCGATTGCATTATCCAAAGACTTGAACGCGCTTTATGATTATATGCAAGGGCGTTTGATGGATGCGAACGTCAAGAATGATGTCGTCGCAATCGAGGAAGTGATTGGCTTTGCGGAAGAGTTCCGTGAGACGTGGAAAGAAGCGATGAAACTCGCGAAGCAACGATGAGTCCGCTTGACCCGCTTCGCTTCAAGACGAAACGGCTGATGGAGTTACTGGATCAGACGCCGAACGACGAGACGTATGATGATTGGATTGAAAAAATTCAGCATCTGCTCAACGAACGGGAAGCATTCATTGCCGCACACTCCAATTTACTAGCCGGTGCAAATCAAGCAATCATTCAGGAGTTGGTAGCAGACAGTCGACAAATCGACTTGAAATTATCAGCAGAAACGGCTAAATTAGGGGTACAAATTAGTCAGTTGCGTCAGACCCAGTCGAGTCGGAAATCATACGTCGATCCGTATGAGGATGTCGACAATAGCTTTTCTCCGTATTTTGATTCGCGTCAGTAATGTTTTTGCGTGAGGGAGGAATCTTTCGTGAAGAAACAAGAGCCAGCTAAACGCCGTGCACCACAAACCTATTTCCAATCGGACGGTTCATATGATCAGTTCATTGAACCGGATGTCGAGACAGAGTCGTGGGAAGCGCTCGAGCGTCCAATCTCGGAACAACCGGATGTGTATGAGGAAGAAAAGTACCGCCGTGAATCATGACACGATAAAAAGAACGGAATCCGCGGATTCCGTTCTTTTTATTTGAAGCGATAGGCATTTTTGTCTTCCTGTTTGACGGTATACATCGCTTCATCGGCGCGAATCAGCAGAAGGCTCGTCGTCGTTCCGTCTTCCGGGTAACGTGCTATTCCGATCGAAGGCGTGACATGCATCGTCTGCGCTTGATAAAGGAATACCTTATTCAGCCGCTTGAGAATGCTTTCTGCGTAATGGATCGTACCTGTGCGATCCCTATGCAGGAAGACGATGAATTCGTCGCCGCCAAGTCGTGCTGCCATCTCCGCTTCCTGCAAATCGGCTTCTAAGCGTCGTGCGGTCTCTTGTAGAACGAAGTCCCCCGCATCATGACCGAACTGATCATTGATGCCTTTAAAGCCATCCAAGTCGATGAACAGTAACGATCCTTCTTGCCAATGTTTTAATTCATTCGATAGGACTTCCTCGAAATAGCGACGATTTGGTAATCCGGTAAGCGCGTCCTGGTATCCGAGCGAACGCAACATCCGTTCTTCCGTCAAGGCATGCGTCCTGTCCGCTAAGATGATATAGAAGTCATGCTCGCGCGGAATCGAGATGACCGTCACTTCAAAGGCGCGTCCGTCGTCGAGTTGCATCAGTTGATGTTCGATTGGTGTTCCTTGCCAGCTGATTGGGACGATCTGTTCCATCAGTTGATCCGGAAGCTGTCCGGCAGGGAAATACTGTTCCGCGATCGGATTCATCGCTTTTTCATGACCATTGGCATCCATCCGAACGATCGGATACGGATGATTCAAAAATAGCCGACGGTACTCTTCCTTTCGCAGTTCCAGGCGCTCCGTTTTTTCGCTGACGCGTTGCAATAACTCATTTTCCGAAAGGCTCAGCTCGCGTAAGAGCCGTGTGTTTTGACGCTCGGAGAAAAATTGGCGTACGAAAAAGAGCGAGAAGAGACCGATGAGACTACTCCAGTATATGGTAGATGGAATCGGCGCGTACGAGATGCCACCAACGACAATCAAGAGACTGAGGTAGGGAAGGTACGAGATTGTCCATCGTTCAGAGGCTTCCGGAGAGTACGTTTTTCGATAATACTGCAAGAGACCATATAAGCTGACCGGATAAAGCGGAAAGAACCAACTGGCAATGTCGAGCTGATCCCGGATGAAAAACGTATAGTAACCAAAAATCGCAAAGATGAACAACAGCATCGATTGAATCAGTAAGCGATGCGATTTATTGTGTAAGCCGGTCGTATAAAGTAAGAAGAAAAAGAACAGTTGTGCAATGAAGCTAAGTGCAAAACCGCTCATCCCCACGAGTTCAATGGAAGAACGAGCAATATCCGGTATATACCGCAAGATGATCGTGTAGCCGAAGACGAATGTCATACCGAAGAGTAAAATCCCGTCGACGTATAGAAGCGGTAAGCGCCGGACCGTCGACCAATTGATTTGTTTCGCGAAAGTTATCGCTGTCAGGATAAAAAAGCCGGTAATCGTCAGGTTGACGACGGTATCGAGTTCTGGGGGGTGCCAGGCAGTTGGTAAGAAGCTGAAGGCGAAGTTCAAGATGATACCGATCGTGAACCACTCGATTGCTCGCCGGATGATTGGTAACGTTCCAGACGCACGAGCTACCCATGAGCAATAGAGAAGTCCGGTGATTGTACTGAAGACAGCAAAAATCGGACCAGCATGAAACCAGCTTGATCCGAGAATGGCAATGTACGTAACGATGACATACCACTGGACGCGAGACATGTGTCGCATGCATGATCCTCCTTTTTTATGTAGTTTCGTTAGACGTTATGTGTTTCACGATACAATTCCCAATGTTCCCGTGCTTCTTTTTTTGTCCGGTCCGACACGGTCTTACTTTGGAAGATGAGACCATACCATTGTTTTGCATCATCCGTCCGTTTTAAGACAGCATATAAGTCACTGATTCGCAGTAAGAGGACATCGTGAGGAATACCAGTACGAACAGCGTCGGTATAGTTGAGATACAGGGCTTCGTACTTCGTAACCGACCGTTCCATCCACTGTAATTCTTGTGCTTCGTCTCCGAGCATCCGGTACATCCAAGCAATCCGGACGCCGAGCATGGCAAGAATCGCTTCTTTTTGTCCGGTCACTTGCGCGGTATAGAGCGCTAATTTATATAGCTGTAAGGATTGTTCAATTGTTCGTTCCGTTGCTGCGAACGATAATACCGGGAGCGTCGGCAAGATTTGCTCTTCGAGTGTCTGACGCACGTCCGTCCGCAACTTTTCAAACGATTCATGAAAGACGAAGCGACAGTGGGAACACTGGATCGGTTCGTACAGATAGGGATTCGATCCTTGGTAATGGACGAAGCCGTCAAAATCCGTTCGATCGACCCGAATATGACGAGACAAGACACGCTTCGTTTCTGTTTCTTTTAAGCAATAGGTACACTTACATTTTTTTAAATACAATTCAGGCATGGATAGTCTCCTCGTGTTGTCGGATTAGACAAAGACGTTGACGAGCATGCCTTTGATTTCCCCGACTTGATCTAAAATATCAAGTCGTCTTGATTCTCCAGATAAGACGGTGTCCGTCAATTGCAATAGCTTCGTATCGACTTGTTCGACGACTTTATAGATTTTCGTCCGTCCGCGGCGATTGAAGCCGCGTTTCTCTTCTAGTTGTTGCGACTGATCCAGTGCATCCTTTAGGAAGTCCTTGATCTTCTCCTTGTAGCTCTCTAGGTTTTCAATCGTATGACTCTCAGCGAGGAGTTGACCGTGCTCTTCTACGAGCAGTAACTTTTGCTGGAGACGTTCATAACCTTTATGTTCTCGTTTATCCTGCATTAAGGCAGAGAAGGTCGTCGATGCCTCGACTTCCCGAGGACCGGACCGAGCTGACTGAAGTCGTTGGGTTTCTTGAATGCGGCGAATGTCCATAGCTGACACTTCCTTCTTAGTTGAGTAGTTGCAAGACGCCTTGCGGTAATGCGTTCGCTTGGGCAATCATGGCCATACCGGATTGGTTGAGGATGTTATATTTCGCATACTCCATCATCTCCCGTGCCATATCGGTATCGCGAATCCGTGACTCGGACGCCGTCAAGTTCTCGCGGCTGATACTGAGAACGGAATTCGTTGCTTCAAAGCGGTTTTGGATCGCACCAAGCTTCGCGCGTTGATTCGAAACGTTGTCGATCGCTTTCGTATAGAGGGTGATCGCAGTGCTTGCACTGTCACTCGACAGGACGCTTAACGCATATTCCGTCGTGCCACTCGTTTCCGTCATAGCGACACCACCCGTTGCTGGTGTAGTTGTCGTACTGATGCCGAGCGCCAGCCCACGCATGTCTTCGACTGTAACCGAGATACCTTCGTTTGCCCCAGCGTTCGTTTGAATGAAGAGGGCGCTTTTCCCTTCAGCAAAGTCACCCGTTAAGATATCTTTTCCGTTGAACTGGGTCGTTTTTGCGATCCGTGTCACTTCATTCGTCAATTGATCGATTTCCGATTGAATCGAAGAGCGGTCTTCAGGCGCAAGAGTTCCGTTACTTGCTTGGACAGCGAGTTCACGCATCCGTTGCAAGAGACTATGCGTTTCGTTCATGCCGCCTTCTAACGTCTGCACCATCGAGATGCCATCGAGAACATTTTGTTCCGCTTTATCGAGTGCTTGCAAGCGATTCCGCATCTTTTCAGAGATGGCGAGACCGGCTGCATCGTCCGCAGCACGGTTAATCTTCTGACCGCTTGAGAGTTTATCCATCGTTGTCTTGACATTTAATTGATTCGCCGTCAGGTTGCGATACGCCTTTAGTGCTTGGACATTGTTTGAGATTTTCATTCGTATGCCATCCTTTCATATCCTGCATGATGGGCTGCCCGAGCGAGCGGGCGCTTATTTGTACTTGCTGCTTGCCATGTAACCAACAGTTCTTCAGCAAGGAAAAGTGCTTCCGTGAGCACGTGATGTTCTGTGTAGGCACGCAGCGTCTGTTGACCGAGGTAGAAATACAAGGCTTCGAGTTGGGACGTGATGATTCCGCCGTCGTCATGCAGTCCTTCCGAAAGCTTCGTCAGTAGTGCGTAGGCTTTTTGCAGACGTTCATTCATGTGATCAAACGCTTTTACTTCAATCGCTGATATCGCCTGTTCATATTGAAAGACAAGTCCTTGCAACATCTTTTCTGTCAATTGTTGTGGGGTCATCTGATACAGTTCTTGTTCTGTCATGTCTGTCGTCCTTTCGCGTGGTCCAGTTCTTCGATCAATAAGAGGAGTTCTGCCATGACGTCGTAGAGTTGCGGTGGAATCGCGGTCCCGAGGTCGAGATCGAGCAGATGACCGAGTAATGAGGTATCGTGTTCGACAGCGATTCCGTTGGCGCGTGCTTCCTGCAAGATTCGGTCGGCCGCTTGTCCTGTCGCGCGGGCGACAACGACAGGTGCTTGTCCGGACGCTTCATCGTAACGCAGAACGGCAGCAGATTTCCGGTGCTTCAAATCGATTTTCTGGTACATGGCTTCCTCCTTTAAATCCGGTAATCATACCCGTTTGGTGTCTTATCTTTTTGTTTGGCGACGTCTTGTCGTTCTTCCTTCGTGAACGGTCGGAACTGAATCCGGACATCTTGATAACCGGTCGCTTCTAAGGCGTCCGTCGTCCGTTCAAGGAACGGTGCAGCGAGTCGCTCGAGAATCGGCAGATCGTTTTCAATTGTGATTTGCATCTTCCGGTTGACGGTTTCGACACGTACGCCAATGTCACCGAGACGTTTTGTATTCAGCTGGACGTACAATGTATTGTTTTCCCAGTCGATCACTTCATCCGGTCGTTTATTTTGAAGGTGAACATGAAGACCGGCTGTCGCTTCGACGATCTGTACCGGAAGCGATAATAGAATCTGATTCAACTGTTGTTGATTATCAGGCTTATTGATTTGCTGTTGCGTCGTCAAGAATGACTGAAGTTTCGAAGCTTCCGGATTGAGAGTCGGAGCAGCGAGCTTCAACTCGGCACTTTGTAGCTGCAGTGCTTTTTGAACCGTTTCTTGTAAGACCCGCGGACTATTTTGCTTTGGCTCATACGGTATGAGCTTTGCTGGTGCGTCATTTGGCGTTCGTGTGCTTGACGTGTTCCATTCCGGTAAATAGGTCGGACGGACGTTTGCTGGCGCGTAGCGGAAGGCTTCAAAGCCCGTCCGGACTTCTTGCAGTAGTGCCTTCGCTTCTGTTCCCCGACCGAGGGAAGCGAGTTCAGCACCGCGTTCGAGCTTCGATAAAAAGTGGATCAACTGTTTTTCATCCCGCATCGTCGTATGCAACATCGCGTCCGTTTGCTGGAACATTTGCTTCAACCGGTGTGCCGTACTTTCAATGACAGCGACCATTTGCACCGGGCGGGACTCGACGAGTGGTTCGATTTGTCGTAGTTGTGACACAATCGTTCGCTGTTGGCTTTTGAAGTCGTTCGTCACCTCCGCTAAGCGAGGGGTCACCTCTCGGACGAGGGTCAGAGCTGAACGCGTCGCAGTTGCGGGCTCGACCGGACTTGCAGCACGCGCCGTCAGACCGATCAATTGCTCACGGACACTCGTCTTCGTCTCGAGTGGAGCTTGCGGGAAGTGAGGCGTTAGTTGTTTACGGACCGTTTCGACGTCTCCTTGCTCAAGCGCCGTGATGAGTGCGGGACGTTCCTTTGCTGGCAAGTGTTCAATGTACTGACGCATATGCAATGGTGTTGCGTCTTCGATATCACGCTGCGTCGGTAAAGTAGCGCGTGCGACGTCAAGCGCAACGGCTTTTTCGAATGTCGGTTGGTCGCGTAAGGCGTCACGTTCCGGAAGGACATCGACGAATTCTTCTGTCGTCGCTAACAGACTATCGATCAATAGTTCCGCTTCCGGTGGAAGGGAATTGTCAGGACGCGAGACGAGTTCAAGGACAAGATCCTTGTAGCTGCCTTGTAAAGCTGTGACCAGTTGGGCGACGACTTCCGGTGTTTGAGGCAACTGACCGCTCGCAAGGAGTTTTGCGACAGCTGGTTTCAGTTCTGCTGGTACGCCTTCGAGTAAAGCAGGATCGACGTTTGACGGAATCGAGACGGCGGACGGTGTTTCAGCGTCAGACTCTGAGACGGCCGGTAGCTGTTCGATCAGATAACCTTCTGCCGTTTGACCTTTCACTTTAAACTGGAAATCACCTGTCGGAACATCTCCAGTGAATGTCATCTCGATTTTATCCCGTCCGACTTGAACGAGCGCCGTATGCGGTCCTGTTTGTTCCAAGACGGTTCCTTTATATGTCTTCGTCTCCGAAAGCACGGTTTGTCCGGCAGGTACCGTCGAACGAGCTGGATTCAACTGGATATTCATCAAACGTCCTCCTTTTTTCAAAATACATCATCTTATTATATATCGGCAGAAACGAAAAAGGGTTGAGCGAAAATATCGCCCAACCTTCGTTTTTTCAAGATTTGATTGCATTAAAGCGTTCCTCTAATGTCATCGCGTTCAATTGTTGATAGCGAGCCATAAGCTCACCTGTTGCTTTCATTTGGTTGCGGACGATGTAAGGAGAGGCGTTCACGGGAAGGATCATGCCATTGCGGGTCTTCAGCTTAGTCTGTCCATCCTCTTCGAGGACATCAATCATATGACTCCAAGCGTACCATTCGCAATCATCACGTTTCGGTGATTTGGTAGGGAAAAAGACGAGGCCGAGTGACGGTTCGATGACAATCGGGACTTTTCCTTTCACGGATGCGACACGTTTTGCGGTGACGATCCGTTCCTCAATAGAACTATTGTACTGCCTGCACGATAATTGCAACAGTTGATACGGTCGAAGTGGCGTCATGATGGTAGAACCATCTTCTAGCACGATGATGGACTGCTTCATCATGTCGTAGCAAGGTAAGATCGCTACGGTCCGCTTCGTGATTCGATACTTTTCATCATTATGGAATGGTCGCATGTCGACTACATCCTCCTCAAATGGGACAATGGATAAAACAGGTAATTACTAACGATATAATACAATATTACAAATGTAATGACAATGTAATTTTTTGAAATATAGAACAATGTCTTGGTGGAAATTGATAATTACGTGGTAATGGTTTCTAAATAATCAGAATTTTTAATTGTCAATAATTCCTTCTTTTGATAGACTAATTCGTGAGAGCTTGCTCTCGTACTCTGGTTTGCGAAGGGAACGTGAATTCGAATGGAACAAGGTAAAGTCAAATGGTTTAATGCTGAAAAGGGTTATGGATTCATCGAAACGTCTGACGCGAAAGACGTCTTCGTACACTTCTCAGCGATTCAAGTCGATGGCTACAAATCACTTGAAGAAGGCGAAGAAGTGGAATTTGAAATCGTTGAAGGCGATCGTGGTCCACAAGCTGCGAACGTTTCAAAGATCTAATCCAATAGCAGCCGCCACCGTTTTTAGGCCATCCGCCTAAAAGCGGTTTTTGTTTTGAATCCATTTGAAACGGGTATATACGTTAACATCAACATGCTTCAATATTATCGTACGCTAAGAATCGAAGTGAACGTTCATGAGAATGTCATCGTTTTCATGGTCTTCCTTCACTTATCGTGCTATAATAAAAACGAACCAAAGAATTTCGAATATTCAGAAGGAAACGACTGGATCATCTCGAATTCATAGGTTCAACCGGTTACTTAAGGAGGAGTTTACATGATCTACAACATTCGCGGTGAAAACTTGGACGTCACAGATGCTCTCAAGGATTACGTCGAGAAAAAGCTTGAAAAGTTAACTCGTTATTTTACAACTCCTACGGAAGCGCAAACGGCTTATGTCAATCTCAAAGTCAACAATGAGAAGCAAAAAGTCGAAGTGACGATTCCAATGCCAAACCTCTTGCTCCGCGCAGAGGATATCAATGGCGATATGTATGCAGCCATCGACCTCGTCGTCGATAAGCTCGAACGTCAAATCCGGAAACACAAAACGAAGTTGAACCGGAGAGGACGCGCTAAAGAAGGCGGCATCGGAGAGTACTTCAAAACGCTCGAAGGACCGGAAGCGGAAGCGCCAGTCTATGAAGAGGACGAGGCAGAACTCGAACTCGTTCGGACGAAGCGTTTCACACTCAAACCAATGGACACGGAAGAAGCGATTCTTCAGATGGACATGCTCGGACACGCATTCTTCGTCTTCTCAGACGCAGAAACGGGCAACACGAACGTCGTCTACCGTCGTAAGGATGGTCGTTACGGTTTGATTGAACCAGAATAATGAATGCAACAGGGACTCGCTCTTACGGGCGAGTCCCTTTTTGATATGATGGAAAACTATTTTTAAACACGATACGTTTGCTCTATGACGAAAGACCGAGACCGCTACTCGGTCCGCTTGTTGAAATTTGACGTCGTATTCGGTACACTGAATAAAGGAAAAATCTCGGAATTCTGTTCGTTCAAAGAATCGTTCGAAGTAAGGGGACTGTAAGGCATGGCTAATTTTCTAAAAGAATTATTTGCACCAACGAAACGTGTCCTGAAGAAAGCCGAAAAAGCAGCAGACGCTGTGGAAGCATTCGAGACACAAATCGGTGCGTTATCGGATCAAGAACTCGAAGGAAAAGTCGTTGAATTCCGTGAGCGTCTCGCTAACGGAGAAGACTTAGATGATATTTTACCGGAAGCTTTCGCGGTCTGTCGCGAAGTTTCGACACGCGTTCTCGGCATGCGTCACTACCGCGTTCAGTTGATCGGTGGATATGTCCTGCATAACGGGGATATCGCCGAAATGAAGACCGGGGAAGGTAAGACACTCGTCGCAACACTCCCTGTTTATTTGAATGCCCTCGCTGGCAACGGCGTTCACGTCGTTACCGTCAACGAATATCTTGCAAAACGTGACCGTGACATCATGGAACCTCTTTATGCGGCTCTTGGTCTATCGGTCGGCTTGAATCTCTCAAGCATGTCGCGTCAGGAAAAACAAGCAGCCTATAGCTGTGACATCACGTACGGAACGAACAATGAGTTCGGTTTCGACTACTTGCGTGACAACATGGTCCTGTATAAAGAAGACCGTGTACAACGACCGCTCCATTACGCTGTCGTCGATGAAGTCGACTCAATCCTCGTCGATGAAGCGCGGACACCGCTCATCATCTCAGGGTCTGCCGAGAAATCGACAGCGCTCTATTCGCAAGCGGACACGTTCGCGAAAATCATGAAAGCAGATGAAGACTACACGGTCGACATCAAGACGAAGAGTGTTCTGTTGACGGAGCAAGGGATCGACCGCGCTGAGAAATATTTCGGCATCGATAACCTGTTTGGTCTCGAGCATGTCTCACTCAACCATCATTTGAGCCTCGCACTGCGGGCGAATGCCGTCATGCACCGCGACGTCGACTATATGGTGCGTGAAGACGAAGTCATGATCATCGACCAGTTCACAGGTCGTGTCATGGAAGGGCGTCGTTACTCAGAAGGTCTGCACCAAGCGATCGAAGCGAAGGAAGGCGTCGAGATTCAACGCGAATCGATGACGCTTGCGACGATCACGTACCAAAACTTCTTCCGAATGTATACGAAGCTTGCCGGGATGACGGGTACAGCGAAGACGGAGGAAGAAGAATTCCGTAACATCTACAACATGCACGTCGTACCGGTTCCGACGAACAAACCCGTCGTCCGAAACGATATGCCGGACTTGATCTTCAAAACGATGAACGGGAAGTTCGCTGCCGTCGCAGACGAAATCGAACGCGCCCACCGCGAAGGACAGCCTGTCCTCGTCGGTACGGTTGCCGTTGAGACGTCGGAGTTACTCAGTAACATCCTCAAGAAACGTGGCATTCGTCACGAAGTCTTGAACGCGAAAAACCACGCACGTGAAGCGGAAATCATCGAGAACGCCGGTCAAGCGAACTCGGTCACGATCGCAACAAACATGGCCGGTCGTGGTACCGACATCAAGCTTGGTGAAGGTGTCTTAGATAAAGGTGGTCTCTTCATCCTAGGGACAGAACGTCACGAATCACGCCGGATCGATAACCAGCTCCGTGGTCGTGCTGGTCGTCAAGGAGATCCAGGGGCATCACAATTCTATCTCTCACTTGAAGATGAATTGATGCGTCGTTTCGGTTCTGATTCGCTGCAGTCGATGATGGACCGTCTCGGAATGGATGATTCACAACCAATCGAGAGCCGGATGGTGTCTCGTGCCGTTGAATCGGCTCAAAAACGCGTCGAAGGCAACAACTTTGATGCGCGGAAACAAGTCCTCGGCTACGATAACGTCATGGCGGACCAACGGAAAGTCATGTACGCGGACCGGGCAGCGATTCTCGATGCGGGTTCCGTGTCAGATATCGTCCGTCCGATGATCGAGCAGACGATCGAAGCAGGCGTTCATCAGTACACGCCGGTCGAGTTCGTCCCGGAAGAGTGGAGCATCGGTGCGCTTGCGGAGTGGGCAAACCAGACGCTTGCGATCGAAGAGAAGGTCACGGAAAGCGACCTCTTCGGAAAAGAACGCGAAGAGATCATCGAGTTGCTCAAAGAGCGGACATTCGCACACTACGAGCACAAACGGTCAGAAGTCCCAGCCGAAGCATTCGATGAGTTCGAAAAAGTTATCGTTCTTCGTGCCGTTGACCAACACTGGATGAACCATATCGATCAAATGGATCAACTCCGTGAAGGGATTCACCTCCGGGCATACGGTCAAAACGACCCGCTCCGTGAATACCAATCGGAAGGTTCGATGATGTTCGATGCAATGAACGCTGCGATCGCTGAAGAAGTGACACAATTCGTCCTTCGGGCAGATCTCGATCCAAACCTCAAACGCGAAAAAGTCGTCCAAGACGAAGTCGCGGTTTCGGGTAAGGAAGATAAAGCGGTCAAGAAAAAGCCGGTCCGGAAAAATCCAAACGACCAAATCGGACGCAACGATCCGTGCTGGTGTGGATCCGGTAAGAAATATAAGAACTGTCACGGCCGTCAGGCATAAGTGATGAATCGACTGAAAGAGAGGCAGGAGATTCCTGCCTCTTTTCACGGAAAGAGAAGGTGGAACACATGGAATTAGCAGAAATTCGCAACACCGCCGAGTGGATGGAAAAGAAACTCGACGAATATAAGGCATCACTCGATCTCGAGTCGAAGATTGCTCGGATCGAAGAACTTGAAAACGAGATGACGTACCCAGACTTCTGGAACAACCAGGAATCAGCACAAAAAGTCATCGATGAGTCGAACGGCTTAAAAGCGATGGTCGACAAATACAAAGAACTCGAAGCAGGTCACGAGAACGTCGCTTTGACGTACGAATTGATCAAGGAAGAGCCGGATGCGGATCTTCAAGAAGAGCTCGAGTCAGAACTTGGTGACCTCAAGAAGAAGTTCGAAGACTTCGAACTACAAATCCTCTTAAACGGCGAGTATGACGCGAACAACGCGATCCTCGAGTTGCACCCAGGTGCAGGTGGTACCGAGTCGCAAGACTGGGCATCGATGCTTCTCCGTATGTACCAACGTTTCTGCGACAAGCAAGGCTGGAAAGTCGAAACGATGGACTACCAACCGGGTGATGAAGCGGGTGTCAAATCGGTCACGCTCCGTATTCAAGGGCACAATGCCTATGGATACTTAAAAGCCGAAAAAGGGATCCATCGTCTCGTCCGGATCTCACCGTTTGACTCGTCAGGTCGCCGTCATACATCGTTCGTCTCGTGTGATGTCATGCCGGAATTCAACGATGACATCGACATCGAAGTCCGTACGGAAGATTTACGGATCGATACGTACCGTGCCTCTGGTGCCGGTGGTCAGCACATCAATACGACAGACTCGGCTGTCCGGATCACACACGTTCCAACAGGCGTTGTCGTCTCATGTCAACAAGAACGGTCGCAGATCAAAAACCGTGAAGCGGCGATGAAGATGTTGAAAGCGAAACTTTACCAACGCGAAATCGAAGAGCAACAAAAGAAACTCGACGAAATCCGTGGTGAAAAATCGGATATCGCATGGGGTAGCCAAATTCGTTCGTACGTCTTCCACCCATACAGCATGGTCAAGGATCACCGGACGAACTATGAAGTCGGGAACACGCAAGGAGCAATGGATGGTGACATCATGGGCTTCATCGATGCGTACCTCCGTCTGATGAATATGTAAGACAATCAACCAGTCGGACGATGTTCGACTGGTTTTTTGACCGTCAAAGGGGGAACAGTCATGCAGGAGCAAAGTCGGATCAACAAACAGGCGTGGGAGTACCGGGCGTATGAGTTTTGGGAGAAACGCGACGGAACACCGGCAGAATATGCTGCGATCATCAAACAAGATCCAGCCGCATGTTTGAAGAAACATCGTCGTCATTTCGAAGACGTCGCCGGGAAGACGATCGCGAACATCTGTGGTTCGAACGGACGCAAGGCGGTGCCGTTAGCGTTACTCGGGGCGGACGTCACGGTGTTCGATATCTCAGAGGAGAATGCCAAGTATGCGCTTGAACTGGCGCACTATGCTGAGACATCAATCCACTATGTCGTCTGCGATCTCTACGCGATTGACCTTGAACGATATCGCGATACGTTTGATCTCCTTTACTTAGAAGGTGGCATTTTGCATTATTTTGCGGATCTCGAGCGTTTTCTGCAGATTCTGTTTACGATCTTGCGGCCTGGCGGTCAGCTGATCCTTAGCGATTTTCATCCGGTCGGACGCTGGATTGATGCGGATTTGACGTATCGACCGCGTTATTTCGATCAAGCGTTGCAATCAGGCGATTTGGCGTATAAGACACACTTTACGGACGCGGAACAAACCGATTTTCCGGACGTCTCCGTCCGTTACTTTACGCTGAGTGAGATTTTAAACGGCGTCATCGCAACACGTTTCACATTAGAACGATTCGACGAGCATCGTGGCTGGAACGGTGAGAACATCCCGTCCGAGTTCACGCTACTCGCAACGAAACCACTCGAAGGGAGCAATAGCTGATGATTATCCGTAAAGAAGGCTTCAAGGATGCAGCGGGAATTCGGCTTGTCCATGAAGCAGCGTTCGAACAACCGAACGAAGCGAACCTCGTGGATGCGTTACGCGAGGATGAAGCGGCGCAACCGGTCTTCGGTCGCGTCGCCGTGACCGACAAAGGGGAGATCGTCGGTCATGTTCTCTTGAGCCGAATCCATATCGGTGACATTTCGTCGCTTGCCTTAGCACCGGTCGGTGTGTTGCCGGCTTGGCAACGAAAGGGGATCGGTTCTGAGTTGATCCGCCAGGTGATCGAGGATGCACGAGACGCCGGTGAATCACACATTGTCGTACTTGGTCACGACAGCTACTATCCACAGTTTGGTTTCGAACGGGCGATCGACTACGGTATTGAGCCACCGTTCCCCGTTCCGCCAGAAGTCTTTCTCGTCCTTGCCCTCGAACGGAATGGGTTGCGTGGCGTCAGCGGCATCGTCCGCTACAGTCCGCCCTTTAGTGCGGTATAAAGGGAACACTGTGAGTTGTTCCGCCTCTCTAGTCGTTGTCTGACTTTTCCGCTAAAATGAAACACGAGAATCAATCGATAAGGGGAAATGGAATGTCATGACATCGACACGTCAGGAAGTCGTGCGCGATTATGCGTATTTGTTAATCGGGTCCTTGTTCGTCGCAAGTGCCTTTAGTTTATTTTTAGCACCGAATCAACTCGCTTCAGGAGGCGTTAGTGGCTTATCGATCGTCTTGAACGATCTGTTCGGGATCTCACCCGGCTTGTTCCAACTCGTCGCGAACGTCGTCTTGCTGACGATCGGGTGGATGATCCTCGGGATGGGTTTTGGTGTCAAATCACTCGTCGGGTCAATCTTTTTACCGGTCGTCATCCTTGTCTACGAGCGGTTCGATGTTCCGGCTGCGACGATGAATCCGATGCTTGCCGCGATCTTCGGTGGTGCCGGTGTCGGGATCGGACTCGGTCTGATCTTCCGGGGACGTGCCTCGACCGGGGGAATGGATTTGATTGCGCAAATTTTGCATCGCTTCACGAAATTGCCGCTTCATCTCTGTATCGCCTTGCTCGACGGAACGATCGTCATCAGTGCAGCGACAATCTTCTCGCTTGAGATCGGACTGTACGCGCTTGTCGCCTTGTTCATCACGATCAAGATGATCGACGTCGTCCAACTCGGGATCACGAACGACAAGCTCGCTTATATCATCTCCGATCAACGGGAAGCGTTAGTGAAGGAAATCTTCGAAACGCTCGATCGCGGAGCGACGGAGATCGAGGCGGCAGGTGCGTTTACGCGGACACGGAAACCGATGCTGATGGTCGTCGTCCGCCAAGGAGAAATCACAACGCTTAAAGAGATCGTCAAACACATCGATCCGTCAGCGTTCCTCGTCGTCAGCGAGGCGCATGAGGTGCTGGGACTCGGTTTTACGGACGACAAACGCTACCGGAATGTGCCGTAATTGTTCCAAACTCGTGAAGTTTTTGTGAAATCATGCTTAACTCTTCCGGATAACGGTTATACTCTAACTAGGTCAGAAGTGTTTACTTAGATACTTACAAGAGGGGGATATCCGGATGAAGCTGAAAAACTTGTTACTCGCGTTAGGGTTAGGAACAACGCTTGCACTCGCAGCATGTGGTGGTAGTGACGACTCCAGCTCTAGCGATTCGTCAAGTACGAAGGAAGAGTCGACGATGAACGATGATTCGTCGAAGACGGAAACAGCTGTTGATGCGGAAAAAATCTTCGCGAACAACTGTGCATCGTGTCACGGGAACAACCTTGAAGGAAATGTCGGACCAAATCTGACGAAGGTCGGCTCGAAATACTCTTCAGAAGAGATTCAAGAGATCATCAAGAACGGGAAAGGGCAAATGCCGGCTGGAATCCTCAAAGAGGATGAAGAAATCGTTGCCGTTGCTGACTGGCTCGCGGATAAAAAGTAATTATGGGATATGATGGGGTATGAGATGACAGACACGACATGTGTTCGTCATCTCGTACCTCTTTTTTATGGTATCATCGCTTGAAATGACATTTGATTGTAATGTGCGTTCAATTTCGTCCCTGTTATAATGGTGGTCGGTAGGTTTTTAGACCTATCCATTCAGCATCAGTAAATAAGTAAGGATGTGAAGTACGTGATCAAGATGCAACGAATCAGTAAGATTTATCCGAACGGCGTCACGGCACTCCGTGAGGTCGATTTGACGATTGATCAAGGCGAATTCGTCTATATCGTCGGTCCGTCGGGTGCGGGTAAGTCAACATTCATGAAAATGATGTACCGCGAAGAGAAACCAACGAGCGGTTCATTTTTATTTAAAGGAATCGAAGTCGGTAAGTTGAAGAACCGTCAAATCCCCGAACTTCGTCGCCAAATCGGCGTCATCTTCCAAGATTTCAAACTACTCCCGTCATTGACGGTTTATGAAAATGTCGCCTTCGCATTAGAGGTCGTAGGAGAAGACAAGTCACAAATCCGCCAGAAGGTGCTCGAGGTACTCGATCTCGTCAAGCTCAAGCATAAGGAACGGAACTATCCGGATGAATTATCTGGGGGCGAACAACAACGAATCTCGATCGCGAGAGCCATCGTCAACCGTCCGTCACTCGTCATCGCCGATGAACCGACAGGAAACTTGGACCCGGATACTGCATGGGAGATCATGGAAGTGTTCGAAGAGATCTATCGCCGTGGGACAACGGTCGTAATGGCGACACACAACCGAGACATCGTCAACAAGATGCGTCATCGTGTCTTAGCGATCGACGGTGGAAAAATCGTCCGAGACGAAGAGAAAGGAATGTACGGCTATGAAGTTTAATGGATTCCGTCATTTACGGGAAGGGGCAAAAGGTCTCGTCCGGAACGGCTGGATGACATTCGCTTCAGTCAGTGCCGTTACCGTCACACTACTTCTCGTAGGAATATTCGCAATGCTCATGTTCAACGTCAACAAGATTTCTGATAACGTCGAAAAAGATGTCGAAATCCAAGTCTTTGTTGAACGGGAAGCAGACCAAGCAAAAATTGATTCAGTTGGCGATTCATTGAAGCAATTACCGGGTGTCGCCTCTGTCCGTTATAGTTCGAAAGAAGAAGAACTGGACCGCTTCAAGGAGCAACTTGGCGAAGGTTCACAAGCGTATCGGTCTGTTGAAAAAGATAACCCGCTTCACGATCGATACATCGTCAAAGCTACCTCACCAAAAGAGACAGAAACACTTGCAAATTCCATCAATAAAATGGAAAATATAGATAGTGTCGAATATGGTAAGGACTATGTTAAAAAGATGTTTAACTTCCTTGAAGGAGTTCGGATCGGTGGAATCATCCTGATCGTCGGTTTGACGTTCATGGCGATGTTCCTCATTTCGAATACGATCAAAGTCACGATCTTCTCCCGTCGTCGGGAAATCGAGATCATGCGTCTCGTAGGAGCGAAAAACGGATTCATCCGTGCACCGTTCTTCGTTGAAGGGTTGTTGATGGGGATATTGGGTGCGATCATCCCAATTGTCGTTGTCTACTTTGGTTATGAAGCCTCGTATAATGTGATTCAACCTCAACTGGCAACGATTAACGAAGGAATCTTCTCACTGATTCCGCCAGGACAATTATCACTAGAGGTCGTCTTAATCTTACTCGGTCTCGGTGCATTTATCGGTGTCTGGGGATCGACAACGTCACTCGGTCGTTTCTTGAAGATTTAATCGATTCATTTAAAAATAAAATAGAGGAGAGATGCTTCTCATGAAAGTCCGATTCTATTCTGTCGTCCTGAGCTTAGCTTTGATTGGAACTAGTGTGTCCGTTCATGCCACGTCGAAAGAAGATTTGTTGAAGGAACAACAGGAGGTCGAAAGCCGTCTAAAAGAGACGGAACGATCACAGAATCAGACATCAGAGAAGTTGATCTTGACGAAACAGCAGCGCAAGGAAGCCCGTGCGCAACTGGATGAAGTCAACAGCCGTTTGGATGATTTAGCGCGTAAGATAGCCGATCAACAAGCGGCTGTTGTTGCATCTAAGGAACGATTACGTCTGACGGAAGAATCCATTTCCGAAACGTTGAAGGAATTACATCAACAAGAAGATTTACTAGGCAGTCGCTTACGTTCCGTCCAGCAAAAAGGAGACGTTACCTACATCGAGGTCTTGCTTGACGCGAAAGACTTCGGTGATTTGATTTCGCGCTTCAGCACAGTCAGTGAGATCATGAAGCAAGATGATGATGTCCTGCAAACATATAAGACGAACGTCAGCCAGTTGAACGAACAGCGATCCGAGCAAGCGTTGTTGCTCGAGAGTCTGAAGCGGGAGCAACGGAAATTACTTGTCCTTCAGACGCAAATCATCGCGGAATCGGAGTTGAAGCGAAAGCTGGTCGTCCGGTTGAACACGAAGGTAAAAGCGTTGCAACAAGAGCAGTTCTCAAAAGCTGAAGAAGCAGAAATTCTCGCTGATCAGCGACAGTTGATTCAAAATGAACTGGCTGCACTGAAAGAAGCAGAACGAAAAGCAAAAGAAGAAGCAAAGCGACGGGCAATCGAGGCAGCACGTCAAGCCGAAGCGAAGCGAGTAGCGGAAGCCAAACGGCAAGCAGAAGCTGCGCGTGCTGCTGCAGCGAAACAACAGGAAGCGGATGCTGAGAAAACGAAGCCACCCGTCCCTGAAGTCGAAGTACCTTCTGAAACACCTGATACACCAGCAGACGTCGATTCGAATCGTCCGTTCCATTTACCGGTGCAAGGCTATGTCTCATCACCGTTCGGTCCACGAAACAATCCGTTGACTGGAAAGCCGGAGATCCATAAGGGAATCGATCTCGTCAATGCGAAAGGGACACCGATTCATGCGGCTGCCGGAGGAATTGTTTTGCGTGCAGGCAGTGCGACGGGGTACGGCAATGTCGTCATGGTAACTCATTTAATTGATGATCAGGTCTATACGACCGTTTATGCCCACCTGGAGTCAATCGATGTCAAAGCCGGTCAAACGGTCATGCCGGGTCAAACCGTCGGCACACTTGGATCAACCGGCTGGTCGACAGGACCGCATCTGCATTTCGAATTGCATAAGGGAGAGTGGGCTGCCGGTCAACCGAATGCAGTCGACCCGGCACCGTACATCTTTTGACATCCCATAGAATACTGAAAAGATAGGGTAACCTATCTTTTTTTGCTATACTGAAAAAAATAATGCGTTTTTTAACGGAAGTGGGGAATCAAGCGTGAAAAAATCTACAACAGCAGTCATCGCGGTCAGTACCTTCGGGCTTGGTTTAGGGGCAGGTGCCGTCGGTATGTTAGCGGCGGGCGGAACGGATTCTGTCTCGACGTCATCGTCGTCTGCGAATGCGACGGGTGATTGGAAAAAAGTTGATCAGGTCCGTCAAATGATCGAACAGAACTATCTAGAGGACGTAACGGATAAAGAACTACTCGACGGTGCATTATCCGGTATGGCGGAAGTGCTTGACGATCCGTATTCCGTCTATATGGATGAGTCGGAGACAGCATCGTTCAATACGAATCTATCGTCTTCGTTCGAAGGAATCGGTGCGACGCTTGAACAAAAAGGCGAGTCGATTGTCATCGTCTCACCAATCAAAGGATCACCCGCTGAAAAAGCTGGCATCAAACCGGGTGACGTCATCTTAGAAATCGACGGCAAGTCGACGAAAGGGCAAAAGACGGATCAAGCCGTCAAGAAAATCCGTGGTGAAAAAGGAACGAATGTCGTCCTGACGATTCAACGCAGTGGACAAGACGCGATGGACATCACGATCAAACGGGATACGATTCCAATCGAGACGGTCTATACGTCGACCGAGGACGTCAACGGGAAGAAAATTGGTGTCTTGCAAGTGACACAGTTCTCAGAACCGACGGCTAAAGAGTTCGAGAAGGGGCTCGCGAAACTCGAGAGTGAGAACATCGATGGACTCGTCATCGACGTTCGCGGAAATCCGGGTGGTCTCTTAACAGCTGTCTCAAGCATGATTGCACCGTTCATTCCGAAGGACGTTCCGATTTATCAAGTCGAGAACAATAAGGGAGAGCGTCAGCAGGAATTCGGGAAGGCAGACGAGAAGAAACCATATAACATCGTCGTGCTCGAAGACGGCGGATCCGCGTCTGCGTCTGAGATTCTGGCAGCCGGTCTGAAGGAAGGTGCCGGGGCTGAGGTCGTTGGTACGAAATCGTTCGGTAAAGGCATCGTCCAAAGTGCGTACGATTTAAAGGACGGTAGTGATTTGAAGTTGACGACGAACAAATGGCTGACGCCGGACGGCAACTGGATTCACAAAAAAGGGGTCGAACCGACGATCGAAGTCAAGCAACCAGCATACTTCAACGTGACGAAGATCCTGACTGATCAGAAGTCACTTGCAGTTGGTGACTACGGTAAATCGGTCGAAAACGCTCACCTCGTCCTCGAAGCGATCGGTTTCGAGCCAAAAGGACAGGATGGGTATTTCGGTGACACGATGAAGCAAGCTGTCGAAGCTTTGCAAAAGGATGCGAAACTCGACGTCACTGGAAAAATCGATCAGCAGACAGCGGGTGAGATGGAGACACGTCTCCTGAAGAAACTCGAGGACGACAAAAATGACGTCCAGCGGAAAAAAGCACTCGAGGTCGCTGCTCAATAATAAGGAATGGAAAGAGGTCTGAATGCGCGTGGAATTACTCGATGAAATTGGTTGGACCGCGATTAGTCTCATCGCCAGTCCGACCTTGTGGTTAGCACTCCTTGTCAGTTGGGTCATCGGCATCCGGCGTGTCAAACGGGAACGCGGATTGTTCCGCTCCCGGACACACGGTAAACGAAGCGATGTCCTCGAAACACTTTTACCCGGGTTACTAATTGGTCTCGTCTTATCCGTCGCCAGTGGCTGGCTCGGATTGACGCTGACACCGCAATACGCTCTGTTGTTACTCGGACTCTCAAGCGTCTTGCTGTTGGTCGGGATTGTCCGCTTGAACGTACCGCTTTGGCCGATCGTCTTGCTTGGACTTGCCGGCTGGTTCCTAATGGATTCACGTCTTGATCCGGTTCGAGCGGTTGAGCCGAAAATGATTTTATTGCTTGCGACGTTAACGCTCGTCGCGGAATGTCTCCTCGTCTGGTGGCGCGGAAAGCGACGCCTGTCACCGTCACTCGTCGTCTCGAAGCGTGGTCGCTTCATCGGTGGGCTGTCAGCGAATAAACTTTGGCTATTGCCCTTGCTCGTCTTTGTTCCGGGCGACGTGCTTGAAGCTTGGTGGCCACGTTACAGCTTCCCAGAGCTCGTTCCGATCGTGCTTTGGTTACCGATCGGCTTCAGCTTCCTCTTTACGGGTAAGTTGCCGAAAGAATTGATGCGTCCGCTCGTTCAAGGACGTTTGATCACGAGTCTCGTCGCGATTCTATTGACGGTTCTTGCATACGTCACCGGACAAGCTGAATGGCTGTACGGGATCGTTTTGTTGCTCGTTCTGCATATCCTATTGCATCAGCGGGTCAAACGCTTGAACCGGGCACAGACACCATTGTTCCTCAATGGAACGCGTGGTGCCGTCATTCTTGGAACGCTACCTGATAAACCAGCTGCCGAGATGGGCTTGATTCCGGGTGAAGCGATCTATAAGGTCAATGGTGAGAAGGTCGATTCGGAAGCATCGTTCTACGAAGCCATCCAAAAACACAAACCGTATCTGCGTCTTGAAGTCATGAACCATAACGGTGACATCCGGTTTGCGCAACGTGCCTTCTATGAACAAGATCATCATGAACTTGGTATCCTGTTCGTCAACGAGCCGGTCCATGGTCGCACTAAAGTACGGTCTTTGCATTAAATTAGTACATCCCTGTCACGGAACAGCCGTGACGGGGATTTTTTTTGTGAGCAGAAAAATCGAGGATCAACACTCGAAGTAAAAAGAAACTTTTGCATTTTCGAAAAAAAGGGTAACTTCCTAAAAGGAGCACTTCATAATCGAATGTTTGTTCGTAAAGTGGTACAATAAAAATAGATTTTTTACGTGATGAGGGGGAAGCAAACGATGGATTTTGAACTCGTTTCACCATTTGAGCCAGGCGGTGATCAGCCGACGGCAATCGAAAAATTGGTGACTGGGCTAAAACAAGGCGAACGACATCAGACGTTGCTTGGGGCGACCGGTACCGGGAAGACGTTCACGGTCTCGAACGTCATCAAGGAAATCAAGAAACCGACACTCGTCCTTGCCCACAACAAAACACTAGCGGGACAACTCTACTCGGAGTTCAAGGAATTCTTCCCGAACAATGCGGTCGAATACTTCGTTAGTTTTTATGATTATTATCAACCGGAAGCGTATGTACCGTCGACGGATACGTTCATTGAGAAGGACTCTTCGATCAACGATGAGATTGATAAACTACGTCACTCGGCGACGTCCGCCCTGTTCGAACGGGAGGACGTCTTGATCGTTGCTTCTGTCTCGTGTATCTATGGTCTCGGTAACCCGGAAGAGTACAACAACCACGTCTTGTCACTGCGTGTCGGCAATGAGATGGGGCGAAACGAGATGCTCCGTCGTCTAATCGACATCCAGTATGAGCGTAACGACATCGACTTCCAGCGCGGACGGTTCCGCGTCCGCGGAGACGTCGTCGAAATCTTCCCGGCGTCACGCGATGAACAGTGTGTCCGGGTCGAGTTCTTCGGTGACGAGATCGAACGGATTCGTGATATGGATCCGCTGACAGGTGAGATCGTCGCGGACCGTGAGCACATCTCGATCTTCCCGGCGTCCCACTTCGTGACGGGGGATACCCGTCTGCAGAAGGCGATCGCGAACATCGAGAAGGAACTAGAGGTCCAGCTTGCGAAGTTGCGCGAAGACAATCAGTTGCTCGAAGCGCAACGGCTCGAACAACGGACGAACTACGACCTTGAGATGATGCGTGAGATGGGCTATTGCTCCGGAATCGAGAACTACTCGCGTCACTTGAACTTGATGCCGGAAGGGGCAACACCGTATACGTTGCTCGATTACTTCCCGAAAGACTTCTTACTCGTTGCCGATGAGTCACACGTCACGCTGCCGCAAATTCGCGGGATGTATAACGGGGACCAGGCGCGGAAACAAGTCCTCGTCGATCACGGCTTCCGTCTTCCGTCGGCAAAAGACAACCGTCCGTTACGATTCGAGGAGTTCGAGGAAAAAGTCAGTCAGGCGATCTATATCTCGGCGACACCAGGACCATATGAACTCGAACATTCGAAAGAGATGGTCGAGCAAATCATCCGTCCGACCGGTCTCGTTGATCCAACGATCGAGATTCATCCGATCACAGGACAAATCGATTACTTGATGGATAACATCCGTGACCGGGTCGCGAAGAACGAACGTGTTCTCGTGACGACACTGACGAAGAAGATGGCAGAAGATTTGACCGATTACTTGAAAGAGAATGGCGTCAAGGTCAACTACATGCACTCGGAGATCAAGACGCTGGAACGGATTGAAATCATCCGTGACTTGCGGCTGGGGAAATACGATGTCCTCGTCGGGATCAACTTATTACGAGAAGGACTCGATATTCCGGAAGTCTCACTCGTGACGATTCTTGATGCCGATAAGGAAGGTTTCCTCCGTTCGGACCGTTCGCTGATTCAAACGATTGGTCGGGCGGCGCGGAACTCGGAAGGACACGTCATCTTGTTTGCTGATAAAGTCACCGATTCGATGCAACGCGCAATCGATGAGACGGAACGCCGTCGCGCAATCCAGATGGCGTTCAACGAAGAACATGGCATCACGCCGCAGACGATCAAAAAAGACGTTCGTGGTGTCATCAGTACGACGATCGAGAGCGACGACACCGTCGAAAAACTCGAGAAGTTCAACAAACTCAAAAAACCGGAGCGCGAAACGTTGCTTGAACAGCTTGATCAAGAGATGCGTCAAGCGGCGAAAGACATGCAGTTCGAACGAGCTGCTGAGCTCCGCGATCTCATATTAGAATTGAAAGCAGGTGCCTAAGTTGGGAGAAAAGAAGAATCAGATTATCATCAAAGGCGCTCGCGTCAATAATCTACAAAACATCGATGTCGAAATTCCTCGCGATCAGCTCGTCGTCTTGACGGGCTTGTCCGGGTCAGGGAAATCGTCTCTTGCCTTCGACACGATTTACGCGGAAGGACAACGGCGTTATGTCGAAAGTTTATCTGCCTATGCCCGTCAGTTCCTCGGACAGATGGATAAACCGGATGTCGATACGATCGAGGGACTGAGTCCAGCAATTTCAATCGACCAGAAGACGACAAGTAAAAACCCGCGTTCGACGGTCGGAACGGTCACAGAGATCTATGATTATTTGCGTCTGTTGTACGCACGAATTGGTAAACCGATTTGTCCAAATCACGGAATCGAGATTTCGAGCCAGACGATCAGTCAGATGGTCGACCAAGTGATGGAGTTGCCGGAGCGGACGCGTCTGCAAATTCTCGCGCCAATCGTTTCCGGACGTAAAGGGACGCACGTCAAGGTGCTCGACGATTTGAAGAAGGAAGGCTTCGTCCGCGTTCGTGTCAACGGAGAGACGATGGATCTCGCCGAAGAGATCACGCTTGAGAAAAACAAGAAACACTCGATCGAAGTCGTCGTCGACCGTGTCGTCGTGCGACCAGATGTCGAAGCCCGTCTTGCGGATTCACTCGAGACTGCCCTTCGCCTCGCAGACGGTCGGGTCATCGTCGATACGATGGACGGCAACGAATTGTTGTTCAGTGAACATCATGCTTGTCCGATCTGTGGCTTCTCGATCGGCGAACTCGAACCACGGATGTTCTCGTTCAACTCACCGTTTGGTGCTTGTACGTCATGTGACGGTCTCGGAACGAAGCTTGAGGTCGATGTTGATCTCGTCGTGCCGCATCCTGATAAGTCATTGAACGAAGGGGCAATCGTAGCGTGGGAACCGACGAGCTCGCAGTATTATCCACAATTGCTTAAAGCGGTTTGTGACCACTTCAAGATCGATATGGATACACCGTTCGAACAATTGTCAGAAGAACATCGCGAAACGATTTTGAACGGAAACACGAAGGAAGAGATTCACTTCCGTTATGAGAATGACTTCGGGATGGTCCGAAATACGAACCTCTACTTCGAAGGGGTCCTCAATAACTTACAACGTCGCTTCAAGGAGACGTCGTCTGATTATATCCGGGAACAGATGGAAGGCTACATGGCGAAGAAGGCGTGTCCGACGTGTAAAGGACATCGCTTGAAACGGGAATCGCTCGCCGTCAAAGTATCCGATCACCATATCGGTGAAGTGACGAAGATGTCTGTTAAACAAGCGGTCATGTTCTTCGACGAACTACCGGAGAAATTAAGTGAGAAGGATCAGACGATTTCGCGGATGATCGTCCGTGAGATTCATGAACGGGCGTCGTTCCTTGAGAACGTCGGTCTCGATTACCTGACGATCTCACGCGCAGCCGGTACGTTGTCCGGTGGGGAAGCGCAACGGATTCGTCTTGCGACACAAATCGGTTCGCGTCTGACGGGCGTCCTCTACGTTCTCGATGAACCATCGATCGGTTTACACCAACGTGATAATGATCGTCTGATCAATACGCTGAAGGCGATGCGTGATCTCGGCAATACGCTGATCGTCGTTGAACACGATGAAGACACGATGATGGCAGCCGACTACTTGATCGATATCGGACCTGGTGCCGGCGATCACGGTGGATTCGTCACGGCAGCCGGGAAACCGGAAGAGTTGATGCAGGATGCGAACTCGTTGACTGGTCAATACTTGTCCGGGAAGAAGTTCATTCCTGTTCCGTCAACACGCAAAGAGCCAGACGGTCGGATGCTCCATATCCACAAAGCATCGGAAAACAACCTGAAGAACGTCGATGTCGACATTCCGCTTGGTCTGTTCGTCGCCGTCACCGGTGTCTCGGGCTCCGGGAAATCGACGTTGATCAATGAAATTCTCTATAAGACGATTGCGCACGAGATGAACCGGGCGAAAGAAAAACCGGGTGCTCATAAAGGGATCACCGGTCTTGATCAAATCGATAAGGTCATCGATATCGATCAGTCACCAATCGGTCGGACACCGCGCTCGAATCCGGCAACGTATACTGGTGTCTTCGATGACATTCGGGACGTCTTTGCTTCGACGAACGAAGCTAAACTCCGTGGTTACAAAAAAGGACGTTTTAGTTTCAACATCAAGGGTGGACGTTGTGAAGCGTGTCGTGGCGATGGGATCATCAAGATTGAGATGCACTTCTTACCGGACGTCTATGTTCCGTGTGAAGTCTGTCATGGAAAACGCTACAACCGCGAAACACTCGAAGTGAAATATAAAGGCAAAACGATTGCCGACGTGCTTGAGATGACGGTTGAAGATGCCCTTGCCTTCTTCGAGAACATTCCGAAGATTACGCGGAAACTGCAGACGATCGCTGACGTCGGTCTGACGTACATGCGTCTCGGTCAACCCGCGACGGAACTGTCCGGCGGGGAAGCGCAACGTGTTAAACTGGCGTCCGAGTTGCATAAACGCTCGACTGGGAAGACGATCTATATTCTCGATGAGCCGACGACAGGGCTTCACGTCCATGATATCGCGCGTCTCCTGAAAGTGTTGCAACGTCTTGTCGACAATGGCGATACGGTACTCGTCATCGAACACAACTTGGACGTCATCAAGACGGCCGACTACTTGATTGATCTTGGACCTGAAGGTGGCGACGGTGGCGGAACTATCGTTGCTGCCGGTACACCGGAACACATCGCTGAAGTTGAAGCATCCTACACGGGACGATACCTCGCACCTGTCCTTGAACGCGATGCGGCACGAATTGAATCGTGAAACTTTTGTGGATGAGGATTCGTAGGGAGAAACTAAGGGAACTTAAACGAAAGTATCATGTAACACACGTTTGAGGTTCAGGAATAGGAGGGAACGGTTCATGAAGCAAGATATGCGTCAATTGATATTGGAGCAAGTCAAAGAAGGAAAGTTAACGATTGATGAGGCACTCGATAAACTCGAGCGGCTCGAAGCGATCGACGAACGTGCAACTTCTGCCAGTGAACATAAGTACGTCGATGAACCAGAACAATATGATCGGGTCGACCAGTATTCCGTCGATTCGCTGACGACGAAAGTCATGTCAGCGTTCGATAATCTCGTCAGTCGGATCAAGGATAGTGATCTTTCGCTTAATCAAGCGTCCGGTCCGAACGTCACCTACGTCAAACAATTCCCATTCAGCGGTGAGACGGTTCATGTCGATCTGTTCAATGCGAACTTGGTCGTTGAACCAAGTGATCTTGAAGAATGTGAGTTGACGGTGACGGGACGTCCGCTTCGTCGCCAACAGGTGACAGAAGAACAAGCGCTTGAGCAACTTCAGGCAGCCGTTCAACATGCGGTCTCAGCAAACACGCTCTCGATCCGCTTGAAGGATAAGAGTGTCCGTGCGACGGTCCATCTGAAAGTTCCGCGCCGTCATTACGAATCATTCGTCTTACAGACGTTGAACGGGGAAATTTCGTTGACGTCGCTCGATACGACATCTGCTCAACTGATGACAGCAAACGGTCGAGTCAACGTCCGTGATCTGTTCAGTGAGGATGTCAAAGTATCGACAGCGAACGGTTCGATCGAAATCGAAGAGTCGGAGTTGAAAGTCTTGAAGGCGAAGACAGCCAATGGACAAATCATCACGACAGGTGTCTTCGAACGTTCAGAACTAAAAACGGCGAACGGAAACGTCCGCTGCGAGCTGAAGACCGTGCAAAACGCGAAGGTCAAAGCGTCGTCGCTTGCCGGAAGCATCGCCTTGATGTTGCCGCATGGCGCAGAAGTGTACGGGGAGCTTGAGACAAACTTCGGTGGTCTCAACTGCAACCTCGATGACATGGAATTAATCCGGGATCAAAAAGAGATCGTCAACCGGAAGCTCCATTTCGTATCAGGTCGCGGTCGCTCACCAAAAATCGAGGTTGAAGCGGATACGAAGACAGGTACGATTTCGGTCACGCATGGTGTTCACCTCAGTCCACAAGCGTTATAAGCATACCAGCGCAACTTCTCGAAAAAGAGGTTGCGCTTTTCTTATGACGTCGTATCCGCTTTGCATGCTTTCCTCAGGCGAGACACAAGCCGCGGCTACACGAGTAGCCGGGTCTCGTTTGTCTCTGACAGCGCGGATGTCCGCGCTTTTTCCTGTAGGAGTCACGCAAACGGGCAGACGTCAGCTGCATATACAAAAACACCCATCCTTACTGAAAAGGATGGGTGTAGCCTACATCAATAATCGTAATCCTGATCCATCATCGGCTCGTCGAAGTTCATGTTCTCGATATTATTCATATCGTAACCGAACGAGAGTAAGGCAATGACACCGATGATTGCAAGAACGATTGAAACGAGAATCAGACCGATTCCGAGCCAACTCTTTCCGCGTGCGCGATTCCAATAGAAGATGATCGCGAGGACGTAGGAAATAAATGAACCACTGATGAAGATTCCGATGATTGAGATGATGAAGAATAAAAGAGCTGTTTGATCTTGATTACGCGAATACGCTTTCCACATATCAATCAGTGAGATGATGAGGTAGACGAAACCAGCAATCGCTAGAACCGCAAATAAGATAATGACTAAAATTAATCCGATACCACCGCCTGACATCACGGCAAAACCTCCTTCAAAATATTAACTCTTTATTCCATTCCCAAGAAATCATGCTTCTAATCCAATTCCATGAATCGAATAAAAATATGGTACAATACTTCAAGTGAAAGGGGCTGACGAAGCGTGCAACCAAAAGTGCGAACAGCTGAAATCGTAAAACAATTCAATCTCCACATCGTCACGGGAGAAGAGGGCTTACATCGTCCGATTCTGACGGCTGATTTGTGCCGACCTGGCCTTGTGCTTGCCGGTTATTATGCCTATTACCCGGCAGAACGTCTCCAGATTCTCGGAAAAACAGAATTGACGTTCTTCAATAATTTAACGTACGAGGAACAACGCGAACGAGCGAATGTCCTCTGTACGGATGAAACACCTGGTATCTTGATCACACGTGGATTCGAAGTACCGGAAGCGATCATCCAAGCCGCAGACGAGACGAACGTGCCACTGTTGACGACAAAAGGGCATACGACATCGGTCGAGTCACAGATCACGAACTTCCTCGAAGCGGAACTTGCGCCAACGACAGCGATGCATGGTGTCCTCGTCGATATCTATGGTGTCGGTGTCTTCATCAAAGGAGCAAGTGGTGTCGGTAAATCGGAAACGGCACTCGAACTCGTTAAGCGGGGTCACCGTCTAGTGGCGGACGACTCGGTCGAGATTCGTCAAACCGGTGACGGGATTCTCGTCGGGACAGCACCGAAGTTGATTCAGCATCTGCTTGAGATTCGTGGAATCGGGATCATCGACGTGATGACGTTGTTCGGTGCAGGTGCTGTTCGTTCGCATAAGAAGATCAGCCTCGTCTGTAACCTCGAGATTTGGGATCAATCGAAAGTCTATGACCGCGTCGGTCTTGACCAAGAGACACTCCAAATCATCGATACGGAAATACCGTTCCTGACGATTCCCGTCCGTCCTGGACGAAACCTTGCTGTCATCATCGAAGTCGCAGCGATGAACTATCGTCTGAAGAACATGGGCATCAACACAGCAGAAGAATTCGCGGGACGTCTCGCGCAAGCAATTGAAGATGGGAATGGTGGTCTTTGATGGGAACTTTAGCCTCTGTACAACCAACGTTTGACCGCGTGGCGATCGAACTCGGGCCGGTACCGATTTACTGGTACGGCATCGTCATCGCACTCGGTGCGGTCGTCGGTCTCCTGATTGCGATCTTCGAGTCGAAGCGGATCGGCTTCAACGAAGAGTATGCGGTCGATGTCGTCATCTGGTCGATTCCGATCAGTATCATCTGTGCCCGGATTTACTACGTCGCGTTCGAGTGGAACTACTATAGTCAACATCTTGACCAAATCATCAACATCCGCCAAGGCGGAATCGCGATTCACGGTGCGATCATCGGTGCGATTTTGACGGTCATCATCTATACGCGTAAGAAAAAGATCTCGTTCTGGCAAATCGCCGATATCTTGGCACCATCGCTCTTGTTCGGACAAGCCGTCGGACGATGGGGCAACTTCTTCAACCAAGAAGCACACGGTGGCGAGACGACATGGTCGTACTTACAAGATACGCTGCACTTACCGAACTGGATCGTCAATCAGATGTACATTGATGGAACGTACTACTTACCGACGTTCCTCTATGAAAGCGTCTGGAACATCATCGGTGTCATTCTGTTGATCGTCTGGCGGATGAAGTTCAATCCACGTCGTGGGTATGTTTTCCTCGGTTACCTCGTTTGGTACTCGATCGGACGCTACTATATCGAAGGACTCCGGACGGACAGTCTGTTGATGGGTGATGGACTCCGGACGGCACAAATCGTCTCAATTTGTTTGATCATCTTCGGTGTGATCATGATGGTTGTTCGCCGTAACGCCGTTCGTTACTTGGACGGTTCGAAAAAGGAGGCGAAGTAATCGATGATTCGCACGCTACTGTTTGATTTAGATGGAACGTTGATCGATACGAATCCATTGATCTTAAAAAGCTTCGAGCATACGCTCAGTTACTATTATCCGGACCGGACGTTTACGGAAGCGGAACTGCTTCCGTTCATCGGTCCGACGCTTGAGAAGTCGTTCTCGGCAATGAATGCGGAACAGTGGAAAGAGATGGTCGCTTTTTACCGTAGCTACAACATTGCGATGCATGATGCGCTCGTGCTCGAGTATCCGGGTGTGCTCGACGGATTACGTCGACTGCATGAAGCAGGATACAAGATGGCGGTCGTCACGTCGAAAAGTCGTCGTGTCGCTCTCCGCGGCATCGAGTTGTTTGGATTGACGTCACTCTTTGACGCTGTCATCGCAGCCGACGACGTAACGGAAGAAAAACCAGCTGTCGAGCCGTTCGAAAAAGCGATGCAGTTGCTTGGAGCAACAGCAGACGAAACGATCATGGTCGGCGACAACGATACGGACATTCTCGGTGGCAAGAACGCGGGACTGAAGACGGTCGCGGTCGGTTGGGCGATCAAAGGACGCGCGTACTTAGAGGCACTCGAGCCGGACGTCATCATTGATTCGATGGATCATCTTGCTGCTTGGCTGGAGGAACAAAATGGCGCGGCGAACTGATCGGTTTCAGGTCGGGACGACGAATCCACTCTGGCACATGTACCGGACGGTGTCGTTCTTTAAAGTGATGTGGTGCTTTACGATCATCACGATTGGTCGGTTTGCTCCGTCGCTACGTTTTAAGAACGCACTCTACCGGACATGTCTTCGGATGAAGATCGGGGAGAAGACGGCACTTGCCTTGATGGTGATGCCGGACACGATGTTCCCGGAGCGGATCACGATTGGTGACAATACGATCATCGGCTTCAATACGACGATTCTCTGTCATGAATATTTGACAACGGAGTACCGTTTAGGTGACGTCGTCATCGGAAGCAATGTTTTGATCGGTGCGAACGTGACGATCCTACCGGGCGTAACGATCGGAGATGGTGCCGTCGTTGGTGCCGGATCGGTCGTTCACCGGGATATTGCACCGAATGAACGCGTCTCGAGTCAGCCGCTTCGCCGGCACGAAATGTGACAAAACTGTGAGAAGGAAGAAGGAAAAAAGATGACGCACATCCGCTTTACGTATAAGACAGGAAAGTATTTCGGAAGATTATTCGCCGAACGTCCACAAGGTCTCGTCGTTGAGGTGTTGGCTGTTGAGAAGCATCCCGTTCAAGGGGATCTTCACCAACCGAACCAAGTCGATGTTCCACTCTTCCATATCCGGACCGCCTTGCATAAGCACGAAAAGATCACGGTTTCGCCCGCAGTCGTTTATGCGTATGACGGAGAGATTCCGGATTATGCGACGAGCTTACAGCAGGCATATGACAAGGACGTGGCACGTCTTGAAGGACTGAATCCAGAGACGGATGCTTTTGTACGAAAATGCTTAGAGAATTACAAAGAACTGGAATCGATTTATGCGAAACGCTGGGGATGAACTCCGGCGTTTTTTTCTGTTGCATGCCTCCTAGAGATAGGGTATTCTTGTGTCTGCAACTACGAAACCAGTTTACTATTTATGGGGGCTTGAATCATGATGGAATTAACCAAATACAAAGCAGACCCCTTTGCGATAACAGCGCGCCAAGCGGAACTTTTTTATTTCCGCGGACGGAAGGCGCACCGGGAAGGGCGACTGGACGAAGCCGTCTATCATTTAGATGAGGCGACGACACTTCAGCCAGCGGACATCCGTTATTTGCTCCGTTATGCCCGTGTCTTATTCGAGACAGGAGAAATCAATCATGCGAATGATGTATTGAAACAAGTACGCGCACTCGACGCATCAAATACGGAAGCACTCTTTTATTTAGCGAATAACTACGCACACGTCTCACTTTATGAAGAAGCGCGACAACATGCGATGGAATATTTAGAGCAAGCACCAAACGGCAAACACGCGGAGGCATCGGCCGCACTCGTGGAACTGATTGATCTCGAACAAGAGATGGAAGACGACGAAGAGGACGAATTGATTCGTCTGCACGGTCAGGCACAACGCCAGATCGATAAAGGGATGTTGTTCGCGGCACAGGAGACGTTGACGGGACTGATTGCTCAGTACCCGACGTTCTGGCCTGCCTACAACAACCTCGCGATCGTCGAGTTCTATTTAGGAGAGAACGATCAGGCATTCGCTTCCCTTGAACGGGTCCTTGAAGGGAATCCGGGGAATTTGCATGCCCTCTGTAACACGCTCGTCTTGCTACACGAGATGGGTCAGGACGAAGAGGCGCATCGTCTCTCTCGTCAACTCGAACACGTCCGTTCCGTGCACCTTGAGACACGTTATAAGGTCGCATCAACGCTTGCGATCATCGGACGATACGATATCGCCTATGAAGAGTTGAAGTTGCTCGAGCGTCGCGGTTACCGGGGAGATCCACTCTTTGGGCACTGGTTATCAATCTCTGCCTATAAGACAGGACACGTCGAAGAAGCAGCCGCTTTCTTGAAGTCGGACGAAGCACAAGCGTTAAAGGAAGAGACGGATACGTATGACATCCGCCACAACCTGCAGTTTCGCTCGGCACTCATCCAAGCGCTGAAGACGGAAGATGATGTCTCGCGGATCTTTACGGCACTTCTCCTTGGCAAACTGAACGATGCTGAAGCACGGCTTGCATTGTCGATGATGCCAGAAGTGACGGATCAGGAAGACGTCCTGTTATTGACGGAACAGATTGTCATCGAGATGGAAGGACGGACTGAGGTCGTGGATGAACGCATTCACCGGGCATTGCAGACGATCCGTCTTGCGGAACGGTTCGTTTCAGACGAAGAACGGATGAGTCTCGAAGGGGATTTTTATGAACGCTTCGCACAGCTCGTCTTAAGTGGGGAATCGTTCGATTCGATTGAAGCATCGGCTGCATCACTGCTTTATCTGTTCCATGATTTACGGGACGGGATGTTGATCGAAGAATGCGCATCGCTCGTCGATTGTTCGTTTGATCACGTCGCGTCGATGATCCGGACACATGAACGGATGCTGGCACCGCTGCAAGCAAAGTGTTAGACGTTTAGGCGATTCTCACCTATACTCAAACTACAACGATTACGATAAATGGGGTGGAATCATGGCGGAAACAGAACAAAAAATTTATGACGTCATCATCATCGGGGCAGGTCCTGCTGGGATGACAGCCGCACTTTATGCATCACGTGCGAACCTTTCGACATTGATGATCGAACGCGGGATTCCGGGCGGTCAGATGGCGAACACAGAAGATATCGAGAACTATCCAGGATACGATAGCATCCTCGGACCAGATCTCTCGCAAAAAATGTTTGACCATTCGAAAGCATTCGGCGCAGAATACGCGTACGGAGACGTTCGGAGCATTGAAGACGGTAAAGCGTATAAAACGATTCATGCACACAACAAAGATTACTACGCACGGGCGATCATCATCGCGTCTGGTGCACAATATAAGAAAATCGGCGTACCGGGTGAAGAAGAGCTCGGCGGTCGCGGTGTCTCATACTGTGCCGTCTGTGATGGGGCGTTCTTTAAAGAAAAAGAACTCTTCGTCATCGGTGGAGGCGACTCTGCGGTTGAAGAAGGCGTCTACTTGACACGCTTCGCGAAAAAAGTCACGATCGTTCACCGTCGTGACGAGCTCCGCGCTCAAAAAATCCTTCAAAAACGTGCGTTCGACAACCCGAAAATCGACTTCATCTGGAACCATACGGTCAAACAGATTAACGAACAAGACGGGAAAGTCGGCGGTATCGAGCTGATCAACACAAAAACAGCTGACGTGACGACGCATCCTATCGATGGTGTCTTCATCTACATCGGGATGAACCCAATCACAGGCTACGTCCAAGATCTCGGTATCTTAAACGACCAAGGCTACGTCGTAACGAACGAAGCGATGGAAACAAACATCAAAGGCATCTTTGCTGCTGGTGACGTTCGTGAAAAAACATTGCGTCAAGTTGTTACAGCGACAAACGATGGTTCGATTGCCGCGCAAAACGCGCAACACTTCATCGAAGCGTTACTTGAAGAATTACAAGAATCCTCACACGCGTAATAACGAACCAGTTTCATTGAAGGTACCTTCAGTGAGGCTGGCTCTTTTTTTATGATATACTGAGAAAGAAGCGAAAAATACACACGGAACTGTTGTCTGGAGGGCGAAAAGATGGAACAGAATCAACCGCAACTTGTGATCATTACGGGTATGAGTGGGGCTGGAAAGACAGTCGCAATGAACAGCTTTGAGGATTTAGGCTATTTTTGCGTTGACAATCTACCACCGACGTTATTGCCACAACTCATCGAAGTCATCGGACAAGTGCGTCCTAAAATCGCCGTTGCCATCGATACACGTGCGCGTGATTTCATTGATAGTTTTTTTGTCGTTTATGAGGATTTGAAAAAGACGAACTTACAGACTCGGATGCTCTATCTCGATGCGCGTAACGATGTTCTCGTACGCCGTTATAAGGAATCGCGTCGTTCGCATCCGCTTGCACCGACTGACTCACCACTGATCGGAATTGAACGTGAGCGGACGTTACTTGAAGGATTCCGTGATAAAGCACAAATGCTGATCGATACGAGTGACATTAAACCACTTGCCTTAAAAGAACGTTTGCTGAAAGAGTTTACGACAGGAGAGCGGATTCCGTTTACAGTCAACGTCATGTCGTTTGGCTTCAAACACGGATTGCCGCTTGATGCCGATCTTGTCTTTGACCTCCGGTTCTTACCGAACCCGTTCTACATTCCGGAACTGCGTCCAAAGACAGGACTCGATGAGGAAGTCGCGTCCTACGTCATGCAGTGGCCGGAAGCGAAGCTGTTTTATAAAAAACTCGTTGATCTACTCGAGTTCTTGATTCCGCAATATGAGCGGGAAGGAAAGTCGCAACTCGTGATCGCCCTCGGCTGTACAGGCGGGAAACACCGGTCGATCACGTTTGCGGAAGCCATCAGCAAGGAATTCGCGACGCAGTATCACATCGAGACGAATCACCGGGATTATGTGCATGCGAAGGAGGAGAAGTGATGAAATGGGAACGTAAAGTCGTCGCCATCGGTGGCGGGACAGGACTCTCAACGCTTCTTCGTGGACTGAAGCATTACCCGCTCGACATTACAGCGATCGTTACGGTCGCGGATGACGGTGGCAGTTCTGGTCGTCTGCGGACAGAATTCAATATGTTGCCGCCGGGCGATATTCGCAATGTCATCGTCTCCTTGTCGAAATCGGAAACCTTGATGGACCGGATCATGCAGTACCGGTTTGAGACCGGCGAAGGATTGCATGGGCATTCGCTCGGCAACTTGATGCTGACGGCAGCGACACAACTCTGTAACGGTTCGTTCGTCGAAGCGATCGGTGTCATGGGACAACTGTTGAACGCAGAAGGAAAAGTCTATCCGGCGACAGAGCGCACAATCACGTTATGTGCCGAATTCGAGGACGGGACGATCGTCAAAGGCGAGTCACTGATTCCGACGGTCGGTAAGAAGATTGAACGGATTTTCCTTGAAGAACAAGATGTCCGTCCGGTACCGGAAGCGATTCAAGCGATTCTCGATGCTGATGTGATCGTCCTTGGACCAGGAAGTCTTTATACGAGTATCATCCCGAACGTCTTGATTGATGAGATCCGGGAAGCAATTCAGCAATCACTGGCGCCAGTCGTCTATATTTGTAACGTCATGACACAACCAGGCGAGACGACAGCATTTACAGCCAATGAGCATTTATCGACGCTCGAACGTTTTCTCGGTCAAGGCGTCGTTGATACGATCATCGTCAATAATGAGTCAATCGATGCCGGTTACTTGAAAAAGTATCGAAAGGATCATGCCGACATTGTCACCTATAATGAAAAACAATTCGAGCTCGCAGGCGTTGAAGTGCTGGCAGATGATATTGTCGACTACAATCATCATTTCATTCGCCATGACTCAGATGCGGTCGCTAGCCTCGTCATGCGAAAAGTACTATCGATTCGTCGAATGCGTCAACTCGAAGGGAAGGAGGAGCTGACATGAGCTTTGCCTCAGAAGTCAAAAAAGAATTAACGCAGATTCCGATCACCGATCATGAGATGAAGGCGGAACTCGCGGCGCTCGCACGGATGAACGGTGCGATCTCGTTCGGTCTCGGACGTGGTCTGACACTCGATATCTCGACCGAGAATGCTTCGATTGCTCGCCGGATCTATTCGCTGTTGAAAAAAGCATACGGAGTCCATCTCGATCTGCTCGTGCGGAAGAAAATGCGTCTGAAAAAGAATAATGTCTACATCGTCCGTGTTAAGCAACAGGCGGACAAGATTTTGCAAGACCTCGGAATCCTTGGAGAAGGATTCACGATGATTCGTTCGATCAGTGATACGATCTTAAACGATGAACGGAAGGCACGCGCGTATTTACGAGGAGCGTTCCTCGCCGGTGGTTCGCTCAACAATCCGGCGACGTCGTCGTATCACTTAGAGATTTTTAGCTTATATGAGGAACATAATGCAGCGCTCCGTGGTCTATCGAACGTCTTTGATTTGAACGCGAAGGCGATTGAACGGAAAAAGGGACACATCCTCTACATCAAGGAGAGCGAGAAGATTTCCGATTTCCTTAAACTCGTCGATGCGACACAATCGATGCTACGGTTCGAGGACGTACGGATCTTAAAAGACATGCGTAACTCGGTCAACCGTCTCGTCAACTGTGAGACAGCGAACCTCAACAAGACGGTCGGTGCGGCATTACGCCAAGTCGAGAACATCAAGTTCCTTGAGCGGACGGTCGGTCTTGACGTCTTACCGGATAAGCTGAAGGAGATCGCGATCTTGCGCGTGACACATCAAGACGTGACGTTACAAGAGCTCGGGGAGATGGTCGAAAGCGGCTCCATCTCAAAATCAGGAATCAATCACCGGTTGCGGAAGATTGATCAAATCGCTGAAAAAGTACGGAATGGAGAGTCGATGACAGGGGCCTTATAAGAGGGTCGCTTGCGAGATGAACCATAGTCTACTATAATATATAGTCGATGCAACTAAATGTTCGAATTAAGGAGTTTTTGAAATGGCTAACGAAAAGAAACGTATTTCGCTCACTGTAGACGCGAAGTTTGACGAAGTATTAACGAAAAAAGCAAAATCAATCGGTGTACCGAAAAGCACACTCGTTGCGTTCGCAACATCTTTATTCCTGAAACAATTACAAGCAGAAGAAGAGCTTTCGCCACATGCGAACGCAATCTACTCGCTGATTCGTGAAAACCACGACATCGTTTCAGATATCACAGACTTGATCGACTGATCATCGACCTCTCGTTCTACAAGGAACGGGAGGTTTTTTGTTGTATACAGATGAATAGAGAAGAGTTCGCTTTCCTGCAGATACAAAAAAAGTGCCTCCCGAAGGAGACACTCTGGGTGACTTATGCACGTTCCATGACGCGGTCGATGAGACCGTAGTCAGCAGCAGCTTGTGCTGACATGAAGTTGTCACGCTCTGTATCGCGTTCGATGACTTCAAGTGGTTGTCCTGTGTTTTCAGCCATGATTTTGTTGAGGTGTTCACGCATTTTGATGATACGTTCCGCATGGATTTTGATATCCGATGCTTGACCTTGTGTACCACCGAGTGGTTGGTGGATCATGATTTCAGCGTTTGGTAACGCGAAACGTTTTCCTTTTGCGCCAGCTTGGAGCAAAAATGCACCCATGGATGCTGCCATACCGATACAAATCGTTGAGACTTGTGGCTTGATGAAGTTCATTGTATCGTAAATCGCCATACCGGCAGTGATCGAACCACCTGGGCTGTTGATGTAAAGCGAGATTTCTTTATCTGGATCTTCTGCTGCTAAGAACAGAAGTTGGGCAACGACTGAGTTGGCGACGTTGTCGTCAATCGCGCTCCCGAGAAGAATGATGCGGTCTTTTAGCAAACGTGAGTAGATATCGTAAGCACGTTCCCCGCGGTTTGTTTGTTCGATGACTGTTGGAATTAACATAGTCTTTGCCTCCTTATAGTTGGTATGTAGCTTCCTATTCGACTTATCCTTATCATAATCCTTTGGTCAATATTGGTCAAAAGATACGATGCGACTTTTAGGTATTTTTCCATTACAAAGGCAAATGAAACATATCAATATAGAAAAAAGGCAACGCCATTGCTGGCATTGCCTTGTAGTTGAATAAATGGTACACCCGGAGAGATTCGAACTCCCGACACCTGGTACCGGAAACCAGTGCTCTATCCCCTGAGCTACGGGTGCATCTGATGTACTGAACAATTAATAGTATAGCGACATTTTTTCAGAAAAGCAATAGGGAAGCAGGACTTTTCTTTTCTCCGGCGACTCAAAAGGGGTTCAGAGCACGTTTCTTAAAACGTTTCTTCTATAATAAGAAGTGAGGGAGGGGAATCGATGGATCAACGCCAGGAACAGACGCAACAGATGACGTTATCGGCGTCACAACAGTATCAATTACATGTGCTTGAGCAACCGGCGGCAGAGCTCGAGGAGGAATGGCGACGGTTGAAACGACGGTTGCATCGTCATTACCCGAATCAGGTTTCGCTAGAGGTCGAGCAGATGGCAGGTAATATGGCATCCTATGAAGACGAGCTTCTTGCACAAATACGTTTAGAATCAGTCAGACAGGAAATAGGATATATGGCGGAACAACTCATCGTGTATTTAGAAGCGGACGGTTTATTACGGACGTCGGACGAGCAGCTCGCTGCATCCTTCTCGACCGATGTCGCAACGATTACAGAAGCACGGACACTCTTACAAGAATGTCAACCGGTCGGCATCGCTGCCCGCTCGGAGCGCGAGTGCCAATGGTTACAGGCAATCGAGCTAGACGACACGGAATTGATCGGACTAACGGATCGGTTGCGACATGAACCGGCGAGTCAGGTATTCGCTCAGTACAGTGAGGCGGATCGAGCGCGGTTGCGAAAACGATTGACACGCCTGAGCCGGACACCGGATCTTCCTAAAGAAGAACGACTGGTCATGGCAGAAGCACGGATTCACCTGTTAGATGGAAAACTTCAGATCGATTGGATGACACTCGATACGGATCAGACGTGGCTCGAACTAAAAGAGGCAACGCCTTTTTTGCGCGCGTACGAACGACGCCGTGTCACGATGCATGCCATCCTCTCAGTTTTGCTTGAGCGACAAGAACGCTGGTTCAAAGGAGAACTGCATCTTGAGCCATTGACGAAAAAACAAGTCGCTGAGGCGACGGGGCATCATCCGTCAACGATTGGTCGAGCGATTGCTGCGAAGTATGTCGAGACGGTCCATGGTCTCGTTGCTTTAGAAGACTTGTTCGTCTCACGGACGACAACCGGAGATTCGAGTTTTTTGATTAAACGGCGGATCGCCGAATACATTCAACACAGCGATCGTCCGTTAAGTGATCAGCAATTGACGGATCGCCTGCAAGCAGACGGTCTGACAGTCGCGCGACGGACGGTCGCGAAGTACCGGGCAGCGCTTGGTTTAACGAAAAAAACGATGCAGCAAAGGAAGGCGCAATCAGAATGGGATTAAAACGACACAGACACTTAACACTGTATTCACGTCCGGGATGTACGCTATGTGAAGAGGCCGCCATCTTACTCGACTTCGTACTCGATGAGTTTCCGGAATGGACGTTCGAGGAAGTCAACATTGATCAGGATGAAGCGCTCAGTCTACGGTTCTTATACGAGATTCCGGTCGTCATGCATGATGAGGAAATCTGGAGTTATGGCAAATTCGAGACGGAAACGATAAGAAACCGCTTACTTCAAAAAACTTGAGAAACGAGACTTGCAAGGCGAGAAATGGACTGTTATGATAACGGTGTACCAAGTGGGACACGTTATGACATGCGGGACAGAAAGCGTCCAGCTACTTGAGAGGAGAGGGAAATACATGATTCGGCAGTTAGTCCAGATCCAAAAACGAATCGTGCCTGATCTGATCGAAGAAATGCAGACACGCTACGACATCCTTCATTACGTACGACTGATGCAACCGATCGGACGACGTACGCTTGCGACAAGCCTTGGCTTGACGGAACGCGTCTTACGACGGGAAGTCGACTTTTTGAAGCAACAAGACCTCCTAGAGGTCGCGACGCAAGGGATGTCCTTGACGGATGAAGGACGAAACGTTCTTCGCAGCATGCACAGCATCATGGGAGAACTCGCAGGGATCTCAGACATGGCGAAAGCCTTGAAAGAGAGACTCGGAGTACGGGACGTCGTCATCGTACCGGGTGATTCCGATGAGACCTTCTGGGTACAACGAGACATGGGGCGGGCGACCGTCGCACGACTCAAACGAGAGCTTTCTTCAGACCATCACAATACGATCGCTGTCACAGGCGGTACGACGATGGCTTCCGTCGCGGCGATGATGTCGCCAGATAAGGAACACCGTCCAATGACGTTCGTTCCGGCACGCGGAGGATTAGGAGAAACGCTCGAACTACAAGCGAACACAGTATGCTCACGGATGGCGTCACGCGCTCAAAGTGATTATCATCTGCTTCACATCCCAGACATGGTCAGCACAGAGACGTTCGTCAAGATGATTGAAGAGCCGAGCATAAAAAATGTGCTTCAAATGATTAAAGGTGCTTCAATCGTGGTACATGGAATTGGTGAGGCGAAAACGATGGCAAAACGTCGTCGTGCGTCTGCGGATCTCCTGACCCGACTGGAACATGAACAGGCAGTAGCGGAAGCATTCGGATATTACTTCGACCGAAACGGGAACATCGTGCACCGGGTCAAGACGGTTGGTCTTCAACTGGCTGACTTGAAGCAAGTCGAACACGTCATCGTCGTCGCAGGTGGTCATTCGAAGGCAGAAGCGATCAACGCCTATGTCAAACAGTCGCCAGACATCATCCTGATTACGGATGAAGGCGCAGCAGCTTCGATTTTGAAAGGGTAACCCCCTTTTGAATAATAGATAACTCGCTTTACATTAAAAGGAGGAAAATTATCATGGCAGTAAAAGTTGGTATTAACGGATTTGGACGTATCGGACGTTTGGCACTTCGTCAAATTCTTCAATTCGATGGAATCGAAGTAGTCGCGATCAACGACCTTACAGACACTAAAATGCTTGCGCACCTTCTCAAATATGATACGACTCAAGGTCGTTTCGACGGCGAAGTTGAAGTACACGACGGTTACTTCCTCGTCAACGGTAAAGAAATCAAAACACTTGCTAACCGCAACCCAGAAGAACTCCCATGGGGCGAGCTCGGTGTTGACATCGTTCTCGAATGTACTGGTTTCTTCACAGACAAAGAAAAAGCTGAGCTTCACTTAAAAGCTGGCGCTAAAAAAGTCGTTATCTCTGCACCTGCAACTGGCGACATGAAAACAGTCGTCTTCAACACGAACCACGAAATCCTTGACGGAACTGAAACAGTTATCTCTGGTGCTTCTTGTACTACAAACTGTCTCGCGCCAATGGCTAAAGTTCTCCAAGATCAGTTCGGAATCGTTGAAGGTCTCATGACTACGATCCACGCTTACACTGGTGACCAAAACACACTCGACGCTCCACACCCTAAAGGTGACTTCCGTCGTGCACGTGCGGCAGCAGCAAACATCGTTCCAAACTCAACTGGTGCTGCAAAAGCAATCGGTCTCGTTCTTCCAGAACTTCAAGGTAAACTTGATGGATCTGCACAACGTGTACCAGTCGCTACAGGTTCACTCACTGAGCTCGTAACTGTACTCGACAAAAAAGTTTCTGTAGAAGAAGTCAACGCAGCAATGAAAGCAGCTGCTAACGAGTCTTACGGTTACACTGAAGACGAAATCGTTTCTTCTGACATCGTTGGTATCTCTTACGGATCACTCTTCGATGCAACACAAACTAAAGTCATGACAGTCGGCGACAAACAACTCGTTAAAACAGTTGCTTGGTATGACAACGAAATGTCTTACACTAGCCAACTCGTTCGTACACTCAAACACTTCGCAGAAATCGCTAAGTAATTCGAGCAATTAAATAGCAATTGAATAAGAGCGGAAACGATATCAGTCTCCGCTCTTATTGCGGAAAAAAGCGGGAGGGGCATTCGCCCCTCACTATACGTAAGAGACGGAGGACGAATGTATGAATAAGAAATCGATTCGCGACATCGATGTACAAGGAAAACGCGTATTTACACGCGTGGATTTCAACGTACCGTTGGAAGACGGTAAAATCACGGATGACACACGGATCCGTGCTGCACTCCCAACGATCAAACACTTGATCGACGGTGGAGCAAAAGTCATTCTCGCTAGCCACATGGGTCGTCCAAAAGGCGAAAAGAACCCTGAGTTCTCACTTGCACCAGTCGTAGCACGCCTCAGCGAATTGCTTGGTAAAGACATCAAGCTCGTTGAAGAAGCATACGGTCCAGTTGCAGAAGAAGCAGTCAGCAAACTCGAAAACGGCGATGTCGTCGTCTTAGAGAACGTTCGCTTCTACCCTGGTGAAACGAAAAATGACGAAGAGCTCGCTAAAGGATTCGCGAAACTCGCTGACGTCTTCGTCAACGACGCGTTCGGCGCAGCACACCGTGCACACGCATCGACAGAAGGTATCGCACACCATGTCGACACAGCAGTTGCCGGTCTTCTCATCGAAAAAGAACTTCAAGTTCTCGGTAAAGCTCTTTCTAACCCAGATCGCCCGTTCACGGCAATCATCGGTGGTTCGAAAGTAGCGGACAAAATCGGTGTCATCGATCACTTACTCGACATCGTCGATACGTTGATCATCGGTGGCGGTTTATCGTACACGTTCCTCACAGCTCGTGGTATCGAAGTCGGTACTTCACTTCTTGAGGTCGATAAAATCGACCAAGCGAAGGAATTCATGAAGAAAGCAGAAGAAAAAGGCGTTAAGTTCCTCATGCCAATCGACTGCGTCATCACGAAGGAATTCGGAGAAGAAACATATGTCGGACCACGTGACATCACAGAGATCCCAGCCGATCACATGTCACTTGATATCGGTCCAAAAACGGTTGAACTCTATGCAGAGGCAATCAAGAACTCGAAACTCGTCGTCTGGAACGGACCGATGGGCGTATTCGAACTCGATAAATACGCAAACGGTACAAAAGGTGTCGCGCAAGCTCTTGCGGACAGCGATGCGTACTCAATCATCGGCGGTGGCGACTCAGCTGCTGCGGCAGAGAAATTCGGTCTTGCTGACAAAATGAGCCACATCTCTACAGGTGGTGGAGCAAGTCTCGAATTCATGGAAGGGAAAGCTCTTCCTGGTGTCGAAGCGCTAAACGACAAGTAATCTAAGTTCACAAGGGAGTGTTTCTCAATGCGTAAACCAATTATCGCAGGTAACTGGAAGATGAATCTGACGCTCAAGGATGCAGTCGCATTCGTTGAGGAAGTCAAAGGAGCTGTACCTGCTTCGACGACAGTCGACGCAGCCGTCTGTGCGCCAGCAGTATTCTTGGCACACTTGACAGAAGCAGCAGCTGGTACGGATCTTAAGATCGGTGCTCAAAACATGTACGACAAAGAGAGCGGTGCGTTCACTGGTGAAATCAGCCCGCTCATGCTCAAAGAACTCGACGTGACTTACGTCATCCTTGGTCACTCTGAGCGTCGTGAGTACTTCGGCGAAACAGATGCGTTCATCAACAGCAAAGCGAAAAAAGCGTTCGAGCACGGTCTCGTTCCAATCGTTTGTGTAGGTGAAACACTGGAAGAACGTGAAGGCGGCAAGTTCGAAGACGTCATCCGCGAACAGACAGCAAACAGCCTCAAAGGTCTTACTGTCGACCAAGTGAAAAATCTCGTCGTCGCATACGAGCCTGTCTGGGCAATCGGAACAGGTAAATCAGCGACAGAACAAGATGCACAAGATTCTTGTAAATTCGTCCGTGACGTCGTTGCAGCTGAATTTGGTGCTGAAGCAGCAGAAGCTGTCCGCATCCAATACGGTGGTAGCGTCAAACCGGAAAACATCAAAGAATATATGGCTCAACCAGACATCGACGGCGCGCTCGTCGGCGGTGCAAGTCTTGAGACAGGATCGTTCCTCAAACTGTTGGAGGCGATTTAAATGAAAAAACGTCCAGTCGCACTGATCATCCTTGATGGTTTTGGTATGCGTGACGAGGAGTTCGGAAATGCCGTTACGGCGGCAAACAAACCGAACTTCGACCGTTACTGGGGTCAATACCCGCATACGTTGTTGAATGCGAAAGGCGAATACGTCGGTTTGCCTGAAGGTCAAATGGGGAACTCAGAAGTGGGTCACCTCAACATCGGTGCAGGTCGCGTCGTCTATCAATCGCTATCCCGAATCAACAACGCAATCAAGGATCGCTCGTTCTTCTCGCGTCAAGCGATGAACGATGCGGCAGGTCACGTGAAGAAATACGGTTCAGCGCTTCATATCTTCGGTTTGGTCTCTGACGGTGGAATCCACAGTCACATCAACCACTTATATGCGGTGCTCGAATTCGCGAAACTTCACGAAATCGAAAAAGTCTACCTCCATGCTTTCACGGACGGTCGTGACTGCGACCCACAATCGGGCGCTGGTTTCCTCCGTGACGCGCAAGCGAAGATGGATGAATTGAATGTTGGACAATTCGCGAGTATCTCTGGTCGCTACTATGCGATGGATCGCGATAACCGTTGGGAGCGCGTCAAGAAAGTCTATGACGTCATCACGTTCGGTGAAGGTCCAACGACGAAGGATCCAATCGGCATGGTTGAAGCTTCGTACAAACAAGACGTAACGGATGAGTTCATCGAACCAACTGTTGTCGTGCAGGAAGACGGTACGCCAGTCGCACCGATCCACGATAACGATGCGATCGTGTTCTTCAACTATCGTCCTGACCGTGCGATTCAGCTTTCGAAGGTCTACAAAGAAAAAGGTGGCTTCGACGGTTTCGAAATTCCGGACAACGCACCGAAGAACCTGCTACTCGTCTCAATGACGAAGTACTCGGATGCGATTGATACGGACATCGTCTTCCCGCCTGAAGACATCAAGAACACGCTGGGTGAGACATTGTCAAAACAAGGTCTCAAACAGCTACGCATCGCGGAAACGGAAAAGTATCCGCACGTCACGTTCTTCTTCAACGGACAACGTGAAGAACCATACGAAGGGGAAGATCGGATCTTGATCCCTTCACCAAAAGTCGCGACATACGACTTGAAACCGGAGATGAGCGTCTATGAAGTCACAGATGCCCTCGTCGACGCAATCAACTCGGACAAACACGACGCGATCATCCTCAACTTCGCTAACCCGGATATGGTCGGTCACTCGGGTATGCTCGAGCCGACGAAAAAGGCGATCGAAGCTGTCGATGAGTGTCTTGGGAAAGTCGTTGACTTGATTCTCAGCAAAGGCGGCGCGGCAGTCATCACGGCTGACCACGGGAACGCGGATAAAGTCCTCAATGCGGACGGCAGTAAGATGACGGCGCATACGACAGAACCCGTTCCATGTATCGTGACGGTCGAGGACGTTGAACTCCTTGAACCACTCACAGGTGCACTCGCTGACCTCGCACCAACGGTCCTTGATCTCCTCGGAGCGGACCAGCCAGCAGAAATGACTGGTAAATCGATCGTATTGAAGAAATAATCCCGTCGATCGAAGTAGCTACACCACATATTTCTTACACACAAAAGGAGCGAATTTAAATGTCAATGATTACAGAGATTTACGCACGCGAGATTCTTGATTCACGCGGTAACCCAACAGTAGAAGTAGAAGTTTATACAGAAGATGGCGGTTTCGGTCGCGCACTCGTACCATCAGGTGCATCAACTGGTGAGCACGAAGCAGTCGAACTCCGTGATGGCGACAAAGCACGTTACCTCGGAAAAGGTGTTTTGAAAGCTGTTGACAACGTCAACGAAAAAATCGCACCAGAAATCATCGGTTACGATGTCTTCGACCAAGCTGGAATCGACAAAAAGATGATCGATCTCGACGGTACGAAAAACAAAGGTAACTTCGGCGCTAACGCAATCCTTGGTGTTTCTATGGCTGCTGCACGTGCTGCTGCTGATGAGCTTGGTCTTCCACTTTACACATACCTCGGTGGATTCAACGCGAAAACATTACCAACACCAATGATGAACATCATCAACGGTGGATCACACGCAGACAACAACGTGGACTTCCAAGAGTTCATGATCATGCCTGTCGGTGCTCCAACATTCAAAGAAGCACTTCGTATGGGTGCTGAAATCTTCCACGCGTTGAAATCAGTTCTTAGCGGAATGGGTCTTAACACAGCAGTTGGTGACGAGGGTGGATTCGCTCCAAACTTGAAATCAAACGAAGAAGCAATCACAGTTATCCTTGAAGCAATCGAAAAAGCTGGCTACAAAGCAGGCGAAGATGTTTACCTTGCAATGGACGTCGCTTCTTCTGAGTTCTACGATAAAGCAGCTGGAACATACAACCTCGCTGGCGAAGGCAAAGTCCTCTCAACAGAAGAGCTTGTTGAATTCTACGCACAACTCGTTGACAAATACCCAATCATCTCAATCGAAGATGGCTGTGACGAAAACGACTGGGATGGTCACAAACTTCTTACAGATCGTATCGGACACAAAGTCCAACTCGTTGGGGATGACTTGTTCGTAACGAACACTGAGAAACTTGCTGAAGGTATCGAAAAAGGCATCGCTAACTCGATCCTCATCAAAGTTAACCAAATCGGTACGTTGACTGAAACATTCGACGCAATCGAAATGGCTAAAAAAGCTGGTTACACAGCTGTCGTTTCTCACCGTTCTGGTGAAACTGAAGATTCAACGATCGCTGACATCGCTGTTGCGACAAACGCTGGTCAAATCAAAACTGGTTCACTTTCACGTACAGACCGTATCGCGAAATACAACCAACTTCTCCGTATCGAAGACATGCTTTCAGACGTTGCTGTCTACGACGGAATCAAATCATTCTACAACCTCAAGAAGTAATTTCAGGTTGATCGTTTGAACAAGCTATAAGGAAAACCTCCTATTCGTGTGATACGTACACACGGATAGGAGGTTTTTGTATATCAAGCAATGTCAAACCAAAAAGTCGCTTTTGTCATCAAAACTATACTGAACTGTCAAAAAATTGATTCATCCTAGTAGATGACTAAAATGTTATACTCATAAATAAGTGCAAATTAAATAGTTATAGGCATTAATTACATCTTGCTCGATGAAGATGACAAATACGTCTAAAGGAGATACGATCATGTTAAATTCAGATTTAGATATCCGTTTAGAACCACGCATTCAAGAGTTATATCGACTTCACAAGGAGCGTTCAGCCAACATCGACTGGAGCTACCACGAGTTCATTCCGTGGGATAAGGCGATGTCGTTCAAACGCGTTCCTTGGGACGAAAGCCAAGTCACGCTTCCGGAAGGTGTCATCGTCGCAATCGAGACGGCATTACTGACAGAGGTCAACTTACCGTGGTACACATCGCACTTAGACTATACGTTCAAAAACTCGATGGAAGTCATCAATGATTTCGTTCGGACATGGACAGCAGAAGAAGATCAGCACTCGAACTTACTCGAGACGTATTTACTCGTCACGCGAAACGTCAATCCAACGCGACTTCATCAATTAAGAAGACGTGTCGTTGAGAACGGCTGGTTCCCAGACTTCACGAACCCGTTAGCGACAATGGCATATACGTCACTGCAAGAGTTAGCGACACTCGTCTTTTACAACAACGTCGCAAAAATCGCAGGGGCACACGACAAAGACTTAGCAACGCTACTCCGTCGTCTAGCGAAAGACGAAGCACTGCATTATGCGTTCTATCGTGACACGGTCAAAGCACACCTAGAGCTTGACCCGAACTTCATCGTTTTCTTCGAAGACGTCATCATCAACTTCTCGATGCCAGGTGCTGTCATGCCTGACTTCACGGAACGCATGAAGACGATTGCTGTTGATACGAACTATGGACCACTCCAATACTTCGACCAAGTATTAGACGTCGTCGTCAAATTCTGGGGCATCGCCGATTTAGAACCGACAACTGACGAAGCGAAACAATCTCAAGCGAACATCATGAAGTATCATGGACGTCTGAAGCGTATCAAGGAACGTCAAGAGCGCCAACTCGAAAAAGCGAAGATTGACGCGTAAGGGGGAATGAAGATGAAGTGTGAAATCTGTGGAACTGAAACGAACAACCAAGTCAGTTACTTGGAACTCGACACGTGGGAATTCAACTCATTGAACAAAGAAGCAAAAGATTTTTATCCGATCTGCTTTGATTGCTTCGATAAGCATACAAACCAGTTCATCGATCAGGAGATGGATCTCGAATTACGTAAAAAACGTTCGCAAATGGTCAACAAAGAAGTAGAAGCTGAAATCGAAGCGATTCTTGAGGTTGAGAATTAAGTCGTCTTTACCATACGTGAAGGGAAGTAAAACCGGTAGTGCTTTGGCGCTATCGGTTTTTTATTATCCCTAATTTTTATTATCCCTAAAAAAAAAGCAGTTATCTCTTGCTTCACATGTTTTGTGAAAGAAGAAATAGCTGCTTTTAACATGAAGTCAGTCTTCGATGAATGTAACGAGATAATGATGGGCAGAATGAAGCGGTGCACGGGTCACGAAAAAGTCCGGGAGATCGACATCGATTCCCAATTCGCGTAGTGTATCGGGATCCAAACATTCCTGAATCAAACGTTTGATGTCTTGTAACAGTTCATCGTGCAAGTTCGCTTCCTTCGGAAAGGCACGTTTCGCGTCATCGCGCAACAATAGCACGATCGGTGGTAGACCTCGTAAGAGATCGACCTGAAGGGGCTGCTGATGACGTTCGAAATAATCATTCAGACAACTGACGACCTTCATCGAGTGTTCTTCTTTCATCCGATCCCAACTCTCTGTATGTGACTGTAACTCTCTAGCTATTCCCTAATTGAAGCGAGGATATGCAGGGAAACTGGAAATGAAGCATTACGAGGACGCTGTTCGGGGTAGAACTAGAGGGAAGGGGGAATCGACATGCTATTTCGGTTTTTGTTTTTAGGGCTTGATACGTCGATTGGTGACATCCCGTTGCGCCTCATCTATTTTACGGAACTCATACTATTCATCGGTTTGTATCAAATCACGAGCCGATTTTCACGTCAGAGTCTGATTTTGGGAACGGCACTCGGAATTGGCGGACTGATTGCCATCTTACCCGGTGCGCTCTATATCATCCGTTATAATCCGGAGGATGCCGTCATCGATGTCACGTTCCTATTGATTTATTTGTTTGAGCCGCTGGCAATCATTGCGTTCGTTGTGGCTTTGATTCGACGTTTGTATACAGAGAAGAAAAATAAAAAGAATCAAAGCGAAGATATTCATTGATTTTCGTCCAAGACGTCGCTTTTTGCGGGCGGAAGGCAAGCCTCCTCGTCGCGTGTGCTCCTGCGGGGTCTTACCTATTCCGCTATTCCCGCAGGAGTCTCCGTCTTCTCTGAAAATCAATCGTCTAGTGCTATCTATCAATACACCGTAAGCTGGCGTGACGCTGTCTTGCGGTGTATTTGCGTATGCATCCAATTACTTTCTTTCAATAGTGTAAGGAAGAGTAACTGGAAGAATATTCTATAATGAAGGAGAAGCGAAATTAGATAGTAGTCGGTTTCGTAAGATCCTGGTGATTATAGGAGTGACTTGCATGCATAAAATACTGTTCGGATTGTCCGTCTTAAACAGTGCCTACATTACGAATAACTTTTTTACGTATTCCGATAGTTTTTTGAATGCGCCACTCGGCATCACGACTGTTATTGCCGTGACATTGATGTTTCTGAATGACAGCGTCAAAAAAGATAAACCGTCATTGTACACGAAAGCGACGGATGGGCTAGGATTCATTAATATTTTGATTGGTCTTTCACTGATTGTCTTTATTTAAGACATGATTCAGAGTGTTCAAGTGCATGATCATACGGAATGATCGTAAGTCTGACGCCGCGTCAGGCTTCTTTTTTATAGTCTAATCCGAGGAATCGAAAAAAATAAAATATATTTTATATAAAAAGGATTGATGTGTAACCGGTTACACAATATGATGATTCTTGTAAGCGTTATCAAAAGAAAGAGGTGGCGAAACATGTCGACCATCCGGGAAGTAGCGAAAGCGGCACATGTCTCCGTCGCGACGGTCTCACGCGTCATGAATGAAAAGGGTTATGTCAGTGAGAAATCGCGTAAGGCGGTGCTTCAGGCAATCAAACAATTGGATTATCGACCGAACCGGGTCGCGCGATCGTTGTTCCAAAAACGATCCGGACTGATCGGATTGATCGTTCCAGACATCACGAACCCGTTCTTCCCACAACTCGCGCGAGCTGTGGAAGATATGGCACATCAACATGGTTTTCAAGTCATTTTGTGTAACACAGACGAACAGTTTCAGAAAGAACGCGAATATATCAAGTCACTCGAGGCGATGCATGTCGACGGATTGATCATCACGACGAACTACTCGAACAATCCGAACTATGAAGAACTCGAAGTGCCGGTCGTAGCGTTAGACCGTGTGTTACAAGGAGCGATTCCGACGGTGACCTCAAACGGCTACGAAGGCGGGAAGAAGGCAGCATCATTTTTACTTGCATCTGGTGCGACGGAGCTCGCTGTCATCAGCGGTCCTTCGAAACTCCCGACGATCAAGAAACGACGGGATGGTTTCGAAGAAATCGCCGGAACCCATCTCGTTGCAAGCATCGAGTCACCATTCCATTTTCAAGGGGCGCTTGACGCCGCGAACTATCTCTTTGATCACTATCATTGCAACGGGATCTTTGCTGCGAGTGATGTCATTGCCGCGGCAGCAATCCAAGTTGCGGCGGAACGCGGGATTACGATTCCAGATGAACTCCAAGTCATCGGTTATGACGGGATCGAACTCGGACAAATGATTTCACCACCGTTGACGACGATTGCGCAGCCGATCTACCAAATGGGAGAGCTGGCCGCGAAACTCCTGATTCAACGGATTGAAGGCACACCGATTGCTGCCGTTCATCATGAGTTGACGGTTGAGATCATCGAACGGGAAACGACGAAACGGAAGGATGAGGAAGCATGAAACAAATCAGTGTCATCGGCAGTATCTCGATGGATCTCGTCGTTGAAAGTAAACGCCGCCCAGGCGCAGGCGAAACGGTCATCGGCGATGCCTTTCATACCGTACCGGGTGGAAAAGGTGCAAACCAAGCGGTGGCGATTGCGCGTCTCGGCAGTACCGTCGAAATGATTGGTTGCGTCGGCAGTGACGCGAACGGTGAAGCGATCCGCGAAAACTTCAAAATGCAAGGAGTGCAGACGACACACTTAAAAACGATTGAAGGCGAACGGACAGGAACGGCACACATTACACTCGCTGAAGGCGACAACTCGATCGTCGTCGTTCAGTCTGCCAATCAACATGTCCAATTTACGGATGATACACTCGCACCGATTCTCGCAGACAGTGAAATCATCTTACTCCAGCTCGAGATTCCAATCGAAACGGTTGAGACCGTTGCTCGCGAAGCATATGCAGCCGGCATTCCAGTCGTCTTGAATCCAGCACCGGCGATGTCACTCAGTCCGGAATTGATTGAACACGTCACGTACTTAACGCCAAACGAACATGAATGTGGCTTGATCTTCGGACAAGACCAGCCGATCGAACATTGGCTCATGGAATACCCGAATAAACTGATCGTGACGGAAGGCAGTCGCGGGGCACGCTTCTACGACGGAGCGTCGATCGTGACGATTCCCGCGATCGAGACGACGGTCGTCGATACGACAGGAGCAGGGGATACGTTCAACGGTGCCCTAGCCGTTGCGTTAACGGAAGGACAACCGCTTGTTGAGGCAATTCGTTTCGCAAACCGGGCAGCTGGCTTATCCATCCGTGCGCTTGGCGCTCAAGGCGGCATGCCGACACGGGAACAGATGGAGGGAGACGCATGAAGAAGCACGGTATCTTAAACAGTCATATCAGCAAAGTCCTGACCGATCTCGGTCATACCGATACGATCGTCATCGCCGATTGTGGCTTACCGATTCCAGACGGGGTCGCACGAATTGATTTAGCGTTGGAACTCGGCACACCATCATTTCTCGACGTCGTCCGTGTCGTCACCGGTGACATGGCGATTGAACAGCTGACACTGGCGACAGAGATCAAAGAAGCGAATCCGGACGTCCTCGAGCAACTGGAAGCCATGCAGATCGAGACGACGTTCGTTTCGCACGAAGAGTTCAAGAAACAGACACAGCAGGCGAAGGTCATCATCCGGACCGGAGAAGCGACACCGTACGCGAATGTCATCTTCCATTCCGGCGTAATCTTTTAAGGGGGTCATGCGATGCGTATCGAGATGACAGGTATCAAAAAAGCATTCGGTCCCGTCCCTGTCCTGAAAGGTGTCGACTTCGAACTCGCTGCGGGTGAGATCCATGCCTTGATGGGAGAGAACGGTGCCGGGAAATCGACGCTGATGAAGATTTTGACCGGTGTCCATAAAGCGGACGCAGGTACAATCCGCGTCGATGGACAGGACATCGAATATAAGAATCCGAAGCTTGCTGAAGAAGCGGGAATCGCCTTCATCCACCAGGAACTGAACATCCTCCCGGATTTGACGGTAACGGAGAATCTGTTCCTCGGACGGGAGCTGAAGTCACGCTTCGGGATTCTCAAGCAAGGGGAGATGAAGCGGCAGGCAGAACGTGAACTTGCGGAATTGAACGTCTTCATGGACGTCGATCAACTCGCTCGGACGTTATCAGTCGGTCAACAACAGATGATCGAGATCGCAAAAGCTTTGATGACGGACGCAAAGGTCATCATCATGGATGAACCGACAGCCGCACTGACGGAGCGGGAAATTCGTGCCTTGTTTAGCGTCGCAACGGCACTGCGCAACCAAGGTGTCTCGATCGTTTATATCTCACACCGAATGGAGGAAATCTTCGAGCTCTGCGACCGAATCACCGTCTTACGGGACGGGATTTCCGTCTCGACACACGCGATTCCCGAGACATCGTTCGAACAGATCGTCCGAGAGATGGTCGGTCGTGAGATGGGTGAACGGTATCCGGACCGTGATGTGTCAATCGGCGCGACCGTCCTTGAGGTCAAACAGGCGAGTGGGAAACGATTCGACGATGTCTCATTCTCCGTTAAGGCAGGCGAAATCATCGGCTTCTCTGGTTTGATGGGTGCTGGGCGGACGGAAGTCATGCGGGGATTGTTCGGGGTCGATCGCCTGAAAGAAGGAACGATCGAACTGAACGGACAGTCGCTGAAAATCAAGACACCGTACGACGCGATCCGCCAGGGCATTGGCTTTTTGACCGAAGACCGTAAAGGCGAAGGCTTGTTCCTCGACTTTTCACTACGTGAGAACATCTCATTGCCAACGATTCGTTCGTTATCCCGCTCTGGTGTCATCAAGGATCAGGCAGAACGCGATTTCGCAGAAGGGTATTTGAAGTCGCTCTCGGTCCGGCACAGCTCGATGGACCAGCCGGCGAAGTCACTGTCCGGTGGGAACCAACAGAAGGTCGTCCTCGCGAAGTGGCTCGGGACACAACCGAAAGTCTTGATCCTCGACGAACCGACACGTGGTGTCGACGTCGGGGCGAAGAAAGAGATTTACCTCATCATGAACGAACTCGCTGCGGCGGGTGTCGCGATCATCATGGTCAGCTCGGACCTCCCGGAGATTCTCGGGATGAGCGACCGGGTCTACGTCATGCGCGAAGGCAAGATGAGCGGCATGTTGACACGACAGGAAGCGACGCAAGAAAGCATCATGACACTTGCGACAGGAGGACAATGATATGGAATTGATGCAAGGCAAGGTAACGGAAGCAAAACCGAGACGTCTTGGGATCGGACAAAAGCTTGGACCACTCGCAGGATTGTTCGCGATCGTCCTCGTCGTCTCGATCATGGAACCGGACTTTTTAACATTGAATAATCTATTTAACATCTTACGGCAAGTCTCGATCAATGCCTTGATTGCCTTCGGAATGACGTTCGTTATTCTGACGGGTGGGATTGATTTATCGGTTGGCTCGATTCTCGCCCTCTCGTCCGCCTTCGTCGCGGGTCTGATGACGGACGGAACGTCAGCGTTGATTGCTGTTCTGGCTGGATTGATCGTCGGAGCTGTCATGGGTGCCTTAAACGGAATGGTCATCTCACTCGGGAAAGTCGCACCGTTCATCGCAACACTTGCGACGATGACGATCTTCCGGGGATTGACGCTCGTCTATACGGACGGGAAACCAATCACTGGTCTGAGCCAAGGTGGCTGGTTCGAATTGTTCGGACGCGGTTACTTCTGGATCTTCCCGGTACCGGTTCTAACGATGTTAATCGCCTTCGCGGTCCTCTACTTCATCTTGAAGAAGACGACGTTCGGTCGTTATACGTATGCGATCGGTGGCAACGAAGAAGCAGCGAAGTTGATGGGGATTCAAGTCAATAAAGTCAAAATCATGATCTACTCACTCTCAGGTTTGATGGCAGCACTTGCCGGCATCATCCTGACGTCCCGTCTGAACTCGGCGCAGCCGACGGCGGGGACATCGTACGAACTCGACGCCATCGCAGCGGTCGTCCTTGGTGGGACGAGCCTGTCAGGTGGTCGTGGCTGGATTGTCGGTACCTTGATCGGTGCCTTGATCATCGGAACACTGAACAATGGACTTAATTTGCTTGGTGTCTCCTCGTTCTTCCAACTCGTCGTCAAAGGTTTAGTCATTTTGTTCGCGGTACTCGCGGACCGGAAACAAGCAGCGTAACCCATATTCCAAAAGGAGGATCTACCGATGAAAAAACTACTTGCAGTCGTCATGATGGCATTAATGGTCTTCGCAGCCGCCTGTTCGACGGAACAGCCGGGCAGCAGCAACAGTGATACGAAGAAAAAGACGAAGGACTTTAAGATTGGTCTTTCGATTTCAACCCTCAACAACCCATTCTTCGTCTCGTTAAAAGAAGGGGCAGAACAAGAAGCAAAAGCACAAGGCGCAACGCTTCAAGTCGCGGATGCACAAGATGATGCGGCAAAACAAGCAAGCGACATCGAAGACATGGTTCAAAAGAAAGTTGATCTCATCTTGATCAACCCAACGGATTCAGCAGCAGTTGGTGCAGCCGTCCAAACAGCAAACGATGCAAACATCCCCGTCATTACAGTTGACCGGAATGCAGAAGCAGGCGACGTCGTCGCACACATCGCGTCAGATAACGTCGCAGGTGGGAAACAAGCAGGTGAGTATATGATCGAACTCGTCGGCGATAAAGCTAAAGTCGTGGAGCTCGAAGGGATTCCAGGAGCATCCGCAACTCGTGACCGTGGTAAAGGGTTCCATGAAGCAGTCGACGGTAAACTTGACGTCGTCGCAAAACAAGCAGCAAACTTCGACCGAGCAAAAGGTTTGTCGGTCATGGAGAACATCCTCCAGAACAACAAAGACATCAAAGCCGTCTTCGCTCACAACGACGAAATGGCACTCGGTGCGGTTGAAGCGTTAAAAGCAGCGGGTCTGAATGATGTTAAAGTCATCGGCTTCGATGCGACGGATGATGCCGTCAAAGCCGTCAAAGACGGAAAAATGGCAGGAACGATCGCTCAAAAACCGACTGAGATCGGGAAGATGGGTGTCGAGACAGCCATCAAGCACTTAAAAGGTGAAACAGTCGAGAAGAACATCCCAGTTGATCTCGAATTGATTAAACAATAAGGAGACGAGACACCTGAGTCGACGATTCAGGTGTCTCTTTTTCATCAGGTGGAGCAGGCAGGAAAAAGTTCCTAAATCTATTCCTTGTTCCCGTACTTGTTTTTCTCTATAATGAAAGAAGCGTATATTACTGAAGGAGGATCATCGATGATCATTCATAACGTGGCTCTTGTCGGCCTCATCGTCGTTTCCGTTCTTCTCATCATCGTCGTTCTATTGATGTCGGGTCGTACGACCGGACTCGGAGCATTGACGGGTGGAGCAGAACAATTATTTGGTCGCCAAAAAGCTCGTGGCTTGGATGCGGTCCTAAATCGTGTGGCGTCTATCTTAGGAGCATTACTCTTCATCTTGGCGTTACTCGTCGCTTTTTATAAGTGAGCATTGAAACGACAGCCGTATGATCGCGCTGTCGTTTTTTGTATTTCTCGATATTCATTTTTTACGGATATGGGGTATAGAGTTAGAGGGGGAATCATTTTATGAAAATCACTTTACCAAAACCATTCTTTTTCGAAGCCGGCCCACGTGCCGTTTTACTATTACACGGATTCACGGGATCGAGCGCGGATGTCCGCATCCTCGGTCGCTACTTGCAAAAACAAGGCTATACGTCCCTAGCACCACAATATAAAGGGCACGCTGCCCCACCCGAAGAGCTGACGAAGACCGGGCCAGCCGACTGGTGGCAGGATGTCCTTGCCGGATATCAGGAACTCGTCGATAAAGGCTATGACGAAATCGCTGTTTGCGGACTGTCGCTCGGTGGCGTCATGTCGCTGAAGTTATCGATGAACCGTCCGGTCAAAGCGGTCATCCCGATGTGTGCGCCCGCCTACATCAAAAGTGAAGAAGTCATGTATGCAGGAGTCACCGAGTACGCACGAGAATTCAAGAAGCGAGAAGGCAAATCACAAGAAGAAATCGACCAAGAGATGGCGTCCTTCGAACCGATGCCGACCTTGAAGGACTTACAGGAACTGCTGCGCGAGACACGCGATTCGCTCGAGGACGTCTACGCACCGACGCTCGTCGTCCAAGCGCGCAATGATCACATGATCAACACCGACTCCGCGAACATCATCCATGATGGAGTCAGTGCCTTCCAAAAAGAGCTGATCTGGTATGAGAACTCAGGTCACGTCATTACGCTCGACAAAGAAAAAGACCAGCTCCACTCTGACATCTTGGACTTCCTGGAGTCATTGAACTGGAGCAAGTAACTGGAGGTGTCACGTTGGAATTACGTGAACGAATACTAACGGTCATCACGACGGAAGAACGTCCGTTTTCGATTGATCAATTAACGAAAAAACTAGAACTAGCGGATACGGAAGCATTCAAGGAATTGATCCGGACGCTAAACGCAATGGAAGACGAAGCGTTGATCGCCCGGACACGCTCGAACAAGTACGGAACGCTCGCGCAAATCGGTCAAGTCGCTGGGAAGATTTCCGTCCACCAACGCGGGTTCGGTTTCGTCTCACCGGAAGACGGCTCAGAAGGCGACATCTTCTTACCGGCACCGGAACTGAAGAACGTCTATAACGGCGACCGTGTCCTCGTCAAAGTGTTTGCCGAGTCAAACGGCGGCGATCGTCGTGAAGGGAAACTGCTCAAGATTCTCTCACGCGGACCAGCTGATTTCGTCGGAACGTTCGTCAGTCCAAAAGGACGGATCGAATCAATCGCTTACATCGAACCGGATGATACGAAACTGACGTTCTTACCGGTCGTCGCGAACGACGATACACTCGGTGCCGTCGATGGCCATAAAGTCCTCGCCCGGATTACGAAGTATCCTGACGGTCGCTACGCCGGAACGGCAAAAGTCTTAAAAATCATCGGTCACAAAAATGACCCAGGCGTCGATATTTTGTCGATCGTCCATAAGCACGGGATCAACGTCGACTTCTCACCGGAAGCGATCGCTGAGGCGAATGCTGTACCGGATCAGATCGATGAGAAGGATTTAGTCGGACGCGTCGATCTACGAAACGAATTGACGGTGACGATTGACGGGGCGGACGCAAAAGACCTCGATGATGCGGTGCACGTCAAGAAATTAGCGAACGGTAACTTCGAGCTTGGTGTCCACATCGCTGACGTCTCGCATTACGTCAAAGAAGATTCAGCACTCGACGAAGAAGCGCGTGAGCGCGGAACGAGTGTTTATCTCGTCGACCGTGTCATCCCGATGATTCCGCACCGTCTATCGAACGGGATCTGCTCGCTCAATCCGCACGTTGATCGTCTGACGCTCAGCTGTATCATGGAAATCGATGCGAACGGGGCTGTCGTCAACCATGAGATCTTCCAAAGTGTCATCAAGACGACGGAACGGATGACGTACACGGACGTCCGGAAAATCATCGAACGTGAAGACGAAGAAGTGATTGCAAAGTACCAAGATCTCGTCGAGTACTTCGACAAGATGGCGGAACTCGCAGCAATCCTGCGCGAACGCCGCTCACGTCGCGGGGCGATCAACTTCGACTTCCCAGAAGCGAAGGTCCTCGTCAACGAAGAAGGCAAGACGAGTGAGATCATCCTCCGGGAACGGTCAGTTGCTGAGAAGCTGATCGAAGAGTTCATGCTCGCAGCGAACGAAACGGTCGCCGAGCACATCCAGCGTCAAAAACTGCCGTTCATGTACCGGATCCACGATGAGCCAAAAGCAGAACGTCTCGATACGTTCTTCAAGTTCATCGGTAACTTCGGAATCAACGTCGAACGCAAGGGTGAGTCAGTTGCACCGAAAACGTTGCAATCGATCCTCAACGCCGTCGAAGGTGAGCCGGAAGAAGCCGTCGTCAGTACGGTCATGCTCCGTTCGCTCCAACAAGCGAAATACGACATCGAACCGATTGGCCACTTCGGTCTGTCGACGGACTACTACACGCACTTCACGTCACCGATCCGTCGTTACCCAGACTTAATGGTTCACCGTCTGTTGCGTGAATATGTCATCTACAATGACAAATCGCAAAAGACGCAAGACCGTTACTCGGAAATCTTACCGGAAATCGCTGACCATTCGTCGAAACGCGAGCGTCGCGCGGTAGATGCGGAGCGGGAAACGAATGCCTTGAAGAAAGCCGAGTATATGGAGCAACACATCGGTGAGACGTTTGAAGGTGTCGTCAGTGGTGTGACGAACTTCGGGATGTTCGTCGAATTGCCAAACACGATCGAAGGACTCGTCCACATTCAAGCGATGACGGATGACTTCTACCGTTACGATGAAGCGAACTATCAGCTAATCGGTGAGCGGACGAAGCAACAGTTCCGGATTGGTGATGTCGTTGAAATCAAGGTCACGAACGTCAACATCGATGAACGGACGATTGACTTCAGTGTCGTCGGGATGCCAGAACGGCAACCGAAGAAACGGTTCGAGTCGAAGACGATCCGCTCAAGCGGCGGACGTCCGGGACAAAAACGCGATGATAAGAAGAAGGACGATCGTCGCGGCAAGAAACGGTCAGGTAAGAGCGACCAAAGCAAAGGAAAAGGATTCTCGTTAAAGAATAAGAAAGATAAACCGCCGTTCCATAAAGCGGTCTCGAATAAGAAACGGAAGCGCAAATAAGCGCTTCCGCATCGGAAATGTGGTGAACGAACATGCCAAAGGGAACAGATTCGAAAGTCTTAGCGAACAACAAACGGGCCTCGTTCGATTATGCGATCGAGGATACGATTGAAGCCGGTCTCGTCTTGACGGGAACGGAGATCAAATCGGTCCGAAAAGGAAAGATCAGTATCGGGGACGCATTCGTCCGGTTCGACGGGGGAGAAGCGATTCTCTGGAACTCAAACATCGCCCACTTCGAACAGGGGAACCGGTACAACCATGAACAGCTCCGCCCGCGGAAACTGTTGCTGCACAAGAAACAGATCACGAACTTGATCGGGGCGGTCTCACGGGACGGTTATACAATCGTGCCGCTGAAGGTCTACATCAAGAATGGTTACGCGAAATGCTTGATCGGACTCGGACGCGGGAAGAAGAAATTCGATAAACGCGATGATCTGAAGAAGAAGGATGCGAAGCGTGATATCGAACGAGCACTACGCGATAAGCAAAAGTATTGAACCCGTAACACTTTTCTGCTAGAATATTAGTATTCGGAAAGCCCCAATTTATTATCTTGGGGACGTTACGGATTCGACGGGGGTAGTTCGGTCTTCTGTGGCGTGTCGAGGGGTCGGCCTCGTTAAAACGCACCAGCCATAACTGGCAAAACTAACACACAACTCGCAGCAGCTTAATTGCCGCTACGGATCCTAGCAGCTGTCGCCTGGTCGGCTGATTTCTAGGGTCTCACTTTAAACAGGCTACGCTTGGACCCTTCCGTCTGGAGGGAAAGAGAAGAGATGGAATCAGACTGGTCGAACGGACGCCTGTCAATTGGCAGCCTGACGACGAGATCCCAATAAATTGACTACACACGTAGAAGCTTAAGTATACGATGCCTTCGGACGTGGGTTCGACTCCCACCGTCTCCATACGACGAAATCAGTTGATTTCAAAAAAAGTGTCAAAATCCTTATTAAGGATTTTGACACTTTTTATTAATATTTTTTTAAAAATTTTACTTAATAGAAGTCATTTAATTTGAACTTTTTTTGTAAACTTTTAATTCTTTTATCTACTGATGGATGGGTAGAAAATATCTGTAACCATTTTTTTGTTCCATTAAATTGAGAAGATGCGAATTTTTTTTGTGACTGTAAAAGGTCCGGTTCACCATTTAATTGTTGAAGAGCTGATATCATCTTTTGCGGATTTGTTAATTGAGCTGCAAGAAAATCAGCTCCGAATTCTCGTTTTCGTGAATACATTTTTGTGATTAAATTGGCGAAAAATAAAAGTACTAAAGTTACGATGGCTTCAAACAACCAAATCAACCAAATAAATGGTTCAGAATCTTTGTCTGAAATAAAAATCGAAGCCCATTTATAAAATGTGATGGGTAATAAAATTGTAGCTAATAAAGTATTTATAAAAGCTTGAAGAAGTGTTTGTGTTACCATGTCTCCATTTTTTATATGAGCAATTTCATGAGCGATTACAGCTTCAATACTATTTGAATCCATTTTATGTAACAATCCAGTTGAAATAGCAATTAAACTACTATTTTTTGATCTTCCTGTTGCAAAAGCATTCATGTCAGATGATTCATAAATTGCTACTTCTGGCATTTTTTTAAAACCTGCTTTTGTTGCAAGTTTATGTGTAGTTTGGAAATACCACTCATACTCAGGACTATAATGTTGATCATCTTGAAAAATAAATAAATTAAATGCCTTTTTGGCAGCTTGTTTTGAAAATAATAGACTTACAAAAGGGGCTGTACAAGAATAGATAAGTAAAAAAGGTAACAATCCAATAATATCACCGTTAGTAATGAAGAGTAGCGTGACTATAAAAGAAATATTTAGAAAACTAAATAAAAATAATCTTTTCCATAATCCACTACTTATTTTTATAGAATCCACAAAAAAACCTCCATATATTTCAAGATAACAACATCGTATTATAATTTATATTTTTTTACAATTTAAAATTTAAATTGGGATTTTTTTATTTTTTATATTAATTTTAGGGTTATCACTTTTTAAATTTTTTAGCGAAAAAACATACAAAAGAGTATTATAAAATTATAAATTTTAGAATGGAGCTGACACTTATGATACGACGCGCCACGTTGATGGACGGAAAAGCCTTATCGGACTTAATGCGACGCATTGATCGCGAAACAAAATACATGTTGTATGAGCCGGAAGAACGCGTCCTTTCAACGGAACAGGCCGAGGCGTTCATCGAGAAATTCGGTCAGGCTGCGAACTCGGACATCTTCGTCGTGGATGTCGACGAGCAACTCGTCGGTTATGTGCTCGTCGTTGGTGGTGAGCCGAGTCGGATTCGTCACCGGGCGAATCTCGTTATCGGCTTGCTTGACGCCTACACAGGTCGTGGACTCGGTGCAGGTCTACTTGAAGCGGTGGATGCCTTTGCGATTGAAGCAGGACTCATCCGACTCGAGTTGACGGTTCGCAAGGACAACTTGCGGGCAATCGAGCTCTATCATAAGTTTGGCTTCAACATCGAAGGGACACGCATCGCGTCACTCTTCATCGATGGCGAATACGTCGATGAACTGGCGATGTCGAAAATCTATACGACGGAAGAATCCTAAAAAAAGATGCTCCATGGACTTATCTCTGAAAAGAGACGAGACCGTGAGCATCTTTTTTATGGCGATATCTTTTGTTGTTCGAAGTCGATCTCCAGGACGTTTTTCGCATAATCCTTACCCCAGTCGTACATCGCATCTAAAATCGGCATTAAGCTATGACCGTGCGGCGTCAACGAGTATTCGACCTTCGGTGGTACGACCGGATAGACTTCCCGATGAATGATGTGGTGGTCCTCGAGTTCGCGCAGTTGATTGACGAGCATCCGTTGTGTGATCCCGGGCATCAGACTTTTCAGTTCCCCGAAGCGTTTCGTCCCTTCCTTGCCTAAGTGCCAAAGAATGAGCATCTTCCATTTGCCCCCGATGATTGAGAGGGTCAATTCCTTCTCACAGTTAAACTGACGGTCTTCAAAATGTGGCATCGATCCACCTCCTGCTCCAGTATAGTCTTTCTTCCGATCGACAGTATACTTTTCTGCACTATGTATGAAAAAACGCACTATGTAAATTAAAAGTGCGTACTTCTCAAGAATGCTCCTGCGGATTATATTTAGTCCTGTTCCTTCATGAACGTTTGAAGGAAGTGTCAGGTACGACAATACAGAGAAGAATGGGAGAGATACAAAATGAAATTACAACTCGCAATTGATTTAGTCGATACAGCAGGTGCGATCGCTTTAGTCAAAGAAATCGGGGAAGACAATTTAGATATCGTCGAGATCGGCACACCGGTCGTCATCAACGAAGGGCTCCGCGCCGTCAAAGAAATGAAAGCCGCATTCCCGAACTTAACGGTCCTCGCTGACTTGAAGATCATGGATGCTGCCGGTTACGAAGTCAGCCAAGCCGTCGCACATGGTGCTGACATCGTGACGATCCTTGGTGCAGCCGAAGACATGTCAATCAAAGGGGCAGTCGAAGAAGCGAAAAAATCAGGCAAACAGATTCTCGTCGACATGATTGCCGTGAAAGATATCGCAACACGTGCAAAAGAACTCGATGCGTTAGGCGTCGACTACATCTGTGTCCACACGGGTTACGATCTCCAAGCAGTCGGTCAAAACTCGTTCGAGGATCTCGCGACAATCAAATCGGTTGTGACAAATGCAAAAACAGCTGTTGCGGGTGGCATCAAGATGGAGACGTTACCGGAAGTCATCGCTGCATGTCCTGATCTGATCATCGTCGGTGGTGGGATCACAGGACAAGATGATAAACAAGAAACAGCGTCAACGATGCACCGGATGCTACAAGAGGCGTAAATGACACACATTCAAACGATTATCGAAGAGCTGACTTCGACGGTCGAAGCAATCGATGCGACCGAGACGAAAGAACTGGCAGACGCTGTGCTGCAAGCGAACCAAATCTTTCTCGCAGGAGCCGGTCGCTCCGGCTTGATGGGGAAAGCGTTCGTTATGCGGTTGATGCACATGGGACTCGACGCGTATGTCGTCGGCGAGACGGTCACAGCGAACTTGCGTGACGGTGACTTGTTGATCGTCGGTTCCGGATCGGGAGAGACGAAAACGTTGGTACCAATCGTCGAGAAAGCACAGGAACTTGGTGGAACGGTTGCCGTCGTCACGATCAATCCGACGTCGACGTTAGCACGATTAGCCGACTTGGTCGTCCAATTGCCTGGAGTTCCGAAAGAACAAACGGTATCAGCGGACGAGACGGTTCAACCGATGGGATCGTTGTTCGAACAGACGATGTTGTTGTTCTATGATGCCTTGATTCTGCAAATCATGGAAGACAAACAGCTCGATTCGCAAACGATGTACGGGAAACATGCCAACTTAGAATAGATAAACCAGAAGACCGGTAGACGTATGCGATACGTTTACCGGTCTTTTTTGACTTGATTTTTAATAAAACGTTTCCTGTTTGTGAGAATTTATTCGGATACTAGCAGGAATCGACCTGCCATACTAAAAGAAGTAAAGGTATGGTAAGGGGGAGGAGCAATGCGTTTTATGAAGTCGATGACAACTGTCGTATTGATCAGTAGTTGTGTCTTATCGGGGTGTGCAACGGAGACAAAAGATCATGCTGTAAAACCATCTGCAGAAGTTACATCCGTGAAACCAACTAAAGGACAAGATGAAATCGAAGAAATTTTAATTAAAGAGCCATCCGTCGATGCAGATACACCAGGCAAAGCGAGCGTCGAGCAAATACAGCTGACCTATAAAAACGGACAAACCGCCGTACCGACTAATGATAATATCTTGTCGGAAGCGATTCTTGGTCAAAAAGCGATTGTCACGCTGCAGTCTCCGGAAGGACCACATCATTACATCGTTTTGTTTTATGAACAGTCTGATCGCTGGATATTAACTGGTGTTCTTCCTGCGACAGGACCTGTTACAACGGAACGCTCGGAATCACGTGGCTTGAAGCTCCCATTTTCGACATTCACAACGAACGAAATGAGTTGGAGTGATGCGGAAGACGCGCCAATCACATGGACGTTTGCTGGAAAAGAATCAATCCTTACGGTTTCGAAGCTCCCGCAGCAACCGATGGACAGCAAACCGTCGGAGGTCGTGACATTGGCGAATGGAATAGAAGCTTACGTCCATGAGACGAAACGAGAAGCTAGCTTGTTTTATCAAGACGGCGAACAGACGGTTTTGTTAGCCGGTAACGTATCAGTTGATCGTCTTAAAATACTTGCGGCATCACTGCCACCTGTCACGTCAGGATCGTTTCCGTATAGCGAAACAGAATAAAAAAATCGCGCGCTTTACACAACTCCTGTCAGAGTAAGTGAAGCGCGCGATCTTTTATCTATTTACGTTCTTACCATTTGAAATCAAAATCAGCACCGACATCTTTTGCGAGATGGGCATCTGATCCATAGACGAGCGGAATCGATAACGACTGCGTGACTTGCAGGAGTTCCGGGTAAGGATAGGAAAGACCACATAATGGTTTCCGGAGTCCTGCCGTGTTGACGTCGAGTGTGAAGTTCGCCTGACGGATTTTCCGTAACGTGTCGTCGAGGTTCGTTGGGTTCGACTCAAGCGGATAGGCTTGGATGAATTTCGTCGGTAACGTTAAGTGACCGAGGCGCTTCGGCTGGTGTGCACCGAGGTCCGTCATGACGAGGGCTTGGATGCCTTCATAATAGCGTTCGTGGACCGCCGTGACGCTTCCGAGTTTCGTGACGATCTCACCGAAGCTTTCCTTGCTGAAGTCGACGCCGTAATATTGCTCATCGATGTATAAGTAATGCAATGAGAGAATGCCGTCAGTCAAGACGTCAGCGTAGCGGGCGATGATGTCACGCGTGCCGTCGACATGTCCTTCCCAGTAGTCGAACTCCATCCCGATCCGGATGTCGATCTGATTCTTGTATGTCTCGCGGAGTTGCGTTAATTCCTTCAGGTAGGCATCGGCTGTCGCGAACGACATTCCGGAATCGTTATCTGGCGCAGGATCCGTCACACCTTCAGGTAAAGGGGCATGTTCCGTGAAGCTGATCCGTTCTAAGCCTTGCTCTAAGGCGCGCTCGATGTAGGCTTCGAGTGGATCCTTCGTACCGTGTGGACAATATGGACTGTGGACGTGACCGTCCCATTTCAATAATTGCATGAGTAACCCTCCGATTTTTTAGAATTGGCAAGCAAAGCGATTGACAATGTGCCCGAAACGCGGTATCTTATCGTTAAATAATTTAGCGTGGTACAGTGATAATAAGATAAAGGAGTGGGAGTATGCAATCATTTTCTACGATTCGACTCAAGGATGGAGCGACAGACTATGTCGGTGCCTCGGCAACGCGGCTCCAGCAGGTCATCCGTCAGCTCGAAGATGGACTCGAACAATCTAACTATACCCGATTAATCACCCCCTTAATTGAGGAAATCGGTGGACGGGAACAGATTCGAATGGATTTTACGACTAGTGTCGCGCGTGCACTTAGCGAACGGGGTCGCGAACAATATAAACGTGTCTTCTACAGTGGCTCCGTCTTTCAACCGGAAGAGAAGTTCCAGGTCGGATTCGAGGAACGAGGACAAATCGCGGAAGTCGAAGCAATTCAACTTGCGGTCCGACTCGTCGAAGAACTGACAGGAAAAGAAGTCACACTCTCGATCGGCGATGCCGGTTTGATCGAGCATTTGATCGAGACGCGCATCGGTGATCACCACTTACGCGACCAAGTGACGCAGATGCTCCGTTTACGTAACGTCATCGAACTGAAGCGAATCGCGGGTCAACTCGATGATGCCTTGCTTGCAAAACTTCCTTTATTATTCGGACGTGAAGGGGCAGAGACGATCCTACCGTACGTCGACGAGACAAGACTCAACGCCGTGCTTGATCTCGCGGAAGCCGTCAATGCCGATCTCGACTTCGGTCAAATGGGTTTACAGACGTACTACGACGGGATCACGATCCACGGTTTCATCGAAGGTGTAACGGAACCCGTCCTCGTCGGTGGACGCTACGACCGGCTTTATGAACAATTCGGACAAGAACAACAGGCGTTCGGCATCGGATTCTCGGTCGAACGGTTGGCGGAGGTGCTCTAAATGCGAATCGGAATTACGAAAGGACGGCTGTCGAAAGCGACAGAACGTTATCTAAAAGAAGCTGGCGTCGAGACATGGGGAGCCATTGAACGTGAACTGATCGTCAAACGGGGCGAGCACGAATTCGTCTTCATGAAAGGATCGGACTTGATCCCGTACGTCGCTCAAGGGGTTCTTGACGTTGCGATCACCGGCAGTGACATCTTACTCGAATCGGATCAAGAACTATCGGAACTGGCAGAATTGCCGTTCGGCGTCTGCCGGATGTCGGTTTGTGCGAAGGAACCTTTGCAATTCGAAGGCGGACGCCGCGTCCGGATTGCGACGAAGTATCCGGTCATCGCCAAACGCTACTTCAGCGAACTCGGTGTCGACGTCGACATCGTACCGTTGAACGGTTCGGTCGAGTTGGCACCGTTACTCGGTCTCGCTGACGCAATCGTCGATATCGTCGAGACGGGTGAGACGTTACGGGCGAACGGACTAAACGAATACGAGAAAATCATCGATATCAGTGCTCGATTCTTTACGAGCGAATGGACGTTAAAACGGAAGCGGGTCGAAGTCATCCGCTTGCTCGAGCAATTGACAGAAGGAGTGACACGATCATGACACCGACAAAACCTTTCAGCATCGATCGCGACACGGAGCTCGCGGTCCGCGCGATCCTCGAACGCGTCGCAACAGACGGCGACGCTGCTGTCCGCGATTACACGAACCAATTCGATCAGGTTGATCTTGAGGATTTTCGTCTCAGTGAAACACGGATCACGCAAGCCTTCGAACAGGCAGACGCCAACTTGATCGACTCGTTGAAGTTGATGGCGACACGACTCGTCGAATGGCACGAACAAGAACTTCCGTCTGACATCGAACTCGTCGAAGCAGACGTGACACGACGTCAACGGTTCGTTCCCGTCGATTCGGTCGGAATATACGTTCCAGGTGGTGCAGCCAGTTATCCGTCGACCGTCTTGATGAACGCCATTCCAGCGAAAGTCGCAGGAGTAGAACGGGTCGTTATGGTGACACCGATGACGAATTTAAGTGACGAGGTGCTCGTTGCGGCACGGATTGCTGGTGTGACAGAAATCTATACGATCGGTGGAGCACAAGCTGTCGCCGCGCTGACTTTCGGAACAGAAAGCATCCAAGCCGTCGATTTGATTGTCGGACCCGGGAACCGCTTCGTCGCCGAAGCAAAACGCCAAGTCTACGGGATCGTTGGCATCGATTCGGTTGCCGGTCCATCGGAAGTTGTCGTCATCGCGGACGACACAGCGCATCCGGACCGGATCGCAGCGGACTTACTTGCCCAAGCTGAACACGACCGTGACGCTGTCGCGATCGCCTTCGTGCCAACGGAAGAGATGAAACAAGCGGTGGACACGGAAATCGAACGGCGCTTACAGCAATTGCCGCGTCAAGAGATTGCCCGCCGTGCAATGGAAAACGGTGGTGTCTTCGTCGCTCCACTCGAAACAGCGATCGAAGAAGCGAATCGTCTGGCAGCGGAACACTTGGAACTTGCCGTTTCCAATCCGCAAGAGGTCGTCAAATCGATCCGTCACGCCGGGATGATTTTCCTCGGTCATGAGACACCAGAAACGCTCGGTGATTACGTCGCCGGAACGAACCACGTCTTACCAACATCCGGTACAGCTCGTTTTGCGTCTGGATTATCAGCGCGGACATTCCTGCGTCACCAGACGATGCTCGAAGCCACACGCGCAGGCGTACAACGTCTCGCGAACGCAGCGAAGACCGTTGCCCGGGTTGAAGGACTCGAAGCACACGCACAAGCTATCGAAGTGAGGGAAGACTAATGCGATTACACCAAAACGAACGATTCACGACCCACAGTCCAGTCGGGATCGAAGCGATCCAAGAATTGATCGCGACGTTCCCATTAAACGAATATCCAGTCGAGATCATCGATCAAGTCAAGGCATCGTATGCGACGTATGCCGGTGTCCGTCCGACGCAACTCGTCGCCGGGAACGGCTCGGACGAGTTGATCGGCTACTTATGTGCCCGCTACGGCGGACCCGGCATGCCGGTCATCGCCTCGGAACCTGACTTCGTCATGTATCAGTTCTACGCTGACCGGGCACGGGCACCGTTCGAACGAGTACCGCTACTTGACGAGATGGCGCTTGACGTCGACGGATTGATCGCAGCACCCGGTGAGATCATCTTCTTGAGTCACCCACACAATCCGTCTGGTGTCCTCCGGAAGGAAGCGGACATCCGTCGTTTGCTCGACAGTGGCAAATACGTCGTCATCGATGAGGCGTACATCGACTTCGCGCTCGAACAGTCGATGCTTCACTTACTCGAGGAATATCCGAAAGCGATCATCTTACGGACGCTCTCAAAAGCGTTCGGACTCGCATCGCTTCGACTTGGTTTTGTCATCGCGAGCGAACAAATCATTGAAGAAATCGAACAGATTAAATCACCATACAACGTCTCTGGTCTATCAGCAGCTGTCGGCATCGCCATCATGGCAGAACCGGAACTCGATCGGGTCTTAGAGGAAACGTATGCGAGCCGCGAGGCGATTGAACGGATTCTCGCCCCAATCGGCAAGACGTATCCAAGTGCAGCGAACTTCGTCTACGTCGAGTATCCGGAAGCCGAACGCTTTACGCAACGTTGTGCTGACGCCGGATTACGGATTCGTTTGTTTAACCAAGCATTCCGTGTCAGTTGTGGATCACCAGAAGCAATGCAAGTATTAGAAACGTGTGTAGAGGAGGAATTACGATGCGGCGTGGCGCAAGCGAACGAGTAAGTGCAGAGTCAGACATCAAGGTCGAGGTCGATCTCGCAGGAGGTCCGGTTGAGATTAAGACGGGGGTCGGCTTCTTTGATCATATGTTGACGTTATTTGCCTTCCAGGCCCGGATCGGTCTGAAAGTAACTGCCAAAGGTGATACGTGGATCGATGCCCACCACACGGTCGAAGATACCGCGATCGTCCTCGGGGCAGCGTTGACGGAAGCGCTCGGCGATAAAGCCGGGATTGAACGCTACGGTGAATCCCGTGTGCCGATGGACGAGACACTCGCGTCAGTCGTCCTCGACTTCAGCGGTCGTCCGTTCACGGTCTTCCGTGCTAGCTTCAAGAATCCGAAGCTCGGTGACTTTGATACGGAACTCGCAGAAGAGTTCTTCCAAGGCTTATCGCGCAGTGCCCGGATGACGATTCATGCCGAAGTCTTGTATGGTTCGAACACGCACCACATGATCGAAGGGTTGTTCAAAGCACTCGGTCGGGCTGTTCGTCAGGCCGTTGCCGTGACGAGCGAAGGCGTACCGTCTACGAAAGGGTTGATTGATCAATGATAGCAATCGTCGATTATGGCGTCGGGAATATCGCAAACATTGAGCGGGTATTAAAACAGTTGGGTGAGGCAGTCATCGTCACGAATGATGCTGAACTACTGGAGCAAGCAGAAGCACTTGTATTACCGGGTGTCGGTGCCTATGCCCCGGCAATGGAGCGCCTAAAGGAAACGGGACTGGTCGACTTCTTAAAAGAACAAGCCGAAAAGAAACCGTTCCTCGGAATTTGTCTCGGGATGCAACTGCTCTTTGAATCAAGTGACGAAGATGGACTGACGGAAGGTCTCGGGATCTTACCGGGAACGATCGAAAAACTACCGAGCGACGTCCGCTTGCCGCACATGGGTTGGCACCAGCTGACGAACCACGGCGAAGCGGTCTATTTCGTCCACTCGTACGGCGCTGTTTGTGACCCAGAATGGATTGTCGACGCGGTTGAATACGGACGTCTTGTTCCAGCGATCGTTCAAAAAGGACAAGTCACCGGGATGCAGTTCCACCCGGAGAAGAGTGGCGAAGTCGGACTGAAACTACTGAAGGAATGGAGAGAGACGACATGCAACTCTACCCAGCAATCGATTTAATGAGCGGACAGGCCGTACGCCTGAAGCAAGGAGATTTTGACCAACAGACATTCTTCGGTGATGCGTTGACGATTGCGAAGCGCTTCAAGGAAGATGGGGCGACAGCGATCCACTTGATCGATCTTGATGGTGCGAAGGCCGGCGAACCGTTGCACTTGAGCTTGATCGCCGACATCAAAAAGGAGACCGGTTTGTTCGTCGAAGCTGGTGGTGGTGTCCGTAACATCGAAACCGTCGAAGCATACGTCGGTGCCGGAATCGACCGGATTCTCGTCGGCACGGTCGCCCTAGAAGACGAAGCGTTACTCGAGCAGATGATTGCTCTCGCTGGTGATAAACTAGCCGTTGCGTTGGATGCCAAAGAAGGCATCGTTCAAACACGCGGCTGGCTCGAAGCGAGCGGTTGGACGCTTGAAGAGGCAATGACACACCTGATCGGCAAAGGCATCAAGACGTTCCTTTATACAGACATTTCGCGTGACGGAATGATGATGGGACCGGACGTTGATGGACTCGATCGTTTAAAACGGGAAGGGGTCGAATTGATTGCTTCCGGTGGTGTGACGACAGTCGATGACGTCGCGCGCCTCAAAGAAATCGGAATGGACGGAGCGGTCGTCGGTCGGGCTTTACTCGACGGATCACTTGCCTTAAAAGAGGTGTTGCGCGTATGCTGATGAAACGAATCATTCCCTGTCTTGACGTCAAGGAAGGACGTGTCGTCAAAGGGGTCAAATTCCAGAATCTACGTGATCTCGGTGACCCGGTTGCCGTCGCAAAGTATTATTACGAACAAGGGGCAGATGAACTCGTCCTGCTCGATATCTCAGCAACGCAAGAAGGGCGCGAGACAATGCTTGATATCGTCGAACGCGTCGCAGAAGTCATCTACATGCCGTTTACGGTCGGTGGCGGAATCAAGACGATCGAAGACGCGAAACGCTTGATTCGTGCCGGTGCTGACAAAGTCTCACTCAACTCATCAGCGCTTCAAAATCCACAACTGATTCAAGAAGTCAGCCGCCTGTTCGGTGTCCAAGCGACGGTCGTCGCAATCGATGCGAAACAGACCGGTGACTCATGGGGTGTCTTCTCACACGGTGGAACACAACCCGTCGGACGTGACGCAATCGAGTGGGCACAGGAAGCTGTTGCGCTCGGTGCCGGGGAGTTACTCGTCACGTCAATGGACGCTGACGGAACAAAAGACGGGTATGATCTCGCCTTGATCCGTCGTCTACGTGAAGTCGTCAACGTGCCGATCATCGCTTCCGGTGGGGTCGGAACGCTCGATCACTTAGCGGAAGGGTTGGAAGCAGGCGCTGACGCGGCCCTTGCTGCTTCGATCTTCCATGAAGCGACATACACGATGCCGGAAACGAAAGCCTACCTCAAAGAACGGGGAGTCGAAGTCCGATGACGACATTGAATTTTTCAAAAGGACTCGTCGCTGCCGTCGTCGTCGACGAGCAGACGAACGATGTCTTGATGGTCGGCTTCATGGACCAAGCCGCTTATGATAAGACGCTTGCGACCGGTCTCGTCACCTTCTTCTCGCGGACGAAGAATCGTCTCTGGACGAAAGGGGAGACGAGCGGGAACACGCTTGAACTCAAACGGATGTGGATTGATTGTGATCAGGATAGTCTCTTGATCGCGGTCAAAGCGAACGGTCCGACATGCCATACCGGAAATCGCAGTTGTTTCTATACGGAAGTGGAGGTGCCCGATGTTATACGAACTGGAACAGACCGTCAAAGCGAAGATTGAGGCAAAGGAAGCAGAATCCTATACGAACTATTTGATTGCTTCCGGATACGAGAAGATTGCGAAGAAGTTCGGTGAAGAGGCATTTGAAGTCGTCCTCGCCGGTAACGATACGTTAGCCGAAGAGACAGCAGACTTGTTGTACCACTTAACGGTCTTGCTTGCTGACCGCGGTGTCTCCTTCAAAGAAGTCGAAGCGGTCCTGAACGAACGTCACGGTACAAAATCGACGTTCAAGGATCGCCCGGATATTGAACAATGGTAAACGACATCCACATCGCCTAGGCGGTGTGGATTTTTGTATAAGCGGGAAAAGACAAACAGATGACGGTTGTCATCAAATCGACAGAATCTTTCGATAGGCACGCTGTCGCTTCAGAGCGTATAATCAAAGTGTTAGTCTTGTGTCATTAGAAAGTAGGTGTTCGGTTGGTTACCAAAAAAGAACTTAAGCAAACGATCAAGCAACAATCGAAAGAAACGATCGAAGAGCTACTCGCAAAAGGTGATTCCTTGAAAGAGGAAATCGCCAGTGCCATTACACACGGATTGGGTGTCATTTTCAGTATCGTCGCGCTCGTGATGTTGATCCTGCAGGCGACGAAATCCGGCAGCGCTTGGAACGTCACTGCTGTCAGTATCTTCGGGGCAACGATGATTCTCCTTTATCTGTTCTCGACCTTGATGCATTCGCTGATGCATACGAAAGCAAACAAGGTTCTACAAATTTTAGATCATGCTGGCATCTATCTCTTGATTGCTGGTAGTTATACACCGTTCGCCTTGATCACACTCCGTGGTCCGCTCGGCTGGACATTGCTCGGAATCGTCTGGGGTGTCGGAACGCTCGGCATCATCTGGAAGCTTTATTCGACCGGTAAATATGTCTGGATCTCGAATGCGTCTTATCTGATTCTCGGCTGGTGTTGTCTGTTTGCGATCAAGCCGATCTATGAAGCACTCGGGTTACAAGGATTCTTACTGCTCCTCGGTGGTGGACTTGCGTACTCTCTCGGCGTCATCTTCTACGTCTGGGCACGCTTGCCGTATAACCACGCGATTTGGCATCTGTTCGTCCTTGCGGGCAGTGTCCTGATCTTCCTCTCGATTTTCTATTACGTTGCTCCGGCGACGATGTCATGAAGAAATTACGGCTCCGGGACTGGCTCCCGCTCACGCTGTATTTTATGTTTGGACTTGGATTGCTCCTGTACTTCCGGATGTCTGGAATGCTGGAGCAATTCGACATTCAGGCATTATCGGATTGGGTACGGGATCAAGGTCTGACCGGGATGTTGCTTTACGTACTCGCTTACACGATTCGACCACTCGTCTTTTTCCCAGCAAGCCTGTTGACCATTTTTGGCGGTTATACGTACGGTCCATGGCTCGGGACATTGCTCGACGTCATTGGTGCCGGTACCGGCGGTTTGCTCAGCTTTTGGATCGCCCGATTGCTCGGTCGCCGTGGCGTCGAGAAAATGATCGGGAAAGGGAAGCTGAACGTGCTCGACGACCGCATCGCGACAAACGGTTTTCTCGTCGTCTTGATAGTCCGATTGATTCCACTGTTTCCATTTGACGCGATCAGCTACGCGTCAGGTCTATCGAAAATCCGCTTTAAACAGTTCGCCATCGCGAACTATATCGGGATCATTCCCGGTGCATTCGTTTACAACAATATCGGCTCAAGCCTTCGTGATCCGTTCTCGTGGCAGTTCTTTGTGGCGATTGGTCTATATGTCTTGTTTTTCGCTGTTGGTATCGTCGCCCATCAGATTCTCAAAAATAAACAAAAGAAAGAGCGCATGTAAGCGCTTTATGGCATAATATAAAGGCAGAGATGTGAACCGACACGGTAAAACAGCCTAGCATTTATTTAGGGGGAATCATGAGTGATGGAAAAAGTACTACGGGATGGTTTTATCTTCTTATCGCAAAACAAGACATTGAACGGTCTCGCCAAGCGATACGGGCTTAAATTCGGAGCAAGTCGCTTCGTGGCAGGGGATTCATTGGAAGCATCGAAACGGGCGATCCAGGAATTAAACGCAAAAGGGTTATGCGTCACGATGGACCATTTAGGGGAGTTCATTTCGACGGTGGCAGAAGCAGAGATGATGACACAAGAATGTATTCGTGCGGTTGAGATGATTGCGGAAGAAAAATTAGACTCGCAACTCTCGTTGAAACTGACATCACTCGGACTCGATATCTCGGACGACTTGATTCGCTCGAACATGGAACGGATCTTAACACGGGCGAAAGAACTCGGTGTCTTCGTCACGATTGATATGGAAGATGAGCCACGTTGTGAAAAGACGATTCAATTGTTTGAAGAATTGCGCCAATCTTTCGATAACATCGGGACGGTCATCCAGTCGTACCTCTACCGGTCGGAAGATGATATCAAACGCGTCGGACGCTTCGAGACGAATCTCCGGATCGTCAAAGGGGCATACAAAGAACCGGCAACGGTTGCGTTCCCAGAGAAGGAAGACGTCGACCATAACTACATCAAGCTCGTGAAGTTACAATTATCACTCGGAAACTATGCTGCCGTCGCAACACATGACGATGCGATGATCGAGCAAGTCATCCGTCACGCTAAAGAAAATGGGATCGAAAAAGACCAGTTCGAATTCCAGATGTTATTTGGTATCCGGGTCGAGCGTCAACTCGAACTCGTCAAACAAGGCTATAAAGTCCGTGTCTACGTTCCTTATGGACGTGACTGGTACGGTTACTTCATGCGCCGCTTAGCAGAACGACCGGCAAACGTTGCCTTCGTTCTCAAAGGAATGGTCAAAGGATAAGAAGAGAAGGCGATGCAACGTTGCATCGTCTTTTTTTGATTCAGAGAGGAGAGGACAGAATGGCATGCACAGAACAAGAATTAAAGGAACTGCTACAACAAGACGCGAGTGTAACGCCTGCATTACTCGATGAGTTACTTCTACATATCGGTTCGACGGATTCTGAGTTACGGGATGGATTGATCTATCCGCAATTAGCGACCTACATCGCATCAGAATCCTTTACGATAGAAGACACCAATCGAATTTTCGATGTTATTTTAAGCGGGCATGGATTGATGTATAGAATGGGAACAGCGGACACAACAGCTGTTCTGACGCGATCATTTTCAGCATTAGCACTCGCTGAATTGTTAGTGATGGACAAAACCCGACACTTATTGACGCAAAGTCAGTTGGATCGGCTGTCCACTTACTTACAAACCTATTTGGAGCAAGAAAAGGATGTCCGTGGATTCATTGACGGAATGGGGTGGGCACACAGCATGGCACATATCGCAGATGTCTATGCGGTTTGGTTTACGCACCCAGCGAGTCGTCCGCAGGAGGAGCTCGGAGCGATTGATGCGATGATTCGTCAGTTGATCCGATCCGATTATCTCTATGTCGATGAAGAAGCGGACCGGATGGTGACGGCGTGGTTGCAAGCTTGTCGTCATGGACTGTCGGAAGACGTCCTATTACAACGAATCGAACGTAATATTAAGGAGTGGCTTGAGAGTGACGTGACATGGGGAGATGCGGAGTGGACGACGTATCGTAACGTCAAACAGATGCTACAGACACTCTATTTCCGACTGAAATGGGAAGAACAATCGGATCTTGTCTTAATTGAAGAGTGGTTGCGACAGGTACATCAGCGAACGCACGGAGGATAAAGCATAGTATACCGGACGTCCCTATCATCTTCGCTTTCCTCAGGCGGGAAGTAAGCCGCGGCATCTCACATTCCATGTGATTTGCCGGGTCTTCCTCTTCCCTGACGGAAGCATGGTTCATGCTTCCTTTTCCTGTAGGAGTCGAAGATGCCCGGTTCGTCCTGAATGAACTAAACTCAAAAGCGATCGATTTCCGTCAATGGAATCGATCGCTTTTGAGTTCTTTGGATAATAAATGAGTGCGTCCTCCTCACATGTCTTCACCCGACTCCTACAGGAAAAAGTGCGACGTTTCATCTCGCGCTGTCAGAGACAAACAAGACCCGGATTCGTCATTCGAGGGATGAGGAAGACTGGCTTGTGTCTCGCCTGAGGAAAGCGGGTGAGAAGACAGTGAGTTTTTGATGATGGAGTTTCATCGATCATTACGGCAAAATGACATTTCCTAAAAACAGCATGCCTGCAAATACTAGAATGACAAGAAAGATAGAGGTCTGCGGATGGAATCGTTTTTCTTGATAGCTCCGAAAAATGCGTCTTCCGAGTTCAGGTATACCCATTAGAAAGACCATGTACAATAAGAAATATTGCCACCGCTCTAAAACATCAAGTGAATCGATATAAAACAACAGATTGATACCTAACGCTACTAATATGAACGTATAAAAAGTTGTATATGACATCCTATCTCTCCCTCACAGCTGTCGTCTGAAAAGCAAACAAACACGAGAAAGCATGTGCTTGATCAAGTAACCGATGCCCCGTCATGACGGCGCCTTCCTTTTGGATGACCGCTTCATCAAGCAACGTCCAGCCCCGTTCTTTTGCTAATTGCAACAGTTCCCACGGCATCATCGTATTCCCCATCGCGACTTCCTCACCATACAGACGACGATAAGCAAGTTGCCGCGGAGCAGCTGTCGGACCAAGTAGACTGATGACGACAAGTGGGGCGACGCGTTCGATTTCTTCTAAAACCTTTACGGGACGTGTCGACCATTCGAGTGAGTTAACGGCAAGGACGACGTCAAACGCATGATCGGCGAACGGCAATGCTTCACCCGTTCCAACGATGAACGTCTGCTCGGGTGACTTCTCACGGGCGATTCGGATCATCTCGTCTGAGACATCGAGTCCGACTGTCTGAAAGTCCGGTGTCAGTAAGCGACAGGCTGCCCCATCACCGCAACCGAGATCAAGCAAACGACCACCGGTGATCGTTTTTCGTAAGAACGGCAAAACGGTTTTCCGACTGCCGTTCGTCCACATATCGTCAGCGCGATCCGCCCAGTCAGCGGCTTTTTGATTCCATACATGCTCGGTTTGACTCATTTCTATCCACTCCTTTTTATCAGTCTAACAGGAAAATTTGTCCATTGACTGATTTTTTATTGCTACTGAATCATTATTCATTTATGATGAAGATGTAGAAGAAGCACACGAAAGTCGTTCGGCTTCTTTTTTTGTCAGTATAATGAATGGTTGTTCATTCAATTTAAACTCAGGGGGTATATCATGGCGAGTCAAATCGGTCAGCCGACCACAATCCAGTTGACGAAACACATCCAATTCGCCGTCATCATCGGTTCAGGGGTGATGGGTGCAGGCATCGCGGCACATCTTGCGAATGCTGGCATACGGACATTGATGCTTGATATCGTACCAAAAGAACTTACGGCACAAGAAGAGAAGCAGGGCTTGACGTTGAGTGATCCGCGCGTCCGTTCCCGCATCGCGCGCGATAACCGCGAAAAACTCTTGAAACAAAATCCAGCACCACTCGCGTCGAAAAAATTGATCGACTTCATCGAGGTCGGAAACTTAGAAGACGACTTAGAACGTCTGAAGGAAGCAGACTGGATCGTCGAAGTCGTCGTCGAACGACTCGACGTCAAACAGCAATTGTTTAAAACGATCGAACCATTCATTCGGGAAGACGCGATCGTCAGCTCGAACACATCAGGCATTTCGATCGAAGCGATGCGCGAAGGGCGTTCGGAGTCGTTCAATCGTCGTTTCCTCGGGACACACTTCTTTAATCCACCACGTTATCTGAAGTTACTTGAGTTGATTCCAACGTCAGACACGGATCCGAGTGTCGTCGACTTTATGAAGCAATTCGCAGAGGAACGACTCGGGAAAGGCGTCGTCATTGCGAAGGATACACCGAACTTCATCGGCAACCGAATCGGGACATACGGTCTCCTCGTGACGATGGATGAGATGAAAAAAGGTGGCTATTCGATCGGGGAGGTCGATTCGGTCACGGGTCCACTGCTTGGTCGCCCAGGGTCAGCGACGTTCCGGACACTCGACGTCGTCGGCATCGACACGTTCGTTCACGTCGCGAACAACGTCTATGACTTGTTGCCAGAAGGCGAGGAGAAGGAGACGTTCGCGGTTCCGGCTGAGATGCGCCGCCTTGTCGAACAAGGGGCACTCGGTGCGAAGACGGGTCAAGGCTTCTATAAGAAAGTCGGAAAACAGATCCTTGAACTCGATTTAGAGACATTTGAGTACGTTGAAAAGAAAGCGCTTACTGAGCCGTCGATCGGACAAGCTAAAGCACTTCCGGGCGCAAAAAACAAGCTGAAAGCCGTCGTCTTCGCGCAAGATCGTGTCGGTGCCTTACTCTGGCCGATCCATGCGAAAACATTGCTCTACTCGGCTCAGCTGACTGGTGAGATCGCAGACGACATCAAAGCGATCGACGAAGCGATGAAATGGGGCTTCGGTTGGAAGATGGGACCGTTCGAGACATGGGACGCACTCGGTGTCGAGAAGACGGTCGCGAAGATGAAACAAGACGGTTACGCAGTACCGGCATGGGTCGATGAGATGCTCGCAGCAGGAAAAACGAGCTTCTATGATGCGTCCGGTCGTCATTATGACGTTGCAACGAAAGACTACGTTGGAGCAACGGTCAATCCGAAGGAAATCCGTCTCCGTGATGTACGGAAGTCAAACGGTGTTTTACTAGAGAACAACGGGGCGCGCTTGCTTGATATCGGCGACGATGTTGCGGTGCTCGAGTTCACATCGAAGAGCAATGCAATCGGTGTCGACATCATGCAGATGATCGAACAGTCGGTCGATCTCGTTGAGAAAAATCACCGTGGTCTCGTCATCGCGAACGATGGCAAGAACTTCTGTGTCGGTGCAAACCTAGCGATGATGCTGATGGAAGCGGAAGATGAGAACTGGTTCGAGCTCGACTGGATCATCAACAAGTTCCAACAATCGATTCAAAAGATTCGTTACGCATCACGTCCGATCGTCGCTGCGCCGCAAGGAATGACGCTTGGTGGCGGTACGGAGATCTCGCTTCCGGCAGCTCGTCTGCAAGCCGGGCTTGAAACGTACATGGGTCTCGTCGAAGTCGGTGTCGGTCTAATTCCGGGAGGCGGCGGAAACGTCAATACGTATCGTCGACTGTTAGAAAACACACCAGACGGACTCGTTAATATCGAGAAAGCAGCACAAAAGACGTTCGAAAACGTCGCAATGGCAAAAGTCTCAAAATCAGCCTTTGAAGCACGCGAACTCGGATATGTCCGCTCTGTTGATCAGATCTTGATGAACCGGGATCACTTGACGTATGATGCGAAACAACTCGTCCTTGAACTGGACCGGACCGGCTACACGGCACCAGCGAAAGCGAAGATTCCAGTCGTCGGTCGTGCGGGGAAAGCGACGCTTGAACTCGCAACACGCGAAATGTTCTACGGCGGTTATATCTCGGAACACGATTTGAAAATCGCAAGTAAACTCGCACACGTCATCGCCGGCGGAAACGTCGCCTTCGGTAGCCACGTCGATGAACAATATATGCTCGACATCGAACGGGAAGCATTCTTGAGCCTGATCGGTGAGATGAAGACACAACAACGGATGCAGCACATGCTCGTCAAAGGCAAGCCGCTTCGTAACTGAGGACTGGGGGGATTCGGATGAAGGAAGCAGTAATCGTCGCCGGTGCACGAACACCGGTCGGAAAAGCAAAAAAGGGCGCATTCAAATCGATGCGCTCGGATGAATTAGCAGGCATCGCCATCCAGGAAACGTTGAAACGGTCCGGTTACACGGGAGCGGTCGATGACGTCATTCTCGGATGTGCCTTGCCGGAAGCGGAACAAGGCATGAACATCGCCCGTTACGCTTCGGTCCTCGGTGGATTATCACACGAGGTACCGGCGATCACGATCAACCGGTATTGCTCAAGTGGACTACAATCGATCGCTGACGCAGCGATGAAAATCATGACGGGGCAAGCAACTGCGGTCGTCGCTGGTGGACTCGAATCAATGAGTCAAGTCCCGATGCCAGGTCACGTCGTCCGACCTAATCCGTCAATCGTCGACACGGCACCGGAATATTACATGAGCATGGGGCACACAGCGGAGCAAGTCGCTGCGACCTACAATGTCTCACGGGAAGATCAAGATGCGTTTGCGTTGAAGAGTCACCAAAAAGCGGCAGCAGCAATCGCGGCTGGTAAGTTTGCTGACGAAATCGTTCCGGTAACGGTGACGGAACAATTCGTCAATGATGAATTGAAAATCGAAGAGAAGACATTCGTCGTCGAACACGATGAAGGTGTTCGCCCGGATTCGTCACCGGAAGGTCTCGCGAAACTTCGCCCAGCGTTCCGCCTCGGCGGCAGCGTCACAGCAGGGAACTCTTCGCAGACGTCAGACGGTGCGGCTGCTGTCCTCGTCATGGAACGAGAAGAAGCAGAACGCCAAGGGTTACCGATTCTCGGTAAGTTCAAATCGTTCGCGGTCGGTGGTGTTCGTCCGGAAGTGATGGGGATCGGACCAGTCGTCGCGATTCCGAAGGCACTGGACCTCGCAGGCATCACGCTTGAAGACGTCGGATTGATCGAGTTGAACGAAGCGTTCGCTTCGCAGTCACTCGGTGTCATCCGCGAGCTTGGATTAAAAGAAGACATCGTCAACGTAAACGGTGGAGCGATCGCCCTCGGTCACCCACTCGGTTGTACAGGAACAAAACTCACATTGACGCTCTTGCATGAAATGAAACGCCGGAATGTCCAGTATGGTGTCGTCTCGATGTGTATCGGTGGCGGAATGGGCGCAGCAGGTGTATTCGAACTAGTTGAAGGAGGAACAGGACAATGAGCCAAACGACAAACGAATTAATCAAAGGTGGCAGTTTTGTATTAGATGAGTTAGCACCAGAACGTCTCTTCACACCAGAGGATTTCTCAGAAGAACACAAAATGGTTGGTGATATGACAGCGAAGTTCGTCGAAGATCGTGTCGTTCCTGTCCTTGACCGGATTGAAAAACACGAGTTCGAATTATCAGTCGGTCTACTCCGCGAAGCAGGCGAGCTTGGTCTACTCGGCGCAGACGTTCCGGAAGCATACGGCGGCTATCAGATGGATAAGATTTCGTCTTCGATCATCACGGAGAAGTTCGCACGCGGTCGTTCATTCGCCCTCAGCTACGGCGCACACGTCGGAATCGGTTCGTTGCCGATCGTCTTCTTCGGTAACGAAGAGCAAAAGCAGAAATACTTGCCGAAACTCGCTTCAGGGGAGTGGATCGCTTCGTACGCGTTGACGGAACCAGGCTCTGGTTCGGATGCTCTTGGTGCTAAAACGACGGCTGTCTTGAACGAAGCCGGTACGCACTACATCTTGAACGGTGAAAAACAATGGATCACGAACGCTGGTTTTGCAAGCTTGTTCGTCGTCTACGCAAAAATCGACGGTGACAAGTTCACAGCCTTCCTCGTCGAAGGATCGTATCCAGGCGTCTCGACAGGCGTCGAGGAACAGAAGATGGGAATCAAAGGATCATCGACACGGACGTTGATCTTACAAGATGCAGAAGTACCAGTCGATAACGTCCTTGGTGAGATCGGACGCGGTCACGTCATCGCCTTCAACATCTTGAACGTCGGTCGTTATAAACTGGCTGTCGGTGCTGTCGGTTCGTCAAAACGAGCGATTGATCTTGCAGTCCAGTACTCGAATGAACGGAAACAGTTCAAGACACCGATCAGCTCGTTCCCATTGATTCAAGAAAAACTCGCGACGATGGCAGCACAGACGTATGCGATGGAAAGTTCAGTCTACCGGACAGGTGGTCTGTTCCAAGACAGCCTCGATCAGTTGTCAGAAGAAGAGAGCAAGGACGGTAAGAAAATCGCTGATGCGATCGCGGAGTACGCAATCGAATGCTCGATGAATAAAGTCTTCGCTTCGGAAACATTTGATTACGTCATCGATGAAGCGGTTCAAATTCACGGTGGTTACGGCTTCATGGCAGAATATGAAGTCGAGAACATGTACCGTGATTCACGGATCAACCGGATCTTCGAAGGAACGAACGAGATCAACCGTCTTCTCGTTCCAGGAACGTTGCTGAAGAAAGCGATGAAAGGCGAGTTGCCGTTGCTTGCGGAAGCACAGCGTCTGCAACAAGAAGTGATGAGCTTCATGCCGACAGAAATCGGAACAGCACCACTTGATCGCGAACGCCACTTACTCGCGATGATGAAGAAGATCTTCTTGTTGACTGCCGGAACAGCGGTCCAGAAATACCAGGACAAACTCCAAGGCGAGCAAGAGATTTTAGCGAATACAGCCGACATCATGAGTGCGATCTATGCGCTGGAGTCAGCAATCGTCCGGACGGACAAAGCGATTGCCGACAAAGGAATCGAGAAGAGCGAACTGAAAGTCCGTTACACGGAAGTCTTCGCACAACAAGCGTTCGAAGCTGTCGAGCGTGACGCGAAAGAGACACTCTACGCGGCAGCAAGCGGCGACGAACTCCGGATGTTGCTCTCGGCGCTGAAAAAATTCAGCCGTTACCAGCCAATCAACGTCATCGGTACGAAACGCGACATCGCAAAACGTCTCATCGAGTCAAACAAATATACGGTCTAAGTCAGGTTTACCGCTTCGCCTTTGCAGGGAAAATCTCTGTAAAGGCGAAGTTTTTGGTTGGAGGAGGAAAACGAGATGCGCCAAGAATTGGTTGAACTGCAATTTGCGATTGCATACTATCAATCCCTTGAACGTTTGTCGCCGGAAGAATGGGATCTGCCGCTTGCGCTTAATAAGTGGACCGTCCTTGAGTGCGTCAGTCATCTGTATTTATGGGACCGGTTTTATTACGATCATGCCATCTCGAAGTTACCGGATGAACCGTTGACGCTCGTCGAGACGGATTTTGATCAGTTCAATCGACTGGCGGTCGAATATGCGCATCATATCGATCCGCTTGCTTTGTTGAAAAAAGCGATCAGCGTCCGGCGTGACATCGTCAATCACCTCGATCGTTTGTCTGACGAGCAGTTTGAAGCAACCTATGAGGATTTCCGACCACTTACATTCGTCGAGTCGTTCGTTGCCCATGACGCGCATCACCAAGATCAGATTGACGGGGCGCTCGCACGCTTGAAGCAGAAGTGATCCATCTGCTACTCTTGAAGGTGAGGTGAGGAACATGACAAAAACAGTCACGATGTACGGCTATCCGAAATGTAGTACGTGCGTCAAAGCAAAAAAAGCACTCGAACAGCACGGTGTCGAAGTGGATTACAAACATATCGTCGAGGAGACACCATCTGCAACGACGATTCAGGAACTTCATCAAAAGAGTGGAGAGCCACTGAAGAAATTCTTCAACACGAGTGGTCAATCATACCGTTCGCAAGGGATCAAGGACAAACTTCCAGAGTTATCAGAAGACGAGCAATACAAGTTACTCGCAAGTGACGGCATGTTGTTGAAGCGTCCGATCGTCACAGACGGGAAAGACGTCACGATCGGCTTCAAGGAAGAAATGTATCAAGGAAAATGGTATTAAGTTCAGAGTCGATTTTGGTATACTGAACACGTTAGTCCAAATTAGTCCACAGGGGGAATCGGAAATGAGTCAAGTAAAAGACAACTTACGCTATTCGGAAGAACATGAATGGGTCGAAGTATCAGGAAACAAGGCGCGCATCGGAATCACGGATTTCGCGCAACACGAACTCGGGGATATCGTCTTCGTCGAATTGCCTGAAGTCGGAGATACGATCTCAGCAAACGAGCCATTCGGTTCAGTCGAGTCGGTCAAGACAGTCTCGGAGTTATACGCACCGATCTCTGGTAAAGTCGTTGCCATCAACGAAAACCTTTCGGATTCCCCAGAACTCGTCAACGAGTCACCATTCGAAGGTGCTTGGATGGTTGACATCGAAATCGAAGATGCTTCACAAGTCGAGGCATTGATGGACGCTGCGGCGTACAAATCGATGATCAACGAGTAATACTTAACGAAAAGAGAGTGAACGAGGCGCTTGCGTTTCGTCCGCTCTCTTTTTTTTGTATACTGACGACAGATACCACGAAGAAAGGAGCGACCGTCATGCAAGAGGTCACGACCGTCCCGGAAAACGGGCTATTGTATGTCTATGCACCGATGTGCGGGACATGCGCCATCGCGGAGCGTATGCTCGATATCGTCGAAGCGACGGAATCAGGTCAATCGATTCAGAAGGCGAACGGGAATTTCATTCCGGATTTCTTAGAAGAAGCCCGTGTCATGAGTGTTCCTGCGTTGTTGCGAATTGAAGAAAATCAAGTCGTAGAGCGCCTTTATGCTTTCCAGTCCGTTCAAAACGTCTTTGCTTTCTGTCAAGAACGGTAAGAAAAGTCCAACTGGATTTTTCTTTTTGTTAAATTGTCGGAATATTTACAATAATCCGTTGACAACGCAGAAATATGAATGGTATATTCATAACAACTTCTAGAAATGCATTATAGGAAGTCTAGCAGAGATGATCGTTCAATACGATTCAAGTCCTGAACCCTTTCTCCCATCCTAAGCCGGTGTATTGTTTCCCCTTAAGTCGTCCCCCAAAGACGAAGCGGTGCAATGAACGGGTGGTGGATCGAAAGGACCGATCAGGAAGTGAACGTAAGCTGGCAATCATGTCGAACAGGCGCCGTCCTCCACGCGGAAGAGCGAACAATTCCGAATGGAGCTGGGTTTTCCTTCGTAGCATTTCTAACCACATTATTCGTGTTGTCGGTTCGCCGGCAACGCCTTTTTTTGTTTTCTGGAAGTTTTTCGAGCCGGTCGCTTGCCAGGATAGAATCTCCTTGCTACAATGCGAATAAGGAAAATTACTTTAATTCATATCCGATTACTCGGAATTAACTGGTGAGATGGAGGACGACAAGGCATGACAGTACGTTTTATGGATGTTTTCACAGAATGGGCATCAACGTATGACGAGACAGTAACCGGACACGATCCGGAATATAAAGAGGTTTTTCGTCGATACGATGAGATTTTGGATACAGTAGCGGATAAAGCGCAGTCGCCGGTCATTGAATTCGGAGCAGGCACAGGGAACCTGACACAACGTCTTCTGGCACGTCACGACGCCGTACTCGCCGTTGAACCAAGTCCGGAGATGCGGGCAATCCTGACGGAAAAGATTCCGTCGCTTGATGTACAGGATGGTCACTTCCTCTCGTTCGAGGCGAAGGAAGCACGCAGTTTTGTTTCGACGTATGCGTTTCATCATCTAACAGATGAGGAAAAGGGAGAAGCAATCGAACTGATGGCATCACATTTACCGGCAGACGGAAAAATCGTCTACGCGGATACGATGTTCGTTTCAGAAGAGGCACGCCTGCAAACGATTCGTGAAGCACGTGCTCAAGGGTTTGATGCGTTAGCGGAAGATCTCGAACGCGAGTTCTACCCGTTGATTCCAGTTATGGAAGAATTGTTTACAGCACGAGGATTCACTGTTAAATTTATACAATACAATCACTTCGTCTGGCTCGTAGAAGCCGAGAAAATGGGGGAATAAATCATGGCACTTCAAAAAATGAACGTCGAAAGCTTTAACCTGGATCATACGAAAGTCAAAGCACCTTATATCCGCGTCGCGGGTTATAAAGAAGGTAAAGTCGACCAAGTCGTCAAATACGATATCCGTTTCACGCAACCAAACGTTGAGCAAATGCCGATGCGTGCGATGCACACACTTGAGCACTTACTTGCTGAAAACATCCGTAACTACTCGGATGATGTCATCGATGTCTCGCCGATGGGATGCCAAACAGGTTTCTACATGGCGATGATGAACTTCGACTCGGTCGAAAAAATGAGCGAACTCGTTGAGAAGACGTTGAAAGACGTCCTCGCAGCAGAAGAGATTCCAGCGCAAAACGAAGTCCAATGTGGATTTGCGAGCGCACATGACCTCAAAGGAGCGAAGCACTATGCCGAGAAAATGCTTGCCGGTCGTGATGAATGGGACATCGTCTTCGGATGATCGCGAACAACGTCCGCGACCTCGTCGGAAACACACCACTCTACGAGATCACTTCATTCGATTTGCCTGCTGGTACGCGCATTTTGGCGAAGCTCGAATGGATGAACCCTGGGGGCAGCGTCAAAGACCGCCTTGGCATTCAACTCGTTGATGCAGCAATCGAAAACGGACACGTGACACCAGGCGGTACGATTATCGAGCCGACAGCCGGGAATACCGGCATCGGCTTGGCGCTTGCCGCTAAAAAATATGATCTTCAAGTCATCTGTGTCGTTCCGGAAAAATTCAGTCAGGAAAAACAGACGTTGATGCGGGCACTCGGCGCAACCGTCGTCAACACGCCGACTGAACTTGATATGCAAGGGGCCATCGATCGGGCAAAAGAACTCGGTCAGGAAATTCCGAACAGTTACGTTCCGTTACAATTCGAAAACGAAGAGAACCCAGTCACGTATCAGCGGACACTCGGTCCTGAGCTGATTGCGGACTTGCCGCACATCGACTGGTTCGTTGCCGGTTGTGGTTCAGGTGGTACGTTCGCCGGAACAGCGGACTTCTTAAAACAACGTCTCGGTACAAAAGCAGCAATCGTCGAACCGGAAGGCTCCGTCTTAAATGGTGGTCCAGCCGGTCCGCATAAGACAGAAGGTATCGGTACAGCGAAATGGCCAAGTCTCGTTCCGCGTGAACTCGTCGACGAGATTCATACGATTTCTGACCGCGATGCATTTGACGCGGTTCATACACTCGCTGCTCGCGAAGGATTACTCGTTGGTAGTTCAGCAGGTGCAGCGCTCGTTGCTGCGCTTGATATCGCGAAGCGTCACCCCGGCAGTACGATCGTCACCGTCTTCGCAGACAGTGCCGAACGCTACTTAAGCCAACAAATCTTTGAAAAGGTGGACGAAACTCATGCGTAAGAAGACAGCATTGATTCATGGAGGAACAGGTGTCGACCGGGCAACAGGAGCCGTCACACCTCCGATCTATCAAACAAGCACATACAAGCAGGATAAAATCGGTCAACTCAAGGACGGATACGAATATTCACGGACAGCGAACCCGACACGGACGAGCATCGAACGATTGATTGCGGATCTCGAAGGTGGCGCACGTGGTTTTGCGTTCGGTTCTGGGATGGCAGCGATCCATGCCGTCTTCCACTTGCTTGAGTCTGGCGATCACATCGTCATGACAGATGACGTCTACGGTGGTACGTTCCGCTTGATGCAACGCGTCTTACCGAAGTTCAACATCGAAGTGACATTCGTCGATACGACGGACCTTGCGGCGACGGAAGCAGCGATCCAAGACAACACGAAGATCGTCTACGTCGAAACACCGACGAACCCGTTGTTGAAAGTAACGGACATCGCAGCCATCGCAACGATTGCCAAACGTCACGATCTTAAACTCGTCGTTGACAACACGTTCGCGACTCCATATCATCAACAACCACTCGCACTCGGTGCAGATATCGTCTTGCACAGTGCAACAAAATACATCGGCGGACACTCGGACGTCGTCGCTGGACTTGTCGTCGTCAAAGATGATGCGCTTGGTGAAGAGCTTCACTTCATTCAAAACTCGACAGGCGGCGTGCTTGGACCGCAAGACAGCTTCTTGCTCGTCCGTGGTCTTCGTACACTCGGTATCCGGATGGATGCGATCGAAGAGACAGCCCATGATCTTGTTGCGTTCCTACAAACGCAAGACATCGTCTCGAACATCTTCTACCCAGGACTGGCATCGCACCCTGGTCACGACATCCAAGCGAAACAAGCGACTGGATTTGGTGGGATGATCAGCTTTGATGTCGGTTCAGCAGCGAACGCAGAAAAACTCGTCGAGGCGACACACTTCTTCACACTTGCTGAGAGTCTTGGTGCCGTCGAGAGTCTGATTTCGGTGCCGGCACGGATGACACACGCGTCAATCCCAGCAGAACGTCGGGCAGAACTCGGCATCACGGACGGTCTCGTTCGGATTTCAGTTGGACTTGAGGATGCGGAAGATTTGAAAGAAGACTTAACACGTGCTTTCACGTTCCTCGAAAAAGTTTCTGAAAAAACTGTTTGACAACAAAAATAACCCCTGCTAATATTCAGAATATATTCTACAAACTTAATACCGAAACTCTTATCGAGAGTGGTGGAGGGACTGGCCCGATGAAACCCGGCAACCGCGGATCTAATCCGAAGTGGTGCTAATTCCAGCAGACAAAAGTCTGGGAGATGAGAGCAAATGGTTTTGTGTACTGAAAAGTGCGCGCGTTTGCTCTAAAACGCGCGCACTTTTTTTATTTTAGGAGGGACAGTTGTGATTCGTTTACAAGACGTAGGAAAGATTTATCGCTCAAAGCGCGGAGCGGTCGAAGCCGTCGCGAATGTCGATCTGACAATCGAGCGCGGTGAAATTTTTGGAATAATCGGTTATTCCGGAGCAGGGAAATCGACCTTGATCCGATTGCTGAATATGCTTGAGGCACCAACGAGTGGTTCGATCCAAATTGATGGTGTTGAAATGACATCACTCAAACCTAAGGAATTACGAGGCGTCCGCAAGAATGTCTCGATGGTCTTCCAACACTTCAACTTACTGTGGTCACGGACGGTTGAAGAGAACATCATGTTCCCACTCGAGCTCGGTGGCTTCCCGAAGGCACGTCGCAAGGAACGGGTCGCGGAATTGATCCAACTCGTTGGTTTAGACGGACGTGAAAAAGCCTATCCGTCGCAATTATCCGGTGGTCAAAAGCAACGTGTCGGTATCGCTCGGGCACTGGCATCGAACCCGGACGTTCTCTTATGTGACGAGGCAACGAGTGCACTCGATCCGAAGACGACGGACTCAATCCTTGAGTTACTCGTCGACATCAATGAAAAACTGAAACTGACGATCGTCTTGATCACACACGAGATGCACGTCATTCAAAAAATCTGTCACCGGGTCGCCGTCATGGAAGCCGGTAAAATCGTCGAGCAAGGACCGGTCGCAGAGGTCTTCCGTCATCCGAAGCAAGCGATGACGAAGGAATTCGTCAAACAATTGACGTCGCCGTCGGAAAACGAGTTGACGTTCGCGAAACTACGCGAACGGTACCCAACCGGAAAAATCGTTCAGTTGACGTTCGTCGGATCGACAGCGGAAAGCCCGATCCTCGCGGAAGTCATGAAGGATTCACCGGTCCTGTTCAATATCATCGGTGGAAACGTCGGTCAATCGCAGGAAGGGGCACTCGGTACACTGTTCATTCAGTTGATCGGGGAAACAGCAGCAACACAAGCGGTCATCACGAAGCTTCAAGCCAGTGATGTTGAAGTGGAGGTGGATCACCGATGATTTCATTCTTTGACAACCTAGACTGGGACATGGTGTGGGAAGCGACAGGCAGTACCGTTTATATGACGGCAATCGCTGGGGTTTCGACATTCGTCCTCGGTTTGATCATTGGTTTACTATTGTATGCGACAAACGAAGAATTATTGTTCAAGAATCGGGCGTTTTATTCAGTGTTGAGCTTAATCGTCAACGTCTTCCGTTCGATTCCGTTCATCATCTTACTGATCTTATTGATTCCATTTACGACAGCGATCGTCGGTTCGTTCCTCGGACCAACGGCAGCATTACCGGCACTGATTTTCGGTGCTGCACCATTTTACGGTCGGATGGTTGAACTCGCGTTACGTGAAGTCGATAAAGGTGTCATCGAGGCAGCTGAATCGATGGGCGCGACGAAGTTCCAAATCATCTATAAAGTCTTAATCCCGGAAGCGTTGCCTGCCATCGTTTCTGGTATCACGGTCACACTCGTCTCACTTGTCGGTTATACGGCAATGGCCGGAGTAGTCGGCGGAGGTGGACTTGGGGACATGGCCTTCATCGAAGGATTCCAGCGTTCTCAAAACGATGTCATCGTCATTGCGACACTCTTAATTTTAGCGATCGTCTTCGTCATCCAAATCATTGGTGATTTGCTGATCCGTGCGATCGATAAACGTTAATTCAAATTTTATTCATATTGGAGGAATCATTCATGAAAGTTTGGAAAAAATTCGTAGGCACTGCTGCTGTATCCGTCTTAGCAATCAGCCTTGCTGCATGTGGCGAAAAATCATCAGGATCAGGTAGCGACGACAAAACACTCGTCGTTGGTGCATCAAACGTACCGCACGCTGAGATTCTTGAGCACGTTAAAAAAGAATACGAAGCAAAAGGTTACAAGCTTGAAATCAAGAAGTTCCAAGATTACGTACTTCCGAACAAAGCGCTCGCAGCGAAAGAAATCGATGCGAACTACTTCCAGCACGTACCGTATCTTGAGCAACAAGAGAAAGAAAACAAATCATATAAGTTCGCGAACGCAGGTGGCGTCCACGTTGAACCACTCGGTATCTACTCGAAGAAATACAAGTCACTCGATAAGTTACCAAACGGTGCAACGATCTTAACGAGCTCAAACGTCGCGGAACGCGGTCGTGTCTTGACGTTCCTTCAAAATGAAGGATTGATCAAGCTTAAAGACGGTAAAACGACAGATGCACAACTCGGTGATATCGCAGAGAACCCGAAGAAACTCAAGTTCAAGACGAACATCGAAGCATCACTGCTTCCGCAAGCTTACAAAAATAATGAAGGCGACGCCGTCCTCATCAACACGAACTATGCGATCGATAACGGTCTGAACCCACTGAAAGACGCGATCGCTTCAGAAGATGAGTCTTCACCATACGTCAACATCATCGTCACACGTGACGGCGATGAGAAAGTCAAGCGTGTCACAGCACTTCTTGACGTTCTGCACGAGAAGAAAAACCAAGATTGGATTCTCGACAAGTACAAAGGTGCGGTCGTTCCAGTCAGCAAATAAGTTCACCGAAACCGGCATCCTTCCTATATAATGGAAGGATGCTTTTCATTTGCCTGAAACAGGGGTTAGGGGGAATCATATGCAACGCATACGTCAACTGCATCCGTTGACACTCGGGGTCTTGTTCGGGACGTTTTTCTCGCGTCTCGGAACGTTCATCACGATGCCGTTCTTCGCCATCTACATGACGACCGTTTTGAAATTCGATCCGGTCGATGTCGGCTGGGTCCTCAGTATCTCAGCGATCGCCAGTCTTGTCATGAGCTTCATCGGTGGTACATTGTCGGACCGGTATGGACGGCGGGCGATGATGTTTGCCGGAACGATCGGATTCGCGATCGTCTTCATCGCACTTGCGCAAGTCGAGACGTTCTGGGCATTTTTTACGCTTAGTGCCTTGAACGGGGTCTGTCGCTCGATTTTTGAACCGTCCGCCCGTGCCTTGATCAGTGATACGACGGACGAAGCGAACCGGTTGTTCGTCTTCAATATCCGTTACGCGATGATCAACATCGCAGCAGCGATTGGACCGGGAATCGCTTTGCTGCTGAGTGCGGGGAACACGTCCGCGACGTTTTACATCACGGCGTTCGTCTATATCGTGTACGGGGTGATGATCGGTATCTTATTCAAACGTCACCCGATCACCGAGACGCATGGTGGGAAAAAGGTATCGTTCGGAGCAACGGTTCGTCTGTTGCGGACGGATATCGCCTTTACGCTGGCACTCGCCGGTATCATCTTCGGCGTCTTCGGCTACAGCCAGTTCAACTCGACCTTGCCACAGTTCTTGACGGAAACGTCACTCCTTGAAGGCGGGAAGACACTCTATGCGATCTTAATCACGATCAATGCGATCACCGTCTTGATCGTTCAATATCCGATCATGAAGTTTGGTGTCAAGACGTCACCGCTCGTTTCGATCACGACCGGGATTGCGACAGTTGCGATCGGATTGTTCATCATGGGAAATGCGAACGCGATCTGGTTGATGATCGTCGCGATGTTCATCTTCACGTGCGGGGAAGTCATGATGTTCACGATGACTGATATCTTGACTGATCGGTTCGCGAAGCCAGAATTACGGGGCAGTTATTTCGGGGCGATGGGCTTAACGTCGATCGGACAATCCATCGGTCCGATCGCCGGAGGACATTTGTTAAGTTTATATGGAGCGGACCGTCCGTTACCGATTTTCGGGATATTAGCGGGCTTGACATTATTCGGAATACCACTGCTCTTACTGTCACAACGGATTCATCGGGCTTCGACGATCGAGGAACTCGAGGAACCGGTGAAACTTTCGAATGATTCTCAACAAAACGCATGATTTTGAGAAAAATCAACGAGCGATGACGCTTGAATAATACGCGATGTTTCTTTAAGATTAGAATGATACTAAATTAGTAACGCTCGTGTTCTGAATCGTCAGTCACGAAATGAATAGATGGAGGGATTCTAACATGAAGGCTTCACACTTGAAGATTGAAGATCTACACGTCGCGATCGACGGCAAGGAAATCTTGAAAGGCGTCAACTTGGAAATCAAAGGCGGGGAAATCCACGCGGTCATGGGACCAAACGGGACAGGTAAATCAACACTCGCATCAGCATTGATGGGTCACCCATCGTACGAAGTGACATCTGGTTCAGTCACACTCGACGGCGAAGACGTCCTCGACATGGAAGTCGATGAGCGCGCACAAGCGGGAATGTTCCTCGCAATGCAGTACCCAAGCGAAATCAGTGGTGTCACGAACTCCGACTTCCTTCGTTCAGCGATCAACTCGCGTCGTGAAGAAGGCGATGAAATCTCACTCATGAAGTTCATCCGTGAGCTTGATTCACAAATGGGTCTTCTCGAGATGCCTTCAGAAATGGCACACCGTTACCTCAACGAAGGTTTCTCTGGTGGAGAAAAGAAACGTAACGAAATTCTTCAGATGATGATGCTTAAACCAGCGATCGCGATTCTTGATGAAATCGATTCAGGTCTTGATATCGATGCATTGAAAGTCGTCGCAAAAGGTGTCAACGAAATGCGTTCACCTGAATTCGGCTGCTTGATCATCACGCACTACCAACGTCTCTTGAACTATATCGAGCCAGACTTCATCCACATCATGATGGGCGGAAAAATCGTCATGTCTGGTGGTAAAGAACTCGCACACCGTCTCGAAGCAGAAGGTTATGACTGGGTTAAAAAAGAACTCGGCATCGAAGACGTCGAAATCGAAACAAAAGCGTAAGACGAGGGAGGAAGCATGATGACTGTAGAACTGAATCTTGCAGTAAATCGCGAGGCAGTGGCAGAACGTGCGACTCGCTTAGGGGAACCATCTTGGATGGTCGCAAAGCGTCAAGACGCGCTTGATCTTGCCCCAACGCTCGCATTGCCAAAAGTAGAAAAAATCAAGATCGAAGGCTGGAACTTCACAGAAGGTACGACGGAACTCGAAACCGTCACTGGTCTTTCTTCAGATATCGAAGCATTGATCGGCGAAAACCGTGATCATATGCTCGTCACGCGTAACGGACAACTCGTCCACGCGCAAAACAGTGAAGCGGCGAACGGCGTCATCTTCACGACGCTCGAAGACGCATTAAAACAACACCCGGAACTCGTCGAGAAGTACTTCATGACGGAAGGTGTTCAAGTCAACGAAGATCGTCTTGCGGCATTAAACGCAGCACTTCGTAACGGCGGTACGTTCCTTTATGTACCAAAAGGCGTCAAGCTTTCTGTACCGATGCAAGCGATCTACACGCTTGAGCAATCAGGCGCAGCGCTTTACCATCACGCGATCATCGTCGCAGATGCGGACAGCGAACTGACGTATATCGAGAACTTCGTCTCTTACGGTGAAGAAGCGCATAACGTCAACGTCGTCACAGAAGTCTTCGTTGAAGACAACGCAAAAGTCCTCTTCGGTGGTGTCGACACGCTATCGAAAGGTGCCATCACGTATATGAACCGTCGTGGTGTCGTCAAACAAGGCGCGAAGCTTGAATGGGCACTCGGTCACATGAATGACGGTCACACGGTTACAGAAACAAAAACACACCTCGTCGGAAACGATTCGTTCTCAGATACGAAAGCCGTTACGGTCGGTCGTGGAGAGCAAAAACAAAACTTCAACGTCCGGACGGACCACTTCGGTAAAGGATCAGAAGGTTTCATCTTGATCCACGGTGTCCAAAAAGACGCAGCAACATCGATCTTCAACGGAACGTCGATGATCCATCACGGCGCTTCGAAATCAAACGGCGTTCAAACGGAACGTGTCCTCATGTTGTCTGAAAAGGCACGTGGTGATGCGAACCCGATCCTCTTGATCGATGAGGATGACGTCATGGCAGGACACGCGGCATCTGTCGGTCGTGTCGATGAACTACAACTCTACTACTTGATGAGCCGTGGCCTTTCACGGAAGGAAGCAGAACGCCTCGTCGTTCACGGATTCCTCCAGCCAGTCGTCTCGGAACTTGCGATTGACTCGGTGAAAGAACGTCTCGTTCAAGTCATCGAAGGGAAAGTAAACTAATATGGGAATCGATGCATCCATCCGCAATCAGTTTCCGATCCTCGACCAACAGGTCAACGACCGGAAACTCGTCTATCTCGATAGTGCGGCCTCTTCGCAGAAGCCGCTCGTCGTCATCAATGCGATTGACGACTACTATAAGACGATTCATTCGAATGTGCACCGTGGCGTCCATACGCTCGGAACACGAGCGACGGATGCGTACGAAGGTGCGCGTGAGAACGTTCGTCGTTTCATCCAGGCGCAACACCATGAAGAAATTATCTTTACCCGCGGCACGACGACGGCGATCAACATCGTCGCGTCAAGCTACGGCATGAAGCATGTCGAAGAAGGCGACGAAATCGTCGTCACGTACCTCGAACACCATGCGAATCTCATTCCGTGGCAACAAGTCGCTAAACGCAAAAAAGCGAAGTTGAAATACGTTGATTTGACAGCGGATGGTCGCGTGACGGTCGAAGCAGTCGAAGCACAACTGTCTGACCGGACGAAGATCGTCGCGATGGCACATGTCTCGAACGTTCTCGGTACAATCAATCCGATCAAAGAAGTCGCTCGTCTTGCGCACGCTCGCGGTGCAGTCATGGTCGTCGATGCTGCGCAAAGTGCACCGCACCAACGGATCAATGTCACGGATCTCGACTGTGACTTCCTCGCTTTTTCCGCACACAAGATGTGTGGTCCGACAGGCGTTGGTGTCCTTTACGGGAAAAAGGCATTACTCAATGCGATGGAACCGGTCGAATTCGGTGGTGAGATGATTGATTACGTTGGTCTTGAAGAGTCGACGTTCAAACCGTCTCCATATCGTTTCGAAGCGGGTACACCAATCATCGCTGGTGCCGTTGGTTTATCAGCAGCGATTGATTTCTTAGAAGAGATTGGTTTAGAGAACGTCGAAGCACACGAACGTGAACTCGCGCAGTACGCGATGGCACAAATGCGTGACATCGACGGACTCACGATTTACGGTCCGGAAGAACGCGTTGGACTCGTCACGTTCAATCTCGGTGATGTCCATGCACATGACGTCGCAACCGTCCTTGATATGCAGGGAATCGCGGTTCGCGCCGGTCATCACTGTGCACAGCCCTTGATGCGTTGGCTCGGAGCGAGCTCGACGGCTCGCGCTAGCTTCTATCTCTACAACACGAAAGAAGAGGTTGACGCACTCGTGACAGGACTTCGCCAAACGAAGGAGTATTTCAGTCATGGATTTTAACAATCTCGATCACTTGTATCGTCAAGTGATCATGGATCACTATAAAACTCCCCGAAATCGCGGTGCGATCGAGGGGGGCGTCACGATCGACATGAACAATCCGACGTGCGGCGATACGATTCGTCTCCAGCTCGCGATTGAAGACGATGTCGTCCGTGATGCGAAATTTGACGGGGAGGGCTGCTCGATCAGCATGGCGTCTGCTTCAATGATGACGCAACTCGTCAAAGGTAAGACTATCGAAGAAGCCTTACGACTCGCGGATATCTTTTCGGACATGGTCCAAGGAAAAGACTATGACGACGAATCGTTCGACCTCGGGGACGTCGAGGCACTCTCGGGTGTTACGAAATTCCCGGCACGGATCAAATGTGCGACACTTGCCTGGAAGGCGCTCGAACGCGGCGTAGAAGAAGGGAAGTAAACTTCGGTCACAAGCAAGTAAGAGGAGGAAATGAACATGGCAAAGAACATGCCGGAAATTGGCGATTATAAATATGGTTTCCACGATCGCGATATCTCGATCTTCCGTTCTGGACGCGGCTTGACGACTGAAGTCGTCGAAACGATCTCGAAAATGAAGGAAGAACCACAATGGATGCTTGATTTCCGTTTGAAATCACTCAAGATCTTCAACGAACAAGCAATGCCAGCGTGGGGTGGCGATCTCTCAGAATTGAACTTCGACGACATCACGTATTACGTCAAGCCGTCTGAACGTGCAGAGAAATCGTGGGATGAAGTACCGGAAGAAATCAAACGTACGTTTGACAAGCTCGGTATCCCAGAAGCAGAGCAAAAATACTTGGCAGGTGTCTCGGCTCAGTACGAGTCAGAGGTTGTCTACCACAACATGAAAGAAGACCTCGAAGAAATCGGTGTCGTCTTCAAAGATACAGATACAGCCTTAAAAGAGAACGAAGATATCTTCCGTGAATACTTCGGAAAATTGATCCCGCCAACAGACAACAAGTTCGCAGCTTTGAACACAGCGGTCTGGTCAGGTGGATCGTTCATCTACGTACCAAAAGGTGTTAAAGTCGACACGCCGCTTCAAGCCTACTTCCGCATCAACTCGGAAAACATGGGTCAATTCGAGCGGACGTTGATCATCGTTGATGACGAAGCATCGGTTCACTACGTCGAAGGATGTACAGCACCGGTCTACACAACGAACTCGCTTCACTCAGCGGTCGTTGAGATCTTCATCAACAAAAACGCTTACTGCCGTTACACAACGATCCAAAACTGGGCGAACAACGTCTACAACCTCGTTACGAAGCGTGCAATCTGTGAAGCTGGCGCAACGATGGAATGGGTCGATGGTAACATCGGTTCAAAACTGACGATGAAATACCCAGCCGTCATCCTCAAAGGTGAAGGTTCACGTGGTATGACATTGTCAATCGCAATCGCTGGTAAAGGTCAACACCAAGATGCAGGTGCGAAAATGATTCACTTAGCACCAAACACGTCGTCGACGATCGTCTCGAAGTCGATTTCAAAACACGGTGGTAAAGTCACGTACCGCGGTATCGTTCACTTCGGACGGAAAGCGACAGGTGCACGTTCGAACATCGAATGTGATACGCTCATCATGGATAACCAATCGACGTCGGATACGATTCCGTACAACGAAATCCTCAACGATAACATTTCGCTCGAGCACGAAGCGAAAGTCTCGAAGGTCTCGGAAGAGCAATTGTTCTACCTCATGAGCCGCGGGATCTCACAAGAGGAAGCAACGGAAATGATCGTCATGGGCTTCATCGAGCCATTCACAAAAGAACTTCCAATGGAATATGCGGTCGAAATGAACCGTCTCATCAAGTTCGAGATGGAAGGTTCAATCGGATAATTCGTCTTACTCTCTCATCTACGGATGGGAGAGTTTTTTCATGAAATGGGTATTCGGGTAAAGAGTGAAAAAGGAGGGATTACTATGCGTGACATCGTCTATTCCTTTCAAGTCTCGCTTGACGGTTATATCGAAGATGCGTCAGGTAGGATCGATTTCGCTTCACCGGACGCAGAATTACATCAGTATTTCAATGACTATGAGAAAGCGTTCGATACCCATGTCTATGGACGTCGTTTGTACGAGATGATGCAATACTGGGAGACAGCGGATCAGGAAGACGAGCCGATTGTCGTTGAGTATGCGAAAACCTGGCAATCGCTTGAGAAGGTCGTCTTCTCGCGGACGCTCGACGCTGTCGAAGGAAAGACACGTCTAGCGACCAAGTCACTTACCGAGGAACTTCAAGCACTAAAAGCCTTGCCTGGAAAACAGATCGCGATTGGTGGGGCGACGCTTGCTGCTGAAGCGATACGACTTGGACTCGTCGACCGTTATCATGTCGTGATTTATCCCGTTCTGCTCGGCGGTGGAAAACGGATGTTTCCGGTGTTCGATCAACCGCAACACTTAAAAATGATCAAAACACAATGCTTCGAATCGGGATGTATCATACTTGAATATGAACGTTTAAATTGAAGCATCGAAGAAGAAATCCCGGATTCTGCTATGCTATGATGAATAGGTAGAATAGAACACACAAGGGGGAAGAGAGCATGATATATATCGGTGTCACGGGCTGGGGAGATCATGATAGTCTCTACTTGACCCCGCAAGATCGTAAAGAGAAACTGGCTGCTTATGCCGGTCATTTTCCAGCGGTCGAAGTCGACTCGACATTCTATGCGATTCAACCGGAACGAAACTATGAGAAATGGGTATCCGAGACGCCGGACGGGTTTCGCTTCATCGTCAAGGTCCACCGGGCGATGAGTGGGCACGACCGGGACAACAAAGATCCGCTCGGACCGATTTTTGAACAATATATCGCGTCGATCGAACCGATGCGAAAGAGTGGAAAGATTGCGGCAATCCTCGTGCAGTTGCCGCCCTGGTTCGATGTCAGCAAAATGCACTTGGAATATTTGCAAACGATCCGAAAATCACTTGCTGGACTGCCGGTCGCGATCGAGTTCCGGAATCCATCGTGGTATTCAGATGTTTATCGTGAGCGGACGCTCCGTTTTTTGAAGGAACATCAGTTCATTCATACGATTTGTGACGAACCGCAGACGGAAGATGGTTCCGTACCATTCGTACCGGTCGTGACGCAGGAGACGGCATTCATCCGCCTCCATGGACGAAATAAAGCGGGTTGGTTAAAGAAACCGGGTCAAAGCAGCGACGATTGGCGAAAAGTCCGCTGTCTCTATCGTTACTCAGAAGACGAGTTACAGGAACTCGCAAACCACGTCCGAAACGTGGCAGCGGAAGCAAAGGATGTCTATGTCTTCTTCAATAACAACTCAGCAGGAGATGCTGCCCCGAATGCGAAACGATTAATCGAGATTCTCGATCTCGACTATGAACTCGCGCCGCGACAAATCTCATTGTTTTAAATCATCAAGGGGGGCTTCTGCATGAAGTTACACATCATTCACTATAATGATCTGCATTCACACTTCGACATGTGGCCTCGCTACATGTCCTTCGTCAAGGAACACCGGACGTATGATTCGCTCGTTTTTGATCTCGGCGATCATGCTGACCGTGTCGATCCAGCGACGGAAGCAACAAAAGGAAAAATCAATACGCATCTACTGAATGCGTTGATGCCGACTGCCGTGACGATCGGGAACAATGAAGGCATCACGTTTCCGCACGACTGGTTAGCGAACCTCTACACGGAAGCGGACTTTCCGGTCCTCGTCTCGAATTTAGAAGCACCGTTTGCCAAGCAAGGAGTCATTCACGAATTACCGACCGGAAAAGTCGGCGTCTTTGGTCTGACGGCACCGTATATTGAACTATACGGTTTACTTGGTTGGACGATCGAAGAACCGTTTGAAGTCGCGGCGCGTGAAATCGAGCGTTTGCGCCAGGAAGTCGACGTCTTGATTTGCTTAAGTCACCTCGGTTTCTATCAAGACGAAGAACTCGCGATGCGTTTTCCGGAGCTCGATTTGATCATCGGTGCGCATACGCATCATGTCCTTGATGACGGTGTCGTTAAGAACGGTGTCTTGATCACACAAGCGGGAAAACATGGGCAATATGCAGGTGAGATCTACATGAATACGGATACTGGCGAGAAGGAAGCGGTCCTTCACTCCTTGCATGATTACGCCGAGGATGAAGCGACGGCAAAATTACTTGACCGGGAGCAGTATCTGGCGGAACAACAGATGAAGGAGCCGATTGGCGAGACATCGGGTCTAGCCAATGACTGGTTCAGTGAGTCGCCGTTTTCGCAGTTACTCGTCGAGACGATGCGTGATTGGTGTGATGCGGATATCGCTTGTGTCCCAGCAGGCATTCTGCTTGGGTCACTTCCACCAGGTTCTGTTTCTGCCTTTGATTTACATCGACTCTGCCCGCACCCGATCAATCCTTGTAAAGTGACGATGACCGGAGGGGAATTACAAACTTTCCTCGACGAAGTCAAAACAGATCAGTTCGAACAATTAAAGGTTCGTGGTCTCGGTTTCCGTGGTAAGTTGATGGGGCGGATGCATTATGCTGGTTTGGCGGCACATCAACCGCTTGAGCCAACGCAAAACTATACGGTCGTCTTGCCGGATATGTTCACGTTCGGTCCACTCTTTCCAGCGATCAAAGAAATGCCAAAAGAATACTTCATGCCGGAATTGTTACGGGATTTGTTGTTCAAACGCTTATCGGAGAAGTCGGAATATAATGAATTGCATGTTCGCAAACCCTGATTGTTTGTTATACTAAAGCAGACATGAATTGACTTTTTGGGGATGAAGGGGGAAGCGAAACCATGGGACGCGGAGAAATCCAACGTAAACCGGAATGGTTGAAAATCAAGCTGAATACGAATGAAACCTACACAGAATTAAAAAGTATGATGCGCGAGAAAAAGCTACATACTGTCTGTGAGGAAGCAAAGTGTCCGAATATCCACGAGTGTTGGGCGGTTCGCCGGACGGCGACGTTCATGATTCTCGGAAGTATCTGCACACGTGCGTGCCGTTTTTGCGCCGTGACGACAGGACGTCCGAACGAACTCGATCTCGAAGAACCAAAACGTGTCGCGGAATCCGTTCGATTGATGAACCTGAAGCACGCGGTCATCACGGCGGTCGCACGCGACGATCTGAATGATTTCGGAGCAGGCGTTTACGCTGAAACGGTTCGTGAAGTCCGTCGGATGAATCCAGAGACGTCAATCGAAGTCTTGCCTTCAGATATGGGTGGGAACTTTGAGGCATTGAAAACGCTGATCGATGCACAACCAGACATCATGAACCACAACATCGAGACGGTCCGCCGTCTGACGCCGACCGTTCGTGCGAAAGCAACTTACGACCGGACGCTTGAATTCCTTCGTCGTTCGAAGGAACTCGCACCTGAAATTCCAACGAAGTCGAGCTTGATGCTTGGTCTTGGTGAGACATGGGAAGAGATTCTTGAAACGATGGATGATCTTCGCGCAAATAACGTCGACATCATGACAATCGGTCAGTATCTCCAACCGACGAAAAAACACCTCGACGTCATCAAATACTATACACCACAAGAGTTCGCTGAACTGAAGCAGATCGCGCTCAGCAAAGGATTCTCGCACTGTGAGGCAGGTCCACTCGTTCGTTCGTCGTATCACGCGGATGAGCAAGTCAACGCAGCGAAAAAGAATAAAACAGCACTTCCGATCGACTAACGATCAAAAACCGTTCGAGCAGTTGCTCGGACGGTTTTTCGTCTGCCAGGCGAAATGGAATATGCTATGATAAGAACAGCAGGAGGTGGGAATAATGATACAAGTCAATCGGGAACGTTATGAGGTCGTCGAAGAGAAGCGGGAAGGTTTTAATGAGGAAGCCTTCATCGGTCGTTTTAGCGATGTCCTAGAGAAATATGATTATATCGTGGGGGACTGGGGGCACGGTCAATTACGGCTACGTGGCTTCTATGAGGATCAACACGAGAAAGCGACATTCGATACGAAAATTTCGCATGTGGCGGATTATCTCTACGAATACTGTAACTTCGGATGTGCCTACTTCATCGTCAAGAAGATCGGATTGGTAGAAGGAGAAGAAGCACCACCTCGCTTCGACGGTTCTTCATCCAATACGTTGAAGTTGAAACGGAAGTTCGCACCTGCACCAGAGAAGACGGAAAGCGAGTAATCAAACTGTCATACAGAAAAACGTTTCTAGTGGACGGAATTCGGCTATTACTATAAGTATCATGTACCTATAGGGGGAACCATCCATGCGAATCGTTGGAATTTACTCATCCGTACCAGAAGTTGTTAGTGCCGTGCACGATCTCCGTGTTGCCGGTGTCGTCTCGACTGATTTAAAAGTCTTAGCACACGACAAATACGATCTCGAACAAATCGAGGAACTAGCGGATTTGAACAACCAACAGACATCTACGCGTCTGTCACAGGAAGATCATCGTAATCTCTGGCAGGAAATCAAGAGCATCTTCAAAAAAGATGACACAGCTTCTCATGGCGACGCCATCCACGGAAGTGGCTTGACGAAGGAAGACGTCGATCGTGCGAATCATGCGGTCGAAAGTGGTCAATTCGTATTACTCGTCGGTGATGAAGCGGATCAGCATTCAGAACGCCGTGCCCATGACGAGTCAGACAATACGAACGTCTTCAGCGGACCGAACACACTAAATGAACGAAACGATCGTCTCTTATAAGAAAAAGCCTTCGTCCGCGGACGAAGGCTTTTTTCATAGACCGATATAAGCGCGCAGATACATCTCGAGTTCCGTTGCCGCATCGTCTTCGACGTCAAACGCCGTCGCGATGTAGCCCGGTTCATCAAAATCGTCCGCACCGATGATCGCAAAGCGATTCGATAAGAGATTCAAGACGAGAATCTTACCGTAAAAATGCTCCGAGTGGGTGATGGCGAGATCAAACCGACTGGCTTCTCCAATCCAACTGACGAAGCGTGTCTTCGTTTGTTCGACATCATCATATAAAAAATCACGTTCTTCCATCATTCAGCTTCCCTCATTTCCCTAACATCTGTTTCAGATTAAAGGGTTTGGGGGACTTTTTGCAAGTATGGTTTACGCGATAAGCTATGCTCGGCGATGACTTTTCGAATCGTCCGTGTCTTTGAACGCATGACAAGGGATGTCGTCTCAACGATATCATCCGTCAAGAACTTAACGCCATCGAGCATTTCACCCGTCGTGACGCCGGTCGCAGCAAAGATACAGTCGTCGCTTTTGATGAGGTCATCAAGCGTTAAAAGTTGAAGCGGATCTTCAAGCCCCATCCGGATGACACGAGCAGTTTCTTCTTCGTTCATCGGGTGTAAGCGTGCTTGCATGTCGCCGCCCATCGCTTTAACGGCAGCAGCCGTGATGACACCTTCAGGAGCACCGCCTGTACCGATGAAGATATCGATTCCTGTCGCAGGAGAGAGTGGTGCGATTCCAGCTGAGACATCGCCGTCTTCGAACAGACGAACCCGTGCGCCCATTCGCATCGCGGCTTCGCGGAAGTGATCGTGACGCGGGCGGTCCTGCATGATGACCGTGACGTCCTCAATCCGTTTATTGTTGTATTGAGCTGCTTTTTCAATGATGACTTCAAGTGGATCGTCGAGCGAGACGTGCCCCTTCAAGTTCGGTCCAACTGTTAATTTATCCATATACATATCCGGTGCGTGGAGCAGGGCACCTTGATCGGCGACAGCGATGACGACCATCGCATTACCGAGACCTTTGGCGACGATATTCGTACCTTCGAGCGGGTCGACGGCGATGTCAACGATTGGACCGTTTGCTGTTCCAACACGTTCGCCGATGAAGAGCATCGGTGCTTCGTCGAGTTCGCCTTCACCGATGACGACCGTTCCGTTCATGTTGACCGTGTTCAAGACTTCGCGCATCGCAGTCGTTGCTGCATCATCCGCTTCATTTTTCTTACCGCGACCAATCCATTGAGCAGAAGCTAGTGCTGCTGCTTCCGTGGCGCGTACGATTTCCAGTGCGAGTTCCCGTTCCATGTATATAACCTCCACGTCACCAATGTGACATACTATTTTCAGCAAAAATCTAAATTGAGGATAACACATTGGGGAATGTGATGCAAATGACCTTTCTGCTTTTCAGGATTGCCGGATAACGATAAAATGGAGGATGTGAGGGGGAATGAAGATGTATTTCGTCAATCGTCAAAAAATCGAAGAGACGGTCGTTTGTTATGAGACGGCACTTCGACAAAGTAAGGAAGTTACGGGGGATCCGGTGACGACGGCACTGGCTATGGAACGGATCGGTTTTTTAGTCATCGAAAGTGTCATCGACATCGGAAACAGTATGATTGATGGATTCATCATGCGGGATCCGGGAAGTTATGAAGATATCATCCTCATTTTAGAAGATGAGAAGGTCATCGATGGACCGCTCGCGACGAGTCTGAAGAAGCTCGTTGCGTTACGTACGTTGATCGTCCGGTCATTCACACAGTCGAGTATGGCGGAGATTCGGGCGGTACTTGAGACAGAGGAAGCAGAGCTACGTCGTTTCCCGGAAGCGATTCGCCGGTATATCGAGACAGAACTCGGACCGGTGTCTGCATTTTTACCAAACGAGGAGTGAGTCAGGATGAAGGCAAAAGGCTATTTATTTGATTTAGATGGAACGATGTATAACGGAACGGAACCGGTAAAAGAAGCGGTCGATTTCGTCAATCGTCTGCAAGCAGAAGGGATTCCGTATTTGTTCGTGACGAATAATGCGTCGATGACGGCAGAAGCCGTGGCGGAGAAATTACGCGGGATGGGTGTTCATTCCGATGCGAAACACGTCTTGACGAGTGCGATGGCGACCGGTCGTTATATCGCTGATCTATCACCGAAAGCGCGCGTCTATGCGATCGGTGAGACAGGACTGATTGATGCGCTTGAACGGGAAGGGTTAGACGTCGTCGCAACCGAAGCGGCAGATTACGTCGTCATCGGTCTCGACCGTCAGATCACGTATGAAAAACTCGCTGTCGGTGCCCTCGCGATTCGTGCTGGTGCTCGCTTCATCTCGACGAACGGAGACATTGCCATTCCGACAGAACGTGGATTCTTACCAGGAAACGGTGCCTTGACGTCCGTCCTGCGCGTGACGACGGAGAAGGAACCGTTCTTCATCGGTAAACCGGAACCGGTCATGGTCGATATCGCAACGGAGATGATTGGTCTGTCAAAAGAAGACGTCATCATGGTCGGGGATAACTACCATACGGATATTCTATTCGGAATCAATGGAGGCATCCGGACGATGCACGTCAATTCTGGCGTCCATACACCCGTCTTCATTCAAGGTCAGGATCGTCAACCGACATACATGGTCGATACGTTAGCAGAATGGATTCTATGAATCAAAAAATCCCGAACGAGAATTCGTTCGGGATTTCATGTATTAGAAGACTTGTTCGACTTCAACGACGCCAGCGACTTCTTCAAGAAGGGCACGTTCGATACCGGCCTTCAATGTGATCGTTGAACTTGGGCAGCTACCACAAGCTCCCATCAAACGGAGTTTTACGATTCCGTCTTCTACATCTACGAGTTCAACGTCTCCTCCATCACGAAGAAGGAACGGACGCAATTTTTCAAGAACTTCATTCACTTGATCAAACATTTCCATGCGTAAACACATCCTTTCGTATAGTTTCATTGTAACAGGGTTGAAAAATGTTCTCAATCTGGAAAACTTGTATACTAAAGAGGAGAGCATTGAAAAGGGGGACTTCAAGATGGAAATCACGGTTTATGGAACAGCGGTCACTTGTCCGAGTTGTGTCGGGGCACCTAGCTCGGAAGAGACGTTCAGTTGGCTACAAGCCGTCCTCGGACGGAAATATGAGCAAGCGATGACGCTTCGCTATGTCGATTTCGAGACAGCAACATCGGATCAATGGACGGAAGCCTTAAAAGAGGATGTCTATTTTTATCCATTGATCGTGCTCGATGATGAGATGATTGACGAGGGGTACGTCAAACTGAAGACGATTACGGCAGCGATTGATGCGAAGTTAAGTCAGACGGGGTGAACGACAAAGAGGTATCCCAAAGATCGGGACACCTCTTTTGCTCATTTAATCTTTTTGTGTTTCCATAAGACACCGGACTTCAAGAGACGTGGGACTTTCCCCGTCAGCGCTTGCTTGCCCATGACGATCCCGAAACCATCTGATTTCCCGAGCGATCCGAGCATTCCGCGCAGTTTGATTTCTGGCAGTTTCGGCAATTTTTTCCCTTGCCACTTCGCTTGCAAGACGTCGACGACTTGTTCTGCCTGATGTTCTGCGAGTTGACCGCTTGGCGCATACGGCAAGCTGGCACAATCGCCGATGACGAAGACGTTATCGTATTCCGGTACGTGATGATGTGCCGTCAATTTGATCCGACCACCGCTATCTGCAGCAAAGCCGAGATCACGAACGACCTTGACCGGCTGCGTACCTGCCGTCCAAATCGTCAAGTCCGACGGGTACGTATCGTCGCCGTTTCGGACGTCGTCCGCCGTGACGAGCGTGACGTTCGAATTGTTGATGACTTCCACGTCATGCTCCTCGAACCATTCCTGGACGTAAGATGAGACTTTGTCGGATAAGAATGACAAGACGGATGGACCGCGGTCGAACAGACGAATCGTTAAATCCTTTCGGCTCTCATGCAGTTCACTAGCGAGTTCGACACCGGATAGTCCAGCACCGACGATCGAGACGACGGACCCCGGTGACAGACCACAGATCGCTTGCTGTGTCTTGCGCGATTCTTCAAGTGTCTGGATGCTGTATGTAAACTCTTGAGCACCCGGAATGTTGTGGTATTTATCCTCGCAACCGAGGGCGATGATCAAGTCATCATAGAATAATTCTGATCCGTCTTGCAGGTGGACCGTATTCGTCTCTGGTGAGATTTTAATGACATGTCCATATTTATAAGTAAGATGTTTCCCCTCCGGAAATTCAATCCGGACATCCCGATCTGATAATGTACCTGCTGCGAGTGCGTAATATTCCGTTTTGAGTGCGTGGTACGGTAGACGGTCGACGAGCGTGACGGCAACTTCCTCGTCCTTGAATCGCTCACAAATCCGCATTCCACCATATCCTCCGCCGAGTACGACCAATTGCTTCATAACGTAAAATCCCCCTTAGTTCCCCTAAATCAGTCTGACCTTGTATAATACGACATGAGGCAGGTCGTTTCCTGCTTGAAGGAGGAAAAAAAGTGAATCCGATTATTGAATTTTGTATCAGTAACTTAGCGGCTGGTACACAGGTCGTCATGGAGCAACTCGAACGTGATCCGAACGTCGACGTCGTCGAATACGGTTGCCTCGGCTATTGCGGTATTTGTTCGCTTGATCATTTTTGTCTCGTTGATGGTGAGACGGTCGTAGGCGAGACGCCGGAAGAGTTGCTTGAAAAAATTTACCTAAAAATCGAAGAGAATGAGCTGTGAGCACGGACAGCCAAAAAATCCCCTCGTTCGTCTGAACGAGGGGATTCGTGTCCGTCAGCGGGCGCAGCTTTTCGGATCAGGCAGATTGTTGACGGCGCATCATCCATGGTCGTAGTTTCAAGAACAACGGAATGAAGAGTGCCGAGATGAACAACGCCTTGATGACGTTAAACGGTAAGATACCGGCTGTGATCGCTGTCCATTTGACAGCTGGATCCGCCATGTAGTCCATACCGAGGAACCATGCATACGCTGGAAGGATCAAGATATAGTTGAGAATCGCAAGACCGAGTGCCATCGTGATCGTACCAGCGACGAGACCAGTTGCGAGACCTTGTGTTGATTTCTTTTTGTGATAGAACCAGCTGACAGGAAGCACGAATGCGACACCAGCAGCGAAGTTTGCGAATTCTCCGACTGGAACACCACTTCCGCGGAAAATGTAATATAACACGTTCTTCAATGCTTCGACGATGACACCTGCGACCGGTGAGAACATGATCGCTGCGACGAGAGCAGGAACATCACTGAAGTCGATTTTCAGATAGTTCGGTAAGAACGGTAGTGGGAAATTGATAAGCATAAGAACAAACGAGATTGAACCTAACATTGACAGAGTGACCATTTTTTGTGTGCGTTTCATACGAGTATTGTCTCCTTTTGCTCGTTCCTCTCGATGAAGTATTGGCATGACTGCGTCCATAAAGAAACCCCTATTGATGAAATCAACAGGGGAGAAGTCCGCATTAAATAAACCTAATCGATTGTTGCAAAAATCGATCAAATTCAAACTCATGCCGCCATCTTCTCCCATCCAGACTATACTGTCGGCTCCTGAATTACACAGAATCAGCAAATAGCGCCCTATTCGCTCGCGGGCTTCAACTCATAATAGTTGTTTACCGCCGGTCGGGAATTTCACCCTGCCCTGAAGATGGAACGATTATTTTGTTGTACATACCATTTATACAACGAATTCAAGATAGTTTCAAGCAACTAGGTTTCGATTCGCTCAGAAGTTGCGTATACTAAAGAAAAGGAAGGTGATGACATGATCCATTTAACGGAGGCAGCAGCGCTACAAGTCCAAGACATGATGGCGCAGGCACCAGCAGATGAACGGAATCTTCGGATGCTCGTCCAAGGTGGTGGATGTAGTGGTCTGTCGTACGGAATGGGATTCGACCAACAGAAAGAAACGGATCTCGTTTTCGAACAGCACGGCGTGACCGTCATCGTGGACGAAAAAGATTACCCGGTCGTCAAAGGACTGGAAATCGATTATAAGCAGTCGATGCTCGGCGGCGGATTCACGATCACGAATCCGAATGCCATCGCAACATGCGGTTGCGGGACATCGTTCCGGACGGCAACGAATGCCGGGACACCGGGTGGCTGTTAATGAATCCAATCGTGGACATCGTCCACGATTTTTTTATTGTCCGCATACAGGAGACCTGTTCCGTTGACTCGAAATATTAAGAGAGTGAATGCTACTACGAACAGGGAGGGCTTCAGGATGAGAAAAGTATTGATCTTCGGGGGAACACGCTACTTCGGACGCCGGCTTGCGATTCGGTTAGCCGATTCGGGGGATGACGTGACAATCGTCACACGCGGCGAGCATACGCCACCGGTTGCGAAGGGCTTGACATTTTTCAAAGGGGACCGGACGTCAAGTAGTACGATGAAGGACTTAAGCCAACAGCACTGGGATGTTATCTATGACAATATCTGTTTCACACCGTATCAAGCAAAGCTCGCGATCGACGCGTTTGAAGGAAAAGTCGGGCGTTACGTGTTGACGTCGACGATGTCTGTCTATGAAGGCGGTGGTGCGAATATCACCGAGCGTGCCTATAACCCGTTTCCCGGGAAATATGATCTCGAGAAGGAACATGGATATGGTGAAGGGAAACGCCAAGCGGAGAGTTATTTCTTCCAACGGGCGACGTTCCCAGTCGTTGCGGTCCGTTTCCCGGTCGTTCTCGGACCAGATGACTACACGGAGCGACTCGTCTTTCATATCAAGCGGGCGCTTGACGGGCGTTCGATTGTTGCCGAAAACACATACGCGAAGATGGGGTATATCTCAAGTTACGAAGCCGCTGCCTTTCTGGAGTGGTGTGGTCGCTCCGAACTGACGGGACCGATCAACGCTGCAAGTGACGGTGTCTTATCCATTCAAGACCTAGTGGATAAAATCGACCGCGTTGCGGGGACGACAAGTCAACTCGTCGCAAAAGGAGAGGATGAATCGCCTCTTGCGCCAGAACGCGATTTCTATATGGATACGACAGCTGCCAAACAAGCCGGCTATCTGTTCCAACATGTCGATGACTGGCTCGATCGTTTGATTGAAGAGGAGGTGCGCAATCACCAATGATGCAGTTGATGAAACCAACTCTTGCGTGGGAGACAGAGTATCGCGCCTTTTTAGAAGACTGGCGAGAGTCGGGCGAAACGATCGTGCCGGAAGCAGTCGGAGACACATATGAACCACTGGGCGCTTATTTTGCGGAACTGAAGGAAATGGAGACAACAGTCAGACCGGGTCTTGTCACCCATTCGACGTACTGGATGGTCGACGGGCAACGAATCGTCGGTGCGCTGAACTTCCGGCATGACTTGACGGAGAACTTGAAGTTGTACGGTGGACACATCGGATACGGCATCCGACCATCCGAGCGTCAGAAAGGATATGCGACGACTGGGCTCCGTTTAGCGCTAGAAGAAGCACGGCAACGTGGACTCGATCAAGTGCTGTTGACGTGTGGCGTTGATAATCTAGCATCTCGCCGTGTCATCTTAGCGAACGGCGGACGAGAAATTGAGCCGACTGTTCGTAATGGACGCGAGACACGTCGCTTCATCATCCCGTTATGAGAATCCGTGAAGCACGTCTAGAAGATGCGTCAGCTATCGCCCGCGTTCATATTGATGCCTGGCGCGAGACGTATCAAGGTATCATTCCAGATCTGTATTTAGCACAGTTGTCGCATGTGAAACGGACGCAACAATGGGAACAGACATTAGTCAATCAGCGCGTGTATGTTGCCGTGTCAGGAGAAGAAGTCGTTGGCTTTGCGCAAGGTGGACCCAGTCGAAGTGATACGCGTGAAGGGGAGCTGTATGCGATTTACGTCTTGCAAGCGTTACAAGGACAAGGACTCGGAAAAGCGTTGTTTCAACGCATCGCTGAGGACTTAGCGGAATATGAGACGATGCAGGTTTCTGTCTTGCGAGATAATCCAGCGTGCCAGTTTTACGAGCGATTCGGTGGTCAGGTCTTCGAAGAATCGATGATTGAGCGAGGTGGGGTGGAACTCGTGCAACGGGTTTACCGGATACCTGTTAAAAGATCATCCGTATGAAATCGGACGTTTTCAACATCTTCGCTTTCCTTAGGCGGGATGTAAGCCGCGCCAGTTCCCATTCCATGTGATCTGTCGGGTCTTCCCTATCCCTGACGGAAGCACGCATCGTGCTTCCTTTTCCTGTGGGAGTCGAAGATGTTTGGTCACGTCCTCGATGTGATTCCATGAAAATAAGAGGTCGGACTCCGGTATGTCATCCGGAATTCGACCTCTTATTTGTTTACAGCCATTCAGTTATCTCAAGAATGATTCGTTACTTTTTCGAACAGACTCGTCGAGTGTTGCGGGTGACGAGCAGATGGATCAACGAGAAGTTTCGCTTGGTTAACGGCGATCGGTGCTTCACCGAAGCCCGTTGCGATCAGTTTAACGCGTCCTTCGTAAGTCGCGATATCACCACAAGCGAAGACGCCCGGAATCGCAGTCTCCATCTTCGAATTGACACGAATCGAATTGCGTTCGAATTCGACTTCCCATTCTTTGAGCGGTCCGAGTGACGAGACGAAGCCGAAGTTACAGACGACATCGTCCGCAGCGACGACGACGACTTCACCACTTTCAGCATGTTTGAACGTCAGCGTCTCGATGTGCGTCTCACCTGTGACCGATTCAAGTGTATACGGCGTCATGACGTTGACGGACGAATCGTGTAACAGTTCGACCGAATGTTCATGGGCACGGAACTTGTCACGACGGTGGACGAGCGTGACGGATTTTGCGATCGGCTCAAGCATCAATGACCAGTCAACTGCTGAGTCACCGCCACCCAGTAAGACGACTTGGCGATCCTTGAAACGTTCCATGTCGTTGACGAAATAGTGTAAGTTTGTTTCTTCGAAGCGTTCTGCATCCGCTACTCCGAGTGGACGCGCAGCGAACGAGCCGTTTCCTGCCGTCAAGATGACGGTCTTTGTATAATGCTCGCCTTTATTCGTGACGAGGCGGATGATTCCGTCATCCATCCGTTCGTAAGCGATGACGGTCTCACCGAGCACGTATGTCGGATCGAATTCATTTGCTTGTTCAAGCAACCGATCGACCAGTTCCTGTGCTTTTACTTTCGGAAAACCGGCAATATCGTATATATATTTTTCAGGATAAAGCGTAGCGAGTTGACCACCTAATTGAGGTAGACTCTCGATGACCTTCGTCTTCATCTGGCGCATTCCTGAATAAAACGCGGTGAACAGTCCGACCGGACCGCCGCCGATGATCGTGACATCATATGGTTGGTGCATCTGATTCCCTCCTAGCGTTGGATAGGTCCATTATATAGGAAGTAGGGGGTGAAGGTGCAAGTACGGAACATCTCACATTTTTTTAAGGGAAATTACATTTTTCTTTTGCAATCATTCCTGAAAAGTGTTTCAATAGGCTTATAGACATGTGAACATTATTTGAACAAAATTTTTGAGCATTCGTCTGTAATTGAATGTGAAGAAAATCACAACAAAACTACGATTCGTAAGGAGTATCAGAACATGAACACACCTAACATTGTTATTCTTGGAGCGGGCTACGGTGGATTGATCACAGCAGTCAACCTTCAAAAGAAACTCGGCGTCGATCAAGCGAACATCACGTTGATTAACAAACACGACTATCATTACCAAACAACTTGGTTGCATGAACCAGCTGCAGGTACGATGTCTGCGGAGCAAGCGCGCATCTACATCAATGATGTCATCAACCCGTCACGCGTCAAACTTGTCAAAGGTATCGTTGAGAAAGTCGACACGGCTGCTAAAACGGTTCTCTTACAAGATGGCGGAACAGTTCCTTACGATTACGTCGTCGTTGCTCTCGGTGGCGTTCCTGAAACATTCGGTATCAAAGGATTGAAGGAACACGCGCTGACAATCAGCTCGTTGAACAGCGTCCGTAAAATCAAGGAACATATCGATTACTCATTCGCACAGTACAAAACAACAGGATCACAAGATCGTTCACTCTTGACGATCGTTGTTGGTGGTGCTGGATTCACAGGAATCGAGTTCATGGGTGAGCTCGTCAACCGTATTCCAGAACTGTGCAAACAATATGACATCCCACGCGAACTCGTTCGTGTCGTCAACATCGAGGCAGCGCCAACAGTCCTTCCAGGATTCGATGCTGATCTCGTCAACTACGCACACAAATGGCTTGAGCGCCAAGGCGTCGAGTTCAAACTCGGTAACGGCATCAAGGAATGTGGCCCAGGAAGCGTCACGTTCGGTCCGCTTCAAGGCGATACGACTGAGACGATTGAAGCAAGCACGATCATTTGGACAGGTGGCGTCAGCGGTAACCCTGTCGTTGCAGCATCTGGCTTCGAAGCGATGCGTAACCGTGTCGTCGTCGAAGAAGATCTTCGTGTTCCTGGACACGACAACGTCTTCATGATTGGTGACTGTTCAGCAGTCATGGATCCAAGTTCGAACCGTCCGTACCCACCGACTGCACAAATCGCGACACAACAAGCACACAAAGTCGCTGAGAACATCGCAGCACTCATCGCGGGTCGTCAAACATCGACGTTCACGTACGAGAACAAAGGAACGGTCGCTTCACTTGGTCATAAAGACGGTATCGGCATGGTCTTCGGTAAGAAGATTTACGGTCGTAATGCATCGTTCATGAAAAAAGTCATCGACAACAAACACTTCTTCGAACTGAAAAAACTTGGTCTTGCGATCAAAAAAGGGAAGTTCTAAGTTCACGTTTTAGGCAAATGTACACTCGTGCATTTGCCTTTTTTGTCGGTTATACTAGAAGAGATTCAAAGGGGGAACAGTATGCATATCATTCAAGCCGTGATCGGGAGTGTGCTTTATCTCGTCATGTTCTTTAGTATCGGATTCATCTTAAACATGTTGTTGCGGAGTACATGGGTGATGCTCGTACTCTATCCGGTCATCATCATCATGATGATCGACAACCAATCGACGCTCGAATACTTCACGAATGCTCGTGAAGCAATTCCGAATCTCGGGGACCGGATTGCTGGTCTACAGACAGCGGATATCACGATGTTCGCGGCTGGTCTTGCCGGAATCATCATCGCCGGTCTATCGATTCGCTTCTTGCGTAAGAGCGGTTACCAAATGTTTTAAAGTCTACTTGAGTAAGTAGGCTTTTTTCGTGTCTGAAAAACCGTTATAATGAAAACAATGTCTTTAAATAAATGTGTAAGAGCAGATTGGGTTGAGAGCGAATGGATAAACAAATGTACCACGTTATCAAGGTATTGAATAATAATGTCGTCATTTGTTCGACTGGTGCGAATCAGGAAGTCATTATCCTCGCGAAAGGGATTGGCTTCGGTCGGAAGCCAGGCGATCAACTGACAGATCTCGACAAGTTGGAAAAAGTCTACACGTTGAAGGATAAAGAAGAACAGGATCAATATAAGGCGCTCGTCGGTCATCTCGATGAAAATTTCATCGCGTTGATGAACGAGATCGTCTCGATGATCGAGACACGCTTCGGAAAAAAGGTCGACGAACATATCCATATCGGATTGACGGATCATTTGACGTTTACGTTCAAGCGACTCGAACAAGGAATGGAAGTCACGAATCCGTTTCTTGCTGAAACGGAAGCCTTGTATCCGGAAGAGTACGCCCTTGCAGAAGAAATCGTCGAGTTCATCAGTGCTGAGATGAATTTTTACCTACCTCCAGCGGAGACAGGATTCATCGCACTTCATATTCATTCGGCGACGAACTTCAAAGACGTACTTGAAGTCAACCGCCATCATCAGCTCGTCGGTTTAATTGCTAGTCATATCGAACAGCGACTGGAGATTAAAATCGATCGAAAATCGCTTGATTACAAGCGTCTGATTCGGCATCTTCGTTCAGCGATTGAAAGGGTTTCCAATGGGGAGTATCTAGAGGCTCCAGAAAAAGTAGAAAAGCTATTGCGTGAAGAATATCCGCTATGCTATGATACTGCTTGGGAGCTGATGTCCATCATGGAACGTCAGTTGAAGAAAGCGGTACCGCGCGGTGAGGCGACGTATCTTACGATGCATCTGCAACGCTTAGTGCAGTACAATTCAGGTAAATGACCGCACGGACTACGTGTTACTGATACGATCAGGCATGAGTGGGATGTCGGGCAAGAAGCTTTATTTCCGTTATGCAACGGGATAAGTCTATTGTCTACAATCCGCTCGTGCCTGATTTTTTTCTGTAAAAAAACGGTCAGATGTCTGACTTTTTTCGTCTCAATCATTGGCATTATTCATCATACTTCGCTCTTAACAGGAAAAGGAGGAAACACACATGTTCAAACAGATTTTTGCTGTTCTTCAACGTGTCGGTAAAGCGTTGATGCTTCCTGTAGCGATTTTGCCAGCTGCCGGTATCCTACTCGGATTCGGTAACGCGATGCAAAATCCGAACTTGACGTCAAAACTCGAGTTCTTGAAAAATGATGCAATCATCAAAGTTGCAAAATTGATGGAAGCAGCCGGGGACATCATCTTTGGTAACTTAGCACTCTTATTCGCGGTCGGTGTCGCGATTGGTCTTGCAGGGGACGGCGCAGCCGGACTTGCGGCAATCGTCGGATTCTTGATCATGAACAAAACAATGAGCGTTTGGCTCGGCGTTACACCAGAAATGGTGGCTAACGGTCAAGGATATGCAAACGTACTCGGTATCCCAACACTTCAAACTGGGGTATTCGGTGGTATCATCATCGGTCTGATCGCAGCTTGGGCGTACGGGAAGTACCATAATCTCGAATTGCCACAGTTCCTTGGATTCTTTGCTGGTAAACGTTTCGTTCCAATCGTCACAGCAGTTGTTTCATTGGTTGCAGGTCTTGTTCTCGTATTCGTCTGGCCGTTCGCGCAAGATGGCTTGAACTCGTTCTCGCACTTTATGATGGAGAAAAACCCAACACTCGCAGCATTCGTCTTTGGTCTCATCGAGCGTTCGTTGATTCCATTCGGTCTTCACCATATCTTCTATGCGCCATTCTGGTTCGAATTCGGTTCGTACAAGAATGCAGCAGGAACAGTCGTTCATGGTGACCAAGCGATCTTCTTCGCACAATTGAAAGACAACGCAACATTAACAGCTGGTACGTTCATGACTGGTAAATTCCCGTTCATGATGTTCGGTCTTCCAGCAGCAGCACTCGCAATGTACCACGAAGCTCGCCCTGAGCGTCGTGCAGTCGTTGGTGGTCTTCTTGGATCAGCAGCACTTACAGCATTCTTGACAGGTATCACAGAGCCAATCGAATTCGCATTCTTGTTCGTAGCTCCAATCTTGTTCGCAGTTCACGCTGTCTTCGCAGGTCTCTCGTTCATGACGATGCAATTGTTGAACGTTAAGATCGGTATGACATTCTCTGGTGGTTTGATTGACTTCCTTCTCTTCGGTGTTCTTCCAGGACGCACGCAGTGGTGGCTCGTCATCGTCGTCGGTCTTGCACTTTCTGTCATCTACTACTTCGGATTCCGTTTCGCGATCCGTCAGTTCAACTTGAAAACACCAGGTCGTGAAGATGAAGCGCAAGAAACATCATCTGTTCAAGGTTCTGAACTCGCTGAAGGTATCCTTGACGCACTCGGTTCAGAGTCGAACATCAAACACTTGGATGCATGTATCACACGTCTTCGTGTCGAAGTTCTCGACAAATCGAAAGTCAACAAAGATGAGTTGAAAAAATTAGGTGCTGCTGGTGTCCTTGAAGTTGGTAACAACGTTCAAGCAATCTACGGACCGAAGTCAGACAACATCAAGTCTGAAATCCAAGCCGTCATCGCATCACGTAAACAAGAAAAAACAGTCTAATGTTTAAGAAATGAGTCCTTCTGCGGAAGGGCTCATTTTTTTTGGAAAAATCTTTTAGAATCGTTTTGCGCTAGAATATTTTAGGGTATGAACTAAGTAGTTTGTTTAAAAAAAGGAGGGAATATACGCATGTGGAAAAACGTGTTTGGTGTCTTACAGCGGATCGGTAAGGCCCTGATGTTACCGGTAGCGATTTTGCCGGCAGCGGGGCTATTGCTCGCGTTCGGGACAGCGTTTCAAAACCCGAACTTGACGCAATATTTACCGTTCCTCGAGAACGATTCGCTAGTCGTCATCTGGCGGGTCATGCAAGATGCGGGTGATATCATCTTTGCGAACCTCGGGTTACTGTTTGCCGTCGGGGTCGCGATTGGTCTTGCGAATGGGGAAGGGGTTGCCGGTCTAGCAGCGATCGTCGGTTTCTTGATCATGAACAAGGTCATCAGTTCATTCTTACAGATCACACCAGAAAAAATCACGGAAGCACAGAAAGCGAGTGACTTGTCGTATGCGACGGTCCTCGGGATACCGACCTTGCAAATGGGGGTATTCGGAGGGATCATTGCCGGTTTGATAGCAGCGTACAGTTATAATAAATTCTTTAAAATCAAACTGCCTGATTTCCTCGGATTCTTCGCAGGGAAACGTTTTGTTCCGATTGCAACTGCCTTGTTTAGTCTTGTCGCCGGGTTTGCCTTATCGTACATTTGGCCACCGATTGGAACAGGTATCAATACGTTCTCAAAAACAATCATCGAAGCGAACGAACCGTTGTCTGCGTTCATCTTTGGACTCGTTGAACGTTCATTGATTCCGTTTGGTCTTCACCATATCTGGTACTCAAGTTTCTGGTTCCAGTTCGGGGAATATACGGATAAAGCCGGAACGATCATCAATGGGGATCAGCGGATCTTCTTCGCACAGTTGAAGGACGGTGTACCATTTACGGCAGGGACATATATGACCGGGAAATATCCATTCATGATGTTCGGTCTGCCAGCAGCCTGTCTTGCGATGTACCACACGGTCGCAAAAGATCGTCGTAAAGCCGTCGAAGGTCTTTATTTCTCAGCTGCGTTGACTTCTTTCCTGACTGGTATCACGGAGCCAGTCGAGTTCTCCTTCGTCTTCGTTGCACCACTCTTGTTTGCCGTTCACGCTGTCTTTGCTGGTCTTTCATTCATGATCATGGATTTACTGAACGTCAAGATCGGGATGACGTTCTCCGGTGGATTGATTGACTACACGTTATTCGGGATTCTACCGAACCGAACCTCATGGTGGCTCGTCATTCCAGTCGGTCTTGTCTTCGCCGTCATCTATTACTTCGGATTCCGTTTCGTCATTACGAAGTTTGATCTAAAGATTCCGGGACGCGAAGCGATTAAAGAAGGTGCCGCTACCTCAACGGCACAAGCAGGCGATCTACCGTATGAAATTCTACAAGCATTCGGTGGTCCATCAAACATTAAACATTTAGATGCTTGTATCACACGACTTCGGATTACGGTCAATGATAAATCAGGCGTCAACAAAGAGCGCTTGAAAGAACTAGGTGCTGCTGGTGTTCTTGAAGTCGGAGATAACGTCCAGGCGATCTTTGGACCGAAATCCGACGGGATCAAGACTGAGATGGCAGACATCATGAAAAATCCAAACTATAAACCAAAAGAGACACCAGAAGCAGATCCAATTCCACAAGTTCCAACGGGAGACGAAGCACGGACTTCTGGAACTACAGCAGATACCGGTCCACTCGCTGGGGATCGTGGCGGGGCTTACGTGCCTGAAGATGGATATGTCGCACCACTAAGCGGTATCATTCGTTCTCTCGATGATGTACCGGACCAAGTCTTCTCCGGTCGCATGATGGGTGACGGATATGCAATCGAACCAACGGAAGGATATGTCGTCTCTCCGGTTTCTGGTGAGATCACGACGTTCTTCCCAACGAAACACGCGATTGGTATTCTTGCAGATAATGGAGATGAAATCTTGATTCACATCGGTATTGATACGGTGTCACTCGAAGGAAAAGGGTTCGAGGCGTTGGCGAAAGCCGGCGATCGTGTCGAACCGGGGACGCCACTCCTCAATGTCGATCTTGAACAAGTACGACCACTCGTACCATCATTACTGACACCAATCATCGTCACGAACAGCGGCGATCGAAAAGTCGACGTTGATGTCGGACGGATGGTCGAAGCCGGAGAAGCGATTTCGTATCGTGTAGAGTAAAGAAGAAAAGCGACGGATCGCTCTGAGCGATCCGTCTTTTTTTGTGTGAAACGATCGTAAAGCACATTTGATAATGAGATTTTGCACATATGATGATACAATGAGTTAGCTATTATAAGAGTTAGCTAATTTTTTGAGAAATGAGGTGCGTCGATGTCTTCGACTACAACAAAAACGAATACGACACCTGTCGTCATCGGATTATTGATTGGGATTTTAGTCGCGGCGATGGATAACACGATCGTTGCGACAGCGATGCCGACGATTGTCAGTGAACTGAATGGGTTTGATCAGTATGCATGGGTCACGTCAGCTTACATGATCGCAACCGTTGCTGGGATGCCGATCTTCGGTAAACTGAGTGACATGTATGGAAGAAAACGCTTCTTCCTCTTTGGGATGCTCCTTTTTATGGTGGGGAGTATCTTATGTGGAATGGCAGACTCGATCATTGAATTGTCTACCTATCGTGCCTTGCAAGGGCTCGGTGGTGGGGCGTTGATGCCGATTGCCTTTACAATCATCTTTGATATCTTCCCACCGGAAAAACGAGGGAAAATCAGTGGATTGTTCGGAGCAGTTTTCGGTATCTCGAGTATCTTCGGACCATTGCTTGGGGCGTTATTAACGGATTCCCTCGACTGGCGCTGGGTGTTCTACATTAATATTCCACTTGGTTTGATTGCCCTTGGTCTCGTGACGGTCTTCTATCAGGAATCACCGGTGCACCGGACACAGAAAATCGACTATGTCGGTGCCTTCACCCTTGTCGCCGGATTGGTGTTATTCTTACTCGCACTTGAAATGGGTGGAAAAGAATATGCGTGGTCTTCGCCACAAATTCTTGGTCTGTTCGGAGCAGCACTCGTCGCGTTCGTTGCCTTCGCATTTGCTGAACGACGCGCAGCGGACCCTGTCATTACGTTCAGCCTGTTCCGCCGTCGCTTATTTGCGGCAACACAAGGCGTTGCGTTCTTTTATGGATTCGTCTTCATTTCGGCGAGTGTGTTTATTCCAATTTTCGTGCAAGGTGTCTTTGGTGGCAGTGCGACGAACTCCGGTCTGATCCTGATGCCGATGTTGATCGCTTCAGTCATCTCGGCGCAACTTGGTGGACAGTTGCCGAACAAGTTTGGATTCCGGAACGTCATGATCGTCTCAGCGGTCTTCTTCCTACTCGGTGTCTATCTCCTTAGTACGATGACGCTTGAGACATCGCGGACAGCGGTAACGATTTATATGATCATTCTTGGCTTCGGTGTTGGCTTTAGTTTCTCTCTATTGAATCTAGCAAGTATCAATGGGATCGAGATGCAACGTCGGGGCGCAGCGACCTCGATGGGCTCGACATTCCGGACAATCGGGATGACGCTTGGTGTCACGGTTCTCGGAATCATTCAATCACGGACGTTCACGTCAGCTGTAACGGATCGGTTGCCGCAAGGTGGAGCGCCGTCAGGTGGACAGTTCCCAACGGCTGATGCGTTTGCGAAGATGCCACCCGAAGTTGCGACAGCAATCAAGACGTCGCTTGCAGAATCGATCTCAACCGTCTATTTCTGGGCGCTGATTCCAGCAGTACTCGGTGTCATCTTTATCTTCTTGATGGGGAACGAGCGTCCGATTCTGTCGGAACAAGCTACTCCAGAAAAGAAGAAACAAGCTCAATAATCACCGTTTCAACAACGTCTTCTTTCTTAATTAGAAAGGGGCGTTGTTTTTTTGTTGAATTAGACAAAAAAAGACGAACCTGGATTGCTCCAGATTCGTCTGACAACACTTATTTTTTGATGTCGAAAGTCGTGCTGAGGAAGTCGACGACTTCTTCTGCCGTATCCATATCGAGTACTTGCTCAACGATTGCTTCACACTCTGATTTGTTGAGGCGTGTCATCAAGCTACGTGCGCGAAGGACAGATGATGCTGACATTGAGAACTCATCAAGACCAAGACCAAGAAGGATTGGAAGTGCCAATTCTTCTCCTGCCATCTCACCACACATGCCGACCCATTTGCCTGCTTTGTGTGCTTCTGTGATGACGTTGTTCAAGAGGTTTAAGATCGCTGGGTTGAACGGTTGGTACAGGTATGATACTTTTTCGTTCATCCGGTCTGCTGCCATCGTGTATTGAATCAAATCGTTCGTTCCGACTGAGAAGAAATCGACTTCTTTTGCGAACTGACGAGCCATGACCGCTGTTGCTGGGATTTCGACCATCATACCGACTTCGATGTCTTCTGATACCGTAACGCCTTCAGCTTGGAGGTTTGCTTTTTCTTCAAGGAGAAGTGCTTTTGCAGCACGGAATTCTTCGATCGTTGCGATCATCGGGAACATGACAGCAAGTTTACCGTATGCACTCGCACGAAGAAGTGCGCGTAATTGCGTACGGAACAAGTCTGTTTGATCGAGACAGAGACGGATTGCACGGTAACCGAGGAACGGGTTCATCTCGTGTGGGAGATCAAGGTACGACAATTCTTTATCGCCACCGATATCAAGAGTCCGGATGACGACTTTTTTATCGCCCATTGATTCGAGAACTGTTTTGTAAGCTGTGAACTGCTCATCTTCCGTTGGGAACGTCTCTGCATCCATGTAGAGGAATTCCGTACGGTAGAGACCGACTGCTTCTGCACCGTTATCCAAAACACCTTTGACATCGTTTGGTGTACCGATGTTTGCAGCGAGCTCGACGTGATGACCGTCAGCCGTCATTGTTTTTTCGTTCTTGAGCTTTTTCCACTCTTCTTTTTGTGCGATGTATGCTGCACGTTTTGCTTCATACTCAGCCACCTGCTCTTCGCTTGGGTTGACGATGACGTCACCTTCTGCACCGTCAAGGATGAGAAGATCGCCGTGTTTCACGTCCGTCAAGACGACTTTTGTTCCGACGACTGCTGGAATTTCGAGTGAACGTGACATGATGGCAGAGTGCGATGTCCGGCCACCAATGTTCGTTGCGAAACCTTTAGCATATTTGCGGTTCAATTGAGCTGTATCTGAAGGAGTCAAGTCTTCAGCGATGATGATGACTTCTTCGTTAATTTGAGCTGGAGTGACGAACGTGATACCGAGAAGGTGAGCCATCGTCCGTTTCGTGACGTCACGAACGTCTGCTGCACGTTCGCGCATGTATTCGTTATCCATTGATTCGAAAATCATGACCATCATGTTTGCGACTTCATCGAGTGCTTTTGCAGCATTTACTTGCTCGTCCTCGATTTTTGCGTTCACCTGACTGACGATTTCCGGATCTTCTAAGATGAGAAGGTGAGCCGAGAAGATCTCCGCTTTATCTGGACCTAATTCTTGTAAGGTATTTTCACGAATGACTTCGAGTTCTGTCTTCGATTTTGCGATTGCTGCTTGGAAACGTTCTTTTTCCGCAGCTGCATCCTCGATTTTGTGCGATGGAATCTCAAAGACCGGTGTTTCCATCACGAATGCTTTTGCAATCGCGATCCCTGCAGAAGCGCCAATTCCCTTGATATGTTGTGCCATGTGCATTACCCTCTTTTCAGTAAGTTTTTTTAACGCGACGACTTCGTTTCTTAGCTATCTATAGATACCCATAAACGCCTCTCTCTTAACGAGCCTTCTGCGCACTCTCCCTCGAATGAAAACGTAGACATTTCTAGGAACAGTAAACACATCGTTTCTTGAAGTGTCTCAACATTTCACCTGTATAATCCTATCATATTGTGAAACGAGCAACAATTGTTTGAAACCGAGCATTTCGACAAATTGTCGAACAGAAGTATTGAAAGCGTTTGCGGTCAGTCGAGAGGCTATCAGTTGGAAAATGACTGAAAACACTTCATACTAATAGATACTAGTCAAAGGGGGAGTTTTATATGCAAACGAATCAATCCGTAGACGTACTTGTTGTCGGGATTTCTGGAAATCAACCGCTCGATGAACGGTTACAAGCATTATATGGTGACAAATTAGAAGCGTGGGTCCGTCAAGGTGATATTTCAACGAAACGCGGAGAATTGCGTCTATTGCCGACATTAGCGGGCGACGTCGCACGTGTACTGTTCGTTGGACTCGGAAAAGTCGACCAACTCTCGCAAGACGATTTACGTCGCTTGCTCGGAAAAGCAGCACAACACGTTAAAGCACGTCGCTTAGAACATGTCACAGTTGATGCGACGACATTCCCAGGGCAACCAGTCGAGCTGATTGCTGAGACATTCACCCTCGCTACATATGAGGTCAAACATTATAAGACGTCGCCTTCGAAAGCGTACACGTTACATCTGACGGTCTTACCTTCTGAAGACGAAGCCGTCCTTCGTGGAACAGCCTTAGGCGAAGCGACGAACTTAGCGCGTCGTCTCGTAACGATGCCCGGGAATCTTTTGACGGCGCCAGCGCTTGCGGACGAAGCACGTTTCATCGCGGAGCGTCACGGACATGATCTCCGAATCATCGATAAGGAAGAGATGGAAGCACTCGGGATGGGCGCCTTGCTTGCCGTCAACCAAGGATCCGTCATTCCACCGAAATTGATCGTCCTTGAATATAAAGGATCAGCAGAAGCACCGATCGCGGTCGTCGGGAAGGGCGTCACGTTCGATACAGGTGGTTATTCCATCAAACCGAAAGACGGGATCGTCGGAATGAAAGGCGACATGGGGGGAGCGGCAGCCGTTCTCGGGCTATTCGAAGCACTCGGTCAACTGAAGCCAGATGTTCACGTCATCGGTGTCATTCCAGCAACCGACAACATGATTTCCGGGGACGCCTTTAAGCCGGATGACGTCATTACGTCGATGGCAGGAAAAACGATTGAAGTCTTGAACACGGATGCGGAAGGACGGCTTGTCCTTGCTGATGCGGTCACGTACGTCAAAGAGTATCAGCCAAAAGCGATCATCGACCTCGCGACTTTGACAGGCGGTGTCCTTGTTGCGCTTGGAACAGAAATCACAGGTGCGTTGACGAACGATGCGTCACTTTACGAACGCTTTGAACAGGTGACGAAAGAGACGAATGAGATGGTCTGGCAAATGCCGTATGTCGATGCGTTCATTAAACAAGTCCGCCGTTCGGAAGTCGCAGACTTGAACAACTCACCGGGACGCATGGGACATATGATCTTCGGTGGTGCGTTCGTCGGGGAATTCGTCGGTGACACACCTTGGTTGCACCTCGATATCGCGGGAACATCGGAACAGAATCAAGCGTCTGAGATTGGTCCAAAAGGAGCGACAGGCGTCATGGTACGTAGTCTGTACCGGTTCGTCGAGCAAGAAAAATGAGACGCTGGAATTTACTCGGTGTCTTGTTGACGATTCTTTCCGTCGTCTGGTATATGGATGCGCGCGACCGTCTATCGCTCGGTCTCGCGACGTTCATCGGTATCTTCACCGTCTTATCACTACTGCGTTCTTTCCGGGAGAAGACGAATGATCGTCATCGGAATTGATGCAGCAAAGGCAGGCTGGGTCGTCGTTATGTACGAAAACGGTCGTTATACGGGATCGGTCGAACCGACACTTGCAAATATTCCTAGAGCTGACCGGATTTGGGTCGATATGCCGATTGGTTTAACGGAAGGACGACGCGAAACGGATCAACTTTTGCGACAGGAATTACGCCCTGGGCGAACGAGCAGTGTCTTTAATGCCCCGTTTCTCAGTGCACTGACAGCTTCTAGCTATATGGAAGCAAATGATTTAGCGAAACAACATGCGGGGATCGGACTTTCAAAACAAGCGTGGTATCTATTACCGAAAATCAGAGAAGTTCGCAGTGTATATCGAACGGAGATGATTGAAGCCCATCCGGAAGTCTGTTTCGCGCGACTCGCCGGTCATCCGGCACGTTTTTCAAAGAAGACGACCGAAGGCATTGAGGAACGAATCGAATTACTAAAGCGTTTTGATTGTCCACCGTTATGGGAACAGCGTCAGTCGCATGTTGCGATCGATGATTGGCTCGACGCTTGTCTGCTTGCGACGGGCGCCCGTTTTCCGTGTGATTACTTACCGGCGAGTCGACCGGTGGACGCGGAAGGATATCCGTTATATGCAGCTGTACCCAAAAAATCACCCTCACCGAAATGGTGTGGGTGATCCTTTGACGAAGTCCCAAATATAATGGAAAATCTGGGCGTTGTAGAGTGCTTTTAAGATAACAGCGATCAATGGTCCGAGAATCAGTCCGAAGACACCAAAGAATTTGATCCCGACGAACAGTGCGATCAATGCCGTGATAGGTTGAATCCCGATGTTGTCGCCGACGATTTTCGGTTCCATGATGTTGCGCTGGAGAATGACGAGCGCGTATAGAATCCCGAGACCAATCGCAAGTGTCGTATCTCCGGTAATCAAGGAGTAAGCAATCCAAGGCAAGAAGACGGAACCAGTACCAAGATACGGCAAGATATCGAAAAAGGCAGCGATAAACGCGACTGCGAACGGATGCTCGACACCAATGACGAACAAACCGATTAAGACGATGAAGAACGTGATCGTAATCAAGGTGAACTGTGCTTTGATGTAGCCGAACAGGGCGGAGCGTAAACTCAAGAAGACCGACTCGAAACGAGCGAACCAAGGAAGCATCTCATAACGTTTCAATCGCATCTCGTATTGGTGCCAATCTTTTGCGATGAAGAACCAAGCGAGTAGGACGATGACGAAAATCAATGCAATCGATGGCAACGTCGCAAGGACCGTCTGTAGCATCATGGCGATACTTTTTGATCCTTCACCAATCGCACTCGCAAGTGAACTACCGAGGGATTGGATACTGTTTTGAACCGTATTTTGTTGCGATGGTTCCAGTGAGCGTAAGGCTTCCGAAGCATCGTTCCAAATCGGTGCCAGTTTTTCATTGTATAGTTTTTGAAAATACAGGCTCAACTCTTGGATTTGCGCCGGTAATTGATTGGCGACGAACACAAGACCGCGAATCAACTGCATGATGATCAAGGCGAGTGAACCAACTAATAAGCCACTGATTAAAATGATCGATAGCAACGCACCCCATCCACGATTGATCCGTAACCGCTTTTGGAAGAAATCGACGAGCGGTCGGCTGAAAAGGGCAAGCAGAAACGCAAAGACGAATGGATATAAGATGGACGAAAGGCGGATGAGTAACCATCCACCAATTAAGAAGGCGAAGATCACCGTCAGGAACCGGGCCATTTGCCAAAGACGTTCAGTCGACACAAGCAACACCTCTTACTGGATTATGTAGAATTTATTGATATCATCATATCATGTTTAGGTAGATTACGAGTCATTCAAAAGGAGGAGATCTCGATGCGTAAAAGAGAAATCGGACTAATTGCTGCGTTGATTGCTGCGACATCTGTCGGAATCCGGGAATGGAAGAAAAATCAGGCGTTTACGCAACGCGTCAAACAAGAGACAGAAATGCACGTACGCCAAGCAATCGTGGAGGGTCAGACAGATGGAACAGATGAAGACACTGCAACAAAAGGTTGATGCGACAATCCGCTCACTCGGCGGTTATTTTCGACCGCTATCGGGTCTCGCACGCCTGACGGAAGAGGTCGGCGAAGTCGGTGAAGCACTGGAACAAAATGATTTAGAAGCCCTTCGCTTTGAGCTTGTCGATGTCTTGATGATCTCAACCTGTCTTGCGAATCAATACGTGACGGATCTTGCAGCACAGCACGAGACACTCGGGACAGCAAACGATGATCAGGACGGTTCGTTTTATCGACTCGTGCATGAGGCCGGACAAATCGCACGTGTCATGAACGGGTACGAAGGCGATAAACCGCCGAAAGCGAAAGATACGATTGTTCCGATTGGTCATTCCTTAGCACGTCTGCAACGCGAACTGTTTCGATTAGCACGACCACTTCAACTGGATTTGCTGACAGAAATCGACCGGACGAATGAAAAGAATCTGAAGCGGGATAAAACACGCTTCGCGTTGACGCGTGATCCCATCACGGAAGAGACGATTGATCATTTCCGGAGTGCGACAGGAAGTGAGGCGCGCCTCTGGGGAGCCCCTGTGTACGAGGAGAGTCAAACGATCGAGGACAACATGGAAGCAGCATTGCCGTCACTCCGGCGTTTCCTCCGATGTGCGTCGATTGAGGGAATCGAGGCATTCGTCTTCGAAGCACCGATGGAACGTTCACGTAGTTTGGTTGAAGTGAAAGAACTAGCGGACGAAATGGGACGCTTGATCAAAGAGCGGACACCGCTTGACTTCAAGGATTCACCGTATCGGTTGGAAGTCTTTGCGCCACAACTCGGTCCGATTTCGCCGTATCACGCAGAAGACGATCATCGGATGTTCCTCGTTCTTTATGTAGACTAAAAAATGATCCGCCTACTCTTCGGAGCAAGGCGGATCATTTTTTTAATGTGAATGAGACGATGCTGCCTCATCTTGAGTCTGCCATTTTTTCATGAAGCGCTGAATCCGAGCGATCGCTTCTTGGAGTTGTTCCATCGAACTCGCGTAACTTGCGCGGACATAACCTTCACCGCTTGCTCCGAAAACGGATCCTGGAACGACGGCGACGCGCTCAGCGAGTAGCAGTTGCTCAGCAAACTGTTCACTCGTCAGTCCGGTGTGACCGATGTACGGAAAGGCATAGAAGGCGCCACCTGGTAAGTGTGTCGGAAGACCCGCAGCGTTTAACGCCTTAACGAAGTAGTTCCGGCGTTGACGATAACTCGTCACCATATCAGGAACTGTCTTATGACGAGAACGAAGTGCTTCGATTCCTGCAAACTGAACGAGCGTCGGAGCACACATCATCCCGTATTGATGGACCTTCAGCATCGATTGCGTGATTACTGGTGGGGCACAAGTGAAGCCAAGCCGCCAGCCTGTCATCGCGAAGGCTTTCGAGAAGCCGTTGATGATGATCGTCCGCTCCCGCATTCCGGGAAGGGTCGCAAAGCAGATCGCTTCCGTTTCGTAGGACAGTTCGGCGTAGATTTCGTCACTGATGACATATAGATCATGCTTTTGGACGAGTAACGCTAGGTCCGCTAATTGATCGCGCGACATCGTTGAGCCTGTCGGATTCGATGGGAAACAGAAAATGATTGCTTTCGTCTTATCTGTCAGCAACTGTTCGATCGTTTCCGGTTGAATCGCAAAACCATCTTCTGCGTGACACGCAGCAGCGACGGGAATGCCTCCAGCAAGTTCAATTAAAGGGGCATACGAGACGAATGCCGGTTCAACAACGATGACTTCATCTCCTGGATTGATCAAACTACGAAAGGCGAGATCAAGTCCTTCTGAGGCTCCAGTCGTGACGATGATTTCTTCCGTCGTCGAATAGGAGATGGCGAACTTTTCTTGCATGTAGAGCGCGATTTCCTGACGTAACTCGAGTAAACCGGCGTTGGCACTATACGCTGTATAGCCTTGTTCGAGTGCTGCGAAGCTCGCTTCTCGAACATTCCATGGCGTGACGAAATCAGGTTCACCGACACCAAGGGAGATGACATCTTCCATCGATCCTGCTAAATCAAAGAAACGACGGATTCCGGATGGGGCTAGCTGTTCGACACGTTCAGATAGAGACTTCATGGAGACACCTTCAATCGTTTGTCGTCATCATCCTGACTGAAGAGGACACCATCGTGCTTGTAGGTCTTCAAGCGGAAATGGGTCGTCGTCGAGATGACGGAGTCGAGCGTCGATAATTTTTCCGAGACGAATTGAGAGACTTCTTGTAGCGATTTGCCATCAAGGACGACTTGTAAGTCATATGCGCCTGACATCAAATAGAGGGACGTCACTTCCGGGAAACGATGGATCCGCTCCGCTACCTCGTCAAAACCGCGTCCACGTTTCGGTGTGACTTTGACATCGATGAAAGCCGTCACGCCATGATGGGCATGAATCTTTTGCCAGTCGATGACAGCGGTGTAACCGAGTAGGACACCGTCGCGTTTGAATGTCTCGATCGAAGCGGCTACTTCTGACGCTTCCCAGTCAAGCATTTGCGCGAGCAAGTTCACGTCCATCGGACCATTTTGTGTTAATAATGCTAATAATTCGAGTTGTTTTTCGGTGTACATGGGATCACTCACTTTCTGTCAATTGACCGTTGAAGGTACGACGGGTCTGGCGCAATCGTTCGCGTCGCTCAGCCTGGACGATATGGAAGTTCTTCATTTCAGTTGTCGGAAGTTGGTGTTTTTCAACGAGGCGTTCAAAAAAGACGCGTCGCGCTGCATCCTGACGGGCGGATTCATGATTACCCGACGGATTGAAAGCGTATAATACGGTCGCGCGCGCCGGGTGCAGTATTAAATGATCCTTGCCGACGCGTAAAATCCAGTCCCAGTCCCAGTAATTGAAGACGTCTTCGTCAAACAGACCAAGTTGATCGTGGAGCGATTTACGGTAGAGCGACCCGGACGGAATATATGTCGAGTCTTCTCGAATCGTCTCCGAATCGTACGGATATGCGAACGGCTCAGAATCAAGTGCGATCCGGTGATCGCCTTCCCAGCGATACGTAAAGAGCTCCGCGTCCGTATAGGTGAGATCAGCACCAGCTTCGAGATCGCCGACCGCTTCTTCGAGGTGACTCGGTAATAAGAGGTCGTCGTCGTCATGAAGTAAGATATACCGACCGGAAGCGAGCGTGATACCATGATTTCGAGCACGAACATGATGGTTTTCAGGTAACGCGACATAGGTCAGTTGAAGACGGTCCTGATACGCAGCCGTCACTGCTGAGACATCGTCTCCATTATTGTTTATGACGATGACTTCGAAGTCTTGATAGTGTTGACGCGTCAATGCTTCTAGCGCTTCTGCTAATTCACGAGGACGATTGTACGTCGGAATGATGATGGATACGGTTGGCATCAGTGATCGCTCCTTGAACAAAGACACCTGTCCAGGAACAGGTGTCTTCTTGTTTTTTTACATGTTTGCTTCAATGCGTGGTAGCAGTTCGTTCCATTCTGCTTCTGGTTCTTTCGTAACCGTCACGAAGTCGCCGTACGCGAACAGATTGTCGATGCCATCAAGGGCAATCAATGATGCGAGCAACGCATCTTCAGGTGTATCTTCTTTTTTGACACTCGTACTTTTAGCACCGAAGCGCTGTTCTTCGAGCGTGATTTTGACGGAATTCGGATTTGGTGTGTAATCGACTTGCATGAGGTAAGCTCCTTTCAACGTACATACGTATATGCCGTCTTTTCGTGATAGATGGATGGAATCCTTCTTCCTGATAGACGGAAGATCGATACGTTCAGTATATCAGAAAATTCGAAGAGAATATTTTTCTTCTAGTAGGAGAAATGGACCATCTTTGTTTTAACGGTTCACTTGACCTTATAATGCATTTTACTCGCTATCTCAATATATCTCAAAAGGCGTCATGATGCCTTTTTCAAATTGTTTGACCTGAATTTCAAAGCAAGGGGTTATTTTTTTGAATTTCAGTGATAACCTATATCTTGTAGATTAACAGGTTTAAAAACGCTAAAAACGTCTATATATAGAGTGAGAGTTGTAGAGTTCCTTCTATATGTAGGACGTCTTTTTTTAGTTTAGCGTATTTCATCGTCTAATGCGAACCTGTTTAACGATAGAGAATGGGAGTGGTTCATAGTGGCATCTCCACTGAATACAGCACGCATCTTTAAAGGTGCAATGACAATAGAAGACGTATATGTCGTGATTAGACAAGCAACGGAAACGTATCCGGAGCTTGATATCGACCGCTATACTGAACGTGCCATCCGAGCGCTTGAAGGAAAATCCCTACAAGCCGATCAAGTCTATGAACTGTTAACGATGCACGCACTCGATATGTTAAAGGCAGAAGAGCCGAACTGGACATTCGTAGCGACAGCGACTTACTTAAATCGGTTATACCTTGAAGCAGGTGAAAATCGCGGATATGCAGCAGAAGAACGGTATGGTTCGCTGTATACGTTGATTGAAAAACTGACAGAAATCGGCATCTTTACGAAACATTTACTAGATACGTATTCGAAGGAAGACATCAACGAACTGTCGGCAACGATCGATCCATCCCGCGACCACTTGTTCACATACATTGGTCTTCGAACACTGGCAGACCGGTACCTCGCACGTGATCACGTCAAAAACTTGTACGAGCTACCACAAGAACGATTCATGGTCATCGCGATGACACTGATGCAGAACGAACCGAAGGAACGTCGTTTAGAACTCGTCAAAGAAGCTTACTGGGCATTGTCGAACCTCTACATGACAGTTGCGACTCCGACGCTTTCGAACGCTGGTAAGTCTTACGGTCAACTTTCTTCATGTTTCATCGATACAGTCGATGATTCGCTACGCGGCATCTACGACTCGAACACGGACGTGGCGACACTTTCTAAAGGTGGCGGCGGAATCGGCGTTTACATGGGTAAGATTCGCTCACGCGGATCAGACATCAAAGGATTCAAAGGTGTCTCAAGCGGTGTCATCCCGTGGATGAAACAATTGAACAACACGGCAGTCAGCGTCGATCAGCTCGGTATGCGCCAAGGATCGATCGCGGTGTACCTTGATATCTGGCACAAAGATATCCTCGAATTCCTGGACGCGAAGCTCAACAATGGGGATGAGCGACTTCGGACACACGACTTGTTCACAGGTGTTAACTTACCGGACCGTTTCATGCGTGCCGTCGAAGCACGAGAAGACTGGCATTTGTTTGACCCACATGAAATTCGTACCGTTATGGGCTTCAGCCTTGAAGATTACTTCGATGAGACGGAACAAGGGGGCAGCTTCACAGAACGATACGAAGCGTGTGTCAACGAACCGCGTCTCAGCAAAAAAACAGTTCCGGCAATCGATCTCGTCAAACGCTACATGCGCTCGCAACTCGAGACAGGTACGCCATACATGTTCTTCCGTGACGCCGTTAACCGTGCGAACCCGAATAAACATGCAGGGATGATCTACTCGTCAAACCTTTGCTCGGAAATCATGCAGAACATGAGTCCGACGACCGTGACGGAAGAGTACACGGAAGACGGTAAAATCATCGTCACGAAGACACCAGGGGACTTCGTGGTCTGTAACTTGTCATCGATCGCACTTGCACGTGCAGTTCGTTCTGACGTCTTAGAGCGATTGATTCCGATTCAAATGCGGATGCTTGATAACGTCATCGACTTGAATACGATCGATGTCCCGCAAGCACAATTGACGAATCAAAAATACCGTGCCGTTGGTCTTGGGACGTTCGGTTGGCATCATCTGCTTGCACTCGAAGGCATCCGTTGGGAATCGGTCGAAGCGGTACAATACGCAGACCGTCTCTACGAAAAAATCGCTTATTTGACGATTGATGCGTCGATGCAACTTGCGAAAGAGAAGGGCGCGTACCGTCTCTTCGAAGGTTCAGAATGGCAAACAGGAGAGTACATCAAACGTCGCCACTATAAAACGACGGATGAACTCGATTGGGATCGTCTCCAAGCCGACATCACGGCGTACGGAATGCGTAATGCTTACTTGATGGCAGTCGCACCGAACTCATCGACGGCAATCATTGCGGGTAGTACGGCATCGATTGATCCAATCTACAAAAAAGTCTACTCGGAAGAGAAGAAAAACTATAAGATTCCAGTCACTGTTCCAGATTTAACACCGGAAACGAACTGGTTCTATAAATCAGCGTTTGAGATTGACCAGCTATGGAGCATTCGTCAAAATGCTTCGCGTCAGCGTCACATCGACCAAGCGATCAGTTTCAATCTGTACGTGAAAAATAACGTCAAGGCGAAAGAATTACTCGAGATGCACATGGAAGCATGGCAACTCGGGATGAAGACGATCTACTACACGCGTTCGACGACGGTTGAGATCGACGAATGTGAATCGTGTTCATCATAAGATAAGGAGGACGATATCATGAAGGCAGCAATCGTATATGCGTCATTGAGTGGAAACACGGAGGAGGTGGCAGAACTCGTCGCGAAGACGTGTTCTGAGATGGGAATCGAGCCGACGATGTTGTTTGCGGACGAAGTGACGACGTATCAGTTAATGCCTTATGATATCGTCTATTTTGGTTCGTATACGTGGGGAGATGGGCAATTACCCGACGATATGCGCGATTGTCTTAGAACCGTTCTGAAGCAGAGTTCGCATGCGATTCCGCAGGCAGCGGTTTTTGGAACAGGGGACAAGATGTTCGTCAAATATTGTCGCGCCGTTGATGAAATGGCGTATCATCTCTCGAAATTCGGGGTGCCGCTTGCCGGCGAACTATTGAAAATCGAGCAGTCACCACGCAATCGCCCACATCTCGTAAAGGAATGGACGAAACGGACCATTCTTCAATTACAGCAAGAAGGAGTCGAAGCACATGGAACAGCTACAAAAAATCAAACTGCTTGATGCACGTCATCCGAATCGCGCGACAGCAATCATCGGTGGCGAAACGAGTGCCATTGTCAATTGGAACGATATTGCCTATCCACAGTTTTATTCGATCTACAAACAACTATTATCGAACTTCTGGATTCCAGATGAGATTTCAATGTCGAAGGACATGCAACAGTGGAATCAACTAAGCGAACGGGAACAGGATGCCTTCAAACGAATCATCGGGCTACTCTCGATCCTTGACTCGGTTCAGACACGCTATATCTTGGAATCGGCAATGTTCACATCGGATTCGTCCGTTCACGCGATTCTTGCGATCGTTGCGCAACAGGAAGTCGTTCATAATCAATCGTACAGCTACGTCTTATCCAGCTTAGTTCCATTGGCTGAACAAAACCGGATTTTTGATATCGCGAAAGACGATGACATGGTCATGAAGCGTAATGCATTCATTCTTGATTTATACGAAGATTTCCAAAATGACCGGACTCCAGAAAACTTCGCGAAATCGCTCGTTGCTTCGATTGTTCTTGAAGGAATCAACTTCTATTCAGGCTTTGCCTTCTTCTATAACTTAGCGCGTCACCAAAAAATGGTCGGGACATCGACGATGATCAGCTACATTCAACGGGATGAATTGCAACACTCGTACTTCATCAGTCAATTGTTACGTGCTGTCTTGTCGGAGCATCCGGAAATTGATGCCGATGGCTCCTTCACACAATTCGTCTATGACACGTTCAAACGTGCCGTTGATCTTGAAATCGAGTGGAGTGAGTATGTCTTGCGTGATCTAGACGGTCTTGATGTCAGTGAAATGCGTGATTACGTTAAATATCTCGCAAACAAACGTCTTCGCGTCATCGGTTTGTCGGATCTTTATGAAGGGCACGACGAAGATGTCATGCCATGGATTCGTGCGTATTCGGATGATTCGATGAACGCGACAAAATCGGACTTCTTCGAACAAAAATCACGTTCGTATGCGAAAGTAACGGATGCGAATGGATTCGACGATCTGTGAGTAATAAATAGATCAATTGATGATTGCTTCTACTCTATATTTCCTTTACGCTAGGACAGGCGAGGTTCTGCTCGACTCCTGCGGAAAAACAAGTCATCATGACCCTGGAAGATGCGACGCATCTAAAGCGGCATGAGGGCTTGTCCGCGGAAAGCGAGCAGACCGAGACTGTCCGTTTTTTTATAGTCTTATCTGTTTTTCGTCTTTCTCGTTTCAAGCATTACTTTTCTTTGTCACTTAGGTCAATTGAGCAAAAGAACAAAAAAAGGGCCGAACTCGGAAAGTTCGGCAGAATCAGGGGGAATACTTGAAGTCTTGCTACTAAAATGTTCCCTTGTGAAATAAAAAATAAACAAATTCCAAAAATATTTTTTACGATACAAGAAAAGTGTGTTATTATAAGTTGATGAATTTAGTTAGGGAGTGTATACATTATGGCAAACTTTGAAAAAGACCAAGTCGTTACTGGTAAAGTAACTGGTATTCAAAACTTCGGTGCTTTCGTAGCACTTGACGAGCAAACACAAGGTCTCGTCCACATCTCAGAAATCTCACACGATTACGTAAAAGACATCAACGATTACGTAAAAGTTGGCGATGAAGTAACTGTTAAAGTTCTCGACATCGACGAAGCTAACAAAAAAATGAAGCTTTCGATCAAAGCAACTCAGGAAGCTCCAAAACGTGAAGCACGCGCGAAAGGTCCACGCAAAAACGCTGGACGTCGCGATGCAGGTCCTGCTTTCAAACAAGAAGAAGCACCTGGATTCAACGTTCTTAAAGGTAAATTGGAAGAATGGATTGAAAAATCAAACTTCCAAAAATAAGCCACATGAGAGAATCGACATCGGTCGGTTCTCTTTTTTTATGCGATTTTTACATAGAATAAGCATTAAATTAGATGCGAAAGGGGAATGTGTGGATAATGAAAGGTGTTCATTACTTATTGAGGAGGCAGCACAGATGGAAAACTTTGAATATCGCAATCCAACAAGACTTATTTTTGGTGACGGTCAAGTCAGCCAACTGAAACCACAACTCGAAGCACTCGGTGCAAAGAAAGTCATGCTCGTCTTCGGTGGCGGCAGTATTAAACGGAACGGCGTCTATGATGATGTCACACGTGAACTCAACGCGGCAGGTATCGAGTACGTCGAATGCGACGGTGTCGAACCGAACCCGCGCATCGAGACAGCAGAGCGCGGTATCAAAATCGCACGTGAAGCAGGCGTTGACGCATTGCTTGCACTTGGTGGCGGTTCTGTCATCGACTGCACGAAATTGATCGCTGCTGGTATTCCTTATGAAGGCGAAGCATGGGATCTCGTCATCGGCAAAGCAACACCAGAGACAGTCATCCCATTCGGAACAGTCTTGACGCTTGCAGCAACAGGTTCTGAGATGAACTCAGGATCCGTCATCACGAACTGGAAGACACAAGAGAAGTACGGTTGGGGTAGCCCGCTTACGTTCCCAACATTCTCAATCCTTGATCCGAAGTACACAGTCAGTGTGCCAAAAGATCAAACAATCTACGGTATCGTCGATATGATGAGCCACTGCCTCGAGCAATACTTCCACCCTGCGCATGCACCGGTCCAAGAACGGATGACAGAAGGTGTCATGAAAGCAGTCGTCGAAGCAGCACCAAAACTCGTCAACGATCTCGAGAACGTTGAACTTCGTGCCACGATTCTCTTCGCTGGTACGATGGCGCTCAACGGTGTCCTTCAAATGGGCGCACGCGGCGACTGGGCATCACACAACATCGAACACGCGGTTTCAGCTGTTCACGATATTCCGCACGCAGGTGGACTTGCGATCCTCTTCCCGAACTGGATGCGCCACGTACTCGACGAATCAAACGCACATCGTTTCGTCACACTCGGTGAGAACGTCTTTAACGTTGATACGGAAGGTAAATCAGAGATGGAAGCAGCACACGCGACAATCGACGCAATCAGTGCTTTCTGGACATCACTCGGTGCACCGAATCGTCTCGCTGATTACGACATCAAAGAAGATACAGTTGACGCAATCGTCAAGTCAGCAATGACACGCGGCGACTTCGGAAACTTCAAATCACTTGGAAACGAAGACGTTCGTCAAATCGTGACAGCTGCCCTATAACAATCTGTAACATTTGCTACTCATTTCACAAAAGACTTGAACGACCTTCCTTCTTGCGTTTTAATGAAAAGGAAGGTCGCATTTTGTTGCGAATGAATAAGGAGGACGATGGCATGTCAACAGTACGTTTTGATTATTCGAAAGCCCTACAATTCGTAGGTCAACATGAAGTAGATCATATGGCGGAAACGGTAAAGACGCTTCACCATGCGATTCATGCAGGAACAGGCGCAGGAAGTGATTTCTTAGGATGGGTGGATCTTCCGACGAACTACGATCAAGCGGAGTTTGCACGCATTCAAGCGTCTGCAGAAAAAATCAAGTCGGATTCTGATGTGTTGTTAGTCGTCGGAATCGGCGGTTCGTATCTCGGAGCGCGCGCTGCGATCGAGATGCTCGGACACTCATTCCATAACTTGTTATCAAGAGAAGATCGCAAAGCACCACAAATCATCTATGCAGGTCATAATATCTCATCGACGTATCTGCACGATTTATTCGAAGTCCTCGACGGAAAAGATGTATCGGTCAATATCATCTCGAAATCGGGTACGACGACAGAACCAGCAATTTCGTTCCGTCTCTTGAAATCGTTCATGGAAGAGAAATACGGTAAAGCAGAAGCCAAACACCGGATTTATGCAACGACGGATAAAGCGCGTGGTGCATTAAAAACACTCGCAGACTCTGAAGGATACGAGACATTCGTCATTCCGGATGATGTCGGCGGTCGTTTCTCTGTGTTGACACCGGTTGGTCTATTACCGATCGCAGCAGCTGGTATTTCAATCGAAGAGTTGATGCAAGGTGCCCGTGACGCGCAAGAGCGCTACGCGAGCGAAAACCTAGCTGACAACGAAGCGTATCAATACGCGGTCGTTCGAAATGCGCTCTATGCGAAAGGGAAGACGATCGAGCTTCTCGTCAACTACGAACCAGCACTTCATTATGTGTCAGAGTGGTGGAAACAATTATACGGCGAGTCAGAAGGAAAAGACTTCAAAGGGATCTTCCCAGCAGCAGTCGACTTCTCGACGGATCTCCACTCGATGGGACAATACGTCCAAGAAGGTCGTCGTGACCTGTTCGAGACAGTCATCAAAGTCGGTCAAGCACGTCATGCATTGACGATCGAAGAAGATGCTCAGGATCTCGATGGATTGAACTTCCTTGCAGGGAAGTCGATTCAATTCGTCAACGATAAAGCAGCAGAAGGTACGTTGCTTGCGCACACGGACGGACAAGTACCGAACTTGACAGTCGAACTTCCAGAGATGACACCGTATCACCTCGGATTCCTGTTCTACTTCTTCGAAAAAGCTTGTGCGATGAGTGGTTACCTCCTCGGAGTGAACCCATTTGATCAGCCCGGCGTCGAAGCGTACAAGAAAAACATGTTCGCTCTTCTTGGGAAACCAGGATTCGAAGCAGAAAAAGCAGAACTCGAAGCACGTTTGAAGTAATATGAATGACAGTCGATCGTTCCCTAGTGGAACATCGGCTGTTTTTTTGTCTTTAGCGGATGATAGTAGGCTATCATTTTCCAGATTTACAGGTAATCCTAGCGTTTTCACTTTTAGAATACCCGTGAAACAGGTAAAGTGAAGTTAGAAGAAGAAATGAGGTGCACGTACGTGATTACATTCTTGGATTATTATCAAAATCAAGTGGAGTTAAGTTTTGATGACCATCCGTTCTCGGATCGTCCCTTACACGTATGGGTCATTGCCGTGTACGAAGGAAAATGGTTGCTGACCCATCATAAGCAACGTGGTTATGAATTTCCTGGTGGAAAGGTTGAACCAGGGGAAACGGCGGAAGAAGCTGCACGTCGTGAAGTGATGGAAGAGACAGGTGGGGAAATCGATTCCCTCTCATATGTCGGGCAGTATCGAGTTGCCGGAAAAGGCGATACGATCATCAAAAACATCTACTTCGCGCAAATCGGATCATTGTCGTCTCATCTTGCCGTGGATGAAACGGACGGTGCTTTTCTATTCGAGGAACTCCCTGAACGTCTCGATACGAATCGACAATACAGTTTCATGATGAAGGACCGTGTCCTTCCGGAGACGCTCCGTGTACTTAGCGAACGCCGATTGGTTTGAACTTCCGCGGCAAGGTCCGTTTCGGACGTTTCGGATGTTTTATACCACAGCGGACGGAGAACGGGTCGGTGCCTATATCGTACTCCCGCAAGTCGCGAACGGTCAGGGAATTCTCTACTTGCGTGGTGGAACGCGTTCGATCGGAATGGTCCGACCGACTCGATTGCTCGCGTTCGCACAGGCAGGCTTTTTTGTCATGGCACCTTTCTATCGAGGGAATCTAGGCGGCACGGGAAAAGAAGACTTTGGACATCACGATATCGAAGACGCCTGCAGCGCCTTTGACTGGTTACAGCAACGTGTCTCGCATGTTCACGCATTTGGATTTTCACGTGGTGGACAGATGGCACTGCTCCTTGCGCATCACCGTCCAGTCGCTCGAACGGTTTCCTGGGCAGGGGTGACGGAGTTGACGTGGACGTATGAAGAGCAGAAGACGATGCAAAAGATGCTGCGGCGATACACGGGAGGTACACCAGATACGGTTCCTGATGAATACGCGGTTCGCTCGCCGCTCCATGTCGAACCTCAAGGTGAAGTGTTATTGATTCACGGTGCGTATGATGAGAACGTTCGTTTACGCCACGCGACGGCTTATGCCGCACGTCATTCCGAAAAAACGACGCTTCAGACTTACGCCTACGCGCATCAATTTCCGATTCATGACAAGTTGCGTGTGACGCGGAATGTGTTGAATTGGTTTGAGACTGGTGTATGGAATTCAGATGAAAGATGATAGTTCAAGCAGTACGACCGATGTCGTGCTGTTTTTTTGTGTTACGGAAAATGGCATAGAATTAAAAAATAAGAACATTGATATGTTGTAAAAAACAATAATCTCCTAAAAAGTAAACTTTGATATAATAGATGACATCTGAGAAGAATAGAGGGGGCATGAGAACGATGGATATCTTATTAGCACGTCAACCCATCGTTAATCGAGTAGGTTCGATTGATGCATTTGAACTATTGTATCGTTCGATTGAACAAATCAGTGTGTTTGATGGTGATTTAGCGACGATGGATGTTTTGACGAATACACTTGTTCATATGGGAGTAGATCATGTAGCAGAAGGCAAGAAGCTATTTGTTAATTTCACGGCAGAGCTGTTGAAAAGTGACTTGATTCATTATTTGGATCCAAGCCAATTCGTCATTGAAATTCTAGAAACAGTTGAAATCGATACAGAGATGCTGTCTGTTCTACATAGTTGGAAAGACGCGGGCTTTACGTTAGCACTCGATGATTTTGTGACGGATTTACTTCGACAGCATGGAGCGGAATTGTTTGAGTTGATCGATTTAATTAAAATCGACATCGAGGCGATTTCCCCTCGTGAGCAAAGTGCTATCCTCCATATTGTCCGTCGCAATTATCCTCATATCCGAATGCTTGCCGAGCGTGTCGAAACGCACGAAGATCATACACGTTGTCTTGACATGGGATATGACTGGTTTCAGGGATATTTTTATGCTAAACCGATGTTGATGAAAGGAAAGGCGGTCCCACCGCAACTACCGGTTTTGTTAAAAATGCTGAAATGGCTTGATACGGATGAAAAGTACGATGAGGTCGTTGATGAGATTGAAGCGAATCCCTATATTAGTATTCAAGTGTTACAGCTGATCAATTCTCCAGGAATGGGTTTACGCAATACCGTCAGTTCCGTTCGTCAAGCGATTTCACTGCTTGGCTTTTCGCAACTCAAAAGTTGGATTTCGTTGATTGTTTTACGTGAGATGAAGCTTGCTAGTCCTTATGAGTGGTCAAATGAGTTATTACGGTCCTCTTTACACTGTGCGAAGCTCTGTGAACTCTTTGCTACCGAAACACGAACACTACAACCGGAGAGTGCTTACATGATTGGCTTGTTATCGCACATCGATGCGTTATTATCTGTTGATATTGACGATATCATCGATCAATTGCCACTCGAAGATTCTCTGAAGATTGTTCTACAAGGAAAGGATCATCCGTTTCGGGATTGTTTAGTGCTTGCGATTAGTGCAGATCGAGGTGATTTTGATCAGTTTGAACTGCTGAGTCAGCGTTTAAATGTATCACTTCCGCGAGCATATGCCTTACTGACGGAAAGTCAAGAGTGGCTCATGCAGCGAGAAAAACATATTCAAGAAGAGTCAGACTCGATCATATAACTAAAAAAGAGTTTGAAGACTTTTTTTCTAGACATAAGACGACGTGTAATCATTCTCTTAACTGAGTAGGATTACACGTTTTTATTCGTCTCGAATCGCCTAATAGGAAGAATTTCTAAGGATTAAGGAGTAACTAAAAAATCTGAGTCCGTGAAGATCGGACTCAGATTTTTTAGTGAAATGATGTAAATTCAGTGTCTCTCTTTTTGATGAAAGTCAGAAAACGCTACTTTATAGGCGTGGACCAGCTGACTTGATCGCATCCGTCGCACTCTCGAAACGGAGGAAATTGTTCTGGAATTTCTCAGCAAGCGAACGCGCTTGTGTGTCGTATTCGTCCGGATTCGACCAGACGCGTACCGGGTTGAGTAACTCACTTGGAACACCAGGAACTTCAAGCGGCATATGAAGTCCAAAGATCGGGTGTTCTTCTGTTGGAATCGTTGCAAGTGTGCCGTTAACGGCAGCGTTGACCATCGTCCGTGTATAGGATAGCTTCATGCGGCTACCTGTTCCGTAAGCACCGCCTGTCCAGCCCGTGTTGACGAGATAAACGGTAACACCATGACGATCGATCAATTCGCCGAGCATCGTCGCATATTTTTCAGGCATCAGTGGAAGGAATGGTGAACCAAAGCATGTCGAGAACGTTGCTTCCGGTTCCGTGACCCCACGTTCTGTCCCAGCGAGTTTTGATGTATATCCTGATAGGAAGTGATACATCGCTTGTTCTTTCGTCAATTTGCTGATCGGAGGCAAGACACCGTACGCATCAGCTGTCAAGAAGACAATCGTCTTCGGATGACCAGCGCGTGACGGAACAGCGATGTTATCGATTGCCGTAATCGGATAAGCAGCACGCGTATTTTCCGTCAACGATGTATCATCGTAATCAGGATGACGGGCTTCGTCGAGTACGACGTTCTCAAGGACGGTTCCGAAACGGATCGCGTCAAAGATTTGTGGTTCTTTTTCACGCGATAGATTGACCGTCTTCGCATAACATCCCCCTTCGATGTTGAAGACACCATCGTGCGACCAACCATGCTCATCGTCACCGATCAATTGACGGCTATCATCGGCTGAAAGGGTGGTCTTACCAGTACCAGATAGACCGAAAAACAAGGCGACGTCGCCTTCGTGTCCGACGTTTGCCGAGCAGTGCATCGAAAGGACGTTTTCTTGTGGCAAGAGGTAGTTCATGACGGAAAAGATCGACTTTTTGATTTCTCCAGCGTATTCCGTTCCACCGATCAAGACGATTCGGTGTTCGAACGACATCGCGATGAACGTCTCGGAGTTCGTTCCGTCAACGGCAGGATCTGCTTTGAAATGTGGCGCGTAGACGACCGTGAACGGTTCGAAGGCAGCCACTTCAGGATACTCGCGTAAAAAGAGTTGTTTGGCAAACAGGTTATGCCAAGCATATTGTGTGAGCACACGGACCGGAAGGGTGAAGTGCGTATCTGCTCCAGCAGCAGCTTCTGTGTAATAGAGATGGTCAGCTTCGTTCATGTAACGAAGAACCTTTTGCAACAATTGTTCAAATTTGTCTCCATCCATTGGTTGGTTGACATGACCCCAATCAATGTGAGACTCGCAGGAAGAATCACGGACGATGAACTTATCTTTTGGTGAACGACCTGTAAATTTCCCCGTTTCTACAGATAATGCGCCGTTCTCAGCAAGGACACCTTCTTCGTTTCGAATCGCATGTTCGACAAGTTCAGCAACAGATAGTTGTTTGAACACATGCTCTTTCTTGAGTAGTTCTTCGATATTCAGGACCGTCATCGGCATCCTGACCCCACCTTTCCCCTACGTTGGTTTTGGCTCACTGCATTTAGTATGACACATTTATTATATATGACATACTAAAGGGAGAGCAATCATTTTCTAGTGCTGATTTCTATTTATCTGGAAACGCTTTCAGCATTAACAGTTTAACATCTCTTTCAAAAAGTTTCGACTAGAATTTGAAACCTTGCTTGACAGAGTAGTTACAACTTTATATCATGTAATTCGTAACGGATACTCTTATTCTGAGCAGGTGGAGGGAACAAGGCCCGAAGAAACCCGGCAACCGTCCTACATTAATTCACATATTAATGAGGGAAAAGGTGCTCTCCTGAAGCGAAGTAAACACTTCGAACGATAAGAGGGTAAAGGAAGAACGCACAACCTTTCCCTGACCATTTTTTGGACTTGGAAAGGTTTTTTTCATTTTACCGTCCCACTCAACTAGGGGAAATGAGTACACCGTCAAATTCTTTTTTGGGAGGGTCATACATGACAAACCTTAATCGCCGACTATTCACGTCGGAGTCAGTCACTGAAGGTCATCCAGATAAAATCTGTGACCAAATTTCGGATTCAATTCTTGATGCAATCCTCGCAGCGGATCCAAACGCGCGTGTTGCGGCAGAAACTTCTGTTACAACAGGTCTCGTTCTCGTTGCAGGTGAGATCACGACATCGACTTACGTCGACATTCCAAAAGTCGTCCGTGAAACGATTCGTGAGATCGGTTATACACGCGCGAAATACGGTTTCGACGCGGACACATGTGCTGTATTGACATCAATCGATGAGCAATCAGCAGACATCGCTCTTGGTGTCGACCAAGCGCTTGAAGCACGTGAAGGTAGCATGTCTGATGCAGAAATCGATGCAATCGGTGCAGGAGACCAAGGTCTCATGTTCGGTTACGCAACGAAAGAAACGCCAGAACTCATGCCACTTCCAATCTCGCTCTCACACCGTCTCGCACGCCGTTTGGCAGAAGTGCGTAAAAACGGTCAACTCGACTACCTTCGTCCGGACGGAAAAACACAAGTCACGGTCGAATACAACGAGAACAACGAGCCGGTTCGTGTCGATACGATCGTTATCTCGACACAACACGCAGAAGAAGTCACGCTTGAGCAAATCCAAGCTGACTTGAAAGAACACGTCATCACACCGGTCATCCCGGCTGAATACATCGACGCAGCAACGAAATTCTTCATCAACCCAACTGGCCGTTTCGTCATTGGCGGACCACAAGGAGATGCTGGATTGACTGGTCGTAAGATCATCGTTGATACGTATGGTGGATACGCACGCCACGGCGGTGGAGCATTCTCAGGTAAAGATCCAACAAAAGTCGACCGTTCAGCTGCATACGCAGCACGTTACGTCGCGAAGAACCTCGTTGCTGCAGGTCTTGCAGACAAAGCAGAAGTTCAACTCGCGTACGCAATCGGTGTCGCGCACCCGGTATCAATCGCGGTTGACACATTCGGTACAGGAAAACTTCCTGAAGCGCAACTCGTCGAATTGGTTGCTGAAAACTTCGATCTTCGTCCGGCTGGAATCATCAACATGCTTGATCTCCGTCGTCCGATTTATCGTCAAACAGCTGCATACGGTCACTTCGGTCGTACAGATGTTGAGCTTCCATGGGAGCAAACAGATAAAGCAGCAGTTCTTGAAGAACAAGCAAAACGTTTCGCATAATCAAAAAGTCCGAGAACCCTACGCGGGTTTTCGGACTTTTTTGTTTACGGGGAACTTTGCAGGAAACGAATGTTTTTTCTAGAAGAGGGTAAAAGTACATGAGTCGATTCGTATGAATACAAAGGGGGGTTCCGATTATGGAAATACGCGAAGCTATTCCAGCTGATGCAGGACGTATTCATGACATTGCTGTCACATCTTGGTTGGATACGTATGCAGAAATCTATTCCGAACGTTCGAAAGCGCATTTCGTGCAGGAGGCGTATCCGCAAGAAGAAGTCGTTCGTGCGATCCGGACGGCGGAAGAAGCACGGGGAGAGTATTTTTATGTCGGAATCATCGATGAGGAAATCGTCGGTTTCATTCATGCTGTTGATGTTGAGGGAACGTGGGAGATCATTCGTCTGTACGTCTTGCCGAAATATCAGCAAAACGGAATCGGACGACGATTGATCCGTGAACTCGAACGACAAGGAGCCATCCCACTCGAAGTCTACGTGGAGGCACGTAACTATAAAGCACGTCAGTTTTTGACCTCATTCGGTTTTGAAGAACTCAGTGAGATGACGGAAGAAGTCTTTGGGCAAGTAGAATCTGTCATTCGTCTTCGCCATGTCGCCTCGTGAAATCCGTCTTGGGACGGTTTCGTGTACGTTTGAAATAAGGTATCGTAAAAAGGAAGTATGAAGTGAAGAGGTGAGTTTGTGGTTGAACAACCAACAGGAATCATCGTATTAGTCTATCCGTTACAACTGCGTGCCCGTCCGAGTGAAGCTTTGATTCGGGTACTCGAACGAGAGTATGAAGTATTGCTCGTCGACGCACCACGTCGCATCTCGTTTGAAGAACATGGTCAACTGTTAAAAGAAGCATTACGTGAAGCCGGGAAACGCAAGCTACCGATTCATATCGTCGCCTGCAGCATGGGCGCACTCGTCGTCAATCGTCTGTTGCAAGAATATGAATTACCGGTCGCAAGCCTTGCATTCATTTCACCGTTGTTTGATTGGCACCCTTCGAAACAACTCGGAGGCGTCAAACAAGTCTTCGCAAGTGCGTTCGATCGTTTCCGGCCCGATGCGCCACTCGGTACGTTGCCGTTTGGTCAAAGTACGGAAGATACCGTTCGCATCGGTGAACTGACCTATGCACAGTACCGGGAAATCGAAGAAGAGATCGTCGTACATGACGAGGAACGAAAAAAACTGCCGCGTGTGAACTTGGCTTGTTTTTATGCACCGGACGATCAGTTCGCAGACGTCAAGTTGACACTTGAAGTATGCCGGAAAATGGGTGGCGATCAGATTTACTTACAACGTCTACACGGTTTTCCGCATTTTAGTTTCGAACGGTTGAACACACGGTTCGCAGAAAAATTAATGTTGTTCTTTAAGCTTGTGGAAGAATGAAATAACAAAAGTGATGCCTCTAAAAAAGGGGCATCACTTTTTTGTGCCCATCATCCGCCTACTTTTTTCTCGATCGCGATGATGAACGGGGGATGATTTTGTTGGTTCAAGAAGCGATACTGGAGAACGGCATAATCTTGCTGATCAAGGGCTGTGACGTAATCGAGGACAGCATCACGTTCTCGTTTTCCTTCCAAGTGACCGTGATAGACGACGAGGACGACAAGACCGCCGGGAGCGAGGACCGGGAGGAGGGCATCAAGTGCTTCGAGCGTCTCTTCTCCGGTCGTCGTGATTGATTTGTCGCTTCCAGGCAGGTATCCGAGATTGAAGACACCAGCGCGGACAGGACGTTGTTCGTCCGAAAGACGGGCACCGACATGGATGTGGCTTTCATGATAAAGGTCGACGCGTGCTAACATTCCGGCTTTGTCAAGACGTCGCGTCGATTCCTCAATGGCTTGTGCCTGGACGTCGAACGCAAGGACCCTTCCTTCTGGACCGACACGTTCTGCTAAAAACTGTGTATCATGTCCATTTCCGGCAGTCATATCGACGACGCAGTCTCCGGGTTCGATAACGGACTCGAGTAATTGTTTCGTATAAGGTAATACACGGGCAAGTGACATGGCATAGACTCCTGTTCCTATAGTCTGTTTTTCTAGTAATGGTTCAGTATGTGCAAGATTCTTTCTGCATTATATCATTTTTTGATTCGTTGACGAAAAGCGAAGTAGCTTGACAGTTAGGGGACGGATTGCGTAAAGTGGCAAGGTTGAGAATGAAATAGGAGGACCACAGGTATGCCAAAATTACCAAAAGCGGTCTGGATCCTCGTCCTTGCGATGGCCATCAATACGACGGGATCCTCTTTTTTATGGCCGTTTAATACATTATATATTCATGAATATTTAGGAGAGTCGATGACAAAAGCAGGGATGGCATTGTTCGTCAACTCGGCCTTAGCAATCGTCGGAAACTACTTAGGTGGAAAAGCGTTTGACCGTCTCGGTGGCAAGAAGACGCTTGTCATCAGTGTCATCGGACTTGTCCTATCTTCCGTCGGCTTGTTGCTGTTTCATCAGACGTACCTCGGATACGTCGCGATGCTTGGATTGATTGGATTCGTCGGTGGGATGGTTTTTCCGACGATCTACGCGATGACGGGTGTCATCTGGCCGGAAGGCGGGCGCCGTGCCTTTAATGCGATCTATGTCGCACAAAACGTCGGTGTAGCGCTCGGGACAGCAGTCAGTGGTCAAATCGCTGCCTTTTCGATTCAGTACATCTTCATCGCCAATCTTGTCCTCTACATCGCCTTTGCCATCATTTTGTTCGTTGGTTTATCCTGGATTCAGGCACCAGCGCGGATGCATGCGGCACATGACGAGATCGAAACGACACGCACACCCCTTGCGCGCGGTGCAGCACGGACGATGTTGCTCGTCTCGATTGGGTATGCCTTACTTTGGTTCGTTTATGTGCAATGGCAAGGAACCTTTGCCGTACACACGAAATCGCTCGGTGTCACGATTTCCGAGTACTCGATTCTTTGGACGATCAACGGAGCGCTCATCGTGTTCGCACAACCTTTATTAACACCGATTCTTCGGTGGTTTGGAGATGACTTGAAGCGACAATTGATGACCGGTACAGGAATCTTCCTCTTGTCTTATCTGATCGTTCCGTTCGCAGGCGGCTTCAAGATGTTCCTCGTCGCGATGATCATTTTGACGATTGGTGAGATGTTCATCTGGCCAGCGGTTCCTGCTATGGCGGCGAGACTCGCGCCAATCGGAAAAGAAGGAGAGTTCCAGGGATACGTCAATATTGCCGCTTCAGCGGGACGGATGATCAGTCCGACCGTCGGAGGGTTGATCTACGATTTATCCGGTATGTCAGCGGTCTTCTTGACATTGATTGGATTGATTCTGTTAGCAGGCGTCGTATTCCTTCGTGCCATTCCTAAAATCACATCATGAGCATCATCTGTAAGACAGCGGACATTAGATTCGCTGTCTTTTTTTACATCATTAATGCGCTAATTATAAAACAAATCATTATTAATATGGAATATTTCGGCAAAGAAACGGGTACTTTCTAATCAAGAACTTGAAAAGAAAGTTCATGTGAACGTTGCTTCTTTTTGACTGGAGGTGCACGAATGGAAAGGTGTCAATTCATCACAGATGCCGCAACTTGGACGACACACGTACAGCAACAGCCTCTTGATATCTTCTACAGTCACCAATACGTCACGCTTAACGCTAGACCGTCTGAGCAAGCGGTGTTATTCCGTTATGAAGGTCATGCAGGAACACTGTTCTATCCCTTTTTAAAGCGTCGGATTTTTGATACGCCTTATTCAGATCTCATCACGCCGTATGGCTACGGCGGACCGGAAATCGTCGGTCGCTTAACCGCATCTGAAATGCAGCATGCACGTCTATCGTTTGAAAGATGGGCGGAGCAAGAATCGATCGTCTCGGAAATGATTCGCTTTAATCCGTTGACGGGCAATGAACGACTCATGCGTGATTGGACGGAAGCTTCTTTCATCCGTCATACGACGAGCATTGATTTGCGCCCCTCACTAGAAGAAATCATGCAGACGTTCCATAAGAAAACGAGAAGTATGATTCGTAAATCGCTCGCTTCACCGTTAACCGTTAGAACAGGAACACGAGACGATTTATCTGTTTTTTTGGCGTTGTATCATGAAACGATGGACCGGAAGAATGCTTCGGCTCATTACTATTTTACGGCGAGTTATTTTGAGCAATTATTTGAAGCGAATCCACTCTGTGAGCCATTGTTACTGATTGCGGAAATCGACGGAGAACCTGTTGGTGGATACTTCGTATTGCTCGGAAAAGAATATGCCCACGGTCATTTGATTGGTTGTAAGCGGGACGAAGCGAAGATGTTCCCAAATCAACGACTTGAGTACGAAGCGATTCTTCAGGCGAAAGCACGCGGTCTCGTCGAACAACATCTCGGAGGTGGATATCAAGAACGGGATAGTCTCTTTGAGAGTAAATGCCGTTACACCGGGTACCGTTTATTTGAGTATCATCAAGGAAAATCGATTCTTCAACCAGCCATATACGATCAGTTGTGTATACGATACGGGTCAGATGCTAATTCGGATTATTTTCCGGCTTACCGACAAACCAGTGTCCAAATGGCGACAAGTTAAACAGTAACTAAATGAAGAAGGTGAAACGACTACATCGTGTAGTCGTTTTTTTGATATGCTGAAATCATGATAGATCAATTGAGGGGGATGTGTCTTGAAAAAACGAGGTCTTATTTTTGATATGGATGGGGTCATCTTAGATAGTGAAATCCGCTACTTTGAGGTCCACCAGCAGATGTTCAAAACGTTATCGATTCCGCTCGATCCGGTTCAGTATGCGACATTCATGGGGAAAACAGGAGATGAGATGTGGGAAGAACTTGTCGCGCAACACGAGCTCCCAGAAACAGCGAGTGCTTTACTTGAGGAAGAACATCGCTTGTTTCAAATTCATGCAAAACCAGAGGCGTGTGGTTTAAAAGAGGGAGTCAAACAAGTCATCGAACAAGCGACATCTCTTGGTTACGATATCGGGATCGCTTCTTCGAGTTCGCTTCAAAAAATCGAACGCGTCATCCGTCATTACGAGCTTCCAATCACGCATTACGTCAGTGGGGAAGAAGTCGTGCGTTCGAAGCCAGATCCCGCGATTTTTCGACTTGCGGCATCACGAATCGGACACGCACCTGAGAATTGTCTCGTCATTGAAGACGCTGCAAACGGGATGATCGGCGCAAAAGCAGCTGGTATGGAAGTGATTGCGCTTCTTGATGATCGGATGCCAGCGCAACGCTTAGAACAAGCAGATCATATTGCGCGATCGCATGCGGAAATTGAGGAAATTTTACGGAAGCGTTGACGCTTGAGGAAGAAACAGATTACACTAGGAAAAGATAGTCAAATGCATGGAACTGAAGTAGTAGGGGAAAGGTGCCGTCAAGAGAGCTGGTGGAGGGTGCGAACCAGTCGGTAACAACCGTGAACTCGTCAGGGAGCACGATTCGTGAAGTCGTAGTAGCGAATCCGGTCTTTCACACCGTTATCTGTGAATCAAGCGGTCTGTCATAGACAGACAACGTGGGTGGTACCGCGGAAGCCAAACCGGTCTTTCGTCCCTATTCCTAGGGGCGGAGGACCGGTTTTTTTTAGATTAGAGGAGGAAAAGACATGCCGTACAATCATCGCGAAATTGAACCAAAATGGCAGGCGCGTTGGGATCAAGACAACGCCTTTGTCACGACAGAAGATCCAGAAAAAGAAGGGTTTTATGCCCTTGATATGTTCCCGTATCCGTCAGGTGCCGGACTCCACGTCGGTCACCCAGAAGGCTACACAGCAACGGACATCCTCGCACGGATGAAACGGATGCAAGGATACAACGTCTTGCACCCAATGGGTTGGGATGCGTTCGGGTTACCAGCAGAACAATACGCCCTCGATACAGGGAATGACCCACGTGAATTCACAGCGAAAAACATCGAGACGTTCAAGCGTCAGTTGAAAGAACTTGGATTCTCCTATGACTGGGATCGTGAAATCAACACGACGGATCCGAAGTACTACAAATGGACACAGTGGATCTTTACGAAGTTGTATGAAAAAGGACTTGCGTTCGTGGACGAAGTCGCGGTCAACTGGTGCCCAGCACTTGGAACCGTTCTTGCGAATGAAGAAGTCATCGACGGATTATCGGAACGCGGAAATCATCCGGTCGTGCGTGTCCCGATGCGCCAATGGGTCTTGAAAATCACAGAATATGCGGATCGTCTTCTTGAAGATCTCGATGATCTCGATTGGCCAGATTCTGTCAAAGAGATGCAACGGAACTGGATCGGGAAATCAGAAGGTGCTGAAATCGATTTCACGATTGATGGACATAAAAAACAAGTCACGGTCTTTACGACACGTCCGGACACAATCTTTGGTGCGACGTACCTCGTGCTTGCGCCGGAGCATCCATTCGTAGCTGACATCACGACAGCGGATCACAAGGAAGCCGTCGATACGTACATTTCGCAAGTCCAAACGAAGTCAGACCTCGAACGGACGGATTTAGCGAAGGAAAAAACAGGCGTCTTCACGGGTGCTTTCGCCGTCAATCCAATCTCAGGTGATCGTCTTCCGATCTGGATCGCTGATTATGTCCTTGCTTCTTATGGAACGGGTGCAATCATGGCGGTTCCAGGACACGATGAGCGCGACCATGAATTCGCGAAACAATTCGACTTACCAATCGTTGAGGTCGTCGCGGGTGGAAACGTCGATGAAGCAGCCTATACAGGAGAGGGCGAACACGTCAACTCGCATATGCTTGATGGTCTTGGAAAACAAGAAGCAATCGAGACGATGATTGCTGAACTCGAAACGAATCAAGTCGGACGCAAGAAAATCACGTATCGTCTCCGCGACTGGTTGTTCAGTCGTCAACGGTATTGGGGTGAGCCAATCCCAGTCGTTCATATGGAAGATGGTTCGATGAAGACGCTTAGCCAAGAGGAATTACCGCTCGAACTTCCAATCATTCCGGAGATCAAGCCATCTGGTACAGGCGAATCACCACTTGCGCTTGCGGAAGACTGGTTGGATTATACGGATCCTGAAACAGGAATGAAAGGGCGTCGCGAGACGAATACGATGCCACAATGGGGCGGAAGCTGCTGGTATTATCTTCGTTTCATCGATCCGCACAATGAAGAGGCGATCGCGGATCCAGAAAAATTAAAATACTGGCTTCCAGTCGATATTTACATCGGTGGTGCGGAACACGCCGTTCTCCACTTATTGTATGCACGCTTCTGGCATAAAGTTTTGTATGATGCAGGCGTCGTGCCAACAAAAGAACCATTCCAGAAGTTATACAACCAAGGGATGATTCTTGGAGAGAACAACGAGAAAATGTCGAAATCACGCGGTAACGTCATCAATCCGGATGAAATCGTTAAATCGCATGGTGCGGATACGTTACGCTTGTATGAAATGTTCATGGGTCCACTCGATGCATCAGTTGCCTGGTCTGAGAACGGACTTGACGGTGCGCGTCGTTTCCTCGATCGTGTCTGGCGCTTGTTCGAACGGACAGCAGACATTCAAGATGTCACAGAAGTCGATGCTGACTTCGAACGGACATACCACCAGACGGTCAAGAAGGTTACGGAAGACTTCGCGAACATCCAGTTCAACACCGGAATTTCGCAACTCATGGTCTTCGTCAACGAAGCAAACAAACAGCCGGTGCTTCCGCGTCACTTCCTTCGTGGGTTCATCCAATTGTTAACACCAGTTGCACCGCACCTTGGTGAGGAACTCTGGGAACAACTTGGATTTGAAGAGACATTGACGTATGCGGCATGGCCAACATTCGATGAATCGAAACTCGTCAGCGATACAATGGAATTCGTCATTCAAGTGAACGGAAAAGTTCGCTCGAAAATCGAAATCAACATCGACGCGACAAAAGAAGAAATCGAGGCACTTGCCTTTGCCGACGAAAAGACACAAGAATGGATCGGCGACAAGACGGTTCGAAAAGTCATCGTCGTACCGAAAAAACTCATCAATATCGTCGCGAACTAAGTCATGACCCCTTCCGTTCACTTGATACGAATGGAAGGGGTTTCTTCATTTCCGTCGCAAGTCCGCTTTTTTTTTGAACGTCCTTCTGATACACTGAATCAGAAACCGAGAAAGAAAGGCGATTACCATCAATGAAACGATCTTATATAGTCTATACAACGATTTTTGCCGTCGTTTCGGGTTTGATTCTTTGTGTACTGCTCGTCTTCTCAAAACCAGAGACGATGTCGCGTATTCAGGAAACGTTCGCGAAAATCGAGACGCAATCGAAGCATCAGGCAGCTGTCAAACAGGTGCCGACGAAAACGCCTTCAGCCATTCCGAATCCGGAAGAACCATTAATTAAGAATGTCCAGCAGATGTTATATGATGATTCCATCGGGTCGTACCTCGTCGTCACAGACGATTATCGTTTCTTTGAAATTAGTGGAACAGGTGAGAGGATCAATGCCTCCTTCCAATTAGAAGAAGGGAAATTACTTCTTTCTGGCCTCGATGGCATGACACTCGTTGACGGAGAGACCGTCGCTTTATTGACATCGAATCAGATTCTCGTGACAATCACGCGAAAAGATGGTGTCTGGAGCGAAGAAAAACGTGAAAAAGTACAGGGGACGACGATTCGAGACAGTTTCCATGGGCTTGGATATGATGCGAAGAAAAAGGAATTCTATACGATCAATCATATCCGTGCAATCGGACGTGTGGAATTGACTCGTTTCGCCATGAAAGAGGATAAAATTAAGATTGATCCAGATGCGTCGGAAAAGAAAAAACGCGCTTTAAAGAAAAAGCAAAAGCCGCCGTATTTATCGATCGTAGAACGAAGTAAAATTGAACCGGCGAATGGGATGCGAAGTGATGCGAAGAAAGTATTCGAATCAGACTTCCGACCAATTGGTCTTGCGGAACGACAAGGACGCATCTACACACTTGATTCAGAAGCACTCTATCTCTATTCGATTGATCAGAAAGATCAGACGATCACGGGAGAGACGGCAAGTCCAAAGGTCTATGGTTCAAAAGGGATTTTCGTACAGGATAATGAATTGTTTGCCTTAGTCGAGACAGATAAGTTTTCGAGCCGATCGTTCACACCGATTGACTGATGCATAAAAAGAAAAGACCCGATTCTTCTGATTAACACAGACGAATCGGGTCTTGTTCATATTAAGAGACAGTGTCACGTGCCATTTCTGCAGCGTGGCTACCGGCGCAATGACCCGTCACGAACGCGGCTGTAATGTTGTATCCACCCGTATAGCCGTGAATATCAAGAATTTCACCAGCGAAGAATAACCGTTCGGCTTTTTTTGACATCATTGTTTTTGGATCAATCTCTTTGATCGAGACGCCGCCACCCGTGACGAAGGCTTTATCGAAATCGAGCGTTCCCGTTGCTCTGAGTGGGAATCGTTTCAATTGTTGGAGGAAGTCCGTCCAGTCTTGTTTCTTCACTTGTGTACAGACTTCATCGCCAAAGCCGATTCGAGCGAATAGGAGTTCAAGCAACCGTTCTGGTACGAAACCACGAAGAGCATTGCGGACTGTTTTCTTCGGATTTGCGGCAAGGGCTGCTTGGAAACGTTCCGTTAAGGCACCGAGGGATTCGTCCGGGAAGAGATCAATCGATAGATGAACGATCGTTTCTTTCGAACGTTTGCGTTCTTTGATCGTATATTGGCTACACCGTAAAGCAATCGGACCACTTAAACCGAAGTGTGTGAACAGTAGATCACCTGTATGTGTCTTGATCGCCTTATCTTTTTTACCGTGGACCGTTAGAGCGACGTCACGCAGCGACAGCCCTTGTAATGTTTTTTCGTGAATGAACGTATCACCTAACAGAATCGGAACTTCCGTTGGGAAGAGTTCCGTAATCGTGTGACCCGCTTTTTCAGCCCACGGATAGCCGTCACCCGTTGAACCGGTATGCGGAACAGATTGACCACCGACCGCGACGATACAACTTTTCGCTTCAAGACGCATGCCATTCTCTAATATGACAGCTGCAAAAGCACCGTCTGGATGGAAGTCGAGCGTAGCGACTTGCGCGTCTGTTTGAATCTCGGCACCATGCGCACGGATTTGATCGATCAATACACGAACGACATCCGCTGCCTTATCTGAGACAGGGAACATCCGACCGTTGTCCTCTTCTTTAAGTGCGACGCCAAATCCTTCGAAGAGTTCGATGATCGATTCATTGTTGAATTGAGAGAAGGCGCTATATAAGAAACGTCCGTTTCCCGGGATCGACTGGACAAGCTCTTCGAGTGGTTTTCGATTCGTGACGTTACAGCGTCCGCCGCCAGAGATTGCGAGCTTCCTTCCTAATTTATTCCCTTTATCGAGCAGGAGTGTTCGAGCTCCAGCTTGTAAGGAGGCGAGCGTTGCCATCAAGCCGCTCGGTCCGCCCCCGATTACGATTACATCGTACATATGGTCACCTCATTCATAGAATTCTGCTTGTTTCACTTTAGCAGAAGTTGCGACTGTAAACAAACCGTCTCTTTCAATTCCAGAAAGACAGCGGTATAATGATTTGCAATTGTGTACGAGAGAACTTGTATAATGAGACAGTCATGATTAGAGTGTCGAGTTTAAAAATTAGAAAGCGTGAGGGATGTTACCATGTCCACAGTCAACAATAAACAGTCCACTTCTCCCGGTAATGCGGGATTCGTTCGTGGGACGATGCTCCTATCCGGTGCGTCACTGATTTCCCGCGCACTAGGTTTGATCTACCTCTTTCCATTCCAGTTCATGGTCGGTGCTACAGGTATCATGTTTTATACGTATGCCTACAACTATTACACGATCATGATTGGTGTCGCGACAGCGGGAATTCCCGTTGCCGTCTCAAAATTCGTCGCCAAGTATAATGCGCTTGGGGAATACGATACGAGTGAGCGATTGTATCGATCGGGTTTGAAAATCATGTCCTTGACCGGCGTTGTTTCTTTTCTCGCCTTATTCTTCCTCGCTCCGTATTTAGCCCACCGAGCGATTCCGGGTGGGGACGTCGATTCAGCGGCATACGTCGATGCCGTCACGATGACGATTCGAGGAGTCAGTTTTGCTTTACTCTTGATTCCGCCGATGAGTATGACACGTGGATACTTCCAAGGATATCAATCGATGGGACCGACCGCGATTTCACAAATCTTAGAACAAATCGTCCGAATCATTTTCTTGCTCGCAGGAGTCAGCATCGCCATCTATCTCTTTGATTCTGGAGTAGCATGGGCAGCGACGATTGCAACATTCAGCGCATTTATTGGAGCAATCGGAAGTATAGTCGTTCTGATTTACTATTTCCGTAAACGTGCGAGTGGATTACGAGAACTCCGTGCAACTCAAACCGTCCGTTCGCCGGATCGCCCGTTAACGGATTTGTACAAAGAGTTGTTAGCCTATGCGATTCCAATCGTCATGGTAGGCGTTTCGACGCCGCTTTATCAAGTCATCGACCAGAATACGATGAATGCAGCATTACAAAGTATCGGTTATACACTCGAAGCTGCTGGAAATGCAACGGCCTATCTGATTGCGGATAGTCATAAAATCGTTCTGATTCCAGTATCTGTTGCGACTGGATTATCGCTGTCTGCGACGCCACTGTTGACAGCGTCATTCACACAGGGAGATATGCGGAAAGTACGGGCTCAAATCTCGCAGATTTATCAACTCGTCTTCTTTATTACGATTCCGGCAGTCGTCGGGATGATTCTCCTCAGTGAAGAAACGTTCCATGTGCTCTTCCCGAAAGATCAGGCAGCATGGGTCTATCTCTTAAGTTATGCGCCAAGTGCGTTGTTCCTCGCCTTGTATTCGGTCACAGCGGCAGTCCTACAAGGAATCAACCGGCAATACTTCACGATTGTTGCGACGATTGCCGGACTACTTGCGAAGTATCTCTTGAATGCACCGTTGATTCATTTAACAGGTGACGGGACAGGTGCCGGTTATGCAACGATCATCGGTTACCTTGTTGCGACGGGATTGATGTTCTTCCGAATCACACAAACAGTGAAGTTTCCATTCAGTACCGTCTTGCGCCGGACATCGTTAATTCTAATCATTAGTGCGTTGATGGGGGCTGTTGTCGCGCTCGTGAAGTGGGGAATGGTGTCCTTCTTACCAGAGACGACATGGGCATCTCTGTTGATCCTGATCATCGGTGCGGTAGTTGGAATCGTGATTTTCGCTGGACTTTCGATTTGGAGTGGTTTAGCAGAGGTCATATTAGGGCGTAAATTTTCATTGAAACGAGGACGAAATCATGCGTCTAGATAAATTGTTATCCAACATGGGGGCAGGCTCCCGAAAAGAAGTAAAACTTTTGCTCAAGGCAGGGGCAATTCAAGTCGATGGTGAGATCGTTCGTGATCCGAAACAACATGTCGATGTCGAGTCACAACAGGTTCTGATGTACGGCGAACCGGTCACGTATCAAAAATACATCTACTTGATGATGAATAAACCACCGGGTGTCATTAGTGCGACGGAGGATAAACGAGATGAGACCGTCATCGATCTGTTGTTTGAAGACGTGACGTATTTCAAACCGTTTCCGGTCGGACGACTTGATAAGGATACAGAAGGTTTGTTGTTACTGACAAACGATGGAGCGTTCAATCATGCCTTGATGTCTCCGAAAAAACACGTTGAAAAAACGTATTACGCGGAAGTGACAGGTGTATTGACGCAAGAAGACGTCGAGGCAATTGCGGCAGGCGTCACCTTAGAAGACGGTTATCAGGCAAAGCCAGGAAAACTCGTCATCTTATCGACGACAGAAACAGATTCAACGCTTGAATTGACGATCACGGAAGGGAAGTTCCATCAAGTCAAACGGATGATGCTTGCCCTAGGTAAAGAGGTCACGTTCTTGAAACGGCGCTCGATTGGTCGTTTAGAGCTTGATTCGGCACTTGCACTCGGGGACTACCGTGAACTGACACAAGAGGAATTGTCGTTATTTGATTGGCAACCTGAATAAGCAAAGCAAAAAGGCGGTGGAATGAATGTACATTCCATCGCCTTTTATTGTGGGATTTAATTATTGATTACGTAGTGCTTCTGCGATCGGATAAGGACCGCTGAGTACTTCGAATACACGAGATTGTGTCGGATGATCAATCAAGTGAACGAACAGCGCTGCCACATCGTCACGAGACACCTTACGATCTTCGTATGAATCAAAATGCTCTTTCGTTTCAACAGTACCTGTTGGGTCATCGTAGCTGAGCGGACCAGGACGGACGATTGTATAGTCGAGTCCACTTTCTTTGAGGTGAGCGTCTGCTGCTGCTTTCGATTCAAGATACACTTTTAGTTCGCCTTTCGGCTCTTCCGTACCGACTGAACTGAGCATCAGGAAACGATCGATCCCGTTGGCTTTTGCTGCATCGATGACTTTGATCGCACCTTCCTGATCGACGGCGCGTGTCAATTCGTCCGATGCGCCACCAGCACCCGCTGCAAAGATGACGACGTCCGCGTTACTGATGACGCCACTGACATCCTTCGTCAAATCCCCAAGTCTGACTTCAGATGCGCCGAGTGCAATCAAATCGTTGATTTGATTTTCTTCCCGTACGACCGCGATCGCTTGGTGATCTCCTTGTTTAGCGATCAATTCGACCATCTTGCGTCCTGTCGTTCCGTTTGCTCCAATGATTAAAATATTCATTCTCATCATCTCCTTCTCCCAATAGCTATACCCCACGTTTTAAAAAAGATAACAAAAAAAGACGCGAAGAATCGCGTCATCGAAAGATATACATAGTGAAACAGTGGATCAACCCGCTTGCTTTTGTTTCTTACTCGACGTCCATGTACCGCGTCGAGGGCTCACAATGAGATTGTTGTATTCAAGCACGTTCAAATCCCGCTGGACGGTCCTTGAAGTGATGCCAAACTCTTCAACCAACTCTGCTGTCGTAGTAGCTCCGTTCTCTTGGATGTAGAGATAGATCGATTTAATCCGGGTCAACATACGGTCTGTAGAATCTTTCATTGGTATAACCACTCCCCCAATGGATAGAATAGTGTTCTAAAGCTTCGGGTGACAAAAGACAATGCAATATCCAGTTGTTTCGCCTTTAGTATAACGTTTTGATATTAAAATGCAAGTAATTTAACCGAACGTTTTCATAAAAAATATATTCAAATGGTTTGTAAAGTCGATGATTTAGGTTTTATTTTAGATTAATGTTCGTCATTTAAATAAATAAAAAAGAAAACAGAATTTGGATGTTCGTATCTGAACGAATATTCGCTATACTAGGAAGGTGTATAGGAAACGAATCCAAAACCCGTAATGAAGGAGCGAAATCAGATGGTGAATTGGAAAGAGGAAGTACTCGCACGTCGCGAGGACTTATTAGAAGATTTAAAAGAATTATTACGGATTCCGAGTGTACTCGACGAATCCACGATCGAAGAGGGCGCGCCGTTTGGTCATGAAGTCAAACGTGCCCTCGATTGGATGCTCGCGACAGGGGAACGCGATGGGTTCACGACAAAAAATGTCGATGGGTATGCAGGACATTTGGAATATGGTCAAGGGGAAGAGTTACTCGGTATTCTTTGTCACTTAGACGTCGTACCAGCTGGTGGCGATCACTGGACATACGGTCCATTCAACCCGACGCTTGTAGATGGAAAACTGTATGCACGTGGAGCAATCGATGATAAAGGACCGACGATGGCAGCTTATTACGCTTTGAAAATCGTCAAAGAACTTGGCTTACCACTCTCGAAGCGCATCCGTCTGATTGCAGGAGGGGATGAGGAGAGTGAATGGCGTTGTGTCAATCATTACTTCAAACATGAAGAGATGCCCACACTTGGTTTTGCACCAGATGCCGACTTCCCGATCATCAATGCGGAAAAAGGACTCTATGATGGGTTATTGATTCAAGGGAAACCAGCGCAAGCATCTGATACAGGCTACCATCTCGTTCGTTTTGAAGGTGGCGAACGTCCGAACATGGTTCCAGGTCATGCCCAAGCGCTTCTTCGTGTCGTCGAAGTAGGAACGCTTGAGACGGATTTCCATGCTTATCTTGAAGAACAAGGTTTGACGGGAACAGTCAAGCAAGAAACGGAAGGTCTCATACTTGATGTCAATGGTGTCGCAGCCCATGCGATGGAGCCGGACAATGGTAAAAATGCTGCTTTACATTTGGCACGTTTCCTCAATACGCTTCACTTGGATTATAACGGTCGTCGTTACATTCAACTCGTGACGCATATGTTCCGGGATTCTCGCGGTGTAGCGATGGGTGTCGCTGCTTCGGACGAGACAGGTGACTTAACGATCAATGGCGGTGTATTCCGTTACGCCGAAGAGCAAGGAACGGCATCAATCAATATCCGTTACCCGTATACAGCAGACTTCACGGAACGTTTGCAAATCATCAAGGAAGCCGCGGCAGGATATGGTTTTGAATTGCAGACGCGGACGCACATGACACCGCACCATGTTGATTCAAACCATGAATTGATCAAGACGCTAAGTGCCGTCTATGAGCGCCATACGAACCAATCAGCTGATCTGATAGCAATTGGTGGCGGCACATATGCGCGTTCATTGACGGCGGGAGTTGCTTTTGGTCCAGTCTTCCCGGGTGGTCCTGAAGTTGCTCACCAAGTCGATGAATATGTTGATTTTGATGAACTATTGCTTGCTGTCGCAATCTATGCAGAAGCGATTTATGAGCTCGCAAAATAATGATTGATGATCCCCGCATCGTAAAGATGGGGGGATTGCTTCTTGAAAGGAAGTTCCGTGTGAAAAATCGTCAAACCTATCATTTCCAAGCCTTATATTTCTTTATTTTCTTTGGACAAGGAGCACTCATTCCGTATCTCGCGCTTTATTTCTCAAACGACGCGTTCGGACTGTCGGCTTCAGAGATTGGAACAATCGTTGCGATTGGACCGATTCTCTCCATTTTCCTACAACCTGTTTGGGGAATCGCGGCGGACCGACTCGGAAAACCGAAACGACTCTTGCTCGTCGCGATGCTTGCTGCCGGTATTTTTACACTCAGTTACTTACTGACGTCTGCTTATCTACTTTTATTATTGATTTCTTGCGTTTGGGCGTTGTTCCAGTGCGCACATATTCCGCTCGTGGATACATTAGCGATCGAGTACACGCGAAAGCGTAAAGTGGATTACGGCGCTTTACGTCTTTTCGGCTCAGCAGGGTTCGCTTTAGCTGTTTTCATTCTTGGGCAAATCACTGAGGGTGGCGGACTAAATCTGATTTTTTATGCAACCGGTGCAGCATGGGTTCTCGGTTTCCTTGTGCTGATCGGTATTGAAGAGACGGGCAGCGTCCATGTTTCACATCAGCAACCCGTACCGTTAAAACAGCTCTTTTCGAATCGACGCTTCCTGTTGTTCCTAGCAGGGGGGAGTTTGATCTTCGGACCCATCTTCGCCAACAATTATTACTTTGGCAGCTACGTCACGATTCGTGGTGAGACGACGGCACTCGTCGGAACATTATTCTTTGTCGCCGTTCTGTGCGAAATTCCGTTCATGCGCATCGCCTCGCGTCTGTTATTACGATTCGGAGCGATTCCGGTTCTTGTATTCGTTTCCTTGTTGTCGGCTGCGCGGACGGCGATGATTGCTTTAGAACTTCCAATCGTCATGCTGTGGGTATTATCTGCGATGCAAGGAATGATCGTTGGTCTGTTGATCCCTGTCGCCTTAGATTATGTGCGATCTCTCGTTCCAGAGACGATGGTCGCAACAGCCGTCAGTACATATATGGCGACGACGACGGGACTCGCGACAGCGTTGTTTAATCTGATGAGTGGTTTTGTACTCGAGGAGAGTACAATCTATACCGTCTTTTGGGTATATACAAGTAGTAGTATCCTAGGCGCGATTCTGTATGGTATCAGTGGTCGTATGAAGGAGTGAGCGCGACGATGAGACAAGAACGACACTTTTTCATTGCTTTGCCGATCCCTTCTAAAGATTTGGCGAATCTTGCTGAACGGTTATCGCTACCTGAGTACTTTCGTAACGTCTATACGTTAGAAGAGTATCATCTAACACTTCGTTTTTTCGGTCCATTGGAGGAAAAAGAACAGCAGTCGTGGAAACAGCAGTTACAGCAGATCGCGCGTACGATGGAACCGTTCGTGCTACGATTCGATCGTTTGATCACGTTCGGTCGGGATGAACGACCACGCGTCGTAGGATTTGGAACGGAATCGGAAGAATTGTTTCAATTAGTGGAACAGATTGATCCGAATTCGACCAGACCATTCGTTCCGCATGTCACGATCGCGAAAAAGTGGCGCGCTGAGGCGGCCGAATGGAAAACGAGTCCGATCCGATCAATAGAGTGGACTGTTCGTGAACTCGTTCTATTTGAAGTACGACCAGAGGTTTCACCGCGATATGAGCCGGTTTATCGGATTCATCTAGGTGAAGAGGAATGAGGTGATCCCCATCGCAATTTTGATGAAACTATATGACTTAGATAGTCGATTTGAAAAAAATCCGCTAGAGATGACGAAACGATTTGTTGAACACCAGGCACTTGATTATACGAACGTTTATCGCAAATGGGAGACAGGAGAATTGTTTCCAGGGGAGACGCTTACCCGTCCGAAGAAGTGGTGGCAAGTGATGAAAAAAAGTGAAGTCATTCAACTTCCGGGTAAACAATTATCTCGAAGAGCGTTTGATAAATGGTACAAAAAACGTCTCGAGTTACAAAAACTCTTGAACGTCGCTGGCGGAGCAGGGGAGGAGGACATTTGGCGGATTCCATTAAAACGTCATTTAGACTTCTATCAGATGTTGCATCTACTAAATGAACAATATGCGATGTTTTATCGGGCGGTCATTCACTATCAAGTCGGAGAAGTCGAGTTGAGTCCATTTGTCGTCGGTCCGTCCGCGATCTATATCATGGAATGGCTCGATGGTGAAGAGAGTATTTATCATATTCGACGAGATAAGTTGTGGCGGGAACAACCGTTCAAAGCATCTGTGAAACAGATTTTGAACCCGAATATCAGTTTAAAACGAACGGAAGACATTTTGCATACGATTCTTGGACGAGATTACGATTTACCGATCGAACGGGTCATCTTAGCTCCAAGTGGTTATTTTGATAAGATTCCAAAAGAAACGACGACGACGTATGTCAATAAAGTGGATTTTCCTAAATGGTTGAATCGTATGAATGGGAATGCGACTCATACAAAAGCTGCTCAAATGCGTGTGTGTGAAAAAATCCTAAAGGAAACCGTATCGATTCCGTTTCAAATGGCGATCCAAAGTGAGGAACAGTCACGCATTCAAGAGTAAGGGAGGGAGCGACGGCATTGTCGTTGCGAAAGAGATGACAAACCAAGAAGTAGCGATACCAGTGATCCGGGCGGAGTTCTCATCGTTCCAAAGCATCCGAGTCGAGGTCGAAGGCAATCCGTCAATCCACTGGTCGCTTGAATGTGATGGACAATCACTTGCGATCCAGCAAGTCGAAACACACCGTGAGGAACAACTGGTGATTTATGAATTGACGGTTCTGGAACCGGTCGAGCTCGAATGCCGATATGAGGTGTTCGGAGCAGGGAGGTCGATTCGCGTCGTTCCTGACCGGTTAGTCCGGACGGAAGCGTTCGAGCGCAAGTACCGTTACGAAGGGAAGCTCGGTGTCTGGGAAGAAAAGGGTACATTTCACTTTGCTGTTTGGTCACCGGTCGCAGAACGGATCATGTGTGTCGTGTACGATCAAGATGAACGGTTGCTCGGAAAGTACGAAATGGAGCGACACGAGCAAGGTGCTTATCATCTTCAACTGGAACAAGATATCGCAGAGTGCTGGTATCGGTATGAAGTGACGACATACCTTGGCACACAAGAGGTCGTTGATCCGTACGCTAGTGCGATATCGGAGAATGGTCGATACGGTGTCATCGTTGACGTCGAACGGACGATGATCAAGTGGTTCCCGAAGCGTGTCGCGCGTCCTCTGTTCGTCAAACCGTCAGACGCTGTCATCTACGAAGCGAATATCCGTGATTTCACGATCGATCACTCAGCTGGTTCAAGTTATCCGGGTCAATACACAGGGATGACGGAACGAGGAACGCGCTCTCCTCGAGGTCATGCGACGGGACTTGATTATCTCCTTGATCTCGGGATCACCCATCTGCAATTGCTACCAGTCCACTTTTTTGAGACGACCGATGAACGGACGCGGTCTCCATATAACTGGGGATACGACCCAATGCTTTGGTTCGGGCTAGCTGGGAGTTATGCGAGTTCGGTTGAACCGCTCGTTCGCGTCAGAGAATACGCGGAAATGGTAGAGCGACTCCATGAAGCAGGCATTCGTGTCACATTCGATGTCGTCATGAATCACGTCTTCATTCGAGAACGCTCCTCTCTCGAACAGCTTGTCCCTGGTTATTATTTCCGCTACGAAGTAGACGGAACACTATCGAACGGAACAGGTGTCGGAAATGATACCGCATCTGAGCGATTCATGATGCGCCGTCTGATCGTTGACTGTTTGACGTACTTTGCTCGAGTCTACCGGATTGATGCCTTTCGATTTGATTTGATGGGGATTCATGATATTGAGACGATGAATGATGTTCGTGCGGCGCTCGATGCGATTGATCCAACGATTCTGGTGTATGGAGAAGGGTGGGATCTCGCGACAGCGTTACCGGAACGATTAAAGGCGATGAGTGCCTCCGCTGCGCAAATGCCGCGGATCGCCCATTTTAATGATGTGTTCCGTGACGCGTTAAAAGGATCGACGTTCAGTGAATTCGACCGAGGTTTCGTTGCGGGAGATGGCTGGAAGGAAGGAGAGGTCCGAAACGGGATTGCGGGAAGTGTCCATATCGACAATCAAACGTACGGACGTTTTCCGGAACCTACCTATTCCATCAATTACGTCGAGGCGCACGACAATCATACGTTATACGATAAATTAAAGTTATCTTGTCCAGAGGCAGATGAACAGCAATTATTGCGGATGAGTCGCCTAGCTCAGACGATTGCCTTGTTTGCGCAAGGGATTCCGTTTCTTCACGCAGGTCAAGAATTCTTACGCACGAAACAAGGTGTTGAAAACAGCTATAACGCACCAGACGAGATCAATCGAATGGACTGGGAACGGCGGGATGATCATCTGTCCCTTGTCACATACATCAGGACGATTTTGCAGATTCGTAGAATGCATGGCGGATTCCGGCTGCACCGAGCGAATCAGATTCGCGAGTTGCTTCATTTCATCGACTTACGTCCGGGTGTCATTGCTTATGAACTTGGAGCGGTCCACTCGTATGATGCATGGCAACGCACGCTCATCGTTTACAATACGACGCGCGAAATCGTTGAAGTCTCACTTGATCATTCGCGCTGGAATGTGTATGTACAAGGGGATGAGGCCTCGGTCGACCCGCTTCTGAAAGGTGTCGACAGGATTCAGGTCCTTCCGTTGTCAACGACGATCGCAACGTGTTAAGATAAGCATTGTGCCTTAGGCAAATCTACTAAAAAAGTTGAGCGGATTATAATGGAATTAGATATTTTAGATGCGCTTGGTGAAGGCTGGACCCTTACGCCAGCAGGTGGAATCACAGGAGAAGCGTACATCGCTTCAACCGGACAATCGAAGTTGTTTTTAAAACGAAATTCATCGCCGTTTTTGGCGATTTTATCCGCAGACGGAATCGTTCCGAAGTTATTATGGACGAAACGGATTTATAGTGGGGACGTCATCAGCGCCCAACAGTTCATTGAAGGCGACGAGTTAGAGCCCGAAATGATGGAACGTCCTGAAGTAGCACGTTTGCTTGGGAAAATCCATGATTCGAAGGAATTACTGTTCATGCTACAACAGCTTGACCAGCGCCCGATCGAACCTGATGAGTTATTGCGACAATGTCGTTTGTACTTTCAACCGGATGATTTAGAGGATCCGGAGCTCGTGGAACATGCGATGGTTTACCTCGAACAAAATCTGGAGCAGGTAAGAACGGATGAGCAGGTCGTTTGTCATTCAGATTTGAACCACAATAACTGGTTGACGGGAGCAGACGGTCAACTCTATCTGAACGATTGGGATGATGCGATTATTGCTGACCGTGCGTACGATCTTGGAATGATGTTATATAGTTATGTCGACGAAGCGGCTTGGCCAGAATGGTTCGAACATTATGGACATCCTTTGACGAGTGATCTGAAACAACGGATGCACTGGTATGTCGTAGCGCAAGCAGTATTATCACTCTACTGGTATGAAGATACGCGTCATCCGGATGTCGACGACAGTTATCATTTTCTTGAACAGCTACTTGAATACTCAAACGACTAAAAAGCGTGTCATTCCGAAAGGGAACGACACGCTTTTTTGCTTAACCTTCAGCGATTTTAATTTCTTTTTCAATATCATGACTTTCGAGATCTGCCGATCGATAAGCCGCTGTCGTCGGTAGACGTAAATCAAGTTGCGGCTTTTCTTCGAATGTGACGGTGACGTTCTTAACTGTGTAGTCAAAGACGTGACCACCACCTGCGCGAGCAGCATCGATGAAATGAAGGTGATATCCGGCGACGGCGATACCGTGACCAAATCGTGGTGTATAGTATCCGGCAAGCGTTCCTTCCGTGTGCTCGAACGTACGAGCGCTTTGAGAAGCGACAGCTTCCGTGATTGGAACGAACGGTTTTTCCTGGCGTGCGACGGTGCGTGTCTGAACCTCCGTGAATGTTCCGTCAATCCGGATAGCATAAAAGCTATTGATCGTTGGGAGTTGTTCGTTCAGCCAGTGCTCAAACGTCGCTTTTGACATCTCTTCCGTCACGGTCAGGGTTTGTTCCGGCTCGAAACGGGTTAATGTCGCGAAAGGTGTCGTCGTCTCAGGTTGGAGCGGTCGAGCACTACCATCTGAGCGGAGTTGATAGAATTGACCATCGAATCCAATCATCTCACCGTCTAAGTGATCAAACGTTCCGATACCGAAATCACGTTGATCAAGGACGGAAGCATACGTGACTTCACTCTCGAATACGCCGTCGAGCAGTGCCATCATCGTTGAAATCTGGACGAGTGTTTTATCATGTGCCATGTGAATCCTCCTTAGTTCAATTGATCGAGATGAACTTGTTCTCCGAGCGCGATGTTGTCACGGTAATCGATCGGGACGTCGACGATGACGGGACCGTCTGTCGCGAGTGCTTCATCCATGATTGCTGCGAGTTCCGAAGGATGATTGACGCGAAGTCCTTTTGCTCCAAAGCTCTCAGCATATTTGACGAGATCAACGTCACCAAATGACGTACCGGATTTCCGTTTGTATTTCATCTCTTGTTGGAACGCGACCATATCGAATCCGCTGTCGCGCCAGACGAAGTGGACGAGTGGTGAGTTCAAGCGGACAGCTGTCTCAAGTTCCATTGCAGAGAAGAGGAATCCGCCGTCACCTGAAATCGAGACCGCTTTTTTTCCTGGACGTACGAGTGTTGCCGCGATTGCCCAAGGAAGTGCGACGCCGAGTGTTTGCATCCCGTTACTAAAGAGAAGGTGGCGTGGTTCATATGAACGAAAATGACGTGCCATCCAGATATAGTGAGAGCCGACATCGACTGTGACCGTGACATCATCCGCAATTTTTTCGCGTAACGTCTTCATGAAATAAAGCGGGTGCGTCAATGGAGAATCCGCGACTGGAGGAACATCGCGATCAACAAGACGTTGATGTAATCCTTCAAGGAACTGAACAGAGCTTTCAGGTAAAGTGAGTGGTTGCAGGCGTTTAGCGATCGCATCGACCGTTTTCGCCATATCACCGACAAGTTCACGGTCTGGACGATAGAAATGATCGATTTCAGCACGCATTTGATCGATGTGAACAAGCGTCCGGTCGTGCGTTGGTTGGTTCCAGAATTTCGGGTCATAACCGATTGGGTCATATCCGATCGAGAGGACGAGATCCGCTTCTGCAAGTAACGCATCTCCTGGCTGATTACGGAACAATCCGACACGTCCGTAGAAATTCGATTCAAGTTCACGTGATAATGTGCCGGCTGCTTGGAATGTCTGAACGACAGGAATCGAGACGTTTTTGAGTAACGAACGAATCGCGTGTACGACGTCTGGTTGACTCGCGCGCATACCGAGTAACAAGACAGGGAGTTTTGCCTCTTGAATCAGACGGGCCGTTTCATCGACCCATGCTTCTGGTGCAACGCCGAGCTTTGGTGCTTCAACCGCACGGAACGCCGTGACGTTCGCTTCGCTTAACCCGACGTCTTGCGGGATGCTGACGAAAGCAGCTCCAGCTGTCGTTTCAGCTGTTCGGAAAGCATTCGATAATACTTCTGGAATGTTATCGGCATCTTGCACTTCAGCACTAAAGTTCGTAATCGGTGTAAAGAGTGCCTGATTGTCCATGGACTGATGTGTTCGTTTTAAACGATCGGCCCGTGTGACAGCTCCGGCAATTGCGACAACAGGGTCACCTTCAGAGTTCGCCGTCACGAGACCAGTCGCTAAATTCGATGCCCCAGGACCAGATGTTACAAGGACGACACCCGGTTTGTCCGTCAAGCGTCCGATGGCTTGAGCCATGAAGGCAGCGTTTTGTTCGTGCCGTGCAACGATGAGTTCAGGTCCCCGGTCCTGTAACACATTGAAGACGGAATCGATTTTGGCGCCGGGAATACCGAAGATGTAATCGACACCCTGCTCGATGAGTGAATCGACGACGAGATCCGCACCTGTTTTCTTCTGTACTAGTTCTTTTGAATCACTGTTTTTATTTTTGTTCATTACAATTCTCCTTTTTACCAACGTTTTTTGGTGTTCGATAGCTGTAATAAATTATCTGTTTCAAAAAAAGTATACATCTGTTTCATGGTAAAACCAACCTAAAATCATTTAGAAAATAAAAAAAGTACCTTGTGTATGATTACACAAGGTACAGAGATTGCCCTTATTCGACGTCGACTTTTCCGAAAGTCGCCCAGACGAACAAAGCAGTGATTCCCAAGACGAGAACGATGGGAGATGCCCAACTAATCAAGAAATCATCCACAGTATAGCCCTCCTTTTCGGTTCTTACGTACCTTAAGTGTATTAGAATGCTCACTATTTCTCAAGTGACGAACTGCTGAACATTCTTCGATAGGAAACGAAGAAGTTCTTATATAATTACCCGAATCATGATAAACTTATCTGCGGATAATTTAAGTTTGGAAAGGATGAACGATAGTGCGTTTACGACATAAACCATGGGCGCAGGATTATATGAAGGAACAATCCTCGATCTATATAGCAGAACCAGCATCTCTTAAAGGGGCATGGGCTAGCGAGTTCAAGAATGATAACCCGATCTACATCGAAGTGGGATCAGGGAAGGGAGCTTTCATTACTGGAATGGCGCACCAACACCCGGATATTAACTTCATCGCAATCGAACTATTCGAAAGCGTTGCCGTGACGATCGTTCAAAAATTGGTCGAAACACCACAATCGAATGTTCGCGTCTTGACGGTCGATGCAAAAGACCTACGTGATTACTTTGAAAAAGGCGAAGTGTCCCGCGTGTATTTGAACTTCTCTGATCCATGGCCAAAGACACGTCATGCGAAACGCCGTTTGACGTATAAAACATTCCTCTCGACATATGAAGATATTTTACCGGCGAAAGGTCAAATCCACTTTAAGACAGATAACCGGAAGTTGTTCGAATCGAGTTTGATGACGATGTCAGCATACGGCATGCGCTTCGACTGGATGTCGCTTGATTTACATGCGAATGAACCGGAAGATAACGTCCGGACAGAGTACGAAGAGCGTTTTTCATCAATGGGTCAACCGATTTATCGGATGGAAGCAACGTACCAAAATTAATTTAGACAAAAAGTTTTCTTATTTTCCTGGTATTTCTTTCACACTTTTTTCTTATTAATTGGTACAATGTTGTTGACTGAAGAACTTGTACTTATAGGTAAAGGGGGAATTTGGGGATGTGGCAGAAAAGCTTAGCCTTCGTAACGGCGCTCTTTCTCGCATTAAGTATCGGTCAATCGGTACTTGCTGCGGTTGATACCTCAGAAATGACGAAAGCATTGAATGAGGAATTACCAACGACGCATTACGATTATAAAAAAGGTTCGGTCGAAATCGAGGATCCGAAGACGTTCACGAATGAAAAAGGAGAAGAAGTCATCGGCGGGATCGCTGTCATCGAGACAGTCCGTGACGGCATCTTCATCACAATCAAACGTGAAATCCACTTCTTCAATGCCGATAGCGGTAAATTGTTGACGAGTGCCGATGCTGCAAAAGTTGATGGTGTGAAAGAATACATCGACGGCAACTCGGATAATCTTCAACAAAAAGTCGTCTACTGGTTACCGATGCTCTTGATGTTGTTGATCATCGCTGTACCAGCGGTCATCTTATACATCGTTGTTCCACGTCTATACTCGACGACGGAATACATGAACCCAATCTACGAACGCAACGACAACCCGCGTTAATTAAGAAAAAAAGCCTCTATCCAATCGGATAGGGGCTTTCTTCATGCAAGCAACACGAAGATGAAAGCAAGTATGGCAGGCAAGCCTTGTTTGAGTAAAATGGAGCGATTGGCGGTCACGGCGCCATAAAGCGCAGCGATGATGACACATGCTAAAAAGAACAATTGGACAGCCACATCCTCACGAATCAGACCAAATACGAGTCCTGCTGCTAAAAATCCATTATATAAGCCTTGATTCGCAAAAAGTGTCCGAATTTGTTGTGATGCAACAGCTTCGTCCGTTAAACCGAACGTTCGACGAGCCGCTTTGGAAGAAAGAAAGAACATTTCAAGTGCTAAAATATAAAAGTGTTCCAAAGCAACGAGGATAACGAACAGCGTAGCAAGAATCGACATGAATCATACCTCCTTCAGATGAACGTGGAAAAAAGACCGTACTTCGTCGATCGAAGCACGGTCTTTGATTAAGCGTATTCGAGTAAAGCGCCAGTTTCGGCATCAACTGTGAATTGATACGTTTTTTCGTCATCACCTTCAAGGACCGAGATGCCACCTTTGTAGCTTTGGTAGTCACGTGACTCATATGCGTAAGCCTCTGGTGTTGCAGAGATCCATGCACCTTGGACACGTCCTTTTGCTGAAAATGTGCGTTTCGTGATTTCGAGCGCTTCCTCGGCAGAAAGTTGTTTGTTATCAACGGCTTTCTTCACTGCGAAAGCGGCGACGACAGCTGCTGCCAATCCGATAATCCAATAGCGTTTTTTCATTAAAATTCCCCTCCTTACAGGTTCTATTCCTACTGTACCAAATAATTCGTTCAGAGAGAAACAAAAGGTTAAGTGATAGAAGCAATTTTTTGTATAATGAGAAGCAGGAGGCGATACATATGAATGAAAAAACGAGAGAGTTATTTCGAACACTGACGGAATTGAATGGGGCACCGGGGTTTGAGCACGACGTTCGTCAGTTCGTTCGTGAGCGCATCACACCTGTCACGGATGAGATCGTTACGGATGGACTTGGTTCGATTTTTGGAAAACGAACAGGCGATGCGACAGGACCGAAAGTCATGGTTGCCGGGCACATGGACGAAGTGGCATTCATGGTGACGCAAATCACGAAGAACGGAATGTTGCGGATTCAACCGCTAGGTGGCTGGTGGAGCCAAGTGTTGCTTGCGCAACGCTTCTCGATCTGTACGGATAACGGTGTCATCCCTGGTGTCATCGCATCGATTCCACCACACTTGTTGACAGAAGAAGTACGCAATAAGCCGATGGCGATCAAAGACATGTTCATCGATATCGGTGCAGACTCAAAAGAAGAGGCAGAATCGTTTGGAGTACGTCCGGGTATTCCTGCCGTACCATTCTTCCCGTTCACACCGATGGCGAATCCAAAGAAGATCATGGCGAAAGCATGGGATAATCGCTATGGTGTCGGAATGGCGATTGAATTACTGGAAGAGACGACAGCGGCGGATCATCCGAACATTTTGTTCTCGGGTGCAACGGTTCAAGAAGAAGTTGGATTGCGCGGAGCGCAAACAGCGACAGCACTCATCGATCCCGACGTCGCGTTCGTCGTCGACGCTTCTCCTGCCAATGATGCATCAGGAGACAAAACGGAATTCGGTCAACTCGGACAAGGCCCATTGCTTCGAATTAAAGACAGTGTCATGATTCTCTCAAAAGAGATGACAGATTACGTCCTTGATACGGCAGAATCGAACAAGATTCCGTACCAATATTATGTCGGTGCAGGTGGAACCGATGGTGGTGTCATCCATCGTTCGAATAATGGGATTCCAACGACAGTCGTTGGTTTACCAGCACGCTACATCCATACGCATGCATCGATCATGCATACAGATGATTATGATGCGGCGAAGGAATTGCTTCGGAAACTCGTCACGAATCTCGATACGACGACGCTCGCGACGCTGCAAGTTAAGTGAATGACATGACAGACAGTGGATGTGAATCCGCTGTCTGTTTTTGTTTAATAAGAACGATGTAAGTACGGACTGTCTTGTCAGTTGAAAAAACAATGTAGTCGGATAGAAAGGAGATTTGATATAATGATACGCGATGTTAAGAAAAGGACGTGACAAGATGTTCAAACAAAAAGGGATTTCACTTAGCCCTAAAGTATATTTCATCACCGTATTAAGTTATATGGCACTTGGCTTGTTTAGTTCGTTGATCATGGGTCTCATCATCCGGACGATTGGTGAAGGACTGGTGGGGCGTGGTGTAGAGGCGAAGTTCCTCATTCAGTTAGGAGAGCAGGCGATCGCACTGACTGGACCAGCAATCGGTGTGGCTGTAGCGTTTGCACTTGAGGCACCACCGCTGATTTTGTTCGCAGCAGTTGCCGTTGGTGCGTTCGGATATGAAGCAGGAGGACCAGCAGGGAGTTACATTGCAACGCTTCTTGCGACAGAGGTCGGAAAACTCGTTTCAAAGACGACACGACTCGATATTTTATTGACGCCGTTCGTTACGTTACTAGCCGGATTCGTTGCCGGACGTTACGCGGGAAAGTGGATTGGGAAAGGGATGACGGATCTGGGTGAGTTGATTCGTTGGGGAACGGAACGCGAACCATTATTCATGGGAATTTTTGTTGCTACCGTCATGGGTCTTGCATTGACGGCGCCGATTTCGAGTGCCGCGCTTGGAATCATGCTTGGTTTGGATGGACTTGCTGCAGGGGCGGCGACGATCGGTTGTGCGGCACAGATGATTGGGTTTGGCGTCATCAGTTACCGTGATAACGGAATCGGTGGCGTGGTTGCCCAAGGGATTGGTACGTCGATGTTACAAGTAGGGAATATCATTCGAAATCCTTGGATTCTTCTACCGCCGACTGTAGCCGGCGCAATCCTAGCGCCATTTGCGACTGTTCTGTTGATGCTTGAGAGCAATCCGGAAGGTTCTGGTATGGGCACGAGCGGATTCGTTGGTCCGTTGATGTTATTAAAAACGATGGGGTTCGAAATGGAGTATTATCTAGCAGTCGCTGTCCTCTGTTTCCTTGCGCCTGGCATCATCAGTTATTTCATTTATCGCCTATTACGACGTCTCGGTCGGATTCAAGATGGCGATTTAAAAATCGAATATTAAATACAAAAAGCTGATTCTAAAGGATACGCCTGTTTGACCGGATGGTGGACGAACAAGCATATGACTTTTTGAATCAGCTTTTTTCATAAAGAGAATCCGAATGAACTTGAATAAAAACTCGTAAAGAAAACATAGAGGTAAATGAGGTAAAGTGGAGTCAAATACCGCATGCGTACGACGGGCAATTTTCGAGCGAGTCGTTTTCCGAGTGCTTCGAGTAAAATGATGATCGCAAAACCGACGACCAAATACAAAAAGATTTCGGGTAAGCTTCGTTCGGAATCAATGAAGGAATAGCCGTAACGTAAACAACTCGTCATGCCAACGAAGCCGACGAAGCGTTCGAACGGATGTTTGATTGGTTGATCTGCCATAGTGAAGTCCTTTCCAGGTGTTTTCTAGTTGCAGTATAGCAAACCAAGCACGAAAACGCACAGTCACAATTGAATATGCTATGATGAGGGCAATGACTTCTAGGGAAATCAAAGGAGGAAATCATCATGAAAACATTACAATCCAAACAAGAATTCGATACAGCAAAACAAGGAAATGCCGTCTTTTTATTCTCAGCAAACTGGTGTCCGGATTGCCGCTTCTTAGATCCGTTCATGCCGGAAATCGAGCAAACATTTAACGGCTTCGAGTTTTACTATGTCGATCGAGATGATCATATTGAAATTGCCCAGGAAATGGACATCTTCGGAATTCCGAGTTTTGTTGCATTCCGCGATGGTGAAGAGACAGGGCGTTATGTCGGGAAAGAGCGGAAGACACCAGAACAGGTGACAGCATTTTTAGAGACGGTTTAAGAAAAAAGCGAGCGCTGACTCGCTTTTTTTAATGATAGAAAGGATGAATTCGAATGGAACTACAACAAATCCGAAGAATGATGACACAAACATTTGAAGAAGAAGGGTACACGACATATTTCGATCGTGAAAAGTCTGTATTACGAATTGAGCGAAAGAACGATAAATCAGGCGTTGATGTCGGATTGAATCCGCTTGTCGCAAAAGCAAAACGAAGAGGTGTCATCGCAGTCGAAGAGACGATCGAATATATCCGTGCTGTACTCGGACAAACGGATCAAATCTCACTCGTTGGACAAGAGCAAAAAATCTTTCCTGTCATTCGCGCTAAATCGTTTGCCGATACGACAAAAGAAGGAAAGAAGCTCGTCAGTACACCACATACAGGTGAGACGAAAATCATGTACGCGCTTGATCTAGGAGCGACGTATCGTTTGATTGATGAGGAGTTACTGGCGTCTGCTGAATGGACAGCTGAACAGTTATCAGAAGCAGCGCGTTTTAATGTGAAATCGCTTGAAGCGCCATTTAAACAAGATGAAGTCGCGGGGAATATCTTTTATTTCTTGAGTCTCGGCGACGGATATGAGGCGAGTCGTGTTTTGAACAAGACGTTATTAGCAGATTATGCGGCGCAAATCGAAGGAGAATTCGCTGTCGGGATTCCGCATCAGGATGTGCTGATTTTCGCGGATATTCGTAATGACGCCGGATATGATGTCTTACAGCAACTGATGTTTGACTTCTTCTCGAACGGTCGGGTACCGGTCACAGCATTACCATTCTTATATGAAGATGGCAATCTGGAACCGGTCTTCGTCCTTGCGAAAAACAAGCAGCCGAAAGAGTGAAGAATCTGATACAATAGGCATTGTGAGAAAGACGGAAGGGAGTCATGGATTGAATGAATGTGTTTTATAATAAAGAGGGCGTCGGTGACGTCTTAATGATCATTTTGGAAGACGCACCACGTGCGGAAGTGACAGCGACTCGTGAAGGAGACGTAGCAACTATCAAGCATGGTGATCGTGTCGTCGGTTACAACCTGTTTGATGCTTCGACTACGTTTACGATCGAGACACAAGGACCGGTTGAATTGACGGAAGAATTGGCAACACGCATCCAAAAGGAACTGGCGAGTCGAGATATCGAATTGTCACTCGAACAAGTGGATTATTCTCCGAAATTCGTTGTTGGGTTCGTTGCTTCTTGCGAGAAGCATCCGGATGCTGATAAATTATCGGTCTGTCAGGTAGAAGTAGATAACGGAACTTTACAAATCGTTTGTGGAGCACCGAATGTAGCGGCGGGTCAAAAAGTAGTCGTTGCTAAACCGGGAGCGGTCATGCCGTCTGGGTTAATCATCCGTCCTTCGGCGTTACGCGGCGTACCATCAAGCGGTATGCTCTGCTCAGCGCGTGAGCTCGGACTTGTCGATGCACCACAAGAAAAAGGGATTCTTGTACTCGATGATACAAAAGCAGTAGGGGAAGCATTCTCAATCGGTCGATGATTCGACCGATTTTTTAACAAGATGGAGGGGTGAACGTATGAGTAATCGTTATGAACAGTCACTAAAAGAGCAGGCTGCCCGGATTCGTCGAGAGCTTGCAGGGGAACGTGAGACAAAGCCTGTGGAACGTCCGAAAAAAGAGGAGCGTGAAGATCGCTTCGTTTTAACGGATGTGCCTTCACCGATTTATGGATTCCAACGTCCGAAGCAATCTGCATCGGAAACCGTAAAAGCTGCGGAAGAAACGGAAACGAGTGAGCAGGTTTCGGAAACAGTCGAAGAGGGAAATACTGATGAGGTTGCTTTGACGGATCAAGAACTAATCGCGCCAGAAGTCGTATTAGACGAAGCGGAAGCAGATGCTGGTCTTGTACCAGTGACGGACGTCGAATTACTCGTACCGGAACCTCACACAAGTGAAGAGTTCGTGAGAGAAGAAGAGCCGACCGTAACCGAAGTAGAAGAAACGGACGAAACTGAAACATCTTCCAACAGTGAGACGGTGGAACAATCAGTTGTTCCGACAGAGACATCAAGTGAAGAGTCTGCTGATGAAAAAGAAGCTGAGCAACAAGTGGAGAGCTTCGCACCGACTTTTGATACATCTGCTATTGAAGTAGATCAAGATCCATCTGTTACTGAGGTCGATAAACCTGTTCAGTCGGAAGTGAAAAAACCGGTCGGACCGCCTGTTAACGTCGTCATGACGACGAAAGACTTGATGGCGATGTATCGCGCACGTCGAGAACAAAATAATTTACATGGTAAAAAATAAATCGGTTTGCTATAATGGTACAGGTTTTGTACCCGAGCCCGATGGTACGGACCGGAACGTGAATTGGAGGGCTTTTATATGACAAAGTATCATTTTGTTGGAATCAAAGGAACAGGGATGAGTGCGCTCGCCCAAGTACTACATGAGATGAATCATGAGGTGCAAGGTTCAGACATCGAAAAGCACATTTTTACTGAAGACGCGTTACGGGCTAAGGGAATTCCATTTTTCCCGTTCAATGCGGATAACATCAAAGAAGATTATGTCATCATCCAAGGGAATGCTTTTGGAGATGATCACCCAGAAATCGCACGGGCAAATGAACTTGGTTTAACCATCCATCATTATTACGATTTCTTAGGACATCTAGCAAATGAATATCGTTCGGTCGCCATTACAGGCTCACACGGAAAAACGTCGACGACAGGTTTGCTTTCACACGTCTTGAGCGGTATCACGCCGACAGCTTTCTTGATCGGAGACGGGACAGGGGCAGGAGTAGAGGATGCGAAAGCATTCGTCTTCGAGGCATGTGAATACAAACGTCACTTCTTATATTACAAGCCGGACTACGCTATCATGACGAATATCGACTTCGATCATTCGGATTATTTCACAGGAATCGATGACGTCGTTTCGGCATTCCAAGAAATGGCGATGCAGGTTAAGCAAGCGATCGTTGCTTGTGGAGATGACGAGCATCTTCAAAACATTCAAGCGAATGTACCTGTTCTCTATTATGGATTTGGAGAAAACAATGATTTCCGCGCGGAAAACGCGACGTCAACGCCAGATGGTACATCATTTGATGTCTATTTACGTGATGATTTCTACGGCACGTTCCTCATTCCAGGATTCGGTCGTCATCATGTCTTGAATGCACTCTCTGTCATTGCGATCTGTCAGTACGAAGGATTGAGCAAAGACGACGTTGCTGAACGTTTAGCCACATTTGGTGGTGTAAAACGTCGCTTCAGTGAGTCGGAATTCGGCACACAAATCCTAGTAGATGACTACGCGCACCATCCAAAGGAAATCAGCGCGACGATTGAGTCGGCACGGAAAAAATATCCGGACCGTGAAGTCATTGCGATTTTCCAACCGCATACGTACACACGCTTGAAATCATTCATGGATGATTTCGCGACTTCTTTACGTGAAGCAGATGCGACATATCTATGCGAAATCTTTGGATCGGCACGTGAGCAGGAAGGGCAAGTTCGCGTCGAAGATCTGCAGGAGAAAATCCCGCAAGCTTCTATTCTGACGCGCGACAACGTTTCTGTTCTACGTCAGCATGAAAATGCTGTGCTTCTGTTCATGGGAGCGGGCGACATCCAAACGTATCAGCATCAGTATCAAAGTGTGAAATAAACGAGAATCAAAAGTGTCACTCGACCCGAGTGGCGCTTTTTTTGTCGTATTTTTGAATTATGATAGTAATTTCAAAAAACCGATGAGGAAAATCTAAAATAGGATTGCATCTTGAAATAAAGTTTGAAATAGTGTGTATGTGTTGAAGTTATTAACAGAAAGGAAAGACACCATGGGACAGATTTTACTCATCTTATTGCTCCAGTTGATTTACGTTCCTGTTTTGACATTACGGACGATCATGCTCGTCAAAGGGCGGACTGTCATTGCCGGATTATTTGGCACAGTCGAAACATTGATTTACATTTTTGCACTAGGAATCGTATTCCAAGACTTAACGACACTCGGCATGGTCGTTTATGCGCTTGGATTTGGTCTAGGAATACTCGTCGGTGGATATGTCGAGCGAAAACTCGCCATCGGTTACAATATGATTCAAGTGCATACGCAAGAATTTCCAGCGGAACTGATTCAAGTCATTCGCGATAATGGTTTCGGTGTGACACATTATCAAGGTCAAGGACGAGACGGTGTTCGTTACCGGTTAGATGTGCTCGCGGCTCGAACACGTATGAAAGTGCTTCGTAATCTCGTCGAAGAATACGAACCGAAAGCATTCCTCGTCGCATTCGATTCCGTCGACTTCAAAGGTGGGTATATGTTGAAAGGATTAAAGCGTCCTCGATAGAGCACTTTTCCTGAGAATGATGTTTATTCTTTGTTATTTAAGGATAAAGATGAAATAGAACGTCATTTGAAATCAGGAAAGGGGAATATCAGATGATTAGTAATCATGCAAAATCAGCTTTGAATCAACAGGTAGCAAACTATGGGGTACTGTTCGTCAAACTCCACAATTATCATTGGTACATTAAAGGACCAGACTTCTTAACGCTTCACGAGAAGCTTGAAGAACTTTATACATGGGTGTCTGAACAATATGATGTTGTTGCAGAACGTCTCCTGATGAATAACGGAACACCTTCTGCGACACTGAAAGAGTATTTAGAGCAAACGACGCTTGAAGAAGCGAAATCAGGGTTATCGGCAGATGAGATGATTGATTCCGTCATCAAAGACTTCCAACAAGTCCGAAAAGAGATGCTCGATGCGATTGAACATCTTGAGGCACAAGACGTGACGGTTGAAGATGATTTACTTGGTCAAGCGAAGGAAATCGAAAAACAAATTTGGATGCTCCGTGCGACATTGAAAAAATAAGATATAGAAAACGGATGACCCCGTCCTATGTAGGACGAGCCATCCGCTTTTTCTTATTTCAGGTTTTCAGGATTGAGGACTTCGAGTTCTGGAAGAACGAAACGACCGTCTTTACGGATCAATACGTCGTCGAACCAGATTTCTCCACCACCGTAATCGGGACGTTGGATGTTGACGAGATCCCAGTGAACGGATGAGTCATTACCGTTGTAGGCTTCTTCGTAAGCTTGACCTGGTGTGAAGTGGAAGCTGCCATCGATTTTTTCATCGAATAGAATATCCTTCATTGGATGCTGAATGAAAGGATTGACGCCGATCGCGAATTCGCCGACGAAACGAGAACCAGCATCTGTATCGAAGACTTGGTTGATCCGATCCGTATCGTTCGCCGTCGCTTCGACGATTTTACCGTCTTTGAACGTCAGTTTGACGTTTTCAAACGTGAACCCTTGATATGGAGACGGTGTATTGTACGAGATCACACCGTTGACCGAATCCTTGACCGGTGCCGTAAAGACTTCACCGTCTGGAATGTTGGCATTTCCAGCGCATTTGATGGCTGGGATATCTTTGATCGAAAACGTTAGATCCGTTCCTGGTCCGACGAGACGAACACGATCCGTCCGGTTCATCAAGTCAACGAGTGGTTCCATCGCTTGACCCATTTTTTCATAATCAAGTGTACAAACATCGAAGTAGAAGTCTTCGAATGCTTCTGTTGATTGATTGGCAAGTTGCGCCATCGATGCGGTTGGGAAACGAAGGACGACCCATTTCGTTCCTTTGACACGATCTTGTGTGTGCATCTTACCAATCGTTTGACCGTAAAGTTTCATCTGTTCAGCCGGCACATCTGACAATTCATTGATGTTATCACCAGCACGTAGTCCGATGTATGCGTCCATCGCTTGCATTTGCTTGCGTTCGATGTCTGCCATCAATTGGAGTTGCTCTTCTGAAGCATTTCGGTATAATTTTCGTAGGATACGATTATCCTTAAGTAAGACGAACGGATGACCGCCAGCCGCGTAGGCAGCTTCAACAAGTGCCTCGACCAGTTCGCGTTCGATGCCGAAGTTTTCAATCAATACTTTTTCACCAGGTTCAAGGGCAACCGAATAGTTAATGAGATTCGTTGCCAGTTGAGTAAGACGTGGGTCACGCATGAAATTTCCCCCTCGAAATGGATTATGTAGGTTTCATTTATCATTGTAACGGAAATAAACCATTTGGAGTAGCAGGAACGACTTGCTACATGTCGAACTATCAACAAAAGACTATGCAAAAAAATTGGAGGCAAGAACCATGGAAATCACATTAGGCGGAGTCGCCGGATTAGTCGCTGCGATCGCATTCGTAGTGCTCGTCATTTTCCTTGCCCGTGTATTAGGTGCTGCGAGTAAGACGCTCAACAATGTAGCCAACACGACAGCAGGACTTGAACGTCAATTAGACGGTATCATGATGGAGACGACAGCGTTGTTACATAAGACGAATCGTCTGGTCGATACGATTGAAGAAAAAACAGAATTGCTTGCACCTGTCGCAAACTCGATCGAAGAACTCGGTACGTCTTTAAACAAAGTGACAGATTCTGTCCGGACAGTATCCGATACGGTCGCTGGTGCGGCGGATACGAATAAAGAACAGATTGCGCAAGCAGTCCGTTGGGGTTCGGTCGCTGTAGAGTTATTTAAGAAAAATAAACCGGCAGAGACTACGGTTCAAAATCATTCGACGGCAACGACGACGGTCGAGAAAAAGCCACGTCGTCGATTCCGGAAAAAGGCAGAGGCGCCGGTCACACCGGAAGTCGTGTCAGTACCGGACGTTGAAAGCATTCCAGATGAGTTGAAGGGAGATCGTAAATCATGACGAAACAACATCCATATCAAGCACAAGATTCTTCTAAAGGAGGAGGCTTCCTTGCCGGAATCATCGTTGGTGGATTGATTGGTGCTGCGGCAGCTCTCCTTTCTAGCCCAAAATCAGGTCGTGAAGTACGCAATCTGATTGACGAGCGTACGGCTCCTGCCCGTCAACGTTTGACGGAACAGACACAAGTCGTCCGCGAAAAAGCTGAGCCACTCGTAGGTGAGTGGATTCAACTAGCGAAAGATAAGGCAGCACCTGTCATTGAAAAAGCGAAGAACAATTCAACGGTTCAAGAAGCGGCACAATATGCGGGCTTTGAGAAGGATCAGGCAAGCATTGATGCTGCTCTCGCGGAAGCGGAGCAACTCGTACGGGACATTGAACGTGAAATCGGCGACGAAGTCGATGGGGCGTCTGTTGCAGAAGAAATCGACACGGAGACGGTCGTTGAACTTTCGGAGTTACGTGAACAGTTAGCAGACGAACAAGAGGAAGACAATGATCCACAGTCTGATGTGAATCATAAGAAATAATCAATACATGAGGAGCTCTCATCATGAGGGCTCTTTTTCTATGTTTCCTTATAGAGGAAACATCAAAAAATTATATGAAAAAACGTAATTTATTTTCATATTTTAAGAAATCATGCAGCTTCTTTATGTACAACAGGGAAGGAGTTCGCTATAATTAGTTGCTATTACGAGCTATATGCTGATTAGGGAGTGGTAGGACATGGATCAACATGCAGAATTAAAAAGATTACGTGATGAACTCGATTTAGTGAATGCAGAATTATTGGAATTGATGAACAGACGAGGTCAAATTGCCGTTGAAATCGGAAAAGTCAAACGAGCACAAGGGCTTGATCGATACGACCCTGTTCGAGAACGTCAAATGCTCGAATCAATTGCCGCTAATAACCATGGACCTTTTGAAACAGGACGCCTTCAGCATGTATTTAAAGAAATTTTCAAAGCTTCTCTCGAATTACAAGGAGAAGATCGGACTCGGAAATTACTCGTATCACGGAAACAAAAACCGACGAATACGATCATCCGGATCGGAGATGCCGTCATCGGAGACGGTTCACAACAATTGATCGCTGGACCGTGTGCGGTCGAGAGCGAAGAACAAGTATTTGAGGTCGCGGAACAGCTCGCGAAACATGGCGTGAAGTTCATGCGAGGCGGAGCGTACAAACCACGTACATCGCCTTACGACTTCCAAGGTCTAGGACTCGAAGGTCTAAAGATGTTGAAAAAAGCAGCGGACGCGCACGGTTTGCATGTCATCACTGAAATCATGACACCGAGCGCCGTTGAATCTGCTTTACCATATGTCGACATCATCCAGGTCGGCGCACGCAACATGCAAAACTTCGATTTACTCAAAGAAGTCGGTCGGACGAATAAGCCGGTTCTTTTAAAACGAGGTCTTTCTGCAACGCTCGAGGAATTCATGTACGCGGCTGAGTACATCATGGCGAGTGGTAACGATCAAGTCATCTTATGTGAGCGTGGTATTCGGACGTATGAACGTGCAACACGGAACACGCTTGATATCTCAGCAGTTCCGATTCTGAAGCAAGAGACGCATCTTCCTGTCATGGTCGATGTCACGCACTCGACAGGACGTAAAGATTTACTCTTGCCAACAGCAAAAGCGGCATACGCGATTGGGGCAGACGCTGTCATGGTCGAAGTCCATCCGTTCCCAGCACTTGCGTTGTCTGATGCGAATCAACAACTCGATTTCCAAGAATTCGATACGTTCATCGAAAACTTGACGACTACCTTTCCGGCACTAAACGTTCAATGATTTCCGAAAAAGGGTAACCTAAAGCGAATGAAAACGTTTTACAATGAAGGAAGAATGGGAAAAGAAAACTATCTTTTCCTGTCTTCCTTTCGTGTTGCCTAAAAATGAAAAACGAAATGAAAACACTTGAGATGGATCATACTAAAGGAGGAATTTGTTTTGAATAGTAATATTACGATTTACGATGTCGCGCGAGAGGCTGCTGTTTCGATGGCGACCGTATCGCGTGTCGTCAACGGAAACCCGAATGTCAAACCATCTACACGAAAGAAGGTCCAAGACGCAATCGAACAGCTTGGTTATCGTCCAAACGCTGTTGCCCGTGGACTGGCAAGTAAAAAAACAACGACGGTCGGTGTCATCGTGCCCGATATCTCGAACATCTTCTTTGCGGATTTAGCACGCGGGATTGAGGATGTCGCGACAATGTATAAATATAACATCATTTTATGTAACTCCGACCAAAACCGGGAAAAAGAGATTCATTTGCTCAATACATTACTCGGAAAACAGGTGGATGGAATCATCTTCATGGGTGGACGTTTGCATGAGGATCTCGTTCGTGAGTTCAAAACATCACCGGTTCCGATCGTTCTTGCTGCGACGTTGAATCAAGATTATGATCTTCCTGCCGTCAATATCGATTATGAGAGTGCTGCGCACGATGCTGTTAAGTCTTTGATCGACCGTGGACATGAACGGATTGGATTCATCACTGGACCACTCGAACAGCAAATCAATGGTGAAAAGAAATTTGCGGGTTATCGCCGAGCACTCGAAGAAGCAAATCTTCCGTTTAACGAGCAAAATGTCGTCCTTGGAAACTATACGTATGATTCAGGAATGAAGGCGATGAATCAATTGCTTGAACTTGGAGAAGATTGCCCACGCGCGATTTTTGCTGGAACGGATGAGATGGCTCTTGGTGTCATCCATGCCTTACAGGATGCGGGACACCGTGTACCGGAAGACTTCGAAGTCATCGGACACGATAACACACGTCTTGCAACGATGATTCGTCCGAAACTGACGACTGTCGTTCAACCGATGTATGATATCGGAGCAGTCTCGATGCGTCTATTGACGAAAATCTTGAACAAAGAAGAAATTGAAACGAACGATGTCACGTTACCACACCGAATCGAACAACGGGATTCGACACGTCCTTAATCGAAAAAACGTCTCTTCTCTCAAGCAAGCTGCTTGAAAAAAGAGACGTTTTTTTATTTCGCGACGGTAATAAGTTCATCTTGGTGATGGTGGAGTTGGTCATTTTCGACATGGAGTCGAACCGTCGTCTGACCAGGTGCAGTCAATGTCACTTTCCCGCTGTAAGCATCACCCTTTTTTTCTAGAGGAACGTAGTTATGCTTTTCAATGCCCGTTTCAATGACTTCCACTTGTACGTTCGCTTTTAGCGGTTTCCCATCGAGGAAAACATGAAAGGAGACGGGAAGTTCAGCACCAGCTTTCGCTTTTGTTGCGCCCATGTAATGGACAGACAGACCGTCGACGGCTTCGTGATCATGTCCATGCTCGTGCGATGCTTCCTCTTTTTCATGTGAATGATCCATGACGACGAATGAGATCTTATCCATATGATGGAGTCCTTTTTTATCATTGATATGATACAGTCCTTCATACTCACCTTCAGCAAGCTTAGCTTCTGCTTGATAAGAACCCGTCTTTTTCAAGGTTGCCTTGAACTTTTGATGGGCACCGTCTTGTTTTCCGGCTTCCCAAACTTCAAATGTCACGTCCTCAAGATTGACTGGTTTCTTTTGTTCGACAGCTGACGCTTTAAAAACAACTTTATCTTCTTCCATTGTCTTGGCTGGAACATTGACGTTGACCTCGACCGTCGGTTTTCCTGACCCTTGCATGTTATCGTGATCCATTGCCTGTTTTTCATTGCCGCACCCTGCGAGTACGATCCCCGTCGATAGAATAAGACCGGAATAAAGCCATGCCTTTTTCATGATGATTCCCCCAACTATTATTCATTTACTAAGTAAAAATTCCATATTTAGTATAGCAACAAGTTGTGAACTCCGAACGAAATAAATGTGAAGATAAAAAGTCAATTAATCAATGGAGTAAGGGGAAGTCGCAGTCAATTGATTCTTACGCTCATCGCTCACGAACGGCCAAATCAGTCGTTTGACGGTTTCCCAATTTTTTTCTTCGATTTCAGGTCGTCGCGGAATGGCGGGATAGAGTGGGGATGGATCATGCCAGTGTGTAGGTGGGGTTGTTTCTTGTCCACTCCAACGTTCTTGCCATGAAACAGGAATCTCTCCGTGAAACGGAGCTTGTCCGGTCATGGCAGCGAAAACTTGACTCCACGCGCGGGGAACGACACGATACCAGTCATAGCCACCGCCTCCTAAAGCAACGATTTTTCCATTCGTATATTTATTTGCTGCAGCGACGGCGATTTGAGGTATCTGTTCATAACTTTTCATCGTCAAAGATAGATGAGTCAATGGATCAAGCGCGTGTGCATCGGCACCATTTTGCGTAATGATGAGATCTGGTTGGAACAATTCGCAGGCTTCAAAGAGGGCCGTCTCATACGCGAGTAAAAACGAATCATCTTCCGTAAAGGCGTCCAGTGGCACGTTCCAGCTGAATCCATACCCTTCTTCAGACCCCCGTTCCGTCACCATTCCCGTTCCTGGAAATAAGTAGCGACCCGTCTCATGGAGAGACAATGTCATGACGTCCTTTCGATTATAAAAGGCCCATTGTACACCATCACCGTGATGGGCGTCTGTATCGACATAAAGAATTTTACAGTGATATTTTTCAATCATGGCTGCCATGGCGACAGCGGTATCGTTATAGACACAAAAACCAGAGGCACGTCCACGGAATCCGTGATGCAATCCACCGCCGATATGAAAGGTCCGTTTATATTGACCAGATAAGACGAGATCACACGCTTCGATCGTGCCGCCGACAAGGAGAGAAGCGCCCGAATGCATCCCTTGAAACAAAGGTGTATCTTCTGTCCCAAGACCATACATCTGTGCCTTGAGGGGGGTTAATGCTCCGGTTCCAGCTGCTTTGACGGCGGCAATATAATCCTGATCATGAACGAGTGACAATTCTTCATCAGTCGCATGACGTGGCGCGATACAAGGAATGTCATCTAATTGATGCATCGCTTCAAGCAAGGAAACAGTTAATTCGAGACGAATCGGATTGAATGGATGTGTCTCCGAAAACCGATAAGTCGCTTCTTCAGGACTGTACAGATAAGCAAAATCCTTCATCTGCTCACATCCGGTCCAAGTACATCGAATCCTTCTTTGCGCAACTTTTCGATAATCCGAATCGGATTCATCGTCTGGACACGAAACGCAACGATCCGGACATACGGATCGTCTGTTGGATATACGAGTACATTTAAGATATTGATATTCGTTTTGGCAAGCAGTGCGGCAATTTTTGCTAATGTTCCAGCAGTGTTCTCAACACGGATTTCGATTTGAGAACTTGGTTCGAGTGCACCTGTCAATTGAACGAATGTCCGCAACAAATCCGTTTCCGTGACGACACCGACAAGGCGTCGACCGCGGACGATTGGCAGACACGTCAATCGGTATTCATAAAACAGCACAGCCGCATCTTCGAGAAAATCGAGCGGATGAGCCGTGACAGGACTTTCAATCATGATGCTTGAGACCGGATACTGTAGGTCTTGTTTTGCTGTATCCGGATGAAAGATACTACTTGCGCTTTGAATTTCCTTTAATCCGACAAGACCGACGAGTTCATGGCGGGCATTGACGACAAGAACATGACGAATCTGATGACGTTGCATGAGTTCGACCGCATGCGCGATGGAATTCGTCGGTTGCATCGTGATGCACGTCGTATTCATGATTTGTTCGATTAACATGACGATTCCTCCTCGAGCTCAGTCATACATGAAGCGTCTTCTCAAGCGTAGCGCATCAAAATGAGCGACGACTTCAGGTGAGACGTGTTTTCCGATACGTGCCATCAGGCAGTTGGCAGGATGGGAGGCGATTTCCGGATCGTCGGTCGGGAAGAAGACAAGACCACCATGGTTCATCATCTTCTCCATGATCTTTCGGTAATCCCAGACCGATAGTCCGCTCCCTTTTAGGTCCCAATGCCAATAATATTCAGTCGTTAAAATCAAATAGTGTTCCATAGCAGGATCGAGCATAGAGATTTCAAGCAATTTTTTACCGATCTGTTGTCCGCGGAACCGAGAGGAGACTTCGATCGCTCCTAGTTCCAAGATGTACGGATTGTTTCCTTCGCTCCACGTTTCGTAAGGGTCAGGGTATAAGTAAGTCACATAACCGATGATTTCCGTTCCTTGACGAGCGACGATGATCCGTCCTTCTTCAAGGTCCGCAATCTCAACGAGCGCTTGATGTTGTTCAGTGGGTGGACGAAAAGCCGTCAACCCTGAATCGAGTGTATACGTTGCTAGTGTTTGACTCGGTACGGGACCTTCGATGTCAACGGGACCGAGTGATGTTTCATGCGTCCGATGATTGAATTGTTTTTCAAACATGTAAGCGTCACCACCTTCCTATTCATTATAGACGAAAGCGCTTGAGCAAAGAGAGGGATTTTTTAACAAATTGACGGCAAATGGATTGAACTGACGGATAACTAGCTTATAATAAAGAGGAAAACATAGAAGGGGAGGAACGAGACATGAAAGTTTTGAAAGCGCTTCCGGGGAAGCATTGGTTAGCAGAGTATGATGAAACGAACACGTACGACTGGAAAGATGCTGAGCAGTACTTTTCATGGGCGACAACGGGGAAAGTCAACATGGCTCATGAAGCAATCGACCGCCACGCAGAAGGCGAGCGGGCGAACAAGGATGCGCTGATCTATTTCGATGGAACGACGGAACAACGATTCACATATGCAGATATGAAACGATTGACGAATAAAGCGGCAAACGTATTAGTCGACGCAGGGGTCAAAACGGGTGACCGTATTTTCATCTTCATGCCACGTTCACCGGAATTGTATTTTGCCTTGCTTGGCGCACTGAAGGTAGGCGCAATCGTCGGTCCGTTATTTGAAGCATTCATGGAACAAGCGGTCCGTGATCGCTTGCTTGATTCTGAAGCGAAGTTACTCGTGACGACGAAGGCATTGCTCCCACGTGTTCCAGTTGGGGAACTGGAATCACTTGAAAAAGTAGTACTTGTCGACGAAGATATCGAAGAATCGGACACATTACTCGATTTCCGCAAAGCGTTCGAGCAAGCATCCGATGTATTCGAACCGGTCTGGTTAGATCGTGAAGACGGATTGATCCTGCACTACACTTCAGGATCGACAGGGAAGCCGAAAGGTGTGCTCCACGTTCAAAATGCGATGATTCAGCACTTGATGACAGGTCGCTGGGTACTTGATCTCCAAGAAGATGATATCTACTGGTGTACGGCTGACCCGGGATGGGTCACAGGAACAAGTTACGGTATCTTCGCACCATTCTTGAATGGCGCGACGAACATCGTCGTCGGTGGACGCTTCAATCCGGATTTCTGGTACAGTGTCATTGAGAAGTACAAGGTAACGGTCTGGTATAGCGCACCAACGGCTTTCCGGATGTTGATGGGAGCGGGAGCGGATGTTGCAAATCATCATGATCTCTCAAGTCTTCGTCATGTATTGTCTGTCGGCGAACCGTTGAACCCAGAAGTCATTCGTTGGGGGAAAGAAGCCTTTGATCAACGGATTCATGATACATGGTGGATGACGGAGACAGGCGCGATGATGATTTGTAACTACAAGTCGATGGACATCAAACCGGGATCGATGGGGAAACCGATTCCAGGAACTCAGGCTGCGATCATTGATGATCAAGGAAATGAGTTACCGCCATTCCGAATGGGGAACCTTGCTTTAAAAACACCATGGCCATCGATGATGCGTCAAATTTGGAACAATCCGCAGAAATATGAATCGTATTTCTTTAAAGGATGGTATGTCTCAGGGGATTCTGCCTATATGGATGACGAAGGTTACTTCTGGTTCCAAGGACGTGTCGATGATGTCATCATGACGGCTGGAGAACGGGTTGGTCCGTTCGAAGTCGAAAGTCGTCTCGTCGAGCACCCAGCTGTCGCAGAAGCCGGTGTCATCGGGAAACCAGATCCAGTCCGCGGTGAAATCATCAAGGCGTTCATTGCCTTGCGTGATGGTTACGAGCCGACGGATGAACTAAAACAAGAAATCCAAGCATTCGTCAAAGAGGGGCTGGCTGCTCACGCGGCACCGAGAGAAATTGATTTCCGGGATAAATTGCCGAAGACACGAAGTGGTAAAATCATGCGCCGTGTCTTGAAAGCATGGGAGTTAAATCTTGAAACAGGGGATCTTTCTACGATGGAAGATTGAGTGTAAAAACAGTTCCAGTAAAATTCAGAGATTAGTAAGTTCAAAAAATTCTATTATGGAAATTTTATCCCCCTTACTTAAGGGGGATTTTTTATTACAAATTTTTTAAAAATAGATGATAGAAAGTTAAAAGAATTTTCTTATGTTATAATTTTACTGAATTATTTTTCCAATAAAAAGAGTAGGGAGATGGTTTGTTTGGTTAAAATCAAGACTTTAAAATCTGGTTTAATTCTTTCCACCGTTCTAACTGTATCTTTAGGCGCACCAAGCTTTACAAGTGCTGATTCAGGGAGTTCAACTCTACCTACAAAAGATTCGGGATTACACGCTATGTATTACAAAATGTATGCTCCAAAATCTCAAACTAAATACAAACAATTTAGTGTGGCGATCCAAAAAGTAAATAAGATTAAAAAAGATAACAATAAAATAATCTTGTACGGTACTTTTGTAGCTGGAGGAGGGAATCTTGCTGGTTACGTGAAGAGTATACAAAATGTTCCTTATGTCGGAACGGCATTAAAGGCTGCAGAAAAAGGTGGAACTGCAATGGTTTTACTGGGGACATATGGGAAAATGACGTATTCTAAATTTAAAAAAGATAGTATAGTCATGCACAAAACTTATTTTAAGTGGACGAACCCTGCAAAGTTAGAATACTCTGTAAAAATAAAATCTTGGGTCGCATATAAAGGAAAAAAAGTGACTAAAGTAAAAACATCAACCTTCTCTAAGTCACTCTAAATTAAAATTTTCAAAATGAGGTTGTAATATAATCCAGTTTAATAAACGAAAGACCCTCGAAACGAGTAGTCGTATCGAGGGTCTTTTCCTATAAAATCAGTTAGTTGTGTTCCAGCTTCTTTTTATTAGTTTTCAGAAGTATCGTCTTTCTTTTCATCTTGTTTTTTCTGTTGTTCTTGTTGTTTCTGTACATCTGCTTCTTTTTTCTTCGCCTCAGCTTCCGCTTTCTTCTTAGCTTCCGCCTCGGCTTTCGCTTTTGCATCGGCAGCGCGTTTGGCGTCGTCGGCTGCTTTTTTCTTAGCATCAGCTTCCGCTTGTTGCTCGTTTTGTTGAGCTTCTTGTTTCTGTTCTTCCGCTCTGCTTGCTTCTTCTTCTGCTCGCTTAGCTGCTTCTTCTTTCTTTTTCTCAGCTTCCGCTTTTTTCTTCGCCTCTTCGGCTTTTTTCTTTTTATCTTCTTCTTTGAAACGACCACTGTTCTTAAAGTCATTTGCTGTTACAGAAGATGGTTGTGTGAAGCGAGCACCTGATTTGAAATAGCTGTTGTTAGCGCCATATGCTGCGTTCGCCATTTGTGACCATAGCGTCTGTGTGCGTTGATAATACGTCGTCGGACCGATGAGTGAGTTGTTTTGGTCATGCCCTGTCCAGACGGCAAGGGTCACACCAGGTGTCGAACCAACGAGGTAAGAGTCTTTGACATCATTGGTCGTACCGGTTTTACCTGCCCAGTCTCCAGGAACATTCAATCGGTCTTTTGCAAATGTTGCCGTACCTTTTGTGAAGACACCGCGCATCATATCAAGCGTCAAGTAAGCCGTTCGTGGTTCGTAAATTCGTTTTTTCTTTGGTTTTGCTTTATAAATGTTTTTTCCGTCTTTCGTGATTTTCGAAATGACGTATGGTTGCACGAATTCACCATAGTTCGCGAGTGTTGCGTAAGCACCAGCAAGTTCGACTGGTGTGATCTCCATCGTTCCGAGTGCTGCCGAAGGAGCATAACGAATCGCATCCGGTACTTCCACGCCCATATCGACGAGTTTTTGAATCGAGTTCGACATGTTCATCTTCTCGTAAATCTTAACAGCAGGTACATTTAATGAGAGTTCAAGTGCGGTGCGAACCGTCACGTTCCCACGATAACGACCGCCTTCGTTCTTGATTGGGCGATCACCTGGTTGACGTGGTACGGTCTGGTAGTAATACTCTTCGTCATTGACGGTCGATCCCGGAGTAATTAAACCGTTCTCGATACCATTTGAATATACGAGAATTGGTTTTGCTGTCGATCCGATTTGACGTTTGGCTTGGAATGCCCGGTTGAAGTCATCCGCTTTCCCATCCATATAGCGCCCGCCGACGAATCCAAGGATACGACCTGTTTCGTTTTGAACCATGACCGCTGCTGTCTCTTCGGGATCTTGTTTCGAAACGGTTTTTTTCGTTTTTGGATCCACGACTTGTTTGTACTGCATGCTGCCAGGGAAGTTTCCATTGTTCTTCGCAGGTTGTTGCATGGATTCATGAATTTTCTTATCCAGCGTCAAGTGAACTTTGTACCCACCTTGACGGAGAGCAACCAGTGCTTGATCTTGGTAGTTTGCTCGAACTTCTGCTAGTTCAGACGGTTTGACTTCATCTTCTTTAATTCCATCTTGTTTCATCAAGTACTTCGTCATGATTTTTGTTGCTTCACGCTCTGCTAAGTCGTAGACATACGGATATGTGTCACGTGAACGTTTCGATTGTTTCGCAAAGTCTTTCGTGATATCGTACTTGATCGCTTTTTCGTATTGTTCTTTTGTGATGTTTTTTGCGACATACATCCGCTTCAAGACGGTTTTCATCCGATTGATACTTGGTGTCAAATCTTTCTTGACGACGCCACCTTGAAGATACGGTGTGTAATAATAAGGGTTTTTCGGAATGCCGGCGAGGAAGGCTGCTTGTGGTAATGTCAGCTTTTTCGCTGATTTATTAAAGACACCTTGAGAAGCCGCTTCAATTCCAGCAATGTTACGTCCGAGTGAATTTCGACCAAATGAGACGACATTCAAATAAGCTTGAAGAATTTCGTCTTTTGACATCGCATTCTCGAGGCGTAGCGCTAAGATGATTTCCTTTGCTTTGCGTTCGAACGAGACTTCATTCGTCAAAATTTGGTTTTTAATTAATTGTTGAGTCAACGTACTTCCGCCAGTCCGTGACGCGGAGTTTGTCAGCTCTTGCAAGACTGCACGCAATGTTGCTTTTGGGACAACACCATCATGCTGATAAAAATCAGTATCTTCAGTTGATAAGACGGCATCTAATAAATACGGAGAGATATTTTTAATGTCGACAGGCTGACGTTCTTCATCAGTAGAGACGTTCGTCAATTTCTCGCCGCTTCCCCAATAAATCTGACTCGTTACTGCATAGCTATTGACTTGTTGTTTCATTTCCGTCAATGGAGGGGCTTTCGTACCTTTGACAAGGGAAGCGAAGTATCCGCCGGCAGCTCCGACAGAAAAGCTTCCAATGAGCAACACTGCTATGATGAGGAATAAAATGATGTTCCATGAAACATCGTATGTGATATTCGACCAGTGCCGAACGGCTTTCGTCCGGGGGTGATTCCAAAACTTGGACCAGTTCTCGCGCATAAATGATCTCCTTTGCATCTTAAACTTAGGTGTAAATTAATATTAAATCACAGATAGACGTATTATACCATAAATCCATTGCTTAATTTTGGCTTGACAGCGGATTCGCCTTCGACGTATCATGAAACCATCTTATTTTCATATGATACGTTAAACAGTGATCGGAATACAGTAGTAAGTCACTCCCTGTGACAGAGACCTAGTGGTGCTGCGAACTAGGACACAGTGAACTTATGAATTACGCTTCCAGGAGTTTCTTGAGAAATCAAGCGGTCCGTCCCGTTATCGACGAACCAAGTGGTCCTTTTTAAAAGGGCAATCAGGGTGGTACCACGGAATCTTCCGTCCCTTCGTCTTAGACGAAGGGACGGTTTTTTATTGTTAAAAGTGAACTTTAGGAGGAGACACAATGACGTTATTAGAGGATTTAGAATTTCGCGGTTTAATTAACCAGATGACGGATGAAGAAGGATTGAAGACATTACTCGAGACACCAACGACACTTTACACAGGATTTGATCCAACAGCGGATTCACTTCACATCGGACACCTGTTGCCGATCTTAGTCTTAAAACGATTCCAACAAGCAGGACACCATGTCGTAGGTCTCGTTGGTGGAGCAACGGGAATGATCGGAGACCCGAGTGGTCGCGCAACAGAACGTTCGTTGAATACATCGGATATCGTCGAAGAGTTCGCGAATCGGATTAAGGACCAGTTGTCACGTTTCTTACCACTTGAAGGAGAAAACCCGGTCACGATCGCCAATAACCTGGACTGGACGAAAGATTTGACGATCATCGATTTCTTACGCGATATCGGAAAACACTTCCCGGTCAGCTACATGCTTGCGAAAGACTCTGTTGACTCACGCCTTCAAAACGGGATTTCATTCACTGAGTTCTCATATATGTTACTTCAATCGTTTGACTTCTTGAAACTCTACGAAGACAAAGGATGCCGCCTTCAAGTCGGAGGTAGTGACCAGTGGGGGAACATCACAGCAGGGATGGAATTGATTCGTCGTGCGGGTCATGAAGAAAAAGCATTCGGATTGACGGTACCGCTTGTTACAAAAGCAGACGGTCAAAAATTCGGTAAGACAGCAGGTGGTGCGGTTTGGTTAGACGCTGACAAAACGTCACCGTACGAGTTCTACCAATTCTGGTTCAACGTTGACGATCTTGACGTCATCAAGTTCTTGAAATACTTCACGTTCTTAACGCACGAAGAACTTGACGCGCTCGCAGAAGAAGTCAAGGCAGCACCAGAGAAGCGTGTCGCGCAACGTCGTCTCGCAGAAGAGATGACAGTTCTCGTCCATGGTGAAGAAGGGCTGAAACAAGCGCAACGTATTACGACGGCACTCTTTAGTGGAGACATTAAATCGTTGCAAGTCGAAGATATCGAAGATGCGTTCAAAGGAATGCCACGCTTTACACTCGGTGAAGCGACAAACCTCGTCGACGTTCTCGTTGAGGCGAAGATCAGTCCGTCAAAACGTCAAGCACGTGAAGACGTTACGAACGGTGCGATCTACCTGAACGGAGAACGCGAGCAAGATTTAACGAAAGAAATCACGGAAGCTGATGCAATCGGTCGCTTTACGATCGTACGTCGCGGAAAGAAAAAATACTTCGTCGTCGAGCATGCTTGATGATATACGAAACGCTCCCTGCACTTAGATGCAGAGAGCGTTTTTTTAAGCTGTCCGGAATAAACGGAGTGGCAACAAGCGAACGGCGATTGTTGTGGCGATGACGGCTTTGATCGTATCCCATAAGACAAAAGGATAGTTGATCGCAAAGGCATCTTTGAACGATAGATCGAGTACAGCCATTAAACCGAATGTTCCAAGCAAGTAGACTAAACCAAGTCCGAAGACGATCATCCCGATGAAGAGGGGAACGAAGCGACGCGTTTTTTCAGCAACAAGTCCGATGAAGAATCCGGCAATCGGAAAGGCAATCAAATAACCAACGGTTGGTCCGACGAATGGGGCTAGTCCGCCTTTTCCGCCAAGCACCGGTAGACCAGCTGCTGCGAGTAATAAGAAAATCAAGACAGCGAGTCCACCACGTTTTCCACCGAGAATCGCGCTGACCGTCATGATCGCGAGCATCTGGAGCGTGATTGGAACAGCGCCGACAAGTTGAATCTGTGGCAAAGAACTGACGGCTGCGATGATGGCAGCACCAAGGGCGATGAATGTTAAATCTCTTGTTTTCATGAATGAAGTCCTCTTTTCTGTTTGTGTTAACTATTTATGTTTAAAGGTTAACACAAACGGATGAATGACGTCACTCTTTTTTTAAGACCAGGTATACATTTTAGTCATAGGCATAAAAAAAGCACCCACCGAAGTGAGTGCTGGAACAATCGATTAACGTGAGTAGTACTCGACGACGAGTTGTTCTTGGATTTGATCGTTCAATTCAGAACGCTCAGGAAGACGGACGAACGTTCCTTCGAGCTTCTCAGCATCGAAAGTAACGAAGTCTTTAGTTGCTGGAGCAACTTCGAGTGCTTCTTTGATAACGACAAAGTTCTTCGATTTTTCGCGAACTGAGATCGTTTGACCTGGTTTCACGCGGAATGATGGGATATCAACGCGTTGTCCATCAACTTGGATGTGACCGTGGTTGACGAGCTGACGAGCAGCACGACGTGTACGAGCCATACCCATACGGTAAACGACGTTATCAAGACGTGCTTCGAGTAAGAACATGAAGTTCTCACCGTGGATACCAGGCATTTTGCCAGCATCGTTGAAGATACGGTTGAATTGGCGTTCGTTTACTCCGTACATGTGACGAAGTGTTTGCTTCGCTTGAAGTTGAAGACCGTACTCAGATACTTTACGACGGCTGTTACCGTGTTGACCTGGTGCGTAAGGGCGTTTTGCGATTTCTTTTCCTGTTTCAGTAAGTGAGATACCGAGACGACGTGAGAGTTTCCAAGCTGGACCTGTATAGCGAGCCATAATAAGACTCCTCCTTATTGTTCGTTATTATTTGCATAAAAATAATAACGCCATCAAACCCACATTACGCCCATTTCATGATGTGGCACCCTCGCTTGATAGCAAAGTTACACGATGCCCCTCCGGTTATTCACCGAGTCATGAAATGTGATACGTAAGCGATTTGACCGCTATCGTTATCATTTCTGCACTTTTACAAGTATACGGTGTGGATAATCGACTGTCAATCAGAATTACAGATGGCGAAGCAGTGTCGTACAGAATGCTTCTAGACCAGCTTGATCGACTTCGTCGAAACGGTTGAATTCTGGGCTGTCGATATCGAGGACACCAATCGTTTGTCCGTCTTTGACGAGTGGAATGACGATTTCTGAATTCGAAGCCGCGTCACATGCGATGTGACCTGGGAACTGATGTACATCTTTGATTCGTTGTGTCGTTTGTTCTGCTGCGGACGTTCCGCAGACGCCACGACTGAATGGAATACGGACGCATGCTGGAAGTCCTTGGAACGGTCCGAGGACGAGTTGGTTTTGCTCCGCATCCGTCAAATAGAAGCCGACCCAATTGATACGGTCGAGGAACTGGTTGAGCAACGCGCTCGCGTTCGATAAGTTCGCGACTTGATTGTCTTCTCCCATTAATAGCGCATCGAGTTGTTTTGAGAGCATGTCATATTGTTTCGTCCGGTCACCTTCATATGTCTTTGTTTCGAACATAATAAAAATTCCTCCCGTGAAAAGCGTATTTTTCTTAGTTTAACGAGTTTTCGCGTAGCTGACAAACAATTGATTTTTGGAAAAAGGATTCAAAACAGCGGAAGAAATCAGGAAAAGCCCTTGTAAATCTATGCAAAACGGTTGCGCTATACTATTATAAGGATAAGATTATTGCGATTTAGAGAAAATCTAAAGTCGTAGGACAGAGTGGAGGTCGTGACAAATGTGGGCATGGGTGATCGGAGTCATCGTCATCGTATTACTCGTCATGCTTTTTAGCATGATCAGTCGAAAAAAATACTACACGAAAATCGATGAACTTGATATGCGCAAACAAGGCATCGTCAGTGCATCGATTCCAAAGGAGTTGCAGGACTTAAAGCAACTACCGATGGCGGGTGAGACGGAGACGAAGTTCAGCTCCTGGCATCAAGCGTGGGAAGAGTTATTAACGGTCCACGTCGCCCAAATCGATGAGACCCTTTACCGGGCAGAGGAAGCGCTCGATAAATATCGGTTCATCGCCGTCAAGAATGACCTCGAAGTAACGGAACAATTGATTGCAGAACTCGAAGGGTTGATCGATGAGATGCTCGTCGAGATGTCGACGTTCAAATCGAATCAATCGGTTCTAGCCGAACTGAAAGCGCAAGGGGAAGCCGATTCAGGGCAAGTTCGGAAATCATTATTGATTCAAGCGAACTCATTCGGTCCGGCGCTTGCGCGTCTCGAAGAACGAAGTGAACAAATCGACGCGCACTGGAATGAGATGTGTCAGTACGAAGCTTCAGGTGAAGTGACGAAGGCGTATGAAACAAGCTTGTTACTCGAGCAAGAAGTAGCAACGACGCGTCAACTCGTCGAACTCGTACCGAAACAATGGAAGATTCTCGCTCATGAATTGCGTCAACGGATTGATCAGCTCGGAGCAGGCTATAAGGAAATGTCGTTAGATGGGTATCCGCTTGAACCACTCGGTCTTCAATCCGAGATCAAACGGTTCGAGGAACAACGTCTGAGCCTTTCTGAAAAAATCGAAATGCTAGAAGTCGATGGTTTGGAAGAGGCGATTCAACAGTTATCAGCCGATGTGGATCAAATGTATGATACGTTCCGTCGTGAGGTCGATGCGCGTCATCAAGTGAAAAAAGAAAACCAATTCTTGAAACAAAAAGCACTACGGATGCGTGAACGGATTCATCAGTTGGCACAAGAATTCAGTATCTTACGTGAAAAATATGAAATCTCAGCAGATCTAGGGATTCACTATGAGACAATCCAGCGTGACGAAGAGCTACTGTTTGAAGCAGCAAAAGATCTCGATGAGTCGATTGCTGGAAAAATCATCCCGTTCAGTATGCTTGAAGATCAGATGCGCGATGCGATTCGCCTTGAAGAACAGTTGATGATTCAGTACGAACGCTTTACGGTCGAACTCCAGGCACTTCGAAAAGAAGAGACGGAAGTTCGCGAACGAATCGTCGAATGGCGTCATCAGCTGTCGCAGGCACGTCTCCGTCTGAAACGACTCGGATTACCGAATTTACCGGCTGAGGTGGAAGAAGCGCTTCGAAATGCGAATCGTTCACTGCAGACGCTTGAAACACGGTTAGAGGAGTTACCGTTTAACGTTCGATCAATCGTCGCACAAAGTCAAGACGTCCAAGAAACGTTTAAACATGTGCAAGAACGGTTAGATACATTAGTGTTCGAAGTCACGTATGCCGAACGGCTCGTCCAGTATGCGAACCGATACCGTCGCCACGACAACGAGATACATATGTCGCTGACGATCGCGGAAACGAAGTTCTTAGCGGGAGACTATGAACGAACGATTGTCTTAGCGGAACGTGTCCTAAATGAATACGATCCGGCCGCGATCGAACGTATTAAACGGTCGTGTGCACCAGAAGAAACATTGCACGTTTAAATCAGGATCGACAATTCAGGGTGACCGTCATGGTCACCCTATTTTTGTAAAAAGAGGAGTGAGTGGAATGGGAACACTATACGTAAACGGATTAATTCGAACGATGGCACACGAAGAGGATGTCCATTCAGCGATGTTCGTCGAGAAGACGCGGATCATCGCGATGGGAGAGGAAGGAAAGCTACGCCGCCGTTTCGGTAGACGTATTGATCAAATTCACGACTTGAACGGAAAAGCTGTATATCCAGCCTTTACGGATGCGCATATTCATCTGATCGGTTACGGGGAAGCAATCAATCGTGTCGATGCCTCGCGTTATACAACGCTTGAAGCGTTAGGACAAGCTTTTCTCAAGGCGGAACCAGTCAATGGGATCCATGTGGCAGAAGGCTATGACGAAACGAAGCTTGATCGTGCACCGACGAAGGCATGGCTCAATCAGTTGTTCCCTGACGCACCTGCCTTGTTGAAACGAACGGACCGGCATACAGCACTTGTCAACGATGTCTTGTTCCAACAGCTCGGATATAAAGCATCAACCGTCATCGAAGGTGGAAAGGTCGGTTTATCGGATAATGGAGAAGCAGACGGATTCTTGTACGATGCGGCGCTTGAACCTTTATATGCGTTACAAGCTGGAAACTTGGAGCGAAATAAAGCGTCCCTTCGGTCAGCGATTAAGAACTTATACCAATATGGCATCATTGCGGCACATACGGAAGATTTGTCGTATCACGGGGATGTCGCGGATATCTTGCAAGCCTATAAGGAAGTGACGCAAGAGACAGGATTCCATACACACCTGCTCGTGCATCATCTTGTCATCGATGAGTTCGTGCAACAACAACCTACTTTACCGTCAACGATGTCAATCGGTGCGATGAAACTGTTCGTCGACGGCGCTCTCGGAGGACGAACCGCTCTTCTCGGTCGTGGTTATTCCGATGATCCGACGACACGTGGTATCGAAGTGCATACACCAGACCAACTCGAACAACTCGTCAAACGTGCACGTAGTTACGGATTCACGGTCGCGGCACATGTCATCGGTGATTTAGCAATCGAGCGGTTCGTACAGATGCTCGAGAAGTATCCGGCGCCAAAAGGGAAACGTGATCGCATCATTCATGCGACGGTCGTCCGACCAGAAACGCTTGCGCGAATTCGGAAGTTACCAGTCTTGGTTGACGTTCAACCGGTCTTTTTACTGGATGACGCCGACTTCATCGTCGATCGACTCGGATTGAACCGTTTAGACTGGAGTTACCGTTTACGTTCTTTAGCTGAGACCGGCGCATTATTGTGCGGTGGAGCAGATGCGCCGATCTCTGACCCCGATGTCCGACGGTCGCTTTATGCAGCGACGGAAGGAATGGCAGGGCGTGTCAATAAAACGAACGAGACGTTATCGATGTTTGATGCCTTGTTGCTCTTTACGAAGAATCCACATCTCGCGACGGAAACACATGGTCGAAAAGGATTGCTCTTACCAGGCTATGATGCCGACTTCGTCATCTTTGAAGAAGACTTCTATCGCTTACGTGGGGAAGCCATCTTGAATAACCGTTTGGTCGAGACGGTCCAAGCTGGAAAAACCGTTTATCAGGCGGAAGCCGCGTTAGTGTGATGTTTGCGTATAGTGTGAAATAGCTTCCGAATAGAACGTGGATAGTCCGGGGGCATACGCATCGTAATAGGCACGGAATCGTTCGTCAGACACATACATCTGACCGAGTGAGGCAAAGAGAGATAATGCGCACGGATAATAGTACGTATCGATGAAATCATGTTGTTCTTTGACGACTTGTTGAACGTCCGGATCCGTCGTCGCGTGCCCGTCGCGGTAAAGGGTCGTCAAGCGCTGATCGAGTTGCTTATGCATGCCGCTCAGTTGTTCTTTCTCTTTTGGTGTTCGTTGTTGTTGTCTTTTTGCACTGATTCGATAGGCGTCAGTGTCACCGTAGTGTTGCTGGACTTCATCTGCATGTTGCTTTTCATGCATAACGATTTCTTCGTGGCGCAAACCACGGAATAATTGTTCGTCTTTCATCGGGAGTCCTCCTTTTAAGGTGAGTAATGTCTGTTCAGCGAGTCGAGCAAGCATTTGATAATGCGAAGCTTTTTCTTGAAGGAGTGCAATCTGCTTTTTCAGTGTCGTATGATGATTGGGATCAGATTGCGTGAGTAATCTTTGGATTTCTGACAGTGGGAAATCAAGAGAGCGGTAGAGCAGGATTTGTTGTAAACGTAAAAGATCCTCTCTGCTGTAACTTCGGTGACCAGCATTGGTACGCTTTGGCACGAGGAGACCGATCGTCTCATAATGATAGAGTGTTCGTTTTGTGACGCCGGTCAGTTTGGCGATTTCCTGAGTGGAATACATCATTTGTGTACCTCCTTTGATTGGAGTATAAAGGGTGACGTAACGGGAGACGCAATAAAAAATCTGCCCCGAGGAGGCAGATTTTTTTATTGTCATAAGAACGAGCGTTGAATCTTATGCCAAAATGTATTGTTCGTCAATTTGACGGTTTTCAGTTCTTTTTCAGAAAGCTGGATATCGACTGAATCTGTTCGTGTGAGACTGAGTGCTTCGTTATCCATCCCGATGATCGGATAGTCGTTTCCGTCCTCGATGATGCGTAACGAAAGTTTCCGTCCACGATTCAATAGGAAAGCAGAACCGAGTGTCCGGTACCGGTTGTTGTTGACGGAAGCAATTTCGCTGACTTGAAGACAATGGATCAACGGATCGACGATCGCACCAGAGAGTGACTTATTATAAGCCGTAGAGCCCGTCGGTGTTGAGATGACCATTCCATCCCCACGGAATGTCTCAAACAGGAAGTCGTCGATATAGACTTCGATCGCGAGTGATTTGATGATGCTCGACTTCACGGAACATTCGTTCAGACAGAGCATCGGTGGTCCACCGTTGATGGATGCTTCGAGCAGTGGATAACGACGTACTTCGATTTCACCATCCGAGACACGGTTGCCTGTCTCTTTAAAGATCGCTTCGACCGCAGAAAGATCATTGATATCAAAATCACAGTAGAACGAGTTTGGTCCTTCAGCGAATCCAACATAGATCGCATCATCACGGAAACCTGTGAAGCGTGCCGCTTGCAAGAAAGCCCCATCTCCACCAATCGAGACGATGATGTTTGCTTGTCGGTGATCTTGGACGACGTTCAGTCCGTATCGTGTACCGACATCAATCAACTTTCGCACCTGCGTCTCGTGTCTTTGTGTATTTCGGTAGTACAGGTAGACATTATTTCGAGCCATGGTCAATTCCCCCTTGAAAGCGTTTCATGAACTCTTTCATTATACCTGTTTTTTAGAAAGACGGGTACTGAAGTCCATCAATTACGGCAGAATGCTTGCCATCTTCGCGGATCATTCCTATAGTTAAATAGAAAATACAGTATATCCATTCAGGGGAAAAGGGGAATTCATAATGGCAACGTTTAAAGGAAATCCAATCACACTTCAAGGTACAGCGGTTCAAGTCGGACAAACAGCACCTGACTTTCAAGTGTTAGCTAACGACTTATCACCGGTAACACGTGATACATATCAAGGTGTCCGGATCATCAGCGTCGTCCCATCAATCGATACAGGCGTTTGTGATGCGCAGACACGTAAATTCAATGAAGAAGCAGCAACAATCGAAGGTGTGACGGTCATGACGGTCTCAAACGACCTTCCATTCGCACAACGTCGCTGGTGCGCATCAAGCGGTCTCGATCAAGTCGTGACGTTGTCTGATCACCGTGATCTTTCATTCGGTACACAGTATGGCGTAGCCATCGAAGAATTACGCCTGCTTGCCCGTTCTGTTTTCGTTCTTGATTCAAACAACAAGATTACGTACGTTGAATATCTTGAAGAATCAACAGACGAAGTCAATTTCGAAGCAGCACTCGCTGCAGCACGTGAAGCAAAGTAAGAATGGTTTACAAACGCCGCTGAAGCGTTACAATGGAACTAATGATAGAAACGGCTCCCGCTCTACGGGGGGCCGTTTCGTTTTGGAGAGGATGACGTACATGGAGCCGTTAGAAAAGTTATATAAGGAATTAACACGTCAAACAAAACAAATCGAACGTGATCTGGATATGCCCTATTTAGAAGCACTGACGACGGTGATTGATCGATTGAACGATCGTCATACTGAAAATGTAGACAAAGAAGTCATTCGTAAGGCAGTATCGCTTGCTATTCTAGAAGGGATGAAACAAGCGCAACCGAATCATTTGCCGACGCCAGATAGCGTCGCTTTGTTTGCTGGTTATCTAATCGGGAAATTGGTAGGTAAGGAGGACATCCGACTACTTGAGTTGGGGAGTGGGACAGGTGGCATGTTACATGCTGTCTTAAGTCAGCTTTCGACAGGTACATCTGCTGAGGCGGTCGAGGTAGATGAGACATTGATTCGTTTATCGGCAGCGGTAACGGAATTACTCGACTATCCAGTCACGTATACCCATCAAGATGCATTACGACCATTATTGTTAGATCCAGTTGATCTTGCGATGGCTGATCTTCCTGTCGGTTATTATCCGGATGAAGAGGCTGCCGCTTCTTACATCTTGAAACGAGATGAAGGCATGAGTTACAGTCATTTCTTGTTGATTGAACAAGCGATGCAATACGTCAAACCAGGTGGATTTGGAGTCTTCGTCATTCCGAACGGTCTGTTCCAGCATGATACGGAAGGGAAGTTGAAACAGTACTTCGAATCAAAAGCGCATGTCATCGGTATTTTGCAGTTGCCGCTCACGATGTTCAAACAAGAACAGGCAGCAAAAAGTTACTTGATCGTCCGTAATCATTTAGCCGGTATGAAGATGCCAAAACAAGCATTGCTTGCTGAGTTGCCATCGTTCACAGATGCTCGCGCGTTTGGCGGCATGGTGAAACAGATTGATGAATGGATTAACACAGAATTAAAATGAATTACGCAAAGTGATTGAAATCTGTCGTTAATTTGACTATTCTAGTTGTAGAACAGAAATAGAAGAAAACCTAAACAGATGTGAATGTTCATTGGATTCAAATGGAAAAGGGGAAAAATCATGGCAAAAATTATGGCGGTAAACGCAGGTAGTTCGTCTTTGAAGTTCCAATTGCTCGAAATGCCGAACGAAACGATGATCGCAGTCGGACTCGTTGAACGCGTCGGTAAAGACGATGCAATCTTTACGATCAAATATGGTGAAGGACAAAAGTATACAGATGTCCTCCCACTTGCAACACATAAAGAAGCAGTCGAGTTGTCACTCGAAAAATTAATGGAGTTCGGAATCATCTCGTCTTACGATGAGATTAAAGGTGTTGGACACCGTGTGCTTCATGGTAAAGAAAAATATGCAGACTCTGTATTGATTACAGATGAAGTCATGCACGATATCGAGTCGTACACAGAGCTCGGACCACTTCACATTCCACCAAACTTGATCGGAATCCGGGCATTCCAAGCATTGCTTCCGGAAGTACCACAAGTGGCAGTCTTCGATACGGCGTTCCACCAAACGATGCCAGAAGAAAACTTCCTTTACAGCTTGCCGTATGATTACTATACAGAATACGGTATCCGTAAATATGGTTTCCACGGTACGAGCCATAAATACGTTACGGAACGTGCATCTGAATTACTCGGTCGTCCGTTAAAAGACCTCCGTTTGATCTCGTGTCACCTAGGTAGCGGAGCATCGATCGCAGCAGTTTCGGGTGGCGAATCAATCGATACGACAATGGGCTTCACACCGCTTGAAGGGATCACGATGGGAACACGTTCTGGTTCACTGGACCCAGCGTTGATTCCATTCTTGATGGAGAAAACAGGGAAAACAGCAGAAGACGTCTTGAACGTCATGAACAAAGAGTCTGGAATCTACGGTCTTTCAGGTCTTTCAAGTGACTTGCGTGATGTCCAGACAGCTGCTAAAGAAGGAAACCATCGTTCAGAGATGGCACTTCGTATCTTTGCGAACCGTATCCACGGTTACATCGGGCAATACGCTGCTGAGATGAATGGTGTCGATGCGATCATCTTCACAGCCGGTGTAGGTGAAAACTCAGATTCAATCCGTGAGCGTGTCTTACGTGGTCTTGAATTCATGGGCGTTTACTGGGATCCATCACTCAACAACGGAGCTCGTGGAGAAGAACTCTTCATTAACTACCCACACTCACCAGTTAAAGTCATCATCATTCCAACGAATGAGGAATTGATGATTGCACGTGACACAGTTCGTGTTGGTGGATTGGTTGCTCAAAACGCATAATTGTCTCAAAAGGACTGAGTCGTTATTCCGACGATTCAGTCCTTTTTTGATGAAATCTAAGAATGAAAATATACGAACGTACGATCTATTGTTACGGTGTTTGTCATATAACCAAAAATGAATCGTCATCTTTGTAAAAATAAATCCGAAAAAGGTCGATTTCTTTAAAAAATGAGTCCTTTGTAACATAAAAGTAATAGTACAGACATATTTTTGTGGTCTATATGTAACGGCACTCTCTCGTTTTGTCATGTATATTAATCTCAGTTAACAAACACGAAACAATGATGGAGGAGAAAATACATGATGAAACGGATGCTCGCAAGTGTTTTAACGGTCGTGTTAGCACTCAGTTCGTTCGCAGGTCTTCAAGCAGAGGCTGCAACTAAGAAAAGCGTCAAGTCAACAGTCGATAGCCTAGTCATTCGTCAAAAAGCTACTACTTCGTCGAAAAAACTCGGTCTTCTATATAAGAACCAAACGTTATCGTACAAAGCAAAAACAGGGAACTGGTACAAAGTAAGCTACAAAGGTAAAACGGCTTATCTTAGCGCGAAATACTCGAAACTCGTAAAATCGAGTGGATCGAAAAAACAATCGACAGGTGGTTGGAAAACAATCACGAACGTAAGTGCAACAGCTTACACACCATATGATCCAGGTAGCGGTAATCTGACAGCAATCGGTTGGAACATCAAAAGCTCGAAAAAGAAAGTCGTAGCGGTTGATCCACGTGTCATTCCACTTCGTTCGACAGTGAAAGTGTATTACAAAGGGAAATTAAAAGGGACGTATACAGCTGCTGATACTGGTGGTGCCATTAAAGGGAAAAAGATGGATATCCTTTACTACTCTCGTTCAGAAGCTTTCAACTGGGGTCGTCGTACGGTCACAGTAAAATACAAATGATTGCAAACCATCGGACATTGGTTCGATGGTTTTTTAATTAAGCAGGTCGTCAAAAAGAGGCCGACTCAAAAAAAGAATGATGCGTCTTTTCACGCCCTTTCCTCAGGCGAGACACAAGCCAGTTTTCCTGCTTCATTCAGCAGGAAAGCGGGTCTTGTTTGTCTCTGACAGCGCATAATGCGCTTTTTCCTGTAGGAGTGGCGTGTGACGCATCATTCTTTTTGTTACGAGATAAGGGTGGCAGATCATCATTCTGCCACCCTTATCTTTGTAGAGACTGACTTTTGAGTCAGCCCCTTTTTGTAGAAGAGGATTCATAAACGGACGATCAAGACGTCGCATTTTGCGTAACGCGTAATGCTTTCAGAGACACTACCGATGAAGAAACGCTCAACAGCGTTTAAACCAGTTGCGCCACAGATGATTAAATCAGCATCATGATTAGGGGCAAGCTTTTTAGCGATCGTTACTTTCGGTGAGCCGTATTCAATCGCTACTTCGACTTCCTGTACACCGCGATCTTGAGCAGTCTTGACGTATTCGTCTAGCAATTCCTTCGCGTAAGATTCGGCACGTTCCGTGATGGTGCGGTCATAGGCTTCTACTGTTGCGAATGTCCGTGTATCAATGACGTGTGCGATGATTAATTTTGCATCATTTCGCAATGAAACATCGATTGCCGTCTCAAAGGCACGTTCTGCCTCTTTTGAGCCATCTACTGCTACGAGTACATTATGATAGACGATTGCCATGATGAATCCATCCCTTCGTAATCGATATGATGAGTACACCCTAATTATACCATTCTTTTACTGGGAGCGGATGAAACATTCAGTGAGTTCTAAAAATTGTCCTTCCTTTCCGTTCCGTCGTAAGATGGAGTCAGTGAAAGGGGGCGATGCCAAGATGAGGCACGCGTTAATAACAGCAGGTACAAAAGGACTGGGAGAACGAGTGACGCGCCAGTTACTGGAAGAAGGTTGGAAAGTGACAGCGTTTCATCGTTCCGAACCCGAATTTACACATCCGAATCTCATAACGATTCAAGCAGATGTGACGAATCAAGAAGAATTGGAACGCGCAACCCAACAAGCAATCAATGAGCAAGGTCGGATTGATGCGTTGATACTTAATGCAGGACCTTATATATTTGAACGAAAAGCGTTAGTGGATTACACCGATCAGGAATGGAATGAAGTGATCACCGGAAATCTGACAGCTAGTTTTTGGCTGTTGCGTCAAGTATTGCCTGTCATGCGTAAACAAGCCTATGGTCGAATCATTACGTACGGTTTCCCGGAAAGTGCAACAGCGCCAGGATGGGTATGCCGGGCAGCGTTCGCTGCTGCTAAAAGTGGGATGGTAAGTTTGACGAAGAGTGTAGCGCTTGAAGAGGCAGAACACGGCATTACGGTCAACATGGTCAACCCGGGAAACATCGTCGGTGACAATAAGACGAAGTTGATTTCTGAAGCGGAGCAAGATGAGGCGACGCCGGTCGGAAGAACGGGTGTCGGAGAAGATATCGCTCGCGCGATCTCTTTCTTGTTGGCAGAAGAATCAAGTATGATCACGGGAGCAATCCTCGATGTGACTGGTGGCGTAAATGTCGTCCATCAATCCCGTAAGTAAGAGAAAATGAGGTTGACTCAAAAAAAGAATGACGCGTCTTTTCACGCTCTTTCCTCAGGCGAGACACAAGCCAGTTTTCATGCTTCATTTAAGCAGGAAAGCGGGTCTTGTTCGTCTCTGACAGCGCATCAATGCGCTTTTCCTGTAGGAGTGGCGTGTGACGCGTCATCCACGAGATAAGGGTGGCAGATTATCATTCTGCCACCCTTATCTTTGTAGAGACTGACTGTTGAGTCAGCTTAAGATGATGGAATGGATTGAAGATGTTTTGGTGTGCGAGTTAACGCAACTGGACCTTCCGCAGTGAGATGAATATCATCCTCGATACGGACGCCACCGACACCTGGAACATAAATGCCTGGTTCGAGTGTGTAGACGATACCAGCTTCAGCCGTCAGTAGGTTGTTTGACGCGAGGGACGGGAATTCATGAACCTCGATTCCGAGTCCGTGACCGACACGGTGCGTGAAGTACTGTCCGTAGCCAGCGTTTGTAATAACGTCACGGGCTGCCTTATCTAACGCACCGAGTGTCGTGCCGATCTGACTCGCTTCTGTCGCGGCTTCAAGTGCTTGGCGAACCGTTTCATAGATCTTTTTCTGTTCTTCGTTCGCTTCGCCATAAATGAAGGTCCGTGTAATATCGGAACAGTAGCCTTTCCAAACGACGCCGAGGTCGAATAAGACGAAGTCGCCTTCTTGGATGACACGGTCGCCGGGTACACCATGCGGATCAGCACTGTTTGCACCAAATAGGACAAGCGTATCAAATGACATCTCACGGACACCTTTTTTCTTCATTTCATATTCGATTTCTGCAATGACTTCGATTTCCGTGATTCCTGGGCGGATTGCTTGTTTACCGATTTCGATTGCTTCATCCGCAAGTGTGGCTGCTTCTTGAAGAATAGCGATTTCTTCCGGTGTTTTCTTCAGACGAAGCGCTTGTAAAGACTCACCGATATCAAGAATGGCTGCGTTCTCGAGACGTGAGCTTAGTTCCTGATAGCGACTAAACGTCATGTGTTCTCCTTCGATACCGATTCGGTTATTCGAGTGCTCGAATGTCGCGAATAATTCTGCTAATCGATCAAATGGGTTTTCGTGATCCTCATAGGTCATGACGTCTCCTTCCCAAGGACTCGCTGCAACGATACTTGCTTCGAGTGCCGGACAGAATAATACATGCTTACCGGTTACATCGACGAGAACCGCCATGACACGTTCGTGGGGTTCAGCGTAGACTCCTGAGAAGTAAAAGACATTTGCCTTCGAAGTGACGACGGCTAAGTCGATTCCTTGTTCTTTCAGGAATTCACTGATTTGATTCGTACGTTCGCTCATATATGATTCCACCTCTCTACTCATTTTCTACATAAGTATATCATCGTCCGGTTCGAAAAACATTTATCGCAAATCAGACTAGTACACGTTTTCATCTTTAGAGTAGTACAGTATAATGACAGGAGAGTAGAAAAAAGGAAAAGAAGGGATACAGTATGCCTACGAAACACGAACAGATCATTCGACATATCGAAGATCTTGATGTCGGAACAAAGATTTCCGTCCGACAAATCGCGAAGGATTTGACCGTATCCGAGGGGACGGCTTATCGCGCCATCAAGGAAGCAGAAAATTTAGGGTTCGTTTCGACGATTGAGCGAGTCGGAACGATTCGGATCAAAAAGAAACAAAAAGAAAATATCGAGAAGCTGACATTCGCGGAAGTCGTGAACATCGTCGACGGTCAGGTGCTCGGTGGTCGAAATGGATTACACAAGACGTTGACGAAATTCGTCATTGGCGCAATGAAGCTCGAAGCGATGATGCGCTATATCGATGTCGATAGTCTCGTCATCATCGGAAACCGCGAAAAAGCACATGAACTCGTGCTTGAAGCAGGAGCTGCTGTATTGATTACCGGTGGCTTTGATACGACAGAAGATGCGAAACGATTAGCGGATGAGATGGAGTTACCGATCATTTCGACGTCCTACGATACGTTCACGGTTGCGACGATGATCAACCGAGCGATTTATGATCGATTGATCAAAAAGGAGATTTTACTCGTTTCGGATATTTTAATTCCGTTGCATGATACGTTCTATTTACAGACGACGGATCCGATTTCACGCTGGCACGAGTTGAATGAGCAGACGAAACACAACCGTTATCCCGTCATCGATGAACAAATGAAGGTCGTCGGTGTCGTGACAGCGAAGGACATCATTGACCGTCCACATGACTGGGCTGTTGAAAAAGTCATGACCCGTCATCCGATCACGGTCGGTATTCGAACGAGTGTCACGAATTCTGCGCATCAGATGGTCTGGGAAGGAATCGAGATGCTGCCGGTCATCGACCAGTACGGTCGATTGCTCGGGATCATTAGCCGTCAAGACGTCCTCAAGGCACTGCAACTCGCGAATCGTCAGCCACAAGTCGGAGAGACGTTCGACGATCTAATTACAGGACAGATCAAGGCGGCAGAGGACGAACGAGGACCGTACTTATCGCTTGAGGTCTCGCCGCAAATGACGAACTTCATGGGGACTGCTTCGAGTGGGGTGTTGACGACGCTTCTAGTCGAAGGAGCGACGCGAATGTTACGCCATATGAAAAAAGGTGACCTTGTCATCGAGAACGTCAGCATCTATTTCATTAAACCTGTTCAAATCGAGAGCACGGTAACGATCCGGGCGAATGTCTTTGATGTCGGTCGAAAATTCGGGAAAGTCGATGTCGAAATGTATCAAGGTACACAAATCGTTGCGAAGGCACTCGTGACATCCCAACTCATCGATCGTTAAATGAATCAAAAAGAACCGAAGTCAATGGACTTCGGTTCCTCTGAATCTAGCTCAGGATTGCTCCATCTCGCGGACGACATACGGATAAATCTTTTTGTAACGGATGAATCCGGCGATGAATGAAGCAACACCGACGATGATTAAAATGGAACAAACGATTTTCCCGACGAGTGTCGTTAATCCGTTCCCGGAAACGAACTGGTTGACGGCGAATAGGATGACGAACAAGCTCAACCAAATGCTCGCTTGCGTATTGAACAAGTATTTTCGGTTCGTGCTTTTCGTATGGAACGCGCGGCGTTTTGCTAACAAATACCCACCAAGCGAGAAAACGATGAGGGCGATGAGGATGAATTGCATGTTAAAAGGACCTCCTTTTTGTCTTCATCTCATATCATATCAAGATTAGAGGAGCTGTGCACAGTGAAAGAGCAAATCAAACAAATGATTGAAGCGGCAGATACGATCATCATTCATCGTCATGAACGTCCAGATCCCGATGCACTCGGTAGTCAATTCGGTTTGCAATTGACGTTACAACATCAATTCCCTAGCAAAACGGTATTAACGGTTGGAGAGATGGCGACATCATTGTCATTCATGGGAGAGCTCGATCAAGTAGACGATGAATTATACAAAGAGGCGTTAGTCGTGATTCTGGATACAGCGAATCAAGCGCGGATTGACGGGAAGGTCGCAATGACAGGAAAAGACGTCATTAAAATCGACCATCATCCGGATGAAGATCCCTACGCACCAGTACAACTCGTCGATACGACGATGAGTTCGACATCGGAACTGCTCGTTCATTTATTGAACGAATGGGGATACGACATTCCAGGATCAGCTGCAATTCAATTCTACGCTGGGATCGTCGGTGACACAGGACGTTTCCAATTCCGTGGTACGACGAAACGAACATTTGAAGTCGCAGCGCAATTGATTGATGCAGGAATCGATACGGACTGGTTGTATCGTAATATGTACGAAACAGAACTTGCGGCGCTTCATTTACAAGGATACGTCCTGCAACAAATTCAATTGACGGATCAAGGTGTCGGTTATGTCGTATTGACACAAGATACGTTGAAACAGTTTGGCGCAACGGTTGAACAAGCATCGTTGCTCGTCAATAGTTTTGCCGGTTTAAAAGGCATGAAGTGTTGGGCATTGTTCCTTGAGACGGACACGGAGGTTCGCGTCCGGATTCGTTCGAAGGGTCCCGTCATCAATGAAGTAGCAAAAGAATTCAATGGTGGTGGACATCCGATGGCGTCTGGTGCAACGATTGGACAGTTGAGTGAAGTCGAACGTGTCATCCGTCGTCTGGACGAGGTCGCTGCTAACTTCCAGTTTTAAATGGAAAAAGGCTGCTCGGTCTCACTCCTCTCATTGAGGAAGCGAAGCGAACAGCCTTTTTACGCTTATTGCGTTTTTGTTTCGTCTTGCGGAATGAACCAAACGCCACGATCTGTGTGATCTTCAATGACATTCAGTTGAAGTTCAGCGACAGATTTGCGAATCTTCTCAGCGATTTCTTCCGTTTCAGTAAAAGCGGTAACACCGAGCTTTAATTGTTCGACTTTTTCACGTGCGATTTGACTGCGATTCAAAATCATGAGAAACGCTCCTTCCGTACCCGTCATGATATTTCTATACTTATTGTATCGAATAATAAATCAGATGGCGAGTACTTGAGTCAGTTAGATATGAAGGTTCTGAAAACTTTTAAAAACATCCATCAGAAGAGAAAGGAGAATGGAAGATGCATATAAATGTTCGAACGCAGTTTAGTCCATTGCAGAGTTTAGTTCGAATCGAGCCCTATCTCGATGAACTAGTCCGTCGACACATCGGACGAGCGGTCATCTGTGAAACGACATTAACAGGAGTTCCCGCATTCATCGATGCATGTCAGCGTCGAAATATGCAACCGATCGTCGGATGGGAGCAGCGAATCGAAGAAGAAGAATTTTGTATCTTATGGTTTGCTTTTTCTTCTGATGGACTGCGTCAACTGTATCGACTAGCCAGTCAACAAGGGGAGACTGAAGTTTCATCACTGATCGCGGTGCTCGTGCCACTGCGTCAAGCCTCTGAAGATGCGACGCGTCTACGTCGTTCCTTCGTTCAATGGATGGGACATGTTCAAGGAGCGCGTACATATATGGGTGTGACCTCTAGTCGCTCAACGGTCGAACGAGAGAGTCGTGCGCGTTACCGCGAAGTCGCAGCAGCGCTTGGTGTTGAGACCGTCCCAGTCGATCCTGTTCGTTACATCCGTCGAGATGAAGCGCCAGCGTATCAAGCGATACGTGCGATTGGTGAAGCGACAACGTTCCAAGACCAAAAGACAGATCGTCTGATGCATTTAAAGACCCGGGAAGAGTTACTCGAAGACTTTACCGAGCGAGAAATTACGATGGCGGAGCAGTTTGCTACGACATCTGAACGCTTGGAATTACCGTTTCAACAACGTCCACTGCCGCGTGTCGCGGAAGACTCGAATGCGTTATTACGGAAACGTGCTGAGGAAGGGTTACTGGCACATGGTCATGAAAGTAATGAAGCGCGGGAACGTCTCGCTTATGAACTATCAGTCATCCATAAGACAGGATTTGCCGATTATTTTTTAATCGTTGAAGAACTCGTACGTAGTGCAAAAGCGAAAGGCATCTTCGTTGGACCCGGTCGAGGCTCAGCAGCCGGATCACTTGTCAGCTATGCGCTTGGGATCACGACGGTGGATCCATTGAAGTATGGATTACTATTCGAACGTTTCTTGAACCCCGAGCGGATTTCGATGCCGGATATCGATATCGATATCGAAGATGAACGACGCGAAGAAGTATTAGAGGATCTCGTGATGCGTTATGGAAAAGATCACGTCGCTCAAATCGGTACATTGTCGACGCTCGGTGCCAAAGCCGCTTTGCGAGACGTCGGACGGACGCTAGAGTTTTCGAAGGATGAATTAGATGCTGCGGTCAAACAGCTTGGAAAATCCACGACGTTACAAGGAATCGAACAAAACAAACAGACATATCGCTGGTTCTCTGGAAGCGAAAAGCGCCGGCAACTGTTGCAACTAGCGCAAGCGGTCGAGGGTCTCCCGCGACAACGTTCGGTTCACGCGGCTGGCGTCGTCATTGGATCTAAACAGCTCGTTGAGACGACACCCGTTGAAACGGGACCAAATGAACGCTATGTGACGCAGTTTTTGATGCAGGCATTGGAACGTCAAGGATTGTTGAAAATTGACTTGTTAGGATTACGAAATCTCAGTCGTTTGCGTCGGATGGAAGAATTGATTCGACGAGAACAGCCATCCTTTACGCTCACGCAAATTCCGGAAGAAGACCGCGCGACATTCCAAGTCTTTGCCCGCGCCGAGACGGATGATATTTTCCAATTCGAGTCGACAGGTATGAAACAAACGTTGCGCGAAGTCAAACCGAATCGGTTCGAGGATTTGGTAGCAACGATGTCACTCTATCGTCCGGGACCAATGAAATTCATTGATCTGTACGCGAAACGAAAAGCTGGTCAACCTTATCAGATGTTACATCCCGTATTAGAAGACGTACTTGCACCAACGTATGGCATCATCGTCTATCAGGAACAAGTCATGGAAATCACTCGTCGAGTGGCTGGATTTACACTCGCACAAGCAGATTTATTACGACGTGCGATTTCTAAGAAAAGTACGGATTCGCTCGAACAGGAACGGGTTCGTTTTCTCGAAGGAGCAAAATCGAATGGATTCGATGATGCGATTGCACATTCACTCTATGAACAAATTGAGCGATTTGCTGGGTATGGATTCAACCGAAGCCATGCGGTCGCCTATTCAAAGATTAGTTACGCCCTCGGATATATCAAAGCGCATTTCCCACACATTTTCTTACTCGTCTCGGTCGAACAACCGGAGCGTCTCGTCCGATTGATGCGCGAACGACGTCTTCCTGTTTTATCGCCGGACGTCTGGATTTCCGATTACCGTTCTTCGTTAGAAGGCAAAGGGATTCGTCTCGGAATACATGTGATTAAAGGTATTTCCGAGCGAGAGTTCGAACGTGTAAAGGAAGCATCAAAGCACACGGCGACGATTGCTGATCTATTGACCCACGTCGGATGGGGTAAGAAGGAGCGCGCAAAAATCGAATTGTTACTCTACAGTGGTGCGCTAGATCGAGCGACACACGGCGATCGCGGACTCGCTGAACAAGAAGTACTCGAATATTTCACTGAGTCGTCGAATACATTACTTCCAGACGAGTTGGCAATTCTCGGGAAACGCCGGACACAGAAGTCCTCGAAACGAAGTGATTCCGATTGGGCACGATTAGAACGGGAAGCGCTTGGGTTCTGGTTGACGTATTCGCCGTTGACGACAGCAATGAAAGCTCCGGTTGAATCTGCTTATTTCCATGACCTTGGCGTCGGTTCGGAAACACATTATTTAGTCTGTTATATTGATCAGATTCGAGAATTCAAGACGAAACGCGGTCAAACGATGGCGGTCATTCAGGCAGTCGACGGATATTCGAATGAAGAGGTCGTCGTCTTCCCGAATCAATATGAACGATTCCGTCGATCACTTTATTTAGGGAACGTCTTGCTGATTGAACTAAAGGTGCAGGATCGCGAAGGGGAGCGTCAGTTCATTTTGGAACGTCTGCGTCCGCTTGGGCAAGATGTGCTATTCGTCAAGTTAACCTCAAAAAATGAGCTGGCCGCACTCGAACAGTTGCTTGAAGCAGTACCAGGCGATATTCCAGTCGTCGTTCGCTACGCGGATTCACGCGAGACGAAATCGTTACCGCCGCTCTATGCAGTGCAGCATGATGAGGAATTACTAGCTCGGCTACGTATTCGGTTTGGCGAGGATCATGTCGTCCTGAAAAATGTCCCCCGCTCAAACTAGTACTAGGTAATAAGATTTGTTATAATAAGGGGTAATTGGTCTGACCAATGCCACCGATTGAAGCAACCGACTTAAGGGTCAGAAAGGTGGTGCCGTATCGATATGGAGAAGAAACGAAATGCGTTTGAAGCCAATATCGCGGCGATTAAATTGATGATCGAACAAGATGGATTAGTTCCAGGAGACCGTATTCCATCAGAACGGGAACTGGCAGAACGACTATCCATCAGTCGACCGTCCGTACGAGAAGCATTACGGACGCTCGCTTATTTAGGAATCGTCGAGACACGACATGGAGGCGGAAGCTTTCTATTGAACCGTGACGATCATACCTATATTCAAATCATCGCTCAATTCTTAGTGACTGGCGATTCGAAGTTCGAAGACTTGGCAGGAACGCTCCGCTTGCTTGAGCAAGCAGCGCTCACGCAGCTGGATGACCTTTCGGTGCTTGCACCAGTCGTATCATCCGATGCAGCGTTTCGTGAGACGTTGATTCAGACGGTCGATAACGATTTGTTTGAACGAATCTGGCGACAAGTCAATGCCTTCCATAAAAGCTTCGGTCAAGGGGAACTCTATACGCAGGCGGAACGGGAACAACTCTTGAACCGCCCATAGGATGACAAGGGGGAACTGAACGTGCAAGCATTTTTTCGAAAACCTAAAAAGTTCGTCACGCTGACTTCGAAGGAGCAGCGTGTCGATGTGCCAGTTGGCCTAATGACGAAATGTCCGAAATGTAAATTAATCCAATATACGAAACAATTGGAGGCGAACTTACGTGTCTGTTCATGTGGGTATCATCACCCGTTGACAGCGCAAGAACGTTTTACGCAATTATTCGATGAAGGTTCGGTGACGTATTTCGACTTACCGGCAGTTCAAGCGGATCCGCTTGGATTCCAGGATTACCCGGAAAAATTAAAGGGCGACCAAGTCAGAACGGGTCTTGAAGAAGCGATCGTCTGTGGCGTCGGGAATGTGAATGGTCACCCACTCGTCGCTTGTGTCATGGATGCACGATTCCGGATGGGCTCGATGGGTGCAGCGGTCGGTGCTGCGATTTCTGAAGCGGTTCGTTACGCAACGAAACATCGTCTACCTGTCACGATTTTCTCCGCTTCAGGTGGAGCACGGATGCAAGAGGGAATGGTTAGTCTCATGCAGATGGCGAAATCGAGTCTCTTCTTAAAACAGCATTCAGATGCTGGATTACTTTATATTTCTTGTATGACGCATCCGACGACCGGCGGGGTATCAGCGAGTTTTGCGATGCTCGGTGACTTTAACATCGCTGAACCGGGGGCGTTGATCGGGTTTGCAGGTCGACGGATCATCGAACAGACGATACGTGAAAAACTACCGGAAGATTTCCAAACAGCAGAATTCTTATTACAAGCAGGTCAACTGGACGATGTCGTATCACGACATGATCTGAAAACGTACTATACGCGAATCTTAAAGCTACATGCGGAGGGAACGAACCATGCAACCATTTGACCAACCAGTCATCGCGTTACGCGAAAAAATTCTTGAGCTCCATGATATGGCGGAAACACAAGGACTAGACTTCAAGGAAGAACTCCAACTTCTTGAAGAACGCCTTCATCGGTTAGAACTCGATATTTACGGGAATATGAAAGCGTGGAATCGCGTTCAATTGGCACGTCATCCAGAACGTCCAACGACACTCGATTACATTGAATTCATTTGTGAAGACTTCATCGAGTTGCACGGCGATCGTCATGGATATGATGATGCGGCAATCGTCGGTGGAATCGGAACACTGAATGGTCGTCCGGTGACGATCATCGGTCATCAACGCGGAAAAGACACAAAAGAAAACATTCGTCGTAATTTCGGGATGCCACATCCGGAGGGGTACCGAAAAGCACTACGTCTCATGCAACAAGCGGAGAAATTCAATCGACCGATCATTACGTTCATCGACACGAAAGGGGCTTACCCAGGACGTGCGGCAGAAGAACGTGGTCAGAGTGAGGCCATCGCGAAAAACTTATTTGAGATGGCTGGTATGACAGTTCCAATCATCTCCATCGTCATCGGTGAAGGTGGATCAGGTGGTGCTTTAGGAATCGGAGTATGTGACCAACTTTTGATGCTCGAGAATTCAACGTATTCGGTCATCTCTCCTGAAGGTGCTGCAGCATTATTATGGAAAGATGCAAGTCTTGCGGAGAAAGCGGCGGAATCGATGAAGATCACAGCACCTGATTTATTACGACTCGGGATCGCGGATGCCATCATTCCAGAAGTCGTCGGAGGGGCGCATCTCGATGTGTCATTACAGGCGGATAAATTAAAAACTGTATTGGTACAGAAACTTGAATCATTGGTTCATCTGACCAAGGAAGAGCTCATCGATCAGCGGACCGAAAAATATCACCAAATTGGCACATAAGCACCATGTAATCGCTATCATGATTGATATTCCTCATTTCCGGAATCGATGATGAAAAAGCTAGTGAAAGTTTATGCAATCTGCCCTGTTGTAAAACAAGAAAACAACGTGCTATTTTAGATTCAGATTAATGGAGAGGTGATTAACGTGAGTTTAAAACGGATTGCTGTCTTAACGAGTGGCGGCGATGCACCAGGTATGAATGCCGCGGTGCGTGCTGTCACGCGTAAAGCGATTTTTCATGGCTTAGAAGTATTTGGTGTCTACAATGGCTATCAAGGATTAATCAACGGGGACATCGTCCAGTTGAACCTTGGATCAGTCGGTGACATCATTCAACGAGGTGGAACGTTCCTACGTTCAGCACGTTGCCCTGAGTTCCGTACAGAAGAAGGACGAGCAAAAGCGGTCGTCAATCTAAAGAAATTTGAAATTGATGCACTCGTCGTCGTAGGCGGAGACGGGTCGTATCGTGGTGCCCAAAAATTGACGGGACTTGGTTTCCCGACAATTGGACTTCCAGGTACGATCGATAACGACATCCCTGGAACGGACTATACGATCGGTTTTGATACAGCGCTCAACACGGCGCTTGAAGCGATCGATAAAATTCGTGATACGGCATCGTCGCATGAGCGAACGTATGTCATTGAAGTCATGGGACGCGATGCGGGTGATATCGCATTATATGCAGGACTTGCTGGTGGAGCAGAATCGATTCTTGTTCCCGAGCGTCCTGAAGATTTAAAAGAAGTCCTCGATCGCATTCAAAGTGGTGTCGACCGCGGTAAGAAACACTCAATCGTCATCGTCGCTGAAGGTGCAGGCCGTGCTCAGGACGTTGGAGACGCTATCGCAAAAGAAACAGGTCTCGATACACGCGTCACGGTTCTTGGTCACGTTCAACGTGGTGGAGCACCAACGGCAGCGGACCGTGTACTTGCAAGTCGGATGGGGGCGCATGCCATCGAAATCCTACTTCAAGGAAAACAAGGACGTGTCGTAGGTGTACGTGGTGGTAAGATGATCGATCTCGATATCGATGAGGCACTCGACGAAAATAAACATGAGCTGGATCTTGATATTCTCGAGCTTTCAAAACAGCTTTCGATTTAACGAACGTCGATAGGATTGGAATGGACAAGAGCACTTGGCCAAACACCGTAGGAGGTTTATGGAATATGCGTAGAACTAAAATTGTATGTACGATTGGACCGGCGTCAGAAAAACGTCTTCCAGAAATGATTGAAGCAGGTATGAACGTTGCTCGTTTGAACTTCTCACACGGCGATTATGAAGAACACGGTGCACGTATCACGGATATCCGTCGTGCAGCGAAAGAAGCAAACAAAATCGTTACGATTCTTCTTGATACGAAAGGACCAGAAATCCGTACACATTCGTTTGAAGAAGGAAAAGCGCTTCTCGAACGTGGTCAAGAAGTCATCATCGTTAGCGGAGACGCAAACGAAATCGTCGGAACGAAAGATAAATTCTCTGTCACGTATGAAGGACTCTATGATGACGTCGAAGTTGGTTCGATGATCATGCTTGATGACGGTCTCATCGGTCTTCGTGTCACTGAAAAACTTCCGAACCGTGAGCTTCGTTGTTCAATCGAAAACGAAGGCGTCATCAAGACGAAAAAAGGCGTTAACTTGCCAAACGTGAAGGTTAACCTTCCTGCTTTGACAGAAAAAGATATTGCGGATATCGAGTTCGGTATCAAGAGCGATATCGATTTGATCGCGGCATCTTTCGTGCGCCGTGCGTCAGACGTCGTTGCGATTCGTCAATTGCTTGAGAAAAACAACGCGAGCCACATCAAAATCTTCCCGAAAATCGAGAACCAAGAAGGTGTCGATAACATCGAAGAAATCCTTGCGATTTCGGACGGTTTGATGGTAGCGCGTGGTGACCTCGGTATCGAGATTCCAACGGAAGAAGTCACGCCAACTCAAAAAGACTTGATCAAGCTTTGTAACGACTTCGGTAAACCAGTCATTACAGCAACACAAATGCTTGACTCGATGCAACGTTTCCCACGTCCAACACGTGCTGAAGCATCAGACGTCGCGAACGCGATTCTTGATGGTACGGATGCAATCATGCTTTCAGGTGAGACAGCAGCAGGGGACTACCCGATCGAATCTGTCCAAATGATGCACTCGATCGCAAAACGTACAGAAAAAATGCTCGACTACAAGCTCTTGTTGAAAGATCGTCAGACACGTAGTGAGCACACAGTAACGGATGCAATCGCTCAAGCGGTTACGCACACTGCGATCAACTTGGACGCAAAAGCAATCTTGACACCGACACAATCGGGTTACACGGCTGCACGTATCTCGAAATACCGTCCAGAGCCAAACATCGTCGCTGTTACACCAAGCGCACGTGTCGCACGTCAGTTGAACATCGTATGGGGCGTGTACCCAATCGTCGTTGATCATCTTTCAGACAACACGGATGACATGTTGACACTTGCTGCGGACACAGCAAAAGACGCTGGTTTCGTCACAGATGGTGATCTCGTCGTCATCTCAGCAGGTATTCCTGCTTTGACTGCTGGTACAACGAACATGTTGAAAATCCACATCGTCGGTAAAGAGATCGCAAACGGTCGCGGTATCGGTGAGCGTGGAGTCGTTGGCGAAGTCGTCATCGCAAACAATGCTGAAGAAGCAAACTCTAAAGCGAAGCCAGGCATGATCCTCGTTACGAACTCAACTGATCGTGACATGATGCCTGCAATCGAGATGGCTGCAGCGATGATCACAGTTGATGGCGGATTGACAAGCCATGCTGGAATCGTTGGACCATCACTCGGTAAACCAGTCATCGTTGGTGTCGAAGATGCATTGACAGTCTTCAAAGACGGTCAAATGATCTCAATCGATCCATTGACAGGTAAACTATATAACGCATAATCCATTCATGACGGACGTGACTTAGGTCATGTCCGCCTTTTTTTTGTATGAGGAGGACGTATGGAAGCTTATCTTTTTTTGATTGCCCTCGTCTTCATCGGGGTCATCGCACAAAATAAATCATTAATCATCGCTGCAGCCTTCCTGCTGATCATCAAGGCAATCGGGCTGGATGGTAGACTGTTTCCTTCCTTGCAGGCAAAGGGGATCACGTGGGGCGTCACATTGATCACGGCAGCGATCCTCGTACCGATTGCAGCAGGGGATATCGGATTTAAGGAGTTGCTCCAAAGTATTCGGGGACACATCGGCATCATCTCATTTTTATCAGGAATTTTTGTTGCAATCGTCGCAGCACACGGTGTTGGACTGATGAAAGAAGATCCACTCGTGACGACAGCCTTGCTAGCTGGAACGATACTTGCGGTCGGACTCTTTAGAGGTGTACCGGTTGGACCATTGATTGGTGCTGGAATCGCGGCGCTCGTCATTGGAATGTGGGATGTCATCGCAAAAGCGTTCACAGGATGAGCCGAATCAGCAAAGTAACTGAATTAATTTTTTGATAATAGTATGCAAGTTCATTCACTTTTTGGGTAATTTTGTTTATACTAAGAACAGAAACAAGATGGTCTATTCAAGAGTACAGCGCTACAAGCATGGGGAACGACTCTTGAGTGGACGTCTTTTTTTCAATACGGAAATGAAAGCGTTTTAAATTTCTGGGGAAAAAAAGGGGGATTATTGTCATGACGCAAACTAAAGGTTTAGAAGGAATCGTCGCGACTTCATCGAAAATCAGTTCGATCATCGATGGTCAATTGACGTATGGCGGTTATACGATTGATGATTTGGCGGAGCACGCCTCATTTGAGGAAGTCGTCTTCTTATTGTGGAACGACCGTCTACCAAAAGAAGAGGAATTGAAGCAACTATCGGAAGCACTCATTTCCGAAGCAACGGTTGCGACTGCCGTTCTTGAAACGATGAAGGCAGCACCGAAGTCGGCGAATGCGATGGCGACGATTCGAACAGCGCTCTCTCAACTCGCGCTTTACGATGAGACATCGGAAGATATGTCGACTGAGGCGAATTACGCTAAAGCCATCAAATTACAGGCACAAATCGCAACACTCGTCACAGCTTACGCCCGTATCAAAAAAGGACAAGAACCGATCGCACCTAAAACAGGTCTTTCATACGCAGGAAACTTCTTGTTCATGTTGACGGGTGACGAGCCAACGGAAGTTGCAGAAAAAGCCTTCAACCAAGCGCTCGTTCTTCACGCTGACCACGAGTTGAACGCTTCGACGTTCACAGCACGCGTGTGTGTCGCGACGCTCTCTGACGTCTACTCAGGTGTGACGGCAGCGATGGGCGCATTAAAAGGACCACTTCACGGTGGCGCGAACGAAGCCGTCATGAAGATGTTGTTAGAAATTGATTCGGTTGAAAAGGTTGACGAGTATGTTCATAATAAACTTGAGAACAAGCAAAAAATCATGGGCTTCGGTCACCGTGTCTACAAGGACGGCGATCCACGTGCGAAGCACCTTCAAGAAATGAGTCGTCAGCTGACTGCTCAAATCGGGGAGCCGAAATGGTATGAGATGTCAGTTAAGATCGACAAAATCGTCCAATCGGAAAAAGGATTGAAACCAAATGTTGATTTCTATTCCGCTTCTACGTACCATGCACTTGGACTTGATACAGAACTATTCACTCCAATCTTTGCAGTAAGTCGGATGTCAGGTTGGTTGGCGCACATTTTAGAGCAGTATAGCGATAACCGTCTGATTCGCCCGCGTGCAGACTACACGGGTGAAACGCACCGGACATACGTGTCCATCCAAGAACGTTAAAAGGACGGGGAGGAGCAATCCTCTCCTGATTTTTGATGTAGATTACAATTACTTAAGGGGGATTTTTAGACATGGCTACACTTCAAGGCGAAAACATCACAGTAACTAACGGTACACTTCAAGTTCCAAACGCTCCAATCATTCCGTTCATCATTGGTGACGGAACAGGACCTGATATCTGGAACGCAGCGGTACGTGTGTTTGATGCAGCAGTTGAAAAAGCATACAACGGTGAAAAGAAAATCGAATGGAAAGAAGTCTACGCTGGTGAAAAAGCATTCAACAAAACAGGCAACTGGTTACCGGAAGAGACACTTGACCTCATTCGCGAGCACATCATCGCAATCAAAGGACCACTTACGACACCAGTCGGCGGCGGAATCCGTTCGTTGAACGTTGCTCTACGTCAAGAACTTGATTTGTACACATGCCTTCGTCCAGTTCGTTACTTCACAGGTGTTCCTTCACCGGTTAAACGCCCAGAAGATACAGACATGGTCATCTTCCGTGAAAATACTGAAGACATCTACGCAGGAATCGAATACGCAGAAGGTAGCGAAGGCGCTGCAAAACTGCTTGAGTTCCTTCAAAACGAAATGGGTGTCAATAAAATCCGCTTCCCTGAGACATCTGGTCTTGGAATCAAACCGATTTCAAAAGAGGGAACAGAACGCCTCGTTCGTGCAGCGATCGAATACGCACTTGAGCACAAGCGCGCTTCGTTGACGCTCGTTCACAAAGGAAACATCATGAAGTTCACTGAGGGAGCTTTCAAAAACTGGGGTTATGAGCTTGCTGAGCGTGAATACGCAGAGCACGTCTTCACTTGGAACCAGTATGATCGTATCAAGGAAGAAGAAGGAACAGATGCTGCGAACAAAGCACAAGCAGACGCAGAAGCTGCTGGTAAGTTGATCGTGAAAGACTCAATCGCTGATATCTTCTTACAACAAATCTTGACTCGTCCAAAAGAGTTCGATGTCGTTGCGACAATGAACTTGAACGGTGACTACATCTCAGATGCACTTGCTGCACAAGTCGGTGGTATCGGAATCGCACCTGGAGCAAACATCAACTACATGACAGGTCATGCGATCTTTGAAGCCACTCACGGTACAGCACCGAAATACGCTGGACTTGATAAAGTAAACCCATCGTCTGTCATCTTGTCAGGCGAAATGATGTTCCGTCACCTCGGCTGGAACGAAGCAGCAGATCTCATCATCAAATCGATGGAAACATCGATTGAATCGAAAGTTGTCACATACGACTTCGCACGTCTCATGGATGGTGCGACTGAAGTGAAGTGTTCTGAATTCGCGGACGAACTCATCAAAAACATGTAATCCGATCAGGAGGAATGAGTCGATGAACAGACGGAAGAAAATCGCAGTCATAGGAAGTGGCTTTACGGGCGCAACGACAGCACTCTATCTTGCTCAGCGAGAGCTAGGAGATGTCGTCCTCGTCGACCGACCCGAGCAAGAGAATCCGACGAAAGGAAAGGCGCTCGATATGCAAGAGGCAGCGCCGATCCTCGGGTTTGATGCTTCAGTAAAAGGGACATCGAACTATGCCGACATCAACGGTGCGGATATCGTCGTCATCACTGCCGGTATCGCTCGGAAGCCAGGGATGAGCCGTGAGGACCTCGTGAGTACGAATGCTGCCGTCATGACGGCTGTGACGAAGGAAATCGTCGCGCATGCACCGGAATCGATCATCATTGTTTTGACGAATCCGGTCGATGCGATGACGTATACAGTCTATCAAGCATCTGGTTTTCCAAAAGAGCGTGTCATCGGTCAATCCGGTGTCCTCGACACGGCACGTTTCCGGACATTCTTAGCAGAGGAACTGAACGTTTCTGTAAAGGATGTATCGGGATTCGTACTCGGAGGACACGGAGATGACATGGTGCCGCTACTGCGCTATTCTCAGGCAGGAGGCATTCCAATCGAGAGACTGATATCCAAGGAGCGGTTAGAGGCGATCGTTGACCGAACACGTAAAGGCGGCGGTGAAATCGTTCAGTTACTCGGAAGCGGTTCCGCTTACTACGCACCGGCAGCAGCAATTGCTGAGATGGTCGAGGCGATCTTGAAGGACCAGCGACGTATTCTACCTGCCATTGCTTATCTCGAAGGCGAATATGGATATGACGATATGTATTTCGGTGTACCGGTCATTCTTGGCGGAAACGGTGTTGAGCATGTCTATGAACTCGAACTGACGACTGAAGAGCAAGAGGCTTTGAATCGCTCTGCCTCTACAGTCCGTTCTGTACTCGACTTATTAAAATCTTGATTCTAAAAAAAGACGAACTTGTCGAAAGTGACAAGTTCGTCTTTTTTGTCTCGTCATAACCGATGAGGAGAAGCATAGTGCGATAACTTGGCATACCAAGGACAAATCAGTATAAGAAGAAACGTCAGCCAAGGAATCAAATATCCGATTCGAAGGAAGTGACCTTGATGTTCCATATGTAGATGTTGTCGGTTTTGACAATGTGGACAGGGGAGTCCGTGAGCAGACCAGATTAAACGATAGATTGTTCGAGCAGACCAGGATTGACGACAAACGGTGCATCGTGCCACGCGAGTGCCTCCTTTCATTCATAGGTTAATTGTGTAAAGTGTGTTTTTCACAACATACGATATATATAGGAGAAAAGTTCCAATTTCAATAAACATGTATAAAAAAAGATTGTATTAGGGTAAGGACAAAGGTACGTCATTCTATTCCACTAAGGGGGATGCCACATGCGCGCCGTAACGTACCAAGGAGCAAAAGATGTTCAAGTCAAACAAGTCCAGGATCCATCGATTGATAAAAACGATGATATCATCGTTAAAATCACTTCGACTGCCATTTGTGGATCAGATTTACACATCTATCAAGGGAATATGCCGGCTCACAAGGATTATGTCATTGGTCATGAACCGATGGGCATCGTTGAAGAAGTTGGACCAGGTGTGACGAAGGTCAAGCGTGGTGATCGCGTCGTGTTACCGTTTAATGTTGCTTGTGGTCACTGTTTCTTTTGTGAACATGATATGGAGAGTCAATGTGATAACTCGAACGGAAATCCCCATGTTGATACAGGTGGGTACTTCGGCTTTACAGAAGAGTTTGGTGGACATCCCGGTGGTCAGGCGGAATATTTAAAAGTTCCGTTCGGGAATTTCATGCCACTCGTGATTCCTGAATCATGTGAATTAGAAGATGAGGCACTATTGTTTTTATCTGACGTTTTACCTACGGCGTATTGGAGTGTTCTGCATGCGGGTGTGAAAAAAGGAGATACAGTCGTTGTACTCGGATCAGGACCAGTTGGACTAATGACACAAAAATTTGCATGGATGCAAGGGGCAAAGCGAGTCATTGCGGTAGATGATCAAGTGTATCGATTAAATCATGCTAAAGTCACGAATAAAGTCGAGACAGTAAATTTCTCAGATCACGCAGAAAGTGGTGCGTATATTAAAGAGCTGACACAAGGTGGGGCAGACGTCGTAATTGATTGCGTCGGTTTTGATGGGAAGATGTCCCCTGTAGAAAAAATTGAACAAAAGATTGGTCTGCAAGGTGGAACGTTGAGTGCCATTGACATTGCAAAGGACGCTGTCCGGAAATTTGGTACTGTGCAGTTGACAGGCGTCTACGCTAAAAAATATAATCAGTTTCCGCTTGGCGATTTCTTTACCCGAAATATTACGCTGAAAATGGGACAAGCACCAGTCATTCATTTGATGCCGGAACTATTCCAGAAAATCATCAATCAAGAATTTGATCCGACGGATATCGTGACACACCGAGTGGCACTTGATGATGCTGCTTCTGCCTATCAGACATTTAATGATCGGACAGATGGATGCATCAAGGTCGTCTTGAAACCATAAGCTATATCATACTCAAACAGCCCATCCGATTATTGGATGGGCTGTTGTACATCATAGGATTAAAAGAAGAAGACGGGCCATAGAAGACCGACGACTAGTCCGAGTAACAGACCGACGAACACCTGAAACTCGGTATGACCGACGAGCTCATTCAGAAGAGGGGTCTCATGACGAATTCCTTTGAAATAATCATTGAGTAATTTTGCCTGAACACCGACTGCTTGTCTGACACCCGTTGCGTCATACATGATGATCGTGGCAAATATAGCAGCTAGTGCGAAGAGTGAGGACGAGAAGCCTTCCTGAAAACCGATGACCACGGCTAAGGCGACGACAGTCGAGCTATGTGAACTAGGCATACCACCAGAAGCAAACATGATTTCCAGGTCGAACTTTCGTGTCCGTACCAAACTCGTGACAAGCTTCGCTGCTTGGGCGATGAACCACGCCGTAATGGCTGCAAAAAGGGGATGGTTCCATTCCATACATTCTACCTCCTACAATTGACGATATGTATTGTTTCCCCGTTTTATTAGCTTTTACACGAATGATCTAGTGAGATTCGGCATCTCCTTTAAAGATTGTGTAAAGAAACAGCAGAAAGATTTGTGATTTTCCTGTGAAAGTCGGTAAGATGAAGACAGACGAAGCGGATTCCACGGAATTCCTCATTCGAAAGAACGAAACTTGAGGGGGATGCAAGGTTTGAAAGATAAAATTATCGTGGTAGATGATGAATTGTCGATTGCAACACTGTTGAAGTTTAATCTAGAGCAGGCTGGTTTCGTCGTCGAAACGGCACATGATGGGATGTCAGGTTTAAAATTAGCGGAAAAACAAGATGCCGCATTGATCGTACTAGATCTCATGTTGCCGGAACTCGATGGTTTGGAGGTATGTAAACGACTACGCCAGCAAAAAATCAATACGCCGATTTTGATGCTGACGGCAAAGGATGATGAGTTCGATAAAGTCCTTGGTCTGGAACTCGGTGCGGACGATTATCTGACGAAACCATTTAGTCCACGTGAAGTCGTCGCCCGTGTGAAAGCGATTTTACGACGGATGAGTCATCAGACAACACCTTCAGAAGAAGTGACGGATGGGACGATTCTGATTGGTGATGTCAAGATCGTTCCAGATAACTACGAAGCTTTCAAAGCAGAAGAGCGTCTTGAACTGACACCTAAGGAATTCGAATTGCTCGTATATCTTGCTAAAAATAAGGGGCGTGTCCTGACACGCGATCAACTCTTATCCGCAATCTGGAACTATGATTTCGTCGGCGACACACGAATCGTGGATGTGCACATTAGCCATGTCCGTGAAAAAATCGAGCCGAATACGAAAAAACCGATTTACATCAAAACGATTCGTGGTCTCGGGTATAAGATGGAGGAGCCGAAACCGGAATGAGTAAGTATCGCAAGCGATTCATCTTTAAAATGTTTTCATTCATCAGTCTCGTGCTGATTGCACTCGGTTTCTTACTTGGACAATCCTTCAAAGAATTTTATGTCCAAAATGAAAAAGAAAAATTGATGGATGAGACTTCTCTTGTCGAGACGATCTTACAAGGGCGCGATGTTTCGGAGATGGCCCAGTACGTGAATCAGTTGTACGCGGAATCAAACTTCGATATGATTTTATTCAATAGTCGGGGTGAAATCATTGCCGGTACACCGGTTGATGTGACGAAACTGAAAGTCGCGACCCTCAATTTTTCAGCGATTCCTGATGAGGGTACGTTTGAATCGAAAACAGATGACAGTGTCGTCCAATTCACGAAGCCTGTTCCGACAGCGGACGGTGGTGAGGTATATGTCAGTTTCATTCGTTATGCAAAAGACTTGAACGTCATTTATTCACGGATTTGGACGGTCATCATTCTGTCCCTACTCGCCTCGTTAGTGATCATATTCTTGACGATCTATCGGTCGACGAAACGATTTCTACGTCCAATCGCAGAAGCAACAGATGTTTTACATGAACTGTCGCACGGGAACTACAAGTCGCGTGTGTATGAATTAGCGGCACCGGATGAATCACGCGATTTAGGGCGCTCTATCAATCTATTAGCGCGAAATCTCGAAAACGCATCGTCTGGTGAAGCAATGCAACGAGCACGTCTCGAATCTTTGATCGAATACATGGGCGCCGGTCTTATGTTGATTGATGAGAAGGGCTACGTCCTGCTCGTCAACCGGACGTATCGGGAAATGTTCAACATTCATGAACCGTCTAGTGGGAAGCTGTACTATCGTGTACTTCCGAACGAAAAAATGAGTCAGGTGATTGAAGATGTCTATCTGACGGAAAAACCGAATCGAAAGCAGTCGAGTGTTCGATTTGGCATCAATAGCCGGACGTTCATGGTCAGTGCCGCTCCGATTTTCGATAAGAACGGTCGCGTGCAGGGAACGACCGTCGTCTTTAACGACATCACGGAAATCAAAAAACTGGAACAAATGCGTAAAGACTTCGTCGCGAATGTCAGCCATGAATTAAAGACACCATTGACGTCCATTAAAGGATTTGCGGAAACGTTACTCGATGGTGCGCAAGAGGTTCCGGAAATCCGAGAGCAGTTCTTACGGATCATCCACGATGAATCGGAACGAATGCAGACATTGGTAGAAGATTTGCTTGAGCTGTCTCGTTTAGAACAAGATAACTATCAGCTCGAGACTGCAATCGTTGACGTGACAAGTCTCGTTCGGGAGACAGCAGCACTCCTGCATCGACGAGCAACAGAAAAAGAGATGACGATTCATATCGAAATGGAAGAGGAAGTCTTCATCCGAGCAGATCTGAATCGTCTGAAACAGGTCGTCGTCAACTTGGTTGCGAATGCGTTGAATTATACGCCGAACGGCGGCAACGTCTGGATTCAGCTCGAGGATGGAGAAGAGTCTGTCCAACTCATCATCAAAGATGACGGAATTGGTATTCATCCGAAAGAAACCCAACGAATCTTCGAACGTTTCTATCGTGTCGATAAGGCACGAAGCCGTAATTCTGGGGGAACGGGTCTTGGACTAGCCATCGTCAAACACATTGTCGACCTCCATCACGGTGAGATCGAAATCGCATCGGAAGAGCACAAAGGCACGACATTTACGATTCGTTTACCAAAACATGGCTGAATTTCACAGTGGATTCACATTTCCTTAATAGATGTATCTTATGATGAAAGTACCTTCTTCATCATCTGTATGGCGACTGGATCAGCTCCCATGTCGTCATGCCCTTGGCGGTTGACTCTCCGTGAGTCAATCGTCTTTTTTTGGTCATTTTTAGCGAACAAATGTGTGTAGAGTGATACAATAGGAACAGAAAATCGATTAAAGGGGCGTAGATGATGGAAAATAAATTGCTATTGATTGATGGGAACTCGTTGACCTATCGGGCGTTTTTCGCCTTACCACCAATGACGGATGCGCAAGGACGAAATACGAACGCAGCTTATGGCTTTACGATGATGTTATTGAAGTTGCTCGAGGAAGAACAACCGACACATATGCTCGTTGCCTTCGATGCTTCGAGTGAAACGTTCCGTCATGATGTCTATCAGGAGTATAAGGGAAGTCGGGAAAAGACACCGTCCGAACTACGTGAGCAATTCCCGATCGTCCGGGATATCTGTGAAGCGCTCGGTATTCAAATGATGGAACTCCATCGCTATGAGGCAGATGATTTGATTGGTACGCTCGCACGAACGATGTCGACGGATCGGACGCGGATCGTCACAGGTGATAAAGATTTACTTCAACTTGTCACAGATAAGGTCGAAGTCTTGATCACGAAGCGTGGGATCACGGACGTCCAGTGCATGACGGAGGAACTGTTCGCTGAGACGTATGGTGGTCTAAAGCCGATTCAAATGATTGACCTGAAGGGGTTAATGGGGGATAAGTCGGATAACATTCCAGGGATTCCTGGGATTGGTGAAAAGACGGCGGTAAAATTGATTTCGGCATACGGTTCTGTCGAAGGACTGTATGAACATGTTGAAGACTTAAAAGGGAAGCAGAAGGAAAAAGTCATCGCGAACGAAGAACTCGCACGACTATCGAAAGAACTTGCGACGATTAAAGTTGATGTCCCGCTCGAGACGACGCTAGAGGATTTGCAAATTCGCGACGTTGATACCCAAGTGCCGTATTCGTTGTTCCAGTCGCTTGGCTTCAAGTCGTTGACGAATCGATTTGCTCCTGTCGTCAAAGAAGAGGATAAAGAGCAGTTGAACGTCGTGACGATCACTTCACTTCCTGAAGACGTCACCGATGCGGTGTTGCTTGCTGAACAGCTACGAGAGGATTACATGGAAGAAGACATCATCGGGTTTGCGATCGCGACGCCTGACACGATCTATGTTGCTGCTCCAACGCTCGTCGAGGATCCGGCATTCCGCCAATGGATCGAGTCGGAACATCGGAAGATTTGTCTCGATGCCAAACAAGTCGCATTCGCGTTGCGTAAGCATGGCTTAACCTTAAACGGTTATGAGGATTTGTTATTAGCGGGTTACTTATTGAATTTAAGTGGCGGCACGACGCTCGCTTCAATTGCTGGTCATTATGCATTGATGGCACCGAACGAAGAAGCGGTCCTCGGTAAGGGAGCGAAACGTCTAGCCCCAGCGGATGACGTATTACACCCTTATCTTGCAGAGAAGGCACGGATGATCGAATTATTGTTCCCGAAAGTCCGGGAAGAGTTGAAGGCGAATCAGCAATATGAGCTGTATGAAACACTAGAGCGTCCATTGTCAGGTGTCCTCGCTGAGATGGAGTGGACCGGGATTCGTGTCGACGTCGCGACCCTCCAATCGATGCAAGCAGATCTTGCCGGACGTTTAACGGAACTTGAGACGTTGGTCTTTGAAGCGGCAGGTGAGTCGTTCAATATCAATTCACCGAAACAACTTGGTGTGATTCTGTTTGAAAAACTCGAACTGCCCGCCTTCAAGAAAACAAAGACCGGCTATTCGACTGCCGCGGACGTCCTTGAAAAACTGCGTCCGTTGCATCCGGTCATCGATCACATCATGTTATACCGGGAGCTCCAAAAATTACAGTCGACGTATGTCGAAGGCTTACAAAAAGTCATCAAGGAAGACGGAAAGATTCATACCCGTTTTGCTCAGACGATTGCCCAGACAGGCCGTTTAAGTTCGGTCAATCCGAACCTTCAGAATATCCCGATTCGGATTGAAGAAGGACGGAAGATTCGAAAAGCCTTCGTTCCAAGTGAAGCAGGCTGGTCACTGTACGCTGCCGATTATTCACAAATCGAATTACGTGTCATGGCCGATATGTCGCAGGATCAGACGCTTGTCGATGCGTTCTTACATGATGAGGACATCCATACCCAAACGGCAAGTAGTGTCTTTGGTGTTGAACCGGAGGATGTCACAGGAAACATGCGTCGTCAGGCGAAAGCCGTCAACTTCGGCATTATTTATGGAATCAGCGATTATGGACTGTCACAAAATTTGAACATCACGCGGAAGGAAGCACAATCGTTCATCGATCGTTATTTCGAGCTGTTCCCGCAAATCAAACAGTTCATGGATACGGCGATCGAGACGGCACGAGCGAATGGATTCGTCGAAACGTTGATGAACCGCCGCCGTAATATTCCGGATATCAATTCGAAAAACTTCAACTTACGCGGTTTTGCGGAACGTACGGCGATCAATACGCCGATTCAAGGTTCGGCTGCGGATATCATTAAAAAAGCGATGCTTGATGTTCATGCTGCCTTACAGGCATCTGATCTGAAAGCGCGTTTGTTATTACAAGTACACGATGAGTTGATTTTTGAAGCACCAGACGAGGAACTCGATGCGCTACAAGCGCTTGTCAAACAAGCGATGGAGCAGACCGTCGAATTATCCGTACCGCTACGCGTCGATGGGGGCGCAGGACATACGTGGTACGAAACGAAGTAAGCAAGGAGGAATAGACGTGCCTGAATTACCTGAAGTCGAGACCGTTCGCCGCAGTTTAGAACGTTCGGTCTCTGGAAAAACAGTCTCTTCCGTCAAAGTCTACCACCCGAAAATGATTCGGGGGATGGAAGTGGCACCATTTGCAGATGCCTTACATCAAGAACGGATCGAACGCGTCGAACGTCGCGGTAAGTTCCTACTCTTTGATTTTGATCGTTTTTATCTCGTCAGCCATTTGCGGATGGAAGGGAAGTACTTCCCGTATCCACAACCGGTCGAGCGGGATAAACATACTCATGTCGTCTTCCGTTTCACGGATGGTTCGGAGCTGCATTACAATGACGTCCGGAAGTTCGGAACGATGGAATTACGTGATAAGGAAACAGCGATGCAGACTGCTCCACTGGCACAGCTGGAGCGTGAACCATTTGATCCAGAGTTCACAGCAGAAGTGTTAGCGGAGAATTTAATTCGTAAAAAAAGAAGTCCAATCAAAACGGCATTGCTCGACCAATCGGTCTTCCTTGGTCTCGGTAACATCTATGTCGATGAGACCCTTCATGCGGCACGTGTCCATCCGTTGACGAAGGCTGGTGCCTTGACGCTTGATGATATCTCACGCATCCATCAAGCCGGTGTCGACGTCTTACGACAAGCGGTAGAAGCAGGGGGAAGTACGATCCGAAGTTATGTCTCACCTTCCGGAAAAGGTGAGTTCCAGCTTCAACTCGCGGTATACGGTCAAAAGGGCGAACCATGTCCCCGTTGCGGCACTGCCATTGAAAAAATCAAAGTCGGCGGACGAGGAACACACTTCTGTCCGACGTGCCAACAGGTCGCCTTATGAGGGTAGGTCTGACGGGTAGTATCGCTACCGGTAAAAGTACGGTCTCTAGCTATCTGAAGCAAAAAGGAATAGCCGTCATCGATGCGGATCTTGTTGCGCGAGAAGTCATTGAACCAGGAGGGCGAGCCTATGATGGGGTCAAGATGGCCTTCCCGGAAGCATTCGAAGAAGGACGTCTCGTTCGTCCAAAACTCGGACAAATCATTTTTCAGGATAGCGAAAAACGACAACAGCTGAATCAGTTGATGCACCCAAGTATTCGACAACAGATGCTTGATGAAGCAGATGCCTATGAACGTTCAGGACATTCGCTCGTCGTATTTGATATTCCGTTATTACTTGAAGGCGATTGGCGGACGCTGTTCGACCGTGTCGTCGTCGTTTATTGTCCGGAAAACATGCAGTTAAGACGATTGATGCAACGTAATGATCTATCGGAAGAAGAAGCATATGCACGTATTCATTCGCAACTTAGCATTGAACAGAAAAAAGAGCTTGCGGATGATGTGTTCTTCAATGATGGGAGTCTTGATTCGTTATATCAACAAATCGATAAATGGTTAGTATTATATGACACCGATAAGCATGAGAGTGGTACATGAAAAGTGTGAAGTGAGAGAAGTTTCCATCTTCTCTCACTTTTTTTAGAGAACATAATGAAATCGCTTACATTTCATGATATAGTTCTATCTGTAAACGGAGCTACATCCGTCACATTGAAGGGGGATCCGCACATGGGAGTCAAGGTGGCAGTCAATGGTTTTGGTCGAATTGGTCGAATGGTCTTTCGACGTCTGATCGCTGAGGGGAAAAGCGAAGTCGTAGCAATCAATGCAAGTTATCCAGTCGAAACACTCGCACATTTAATCAAGTACGACACGGTACATGGAAAATTCAATTATTCGGTCGACATCATCGATGGGGCGTTGATGGTTGACGGAAGACAAATTCAAATCGTCAGTGAACGCAATCCTGAACTATTGCCGTGGGGGGAACTCGGCATCGATATCGTCGTCGAAGCGACAGGAAAGTTCAACTCAGATACGGGTGCTGCGAAGCATTTAGTGGCAGGCGCAAAAAAGGTCGTCATCACGGCACCTGCTAAAGGGGATGTCCGGACGATCGTCATGGGTGTCAATGACGACATGTATGATCATGAAACAGATGCTATCGTCTCGAACGCATCGTGTACGACGAACTGTCTCGCACCTGTCGTGCAAGTCATCGATCGGGCATTCGGAATCGAATCGGGTCTCGTGACGACGGTTCACGCGTTTACGAACGATCAAAATAATATTGATAATCCACATAAGGATTTACGACGCGCCCGTGCATGTGGCTCATCCATCATTCCAACATCGACAGGTGCGGCAAAGGCGATTTCTCTCGTCTTGCCACACTTGGAAGGAAAATTGAATGGACTCGCGCTTCGTGTTCCGACACCAAACGTCTCACTCGTCGATCTCGTCGTCGAAGTCAGTCGCGATACGACGGTTGCCGAAGTGAACGAAGCGTTCACGAAAGCAGCGGACGGTGCGCTTGAAGGCATTCTCGGAATGACGATGGAACCGCTCGTTTCGATCGACTTCAACGGAGAAGAGCGTTCGACGGTCGTCGATGGACTCTCGACGATGGTCATGGGTGGTCGTCAGGTGAAGGTCCTCGCTTGGTACGATAATGAGTGGGGTTACTCCTGCCGCGTCGTCGACCTCGTACACCTTGTTTCGGCGCACTTAGAGGCGATGGGAACGGTTGAAAAAGAACTTGAATTGAATTAATGACAACGGGCAGATCCCAGTAACGACGGGACCTGTCCCGTTTTTTTTCTAGAAATGTATTAATTTTTGAAATTTATCCTTGTGTATCTTTTTGATACTCGCTATAATTCAAATCGTGAACTTCAATCGGTCTGGCAATCGCAGCTTAAAGGGTTAGGACCTCTCTGGACTAACTTTCCCCCGTGGGTGCGAACGACTCAGGCGCAAAGTAAGTGATCAACTACTTTGAAGACCATTGAATGTAGGGGGGATCCACAAATGGATACTATGGGAAGACACATTATTGCAGAACTTTGGGATTGTAATCCTGAAAAATTGAACGACATGGAATTCGTTGAACGACTTTTCGTTGACGCAGCACTTCAAGCAGGTGCAGAAGTACGAGAAGTAGCATTCCACAAGTTTGCACCACACGGCGTCAGTGGCGTCGTCATTATCTCTGAATCGCACTTGACGATTCACAGTTTCCCAGAGCACGGGTATGCATCGGTTGATGTCTTTACTTGTGGGGATCGGATCGATCCAGCCATCGCAGCGAACTACATTGCTGAAAAGCTCGATGCGAAAATCCGTGAAAATGTCGAAATTCCACGTGGTATGGGACCAGTTCAAGTTCCAGCGGCTACTGTCCAGCACGTCAACTGACAACACACACGAATTCGTCAAGCCCTCGTCGTTCAGACGAGGGCTTTTTAATATGTCTGACGTCTGTTATTCTTAATAGTAGAAGAAACAAAGAAAAGAGGATGACCATGGGACTGAAGGAACGCTTGCAAAAACAGCTAGAGACATCCGATACACATAAAAACGAAAATTTACGCACACACTACTATGCGGCAACAGTCGAGATGTTGTTTGCTGGTTTAGAAAATATCTTAAAGCAAGAAGGCGGGACAGTTCGTCGTGTTGACGCGGAACGTGGAGAACTCGCTTTTACATTAAAAGAAGTCGACGGACTCGCGACCGTCATTATGGTGGCGGGCGGACGTACGGCCGTCGATCTATTCTTACATCGTGAAAGTCTTCTCGGACCTGATCTCGAAAAACACATCGAGCGAATCTATGCATCACTTGATGCGGGATATCGATTAAAAATGATTGGAACAAAAGAAATCACGTGAACGGAGGTACGGCATGCGCTGTCCAGCCTGTAATTTTAACGGAACAAAAGTACTGGACTCAAGACCGGTCCAGGATTTCGGTTCGATTCGGAGGAGACGTGAATGTGAGTCTTGCGGCTATCGCTTTACGACTTTCGAAATGGTCGAACAGACCCCTTTAATCATCGTAAAGAAAGACGGAACGCGCGACGAGTTTAATCGTGATAAAATTTTGAGGGGACTAGTGCGTGCCTGTGAAAAACGACCGATTTCGATTGAACAGCTAGAAACAGTCGTCAGTCGGGTCGAAAAGGCATTGCGGGCGACGGCTCAGCATGAGATTCCAAGTGAGCAGGTCGGACGTCTCGTGTTAAATGAATTAGCTTCCGTCGATGAAGTGGCATACGTCCGCTTTGCGAGTGTTTATAAACAATTCAAGGACATCAATGTCTTCTTCCAAGAGCTCTCTGAGCTGATGGAGCGACATCAAGAAAATGACCGTGAAAATTGAACGTGATATAAGAGAGGTCGTCTGTCCGGTCAGCGCACCTCTCTTTTTCTCCCTAAGGAAAGGACGAGTCAGATGGTAGAACGTGAACTTTCCGGTACCGATCTTTGCTTAGTGATGAGCAATGGTGTCGTCGACCGTGAAGCCTATCAATCTTTATATTATTTGTACCAGCCGATCATTGGTGTCAAAGCACTTGGACTCTATCAAACGTTTTGGAGCGAGATGATTCCGGGAAAAACAAAATCCCAATACATCTCCCATGCGGAACTCGGAACGCTACTCGGTTTTTCCGTCGACGAGTTCAAGGAAGAGTTATTCAAGCTAGAAGGCATCGGTTTGATCCGGACGTTCGAAGCGCGCCAAGCCGCGTATCGCTACATCTATCAAATCCGGGTGCCGCTTGCGCCGAACACTTTCTTGAATGACGGGGTGTTATCGAGTCTGCTATTCTACCGCGTCGGTGAAATTCGTTTCCGCTCCCTCCAGCATCGTTTCCGGACGGAACCGCTTCCGAAGAATATCGTTGATCGGACGGTCCGATTTGATCAAGTGTTCGATGTGAAAGCTGGTCTTGCTTCTGCGCATCAGCCGAAGGCCTATGCCAAACAGGAACGAGCAGTATATGAATTCGATTATTCGTTTGATTTAGAAGAGATGAAACGTCAAACCGATCGCTTTTTACCACGGACCTTTTACTCAAAGGCGATCGATCATCTGCTCGTGAAGCTTGCTTACGTCACGCAGTCGAATGAAGCATTGATGGCGGAGCTGTTGAATGCCCGTTTCCGTCACGAAGCATACTTGCCGATGACCGATGCTGAGAAACAAGAACGTTGCAAACAGATGATGTTGTCAGCGAAACAAAAACTCAGCCGAGAGAAAAAAGCGAAGGTCGCCTCACTCGACACGATCGAGGTCGGAGACGTCGAAGCGACGGAGACGATGGAAAGCACCCATCCGAAGCATTATGTCGCGAAGTTGCGGAAGGTCAAAGCGCTGTCAGAGCGAGATGAAGAGTTGATCCAACAATTGATCATCGATTATGAGATGTCGTCTGGGATCGTCAATGCCGCCTACTACTATGCGCTCGTCGTCAAAAAAGACAATCGCTTCAGTAAGAACTTCCTCTTATCGATCGTCGATGATTGGAAACAGAAGGGGTACGTGACAGCATCCGAGGCACTGGCGAAGACGCAGGAGCAAGATGACTTGATCGCGAAGAAGCAGGAGCAAAAACAAGAACGCGCGCGTCAGACCGTTGGTGGACGTCGGGGACGGACAAGCAATACGAACGGCGGTCCGAATCCGAAATGGTTGCAAGAAGAGAAGGCGAAACAGCAACAGTATGAAGCCTCTAAAAAAGCGAGTTTCGAAGCGGATGTTCCAGACGATGAAGAGATGGAACGAATCTTACGAGAACTGAAGGGGAACTAAAGGAGTCGGGACATGGAACATATCCAATCATCTATCGAAAAAATATTAAGTCGACCGGACGTCGCAGAATCGGTTCGAGCGATTCAACAACGGGTGTTGTCTCATCCGGGGGTCGTCATGTTCTTACGGACCCATCCGGAAATCGATCAACGAATGATCGAGCGGGGCATGCTCAAGCTGAATGAATACGCGGAACAGATGGACGGGAATCGACTGATTGAAAGTAAGGCCGTCATTGAAGGTTATCAGCCGATCCTGCATGTCGAAAAAGGACAGATTGTCGTTTCGTATGAGAAGTCACAAGCGCTCAAAGATCGAGAGGATGAACGTGCACTTGAGAAAAAATTCAAGAGCCTATTCCTTCCGGACGAAGTCCGCGATGCGAACTTCAGTGATTTCGACTTGTCGACTACGGACCGGAAGCTTGCCTTGCGCGCGGCTTCGCAGTTCCTCAATCATCTGCGCTCAAAAGAGCATGTAAAGGGATTGTATCTGCACGGTAGCTTTGGTGTCGGGAAAACGTATCTCTTGGCTGCGATCGGGAATGCACTGAAGAAAGAACGGATTGCAACGATTCTCGTCCATGCTCCTGGTTTCGTCGCTGAAGCGAAACGACGAATCCGGTCGGACTCGTTCGATACGTTCCTCGAAGGATTCCAAACGATTCCAGTCTTGCTGATTGACGATATCGGTGCAGAATCGATCAGTCCGTGGGTACGGGATGAATTGTTCGGGATCATTTTGCAATACCGCATGATGCATCGTCTGCCGACATTATTCAGCTCGAACTTATCGTATGACGAACTCGAGCTTCATTTCGGGATTACGAACGATCAAGGTGATAAGTTAAAGGCCGCACGACTAATGGAACGGATCCGGACGACGACACAACCGATCGAGTTCCTCGGTGAAAATCGACGTCGCTACTAATTTTCCTTGTCAAGGAAGCGACCGATTCGTTATACTAATGACACGTCAATAGACGATGCAACGATTGAGGATAAGAAGTATGAAATGAACCAAACTAGCGAGAGAAGAATGGTGGAAGCTTCTCATGGCATCATTCATGTCTTTACTCCCTCATAGCACGAACGGGGCTAATCCGTTTGCGCCTCACGCCCGTTAACGCGTGTTCGAGCCGAACCAGTACATGGTCCGGGAACGAGGGTGGTACCACGAGATTAAGACTCGTCCCTTTTTAGGGATGAGTCTTTTTTATTTTGTTAAAGGGGGAAACAGTCATGTCAAACATCGCACTTACATTTCCAGACGGCGCCGTAAAAGAATTCGCAGCCGGCACGACAGCTGAAGAGGTTGCGGCTTCAATCAGCCCAGGACTTCGTAAAAAAGCATTTGCTGCCAAACTAAACGGGCACGCCATCGATTACCGTCGTCCAATCGAAGAGGACGGCACAATCGAATTGATCATGCCGGATTCAGAAGAAGGGCTCGATTTGATTCGTCACTCTTCAGCTCACTTGATGGCACAAGCCATCAAACGTCTGTATCCGGATGAAACGATTCATCTTGGAATCGGACCGACGATCGAGAATGGTTTCTACTATGACATCGATATGGAACGTCGTCTGACAGAAGAAGACTTACCAGAAATCGAGAAAATGATGAATAAAATCGCCGGTGAGAACTTGCCGATCGAACGGGAAGTCGTCTCGCGTGACGAAGCACTCGCGATTTATAAAGAACTCAATGATCCGTTGAAAGTCGAATTGATCGAATCGATTCCTGCTGATCAGGATTTGACGATTTACCGTCAAGGCGAATTCTTCGATCTCTGCCGTGGACCACACGTTCCAGCAACAGCGAAGTTACAAGTCTTCAAATTGATGAGCATTGCTGGTGCTTACTGGCGGGGCGATTCAAAAAATAAAATGCTTCAACGGATTTACGGTACAGCATGGGCAACAAAAGACCAGTTGAAACAACATCTCCACTTCCTTGCTGAAGCGAAAGAGCGGGATCACCGTAAACTCGGGAAGGAACTTGGATTGTTCTTCACTTCTCAAGAAGTCGGTCAAGGACTTCCGATGTGGCTACCAAAAGGAGCAGCGATCCGTCGGACAGTCGAGCGTTATATCGTCGACAAAGAACTCGAACTTGGATATGAGCACGTCTATACACCGGTCCTCGGTTCAGTCGATCTATACAAGACATCGGGTCACTGGGATCACTATCAAGATGACATGTTCCCGAAAATGGAGATGGACAATGAAGAACTCGTTCTTCGTCCGATGAACTGTCCACACCACATGATGGTCTACAAAAACGAACCACGTTCGTACCGTGACTTACCGCTTCGTGTCGCGGAGCTTGGTGGCATGCACCGGTATGAGATGTCTGGTGCATTAACTGGACTCCAACGCGTTCGTTACATGGTCCTAAACGATGGCCATACGTTCGTCCGTCCTGACCAAATGAAAGATGAGTTCAAAGCCATCGTTCACCTCATTCAAGAAGTCTATGCTGACTTCGGAATCACGGATTACAAATTCCGTCTTTCGTACCGTGACCCAGCGGATAAAGAGAAGTACTTCGATAACGATGCAATTTGGGAAATGGCGCAACGTGAGTTAAAAGAAACAATGGATGAGCTCGAACTGGAATACTTCGAAGCAGAAGGCGAAGCTGCCTTCTACGGACCGAAGCTTGACGTTCAAGTTCGGACAGCACTTGGTAAAGATGAGACGCTTTCGACAGTCCAACTCGACTTCCTCTTACCAGAGCGATTCGAATTGACGTACAAAGGAAATGACGGACAAGATCACCGTCCGGTCGTCTTACACCGAGGTGTCGTTTCGACGATGGAACGATTCGTTGCATACTTGATCGAAGAATACAAAGGCGCGTTCCCAACATGGCTTGCACCGGTTCAGGTGAAATTGATTCCGGTTTCTAAAGTGCATGAAGACTATGCTCGTGAAATCAAAGCGATCTTGCTGAAAAAAGGAATTCGTGTCGAAACAGATTTCCGTGACGAAAAACTCGGATACCGGATTCGTGAAGCACAAGTCAACAAAGTACCAGTCATGCTCGTTTTAGGTGATAAAGAAGTCGAATCACGCGAAGTCAACATTCGTCGCTACGGCTCAAAAGACTCAAGCAATGCATCACTTGAACAATTCGTATCCGATTTAGAAACAGAAATCGCAAACCGTTCAAAATAATGGCGTATTACCGATTGTTCCGTTTTACGGGATGATCGGTTTTTTTGTATATCCTTTAAAACAAATGAAGTAGATCCGATAAACAAGAGAGTTAGTTTTGAAAAAAGAAGATGGAAATATTTATTTTTATTTGGGAAAGTATTAGAATGTAATGGGAAATGGATAAATTTGTTTTATGAGTAGAAAGGACGTATGACATTGAAACGAACACTGACAATAACACTTGCTGCCTCCCTCTTGTTCATAGGAACTTCAGCTGAACAGCCAAAAGCAGCAACAACTAAAAAGACATATCGCATCACACCAAAAACAGAAGCAATCGATCCCTTGATTCGAAAATACACGACCTACAATGCGAAAACACGAAATCATTATACGATGCGTTCTTATTTAGAAAGACTTGAAAAAGAGGGTGGGGGTACACTAGTTTTAACGAAAGGAACATATCTATCTCCACTGCGTGTCGGAATTCCATCGAATACGACGGTCATTTTAGAAGACGGAGTCATCATCAAAAAGACATCTGAAACAGGGACGTCAAAAATTAGTGCGACGACGAGTGTCTTTGATTTAGTAGCACCGTCTGTGTTACGTCTGAATAAAAAAATGTCGAAATACAACGGTACGAAAAACGCACGGATCATCGGAAAAGGAAACGCACAAATCGACTTAAACGGCTTTTCGCGAGGATCTGCCTTTGCGATTGCACACAACCAAAATTTATATATCGGTGGCATCACAGTGCGTAATCAAAAAGGATCACATGCGATGGAGTTAGACGCGACGAAAAACGCGACGATTGAAAATATGAAGTTCGTGGATGCGACAATGATAGCGAATACAGGACCAAATGAATCGATTAACTTAGATACACCGGATCCAATCACGAAAGGTTTTCCGTGGAAGTGGTCTGCTCAAGATGGTACACCAAATTCGGATATCACGATTCGAAACAATGTTTTTTCTAACATCAACGTCGCCATTGGCACACATCAATATACAGAGAATCGTTTACACACGAATATCCGGATTGAAAATAACTTGATCGAAAAGACGAAGGACTATGCCATTTCGATGATGAACTGGAAAAATCCGACCGTCATCAACAATACGATTCGAGATGTACACCGGGCAGACGGAAAAGCAATGACGATTTTAGGGCGAGGCATCATCGGTGGGACGATTCGCTATAATACATTCGAAAACGCCGATCGTGCGATTCAAATGCAACCGTTTCAAAGCGATGGATATGCACCAATTTATAACTCATTTACGGAAACAGAAAAACAGTACATGCAACAAAATACTGCCAAAGATGTTCAATTAAATAGAATCGTCTTATTTACGAAACTAAACGAATATACGTATGCAACAGCTGAACGATATGACTTTGTTCCGTACTAAACCAAGCAAAAGCACCCAAGACTAGCGTCGAGGGTGCTTGTTTTACGTTATGAACGCATTTGTTGCAAGAACGGTTCGATATCGACTTGAAGCGCTTCTGATAGTTTCTGACCGAGTGAAGCATCAGCACGGTAGAAGTTACAGATTGCGAGCAAGACTGTGTTCTCATGGCGAACCTGCTCGAGATCATTGACGAGGTTCTTCAGAAGAGCTGCTTGCTCGTCTTCTGTCAGACGACGGTATACTTCGCCGGCTTGACCGAAGTTGTTCGTCTTCTCGATTTCGAGACGACCGTGTTTATCATCAAGTAACGGCTGGTTTTCTTCCGTATACTCTGGTGTTTCTTTTGGTTCTTCTTGATATCGGTTTGGTTCGTAGTTCACCGGACTCGTTTGCTGACCAACTGGCATTGCACCATCACGTTGGTAATTGTTCACTTGTGCGAACGGACAGTTAATCGGAAGTTGTTGGTAGTTCGTTCCGATACGGTAGCGTTGTGTGTCTGAGTAAGAGAATAGACGACCTTGTAACAACTTATCTTCAGATGGTAACATCCCTGGAATCAAGACACCTGGGTTGAATCCGACAGATTCTGTTTCAGCGAAGTAGTTATCGACGTTTTTGTTCAGTGTCATCGTACCAACGTGTTGGAACGGGATGACATCTTCAAACCAATCCTTTGTTGCGTCGAGCGGATCGAAATCGAACTGATCGACGTCAGCCGGATCGAGCACCTGTACGAACAGATCCCATTCCGGATAATCTCCGTCTTCAATCGCTTGGAACGTATCGTTTGAAGCGTGGTTGAAGTCTTTTCCTTGAATCTCTGTCGCTTCTTCTGCTGAGAGATTATGAATGCCAGCTTTCGGTACCCAGCGTAGTTTGACGTAAACCGTATTGCCATGAGCGTTCACCCATTTGAATGAATGGACGGAAGAACCACGCATTTTACGGTAACTTGCAGGAATCCCTTCATCCGTAAAGAGATGCATGAGCATGTTCGTCGATTCCGGACGAAGTGTCATGAAGTCCCAGTAACGGTCGGGATCTTGAATATTCGTGCGTGGATCTGGTTTAAGTGAATGGACCATATCCGGGAACTTCATAGCGTCACGAATGAAGAAGACAGGAAGGTTGTTCCCGACGAAATCCCAGTTTCCTTCTTCTGTATAGAACTTGACAGAGAATCCACGTGGATCGCGGAGTGTCTCTGGAGAATGCGTGCCGTGAATAACAGTCGAGAAACGGGCGAAAACAGGAACTTCTGTCCCTTCTTCTTGTAAAAACGCAGCTTTCGTGTACTTTTTCATTGAGTTTTTGACAGTGAAGACACCGTGAGCACCGAATCCACGAGCGTGTACGACACGCTCAGGTACACGTTCCCGGTCGAAATGGGCCATCTTTTCAATTAATTGATAGTCTTCTAATAACGTTGGTCCGCGACGTCCAGCCGTACGTGAATTCTGGTTGTCTCCGATTGGTACGCCTTGATTGGTCGTTAATCGTTTTTCAGTCATCTGTTATTCTCCCCCTTATGTAAGATTAAATTGATTATAAAACAATAATCATTCTAAATAAACAATTTTGCTTGCGAATGTTCTGAATCTTTTTTTCCATGTTAAGAGTGTACCCGTGAAAAACAGGTTAGAAACTTCTTGCTTATCCGTCAAAGGATTGCTATTATAATCAAGTATGTGAGCAACGTTCTGTAAGAACATAGAAAGCGGCTTGACATCACGGGAAAACAAGTGCTATGATAGCAAAGTGAAATGACAACAAAGCAGAAGCATCCCGCTTCTCACCATGTATGACGACTCGTACTGGTTCATCATGAAGATACGCAATGTGTAGCGACTGCTATGCTTTGACGTTCCTTATGAGTGTGGGCGGGAAGAACTGCCGACGCTTTTTTTATAGCGTTTTCTATCATTCATTTTTCGTGCAATGCACGATGGAGGTGCTAACCATTAGCAAAGATCTGTTAATCAATGAAAGCATCCGTGCCCGGGAAGTTCGTCTTATCGGAGCGGATGGTGCTCAACTAGGTGTCCAATCACGCAACGAAGCGCTACGTCTCGCAGAGGAAGCGGAACTTGACCTCGTCATGGTCGCTCCACAAGCGACGCCGCCAGTTTGTAAGATCATGGACTACGGTAAATACCGTTTCGAGATGCAAAAGAAGGACAAAGAAACTCGGAAGAATCAGAAAGTGATTCAGATGAAAGAAGTTCGTCTTAGCCCGACGATCGAGGAGAACGACTTCCAAACGAAATTCCGTAATGCGAAGAAATTCTTGGAGAATGGTAACAAAGTGAAAGCGAGCATTCGTTTCCGCGGTCGTGCCATCACTCACTCGGAAATCGGTAAACGCGTTCTCGAACGCCTCGCAACGGATTTAAGTGAGTTCGGTGTTGTGGAACAGAGACCGAAGATGGAAGGACGCAGCATGTTCCTCGTGCTTGCTCCTAAGAAAGAAGACTAATCGAATCGAAGTAGGAGGGAATCTCTCATGCCTAAAATGAAATCGCACCGCGGTGCTTCTAAACGTTTCAAACGTACTGCTTCTGGCAAATTGAAACGTGGTCGTGCTTACACAAGCCACTTGTTCGGTAACAAATCAACAAAAGCGAAACGTAAATTACGTAAAGCTAGCATGGTATCTACGGGTGACTTCAAACGCATCCGTCACATGATCGCGAAGTAATTTATCCAATCGTATACAGATTTAGGAGGGAATTTATATGCCACGCGTAAAAGGCGGATATACGACTCGTCAACGTCGTAAAAAACAACTCAAATTAGCTAAGGGCTACTACGGCTCGAAACATACACTCTTCAAGGTTGCGAAACAGCAAGTCATGAAATCTCTCATGTACGCTTACCGTGACCGTCGTCAAAAGAAACGTGACTTCCGTCGCCTCTGGATCACTCGGATCAATGCGGCAGCACGTATCAACGGTCTTTCTTACAGCCGCATGATGCATGGTCTTAAATTAGCAGGTATCGACGTTAACCGTAAGATGCTCGCTGACCTCGCAGTTACAGATGCAACTGCATTTGCTTCACTTGCTGACACAGCAAAAGCAAAATTGAACGCTTAAGTTCTACAATTCGTCGGGGAATTTAATTCTCCGACGTTTTTTTCGATTTAATGATAAAATAAGAAGGCACGTCGATGAGACGGTCATATGATTTTTTTAGATAGAAGGAGAATTAAAGATGGATTGGTTGACACTTTTTGAGATGCAAGAACAGTTGGATAAACGGATTCAGTCAGAACATCAATTGACAGGCAATCAATTCGACGAGCGTCTGCTCGCCTTATTGGTCGAACTCGGTGAACTTGCGAACGAGACACGTTGCTTTAAGTTCTGGTCGAAGAAGGGACCATCCGCTCAAGTCACAATTCTTGAGGAATATGTCGATGGCGTCCATTTTCTACTCTCACTAGGTTTAGCACTTGATTACAAGAAAAGTCATTTTACAGAAGGTGACTTCTATTTGACAGCAACAGATGCTTTTTTAGACGTCTATAACAAAACGAACGTCTTTGCGATTTCGCGGACGGAACAAAGTTATGATGTTCTAATTGGTGCATACCTTGCATTAGGTGCTACACTAGGCTTTACACAGGATATGATTTTCAAGGCTTACATTTCTAAAAATGAAGCAAACCATGTGCGACAAGACAACGGTTACTAAGGAGGAAATCAGATGAACGAACAATTACATATGCTAAAACGTCTCACGGACGCAACAGGTGTACCGGGAAACGAAAAAGAAGTCCGGAACCTCATGCGTGAATATTTAGAACCTCATGCAGAAGCATTCCACCAGGATGGTCTCGGTAGCCTCTTTGCTGAACATAAAGGCGCAGGCGAAGATGCGCCACGTGTATTGATTGCGGGTCACATGGATGAAGTCGGATTCATGGTCACGAAGATTGATGAAAAAGGATTCCTTCGTTTCCAACCACTCGGCGGTTGGTGGGGTCAGGTCCTCTTGGCACAGCGTATGAATATTGTGACGTCATCTGGTGAAGTCATTCCAGGTGTAATTGGTGCAAAACCACCTCATGTTTTACCACCGGAAGCGCGCAATAAGCCAGTCGACATTAAAGACATGTTCATCGATATCGGTGCTTCATCAAAAGAAGAAGTCGACGGTTGGGGAATTCGTCCGGGTGATACGGTCGTTCCACATTGCGAATTTACTGTGATGAAAAATGAGAACTTCTTGATGGCAAAAGCGTGGGACAACCGGATTGGTTGTGCCATCGCAATCGAAGCAATCAAACGCTTAAAAGCAGACGGACATCCGAACACGATTTTCGCAGGAGCGACTGTTCAGGAAGAAGTCGGATTACGTGGGGCTCAAACCGTCGCACACCTGCTCAAACCATCAATCGCCTTTGCTGTCGATACAGGTATCCCGGGTGACACGCCAGGAATGACCGATCGTGAAGCATTGTCGAAATTAGGTGAAGGCGTTCAAGTCATCATGTTCGATGCAACGATGATCGCACATCGTGGATTGATCGATTTCGTGACGAAAGTCGCAACAGAAGAAAATATCAAGTATCAACTGGACTTAACACCAGGTGGCGGAACGGATGCAGCGAAGTTCCACTTATCGAATACAGGTGTTCCATCACTTGCATTGACTGTACCGATTCGTTACCTGCACACGAATGTCTCAATCATGCATAAAGCCGATTTCGAAGCAGCCGTCGATTTAGTCGTTGCTGTGACAAAACGTCTGGATGCGGAGACTGTCCAAGCGATCTACGAGGGGTAATAAAACAATGAAGCACATCGCATCAGCAAAGAACGAAATCGTTAAACAATGGAAAAAACTCTTAACGAAAAAAGGACGTCTGCAGACGAACCGTTTCTTAATTGAAGGAGAACACTTGATTGAAGAAGCTGTTCGCGCTGGAATCGTCAAGGAATTGATCGTGCGTGAATCGTATCAAGTACCCGGTTCTTGGAAACGAAATGCCGATGTCTTTACGATTGATGATGCCGTCATCAAAGTACTGGCTGAGACGGAAACGTCGCAAGGCATCTTCGCTGTCTGTGAGATGAAACAAGCTTCGGCACAATTAGAGCGAGGACGCTATTTGTTGCTCGATCGTCTGCAAGATCCAGGGAACGTTGGGACGATGATTCGGACAGCTGACGCAGCTGGATTCGATGGGGTCGTCGTCGGACCGGGAACAGTTGACGTCTATAACGGAAAAGTCATCCGTGCGACGCAAGGATCGCTGTTCCACCTACCGGTCATCTCCATGCCACTCGAAGAGGCAGTCAATGCCCTGCACGAACAAGGAATTGCGGTAATCGGCACGGCATTAGAAGGAGCGACGTCTTATCAAACGATCGCACCGATGGATGCACTCGGTTTAATCATCGGAAACGAAGCACAAGGCGTTGCGCCAGAATTGCTCTCTTACTGTGATGAGCGTGCTTACATCCCGATTCGTGGTAAAGCGGAGTCATTGAATGCGGCAGTAGCGGCTGGCATTTTGCTCTATCATTTTGCAAGCGTGGATTGAAACCGGTAAGCGTTCATGCTAAAGTGAACATCAGGAATACATCATGGACGTTGATGGAACAGAGTACGTTAGGGAACGATTCAATCAGGGAGAAGCGGTCGTAGACTGAAAACTGCTTCATGAATCTGCTAACCGAATTCACTCCGGAGTCGCACGAGAGATCGTGACGGGATGCGCCCGTTATCGCGCAATTGGAGGACTTTTCGATTGAAAAGTCAAACAAGGGTGGTACCACGGTGTTTACATCGTCCCTTCGGCATTTGTCGGAGGGACGTTTTTTTATATCTTCAACTAAAGGAGTGGGAAAGATGCGCGAGCAATTAGAAGCATTACGCGATGAAGCGTTGACATTAGTCGATCAGGCAACAACACAAAAAGATCTCAATGACGTCCGAGTCAAGTATCTCGGGAAAAAGGGACCAATCACAGAAGTATTACGAGGAATGGGAAAGTTATCAGCGGAAGAACGACCAGTTGTCGGTGAGATCGCAAATACGGTTCGTCAAGCGATCCAGGAGCAATTGGAACAACGTCTGACAGCTGTCAAACAACAAGAAATGGATGCGAAACTGGCAGCGGAAGCAATTGACGTCACGTTACCAGGACGTCCGAAAAAGGTCGGTCATGCGCACCTCTTGCAACAGGTGACGGATGAGATCGAAGACATCTTCGTCGGACTCGGTTATACGATTGCGGAAGGTCCAGAAGTCGAGCAAGATCTGTTCAACTTCGAGATGTTGAATTTACCGAAGGATCACCCGGCACGTGATATGCAAGACTCGTTCTACATCACGGAAGAAATTTTGATGCGAACGCATACGTCACCGGTCCAAGCACGGACGATGATCGCTTCTAAAGGTGAACCGATCCGCATTCTCTGCCCAGGTAAAGTCTATCGTCGAGACGAAGATGATGCGACGCATTCGCACCAATTCATGCAAGTCGAAGGACTCGTCGTCGGAGAATCGATTTCGATGGCAGACTTAAAAGGAACGCTTGAAGCCTTCGCGAAGCAGATGTTCGGTGAAGCACGTGAAGTCCGCTTACGCCCAAGTTTCTTCCCGTTCACGGAGCCGTCCGTCGAAGTCGACGTCTCGTGCTTCAAATGTGGCGGTAAAGGATGCAACATCTGTAAACAGACGGGATGGATTGAAATTCTGGGCGCTGGAATGGTTCATCCTCACGTGCTCGAAATGGCCGAATATGATAGCACGAAAATGTCAGGTTTCGCATTCGGGATGGGTATCGAACGGATTGCCATGTTGAAATACGGTGTCGATGATATTCGCCACTTCTATACGAATGACGTTCGCTTCAGCGAACAGTTTTAAGGGGGAACGCAGATGTTAGTCTCAAAACAATGGTTGAACGAATATGTGGATGTCAGTCATACATCAGGACAAGATTTGGCTGATTTGATTACAAAGAGCGGAATCGAAGTCGAAGGCGTAGATGTCCGGGATGAGGCGTTGAACAACATCATCGTCGGACGTGTATTAACGAAAGAAAAACATCCAGAAGCAGATAAATTGAATGTCACGACGGTCGACATCGGGCAAGACGAACCGGTCCAAATCGTGTGTGGTGCACCCAACGTCGAAGCCGGACAAGATGTCATCGTCGCACGCGTCGGAGCTCGCCTGCCAGGTATTAAAATCAAACGTGCTAAATTACGAGGTGTCGTCTCAGAAGGGATGATCTGTTCACTCGAAGAACTCGGATTCGAAAAGAAATATATCCGAGAAGATGAGCAGGACGGGATCCATACGTTCCGTGAACCAGTCACACCAGGACAAGACGTTTTGGAGTTACTCGGTCTACGTGATGAAATCCTCGAACTTGGATTAACGCCGAACCGGTCGGACTGCCTCAGCATGTATGGTGTCGCATACGAAGTGGCGGCGCTTTACGATACGACACCGACTTTCCCGGTCGTTGAAGTCAACGAAGCAGAAACTGCGACGGCAGTCGACGTGACGCTTGATTCAGAGGACTGCCCGTTCTACGCGGCACGAGAGATTCAAGGCGTCACGATTCAAGAATCACCGACTTGGTTAAAAAACCGCTTGATCGCGAACGGGATTCGTCCGATCAACAACGTCGTCGACGTTACGAACTTCGTCTTACTCGAGACAGGTCAACCGCTGCATTCGTTCGATGCTGAGAAACTCGGCAAACGGATCGTCGTGCGTCAAGCGCGCGCAGGGGAATCGTTCACGACGCTCGACGAAGTTGAACGGACGCTCGATTCTTCGATGCTCGTCATCACAGACGGTGAACGCCCGGTCGCGCTTGCTGGTGTCATGGGCGGAGCGAATACTGAAGTCGATGAAAACACGACATCGATCATTTTAGAATCAGCTTACTTCGCACCGATTTCTGTCCGGAAGACGAGCCGTGTTCTTGGGCTTCGTTCGGACTCGAGTGCCCGTTTCGAAAAAGGTGTTGATCCACGTCGTGTCTTGTTAGCACTCGATCGGGCAGCAGCTTTGATTGCTGAACTATCGGGTGGAACGGTTCAGGCTGGTGTCGCTCAAGCAGGAACGCTCGAGCTTAACGATCACTTGATTGAAGCGAGTGTCTCGTACATCAATCACCGTCTTGGTATGGAAATCGAAGGAACGGTCATGCAAACGTTACTCGAACGTCTTGGTCTCGGTGTTGAATTATCGGGTGATGCCTTGACAGTCAGCGTACCGACTCGTCGCCAAGATTTGAAAATTCCAGCTGACTTAGCGGAAGAAGTGGCACGTCTTTATGGATATGATGCCCTGACTTCAAGCTTACCGTCTGAAGCGAGCCGTGGTTTCTTACCAAAACGGAACATCCACCGTCGTCATTTACGCCGGACACTGCAGGGAGCGGGTCTTTCGCAAGCGATCACGTATTCATTGACGAGCGAACAACGCGCGATGCAATTCAATGAACGGGAAGATTTGCATCCGGTTAAACTGGCGATGCCAATCAGTGAAGCACGTTCGACACTTCGGACGTCCCTCATTCCGGGACTCCTTGAAGTCGCGCAGCATAATGTCGCACGACAGCATGCCGATGTCGCGTTTTATGAACTTGGTAGTGTTTATCTACAACGGGATGCGTCACTTGAGACACTTCCGATCGAACAAGAAATGATCGGTGGCGTCGCAGTCGGTGTGTCAGAACAACATCGTGCGCACGGAACACTCGTCAAAACGGATTTCTTCGTCATGAAAGGAATCGTCGAGACACTCGCATCTGCAGTCGGTGTCACGTTGACGTTCGAGGCAGCGAGCATTCCATCGATGCACCCAGGACGGACGGCGCGCGTTCTGCTTGACGGAGAAGTAATTGGATTCGTCGGTCAAGTGCATCCTGGTCTGTCAAAAGAACAGTATGGTCTAAAAGAAGTGTACGTCTTCGAATTAGAGGCAATGGCACTACGTTCGAAAGAAGAGCAGGTCTACTCGGAAATTTCACGTTTCCCATCAATGACACGCGACTTAGCAATCGTCGTCGAGCAATCAGTGACGGCGCAATCCATCGTCGATGTCATGACGGAAGCAGCCGGTCCACTTCTTCAGACGATCGAATTGTTCGATGTCTACACGGGTGAGAACGTCGGAGAGAATGAAAAATCATTCGCGTTCTCCCTCCGTTATCAAAACAAAGAACGGACGTTAGTCGATGAAGAAATCACGACAGCGCAACAGCGAGTCGTAGATGCAGTGAAAGAAACATTCAATGCGGAACTTCGCGCATAATCAGGATAAACAAACAGCCGCTTTCCTTTCAGAGGAAGGCGGCTGTTTTCGTTTGACGACAGATTCAAGAAGCAAGTTCTTCTGTTTCAGATGACGCAGCTTGTCGTTTCGTAAAGGTGAAATACAGTAGACCGTTTACGAGAACGATCAGACTACAGGACAAGAACATATTGGAATAGCCGATACCGTTTGCGACTGTAGCGAGAATCAAGGCACCTATTCCGAAGCCTGTGTCGTAAGCAAGGAAAAAGGTCGAGATGGCTTTCCCTTTCTGTGCAGGAGGTGCGAAATTCAAAAGGACCGTTTGAAGACCTGGGAAGATGGACGCAGAACCGATACCAATGATGACGGCAGCAGTCAATAAACCGGCAAACGAAGGATACATGCCGAGAATGACAAAGCCTATCATATAAAGAACATACGATGGTAACAACACGAATGCAGCTCCTCGCTGATCAAACAATTTTCCGGCAATCGGTCGAATCCCGACCATCCCGAGAGCGACTAATGCATAAAAATAAGAAGCATATGCGACATGTCCGATCGAGTCCGTATACAGTGAGATAAACGCTGATGTACTAGAAATCGCAACGCCTGCCAACAGAGTTGCTATCAACAAAAGCGGACGTGATAAGAAGAGGGACTGACTTAAACGAAACGCGGACGTGCTTGGAATATGTTGACTTGTCAGCGGTAGACGCATCATTAACAACAAGGCGATGACTGCTAGGGCAGCAACTGTCACGAAGTACAGAACGAATGCTTTTTCTTGAATAAAGGTTAGACCAATGACAGGACCGAGGACGGATGCCAAGTTCATCGATAGGACAAAATAGCCCATCCCTTCACCTTGACGTGTTTTTGGAATCAATGTCGTAACGGCGAGACTGATCGAAGAAGATAACATTCCGAAACTAAACCCGTGGATGATACGAATAACGATTAAATAGAAGAATGATTCCAGTGGTAGGACAAGCAAGTAGCAGAGGCTCATTAATGTAAAGAGACTTGCAGAAACCATCAAGACACGCTTTAAATCATAACGATCTAACCAGTGACCGATCAGTGGACGAGAACAGACGGTTGCCAGGATGAAACTCGTCACGATCCACCCGAGTGCTGAAGCGGAGACTGGAAACTGTTTAGCAGCGAGTAAAGGAAGTGAGGCATTAAGTAGATAAAACGTGATGAAGAGCAATAGGTTAATGATCAGCGTCATGACGTAATGACGCGAGAATAACCGAGTGGTCATGAAGATTCCTCCTGTCGATGTAGAGTAAGTAGGTGCGTCATCCACTCACCAAGCTGTTGCTGATCGGTGAGGGAGAAGGAGGCGAGTAAGCGTTGGTGGGTCTCTTGGACCGCAGCATCGATTTGGTCGAACCGTTCAATGGCTAAAGGTGTCAATGAGACAAAGTGTGTTCGTCCTTCTTTTATCCGAGTGATGAAACCAAGCGTCTCAAGACGTGAGACGGTTTTCGTCACAGCTGGTTTTTCAATGATTAAGTAATCGGCCAGTTGGACTTGTGAGACAGGTTGTAGTAATGCAACTGCTTTTATTAGTGCCCATTGACCCGTATGTAACGAGTAGGGAAGCAAGGTAGCATCAATCTCTCGTTTTACGAGACGTGAGACTTTTGATAGTTGTCCGAGTACATCTTCTTGTGTGTAAAGCATCCTATTTCTCCTTTTAGTTAACTAGTTAACTTTAAGAGTGTATCAAAGCTGATTAAGAGGTGCAAGGGAAGAAACACTCATTTCGAGCATTGAAGAGAATAATTTTCTAGCATGATAAAAGATTAAGCAGGTCTTAAAGCGGGTATCTTCCGTAAAAGAGTATTTGATTTACTTGAAACAGTGGATACGACTGTTTTTGTGATTGGTTCACTAATTCATCTTGACATAGAGAAGAGACAAGAAGGGAAGAGTACATCATGAATCGACTAGCGAAGCTTCTGAATGAACTATTACCACTCACTATAAAGGAAGCAATCAATCCACTCATTACGAATATCGCAACCGATTCGCGACAAATCACACCTGGCGGATTATTCATCTGTATCAACGGCTACACAGTTGATGGTCACGATTATATCAATCAGGCAATCGAGAACGGGGCTGTGGCGATTTTAGCTGAACGATCGTTTCCGGATTGCCCGATTCCCGTCATTACCGTGCCGGATACGAAACGACTTGCAGGTCAAGTCGCGAATCGCTTTTACGATCAACCGAGTCAAAAGATGCGTGTCTACGGTGTAACCGGAACAAACGGAAAAACGACGACGACGAAATTGGCGTATGATCTCTTTCGAGCAACAGGTGTGAAAGCCGGCATGATCAGCACGGTCGGTGCACGAATTGACGAGGAACTCATTGAGACGCCTAATACAACGCCTGAAGCCATCATCTTACATCGACTGTTATATGAAATGGTTGAAAAAGGCGTGACGGATTGCATCATTGAAGTGTCTTCTCACGCACTAGCCGAAGGTCGAGTCGAGGGAGTGTCTTTCCACTCGGCAGCATTTACGAACCTGACGCATGATCATCTGGATTACCACCATTCAATGGAGGATTACGCCAAGACGAAAGCGTTGTTGTTTCAACAAGTCGCTGCGTCAAATGGTCGGACTATCGTCTTGAATCGAGAAGATGGTTGGAGTCGCGTCATGCGAGAAGCCGCGCCTTTACAACCTGTCATCTGGTATACGACGCAACCACATCGGACGTCACAGATCGCGGTCGAATGGTTGACAGACACCGTCAATGTGCGGATCGACGAGACGACGACGCGTGTGCCGACAGCTTTACTAGGTGAATTCAATGCAGCGAATTTAGCGGCGGCGATGGGATTATTGCGGGCAGGCGATGCCAATCTCTATAATTTGATTCGTCATATTCCAGAACTGGAATTGCCGAAAGGACGACTTGAACGACTGGACTGGGCACCTTGTGAGATTTATATCGATTATGCCCATACACCGGATGGTCTAGAAAAATGTTTACAGGCACTCACTTCTTCCGGAGAATCGCTATCGGTCGTTTTAAGTGCAGCTGGAGAGCGTGATCGAACGAAACGAGCGGAGATGGGGCGGATTGCAAGCAAATATTGTGAACACATCATCGCAACGGTCCATGATGCGAGGACAGAGAATCCGGATCGAATCATCGAAGAGCTAATTGTCGATATTCCACGTGAACAGTTGGTAGGGTGTCATACATCCCGTCACGAAGCGCTCGTACAAGCAGCGCATCTGGCGCACGAAGGGAAACGCATCGTCATCGTCGGGAAAGGTCATGATGAGGTAGAACGAATCGGTACAAAAACGATTCCTTTTAATGAAAAACACATACTTCTTGCGGAATTAGAACGACTGTCTGAAGGGGAGTCCGTCATTTAAAAAAACCGACCATTCCGTTAAGGTCATGGTCGGTTTCGTTTCGCAGCTAGTTGTTGTGCCTTTTTCGTATTCGCAAAATGGGCTTTCGTCCAGTCACGAAGTTTGTCAGCTCCATAACGTAAAATCAGTGAGGCAGCGACTTGATCGACCTTGGCACCAGCACCTTTCGGAATGACGACACCTGTTGTTTCACTCAACTTGTCCATCTCCTTCAAAAAGATGGCGCGAGCAATGATCGAGGAGGCAGCGACGGCGACATGAAGTTGCTCCGCCTTGGTCGAGAAGTAGACATTTTCTCGAACGGGATTGACGACACCAGACAAGTGTTTGTAGTAAACGGTCTTTTCAGCGAACTGATCAATCAAGATCGCTTCTGGTTTCGTCTCCAGTTGGTCAAGAAGTCGCTCGAGTACATCATTATGCATCAAGGCAGTCATCTTTCCTTGTGTCATCGTTCGTTGCATCTGATTGTATTCTGGATTGTGTAGGATACGATATGTGTACGGAATGACAGCATGGAGATCACGGGCGATCTTTCGAATCTCCGTGTCATTCAAGTGCTTGGAGTCCCGAACACCGAGTTCCTGAAGAAGTGCAATCTGCTTTCGATCAACGAAGGAAGCGACGACGACGAGTGGACCGAAGAAATCGCCTTTTCCAACTTCGTCACTGCCAGCGACGGACCATTCTGCAAAACCATTCGGTAACGTTGAAACAAGTGGTTCCTTCGATTTAGTCGGTGTAGCCGTACCGAAGCGTGAAGCGATGGTTTCGGCTTCGGTTCCTTGAAACATCACTTTTCCAGAATTGTAAATCGTGATGACACATCCGGGTACTTTAGCGGCGAAGCGGGCATACGGTGGACTCTTCGTCTGTCCTTGTTTAAACTCTTGTATGACGAGGTCTTGCTTTTCTTTAGATAAGCGTAAAACGGTAGTTCCCACGAGATAACCTCCCTTTCCGGGATTAAGCATACCATCCTTAAGACCGATGGGGGACTTCTTTTCCTAAAACGAAAATGATGGTACTATATGAAAGAAGCAAAGTATGAGGAGGACAGAAAAATGGCTGATTCAGAAGGGTTGAACCGGACGACGATTCATATCGCAGGCAATGATTATACGATTGTCGGAACGGAGTCGCCAGAACACGTACGCGAAGTGGGTCTCCTCGTCGATACGAAAATTCGAGAAATCCGAGAACAAGCACCACAACTCGACGTTCGTCAAATCGCCGTCCTAGCGGCGCTTAATATTGGTAGTGATTACGTAAAAATAAAAAAGAATTTGGGTGAACTATAAACTATGATTTCTTTCGTTATCTTATTACTTCTCGCCTTAGGCGTCATGACGGGTGTCCGACGGGGAGTCGTATTGCAGGCCGGGCATTTGCTCAGCCTGATCATTTCCTTCATCGTTGCCTTGTCGTTCTATGAGGAACTGGCGACGAAATTCCGTTTGTGGGTTCCATATCCGTCGACACTGGATGATGCGGGAATCGACTTGACGATGTTCGCAATTCCAAGTTCAGCACGACTCGATGAGGTGTTCTACAAAGCCTTTTGGTTCGTCGTCCTGTTCTTCGGTACAAAAATCATCTTAGCGATTTTGTTATCGATGTTTGATTCGTTGACGAACATTCCGATTTTAAAACAAGTCAAAGGATTATTAGGTGGCGTCTTTGGCTTTATCGAGATGTACATCTTCATTTTCTTACTCTTGTTCCTCGCAGCATTCGTTCCGATTCAGTCGATACAGGATGCCATTGCAGACTCGAGTTTGGCAAGTTTCATCATCCAACATACACCGCTCCTTGCGAATTGGCTGATGGACAAAGTTGGATTGATAAAATAAACATGCTCCCGTTAAATGGGAGCTTTTTTTGAGGGGAGAATTGCACATGCGTACGATTCAAGATGCAATGCGTCACTTAGAACGAATCTCAGTCTATCTAGAGGTTAAAGGGGAAAATCCGTTTAAGATCAATGCTTTCCGAAAAGCAGCAAGTATCCTCGAGGCATCGGATGCTGACTTCATGGCAATCGACGATTTCACGGCGATGAAGGGGATTGGTAAAGGAACGGCTGCTGTTCTTGAGGAGTACCGGGAAACGGGAACGAGTACGGCACTGACGGAACTCGAACAAGAAGTACCGGAAGGACTGATCGCTTTACTAAAGATCCCAGGTCTTGGTGGGAAGAAACTTGCTAAATTGCATGAAGTCGGCGTCATTGATGCGGATTCCTTTGCAGAGAAATTAGCGGATGGTACAGTCGAAACGATGCCTGGATTCGGTAAGAAGACGGTCGAAAAGTACGTCAAAGCGCTCGAAACGTTTGAAACACGACCGGAACGATTACCGTATGGTGTCATGCGGAAGGTCGTTACGGAATTAAATCAGACCCTTGCGTCGTTCGATGAAATCATTCGCTTCGAAGTTGGTGGAAGCTTCCGCCGAGCAGAAGAGACGTGCAAGGACCTTGATTTCATCCTCTCGACGAACGAACCGGAACGGATCAAGGAGCAACTATTGGAACTGTCGCTCATCGATGAAGTCATTGCTGCCGGCAGCACGAAAGTATCACTCGTCTTAAAACGAGACGTCCATTATATCGCGGTTGATTTCCGAATCGTCGATGACGCGGCGTACGCGTCAACGTTACATCACTTCACGGGTTCGAAGGATCACAATGTCCGGATGCGTCAACTTGCCAAAGAACAGGGAGAGAGCATTTCTGAATATGGTGTCGAGACGGAGAACGGGTTAGTGCAGCCGAAGACGGAAGAAGAATTGTTTGCGCGGTACGACTTACCGTTCATCGCACCTGAATTACGAGCAGGGCGTCAAGAGTTCGAGCAGGATTTGTCACGCCTTTTGACGGAACAGGATATTCAAGCAGATGTGCACATGCATACGACATGGTCAGATGGCACATTATCTGTTGAAGAACTAGTCGATGCGTGTGCTGCACGAGGGTATACATGGATGGCGATCACCGACCATAGTAAATATATGAAGTTCGTCAATGGATTGACGGAAGAGCGTCTACGTGCGCAACGGGTCGAAATTGAAGCAGCACGCAAGAAACATCCCGAGATGACGATTTTATGTGGCGTCGAGATGGATATCTTACCTGATGGGTCGCTCGATTATGAAGATGATTTCTTAAAAGAGATGGATTACGTCATTGCCTCGATTCACTCGAAATTCGATCAGACGGAAGAAGAGATCATGCAACGGCTTGAGAATGCGTGTCGTAATCCTTACGTTTCTCTGATTGCCCATCCGACAGGACGAATCATCGGTAGACGAGAAGGCTATGCGGTTAACGTCGATCGCTTGATCGAACTAGCAGCCGAGACAGGAACAGCGCTTGAGATGAATGCAAACCCGGCACGATTCGATTTGACGGCAAGTTCCCTAGCAAAAGCGAAGGCTGCTGGTGTGAAAATTTTAATCAATACGGATACACACCGACCAGAAATGTTAGAAGATATGAAACTTGGAGTCCTCCATGCACGTAAAGCCTATTTGGAGGCGTCTGATGTCATCAATACGTGGAGCGCTGAAGCAGCACTTGCCTTCTTCGGTCGAAAACGTTTAGGAGTGGATTAAATGAATGCCAACGCATTACGCGTCTTAGAATATGAGAAGTTAAAAGAAAACATGTTATCGTTCACAGCAAGCTCACTTGGAGCACAGTTCGTTCGAGCGATGCGTCCAGCGGAAGAGTTCGAGCAGGTCAAGGAATTATTGGCTGTCACGACGGAAGCAACGACGGTTTATCGGTTACGTGACCGTTATCCGTTCGGTGGACTGACAGATGTCCGCAGTGAAGTGAAACGAGCAGAAATTGGTTCGGTCCTCTCGACGAGTGAACTTCTATCCGTCGCAGACGTCGTCTATTCAGGACGTCAAGTGAAGGCGTTCCAGGAACGATTGCATGAGGATCATCCGGATCTACGATTACCACGACTCGACAGTCGAATCGAACAGATCACGAAGCTCGTTGAGATCGAACAGGGAATTCGTCATGCCATTGACGATCAGGGAACTGTTCAAGATTCGGCAAGTGATAAATTACGAGCGTTACGGAGTCAGTTGCGTTCGCTTGAAGGACAAGTTCGTTCGAAAATCGATAGTGTCTTACGTAGTAAAGCGAAGATGCTATCTGACGCCATCGTGACGATGCGAAATGATCGCTACTGTGTCCCGGTCAAACAAGAATATCGTCAAGCGTTCGGTGGGATCGTTCATGATCAGTCGGCGTCCGGTGCAACGTTGTTCATCGAACCACAAGCCGTCGTTTCTGCGAACAACGAGATCCAAGAAGCGCGTTTGAAAGAACGAGCTGAAATCGAACGAATCCTCGCACAATTATCAGCACTTGTCGGGAGTGTCGGCGACTCGCTGCGCATCAATCTCGATGTACTAGCAGAACTTGATTTCATCATGGCGAAAGCATTGTACGGTCATCAGATTGGAGCGGTCGAACCACGCTTGAATGAAAATCGCCATATCATTCTGAAGGAAGCACGACATCCCTTCATTCCAAAAGAAGAGGTCGTACCGATCACTGTCTCGCTAGGTGGCGATTTTACATCTCTCGTCATCACAGGTCCGAACACGGGTGGTAAGACGGTTACCTTAAAGACGATCGGTCTTTTGCAATTGATGGTGCAATCAGGACTATACGTACCGGCAGCAGATGAGACGGAGCTCAGTGTTTTCGATGCGATTTATGCCGATATCGGGGATGAACAGTCGATTGAACAAAACTTGTCGACGTTCAGCTCGCACATGACGAACATCGTCTCGATGATGGAGAAAATCGATTTCATGAGTTTGGTGCTGTTTGATGAATTGGGTGCGGGAACGGACCCGACAGAAGGGGCTGCCCTGGCGATTGCAATTCTTGATGAAGTGAAACGCCGCGGAGCACGCGTTGCAGCGACGACGCACTATTCGGAATTAAAAGCGTACGGCTATAACCGAGAAGGAGTCGTCAACGCGTCGATGGAATTCGATGTCGAATCACTCAGTCCGACGTATCGCTTACTCATCGGTGTACCGGGACGCTCGAACGCGTTCGAGATTTCAAAACGTCTCGGACTTGAAGACCGGATCATCGACGCGGCACGTGGTCAAATCGGTAGCGACGCCCAATCCGTCGAAACGATGATCGAACGACTGGAAGAAGCGAAACAGCGTGCTGAAACGTTAGAGGCTCAGTTGCTAGAAGAGAAGAAACGACTCGTTGCAGAGCGTGAGCAATTCGAGCAAGAACAAGCAGAGATTCAGGAAGAGAAAAATGAGATTCTGGCAAAAGCGGAAGAGAAAGCAGCACGTGCAGTCGAACGTGCCCAAAAAGAGGCTGAAGGCGTCATTAAACGTTTGAAAGAATTGCGTGATGCTGGTGCCGTCAAAGAGCATGAACTGATCGAGGCACGTAAAAAACTTGAAGATGCGAAGCCGATTCTGCAAGAGAAACGGATCGCTAAAGTAAAAGCGAAATACGATCAAACGCCACGTTTTGATAAAGGGGAAGAAGTCAAAGTCACGACCTTTAATCAAAAAGGCTATATCATCAACCAACAGGCGAACGGCGAGTATACCGTTCAAGTCGGCATCATGAAGGTGAACGTCAAACCGGAAGATCTCGCGAAGATCGGCAGTACTCCAAAACGTCCTCAAACAAAAGGGCGTTCTGGTGGTACGAGTGTGACGAAACAATCGGCGCCTTCAGCTGAACTGGATTTACGTGGCGTCCGTGTTGAAGAAGGATTATCGAAGCTCGAACGCTTCATGGACCAAGCTTTGTTATCGAACTACGACCACATTCGTGTCATCCATGGTCTGGGTACGGGAGCGATGCGTCAAGGTGTCCAAGAATTCTTGAAAGGTCATCGTCACGTCAAAGGTCACCGCTTAGGCGGTCAAGGTGAAGGCGGACACGGTGTGACGATCATCGAACTGAAATGAGGAAAGCAGGATGAACATTTTTGAGAACGTCTATGTCTACACGACAGCGCTCTATTCGGTCGCGGGATTACTGATCATTTTAGGACTTGCACTTTTTGAGTTGACAACCCGGTATAAAAACTGGGAACATATCAAGAGTGGCAACATCGCCGTTGCGTTAGCAACAGGTGGAAAAATCATCGGACTCGCCAATATCGTTCATTTCGCTGTTCAAGGGGAAGAACGGGTCGGGTCGATATTTCTTGAAAGTGCTTTTGGCTTCTTACTGTTGATATCGACATACTGGATCTTTGAATTCCTGACACCGAATTTGCCGGTAGACCGTGAAATCGAGAACGGCAACATTGCTGTCGGCATTATTTCATGTGCCTTATCGATCGGCATGTCCTACGTCATCGGATCAGCGTTAGTGGGGTGAATCCGTGTTAGAACGTTTAGCGAAAATCATGTTCGGGGTTTCGATTGCCTTTTTGGTCGTCGGTATCCTTTGGATTGTATTTAATTAAAAGAACCGGTCTTACCGTGTGATCATTCCGTACTGACATCGTTTCAGTACGGAATTTTTATTGGAAGCCACGCCTAATCAAAAAAGGAGGAACGCATATGAACGTAAGAAAAACATCAACAACGACAGAAACGAGACGCCGTGCTTTTGAGGCGATGCAATTGATTTCTTGGAAGGACATCTTCTGGGTCATCATCGGGTCTGCGATTCTCGCCTTTGGAATCAACTACTTTACGATTCCGAACGATTTATCTGAAGGTGGATTGATCGGGATCACGGTCATCTTCTACTACCTCTATGGCTGGGATACTGGACTTGTTTCCCTGATTGCGAACGCCTTGCTGTTCGTCGTCGGTTATCGATTCCTCAGCCGGAAGACGATGCTTTACTCCGTCATTTCGGTCGCCGTCACATCATTTGTCCTCTCCTCGACTGCTAGTCTAGCGACATCATCAGATAGCCGTTTAATCGGTACGATCTATGCGGGAATTCTGATTGGTGTTGGGATTGGTCTTGTCATTCGAGCTGGAGGAACGACGGGCGGCGGAGTCATCATCGCTCGACTGATGAATAAATACTTGAATCTCAGTATCGCGGTCTCGATGTTTATCATCGATGTCGCGGTCGTCGGTGCATCAGGGTTCCTATTCGGAGAAGAGACGATGCTATACACGTTGATTGCAATCATCATCGGCTCGTACTTGATTGATCTCGTCAGCGAAGGATTAAATGTCCGCGAAGCGGTCACGATCATCAGTCATCGCCAAGAGGAGATCGCGACGATCCTGACAGAGACGCTCGGTCGTAGCGCGACGGTCATCCACAGTCACGGTCATTTTACGAAACAAAAGAATGATATGTTGTATATGATCGTCGATAAACGACAACTGGCACCGTTGAAACAGATCGTCGAAGCAGCGGATCCCCGCGCCTTCGTCGTCATTCATAAAGTGCGCGAAGTCATTGGTGAAGGATTTACGTATCCATCCCGGTGATGTCTATTAAAAAGCAGTGCTGCTTCTTTTTCGGAAACGAGAAAGGGTGGTGCTGCTTTTTTGTATGATGATTTCTAATTGAACGAATCGAAAAAAACAATCAGATTTGATTTCTTTTTTTGGATTTTACTGGCATGTCGAATTCGATTCAACGTATAATAAAAATGAATAGTAATTCATTATCAGGGAGGGAAACGTATGGAATCCGTTTGGTTATCTGATTATCCCGAGCAAGTACCCGCATCGATTGATTATCGAGAATTACCTCTTTATCAGGCACTCGATGAGGCAGCGACTGATTTTCCAGAACAACGTGCCTTGAGTTTCTTAGGAAAACGTATGACGTTTCGTGAAGTACGTGACGAGGCCCGCGCACTTGGGAGCCTATTACAAGAGCATGGACTAAAAAAAGGGGATCGCGTCGGACTGATGTTACCGAACTGTCCCCAGTATATGATCAGTTATTATGCTGTTCTCTATGCAGGTGGTATCGTCGTCCAAGTGAACCCACTCTATACAGACCGTGAACTTGAACAGATTCTCGTCGATTCAGGAGCACATCTACTCGTGACGCTCGATCTACTCTATCCGAAAGCGTCTCGTGTCAAGGCGTCGACGACACTCAAGACCGTCGTGACGACAAGTATCGCGGATTACCTTCCCTTCCCTAAAAATAAACTCTATCCGATTAAAGCACGGAAAGATAACAACATCATCATTGATACGACAGGTTCGATCCCGTTTTTATCTTTGCGGGGGTATGAACCGATTACACCAGTCGCGATTCAACCGAAGGAGGACGTCGCGGTTCTCCAATATACGGGTGGAACGACAGGCGCACCCAAAGGTGTCATGTTGACACACTTTAACTTGAGTGCAAACGTCGAACAGATCGACAACTGGTTCTATAAATACAATCGAGGAGATGGACGGAAGCTGTTAGCAGTCGTTCCTTATTTCCATGTCTATGGCATGACGTGTAACCTTAATTTCGGCATATTTAATGCCTATGAACAAATCATCGTTCCAAAATTCGATATCGAACAGGTACTCAAGACGATTCACAAGGAAAAACCGAATTTGTTCCCAGGTGCTCCGACGATGTATGTCGGTCTATTGAATCATCCGAAGCTGAAGAAGTATGATCTCTCTTCGATTGAAGCCTGTATTTCTGGTTCAGCTCCACTACCAGTCGAAGTGCAGGAAAAATTCGAAGCGCTGACGGGTGGGCGGATCGTTGAAGGATACGGTTTGTCTGAAACGAGTCCGGTGACACATACGAACTGTATCTGGGATCGTCGGATTCCTGGAACGGTCGGTATTCCGGTACCCGATACGCAAGCGAAAATTGTCCAAGCAGACGGAGAGACACCGGCTGCTCCAGGTGAGATTGGTGAGATCATCGTCACAGGTCCGCAAGTCATGAAAGGATACTGGAAACGACCAGAAGATACGCAAGCTGTTCTGCGAAACGGTTGGTTGCATACGGGAGACCTTGGATATATCGGTGAGGATCATTATTTCCGAATCGTCGATCGGAAAAAAGATTTAATCATTGCTTCTGGATTCAACATTTATCCACGTGAAGTCGAAGAAATCCTATATGAACACCCAGCCGTTAAAGAAGCGGTCGTCATCGGTGTTCCGGATGTCTACCGCGGAGAGACCGTCAAGGCGTTCATCGTCGTCAAGGATGAGATGACGGTCACAGAAGAAGAACTCGATCAATTCTGTCGCAAGCAGTTAGCATCGTTCAAAGTGCCGAAGCAGTATGAATTCCGGCAAGAGTTACCGAAGACTTTCGTTGGTAAGATTCTCCGCCGTGTTCTCGTTGAAGAAGAACGTGCCAAACAACTCGAAGAAAGCAGTTGACAGGATAAAATGACATGATAGAATAAATATGAATGAACCATCATTCATTTTATGCGTTAGGAGATAGTGGAATGAAACGAACAATGTCAAAGAGTGACCGCATCATTGATGCCGCCGTAAAAGTCATCGCCAAGAACGGCTACCATGGAGCGAAAGTGACTGCCATCGCAAAGGAAGCCGGGGTTGCGGATGGAACGATCTATCTGTACTTCAAGAATAAAGAACATCTCTTGATTTCGCTATTCCAAGCGAAAATGGGAAGCTTCATCGAATATTCCGAAGGACAAATCGCGAATCACACGTCAGCAACAGAACAATTGGCCGCATTGATCGAGGCACATCTTGAGCAATTATCCGTTGATTATGATTTGGCTGTCGTCACGCAAATCGAGCTACGTCAATCCAATCAAGACATGCGCCAAAACATTGCCGCCGTCTTAAAGCCGTACTTGCATCTGATTGACCGGGTCGTTAAGCACGGGATGACGACAGGTGAGTTTTCAAACGATCTGGATTATCGATTAGCACGTCAGATGATTTTCGGAACAATCGATGAGGTCGTGACGAGCTGGATGGCAAGTGGATTCAAATATGAGTTGCTTGAGACACGCGACGGGATTCATCGGATGTTGATCAAAGGGCTGAGTTAAGCCCTTTTCATGACAACAACTATGTAAGCGGATACAAAGGATGATGGTGAATAGACGACAAGGGGGAGCATGAGATGGAAATCTATGTACTGTTGAAACGCACATTCGATACGGAAGAAGCAATCCAACTCGAGAATGGTCAAATCGATGAGGATGGCGCTGAGTTCATCATTAACCCATACGATGAGTATGCGGTAGAAGAAGCGATTCGTGTTCGTGATGCACAAGGGGGAACGGTAACGGTCGTGACGGTCGGACCGGAAGATGCGGACAAAGAATTACGAACAGCACTCGCAATGGGAGCGGATCAAGCAGTTCGTATCTCGATTGAAGATGATATCGAAGAGGCAGATCATTTCACGATTTCTGAAGTGCTCGCTGGTTATTTGAAGGAACAAACGGTTGATCTCGTCATCGCCGGGAACGTCGCAGTCGATGGCGGAAGTGGTCAAGTGGCGCCTCGCGTCGCAGAACTACTTGATATCCCTTACGTGACGACGATCACGAAACTAGAGCTCGACGGTACGAAAGCTGTCGTGACACGCGACGCTGAAGGGGATACGGAGACGATCGAAACAACGCTTCCGTTACTCGTCACTGCGCAACAAGGATTGAACGAACCACGTTATCCGAGTCTGCCAGGGATCATGAAGGCGAAGAAAAAGCCGCTTGAAGAACTCGAACTCGATGATCTTGAACTTGATGAAGACGAACTCGCACCACGTCTAGAGACGATTGATCGTTTCTTACCACCGAACAAAGCAGCTGGTAAGATCCTTGAAGGTGAACTGAACGAGCAAGTCGCGCAACTCGCATCATTATTACGCAACGAAGCAAAAGTGGTCTAAGGGGGAGAAACGAATGACAAAAGCATTAGTACTCGCAGAATCACGGGACGGCAGTTTACGGAATGTGTCGTTTGAGGCAATCGCAGCAGCGCGACGTGTCGCGGATGAAGTCATCGCGGTCCTGATTGGACACGATGTCGCAAAGGATGCGGATGCACTAGCATCACGCGGAGCGGACCAAGTCCTCGTCGTCGAGGATGAGCGTCTTTTACACTACACGCCAGACGGTTATGGACAAGTCTTCCTCGAGTTGATGAATCGAACGTCACCCGACGTGCTCGTCTTCGGTCATACGTCGCTCGGCAAGGATCTATCACCGAAGATCGCGGCAAAACTACAAGCCGGTTTGATCAGTGATGTGACGGCGATTGAAGGGGAAGGCGCAGATGCGTCATTCATTCGCCCGATCTACTCGGGGAAAGCATTTGAAAAAGTCAAAGTCGCAGAAGGCAAGACACTCTTTACAGTCCGTCCGAACAACATCGATCCGCTCGAAGCAGGTAGTTCACAAGGAACGGTCGAGTCGGTTACGGTTGAACTGAAGGATTTACGGACAATCGTCGCAGACATCGTACGCAAAGCAACAGGCGGCGTTGATTTGTCAGAGGCAAAAGTCATCGTCGCAGGTGGACGAGGCGTCAAGAGTTCGGACGGCTTCGCACCGTTACAAGAACTAGCAGATGTCCTCGGAGGAGCAGTGGGTGCTTCGCGTGGTGCTTGTGATGCAGATTACTGCGACTATGCGCTTCAAATCGGTCAGACAGGTAAAGTCGTTACACCGGATCTTTATATCGCGTGTGGGATCTCAGGTGCGATCCAACACTTAGCAGGGATGTCAAATGCCAAAGTGATCGTTGCGATCAACAAGGACCCGGAAGCGAACATCTTCTCTGTCGCTGACTATGGCATCGTCGGTGATTTGTTCGATGTCGTGCCACTATTGACAGCTGAATTCAAAAAAATGCTCGTTCACGGATGAGTTTGAAGACCGGTGCCATTATCATGGTGCCGGTTGTTTTTGCAGATTTTTCGCGTGAGCAGTTTCGTTTGTTGGAAGAGACTGCTATGATATACTCGAATCAATAAAGAGATCACCCATTTTTTTACCGGGTCGATCTACTCATTAGGAGGTTATGATCAATGGCAATCGTACACGCAACTAGCCAATCATTTAAAGAAGAAACACAAGAAGGACTCGTCCTTGTTGATTTTTGGGCAACATGGTGTGGACCATGTCGTATGCTCGCACCTGTTCTTGAAGAACTCGATGCTGACATGCAAGATGTAAAAATCGTCAAAGTCGACGTAGATGCAAACCCAGAAGTAGCTGGAGCATTCCAAGTTCAAAGTATCCCGACACTCGTTCTCTTCAAAGATGGACAACCTGTCAACAAAACAATGGGCTTCATGCCAAAAGACGCACTTAAAGAATTCGTTGAAACATCTAACTAATTCTTTCCTGCATATCAAAACAGACCGTTCTGCACAGGCAGAACGGTCTGTTTTTTTTAGATTACATTGGCGTACAAAGTTCAATCAGGTGACCATCGGGGTCGAGGACATAGGCGACGACTTGCCCCCATGGTTTTTGTGCAGGCGCGAGGACGGTCTCATATCCTGCCTCCACCACCTTCTGAAATAGAGTAGGGACGTCATCCGTGATGAAACCAATCTCTAACGTCTGTTGTGTTTTTCCGCTTGGTATCATGTAATCCGGAATCAACTGTTGCACGTCTTCACGCGTATTGAAGGCGAGTGTCGTCTGACCGGTCTCGAACTCGATGTAGCTGCCGTGCTCCGCCTTGACGGATAGTCCAAGAACGTCTCGATAGAATGTCAGCGTCCGTGCAGTATCTTCAACGTATAAAATCGTATAGCCGTATTGAATCATCCAAAAGCCTCCTGTCAATCCTCGAATAACGAAGCGATGTCTGAAGCAGGTGTCGGGTAAGCGAATCCAGTCTGTTGCATCGAAGTACTTGGAATCCGGTGTTGCATCGCAAACGAGAAATAGTTTGCTAGTTCCGCTGCATTGACACCGATGAAGTGTGCGCCAAGGACTTGATCATCTTCCCCGACGAGCACTTTCGCCCGAGCGAAACTGTCCTTGATCCGTGCGTTCGTTTGCCAAGCGGACGTATCAATCAAGCGACCACGATAAGGAATACCTGCTTTTTTCAATGCAGCTTCCGTCTCACCGACGAGTGCGAGGTTCGGCGCGGTGAATACGACGCTAGGTACAGGGAGCAGCTCTAGTTTCCGATTGTTCCCTTCGAGCATGTTATCGGCAGCGAGTCGTCCTTCGGTTCCAGCAAACGGCGTCAACGCTGGATTCCCGCTGACAGCAACATCCCCTGCGGCATAGATATGTTCGACGGAAGACTGAAGGTACGCATTGACATGGATTCCTTTTTCATTATGGGCAACGCCAATTGCTTCGAGACCAAGCTGATCGATACTTGCGACACGTCCAGTCGCATTCAAGACGACATCCGTCTTCAAGACGTCACCGTTCGATAAATGAAGGGACTGCTCTTCGTAAGCGACGACCTCTGCTTCTTTGATGATCGAGATACCAAGTGCCCGTGTGGCTTCTAACAGCACATCGACCAATTCGCTCTCGAATTGTTTTAAGGCGTTAGAACGTAAGACGATCGTGACGTCTGCGCCAGCAATACGAGCGAGATGGGCGAACTCGAACGAGATATAACCGCCACCGATGCAGACGAGTCGGCGTGGAAGTTCTTTCAGTTCAAGAAACTCATTACTTGTTATGAAACGCTCACTACCGGGTACAGATAATTCGCGAGGTCTTAGACCGGTTGCGATTAAAAACTGTTTCCCTTCGATTTCGTCTTCACCAATTCGAAGGCGATGTGAAGACACGAAATGCGGTTCTCCATGGAAATAGTCGATGTCCGTTTCCGCGTACCGCTTTCGTGTTTGCTCCGGGATGGCGCGTGTGTATTCATTCTTTCGCTCCATCAATTGGCGCCAATCAATCGAAATCAGCCCCTTTACGCCGTATCCGAGCAATCGCTCGACAGCGTCTTTCGTCTCACTACCCGTCAGTAAGATTTTTTTTGCGTCACATCCACGTTGTGCGCATGTGCCACCTGGAGTGAAGTTCTCCACGATGGCAACACGTAGTCCTTTTTCAGCGAATTTATAAGCCGCTTGGTTTCCAGCGGAACCTGTTCCGATCACAATGCAATCATATGTACGCATTTTTCATCCTCCGTATGTCATAATCAATGTATGGTATTTACCCGAACGAATAAAACTAAAAACGGTGAAAGGAGACATTTATTTGGGACATCAAGAACATATCAAAGCGAAACTATCCCTTTTGCCTGATGAGCCAGGATGTTATCTGCACAAAAATGAATTCGGAGAAGTCATCTATGTCGGAAAAGCAAAAAATCTCAAGAATCGTGTCCGTTCCTATTTCACGGGAGCACATGATATTAAGACGGAACGTCTCGTCGCGGAAGTCCGTGATTTCGAATACATCATCACAGCCAGTGAACTCGAAGCGTTGCTGCTTGAGATGACACTAATTAAGAAACATGATCCGAAATACAATATCATGCTGAAGGATGATAAATCTTACCCGTACTTGAAAATTACGAATGAGACCTATCCACGATTGATTACGACACGTAAGTTAAAAAAGGACGGCGGTCATTACTTCGGTCCGTATCCGAATGCGTATGCAGCGAACGAAACAAAACGTCTGTTAGATCGTTTATATCCGTTACGTAAATGTCAGCCGATGCCGAAGAAACTCTGTCTGTATTATCATATTGGACAATGTCTCGGCCCATGTGAAATCCCGAATCTTGAATCGGAACAAAAAGCACTCGTATCGGAAATCCGACGGTTCTTGTCGGGCGACACGAAGGAACTCGTTGAAAGCTTGAAGCACAAGATGGCGGAAGCAGCCGAGACGATGGAATTCGAACGTGCCGGAGAATTGCGCGACCAAGTTCGAGCGATTGAATCGATCATGAACAAACAGAATATGATTACAGCAGATTTGACGTCGCGTGATGTATTCGGGATTCATGTCGATAAAGGCTGGATGTGTGTCCAAGTGTTCTTCCTCCGTGGAGGAAAGATGATCGAGCGCGATGTCTCGCTCTTCCCGATCTATGGTACGCCGGCAGAAGAGCTCGAGAGCTTCATCGTCCAGTTCTACGAAAAGAACATCAAGCCAAGTGAAGTCTATGTACCGCCACTCGTCAATCAGTTGTTACTCAAAGAGGCGCTATCGATTAAAATTCACGTTCCGGTCCGAGGATCAAAACGGAAATTACTTGATTTAGCGACGAAGAATGCTGAAAATGCGATCTCGGAACGCTTCGAGTTGTTAGCGAAAGACGAGAAACGGACCGTTCAAGCAGTCGAAGAACTCGCCGATGCGATTGACGTTCATCCATTGTCCCGGATCGAGATCATCGATAATGCGAACATTCAAGGAGCAGACGCCGTTTCGGCACTCGTCGTCTTTGAAGACGGTAAGCCACTTAAAAAGGAATACCGAAAATTCAAGATTCGAACAGTCCAAGGACCGGACGACTATGAATCGATGCGAGAAATCGTGCGTCGGCGTTATCGACGATTGTTACTTGAAGGAGCGCGCCTTCCGGACCTCGTCCTGATTGACGGAGGAGTTGGACAGTTGAATGCTGCTTTAGAAGTCATTCAAGATGAACTCGGCTTATCCCTTCCAGTCGGGTCATTAAAAAAGGATGACAAACACCGAACGAGTCAATTGTTGTTTGGAGAAGGAGCACAGTTAATTGAACTAAGTCCGCGTTCGAGTGCGTTTTATTTGCTCCAACGCATGCAAGATGAAGTCCACCGGTTTGCAATCACGTTCCACCGCTCGCTCCGCTCGAAAGGGATGACCCGTTCCTTGCTCGACGAGATTCCAGGAGTTGGACCGAAACGACGCCAGCAGTTGATTCGTCATTTCGGATCGATGCGCAGCTTGCGACGCGCAACGATCGAACAGTTGGCGGAAGCAGGATTACCTGTCAAGTTAGCGGAAACCGTCGCTGAATATTTAAGTCAAGCGAATGAAGAATGAAAAAAGCCGTCCTCTTGAAGAGGGCGGCTTTTTTAGTGATTAGTTGTTGATGTACTTTTCGTAGTATGAACCAAAGTCACGCTGGTTCCACTGATGGTAGTGACCTTGTAGCCACTCGAAGGATTGTTCAGACAACTCCTTGAATGTTTGCGGTACGTTCATATCACCTTGACGAAGTCCGCCGAGAATCGTGACCGAATGATTCAATGAGCTGTTCGCGAACTCGAGCATCTTTTGTCCTTCATACTGTTTTTCAGCGATGGCAAGAAGTGTTTTGTAAAGATCTTTCACATGTTCGAGTTGTTTTTTATCGACGTCGATCGAATAATGTTTGCCACCGATCTCGAATTTGATCTCGACATCAAGATCGACCGTTCCCGCCGTTTCGAACATGACGTGGCGAATCGGATAATGTGCATACGGATAGCGGTAGAGTACACGTTTTGAACTGACGGCACTTTCTCCATCGAGGTGAATCAAAGCCAGATTCGTAAAGCAATACTCGTCAGATTTAGATTTGATCAAGAAGTAGATTTTCTCGCCGTCTTCATGTAAGACATAATCGTCAGCGGCTGCTTTGTCGAAATCATCAGGATGAATGACTTGTCCGATATCACTGAATCCCGTTAAATCTGCTGCTAGTTTTTTGAACATGTGAAGTTCCTCCTTGCGATTTGTGTACGAATGACTTTACGAGCACTTACTGCAAAAAGTTTCATGAATCTACTTCGATGTTGAAAATCAAGATTCCTGTCACGTTTTATGTAAATTTCACTTGAGCGGTTCAAGTGGATCTTTAGGATCGATTTGGACCGTGATTTGAACGAGCTCTTTAGTTAACTCGGCATATCCTTCCGCGACACATCCGTTAAAACGGGAGAACTGTTCAGCGAGGAAACCGGCTTCGAGTTGGAAGTATCCATGTGGTCGTTCATCTCTCGTCGTATCAGGAGGAGACAGCACGAACAAGACGACCGTGCCTTTACGTTTCTTGATTTCGAGCGTTCCCCAACCTGCTTGTTCAAAAAATGAGGCTAATTCAGATTCATCTACGACAGGGAATTGACGTGCTAGACGTTTACCTGCCCAGTAGATGACTTGCCGATAATCCGATCCGAGAAGATCGGTCAGCACATAATCTCGGATCAATTCGATACCGAAAAGTGGTGTTTGTTTTGGTGTAGCATCCATCATGATTCACTCCTATCTGTGAACCATTATACCGAGATGATTCTTGTCGGTCATTGTTTTCCTAAAAAAATTTGCAGTTAAATGCAACGGCTCGGGTTGTCTTCTAAAAAGGACAGGAGTAGAATAAGTGATGAAAAGACGAATTTCCTTATGAAAGCGCTTTTCTACCAAAATGCGCCAACGGTTGATTGGCAAACAAAAGGGGGGATTTGGATGGCGAATCATCGTGATTTCGTGAGTCGTAAAATACACTCACTGCTCGGCGTCATTCCAATCGGGTTATTTTTACTTTCGCACTTAACGACGAACTACTTCATCGTACGTGGTGAGGAAGACTTCAATAAGGCCGCGGAATTCGTGGGGAACGTTCCGTATCGATTGTTCTTAGAGATCTTTGTCATCTTCATTCCAATCATCTTGCATGGTGTCTACGGTGTGTACATCGCATTCACCGGATCTGCGAACACAGGGCGTTATACATACTTCCGGAACTGGATGTATGTACTGCAACGGTTCAGCGGTGTATTCCTTGTCGTGTTCATCACGTGGCACGTTTGGGAAACACGGATTGCCGCTGCGATGGGAACACCAGTCGATGCAAGCATGATGCAGAACATCGTCGATAACGGATTCATGCTCGCGTTCTATATCGTCGGGATCTTGGCGACGACATTCCACCTTGCGAACGGACTTTGGACGTTCTGCATCACATGGGGAATCACGCAGTCACCAGCATCTCAACGGGCGATGTCTTACGTGGCAGCACTCGTATTCATCGGTTTATCGTTTGTAGGCGTACGCTCGATCTTAACGTTTGCAGGCGTGTTGTAAGGAAAGGGGAACTGACAACATGGCGAACAAGAATCTTGTCATCATCGGCGGAGGGCTTGCCGGTCTGATGGCTACGATAAAAGCAGCGGAGCAAGGCGTACCAGTTAAGTTATTCTCACTCGTACCCGTCAAACGCTCACACTCTGTTTGTGCACAAGGTGGCATCAACGGAGCGGTCAATACAAAAGGGGAAGGCGATTCACCATACCAGCATTTCGATGACACGGTATACGGTGGGGACTTCCTCGCAAATCAACCACCTGTTCAAAAAATGGCGGAAGCAGCGCCGAAAATCATTCATATGTTCGACCGGATGGGCGTCATGTTCAACCGGACACCGGAAGGCTTACTCGACTTCCGACGTTTCGGCGGAACGTTGCATCACCGGACGGCATACGCTGGAGCGACGACAGGACAACAACTGTTGTACGCATTAGATGAACAGGTTCGTAAGTTCGAAGCGCAAGGTTTGGTAGAAAAATATGAAGGATGGGAATTCCTTCGTGCCATCATCGATGACAATGGCATCTGTCGTGGAGCAGTTTGTCAAAACCTCCGGACGATGGAAATCGAGGCATTTGCCGCGGATTCTGTCATCCTCGCGACGGGTGGTCCTGGGGTCATCTTCGGAAAATCGACGAACTCGGTCATCAACACAGGACAAGCTGCAGCTGCTGTCTATCGTCAAGGTGCGATCTATGCGAACGGTGAATTCATCCAAATTCACCCGACAGCGATTCCTGGAGACGATAAGTTACGTCTCATGAGTGAATCAGCACGAGGTGAGGGTGGTCGCGTCTGGACGTATAAAGACGGTAAGCCTTGGTATTTCCTCGAAGAGAAATATCCGGCATACGGAAACCTTGTTCCACGGGATATCGCGACACGTGAGATTTTCGACGTCTGTGTCAATCAAAAACTCGGCGTCAACGGGGAGAACATGGTCTATCTGGATCTATCGCATAAAGACGCAAAAGAACTTGACGTCAAACTCGGTGGGATCCTTGAAATCTACGAGAAGTTCGTCGGTGACGATCCACGAAAAGTACCAATGAAGATATTCCCTGCTGTTCACTACTCAATGGGTGGACTATGGGTCGACTACGATCAAATGACGAACATCCCTGGATTGTTCGCAGCTGGTGAATGTGATTATTCGATGCATGGTGGTAACCGTCTCGGAGCGAACTCACTTCTCTCTGCGGTATACGGCGGAATGGTCGCTGGACCATCAGCCATTGCTTATATGAATGAACTCGAGACATCGGTTCATGAGATGAGTGAGGACGTGGTCGAAGCGCATAAAATCGAAGAAATCAACCGCTTCAACGATATCCTATCAATGGAAGGTACGGAAAACGCATATCAAATCCACCGTGAGCTTGGAGAAATCATGACGGATAACGTCACGGTCGTCCGGTACAACGATAAGCTCGAAGAGACACTGACAAAAATCAAGGAACTCCGCGATCGCTTCACACGCATCTCGGCAACGGATACAGCACGTTGGAGTAACCAAGGGGCATCGTTCATCCGTCAGCTCGATCACATGCTCGACCTAGCTGAAGCAATCACGCTCGGTGCTTTAAAACGTGACGAGAGTCGCGGAGCGCACTATAAACCGGACTTCCCGGAACGTAATGATGAACAGTTCTTGAAGACGACGATGGCACGTTACACGAACGGTCATCCGGAAATCTTCTATGAAGACGTCGACACGTCGTTGATTCCACCACGGAAACGCGATTACAGCAAGAAGTCGAAGAAAGAGGTGAAAGCATAATGGCGACACCACTCGAATCATCTACTACGCAAAAATCGGTTCAATTCATCGTTCAACGTCAAGATGGACCTGATGGTAAACCGTATGATGAAGCGTTTGAAATTCCGTACCGTCCGAACATGAACGTCATCTCTGCTTTAATGGAGATTCGCCGGAACCCTGTGAATGCAGCCGGTGAAAAAACGACACCGATCAACTGGGACATGGGTTGTCTAGAAGAAGTCTGTGGCGCTTGTTCGATGGTCATCAACGGTACACCACGTCAGTCGTGTACGGCACTCGTTGATAAACTCGAACAACCGATCCGCCTTCAACCTATGCAGACGTTCCCGATCGTTCGTGACCTTCAAGTCGACCGTCAACGCATGTTCGATGCGCTGAAGAAAGTCAAAGCATGGGTCCCGATCGATGGAACGTACGACTTAGGTCCAGGACCACGGATGCCAGAGAACAAACGTCAATGGGCATATGAGTTATCGAAATGTATGACGTGTGGTGTGTGTCTCGAGGCATGTCCGAACGTCAACGATCGTTCGACATTCATCGGACCAGCATCGATTTCACAAGTTCGTCTATTCAACTCGCATCCGACAGGTGCCTTCCACAAGGAAGAACGCCTTGAAGCGTTAATGGAAGATGGCGGGATCATGCAGTGCGGTAACGCTCAAAACTGTGTTGAGGTTTGTCCGAAAGGGATTCCGCTGACGACTTCAATCGCGGCGATGAACCGTCAGACGACACTTCATTCATTCAAAAAGTTCTTCGGTAGTGACGAAGGACGAACAGGTGAAGCCGTTAGTTCATGATTTATCAAAGAAGGAGCTTGCTCCTTCTTTTTTCATTCAGACAGGAGGAACTCATTGTGCGCGTACCAGCTTATATTCCAGAACTTGAGTCATGGCTTGAACAGATGAAACATGGCACACGACTCGACGTCGCTGTTCGTTTTGCGGAGACGGATGCCTATGGTCATATGAATAACCGAGTACCGTTCGTCTATTTTGAAGACGTTCGGACATTGATGTTAGAGGAAACAGGATATTCGCTTGCAGAAGACGGCATTATCGTCGTCGCCGATGCTCAGTGTAACTATATTCGCCAAGTCTATCCACGAGCGCGTCTCGCTGTCTATGCGTATCCGGTACATGTCGGTAGTGCATCGTGTGACGTCCACTATGCGGCATTTGATGAGCAAGGTGAATTGATGTTCACGGGACGGACATCTATGGTACAAATCGATCGTTCGGGGAAAGCATTCCCATGGAGTGAAGCGTATAAAAATTCCTTGCAGAATCGATTCGAATCCGTTATCATTTGATAATGAGTTCACATATTCGAAAACGACTCACTAGTACGTTATTAGTGAAGGGAGATTTCTTAATCATGGAAAAAACATTCAAAGTCATCGCGGATTCAGGCATTCACGCTCGTCCGGCTACTCAGCTCGTCAACACAGCTTCTAAATTCCAATCAGACATCAACTTGGAATACAACGGGAAGACTGTCAACTTGAAGTCAATCATGGGTGTTCTTTCACTCGGAATCGCGAAAGATTCAGATATCAAAATCGTTGCAAACGGTGACGATGCTTCTGAAGCAATCACGACTCTTTCAGATATGCTGACTAGCGAAGGTCTTGCTCAGTAATCCTGTAATCGTACATTCTCGGACGCCGGTCTTGCACCGTCGTCCTTTTTTGTTACCATAGGAAAGAGAGAAAGAGGTGGAGAAGAGTGAATCGAGCGATTGGAGTACTGGATTCCGGAGTCGGTGGGTTGACGGTCGCACGTGAATTGATGCGACAGTTGCCCCATGAGCGAATCATCTATGTCGGGGATACATTGCGGTGTCCGTATGGTCCTCGTCCAGAAGAAGAGATTCGTGAGTTTACGTGGGAGATGATTGATTATCTCGTGCAACAAGATGTGAAATTGATCGTGATCGCCTGTAACACAGCCACGGCTGTCGTCTTAAAAGAAGCGCGAGAACGTTTAAATATACCTGTCATCGGTGTCATTGATCCGGGAGCCCGCGCGGCAGTTAAGGTGACGCGTACGAAACGAATCGGTGTCATTGGAACGAAGATGACGATTACAAGTAATTCCTACGAGAAGGCGTTACGCCACGTCGAAGGGCAAGTCGTCGTCGAATCGTTAGCGTGCCCGCCATTCGTTCCGCTCGTCGAGTCGATGCAGACAGATGGTGCGTACGTCGAACGTGTCGTTGCCAATACATTACGACCATTGATGAATTACGATATGGATACATTGATCCTCGGGTGCACCCATTACCCGCTTCTAGCAGATGTGATTGGACGGGTCATCGGACCAGGCGTCCAGCTAATCTCTTCAGGAGACGAGACAGCGCTCGAGGTAGCAGCACTACTTGATTACAATACGATTTCAGCAGATGTGACACAAATTCCGGAACATCGTTATTACGCGACAGGCGATATCCGCTCATTTGATCAGATTGCGACGGACTGGCTCGATCAGACCATCCATGCGGAGCGCATCGTGCTTGGAACGGAGGAAGATTAAATGCGGATAGACCAACGAACGGCGGATGATCTCCGTCCTATTCAATTATCGATTGATGTCAATAAACACGCAGAAGGTTCTGTCTTGATTGAACTGGGAGATACGAAAGTCCTCTGTACGGCGACCGTCGAGGAGAAGGTGCCACCGTTCCTTCGCGGTAAACGCCAGGGCTGGATCAATGCGGAATATTCGATGTTGCCGCGTGCGACGGCTCAGCGGACCGCACGAGAAGCCGTCCGCGGCAAACAGACGGGACGGACGATGGAAATCCAACGTCTGATCAGCCGCTCGCTTCGGGCCGTCGTTGATTTAGAGAAGCTCGGGGAACGAACGATCTGGATCGATTGTGACGTTATTCAGGCAGATGGCGGTACACGAACGGCATCGATCACTGGTGGTTTTTTGGCACTCGTCCGAGCAGTCGATCAATTGATTCAAGCGGGAAAACTGACAGATACACCGATCAAAGAGGGCATCGCAGCCATCTCGGTTGGAATCGTCGAGTCGAATGTCTTGCTCGATCTATGCTATGAAGAGGACGCTGCGGCGGAAGTCGACTTCAATCTCGTCATGACCTCATCGGGTAAAATCGTCGAGATGCAAGCAACAGGAGAAGAGTCGACATTTTCCCGTCAAGAGATGCTCGAAATGCTCGAACTTGGGGAAAAAGGTATTAAGGAACTGATTGAGGCTGGCCGTGAGGCACTCGGTGTCTCTTGGTGGTATGTAGGAGAAGAAGTGGGGGAACATAGATGAAGGTCATCGTCGCAACACACAATGCAGGTAAAGTGAAGGAACTTGAAAGCATGCTGGGTCGTCTCGGTTATACGGTCGAGTCGTTACTCGATCACGCCGATGCTCCGGAAACGGATGAAACAGGTGAGACATTCGAGGAGAATGCACTTTTAAAAGCAACAGAGGCAGCAGCCTACTTTGGCCACGCGGTACTTGCTGATGATTCAGGTCTTGAAGTCGATGCTTTAGATGGCGCTCCCGGCGTCTACTCAGCACGCTTCGCGGGACTTGAAAAGTCGGATGCGGCGAACAATGCTCTACTACTTGAAAAGTTAGAAGGTGTTCCGGAGGAAGAGCGGACGGCGCGCTTCGTTTGTGTACTCGCGCTAGCGAAACCAACGGGTGAGACATTGACGGTTCGTGGAACGATGGAAGGGCGAATCGGTTTTGAGGCGTCGGGTTCGAACGGTTTCGGTTATGATCCATTGTTCGTCACAGAAAGCGGACAGACGGCTGCTGAATTGACGAAAGAAGAAAAAGCGATGATTAGTCATCGTGGCAATGCATTGCGCAAGCTCGAACAGGACTTAACTACTTTCTTAGGAGTGTGATGAAGATGAGAGCGTTGATCGTTAGTGATAGTCATGGACTAGAACAAGAACTGCTTACGATATTCGAACGTCACCAAGACGTAGATGCGGCATTTCATTGTGGGGACTCCCAATTGACGCGCGACATCGAATCATTATATCCATATCGTGTTGTGCGAGGGAATTGCGATTACGGACACGATTTTCCGGAAGAAGTCGTATCGGAAATGGATGGTCATACCATCCTCTGTGTCCACGGGCATCGGCAGGACGTCAAATACAGTCTAGATGTCTTACAGCATCATGCGAAGGAAAAGCAGGCGGACATCGTCTTATATGGTCATTCCCATGTGGCGAAGGCTGAATATCGGGACGGTGTGTTATTCATCAATCCAGGTTCAATCCGGATGCCACGTCATCGACCAGACAAGACGTATGCGATTCTTGAAGTGGATCAAAACCGTTATTCTGTCGATTTTCTTAATGTGAACGGTGACCCGGTAAATGCCCTTCATCTGGACGGGACATTTTTGTGATATAATAATTGCAATGTTTGTAATGTGATTGACACGAAAGAATTGTTCTAGTATAGTTTATTCGTGTTGACACGTCCCAATAGCTCAGCAGGATAGAGCAACGGCCTTCTAAGCCGTCGGTCGGGGGTTCGAATCCCTCTTGGGACGCTATAATTAAAATAGAGACTGCCCTTACGAGGGTGGTCTCTTTTTTTTATTCCGATTTTCGATTATAATTAAGGTATCATGAACTCGAAAGGGATGAATGCTATGTGGAAGAAAGTTGGAGCAGTCCTTATGCTAAGTACGTTTCTTGCTGGATGTAGTGAGATTTCAAATACAGTCGACGATGCAAAACAACAAGTCAACGATGTAAAAAATAGTGTCGATTACGCTGGAGAACTTCAAGGCATTGCAAAAGATACGGCACAAGTCACGTCAGATTTGTCGGCTTCCTTGAATGAGGCTGCTACGACAGCGCGTGAATCCGCGAACCCTGAACAAGCACTTGATCAACAAATCGAAAAGTTAAAGGAAAACGGAACGATTGATCAGTTCAATCAAGAACTGGATCAAATCGATCAACGATTAGCGGGACTTGAAAACCCGCCGCAAGAATTGCAGAATTTAAGTGCAAAACTCGAGCAGTACGTGAATCAATCGGAAGACATCGCTCGATTACTTGAAGCTGACGTCTCATTAGATACGTTGAATCGATTAGGAATCGAGCAGGCGGGACAACTTCAAGAAGCGATCACGAACTGGACGTCTTTACTCGATCCATTTACGAAATAAGAAGTTGAACATGAAGGAGTGCCGGAATATGGGGACATCGCGCTGGATGGAACATGAACTAGAAGTAGAACGAGCGCGGATTCTTCGTTTGCCCGCTTCTAGACAAGAACAATTGATTATGGAATTAGAGACTGACCAATTGACAGGAGAAGATGTATTACACCGGCTCTATGTCATTCAACCACTCTTAATGCATGACCGTGAACGATTTGAAACAGTGGCAGAACGATTTCTTGAAGTCGAGGGTGTCGAGCAAGTGCTCGCACTCTTTCTTTATGATCTCGGAGAACGTTATCCGATGAAACTCGCTTTGCGCTCGGCGTCACCGTATCTGCCTTATGGGCTCGCGCTTCGATTAGATGAAATCAAACAACAGATGCGTGTTCGCGAACAAAAGCCGGCAGTTCAAAACAACCCTGTTGCGCAGCGTGAGGTAACATCAGCAACGGAACTGATGCATGTGTTACGACATGGGAGTTGGGTCGAACAAATGCGCCATTTGACCGGTATTGAATTCGAACGGACCTCTGAGCTCATTGCATATATCACCCAGAAATATCTTCAGGCGCAAGAGACCGAACATCAAAGTCTACTCGTCATTGATCAGTTATTAGGAAGCGTGCTTGATCACGTGCCATATCCGATAAGCATTCATGTACCACACTTAGCTGTAGACTGGACGATCTCGTCACGCGAAGATTTAGAAGAAATCCTGCTGGTACATCAACAGGAGCAACAAGCGTTACTGGCATCGATGCATACGTTAGAGCGAATGGATCCGTTCCGAGCGTTGCTCGTCTTGCGATCGGATCAACTGATTCATCTTGAAGAACGAGAACGAATCGGATCAGATATGGAGAAGTGGCTCGCAGCATGCGAAGAACTCGCAGGTCTGACATTTGAACGTGAAGAACCGGAACGTATCCTCAGTCCGCTGGCGAAGCGGTTATATCGAGCGGCACATATCCTTTATCCAGAAGTCATCGCATTCGAGCAGATTTACTTCGATTGAGACATCTGGAAACGATTCGTTCAACAGTGGTAATCGTCAGAACGATTGTGCTATAATGTGACTTGTTGTACACACATGTACGCTAATTGACAATTTTGGAGGGACTCAGCATGACTGCAAAATGGGAAAAACAATCAGGTAGCCTCGGCGTCCTCACGTATGAAGCGCCTGCTGAAGCATTTGATAAAGCGGTAGACCAAGCGTTCAAGAAAGTCGTTAAGACTTTGAACACACCTGGTTTCCGTAAAGGAAAAATGCCACGCGCAATGTTCAACAAAATGTACGGTGAAGAAGCACTGTACCAAGATGCACTCGATATCCTTTACAAGGACACAATCGAAGGTGCAGTCGTCGAATCAGGAATCGAGCCAATCGCGCTTGAGAACATCGACGTTGAAACACTCGAAAAAGGCAAGCCAGTCGAATTCAAAATCACGTTCGTCATCGAGCCAGAAGCTACACTCGGTGAGTACAAAGGTCTTGAGTACACAGCAGTTGAAACGAACGTTACTGACGAAGACGTCGACGCTGAACTCAAAACATTACAAGAACGCGGTGCAGAACTCGTCGTTAAAGAAGATGGCGTCATCGAGAATGGCGATACAGTCGTATTCGACTTCGCAGGTTTCGATGGGGAAAACCAATTCGACGGCGGAACTGCTGAGAACTACTCACTCGTCATCGGTTCTGGAAACTTCATTCCTGGATTCGAAGAGCAAATGGTCGGTTTAAAAACTGGCGAGCAAAAAGATCTTGAAGTGACATTCCCAGAGGAATACCACGAAGCATCACTCGCTGGAAAACCAGTTACATTCAAAGTAACGATCCACGAAGTTAAAGCACAAGAGCTCCCTGAATTGACAGATGAGTTCGCAAAAGAAATGGATGAAGAAGTTTCTTCACTCGACGAGTTGAAAACAAAAATTCGTACGCGTCTCGAAAACACACGCAAACAAGAAGCTGATGCTTCAATGCGCGATGAGTTAGTCGAAGCGGCTACGAAAAACGCGACAGTTGATCTTCCAGAAGTCATGGTCGAAAACGAAGTCGAGCGTATGGTTCAAGAGTTCACACAACGTATTCAATCACAAGGCATCGACCTCAACATGTACTTCCAGTTGACTGGAACGACAGAAGAGGCAATGCGTTCTGAAATGAAAGAGCAAGCGGAAGAGCGCGTTAAAGCACGTCTCGTCCTCAAGCAAATCGTTGCTGACGAAAAAATCGAAGTAACAGATGAGGAAACTCAAGCTGAACTTCAATCAATGTCAGAACTCTACAACATCCCTGCAGATCAACTTGAAACGATGCTTGCACCACAAGGTGGTCTTGAAACGCTTAAAGGCGATCTTCAATTCCGTAAAGCTATCGATGTTCTCGTCGACAACGCAAAAGCAAAATAAGCCATTTCATGGTTTTCGATCGACTTCAAGCCCAATTTCTGGTCTTGGAGTCGATTTTTTTGTACGATAGGTCAAACAAGGACAAACGATCCTTGGTTCAGAACATCAAACTGTAAATCGTTCGTCCAGGATTTGAAAGACTTTCCTTGTTCATGCTACAATCATAAATAGTAAAACGTGAGACGGGATGCTACAGGCATCCATACAATTTCCACGTTAAAGGGGTGGACCTTTATGTTTAAATTTAACGAAGAAAAAGGTCAGCTAAAATGTTCTTTCTGTGGAAAGACACAAGAACAAGTACGCAAACTTGTTGCTGGACCTGGCGTTTACATTTGCGACGAGTGTATCGAACTCTGCAATGAAATCGTAGAGGAAGAACTCGGCACTGAAGAAGAAGTCGAGCTAAAGAATGTTCCGAAACCGCATGAAATTCGTACGACACTTGACGATTATGTCATCGGTCAAGAAAAAGCGAAGAAGTCGTTGTCTGTAGCGATGTATAATCACTACAAACGAATCAATGCTGGTGGTCGCGCAGATGATGTCGAGCTTTCGAAATCGAACATCGTCATGATTGGACCAACAGGTAGCGGTAAAACACTTCTTGCCCAAACGATGGCACGTATCTTGAACGTACCGTTTGCGATTGCAGATGCAACAAGTTTGACGGAAGCCGGTTATGTCGGTGAAGACGTCGAGAACATCCTGTTGAAACTCATCCAAGCAGCGGACTATGATGTTGAGAAGGCTGAAAAAGGAATCATCTACATTGATGAGATCGATAAGATCGCTCGTAAATCAGAAAATCCGTCGATTACACGTGACGTATCTGGTGAGGGTGTCCAACAAGCCTTGCTGAAGATTTTGGAAGGAACGGTTGCGAGTGTACCGCCACAAGGTGGACGGAAACACCCACATCAAGAATTCATCCAAATCGATACGACGAACATCTTGTTCATCGTTGGTGGCGCATTCGATGGTATCGATCAGTCGATCAAACGTCGTCTTGGTAAAAAAGTCATCGGATTCGGAAACGATTCAGAGAACCGTAACCTTACACAAAAAGAAATTCTGGCAGCTGCATTACCAGAAGATCTTCAAAAGTTCGGTTTGATTCCAGAGTTCATCGGTCGTTTGCCGGTCATGGCGACGCTCGAGCCACTTGATGAAGAGGCACTCGTTCAAATCTTGACGAAACCGAAAAACGCCCTCGTGAAACAATATAAGAAAATGCTTCAACTTGATGATGTCGAACTCGACTTCACGGAAGATGCACTTCTTGAGATTGCAAAACTTGCAATCGAACGTAAAACAGGTGCACGTGGTCTTCGTTCCATCATCGAAGAAACTATGCTTGATATCATGTTCGAAATCCCATCGCGTGAAGACATCGCGAAAGTCATCATTACAGCAGAAACGTTGACTGGTAAACGCGGTCCAACGCTTGAGTTGAAAGATGGTACAATTGAACATGGGAAAGAAAAAGAAACGGCGTAACACCGTGACAAATCGGCTCGGAGGCTACTTGTACGCCTTTCCGAGTCTTTTTGTTTAGGAGGAATTCGAATGAAGAAAAAACAATATCCACTTTTACCGTTACGCGGTGTTGTCGCGTATCCATTGATCGGATTGACGATCGATGTCGGGCGTCCGGTATCCTTGAAAGCCTTACTTGCATCAAAGGAACACGAAATCGATCTCGTCGTCGTCACGCAACGTGATCCAGAAGCAGAGCCGTCTGTCGACGGGCTGCATCAGGTTGGGACGCTCGTTCAAATTGCGAAGATGAGTGAACTCGGGAATGATACGGTCCGTGTCCGCGTCATCGGGAAGGAACGCGTCCGGATTGAAAACGTCGAGGAGACGGACGAGGGTTATCAAGCTGTCATCGAACCAATCGAGAAGATGGACATCAAAGGAGCGAAACAAGAAGCGCTCGTTCGTCTCATCAAAGAACAGTTTGGTCAACTCGTCTCCCGGATTAAAGGAATCGGAACCGATGAACGTCGCCGGTTCGAGACATACGAACGCCTCGATTCATTGACGGACTATATCACGTCGAAGCTACCAATCGATATTTCGAAGAAGCAGGAGTTTCTCGAACAACAGGATCCGGTCGAACGAGGATTGATGTTGCTTGACGTCATGAAACACGAATATGAAGTCGTCGAACTCGAACGTGAGATGCGTGAACGGACGAAGAAGACGATTGAACAATCGCAACGCGAGTATTACTTGCGGGAACAATTGAAGACGATTCAACAAGAACTCGGTGGCGAGTCGGCTTCTGTTGAAAGCGATGCGACGAAATACCGGGAGCAGCTTGCGATGCTTGATTTACCAGAAACGACGGTTGCGAACGTCGAGAAGGAAATCAGTCGTTTAGCGGTCGTACCGGCGACGAGTCCCGAACATGGGGTCATTCGCAACTATCTCGAATGGTTCTTCTCATTGCCGTGGAATGAAGCAACCGATGATTTCTTGAACGTCTCAGCTGCTTCGGAACAGCTTGAAAAGGACCATTACGGTCTAGAGAAGGTCAAAGAACGAATCCTTGAGTATCTTGCCGTTCGTCAATTGACCGACTCATTGCGTGGACCGATTCTTTGTCTTTCTGGTCCTCCAGGAGTCGGGAAAACGTCGCTTGCCCGTTCGATTGCTACAGCACTTGAGCGGAAGTTCGTCCGTGTCTCACTTGGTGGCGTGCGCGACGAAGCGGAAATCCGTGGACATCGCCGGACGTATATCGGTGCGATGCCAGGACGGATCATTCGCGGTTTAAAACAAGCAGGAACGAACAACCCGGTCTTCCTGCTCGATGAGATCGATAAGATGTCAAATGACTTCCGTGGTGATCCGTCGTCCGCGATGCTCGAAGTTCTTGATCCAGAACAAAACAACAGCTTCTCCGATCACTATATCGAAGAACCGTTCGATTTATCGAATGTCCTGTTCATCGCGACAGCGAACGATGTCTCGAACATCCCCGGACCGTTGCTTGACCGGATGGAACTGATTCAAATCGGTGGCTATACGGAACAAGAGAAGACGGAGATCGCTGTTCGTCATCTCTTATCGAAGCAACTGGCTGAACACGGTCTGAAAAAGAGTCAATTGACGGTCAAAGCAGACGCGCTAGAAGAAGTCGTCCGTCGTTATACGCGAGAAGCCGGTGTTCGGAATCTCGAACGTGTCCTCGGCTCACTTTGCCGGAAAGCAGCGAAACAAATCGCGATGGGGGAGAAGAAACGGGTGACGGTGACGAAGCGTAATCTGGACGATTTCCTAGGCAAACCGATTTACCGCTATGGTCAAGGCGAGCTCGAAGATATGATTGGCGCGGTGACTGGTTTAGCGTATACTGCTTTTGGGGGCGATACGTTGACGATCGAAGTCAGCCTTGCTCCGGGTAAAGGGAAATTGCAGTTAACCGGGAAACTCGGTGATGTCATGCAAGAGTCGGCTCAGACCGCCTACAGCTTCGTCCGAGCGAATGCGACGTCCCTTGGCATCGAACCGAACTTCTACGAAACGCAAGACATTCACATCCACGTTCCTGAGGGTGCCGTACCAAAAGATGGTCCATCTGCTGGGATCACACTCGCGACAGCATTGATTTCCGCTTTAACAAAACGTCCGGTTCGCCGAGACGTCGGAATGACGGGTGAAATCACGTTGCGTGGACGTGTCTTACCAATCGGTGGACTAAAGGAGAAGTCACTCGCAGCACACCGTGCGGGCTTGACGACCGTTCTACTACCGCAAGACAATACGCGGGACATCGATGATATCCCGGAAAGCGTCCGCGCAGGAATGGAATTCATTCCGGTCGCGACGATGGAGCAAGTGCTCGAACATGCATTAAAAGGAGAGTAACATGAAAATTTATAAAGCTGATTTTATTACGAGTGGCGTCAATCCGGAACATTATCCGGAGCCATTGTTGCCAGAAGTGGCACTCGCTGGGCGATCGAACGTCGGAAAGTCCTCTTTCATCAATAAACTGGTCCAGCGTAAAGCACTCGCGCGGACATCTTCGAAACCAGGTAAAACGCAAACCTTGAACTTCTTCAACATCAATGATGAAGTCATGTTCGTTGATGTACCGGGTTACGGATATGCGAAAGTCTCAAAGACGGAGCGTGAAGCGTGGGGCAAAATGATGGAGAAGTACTTCACACAACGGGAAATCCTCAAAGGTGTCGTACAGCTCGTCGACATCCGACACGATCCGTCTGCGGACGATGTGACGATGTATGATTTCTTGAAGTATTACGATCTACCGGTCATCGTCGTTGCGACAAAACTCGATAAAATCAAGAAGAGTCAACGTGATAAACATATCGCGGCGATTAAACGTAAGTTGCAATTTGATGGTCAAGATACATTGATTCCTTTCTCATCTGAGACTGGAGAAGGCGTCGATGCAGCGTGGGAAGCCATTTATCGCTTACTATGAATTGATGTTAAGCCTATGAAATCAGTAAGATTTCGTAGGCTTTTTTTATGTATGGTACATAAGATATGTTTTATGAAAAAACTATTATTTCGTAATATAGTGTGTAAGAATAGCTATAATGACTATGTAATAAATGGGAGTGTGAATGGTTTGGATTTGCTTCGAAACAAATGGTTTAAGGCATTAATCTGGGTATTAGTGATTTTTCTCGTTATCTGGGTCGGTACAAAGATCTCATTTTTATTCCAGCCGATTAAAGTCATGCTGGCATTGATCTTCCCGCCGCTGATCATTGCGGGGATTTTCTATTATTTCACGCTCGGTATCGTAGATGCATTGCAAAAACGCGTCAAGAAACGTGGTCTTGCCGTGTTGATTGTCTTGCTTGGTTTCATCACGGTTCTGACGATTGCTGTCGCTTCGATCGGACCAATCTTAGTCGAGCAGGTGACGGATTTTGCGACAAGCATTCCGACGCTCGTCATCGAATTGCGCGATCAGACGTTAAACTTACGCGATCAATTGATGGACAATCGTTTCATCTCGACATGGGTTCACGAGAATACAGACTTGTTTGACAAGTGGACGAATGAAGCGACGTCGTATATCGGTACAGTCTTTAAGTCTGTCTCGACGTCTGTCGGAACGATTTTCGGTGTCATCTCTTCGACCGTCTTAATCATTGTCTTAGTGCCGTTCATCTTAGTTTATATGTTGCTTGACGGCTATAAGTTTCCGGATTCCGTCGTGAAGCTGTTGCCGAAAAGCTATGAAACAGAAACGCGTAAAATCTTGCACGATATGCATGTGACAGTGAAGCATTATGTCAATGGACAGGTTATCGTCTCAATCTGTGTCGGTCTCATGTCATTGATTGGCTTCTTCATCTCAGATATTCAATATGCGTTACTGCTTGCCTTATTCTGTACGGTCACGAACATCATTCCGTATCTTGGACCTTACATCGGTGCTGTACCGGCGGTCATCGTCGGGTTCATCGATGATCCGATCAAAGCCGTCTATGCGATCATCACGATCGTCGTCGCGCAGCAAATTGAGTCGAACTTGATTTCTCCTTATGTCCAAGGAAAAACACTCAAGGTTCATCCGCTGACGATCATCATCGTCTTGCTCGTTGCTGGGAAAATCGGTGGAATCATTGGTGTCATCCTAGCAGTTCCGACCTATGCGGTCACAAAAGTCGTCATTCAAAATATCGCTCGGATCTATCGTTTACGTCAGCAACGTCTCGACGTACCGGACGTGACGGTATCACCTGAATCCTTGAAGTAAAGTGTAACCCTCTGACCTTTTTAGGAGCAGAGGGTTTGTGATTTTCATGAGAGAGGGATAAGGTAGAAGAAGAGAAAAAATGAAGAAGATTTCACAACTTCGACTCATTTTAGTTTATAAATTGATTGGAATCTTTTTTATAATGGTTATAATGTAGGATAGAGAACGAAAAGATAGATCGGAACGAAATCTTTGGACGTAAGGGGTAGAGCGCATGCATATCGTAGTGGTCGGCTTGAATAACAAAACAGCGCCTGTATCAATACGCGAACAAGTCTCATTTGGGGAGCATGAGATGAAGGGAGCGGTCGTCGCATTGCGCGATGAAAAAAGTATTTTTGAAAGTGTCATCGTCTCGACATGTAATCGGACGGAACTGTACGTCGTGACGGATCAGCCACATACAGGACGATATTATACGAAACGTTTCCTTGCAAACTGGTTCGGTTTGACGATGGAGGAACTCGAGCCGTATCTCTTCATTCATGAAGGGTTTGATGCGATGAAGCATCTGTTCCGCGTGACAAGTGGACTTGATTCGATGATTGTCGGTGAAACGCAGATCCTTGGTCAAGTGAAGACAAGCTTCTTCATGGCGCAGAAGCTTGAAACGACAGGAACGGTCTTCAATAAACTCTTCAAAGAAGCGGTCACGCTCGCCAAACGGGCTCACGCAGAAACTGGAATCGGTGAAAATGCCGTTTCTGTCAGTGCTGCTGCTGTCACGCTTGCCGAACAGTTACTTGGATCGCTTGAAGATAAATCAATCGTCGTCATCGGTGCGGGAGAAACCGGCGAATTGACGACGCTCAACCTATATGAAGCAGGGGCACGCGATATCACGGTCTTTAACCGGACGTTAGCTAAAGCAGAAGAGGTCGCGAATCGGTTCGAAGGATCGGCACATTCGATTAACGAGATGCAGTGCGGTTTGCTTCGGGCAGACATCGTCATCTCTTCAACAGGTGCCAAACGTGCCATCATCAAACGGGAAGACATCGCGGCAGCACAGCTGTTCCGGCACGATCGTCCATTCCTCTTGATCGATATCGCCGTACCAAGGGACATTGAACCGACCGTCGGTGATTTACCGGGTGTTCATTTGTACGATGTCGATGATTTGACATCGATTGTCCAACAAAACATGGCGGAACGGATGAAGGAAGCGGCGAAAATCGAACAACGGATCGAAGCAGCAATCGCTGAGTTCGAAGGTTGGATGACGACACTTGGTGTCGTACCGATCATCACGGAATTACGAGACCAGGCATTGCGGATTCAACAAGAAACGATGCAAAGCTTGGAACGGAAATTACCGGATATGTCAAAACGCGAAAAAACCGTCATTGGCAAACACATGAAATCAATCATCAACCAGTTGTTGCGTGAGCCGTTGTCTTATATTAAAGATGCGGCAGCGAAGCCAGATGCCGATGAGCGGATTGCGCAGTTCATGGATACGTTTGCATTAAACGAAGACTTGTTCGAAGGGCTCGAAGATGATGTCATGACATCAGAAGAGACGACACCTTCTGCAAAAGCTGTGAACCGGTGAACAAAGCACGATTTGTGTTACAATAGAAAATGCATGGGGCGGACTTGTGCCGCCCCTTTATCATTGTACAGGGGGATTTTAGCATGCGAAAAATCATTGTTGGATCGCGAAGCTCGAAGCTAGCGATGACACAGACGAAATGGGTCATTGACCAGTTGAAACAAGCCGGCGCGCCGTATGAGTTCGAAATCAAGAACATCATCACAAAAGGGGACCGCATTTTGGATGTGACGCTCTCGAAAGTCGGCGGTAAAGGATTATTCGTAAAAGAGATCGAGCAACAGATGATTGACGAAGAAATCGATTTTGCCGTTCACAGCATGAAGGATCTACCTTCTGAATTACCGGATGGTCTCATCATCGGTGCCACACCAGCACGTGTCGATGCGCGTGATGCCTTGATCACGAAAACAGGCGAAGGTCTTGCTTCCTTGCCAGAAGGTGCAGTTGTCGGCACGAGTAGCTTACGTCGTGGATCGCAATTGCTAAAACTCCGCCCTGATTTAAAAATCGAATCGATTCGCGGAAACATCGACACACGACTCGATAAATTAAAGAATGGTCCGTTTGACGGAATTTTGCTCGCAGCAGCTGGTCTACAACGGATGGGTTGGTCTGAAGACGTCGTCTCGGAATATCTCTCGACAGATGACATGATTCCAGCCGTCGGTCAAGGAATCCTCGGTATCGAATGTCGCGAACATGATCAAGAAGTACGTGACCTTCTGCACCTGATCCATGATCAGATGACGGAAAAAGTAGCTTACGCAGAGCGCGCGTTCTTAGCGGCGATCGAAGGTAGCTGTCACGTTCCGGTCGGTGGATTCGCAACGATCAACGAAGACATGTCAACGACACTTGTCGGATTCATTGGATCCGTCGATGGTGAGCAAATCCTACTCGAGCGCGAATCAGGTCTTGACCCGATGCAACTCGGTCAAGATGTTGCAGAACGTCTGCTTGCTTCGGGCGGTCGTGAGATTCTCGCGACACTTCCGGATGACTTGTAAGCAGGTACTCTTCACGGGCAGCCGACCACCGACGACCGAGCAGATGGCGCGACTGCGCGCCGTCGCGATCGAGTCAGTGCACTATCCTGTCATTGAAACGCGACCGGTTTCGTTTACATTGCCGAAGGGAATGGATTGGCTCATCGTGACGAGTCCGAATGGTGTCCACCGGATTGCTGATGCGTTGCCTGAATTAACAGCAACACGTATCGCGGTCGTTGGACGAAAGACGGCAGACGCACTTGCGAAGTACGGTCGAACGGCCGACTTCTGTCCGTCGACCTTTACAGGAGACGCACTCGTCGCAGAACTCGGACCACACTTGTCTGACGGCGATCATATCGTTTTTGCGCGTGGGAATCGGTCGCGTCAAGCACCAGTCGATCAGTTACGGAAACTGAATCGATTCACAATTGAAGATATCATCACCTATGAAACCGTCACCCGTCGACTACCTGAAGCACTTGTCAGAACTGCCACCTATATTGGACTGCAGAGTCCTTCCGCTGTCGAAGCGATTGCGCCGTTAGCCCCACAGACGATATTCATCGTCATCGGGACGGTCACGGAGCAAGCAGCAAAAGCAGCCGGACTTCAACCGATCCATGTCGCCCGTGAATTCACGGTGGACGGCATGATTGATCGTATCATTGAGGAGGAATCAGCATGAACACATTAGAATACGCACGTCACCGTCGTTTACGTCATACCGCATCACTCCGGTCACTCGTCCGCGAGAATCAGTTGCATAAATCAGATTTGATTTATCCGATTTTTGTCGCTGAAGGCGAAGACATTAAACGCGAAGTCAGTTCGATGCCTGGCGTCTTCAACTTATCACTCGATCATCTGACGGCTGAGATTGAAGAAGTCGTCGCACTCGGAATCGAATCTGTCATTTTATTCGGTGTCCCGCACGACCACTTGAAAGACGAGCAAGGATCAGGTGCGTTTCACGATCACGGAATCGTTCAAGAAGCGACACGTCTCGTCAAGAAGGTTGCCCCGCAGCTAACGGTCATCGCCGACACATGCTTATGTGAATATACGTCGACAGGTCATTGTGGAATCGTCGCCGACGGTACGGTCGATAATGATGCGTCATTACCGCTTCACGTCAAGACAGCAATCTCACAAGCCCGAGCAGGTGCCGACGTCATCGCGCCATCATCGATGATGGACGGATTCGTCGCAGCGATTCGTCAAGGATTAGACGAGAACGGCTTCAGCCACATTCCGGTCATGAGCTACGGTGTTAAATATGCGTCTGCTTATTACGGTCCATTCCGTGATGCAGCGAACTCGGCACCGGGAGAAGGCGACCGGAAAGGTTATCAAATGGACCCGGCAAACCGTCGCGAAGCGTTCCGCGAAGCAACAGCGGACGTCGATCAAGGAGCTGACTTCATGATCGTTAAACCTGCACTTGCGTTCATGGATATCATTCGCGATGTGCGCGAGCGAATCGATTTACCAATTGTCGCATATAACGTATCGGGTGAGTATGCAATGGTCAAAGCCGCTGCCTTGAACGGCTGGATCGATGAAGAACGAATCGTCCTTGAGACGATGCTTGGCTTTAAACGAGCAGGCGCTGATTTAATCATCACCTATTTCGCAAAAGACATTTGTCGTTACCTGGAGGGGTCGAAATGAGCTTAATTAACCAGAACTCAAAATCAAAAGAAGCATTCGAGCGGGCACTCCCGCTCATGCCGGGTGGTGTCAACAGTCCGGTCCGTGCTTATAAATCGGTCGGGATGACACCGATTTTCGCAGATCATGCGAAAGGATCGAAGCTCTATGATATCGACGGAAAAGAATATATCGATTATGTCTTGTCATGGGGACCAATGATTCTCGGTCATGCCGATCCAATCGTCACGTCAGCAATTCAAGAACAAGCAACGCGTGGCTGGAGCTACGGGACACCAACGGAAATCGAATCAGCGATGGCGGAAGTCGTCATCAGTCGTGTGCCGTCGGTCGAAGTCGTCCGGATGGTCAACTCAGGGACTGAAGCGACGATGGCTGCCCTTCGTCTCGCACGTGGCTACACAGGTCGGACGAAAATCTTGAAGTTCGAAGGCTGTTACCATGGTCACGGTGACTCGCTCTTGATCAAAGCAGGTTCAGGTGTCGCGACACTCGGATTACCAGATTCACCAGGCGTTCCGGCGCAAATCGCGAGCATGACGCTGACAGTTCCGTACAATGATTTGGACGCTGTCCGGATCGCGTTCGAAAAACATGGCGACGATATCGCCGGTGTCATCGTCGAACCGGCTGCTGGGAACATGGGCTTCGTGCCACCAGAACCAGGATTCCTCGAAGGCTTACGGGAAATCACGTCAGAAAACGGCGCTTTACTGATCTTTGACGAAGTCATGACCGGTTTCCGTGTCGGATTCCACTGTGCCCAAGGACATTTCGGTGTCACACCGGATATCACGTGTCTCGGTAAAGTCATCGGCGGCGGAATGCCAGTTGGTGCTTACGGTGGACGTCGTGACATCATGGAGCAGATCGCACCACAAGGTCCAATCTATCAAGCAGGTACGTTATCCGGGAACCCACTCGCGATGGCAGCAGGTCTAGCGACATTGACACAATTGAAACCAGAACACTATGCAGAGTTCGACCGGAAAGCGAGCCGTTTGTCAGAAGGCTACCTGAACGCTGCGGCGAAGTATAACATTCCGTTGACGACGAACCGTGCAGGCGCGATGTTCGGTGTCTTCTTCACGGATGAGCGCGTCACGAACTTCGAAAAAGCGAAAACATCGAATCTTGAGATGTTCCGTTCGTATTATCAAAAGATGGCGGCGCGTGGTGTCTTCTTACCACCGTCACAATTCGAAGGTCTCTTCCTGTCAATCGCCCACACGGACGAAGACATCGAGCGGACGATCGAAGCCGTCGAATTGACGTTCCAAGAACTCCAAGTTGAATTTGGTCGTTAAGCAGTTCTTGACGATTGCTTGAACTCTCGGCTAAAATAAGTAAAGAAGAAAATGGCAACAGCGATGACGGGAAGAGTAGTCCTGTATTCGTACCGGTGTAGAGAACACATCCTTGGCTGAAAGATGTGACGGGCGAACAGGAGGAAGGTCACCCCACGAGCTGGTATCGTGAGTCTTACGAGCGATATCCGTTCTCCACACGTTACGTGGCTCGAGGGCATCCGATTGTGGATGAACTAAGGTGGTACCGCGGAAAAAAGCAACGGCTTTCTTTCGTCCTTAGCATAGGACGAGAGAAGCCGTTTTTATTATGGACAAAAAGGGAGCGATCAGGATGCAGGAATTATCAATGCCAACGAAGTATGATCCGCAGGCAACGGAAGAAAAATGGTACGACTTTTGGGTGAAAGGTGACTATTTCAAAGCCGATCAGGATCCAGAAAAAGAGCCGTACACGATCGTCATTCCACCACCGAACGTCACAGGTAAATTGCACCTTGGTCACGCGTGGGACACAACGTTACAAGACATGCTGACACGGATGAAGCGGATGCAAGGATTCGACGTTCTTTACCTACCAGGAATGGACCATGCCGGTATCGCGACGCAAGCAAAAGTCGAACAAAAACTGCGGGCAGAAGGACAATCACGTCTTGAAATGGGGCGCGAGAAATTCCTCGAGCAATCATGGGCATGGAAAGAAGAGTACGCGTCAACGATCCGTGCACAATGGGCAAAACTCGGTCTTGGACTCGACTATTCACGGGAGCGTTTCACGCTTGACGAAGGATTGTCAGAAGCGGTTCAAGAAGTCTTCGTGAAACTTTACGAAAAAGGCTTGATCTACCGCGGCGAATACATCGTTAACTGGGACCCAGCGACGAAAACAGCGATCTCGGATATCGAAGTCATCTACAAGGATATAGAAGGTGCGTTCTATCACTTCAGCTATCCACTAACGGACGGTTCAGGTCACGTTGAACTAGCGACGACACGTCCTGAGACGATGCTCGGTGATACAGCGATCGCCGTGAACCCGAAGGATGAGCGTTATGCTCACCTCGTCGGAAAAACAATCACGTTACCAATCGTTGGTCGCGAGATTCCGATTGTTGCCGATGACTATGTCGACATGGAGTTCGGTACAGGTGTCGTTAAGATCACACCAGCGCACGACCCGAACGACTTCGAAGTCGGTAACCGTCACGAGTTACCACGTGTCCTCGTCATGAATGAAGACGGAACGATGAACGAGAACGCAGGGAAATACGAAGGTATGGATCGCTTCGAATGCCGGAAACAAATCGTTGAAGATTTAAAAGCAGAAGGTGTTCTAATCAAAATCGAACCACACTTGCACTCTGTCGGTCACTCGGAGCGTTCAGACGCGATCGTTGAGCCGTATCTTTCACTCCAATGGTTCGTCAAAATGGAACCACTCGCGCAAAAAGCACTCGAGGAACAACAAGGACCAGACAAGGTCAACTTCGTTCCACAACGCTTTGAGAACACGTATGTGCGCTGGATGGAAAACATCCGTGACTGGTGTGTCAGCCGTCAACTCTGGTGGGGACACCGGATTCCGGCTTGGTACCATAAAGAAACAGGCGAAGTATACGTTGGCAAGGAAGCACCAGCCGATATCGAGAACTGGGAGCAAGACAACGATGTTCTCGACACGTGGTTCTCGTCAGCGCTTTGGCCGTTCTCAACAATGGGTTGGCCGAACAAAGACGCAGCGGATTATCAAAAATATTTCCCGACGTCGACACTCGTCACAGGTTACGACATCATCGCCTTCTGGGTATCACGGATGATCTTCCAATCGTACGAATTCACAGGACAACGTCCATTCCAAGACGTCTTGATTCACGGATTGATTCGTGATTCGGAAGGACGCAAGATGTCGAAATCACTTGGGAACGGAATCGACCCGATGGATGTCATCGAGAAGTATGGTGCCGATTCTCTTCGTTGGTTCTTAACGACAGGATCAACACCAGGCAACGACCTCCGCTTCTACTGGGAAAAGATCGAAGCAACATGGAACTTCTCGAACAAACTATGGAACGCAAGCCGCTTTGCCTTGATGAACATGGATGGTCTAACGTTTGATCAGATCGATTTGACAGGCGAGAAGTCACTCGCAGATAAATGGATCCTGACACGCCTACAGACGACGATTGACGACGTAACGCGTTTATCTGACAAATACGAGTTTGGTGAAGCGGGACGTATTCTCTATCACTTCATTTGGGAAGACTTCTGTAACTGGTACATCGAGATGGCGAAGTTACCGCTCAACGGGGAAGATGAAGCAGCGAAACAGACGACGCGTTCGGTTCTTGCCTATACGCTCGATCGGATCATGCGTCTGATGCACCCGTTCATGCCGTTCATCACGGAAGAGATCTGGCAACACTTACCGCATGAAGGCGAGACGATCACACGTGCTGCATGGCCAACACGTGAAGCGTCACTCGACTTCCCGGAAGCCGTTCCAGCATTCGAAGCGGTTCAGAACGTCATCCGTTCGGTTCGTAACATCCGCGCGGAAGTGAACGCACCGATGTCGAAACAGATCCAACTGTTCATCTCGACGAATGACGCACGTGTTCAAGACGACCTGTCGTCAAACAGCTCGTACTTGCAAAAGTTCACGAACGCATCTGAACTTCGAATCGAAGAACAGATGCCAGCACCAGAAAAAGCAATGAGTGCGATCGTAACGGGAGCAGAATTGTTCATCCCACTCGCGGACTTGATCAACATCGAGGAAGAAATCGCGCGCTTGAATAAAGAACTCGTCAAGTATACGAAAGAAGTCGAACGGGTCGAGAAAAAACTCAACAACCCTGGCTTCGTTGGCAAAGCACCGGCACATGTTATTGATGAAGAAAAGGCGAAGGCACTTGATTATACGGAAAAACGTCAAGCTGTCGAAGCACGCATCAACGAACTCTCACACTAATTACAGCAGTGGCTCAAGTTTCCTTGAGCCACTTTTTTTAAAGGAGCGAACAACATGAGGACGCGAGAAGATGTATTGGATTGGTTATCGAGCTTACTAGCATTTGGCGTCAAACCAGGTCTTGAACGGATGCAGGCGATGTTACTGGAATTACAGATTGACCCGGACGCGATTCCGACGATTCATGTCGCTGGCACGAACGGGAAAGGATCGACGGTTGCGTTCTTACGTGAGATGGGAATTGCGGAAGGATTACGCATCGGGACGTTCACGTCGCCGTATATCATTCAGTTCGAGGAACGGATTATGTTGAACGGGGTACCGATCGCAGAAGATGATCTCGTCGCCGCTGCGATCGCTGTTCAAGCTGCCATCCAGCATATCGATCCGGCACTCGGTACGGTCACTGAGTTCGAGGCATTAACGGGACTTGCTTTCTATTATTTTAATCAGATTCGTCCCGATTTCGTCATTTATGAAGTCGGACTCGGTGGATTGTATGATTCGACGAACGTCTTCAAGAAGCCGGTCGCAGCGATCATCACGTCGATCGGGCACGATCATCAAGCGATTCTCGGAGATACGCTCCAAGAGATTGCTTTACAGAAGTTCGGGATCATCAAACAAGGGACACCGGTCATCGCCGGAAAACTGCAGGAAGAGCTGACGGTACCGTTAATGGCGTATTGCGGTGACCGAAATGCGACGTTGAAATGGAGTCAGGAAGCGATCATCCGTTACCGTCTGAAAGAGACAGGAACTTGGGCGACATATGATGGGATTCCGGAGACACGCTTAGGTCTCGAAGGTCATCATCAAGTCCATAATGCAGCGAACGCCGTCATTTGTGCGCGACGACTTGGATGGTCGAAAGCGGCGATCCGAAAAGGGCTACGGGAGGCAAAACATCCGGGACGGTTTGAGATCATCTCACGCAAACCACGGATCATTCTCGATGGTGCGCATAATCCGGAAGGGATCACGGCACTTGTTGAACGGTTAAAAGAGGAATCAAAACCGGTGACGTTGCTCTGTTCGATTTTACGTGACAAAGACCGGACAGCGATGCTAGCGCAGTTACGTAGCATTACACCGGATATTTACGAGACGACGTTTGATTTCCCACGAGCTCGGACGCGAGAGGAGTTGCAGCAAGAGGGCGCGAACGTAACGACGGTCAAAGCATTCTTAGGTCACTTAAGCGCAAATCGAACATATGTCGTGACGGGATCACTCTATTTCATCAGTGAAGTGCGTCAAATGTACACAAACTCTTTTACAAAATAGGGAAAATGCGATTTCGCTCGTTATAATGAAATTGGGGAAGTATAGTCCCGGATTTCAAAGACATGATGAGGAGACGATGAGCGATGAGACAGTGGGTCCGTTTGTTAGTAGCAAGCTTACTGATTTTTTCAAGCTTTACGTATATACATGAACCGCATTCAAAAGCGGCGACAGGCGAGAAGTTCAAGATTTTAGAGATTCGTGATGATTGGTCGGCGACGAACCGGATTGATCCGGGAACGACAATCACGTCGTTATCATTGTTAAAAGAGTTGAATACCAGTCAATACGAAATCAAGATGATGACGGTCAAAGAGTTGAATGCGTCTCGTTTCTCACTTGATGGTGCATTTGATGCGATCGTCTTTGATCCATCTATTTTTACAGGAACAGACCGTTATTCGATTACAGTATCTGATTCGAAATCCAAACAGCATAATACCAGTAACATCGAAAATGATATTACGAAGTTAAAAGCGAATGAAATTTTGAAGAATTACATTCAAAAAGGATTACCAGTCTTTTTACACGCTGATGTGTTAACACATGCAACGAGTAATTTCACTTCGATTTTTAAGCCAAGCATGACGTCTGGTGCTGCGATTGCCTATACGGATTCAAAACAGGTCGTCTCCCGATTACAATCCGAAAAAATTGAACGACCTCGTTTAAGCAAAGTAGCGGTTTCGCAGGCTGGTCAATCGTTAACATCGGTGGATAAAGCAGCACCGGCTTCACCAGATAAACCAATTGATTTTAATTTTACGCTTGATCAAACTACGGCTAATACACGCGTTCAATTGTATATTGATTTCAATAGTAATGACCAGTTTGAGGAATCCGAAAAGGTCGATGAAAAACCAGCGACGATTTCTGGCTCCTTGTCCTATCAATTTGATGCACCGAGTTATACAGGACCACGGAACTGGATGATTAAAGTCGTAAGTGAAGATGGACTTTCGGATTATAAGATCGGTAGCTTCTTAATGAAGGATCAGGTAGCCCAAGCGAAGATTTTACAAGTCACGCGTTCGGGATCAACCGGCTCTATTAATGGATTCATGTCGGGTACATTGTTGAAACAAGACGGATTATATGACTTTAATGTCGAAGTATTATCTGCAACAACATTCAACTCGGACTTTCAAAAGAAAAATTTAAATACAAATTATGACATGTTGATTTTCGGGTTTCAAGATTCATATGGTGCTGCTGCACTAAGCGATCCTGCATCGAATGCAATCCTTGATTTTACGAATACTGGTCAAGGATTGATGTTGACACACGACACGATTTTCAGACCAGCTCAAACCGATAAACCTGAATTATTCTGGGAAACGAAATTTGTTGATCTTGCTGGTCAAAAGAACTTTACGAATATGGGATACGGGGCGCAACGACCATCAGGGCAGGCAGTCAAACAAAATGCCGGAGTCATGACTTCTTATCCATTTGCTTTGGCAGATACAGTAGCGATAGCAACGACCCACAATCAATACTTCGGCTTGGATCTTGAGCAACCGGACCTTATTCCGTGGTATAACATCCGTGAAAAAGATCTGAATACCTCGAACCAGGCTGCAGGTCGAACGATTGGGGACGCACGCAACCACTACTATATGTACACAAAAGGGAACGTTACGTATTCTGGAGCAGGACACACAACAAAATTTGATCAACAACAAGAAAAAGAATTGTTCTCGAATACGATGTATCGTGCTTTCATCGGTGCGAACCACAAGCCATTAATCAAGAATATCTTGCCAACGGACAAATCGAGCTATCTTGAGAATGAGCCGTTGACGATCTCGTATCAAGTCAACGACTATGATCTGCAAGACCGTGAGCTAAAGACACGGATCTATATTGATAATGAGAAAGTCTTTGAAAACAATAAGTTGAAGAATAACTCGTTCGTCAGTCAATCCTTCGAATCAAAATTAAAAGGTAAAACAAGTGTTACGATTCGAATCGAAGCAGAGGATCAGCGGGGAGCTAAGGCAATCGAGACACGGACCGTTCAAGTTGTTCGACCTGCTGTTTCTGCTCCTTTCGTATTATCTCGTTCTATTGATCCGGCTACTATTCCTAATGGTGAGACGGCTGAAATTTCATATACCATTAAAACAACACCTATGAAGCAACAAGAAGCTATTGGGGAGAATGGCTATATCAAAGGGAAATTTTCTGTGACGATGGAAAATATACTGTTCAATGAAAAATTACCGAGTAATTTAGAAGTGGTTTCAACTAGTGGGTTAAAGGATGCTATTATTTCTGGACAGTCTATAAAAGGCTACGCACCAAACATTGAATACGATGAAGCACTTGATGGCATTTACCAAGGGCAGTGGGTAGCTAAACAATCAGAAATAACATTTAAAGTAAAAGTAAAAGCTAAAGAATCTGCGGGCATTTACACGCTCGATAAAAAAGATAATGTGCTAACATCAACTAAAAATGTCTATAAAAATGAAACAAATCGTTCAGATAAACTAACGACAGTAAATAATGATCCACAAGCATTTCCGACACTTGGCTACGCATTGACACCGGCATTTGCGACAAGTGCGAAGATTCCATCCGTCAAGATGGATATCACGACACCATCGTATAAAGTCTTGCCAGAAATTAATCCGACAGGTAGCCAATACGGAACGTTGAAATGGTCGATCGTCGATCCGACGATTGCCTCAATCGATGAAGCAGGAGTCATTAAACCGAAAAAAGTCGGTACGACACAAATCAAATTAGTCGTTCCTGTAGGTAATGGAAAAGAACTCACGACGACATCTGATCTCGTGATCAATGATGTATTTGGTGGACTGATTGTAAGAAACGTACCGGATACACTGTACGTTGGTGAAACGAAATCCATGACGGGACTCGCTTCGATGATTTCAGGAAACGAGACACCGATTCAATGGATCATCACGAATGATTCGCATGTCAAAACGAATGGTTTATCGAAAAACACATTAGATTTGACCGGGAAAACACCTGGAACGATCACAGTTAAAGCTGTCGTTCCGGCAGAAGCAGGAAGTTCGACATACCTTGCCCAGTCTACGACCTATACAATTCAAGTGAAGCTACCGGAACTTTCGGTCGCCCCAAGTAATCTTGAACTCTGGGTCGGATCAACACAAGATGTGACGGCAACATTCAAACCGAATTACCCGTTATCATTTACGACGTCTACGTTGAGTAGTGCGATTGAACTGATACCAACAGCGAACGGTTATACGATTACAGGTAAGACCGGTACTCCAAATGGAGCTGTCGAAGCATTACTCACGTTGACGGATTTCCCAGATACGGTAGCAAAGACACTCGTTCGAGTCCGTGAGAACCCGACCAGCGTAACAGCTGATGATTTAATCATGACGATGAAGGATGAAAACAAACGACCACTCTTAGGGTGGTTCCCGGAAACGACGACTGAACGATTTTACCGGATGGAAGTGACGCAAGGGAAAGAGTACGTCAAAATCGATCCGACGGGCCAAGCGTTGCAACCGTTACGTCCTGGTGTGGCTCGCATTAAAGTCACTGTGCTAAAAGAAAATAAAGATGTGTTGGAAGTCTTGAAAAATGATAAGAAAACACCTTTGAGTACAACATTCAAGGTGACGATTGGTTCAGATTCAGGATCAACCGACTTGGATGGAGATGTATATTAAAAAGTGGGGAAGTTGGATATGAAACGAAAACGCATCGTTGTCATCCTTTTGATCGTGATTTTGACTGGAGTCGGAGTTACAAGTTACGTCATTCAATCGAATCGAAAAACTGAACTAGAACAGGCGTTACGTTCAGAAAAGCCTATGGAATTAGCATCCGCGTTAAAAAGTTCAGACATGTCTACATCGGAAAAAAATCGTTATATTGGTCGTTTTCAAGAGACGCTTGCATTTGAAAAGGCTGAATTGCTATTAGATTCTAAGACATCTCAAAATCAAATGAATTGGTTTTATGCGGCGCAGTTTGCTCCTCGGGATACAGTGGCTACTTGGCTAAAAAAGGGAGCAAAAGTGAATCAGTTAAATCAGAAGAAACAATCTGTTCTTCATGTGGCAACAAGTGTGAATCGTTCCAGTGATGCGTATGCTTTACTCGTCAAGCGCGCAACGTCTAAAGATTTAAATCGAATCGATGCGTACGGTCATACCCCTTTGTTTTATGCCACACTTGATCAAAATGAGACAGTCATCGAGTTACTTTTAGGGGCTGGTGCCAATCCGAACTTAGGAAAAGAACGTCCGATCTATGAGACAGTCAAACAAAATCGAAAAGATTTATTTGAATTGTTGAAACAGCACAAGGCAAAGGTAGAAACGAAACAAGTAAAGAAGATTGCAAAAATGTATCGTGCTACGACATTCTAAGCAATAACGAAGAGCCCCTCATCGAGTTGATGAGGGGCTCTTCTGATTACTGTTGAATACGTTTTGGTGTTTCGACATACATTTGGACAGAACGATTTAAAGGTAATAAGGAAGTTGGATTTTTCAAAACGGTTGCATCATAGGCCATGCGTAATCGAGAAGCCTCAGCATCCGCAGATTTATTGGCAATCATGAGTCGTTCTAAATCCCTCACATTGGCAGGGAACTGATTCTCTGCTAAATCGAGTTTTCCACGATAGGCGTTTACTTCTAGTTTCCCTTTCGTAAAGATGCCACCACGTACGTTCATCGTCGACCCGACAGAGTAGATCGTATTGATTTGATCGTCATCGCTGTAAAGGAAAGCATTTAAGTCAGGCGTAGTCGTTCGGGGTGTTGAAAATTTATTCACCCGGTTGATGACGAGTGTTCCTTTACTGAGTAGAATTAACGTGTTTTGTTTCGTTGAGGAAGTGAGACCTTGAATATTCGCATCATCGAGACGACTTGTACCTGTCGTATAAATCGTTGTCGCAAAACCGACATTCCCTCGAACGAGGAGGTTACCTAGGACGACAAGCGGCCGTTTGATTTCTAACGGCTGATCAACGGAATTCAGTGAAGAAATTGTCAGATTCCCATTGATGATCAAAGGCTCGAGCGTCTCTTGTACTAAATCATCCGTCAATGTGATCGTATTATTTGTGTTCGGTGCCGGGCTAATCATCTGTCGTTTCGTATCAAGTGCCGTCAGAAACGGACCTGTTAAGACCGATTTTGGAATAGCCGAGTCCTTTAAGGAGGTAGTAATTTGTGTAATCGGTGTATTCACCGGCAGCTTTAAAAAGTCATTCAAAGCGTAGTTGAAGTCGAATGGAACAAGCGCCTCTTTCGTTGAGACGAGGTCCGTTGATCCTTTTGGATCAAAAATGCTACGGTCACAAGATAAATAATCTTCACATTGCAGCAAAGGTAGATTTTTTTCTTGGAACACCCGAATTTGACCAGCGACATAAGGAAGTGCTTGTGTATTTGTGAACGTCCCATTTTCATTATTGTATTTAAAATAAGGAGTAGCGGTTGCTTTTAAAGGATTTCGCGAGAAGATATTACCTTCGATGAAGGGCGCACCTTTGATAATGACTTGGTTATCCGAACCAAGCGTATAGTACAAGAAGCTTGGAATAGCAGACAGATACACGCGTTGGCGATATGTCTTGCGAATCACAGGCTGATCACCCTTTTGTTTCTCGACTGTTGCGGTTAAATCTAATGCTTTAACTCGGATATTCGAGGCGGTCTCGTTTACTTCGACCGAGACACTCGGGACGATGGATTTTAAAGGTAAGATAATTGAGCTATTCAAATTACTGAATAGTGCTTGTGAAGATGTCGTAGGTGAAGTGCCCGTCGTCTTGACGACGATTTGCTGTAATGCAGCAACGGCTTGATCCAAATCATTTTGAGTGGATGTCTCGACATCTATATCCGTTTCACGGATTTCAGTTAATCGTGTGGACTGTAGACTGATACCAATCGTGGCTATGGCAAGAACGGAAAGTACCGTTAGCGTGACGAGTACGAATAATAAGGTGTAGCCTTGTTCAGATTTACGCATGATTAGTTCCTTTCTGAATTAAAATCCAATCGTACTCGTGAAGGTCTGTACTTCTTCTTGATCAGTTGACTGGATTCGAGTCGTGATGGTCAAAATACCATGGATGACATAACGACCAGGATACGTACTTCCAGTGATCGTTTGATATTCAGGACTAGATAATGTGAAGGTTTGAAAAAGTTCGGATTGCTCATCGATTGATTGTGGCTCTGACGTATAGACGAGTTTATCGCCTTGTTGCTGTTCGGTCAGGAATGTATATGTAACAGGCTTCACGGTAGAGGCGGATGCTGAAGCTTCTTCTGTTGCATTGAACGGTTGAAATCCACTAGCTCGTTCAAGTAATCCCGTCTCATTGTTTAGCGTAGGCAACGTTCTTTTATAAAAAGAGAGTGTTTTAGATTCATCGATGCGAATCGCATCAAAGCCACTGACCTCATTTAAAATGATACCGATCCGACTATCCGCTTCACTACGTAATTCACTAATGATACCAGTTGCTCGAAAACTTTTCGTTCCGGAAATGAATACCGTCAAGATGACAGCACTGAAAATAGAAGCAACGACGATTGAGACAAGTAGTTCGACGAGTGTGAATCCTTCACTTTGTTGTTGGAAAACTTTGGTTGAGCGTCGCATTCGTAATCGATCCTTTCAAAGTCGTAATCGGTTCAGTCGTTCCTTCTACATACACGTATACATAAAGATCGAGTAGATTCGGATTCACTTCACCTTCCATTTTATGAGGTGTCACACTGTACTTCACATCAAATGAAATATTGTTGATTTCAGGATCAGTAAAAATTGACGTACAAATAGCCGATACACCACAAGAAGGAGTGGCGGGTTCTGGAATCACATAATTTCCATTCAGATAAACGGCCTTCAGTGCTTCTTGAGATAATGAAACAAAAGAAAAGGCTTCATTCGTTGTCGCTTCAATCGCTTCTCGCTTTATGTAAGAAGTAGCATTTTTAGCTAAATAGTTCGCAAACGTCAATTCCGTGCTAGTGCGTGATGCTGAAAGAGATTGCGAAAAGATACTGATCAATGAGACAGAGATAATCGACAGAATCGTAATACTGACAAGGACCTCGATTAATGAAAATCCATCTTGTTTGTGTTGCATATGCTCACCTCTTCATTTCTATCGGAAAAAACATCAATTGGATGAAGTTCAAAAACCTACAGACATTCACAGTTAGAGAAAAGAATTGTCAGGATAGACTTATGTTTCATCATGATATTCATTATAATGGAAATACTAGGCACCTGAAATGATTAATTCATACAGAAAGGAAACAGATGATGCTCAATACAAAGCGTTTTGCTGTACATACACTTTTACTCGTCTTACTCGTGGTTTTGATTTATGTGCCATCTTTCGCCTTAATTTCCTTTACCGGAAAGGCGACTGAACAGACGACTTTTTCTGAAACGGCTAAAGTTGGATCTGTTCCTGTAAGCGGGATGAGTCGTAAAGAAGCTGAATCCGCAGTCCAAAAAGCGATTACGGAATGGTCCAAAAAAACACCGTTGACGACGGGTACAGGAGAAGAAACGTTACCGGTACCAACTGAATTGGTGACATTTGATTCTGAGGAATCTGTTAAAAAAGCGTCTCTGAAAACGGGAGGAGACTTAATTCTCTCAATCGATGACGAAATGCTACAAAGTTTTCTATCTACGCAACCTGTCAGCTATTCACAAGAACAAACGGAAGCGTTTAAAACATGGTTAACGAATACAAGCAAGACATTAGCTGAAGGGAATTTTGATCCTTCACAAACATCAGAGTCGTCTGCTGAAGGTGAGGTCGTATCAAGTATCACGTTTTCAACACGTTCAGCAGCAGAAGAACAGATGATTACAGGCATGGCAAACGTCGAAATCAAGCCAGATCAATTAATGAATGTGAAAACGTATGGTATGGATCCAATCGCTGCTTCTTACGTTGGAAGTAAATTATACGAATTGTTCGCAAAAACACCATTTGAAATCGTGGAACGCATGCCACATGCGACACTCCCAGATGATATTACACTAGGTTACGATGTCAAAATTGACGAAAAAACAGATTTTGCTGTTCGAAATACGCAAGCATCGGTGTATCGCCTCGTCGCTACGCAAGAGGGAAGCGACGTAACGATTGAACTGCGCGGAGCCCCAATAAAAGAAGCAGTGACTGTTGTGATGGAAGGAGAAAAGACAATCCCATTTAGAACCATTACTCGTTACTCAGCTACGCTTTCAGCCGGGACGACAAACGATACACAAGCCGGTGAAGAGGGAAAATCGATTGAAGTCTACCGTGTAATGAAAACAGCTAAAGGCGAAAAGAAAAAGCTACTTTCCTTAGATTTTTATGCGGCGGTCCCAGCTGTCATTACAAAGAGTAGTCAAGAAGAACAAGCGCCTATCGTGGTTCCACCAACCGAAGAAACACCATCTGAGGACGGAACGGATTCTGAAACGCCGGATGAATCGAACCCTGAGGATTCGCAAACGGACGGTACGGTCGAAACGCCAGATTCTCCTACTTCACCGGACAGCCCAGATTCACCAACGGTACCAGACGAGGACAATCAAGGGGATCCGGCTTCACCAGTAGACGATGAATCGACAGGTAAAGCGGTCGGTTAAACGAGGAGGGAAGAGTATGAATTGGACGACGATTGCAATTGAGCTTGGAATTATCATCGGACTTGCGACAATCATTTGTGGATTGATGTTTGCGGTGACGATTCCATATGTAACCTCGATTCAGGCGAAGTCAGTATTATCCATCGCAGCGATTATCATGGTGACACTGATCTATTTTAGTGTTCAGTTGGATTGGATTAGTAATCCCTTTGTAGCGATCGGGATGGTATTACTGTGTGTCGTAACGGGAGGCGTTACGAGTCTGATTGATGAAAAGAAACAAAAGCGAACTGTAATGATTGAAGACGAATCATGGCATGCGGAAGGATGACGGACTAAATGGCGATGAAGCGAAAACGACTCGGTGAAATGTTAATCGAAGAGAGCTTAGTGACAGAGAGTCAAATCGATGAAGCACTTTCTGTAAAACGACCAACTGAAAAATTGGGTGACGCGTTACTCCGCCTCGGTCATTTGACGGAACAACAGTTACTAGAAGCGCTCCATCATCAATTAAAGATTCCGATCATTCAACTGTATAATTATCCAGTCGATGTTGCGGTAACGAAATTGATTTCAAAAGAATTAGCACAGCGACATACGTTAGTTCCGGTCTACCGTGAAGGGAATCGTTTATTTATTGCCATGGCGGATCCGATGGACTTGATCGCAATCGATGATTTACGGATGCAGACGGGTCTAGTGATTGACGTAGGTATTGCGACACGGGACGAAATCAGACGAACGATCTTGAAGTATTATGATATCGATTCATCGTTGCGCGATTTGTTGGAGTCAGATGATATGACGGAGATGGAACAGTCGCGCGACGTGGTGACACGTGAAGATGCGCCAATCATTCGTCTCGTTAATCAAATCTTAGAAAATGCGATTGCGCAACGGGCATCCGATATTCATATGGATCCACAGGAAACATCGATGACGATTCGAATTCGAATCGATGGAGAACTTCGAACGGAAAATAATTATCCGAAGCAGATTCAAAGTATTTTAACAACACGAATCAAGGTCATGAGTGAGCTTGATATTACAGAATCTCGTTTACCGCAAGATGGACGAATCAAATATGTGTTTAATGGACTAGCTTACGACTTCCGTGTTTCTACACTACCTACCGTATACGGGGAAAAAGTCGTTATTCGAATTTTGGACAGTTCCAACTCAAATATTTCTATCTCTAAAATTGGTTTCAGCTCACGGAATGAAACACAGTTCCGAGAAATGTTAAAACGACCGAACGGTATCATTTTGATTACCGGGCCAACCGGTTCAGGGAAATCATCGACATTGTATGCAGCCTTAAATGAGTTGAATGACGAGTCACGCAATATCATCACCGTCGAAGATCCAGTTGAGTACCAGGTCGATGGCATCAATCAGGTCCAAGTGAATGCGAAGATCGGTTTGACGTTTGCGAGTGGTCTTCGATCGATTCTCCGTCAGGATCCGAACGTCGTCATGGTCGGTGAGATTCGCGATATTGAAACAGCAGAAATATCGATCCGTGCTTCTTTGACAGGACACTTAGTTCTATCCACGCTCCATACGAACTCAGCAGTTAGTTCAATTACACGATTAATCGATATGGGCGTTGAATCGTTTCTCGTTGCAGCTTCGCTTAGTGGGTTGATCGCACAACGACTCGTCCGCCGTGTTTGTCGGGACTGCGGAGAAGTCCATCCACTCTCAACGCGGGAACAGGAGCTGTTTGATCAAGAAGGAATCGAGGCGACGACTGTCATGCGAGGGCGTGGCTGCTCATCTTGTAATATGACCGGATATCGAGGTCGTGTCGCGATTCAGGAAGTCATCATGATTGACGAAGTCTTACGGCGCATGATCATGAACCAGTCGACGGAAAGTGACATCACAGCGTACGTTAAATCGCAAGGACAACGTTTCCTTCTAGCTGATGGTCTATCGAAAGTAGCTGACGGTATCACGACGACAGAAGAAATTTTACGGACGGTGATTTCAGAATGAATCAAACGATGGAACGTGCCCAAATCGAAGATATTCTTCGTTCCTCGAAGGAACGAGGGGCATCCGATGTTCATTTGACTGCCGGATCCCCTCCTGTGTTTCGGATCAATGGAACACTGACACCATATGGATCTGAGAAGATGAAACCAGTCATCATTGACGGGTTCGTTCGTTCGTTGATCACGGAAGACATGTATCAGCAACTGAAGCAGGATCGAGATATTGATTTTTCGTTTGGTGTGACAGGTGTAGCGCGATATCGGGTCAATTGTTTTTACCAGCGAGGTGCATTATCGATGGCCTTTCGAACGATCCCGACAGAAGTGCCTTCGCTTGAACAGTTAGGACTTCCTCCAGTCATCAAACGATTTTTGACGAAGCCACATGGTCTCATCCTTGTCACGGGTCCAACAGGTTCCGGGAAGTCGACGACGCTTGCTGCGATGATCAACGAAATCAATCAGACGATGTATAAACGGATCATCACACTGGAAGACCCGATTGAATACTTACATAGTCATCGAAAGAGCTTAATTGATCAACGGGAGATTGGAATTGATGCGCCACGTTTTTCGACAGGATTGCGCTCAGCGCTTCGCCAAGATCCGGATGTGATTTTACTGGGAGAAATGCGCGACCTTGAGACGATTGCTACCGCGGTAACGGCTGCTGAAACCGGTCATCTTGTCTTTGCGACGGTGCACACGGCAACAGCAGCTTCAACGGTCAGTCGCATCATCGATGTATTTCCGTCGGAGCAACAAGATCAGATTCGGGCACAGCTAGCGAACGTCCTAGCGGGTGTCATCTCACAACGACTCATGCCACGATCGGATGGGACAGGACGTGTCGCTGCCTTAGAAATCATGGTTGATACACCAGCTGTCTCCAACTTGATTCGGACAGGTAAGGAATATCAGATTCAATCCGTCTTACAGACGGGTAAACAATATGGCATGCAAACGATGCAGATGGCCTTACAGGATTTGGTCAGTCGCGGTTTGATCCCGGCATCTGCTGCAACACCATACATATCGGGGTGAAGGGATGGCAGTATTCATTTACGAAGGTCGAACGATGGCCGGAAAACGAAAGAAGGGCAAGATTACTGCGCTGACGAAGCGCGAGGCAGCAGAACGGCTTCGGACGGATCAAATCGCCGTAACATTGCTTGAGAAACAAGAATCAAAAGGGTTAAATACCGAGATTACGTTTTTAAGTGCTAAACCGAAAATCGAGCATCTTGTCATGTACGCGCGTCAGTTTGCGACGCTCGTTCGATCCGGTGTTTCGATTGTTAGGGCAACCGAAATTTTACGTAAACAAACAGAATCAAAACCACTCGAGCGAGCGCTTGTCGAGGTGGAAGATGATTTGCGTAGTGGGATTCAGTTTTCCCAGGCAATCGAAAAGCATCCTCGTGTATTTGATACGTTTTTCGTTAGTATGGCGATGGCGGGGGAAGCGAGTGGTAATCTCGAAGAGGCGTTAGATAACATCGTGACACAGCTGCAAAAACAATATGAGATCAAACGAAAAGTCATCTCCGCTTTAATCTATCCGGCGGTCGTCTCAATTGTCGCGATCGGCGTCGTGGTCTTCCTAATGATGAATGTCGTGCCGACTTTTGCCTCAATTTTTGATCAATTAGGTAGTGAGTTGCCTTTGATTACGAAACTCGTCGTCGCTGTCTCCGACTTTTTTGTCGCCTATTGGTGGGTATTACTATTAATTGCGTTTGGTTTGATCGGACTGTTGTATTTTAACCTCAAGAATGAGCGACAGCGTCTCTTTTTTGACCGTTTCTTGTTAATGATTCCAGTCTTCGGACCGCTGATTCAAAAATCACAAATCGCGCTGATGACACGTGGTCTATCTGTATTGCTCAATGCGTCAGTACCAATTTTAGCTTCACTTGATATTACTGAACGAATCGTTACGAATCGGATCATTCGTAAAGGGATTGCTGGTGCGAACGAAGCGATGTCGCGCGGTATTCCGATGCACGAACCTTTGGAGCGAAATAAATATTTCCCGCCCCTTGTCACACAGATGATTGCTATTGGGGAAGAGTCAGGTCGGCTCGATTCGATGTTGACGGAAGTCGCGAACTTCTACGAAACCGAAGTGGAAACGACGACGGATCGTTTGAAATCGATCATCGAACCATTGTTGATTGTTGTTTTAGCCGCAATCGTTGGTGTCATCGTCATCGCTGTCGTCGTACCGATGTTTAAGATTTACTCCGACATTCAGGCAGGTTGACAATTGTAAAAACATTTACCTGTTGTTAAAAAAAGACATAAACTACAAAAAATGTGGTGCTACTATAATAGTATTCGTTTGGATAGTAAGTCTTACTAACCAAGAACAGTAAAAAAGCACTAGGGAGGCATAATGAAATGATCGAACGGTTAAAAGAAATCTGGTTAGATGCAAAACAAATGCGCGATGAGCGCGGACTGACATTGATCGAGTTACTTGTCGTCGTCGTTATCTTAGGTATCATCGCAGCAATCGCTGTCGTCGCAATCGGTGGATTGATTGAGAACTCACGTAAAGATGCAGTTGTTTCGGATGCGAAGCAATTGGTATCTGCTGCGAAGTTATATACTTCTTCGAATCCGATCAAAGCAGGAGAAACGGTTGTAATGGGGATTGAGAAAGCTGGAAAGAAATTTGCTACAACTGACGGTGTAGTGCTCGATAAATATATCGATAGCATGGAGGACCCATTCGATTCTCCTAAACCATATAAAGATGCATTTGTATCTGTAACAGAAACTGGTGGGAAGTATACTTACTCTGTAACCCTTAAAGGTGAGGAAGATTACTTTGCAAATAAAGGTCCATCTGAACTAAAACGTTGGTAATCGTCCCCCCTCCTCGGGGGTTTTTTTCTGAACTTTTTTGAAAGGGAGGTCGTGTCATGACGATCGTCTTCACGGTATATTTTTTCTTGTTAGGTTTGTTGATCACATCGTTTACGAATGTCGTCGGTTTGCGTGTTCCGGTCGGGGAGTCGATCGTTCATCCACGTTCCCATTGTCCGACCTGTGGACATGTGCTTGGACCGCTCGAACTGACGCCAGTACTCGGATATGTAGTACTCGGTGGGAAATGTCGTTCCTGTGGACAGGCGATTTCAATCAAGTATCCAGCGCTTGAACTACTCGGTGGAATGCTCTATGCGTATGCCTTTTGGCAGTTCGGTTGGTCGATGGAATTTGCGTTGACACTCACTCTAACTAGTCTCTTGTTTATTCTTACGATGTCTGATCTTGCCTATATGCTCATACCGAATAAAATTTTACTGTTCTTTTTACCAATTGCCTTGATTGTGCGCTACCTTTCTCCACTTGAAAACTGGTATAATCCAATTATTGGAGGAATTGTCGGATTCGTTCTATTGTTCGTCATTTTTCTTGCATCACGACGCGGTATGGGAGCGGGAGATGTCAAGCTCTTCGGTTTACTCGGGATTTTCCTTGGACCGCTTCACGTCGTCATCGCGTTGTTTGTTTCAGCATTTGTTGGTTCAGTGATCGGGCTGACGCTACTCGGAACGGGACGCGTCAGACGAAAACAACCGATACCATTCGTTCCCTCCATTGCGATCGGGACATTACTTACATATTATTTTGCGGATGATTGGGTGTCGTGGTACCTCGATTTACTGCTTTAAGAAAGGAAGAACGTACATATGACGCAACGGCGTAAAGGTACATATGTTTATTTTAATTTTACGGACGTCGCTATTTTTGGTGCGGTTGTCAAAAAAGGGGTCTTGAAACGACGTGCTGTCGTATCTCTTCCAGCAGGTACGTTACAGGGTGGATGGCTTCAACCGGAAGCGTCGCTCGATCTGATTTTTGATAGTCTATTGACGAAGTTGAAAGTTCCTCGCGGATCTAAAGCCGTTCTTGCGCTGGATGGTTCACTCGTCCTTGCGCGGAAACTCGATATTCCGGAGACGATTGCGACGAATCAGATCCGGGGTTATCTATTCATGGAGATTGGTCATAGCATTGTCCTTCCTTTTGAAGAACCATACTTCGACTACACTGTCCTTGAAGACGGTGAAAAGCGTGAAATCATGCTGTATGCGGCACCGAACGAAGCACTGAAACAATATACGCAATTGTTTAAACAAAAGCATCTTCGATTAGTGGCAGCGGAACCGCAACCACTGTCTACCTACTTCGGTCTTGAAGCGCATTATCCAGCAGCAGATACCGATACGCTACTGATTTGGAATGCAAACGCAACGAACCATCAATTGATTATCATCGAAGACCGTGTACCACGCCTGATTCGCTCAGTGGATACGTTTTCGGCAGATGCTTGGGATGTAGACGTGATCGAGGATCAATTGCATTATCGCTATCGATCGGATGATCAGACAGTTGAACTCGTCTTGGATGAAATGCTGTTAGAATTTTCGCGTGTGCTAGACTTTTACCGTTTCTCGCTCGCTCGAGAAAGCCGCGAAATCAAGACAGTTGTCCTTGCGGGAGACTTCCCGTTTCGAGATGAATTAGCGACACGATTCCGAACGAACTTTGATCTTCAGTTAGATGAAGTACCGGACATGATGACAATCGATAGTCAATCGGTTCCACGCATTTACTTACCGATCGTTGGTCTAGCCACTGCGCGACCAGATCGAATCAACCTTTTACCGGAAAGTGACGAGGCACCGAAATATCCGCTTGTCGCTTCGCTGATTTTATTATTATTTGGTGGATTGATTGGTGGTTATTTATATTGGCAAACGGATCAGTTCGCTAACCGAGTGGAATCCGTAGACGATCAGATTCAAATCGTCCGACAATTACAATCCGAATCCGATCAGTCGTCTAAACAAGAAGTCGTTCAATTGAAACAGACGGTCGAGTCGCTAGAAGAAGCACCTAAGCCAGCTGTTCCAACACTTGAGCGGATCACACGTTACTTACCGGAACGCGGGTACATTCTTCAGTACGCATATGGAGCGGATGATACCGTTGCTATGACGGCTCAGTTTGAGACACTCGATGAGCTGAATGATTTTTACCGAGAGTTGCTGACCGATAAAGTGTTCTCCGGTACGACGCTGGCAAGCGTGACGACAAAAACGATGAATGAAAAAACGGATGTCGTGACAACGACAACGGTTGATCCGGCGACCGGTCAAGAGATTCCAACGACGGAAATTACTCCGAATGATGACACGAAGACAGAAGAACCGCGATATATCGGTCAGTTTTCTATGAATGTCAATCCTGAGGAGGTTGTTAAGGGAGAGACCAATGAGGCAGACCTGGCAGTACCGAAAGAAGATAAGCCATCTGAGCCAGAAATTGAAGGGGACGGTCAAACACCGGATGATCCTTCGGGAGAAGTCATCTCGACAGAAGTTGAGGAGGTGCCTGAAAATTGAAGCGATATAGTAGCTACCTCCTTCTCTTTTTATCAATCCTCATCGTTTTAGGTGGCATTGGGTATTTTGGATATACGACGTATATGACACATCAAACCTTGCAACAAAAAGAAGCGACACTCAAGCGAGAACAAATGGCGTTAGAGCAAGCAAAAGCAAATGAGCAAAAAGTGGACGTGGCAGAATCGAGTTTCCTACAGCAAAAAGTTCCGGTGACGGCATCGAATGATGATGTCATCGATGCGATCAACGCAGCAAGTCAGATTGCTGGAGTAAAAGTGCAGTCGATTACTTTCGGTCAATCGACAGAGACGACACCACAATCTCCCGTAACGTCAACACCAGCTGTTGATGGAGCGATGGCGACCGAATCGGATCAAGCGACAACGCCTACAGCGACTACTCCCGCAGCAAATGCGACACCGTTACCAGCTTCCTTGACGATTGAAGCGCCGTCATATCTTGAACTGATGGCCTTCTTGAAACAAATTGAGCGAACAGATCGCATTACGATTCTTCGCCAGATTCAGTTGACTGGTCCAGAAGAACAAGGACCTGGCGGTGGCGCAATTCAATTGGAAAACGAAATGCTATCTTTCACAGTCGAAATCGAATCGTATTACCGTCCGGATTTAACGAAGTTGACGCCTGATAAACAGACGCCGCTTAAAGAAAAAACACCAAAGTCAGATCCATTTGTCGATGTGACAGGAAATTAAGATGAGTTTGGCGGTTCCTACTCTGTTAGGGACCGCTTATTTTTTGTTAGACTAAACGATGACTCGAATTATCCGATTCGAAATTAATGGGAAAGAACGTGATACTAATGGTAACGCAACCACACTTGATCCTTGCCTCGGCTTCACCACGCCGGACGGAACTTCTAAAGCAAATTGGAATCCCTCACGAAGTCGTACCTGCGAATGTCGTCGAAGAGGCACCATTTCCGATGTCACCGCATGAGTACGTCCGTTATCTATCGCAAAAGAAAGCGCGAGCGATTACGGTAGACGGCGTCATTTTGGCTGCGGATACGGTCGTTGCGATTGACGACATGATTCTTGAGAAGCCAGCAGATAGTTCTGAGGCACGGGCGATGCTTGCGCGTCTGTCAGGACGTGCTCATGAAGTCGTGACAGGCGTGACGATTCGCTTTGGTGAAAAGGAGGAGACGTTCGACGTGACGACACACGTTCGTTTTGGTGCATTGTTAAACGAGTGGATCGAAGGGTATATCGCGACGAACGAGCCTTACGATAAAGCGGGTGGCTATGGTATCCAAGCGATGGGAGGGCTATTCGTCGAGGCGATTGAGGGCGATTATTATAATGTCGTTGGATTGCCCATACACGAGATCACGAAACGTCTCGCGTCGTTTAAAATCAAGCCGATGTTTGCGTAATTCTGAAACAGAGAGGTCGGATGCTGTGATTGAATGGCCGAAGGATATGGTTCAGTTGAAAGGCTTGGCACAAGCGACGACAGTCGAACTGCTCGCGTGTCTTGTCCGAAGTGGGACACGGGACCGGACACCGCTTGAAATCGCGGAAGAATTACTGCATATCTATCCTTCGCTGATCGAACTCGAGGCGGCGGGAGTCGGAGGACTCGAAAAAGCACCAGGGGTCGGAAAGGCGAAGGCATTACAAATCATGGCGGGACTAGAACTGGGTCGTCGTCTCGTCACCGAACCGAAGTGGGTGCGACCAACGATTCGTTCACCGGAAGACGCAGCGGAGCTGTTGTTAGAAGAGATGCGTCTTTATCAACAAGAACACTTCATCTGTCTGTATTTGAATACGAAAAATGAGGTCGTTTCGAAAAAGACGTTATTCATTGGAGGATTGAACACGTCGATCGTCCACCCGCGTGACGTCTTCCGGGAAGCGATTCGCTGCTCGGCTGCGAATTTCATCGCTGTGCATAATCATCCGTCGGGTGATCCGACACCGAGTCGAGAGGATATCGAGGTATCCGAGCGGCTCGTTGAGGCAGGACGGCTCATTGGAATCAGTTGTCTTGACCACATCATCATCGGGCACGGACAATATATTAGTATGAAACAGCGCGGATTTATGTAAGAATAACGTCTGAAGGGAAAGTTTCGTTTCTTTCCATCAGACGTTTTTTTGTGTGTTTTCTAAGGCGAACTGTAAACAAGCTGTAACGTTTTAACGCTTTCCAATGAAGGCTTTTCCGTTATAATTAGTGAAGTGTATTCTCAGAGAGGGGTTTTTTGAATAATGTTTGGATCATTCAGCCGTGAAATCGGCATTGACTTAGGTACGGCTAACACGCTCGTGTATGTAAAGGGGCAAGGAATCGTCGTCCGCGAACCGTCCGTCGTCGCTTTCCGTACGGATACAGGAAAAATTGAAGCGGTCGGTAACGCAGCGAAAAACATGATCGGTCGTACGCCGGGTAACGTGACAGCACGACGCCCGATGAAAGACGGGGTTATCGCGGATTATGAAACAACCGCTACGATGATCAAATACTTCATGGATCAAGCTTCGAAGAAAAAAGGTTTGTTCTCTTCAAAAACAAACGTCATGATCTGTGTACCAAGTGGGATCACATCGGTCGAAAAACGTGCGGTTGAAGATGCAGCGAAACTTGCCGGAGCGCGTGAAGCGTACACGATTGAAGAACCATTTGCAGCAGCAATCGGTGCAGGTCTTCCGGTTTCAGAACCAACAGGCTCGATGGTTGTTGATATCGGCGGTGGTACGACGGAAGTTGCTGTTATCTCACTCGGTGGTATCGTCACGAGTCAATCGATTCGTGTCGGTGGAGACGAGATGGATGAATCCATCATTCGTTACATCAAGTCGAAATACAACCTGATGATCGGGGAGCGGACAGCTGAGACGTTGAAAATGACAATCGGTTACGCACGCATCGATGAAGAATCAGAAAATGAAACGATGGAGATCCGTGGACGCGATCTCGTGACAGGTCTTCCAAAACAGATTGAAGTCACAAGTGCCGAAATTTGTGATGCACTTTCAGATACGGTCGATGCGATTCTTGCGGGTGTCAAGCACACGCTTGAGCAGACACCTCCTGAATTATCAGCAGACGTCATGGACCGCGGTATCGTTCTGACTGGCGGTGGGGCTCTCTTAAAGAACCTCGATGCTGTCATCGAAGACGAAACACGTATTTTGACACTCGTTGCAGAAAATGCACTCGATTGTGTCGCAATCGGTACAGGAAAATCACTCGAGATGATGAATGTTCTTCGTTCGAAATCAGGCATCTCGCAAAAAAGATAAGGACGGGATGAGCGATGAAGCGATTTTTAAACAATCGAAAACTGCTCATCACACTCCTTAGTTTTCTCCTTTTGGTGATTTTGATCGGCATTTCGCTGCAAGGGCGTAACCAATCCCACTGGTATCAAAGCTTCGTGCGTGATACCGCGGGCGTCGGTCAACGCCTTTTCGCGACACCGATTGGCTGGATTGATGATACGGTCACTTCGATTAGAGAAGTGCGTGACGTGTACAAAGAGAACGAACACTTGAAATCACGATTGAATGACTATGCTGGTAATGCGGTCAAAGTCCGTGATCTTGAGCGTGAGAATAAAGAATTGAAGGATATGCTCGACCTGAACGGATCGATCCGTGACTACAAGTTGTTACCGGCAGAGATGATTGGTCGGACGGCATCTGAATGGCAACGGTTCGTGACGATCAACATCGGTGAACAAAAGGGTGTTAAGGCGAATATGGCCGTTGTAACAGCAGACGGACTAATTGGTCGCGTCATCCAAGCGAGCGCCTATACGTCTCTCGTACAGTTGATGTCGGATACGAGTCGCACGAATAACGTCTCGGCAACGGCTGATGATACGAAGGGAAAAGGTGTTTTCGGTACGATCGAGGGGTTTGATGAAGAAACGAAATTACTCAAGTTCACGAAAATTCCGAACGACGCGAAACTGAAAAAAGGGCAGACCGTCACGACGTCAGGTCTTGGTGGAAAGTATCCGAGTGGAATCGTCATCGGAAAAATCACGGAAGTGAAATCCGATCAGTATGGGGCTTCAAAAATCGCATACGTCAAACCGGCAGCAGACTTCGAACAGTTCGGTCATGTCTTCGTGATTGAACGCGAAGCGAAGGAACCTTTCGCTGAGACCGATAAGGGAGGGGACACTCGTGAATAACGTTAAGTTGTTTTTCGCCGTGTTCCTTCTTTTCATCTTGGAAGGAACGCTGTTCGCAGGACCTCTTGGAGATGGATCGCCATATGTCATTCATGCGACATTGATCGGATTGATGTTCCTTGGTCGATATGGAAAACTCGAACAGGCACTCGGATTCGGACTCGTCTTCGGATTGTTGTATGATTTCGTCTATTCGGATATCATCGGCATTTACTTATTTGCGTTATCCGCCATTCCGCTTTTTAGTAGCTTCGTGCTAAAATATGTAAAGGAGAACGTATTAACGATTCTTGTCACGTTCACGTTCAGTGCCATTTTGTATGAACTCGATATATATTTCTTCACGGCTTCGGTCGTGGGTGTCGGAGTCTCCTTCCAGGAACTCGCGACACAGATCATTCCAAGGAGTCTGGTTGCGCAGTTGATCGGGATCATCATCCTGTATTATCCGATGACCCGACTCGTGCAGTCGACCCTTGACGAGAAAAGAGGATGAGTCATGATTGAGCGTAAACGTTATGTAACGATGAAAGGTCATCGTGGTGGCCTCGCCGTCTATGTGAATGAAAGGTGCAGTGTGGATGAATTTCTTGACGATTTAGAGTTGACGCTTGCGGACAAATCCGTCGAGAACGGACGCGCCGTACCGATCACCTTCTTCTTCGGTCGACGTTATGTCGATGAAGGGGTGTTGACGGCCGTCGAATCTATCGTCGCGCGACATGATTCCTTCTCTTTCAAAGGTTATGACAGTGAGTGCATCACGAAGGACGAGGCAAAAGCCTTGTACGGAGAGCGAACGTTCCACTATTTCGGTGGCACGGCACGCAGTGGGCACGTATTAGACGTCGAAGGCTCGATCGTCATCATCGGAGATATCAATCCGGGAGCGGTCGTCCATGCGACAGGAAGTATCTATTGTCTCGGTGCGTTACGGGGGACCGTTCATGCCGGGAAAGGTGGCAATACGGAAGCCGTCATCGCGGCGAGCGTGTTGCAACCGAAGTGGATTGCGGTCGCTGGCACCGTCCATGAGGAACCGGAGGACGCACCGATTCCTGCTCTCGATATGGGTTGTGCATTTTTAGGTGAAGACGGGGTCGAATTCTCCCGCCTTCAAACCGTTCCGCTCGCGCGGATGGATCAGTTTGCGATTGATAGTGAAAGAGGGTGACGGATATGGAACAAGTGAAAGAACAGGTACATATGGAGGCGAAGACGAACATGGGACGCGCCATCGTCGTCACATCCGGTAAAGGTGGTGTCGGTAAGACAACGACGACTGCGAACATCGGAACAGCACTTGCATTGATGGGACATTCCGTTTGTCTCGTCGATACGGATATCGGGTTACGCAATCTGGATATCGTGCTTGGTCTCGATAACCGGAGTATCTATAACATCGTTGACGTCGTGACGGGGCAATGTAAGTTGCACCAAGCGCTCGTCCGCGATAAACGTTTTGAAGAGATGTATCTGTTGCCTGCTGCTCAATCAAAGGATAAGTCCTCCGTCACACCCGAACAGGTGAAGGCAATCATCGATACACTGAAACTTGAATACGACTTCGTTTTGATCGACTGCCCTGCCGGAATCGAACAAGGCTTCATGAATGCAATCGCAGGAGCCGATGAAGCCGTCGTCGTGACGACACCGGAAAAAGCAGCCGTTCAGGATGCGGACCGGATCATCGGGATGCTCGAGCGCTCAGAACGTAACATCGTTCCGAAACTCGTCATTAATCGGGTGCGGTCACACATGATGGCATCAGGTGATATGCTCGACATCGATGAGATCATGCGTATTCTTTCGATTGATCTACTTGGTCTGATCATCGATGATGAAGAAGTCATCGCCGCTTCCCACCGTGGTGTGCCTGTGACGATGAATCCAGATAACCGGGCTGGACTCGGATACCGAAACATCGCCCGCCGGATTCTTGGAGAATCCGTGCCACTGCTTGATTTAAACGAACAACCGCAAAAAGGCTTCTTCGTCAAATTGAAGAAGATGCTTGGGATGAAATAAGAATGGGAAATTAGACTAGGACGACAGCGTCGTGCCTAGTCTAATTTTTTTGGAGGGATCAGTATGCGATGGATTAGTGAACAGACCGCTTCGCTTGAACGATTAGCATTGGTCGAAGGCGGTCGATTGATTGAATATCATGAACGGATGCGTGACGAGATCCGGGTCGGCACATTCGTCTATGCCAAGGTCGATCGGTTGCATCCGACGCTCGGGGCAGCCTTTTTGATCGCGACTGACGGTACACCGCTTTATTTACCGCTAAATGAGACGGTGGAAGCACTTCGCCGCTATCCGGACGTACCAACGATTGGACAAGCCGTCCAGGTCGGACAGACGTTACTTGTCCAGGTCGTCAAGGAAGGGGTCGCACCAAAACAACATAAGGTGACGCAGAATATCACCTATGGTGGACGTTATCTTGTCTATTTTCCATACGGTCGCCGCATCCGTTTCAGTCGGAAGCTGGATCTCGTCGTTCAGCGTCAACTGGCGGAGCAATTGACGACGACAGAAGAAGAAGGAATTCTTTACCGGACGGAAGCAGCGAAAGCATCAATCGATGAATTGAAACAAGAGCTACAGTCATTACGGACACGTCACAAAGAACTTTTACAGGTGCCGCGTCTTGAACAAGATGAGGCACTTATCGTCCAAGAAGCGAAACGACTTCCACACGTCACCGATGCACTCGTCATGACACGTCAGGAAAAGGAACGCCTGGAATTGCTCGGTCTGTCCGTCGAACGCTCGCTACGAAAAGGACGCTTACCCGAGATGGAAGCGATCGACGGGGCAATCGAAAAAGCGATGCAACGGGTCGTCTGGCTCGACGGAGGAGCGTATCTCTTGATTGAAGAGGTTGAGACGATGACTGTCATCGACGTCAACAGTGGGAAGACGATCTCCGTCAAGGAACAAAAGCGGACGTTTGATCAAATCAATGAAGCGGCTGCTGTCGAAGTCATGCGGCAATTACGGTTGCGCAACATCAGTGGCATGATTGCAATCGATTTCCTCCGTGGCTCTAGTAAAGGTCAGACACGTGTGACCCAACTCCTCAAAGAACGGGCGGCGCTCGAGACGAAACAAATCGAAGTCTATGGATTTACGAAGATGGGTTTATGCGAGCTGACACGACAACGTCACGGGAAATCGCTACAGGAACGTTCACAGGAATCCGGTCAGTGGACACGTTTAAGCGTCTATCGCTTGATTGAACCGAAGTTGCTTGAGATCGCGACCTATGCGGAAGCAGTCGTGATTCGTGCACCACGGCATCTGTTGCAAGACGAATTCATCTCCCGTCAACCACTCGAAGTCCATGTGCTCGAAGGGGATCCAGCTGTTCTGTTCACGGGGTCGTCACAGGACTGTCTCGATTTCATTAAACGATCGGAATAATCCTTCAGAACAGCATTGACAAGGTGGAAGAACGTTTGGTATTCTGAATAACGTTAGTTCGTTTGGAAGCACCCAAATGACTACAACCGCACAGACCGGGTTTTAAAGCATCCGCTGCCCGTGATGGCGAGTCTGAGTTCCTAAGAGGAGGTGCACGTAATGTACGCAATTATCAAAACTGGTGGTAAACAAGTCAAAGTCGAAGCTGGCCAAGAAATCTACGTTGAGAAATTAAACGCAGACGTCGACAGCACAGTTGAATTTGGTGAAGTATTGATCCTTGGTGGTGACGATGTTAAAGTCGGCGCTCCACTCGTAGAAGGTGCGAAGGTCGTAGCAACGGTCATCAAACACGCTCGCGCGAAAAAGATCACTGTCTTCAAAATGAAAGCGAAAAAGAACTACCGTCGTAAGCAAGGTCACCGTCAACCTTACACGAAGGTCCGCATCGAGAAAATCGAAGCGTAAGCCATGATACGTGTCAAGATTCGACGAGATGAAGCGGAACTCGTCCGCTCCATCGAAGTGACAGGACATGCCGAGTTCGCAGAACCAGGTCTCGACCTTGTCTGTGCCGGCGTCTCGTCGGTGATCTTCGGGGCATACAATGCCATAGAAGCATTACTCGGGCAGGTCCTGCTCCTTGAAATGGCAGAACAACAAGAGGGTGGCTACTTTTATGTAGAACCGTACGCTGACTTAGCACCGGATGTCAGTGAACGCACTCAATTGTTATTGGAAGCGACTTTGGTCCAACTTGGTACCATCGCTGAAAGTTACGGTGAGTTTATCCAACTTGAACAAGTATAGGAGGTGGATTCCACATGTTGAAACTTAATCTTCAGTTCTTCGCATCGAAAAAAGGGGTAGGTTCGACAAAGAACGGTCGTGACTCGCAATCGAAACGCCTTGGGGCGAAACGTGCAGACGGTCAAACTGTTTCTGCTGGTTCAATCCTCTACCGTCAACGCGGTACGAAGATTCACCCAGGTATGAACGTCGGACGTGGTGGCGATGATACACTTTTCGCAACTGCAACTGGTGTCGTTCGTTTCGAACGTCTCGGACGCGACAAGAAACAAGTCAGCGTTTACCCAGCATAAGGATCGACGAAGCAGACTCTAGCCACTTTCGAGGGTTAGGGTCTGTTTTTTTAGGAGGGAACGACCGATGGAGGAACAGCAGGTACTTGATCTTTTGAAGACTCTTCGTCACGAGTGGTTGAACCGGATACAACTCGTCCGTTCGTATGGCGCGATCGGAGACGAACAAGCAGTCGAGTCGATCTGTTCGGCGTACCGGGAGCAAGCATCTCGGGAAGGACGTCTAGCGCGAATCGGATTGCCGAAAACCGCACTGGCGTTACTGCAAGCTGAATGGTCAGGCAAAACTGTGACGTATGATGTCATCGGAGCACCCCACATGGAAGATGAGCGGTTGAAGCAACTCGTCGAAGCAGCCATCGCCATGATTGATGTAGGAGTAGGAGAAGTATCCGTGACCTTCCACGAGGGCGTGACCATCGAGATCTATCGGGATCTACTAGATATGTCGCGCCTTGAGGATCTAGTGACGCCGATGGAAATCGAGTCGCAGACGGAAAATGAGTGTGTGATTGAGATTGAAAGTCTTCCGTTTGAGGAAGAGAAGTAAGAGGAGGGATCCGACATGTTTGTCGATCAGGTAAATATTTATGTAAAAGCAGGTGACGGAGGACGTGGGCAAGTAGCGTTCCGTCGTGAGAAATACGTTCCGGACGGCGGTCCTGCCGGCGGTGACGGTGGTCACGGGGCTCACGTCGTCCTAGAAGTCGACGAAGGACTTCGGACATTGATGGACTTCCGTTACAAACGTCACTTTAAAGCGGTTCAAGGTGAAAACGGCATGTCAAAAGGGATGCACGGTCGTAAAGCCGAGCATCTAATCGTCAAGGTTCCACCGGGCACGGTCGTCTACGATGACGATACGAATGCGGTCATCGCTGACCTCGTCCATCACGGACAACAAGCAATCGTCGCAAAAGGCGGACGTGGCGGACGTGGGAATACACGTTTTGCGACACCAGCTAACCCAGCACCTGAGCACGCTGAAAACGGTGAGCCAGGGGAAGAGAAATACTTGAAACTTGAGCTGAAGATGCTAGCAGACGTCGGTCTCGTCGGTTTCCCGAGTGTCGGAAAATCAACGATGTTATCGGTCGTTTCAGCAGCACGCCCGAAAATCGGCGCGTATCACTTCACGACGATCACACCGAACATCGGTGTCGTCGAAACGGAAGATAGCCGTAGCTTCGTCATGGCTGACTTGCCAGGATTGATCGAAGGTGCAAGTGAAGGCGTCGGACTCGGTCACCAGTTCCTGCGTCACGTCGAGCGGACGAAAGTCATCGTCCACGTCATCGACATGAGTGGGATGGAAGGTCGCGATCCAATCGAAGACTACAACATCATCAATAAAGAGCTCGCGGACTATAATCTGCGCTTAACAGAGCGTCCGCAAGTCGTCGTCGCGAACAAGATGGACATGCCGGATGCGGCAGAACATCTTGAAGCTTTCAAGGAAGCTTTCCCAGAGCTTGAAGTATTCGAGATTTCAGCAGCAACACGTCAAGGGTTACGCGATCTGTTATTCCGAATCGCTGACCTCGTCGATGCAACACCAGAATTCGGTCTTGAGGAACTCGAAGAGAAAACTGCGACACCACGTGTCGTCTACGGTTACGAAGCACCAGAAGCTGGCTTTACGATTACGAAAGATGAAGACGATTGTTTCGTCATCAAAGGACCACGCATCGAAAAACTCTTCACGATGACGAACTTCATGCGTGAAGAATCGATTAAACGTTTCGCTCGGACACTGCGTCAAATGGGTGTCGACGAAGAGTTGCGTCGTCTTGGTGCGATTGACGGCGATGTCGTTCGTATCCGTGATTTCGAGTTCGAATTCGTCGAGTCATCATTCTAAGCGGTTCATTCCATTAGGAAACGGAGTGTGAAAGCATCGTGGACCCATTGCCCATGATTTCAGTCGTTTGGTTAATTCCGATTCTCATGTTATCCGCATTCTTTTCCTCAGCCGAGACGGCACTCGCGAGTGTCAACCGGTTGCGGTTGTTGCATCAATCGGAAGCAGGGGACGCGCGTGCGTCCCGTGTATTCCGCTTACTTCAACGCTACGAAGAGACACTGACGTCGATTTTGATTGGGAATACGATTGTCAACGTCGCCTTTATCTTATTTGGTGGCTGGTGGATCATCCAGTTCGTCGAGACGATCGCAACACAAACCGTTGCCTTTCTTGCGCTATTTTTCCTGTTGCTGTTGTTCGGAGAATTGATACCGAAGTCGTATGCTCGTGAACATACGGAACGTTACGTGTTATTGATCGGACGTCCACTGCGTTTCTTCTTACTGTGCTTTCGACCGCTCGTTTTCCTGTTACTCCGCTTACGCCAATTGGCGCTACGGTTGATTGGAGCGGATCCGAAAGGACCGCTCGTGACCGAACAGGAACTCAAGGCACTCGTTGATATCAGTCAGGAAGAGGGCATCATGGGGCTTGCAGAGGCTGAACTCGTTCATCAAGCAGTTGATTTTCAACATGCGACAGTCGAGGATGCGTTGACGCCACGGATGGATATTCAAGCGATTGATATCGATGCACGGCTCGAAGACATCCTTGCAGAAGTCCAAAAGGGCGGCTATTCTCGTCTACCGGTCTATAAGGATTCGATTGATCACGTCATCGGTGTCTTATCGGAGCGGGACTTTCTGCGTGCATACGTGAAGAACGGCTCCCTTGATATCCGAGAATGGATTCGACCGGTATCGTTCGTCGTGCCACAGACACGATTGATGGATTTATTGCCGGAACTTAAAGTCAAGCAGTCCCATATGGCAGTCGTCCTTGATGAGTTCGGAGGGACGGCAGGTTTGATCACCCTTGAGGATATTTTAGAAGAAATCGTTGGGGAGATTTGGGATGAACACGATGAATCGTTGGAATACACGAAACGGATTGGTCCAGAGCAATACGAATGTCTAGCGGAGTATGACATTGAAGACTTCTGTCAGCAATTTCAATTGACGATGCCGGACACGGACGCCCAGTCTCTTGGGGGATGGATCATGGAGGAGAGCGGACAATTGCCGGACGTCGGAACGGCGATGCGTTATGAACGTGTCACGTTGACCGTCTTGCATATCGAAAACCGACGCGTCCGCAAAGTCTTAGCAACGTTCGATCCGCCATCTACGATGCCGGAGACACGACTTGAACCGATTGAACGATAAAAAAACCGCTTATTCCTTAGGAATAGGCGGTTTTTTTATGTTCAGACATCGAGCTCCGAAACGAGAATTCCGAGACGATCGAGTTTAGCAATAGCGGCTTCCAGTGCGTCTTCATGATCCGCCTCAAGCGTATGAATATGGACGCCGTCCGTCAGGCTCGAGAGTGGAGTAGCTTGCGTCTCATGTAACTGCTCTAGCAGTACACGGACGTCTCGGCGGCTTTTTAGCATCAATTCTCCAGTGATGAAGCCGTAGACGGGATGTTCGATAATGACATCGCGGATGACGACCCCTTCGTCAACAATGGCGTCACACTCATCCTTTAATTGATCGATGCCGTGACGACAAACGATCTTGCGACGTAATTTTGAACCGTCGACTTCCGGATCGTTGATCAAATAGCCACGAGCTGTCGCGATGACAGGATATCCTTTTGCCTTTAACAAGGATAAATCCTGCACGATTACTTGTCGACTGACACCTGCTTGTTTCGCCAGTGCCGTTCCTGTAACAGGTTGCTCACTTTCCTCAATCATACGAAGTAATGATTTCCGGCGTTCTTCTCCGGAGATGCGTTTCCCCATCATGTCTCCTACCTTTCTTCAGTGTCATGAGATCGTGTTCAACACATCAATGCACTGTTCGATTTCTTCGTTCGTCGTCTGTCTTCCAAAACTGAGTCGTATCAACCCATGAGCCGCTGATTCGTCAAAGCCGATGGCACGTAATGTCGCATTCGGACCGTTTTCTCCAGCACGACAAGCACTACCAGCGGAAACCGCGATTCCAGCACGATTCAAGGCGAGCAATGCGTATTGACCATCGCGTTGCTTCGTATGAATGGCGCAGATGGAAGCGAGTTGCGTCGGCGACTCGATGATCGTGTAACGAGACGAAGACAATGTTTTTTTTAGCATACCACGAAATCGACGGCTTGAAGCTTGGATTCCTGGATTTTCGAAGCGAGACGCTTCACAGGCAGCGATGAACGCAGCAATTCCTGGAACGTCGACTGTGCCTGGACGGATTCCGAATTCGTGATGTCCCTCGTAATATGGGCTGAAGAGCGGACGCCGTAAATACAAAGCACCCAATCCTTTTGGTCCATACACTTTATGACTACTCATCGTGTAGGCATCAAAAGTGTCGATGTTGATTGCATCCTTTAAAAATCCTTGGACACCATCGCAATGAAACAGAATCTCGCGCGATTGACAGTATGCTGCAATCCGTTCGACCGGAAAGCGAAAACCCGTATCCGAATTGACATGTTGAATCGAGACAACACCGATTTCATCCGTACAAGCTGCGACGAATTGTTCCCAATCGAACGTTCCGTCCGGTAATAAAGAAAGGTGTCGTGTTTCTTGTGCCCAGCGCGCAAGCGGAAGCAAGACCGAGTCGTGTTCACATCGAAGTGTCAAGACAACTGATTTGTTACTCTGTCGCATCAGATGGGTCAAAGCGATATAGTTTGCTTCTGAACCGCTCCCTGTAAAGATGACGGTTCCTTCTTGTTGAGCCAATTGTTGCATCAGATACTGACGGGCTCGTTCGAGTAAACGTTCAGCGTTGCCACCGATGTCATGAAGAGAAGAACTGTTGCCGTAGAACGACTGAGCGGCTTGTTGATAATGATCGAGTGCTTGTGGATGCAGCGGAGTCGTCGCTGCGTAATCGAGATAAATCATGAAAAAATCCTGTCCTTTCGTCTTGTCACTCAGCTAAAAGTATGCCAAACTTATTGTCAAGTCAATAGTAAACATTTAGATATAGAGGTGTAAAACATATGTCTTTACATAAAAGACTTGAGACGGATGTGTTGATCATTGGAACAGGGCTCGCCGCAATATCGGTCGCTCTGCATCTTCCATCCGGAACGGAAGCGTTGCTTGTCACAAAAGGTACGCGGTTTGAGACAAATTCCGTTCGAGCACAAGGTGGGATTGCTTCCGCTTATGCAGAAGACAATCATCGTGGTCACTTTGAAGATACGTGCCAAGCAGCAAAAGGGCGTTTCAATCCGTCCGTCGTCGATTACGTCACTCGATCGGGAACCGAGGCGATGGAATTCTTGTTACGACAAGGCGTTCCATTCGATCAATCCGAGGGAGAGTTTTTGCTCGGTCGTGAAGGAGCGCATCGTTTGTCGCGGATTTATCACTGTGGCGGGGACGAGACTGGTAAACGGATCATGGAGACGTTGATGCCGCGAGTACCATTTCCGATTCTTGAGCAGACGTGTATCACGGAGTTGATTCAAGTCAACGGGCAGGTAGTAGGTGCAGTCGGATATAGCGAGGGAGAGCCAATCGAGATTGTGGCGCGCGCGACGATTCTTGCGACCGGTGGAGTGGGTGGATTATTCGCGGCGTCGACGAATGATCCTTTGATTCAAGGAGACGGGATTGCGCTCGCCTTTGAAGCGGGGGCGACGATTCGTGATCTCGGTTATATCCAGCATCATCCGACGGTACTCGTTCATGCTGGTCGTTCGGAAGGTTTGATCACGGAAGCACTACGAGGTGCAGGAGCGACGCTTGTAACGAAAAATGGTGACCGGATCATGGCGGATCATCCGATGCAAGATTTAGCAGCGCGAGATGAAGTCGCAAAACGAATCCATGAGGTGCGAAAATGTGAACCAGTCTATCTCGATACGTCAAACGTCGTCGACCGGACGAAACGGTTTCCAACGTTTGTTGAAAAATGTGAAAAACTGAACATAAATCCGGATCTCGTTGAAATTGCACCAGGCATTCATTTCTTGATGGGCGGGATCGAAACGGATCTGACGGGGCAGACACATGTCGAAGGACTTTACGCGGTCGGTGAGACGGCATCGATTGGACTACACGGTCGAAATCGTCTGGCGTCGAACTCGCTCCTTGAATGTGTTGTCATGGGGAAAGCAGTAGCAGAACAGCTCGAGTTGTTACCGGAACTTTTAGTAAAACAAGTGAAACGACGCCCGGGAACACTTCGTTCCGTAACAGACCGTCTATCAAAGGTCATTGGTGTCGAAATGGATATTAAGCAAATAGAAGATAGTTTAGAAGAGTTAAAAAGCTGGACATTAGACGAATCCGGACAGGAAGCGGAAGAGAATCGATTACGTCATGTAACGGCATGTCTGTTGCTTGAAGGGGCGCGAAGTCGGTTGACAGGAGAGGATGAGAACGTTGAACAAGTGGCAGTTACGGCAACAACTGGAGGCATTTTTAATCGAGGATATCGGACAGTGGGATATCACGAGTGAAGGATGTCTGACGGGACAAGAACGCGGGACCGGTCGTTTTTTAGCAAAGGAAGACGGTGTCTTTTGCGGAGTAGACATCATTCAGGAGATGGCGCATCTCTTACAAGTCGACGTGACGATTCATGTAGCGGAAGGGACGATCGTCACGCGAGGAACACTCCTTGCCGAGTGGTCTGGCTCGTTACAGGATATTTTAAGCGGAGAACGGGTCGCCTTAAACCTAGTGCAACGCTTATCCGGGATCGCGACGAAGACACGTCAAGCGGTCGAGGTAGCAGCAGGACGAATCCGAATCACGGATACACGCAAGACGACCCCTGGATTACGAATGCTAGAAAAACATGCCGTTCGCGTCGGTGGTGGCTATAGTCATCGCGGACGACTCGATGACGCGGTCATGATCAAGGACAACCACATCACGGTCGCGGGATCGATTACGGAAGCGGTGATGCGAGCAAAACGTGTCGCGGGACATACGACACCAATCGAAGTTGAAGTCGAGACGGAAGCGGAAGTGCTTGAGGCAGTGGCTGCAGAAGTCGATATCATCATGCTCGATAATCGGACGCCAGCAGAAATTAAACAGCTCCGGCAATTGATTCCACCGCATATCACAATCGAACTATCCGGTGGGATCACGGTAGACACATTATCGGACTTCGTGGATAGCGGAGCAGACGTCATCTCACTTGGAGCACTTACTCATTCAGCAACAGCACTCGATATCAGCATGAAAATCGAAGGAGGAAAAAAAGATGTCATTTGATCTATTACGTCACGAGGGAATTCCGGCGTCATACTTACAGCAATCAGAAGCAGACTTGATCGCGATTATCGAAGGGGTCAAAGAACGGATGGGCAGTCGCTTATTCTTACCTGCCCACCACTACCAAAAGGATGAAGTTGTCCAGTTCGCGGATGCGACGGGAGATTCGCTCCAGCTCGCGCAAGTCGCGAAGCAGATGACAGAAGCGGAATATACAGTCTTTTGTGGCGTCCACTTCATGGCAGAGACGGCAGATATGCTAACCGATGCGTCGCATACGGTCGTTTTGCCTGACATGCGTGCTGGCTGTTCGATGGCAGATATGGCGAATGATACGCAAACGGAGCGTGCTTTTACGATCTTGACGGAACGATTTGGGGAGTCGATTTTACCGTTGACGTATGTCAATTCGACGGCAGCGATCAAAGCATTCGTCGGTCGTCACGGTGGGGCGACGGTGACGTCATCGAACGCTGTCCAGATGGTCGAGTGGGCGCTTGCTGAACGCGACATCTTATTCTTCCTGCCGGATCAACACCTCGGTCGAAATACGGCGCACGCACTCGGAATTCCGTTAGAACAGATGGCGATTTGGGATCCGATCAAGGACGAACTCGTTTTTGATGGGGAGGACCAGGACGTCCGCGTCATCTTATGGAAAGGACACTGTTCGGTGCATGAGAAATTCACGGTCGGTCAGATTGAACAGTTCCGCAAGACGGATCCGGAACGAAAGATTCTCGTCCACCCGGAATGCTCGCATGAAGTCGTGACGGCGTCAGATCTCAACGGATCAACGGCGTACATCATTCAACAAATCGAACAGGCTGCTCCCGGAACGAAGTGGGCGATCGGAACAGAGATGAACCTCGTCAATCGACTCGCGTCGACGCATCCGGAACTCGATATCGTATCGCTCAATCCATTCATGTGTCCGTGTTTGACGATGAACCGGATCGACTTACCGCACTTGGCGTGGGCGCTCGAACAAGTCGAAGCAGGTGACCCGGTCAACATCATCACGGTCGATGCAGAGACGACGCGGCATGCCGTGTTGGCACTCGAACGGATGCTTGCGCGTTCATAAAATAAAGGGGGAGAGCGTGGTCGTGCGAACGATCACGCTTTTTTGTCTTCGGATTGAGAGAGCGAACATATGTATTGATTTTTGCTGAAGAACGCTTTGAAGCCAAACGAAGATGTATGCTACAATAACACGAGAGTTTGTTTAAGGATGGGAGCGTTCCACATTGATAGAATTCGTACGCGGCGAAGTCGCTTATGTCTGTGCGGAATTCGTGACGGTAGAAGTTGGCGGGATTGGCTACAAGATCGTAGCACCGAACCCGTTTTTTTATCGGACCGGAGACGAACAGATCATCGTATATACGTATCATTATGTCCGTGAGGACCAAGAAGTCTTATTTGGATTCCGTTCCCGTCGTGAGCGTGCCTTGTTCACGAAGTTGCTCGGTGTCACAGGAATCGGACCAAAAGGAGCGCTCGCGATCGTGGCGTCAGGGAATGTCGATGCGCTCGTTGAAGCAATTGAACAAGAGAAGGAAAGTTATCTCGTCAAGTTCCCGGGGGTCGGCAAGAAAACAGCGAAGCAAATGACGCTCGACCTAAAAGGAAAGTTAGCCGAGCTCGCACCGGATTACGTACCGAGCGAAGGCTTGTTCGCACAAGGCAATGCTGAGCTGAATGAAGCTTGTGAAGCCTTGACGGCGCTTGGTTACAGTGACCGAGAAGTCGAGAAAGTCAAAAAAGCGTTGCAGGCAGAAGTCCTGTCGACGGATCAATATGTCAAACGGGCACTCCAGTTGTTATTGAATGTGAGGTGAGGACATGGAAGAGCGCATTTTGTCAGAATCCGCCCATGCGGAAGATCAAGAAGAGTGGAGTCTGCGTCCTCAGACGCTCGAGCAATATATCGGGCAGGAGAAAGCTAAGGGAAACTTGAGCGTCTTTATCGAGGCGGCAAAAATTCGTCAGGAAACACTCGATCACGTGCTTCTCTACGGTCCTCCGGGTCTCGGGAAGACGACGCTTGCGACGATCATCGCAAACGAGATGGGGGTCGGCATCAAGACGACAGCCGGTCCTGCAATCGAACGACCGGGTGATTTAGCTGCTATTCTCTCATCACTGGAACCGGGTGATGTCCTGTTCATCGACGAGATTCATCGATTGAGTCGATCAATCGAAGAGATTCTGTATCCGGCGATGGAGGATTATTGTCTCGATATCGTCATCGGTCAAGGGGAACTCGCCCGCAGCGTCCGAATTGATTTACCACCGTTTACGCTCGTCGGAGCAACGACGCGTGCGGGGATGCTGTCGGCACCGCTTCGTGATCGTTTTGGCGTGACGCTGAAGCTTGAATATTATACGATGTCAGAGTTGTCTGCCATCGTGACCCGAACTTCGCGATTGTTCGGATTCGAAGCGGATCGTCTGGCTGCAGAAGCGATCGCGCTTCGTTCACGTGGAACACCACGTGTCGCGAATCGGTTGTTACGGCGTGTCCGTGATTTTGCTCAAGTCGCCCATCAAACCGAGATCGATGCCGTGCTCGCGACAAGTGCGCTTGATCGCTTACATGTCGATGCGCTTGGACTCGACGATGTCGACCATCGTTTACTTCGATCGCTTGCAGAACGGTTTGCCGGTGGTCCGGTAGGTCTTGAGACGATCGCTGCAACGATCGGTGAAGATGCGCAGACAATCGAGGATGTATATGAACCATATCTACTGCAACAAGGATTTTTACAACGTACTCCGCGCGGACGTGTCTTAACACCGTTCGCTCGCCAACATTTAGGACTGAAAGAAGGAAATTGAACCAATGGATGTAAACTTATTTGATTTTCATTTACCAGAAGAACAAATTGCTCAAGTGCCATTGCTCGACCGGACGAGTTCGAAATTGATGGTTCTCGATCGGGAGACGGGTGCGATTCAGCATCAGCACTTCCATGATATCGTCGACCACTTCCGGGAGGGCGATACACTCGTCATCAACGATACGAAAGTCTTACCGGCACGTCTCTTTGGTGTGAAGGAAGAGACGGGTGGGAAGATCGAATTGTTACTCTTGAAGCAAACGAGTGACGATGTTTGGGAAACACTTGCGAAACCGGCAAAACGCGTCAAACCAGGAACGATTTTGTCGTTTGGTGACGGATTACTCCGTGCTGAGTGTGTCGAAGCACTTGAAGACGGGGGACGAATCCTGAAGTTTTTCTATGACGGCATTTTCTATGAAGTGCTCGACCAACTCGGAACGATGCCACTGCCACCATACATTCATGAACAACTCGAGGATCAAGATCGTTATCAGACGGTCTACGCTCGCGAACGCGGAAGTGCTGCAGCACCAACAGCCGGGCTTCATTTCACGCCGGAATTGCTTGAAGCATTAAAAGCGAAGGGTGTCCGGATCGCACCGTTGACGCTACACGTAGGACTTGGCACATTCCGACCTGTCTCGGTCGACGACGTCGATAGTCACAAGATGCACAGTGAGTACTACGAACTGCCGGAAAGTTCAGCAGCTCTGCTACGCGAAACACGGAAACAAGGCGGACGGATCATCGCGGTCGGGACGACGTCGACACGGACGCTTGAAACGGTCATTCGCGACCATGGCGACTTCGTCGAAGCAACGGGCTGGACGGACATTTTCATCTTCCCAGGTCAGGAAGTCAAAGGAATCGATGGATTGATCACGAACTTCCACTTACCGAAATCAACATTGATCATGCTCGTGTCCGCGTTATCGACACGGGAACACATTCTGCATGCCTACGAAGAAGCAGTCGCAAACGGCTATCGTTTCTTTAGCTTTGGTGATGCGATGTTCTTAACGAGAGAGGAACGAAACTAATGACAAAACACGCGGTAACATACGAACATATCAAAACATGTAAACAATCCGGAGCGCGGTTAGGAATCGTCCACACGCCGCACGGTAGTTTCGAGACACCGGTCTTCATGCCGGTCGGAACGCAAGCGACGGTCAAGACGATGGCACCGGAACAAATCAAGGACATGAACGCGAACATCATCCTCGCGAATACGTACCACCTCTGGGTGCGTCCAGGACATGATGTCATCAAAGAAGCGGGCGGTCTGCATAAATTCATGAACTGGGATGGCGCGATTCTGACGGACTCAGGTGGTTTCCAAGTCTTCTCACTTGCTGACCTCCGGAACATTTCTGAGGAGGGTGTTCATTTCCGTAACCACTTGAACGGGGACAAATTGTTCTTGTCACCGGAAAAAGCGATGGAAATTCAAAATGCACTCGGTTCAGATATCATGATGGCGTTTGATGAGTGCCCACCGTACCCAGCTTCTCACGAGTACATGAAAGCATCCGTCGAGCGGACAAGCCGCTGGGCGGAACGTTGTCTTGCTGCGCACGAACGTCCACACGATCAAGCACTGTTCGGTATCATCCAAGGTGGAGAATACGAAGACTTACGTCGTCAAAGTGCAAAAGATCTTGTTGCCCTTGATTTCCCGGGTTATGCGGTCGGTGGTCTATCGGTCGGAGAGCCAAAAGACGTCATGTACCGTGCGCTCGAATTCACGACACCACTCATGCCGGAAGACAAACCACGTTATTTGATGGGCGTCGGTTCACCGGACGCATTGATCGAGGGTGCGATTCGCGGAATCGATATGTTCGACTGTGTCTTGCCGACACGGATCGCACGAAACGGCACATTGATGACATCACAAGGACGTCTCGTCGTCCGGAACGCGAAATATGCACGTGATTTCCGTCCGCTCGATGAGAAATGTGATTGCTACGCGTGTAAGAATTACTCGCGTTCGTACATCCATCACTTGATCCGGGCGCAAGAAACGTTCGGTCTGCATCTCTGTTCGACACACAATCTTCACTTCCTCGTCAAGTTGATGGAAGGCGTTCGCCAAGCGATTCGTGAGGATCGTCTGCTCGATTTCAAGGAAGAATTTTTCGAAGAATACGGTTACAATTTACCGAACGCAAAGAATTTCTAACAAATCGTCTGACAAATCAATTCTTTCACGGTATAATGAACGTGATTTGAATGATAAAAGGAGCTGAATCAGATGGAAGGCTTAATCACATTCCTCCCGATGATCTTGATCTTCGTGGTGTTCTATTTCTTGTTGATCCGTCCACAGAACAAACGCCAGAAGCAAGTGCGTCAGATGCAAAATGAACTCTCACGCGGCGACTCGATCGTTACGATCGGTGGTCTTCACGGGGTTGTCCAAAAAGTTGACGACATGACGGTGACATTGAAGTCAGGTAATGCACAATTGACATTCAACCGAAGTGCTGTCGCAGAAGTGACGAAAAAATCAACGACTGTCATGGACGACGAAACTGTCGAATAAGGCATTGAAAAGGCGCTTTCCGGATTCCGGAGCGTCTTTTCTGTTTATATATGAGAAAAACGTTTGCTAAGATTACCATTTCTTTTGTAAGCTAGGGTAGGAGAACAAAGTTGTCTGAAAATATACTGGGAACTAGAGAAAGGACAATGTAGCATGATCAAGAAAGGGAAACTTGCCACATTCTTCATCGTCGTCATCGCGTTGCTCGTACTGATTGGTACGACATCGTCATGGTTGTTGAAGGATACGAAGCTCGGCCTTGACCTTAAGGGTGGCTTCGAAGTCTTGTATGAAGTACAACCGCTGAAAGAAGGAGACGTCATCGATCAAAATGCGATGAGTGCGACGCTGACGGCAATCGAGAACCGTGTCAACGTCCTCGGTGTCTCTGAACCAGATATCCGGATCGAAGGCGATAACCGGATTCGCGTTCAGCTTGCTGGCGTCAAGGATCAGACGGAAGCGCGTCAAATCCTATCTTCGACAGCACAATTGTCATTCCGTGACATCAACGATAAGTTGTTGCTTGATGGATCAGACTTAAAAGCCAAAGGGGCAAAAGTCGGGTATGATCCGAACACGAATGAACCACTCGTCGAGTTGACGATGAAATCAAAAGAGAAATTCTATGAAGTGACACAAAAAGTCTCACAAATGCAACCACCTGCGAATCGTCTCGTCATCTGGCTCGATTACGAGAAAGGCGATTCGTATGAAAAAGAAATTCAAAAAGCAAACTCGAAGATCGTCTCGGATGCATCGGTCACACAACCGATCAATTCGGATAAAGCGATCATTTCTGGTGGCGATATCGATGCCGAGTACGGGAAACAATTATCATCGATCCTAAACGCCGGCGCATTACCGGTCAAACTCGAGGAGATTTACTCGACGTCGGTCTCTGCTGCTTTTGGACAGGATGCACTTGATCAAACATTGTTCGCGTCAGCGATTGGTGTAGCTGCGGTCTTCTTGTTCATGCTCTTGTTCTACCGGATCTCTGGATTCGTTTCGATCATTACATTACTGTTCTACATCTATCTCGTCATGATCTTCTTTAACGGGATCAATGCCGTCCTCACGTTACCGGGGATTGCGGCACTCGTTCTTGGAGTCGGGATGGCGGTCGATGCGAACATCATCACTGCTGAGCGGATCAAGGATGAATTACGAAGTGGTAAATCCGTCTTGTCCGCATTCAAAGCCGGTAACCGTCGTTCGTTCGGTACGATTCTTGATGCCAACTTGACGACGTTGATCTCTGCTGGTGTGTTGTACTACTTTGGTACAAGTACGGTCAAAGGATTCGCCATCATGTTGATGGTTTCGATCGCCGTCACGTTCGTCACGAACGTCTTTGTCTCACGTTACCTGATGCAACTCCTTGTCAGTAGCCGATGGTTCGATAAGAAGAAATCATGGTTCGGTGTAAAGGAGAGTGAAATCCGTGAGCTTTAATCCTACGAAATTCGATTACGTCAAACATCGTAAAATCTATTTCGCAATCACGATCGCGCTTGTCATCGTGTCGGTCCTATTGTTGTCGTTCCGTGGTCTGAACCTCGGGATCGACTTCACGCAAGGAACGCGCGTCGAGATTTCTTCTGAGAATCAAATCAAGGAAGCGGACGTCCGCTCTGTCATTGAAGATGCCGGGATTGATGCGGAAGAAATCGATGGTATTCAATTCGCTCAAGGCGGAAAGTTAGCGAACGTCACGTTCGTTGGTGAATTCAGCCAAGAACAAATTTCTGAAATCAAACAAACGATTGAAGCCAAATACAAAAAAGAACCAAGTATCTCGACAGTTTCGGCACAAGTCGGTCGGGAAATCGCGCGTAACGCGATTTATGCGGTTTTACTTGCGTCACTCGGGATCGTCATCTACGTCTCGTTCCGATTCCAACCGCTCTACGGGATTGCGACAGTACTCGCATTGCTACATGATGCGTTGATGATCATCGCTTTCTTCTCGCTATTCCAGATCGAAGTCAATCTGTACTTCATCGCAGCCGTCTTGACGATCATCGGTTACTCGGTCAACGATACGATCGTTACCTTCGACAGGGTACGAGAAAATCTCGGACTTGCTGAAAAAGGTGGACGGAAAGTCTCTTTTGATGAATTGGCACACATCGTCAATGAATCGATCCAACAAACGATCATTCGCTCGATCAATACGGTCGTCACGGTCATCATGACGGCAGCGGCACTCTACATCTTCGGTAGCGAAGCAATCCGTGGATTCAGTCTCGCCCTGCTCGTCGGGTTGATCATGGGAATGTATTCTTCGATCTTCATCGCCGCGCAACTCTGGCTCGTCATGAAAGGTCGGACACTGGGTCGGACAAAACGTGCTTCTTAAAAGAGTATCCGCATCAGCTATCGCTGGTGCGGATTTTCTATTATAATGGGGAAGTTGATTGGAGGGTTTGAGATGTACCATGCTAAAAAAATATGGCTTGATAAAGTCATCGATTCAGAACAAATCGAACAATTGACGGCGGATGGCACGATCTCACCGCACGTCGCACAACTACTTGTCCAACGGGGATTCACGACTCGTGAAGCCGCCCGTGATTTTTTAGAGACGGATCAAATGACATTCCATGATCCATTTGCTTTTAAAGACATGCCAAAAGTCGTCGAACGGATTCAACGTGCCGTCAACGAAGGCGAAATGATTTTGATTTATGGTGATTATGACGTCGACGGCGTGAGTTCCGCTGCGATTCTCTGGCACGCCTTGATTGAAATCGGAGGAATGGCAGAGTGTTATATCCCGAACCGATTCACGGAAGGCTATGGACCAAACGAAGCCGCGTTTCGCTGGGCTGCAGAAGAAGGCTTCAGCCTCGTCATCACCGTCGACTGTGGGATTTCCGGAATCCACGAAGCAGATGTCCTCAAGGAACTCGGTGTCGACTTAATCATTACCGATCACCATGAAGCAAAAGAAACGTTACCCGATGCCTTTGCCTTAATTCATCCGGGTGTCGACTCAGATTATCCATTCTCAAAACTTGCTGGGGCAGGCGTTGCTTTTAAAGTCGCACATGCACTGCTTGACCGGGAACCGGTCGAATTACTCGATCTTGCCGTGCTCGGAACGATTGCCGATCTCGTACCGCTCGTCGGCGAGAACAGGTTGCTTGCGATTCGCGGTATCGAGGCGCTGAATGCAAGTGAACGTCCGGGTATTCTTGCGTTACGTGACGTCTGTAGTTTGACGGAAGACGAACTGACGGAAGAATCGGTCGGATTTGCATTCGGTCCGCGGATCAATGCGGCAGGTCGTCTGGATTCGGCGATGCCAGCGCTTGAGATGTTACTAGCGGAAAGCAAGGACGAGGCACTTCATCTCGCGAAACAACTCGACCAACAAAATAAACAACGTCAAGATATCGTCAAGCAGATTGCGGAAGAAGCAACGGCGCTTGTCGAAGAACGTTTTAAAGAGGACCGCGTGCTCGTCGTCGATGCGGCAGACTGGAATCCAGGTGTCGTCGGGATCGTCGCCTCGCGACTTGTTGAAAAATATCATCGTCCCGTCATCATGCTGTGTCACGATGCTGAAAAAGGAACAGCGAAAGGATCTGGACGTTCAATCCCTGCCTTCGATCTCTTCGCTGAACTGACGAAATGTGAAGATATCTTGCCGCACTTCGGAGGACATCCGGCTGCTGCTGGTATGACGCTCTCTTCCGATGACGTCGAGACGTTACGTCAACGCTTGAATGAACAGGCTAGTACGTTGCCGGACGATGCCTTCATCGCGACAATTGATGTCGATTTACGTCTACAGGTCAGCGATGTCTCGATTCAGTTGATTGAGGATATTCAGCGACTCGCGCCGTTCGGGATGGGAAATCCTGCGCCACGAATCGTCATCGAGCAAGCGAAGATCCGTGACATGAAACGGATCGGTCGTGATTTGACGCATGTCAAAGCACTATTATCAGGCGACGGGAAGGAACTCGATGCGATCGGCTTCGGCTTCGGCGACCTTGTCGATGAAGTCTCGACATTATCGGAGATTCACTTGATGGGCAGTCTGAACATCAATGAGTGGAATGGGTTCCGTAAACCACAATTGATGATTCAAGATGTCGCTGTCGAAGATGTCCAAGTATTTGATTACCGTGGTGGTAAGCGCCCGCTGAGCGAACTATTCGCCTTACCGCATGAGACGACGACGTTCGTCGCCTTCACTGATGAGGTGAAAGAGAAGTACGCGGAACGTCCGTTGAACGGCCCGATCCGTCAAAATATCGTCTTTCTCGATCTACCGGAAGAAGAAGACGCATTTCATCCATATGTCCAACAGGCAGAGCGGATTTATTGTGCCTTTAAGGATGAGGGCTATTATTTTGAGACGATTCCGTCGCGGGAGGACTTCAAGCATTACTTCCAGTATTTTGCGAAATGTCCACGTGACGAGCTTCGGATTGGTCTCGTACGTTTGTCGAAATCGCGAAAATGGACGAAACGATCGATTAACTTTATGCATTCGGTATTCTCGGAACTTGATTTTCTTGTTACAATGGAGGACGGGCTGCCGGGTGTGAACCCAAATGCTGCAAAACGAGATCTGACGGAAGCTCCGACGTATCAGCGTCATGAAGCGCGTCAAGAGCTCGAGCAACAATACATTTATTCGTCACTCGCTCAGTTGAAAGAGCGTTTTGATACTTTGGTAGAAGCGGCGAAGCAGGAGGAAAAGACATGGAGTTCAAACAGCATATAAAAGAGGTCGAAAACTGGCCGAAAGAAGGAATCAGCTTCAAAGACATCACATCACTCATGCAAAACGGACCAGTGTACAAACAATCAGTTGATGCACTTGTCGAATATGCGCGCAGTAAAGGTGCTGATGTCATCGCGGGTCCGGAAGCACGTGGATTCGTCGTTGGTTGCCCAGCCGCTTACGCGATGGAGATCGGATTCGTACCTGTCCGTAAAGAAGGAAAATTACCACGTGAGACAGTCCGTGTCGAGTATGGTCTTGAGTACGGAAAAGACGTCTTGACGATGCATGAAGATGCGATTCAACCAGGACAACGCGTCGTCATCCTTGACGACTTGCTTGCAACAGGTGGTACGATCGAAGCGACGATCCAAATGATTGAAAAATTAGGCGGAACGGTTGCCGGAATCGGATTCTTGATTGAACTCGATGGTCTTGGTGGACGTGAGAAACTCGAAGGATACGACGTTCTCTCATTGATTCGCTACGAAGACTAAAGCATATATACTCTCTTGGTAGATGGTGACCAAGGGGGTATTTCTTTTTATTTTGACATCTTCTCAAGATTTCACGATAATAAGAACTATATATTAGGGATTCCGTTGCAGACGATCCCGGGGACTGGGTGAGGAAAAGGGATGACAAACAAACAAATCGTAAATGTAGAAGACCTTCTCGCTCGATGTGCGGAATACATGACGCAAGCTGAAGTCAAAGACATCGAACGGGCTTACCAATTCGCGAAAGACGAACATGATGGGCAATTCCGCCGTTCTGGTGAACCCTACATCATTCATCCGGTACAAGTTGCCGGTATCTTAGTCGATATTGGTTTGGATGCAACGACGATTGTCGCTGCGCTTCTTCATGATGTCGTCGAAGATACGGACATTACACTCGAAGAATTAACGGAACGATTCGGACCCGACGTCGCGATGCTCGTTGACGGCGTCACGAAACTCGGGAAAATCAAATATAAATCGAAACGCGAAGAATTGGCTGAGAACCACCGGAAGATGTTCATCGCGATGGCAGAAGACATTCGCGTCATCTTGATCAAACTGGCTGACCGTTTGCATAACATGCGAACGTTGCAACATATGGTCAAGGAAAAGCAGGTGCAAAAGGCAGAAGAGACGCTCGAAATCTTTGCACCGCTTGCGCATCGTCTCGGGATCTCGACGATCAAGTGGGAACTCGAAGACATCAGTTTGCGTTATATCAATCCACAACAGTACTACCGGATTGTCTCAATGATGAAACAAAAACGGACGGAACGCGAAGCGCTCGTCAGTTCGGTCATTGAAGAGGTCAACGAAGTACTCGATGATGTACAAATCGCAGCGGAAGTCGATGGACGTCCGAAGCATATTTATTCCATTTATAACAAGATGCAAAACTCGAAAAAAGAGTTCAGCGAAATTTATGACTTGATGGCTGTGCGCATCATCGTCGATTCAATCAAGGACTGTTACGCTGTTCTCGGAATCATTCATACGCAATATAAACCGATGCCGGGACGTTTCAAGGATTATATCGCGATGCCGAAGCCGAACATGTATCAATCGCTGCATACAACGGTCATCGGACCGAAAGGCGAGCCGCTCGAGGTCCAAATTCGGACACGGGACATGCACTTTATTGCCGAGTACGGGATTGCCGCTCACTGGGCGTATAAAGAAGGCAAGGAACAGGAAGCGAAATCAGGCTTTGAGGATAAGATTGCCCATTTCCGAGAAATCCTTGAGTTACAGAAGGATACGGCGGATGCTGAAGAATTCATGGAATCGGTCAAAGTCGACTTCTTTAGTGACATGTTGTACGTCTTTACACCAAAAGGCGACGTCATCGAATTGCCAAAAGGCTCTGTTCCGATTGATTATGCCTACCGGATTCATACAGAGATCGGTCACCGAACGATCGGAGCGAAAGTCAACGGACGGATGGTACCGATTGATTATAAGCTGAAGACAGGTGACATCATTGAAATCGTCACATCAAAACACAGCTATGGTCCAAGTAAGGACTGGCTCAAGATTTGTGTGTCGAGTCAGGCGAAGAACAAGATCCGTCAATGGTTCAAACGTCAGCAACGCGAAGAGAACGTCTCTAAAGGACGGGAACTGATCGAAGCAGAAGTCAAGAAACTCGGATTCGAGCCAAAGGAAGTCATCAATGAGAAGACGCTCGAAGACGTGACGCGGAAGTTCAACTTCGCGCAAGAAGAAGACATGTATGCTGCCGTTGGGTATCATGGTCTGACAGCTGCCCAAGTCGCTCATAAATTGACGGAAAAGTTACGCAAAGACAAAGAATCCAAAAATCTTGAACTGAACGAAGCGATCAGTGAGATGAAGACGTTTGATCGTCCGAAGAAGGAAAATCCAGAAGGTGTTCGTGTCAAAGGAATCGATAACATGCTCGTTCGCATGAGTCGTTGTTGTAATCCAGTACCAGGGGACGATATCGTCGGGTACATCACACGTGGACGGGGTGTCTCGATTCACCGGACGGATTGTTTGAACGTCATTCATGAACAAAATCCAGAACGCTTGCTCGAAGTCGAGTGGGAACACGAAGGCAAAGCCGTTAAGAGTTATAACGTCGAAATCGAAATTTCTGGATTCGACCGGGCTGGATTATTGAACGATGTCCTGCAGTCGGTATCTGCGACGAATACGAACATTGTTGCCGTCAGCGGGAAAGGCGACGACAGTAAACAAGCCAAAATCACGATGACGATCGCGATCAACAACGTCAACCATTTACAAAAAGTCGTCGATCGGATCAAACAAATCTCTGACGTGTATGCTGTGCATCGCGTCATGATGACGTAAGGAGCGGATGAGTCATGCGAGTCGTATTACAACGAGTCAAAGAAGCAAGTGTCACAGTCGATCAGGAGGTCATCGGTCAAATCAAGCAAGGTTTTCTCTTGCTTGTCGGTGTTACGCACGAAGACACGATCGATCAGGTGAACTGGTTAGCTGATAAAATCGCAGGACTCCGCGTGTTTGAAGATGAAGAAGAACGGATGAACCGCTCGTTGCAAGATGTCGATGGTCAGATTCTATCCGTCTCGCAGTTCACGCTGTATGGTGATGTCAAAAAAGGACGTCGCCCAGCGTTCACGGAAGCGGCGAAACCGGATCTTGCCAACGCGTTGTATGAAGCGTTCAATGAACGTCTTCGCGCGCAAGGACTGACGGTCGAGACAGGTCAGTTCGGTGCGATGATGGATATCGCGCTCGTCAATGATGGACCGGTGACATTGATTCTTGAAAAAGAAGCAAACGCTTGACAGGAACCGAGAGACGAGGCAATATTAGACGTAACCAAATGATTCATACGACCGAAGACGAAGAGGAGTAATCAAGACCTTGTCTGCTTAGAGAGTCGCCCCTTGGCTGGAAGGGCGAACAGACGAACTCGATGAAAGACCCTTCCGAGGTATCTTCCTGAACTGATAGTAGGGAAGGTCGTACGCAGGCGTTAACTGCACCGAGTGGTCAAATGTGATTTGACAACCAGGGTGGTACCACGGGATCTTCAAGTTCTCGTCCCTTTGCGGACGAGGACTTTTTTGTATTCAAAAAAGGAGGAATTTGAGATGAAATTACCACGCGGTACGTTTGATGTCCTTCCAGGAACAGTCGAACGCTGGCAGTACATCGAGCAACAATTACGTGACATTAGTAAGCGTTACAACTATAAGGAAATCCGGACGCCGATTTTTGAGGAGACAGAACTCTTCAAACGTGGCGTTGGTGAGACGACGGATATCGTTCAAAAAGAAATGTTCATGCTTGTGAAACGCGGAAAAGACCAGTTGACGTTACGTCCAGAAGGAACGGCTGCTGTCGTTCGTTCATTCGTGACGAACAAACTGTTCGGTTCACCGAACCAACCGACGAAATTGTTCTACATTGGACCGATGTTCCGTTATGAACGTCCGCAAGCAGGTCGTTTCCGTCAGCTTCACCAATATGGAGTCGAGGCACTCGGAAGTGAACAACCAGCGATCGATGCGGAAGTCATCAGTCTCGCGATGAGCATCTACCGTTCATTCGGATTGAAGCACCTCAAGCTCGTCATCAATACACTCGGAGATAACGAAAGTCGCGCCGCACACCGGGCAGCACTCGTCGATCACTTCAAACCGGTCGTTCACGAGTTGTGTCAGGACTGTCAGAACCGTCTCGAAACGAATCCACTTCGTGTCCTTGACTGTAAGGTCGACCGCGATCACCCGAGTATGGCAACGGCACCATCGATTCTCGATTACTTAAACCCGGCATCAAAAGCCTACTTCGATGAAGTACTGCTTCACTTAGATGCACTCGGCATCGAGTATGTCGTTGATCCAACGCTCGTTCGCGGAATCGATTATTACAACCATACGGCATTCGAGATCATGTCAGAAGCAGAAGGCTTCGGAGCGATCACGACATTATGTGGTGGTGGACGATACAACGGTCTCGTCGAACAGATCGGTGGACCGGCAACACCGGGAATCGGATTCGGAATCGGCATCGAGCGTTTATTGATGGCACTTGAGAATGAGAACGTCTTACCGCCAGTCGACGATCAAATCGATGTCTTCATCGTCGCGCAAGGAAGTGACGAAGTCGAAAAGACAGCAACACGTCTCCTACAATTGATGCGTCTCGAAGGACTTGTCGCGGATCGGGATTATCTCGGTCGAAAGTTCAAAGGACAGTTCAAGGCAGCCGATCGCTTGAAAGCACGCTATACGGTCATCCTCGGGGATGAAGAAGTTGAGCGTGGTGCAGCAGCGCTGAAGAACATGGCTACAGGGGAACAGACGGACGTTCCGTTATCAGCAGTCGCTGATACGATCGTCGCGAAATTAAAGGAGGAAGCACAATGATCGGACGCACGCATATGAACGGTCAGGTGACAGAAGAAGTCATCGGACAACACGTTCAACTTAAAGGATGGGTTCAAAAACGACGTGATTTAGGAGGATTGATCTTCCTTGATCTCCGCGACCGTAGTGGCATCGTCCAAATCGTCTTCCAACCGGAAAACGAGCAGGCACATCGCCTTGCGGAATCGATTCGTTCAGAGTATGTCCTCGACATCAAAGGACACGTCATCGCCCGTGAGAATCCGAACCCGAACATCCCGACTGGGCAAGTCGAGGTCGTCGCGGATGAAGTCGTCATCTTGAACGCAGCGAAGATGACACCATTCCCGATCAGTGAAGAAGCAGAGCAGACGTCAGAAGATTTACGTCTTAAATATCGTTATCTTGACTTGCGTCGTCCGTCGCTTCAAGAGACATTCCGTCTCCGTTCGAAAGCATCGAACATCATGCGGAACTTCCTCGATGAGCAAGACTTCTTGGAAGTCGAGACACCAATCTTAACGAAATCAACACCAGAAGGCGCACGTGACTATCTCGTTCCGAGTCGTGTTCACCCAGGTGAGTTCTATGCCTTGCCACAATCACCGCAATTGTTCAAACAATTGCTGATGGTGTCTGGTTTTGAACGGTACTTCCAAATTGCACGTTGTTTCCGTGACGAAGACTTACGGGCAGACCGTCAACCTGAATTCACGCAAGTCGACATCGAGACGAGCTTCATGGACATCGAAGACTTATATGCGATGATGGAATCGATGATGACGCGTGTCATGAAGGAAACGCTTGGTAAAGATATCGTGACACCATTCCCACGGATGCCATATGCGGAAGCGATGAGCCGGTATGGTTCGGATAAACCGGATACACGCTTCGGTCTCGAATTGATCGATGTCGCGGAAGCCGTCAAAGGGGCAGGATTCAAAGTATTCGACATGGCACTAGAAGCAGGTGGCGAAGTCAAAGCCTTGAACGTTAAAGGTGCAGCTGAGCGCTTCTCGCGGAAAGACATCGATAAGTTACAAGAATTTACGGCGATCTACGGTGCAAAAGGTCTCGCGTGGGTCAAAGTGACAGCGGACGGACTGAACGGTCCGATCGCGAAGTTCTTCGACGAAGAAGCAACTGCTCGCCTGACAGCGGCGACAGATGCGGAAGCAGGCGACTTATTGTTGTTCGTCGCAGCAAAAGCATCGATCGTAGCAGACAGCTTGGGTGCGCTCCGTCAGAAGTTAGCGAAGGAACTCGACTTGATCGATGAGTCGGTCTTCAACTTCCTTTGGGTGACGGACTTCCCACTCGTCACGTTCGAAGAAGAAGATGGTCGTTTCTACGCGAACCACCACCCGTTCACGATGCCACGTCGTGAAGATCTCGAATTGCTCGAGACGGATCCTGGAAAAGTCCTCGCCGTCGCGTATGACCTCGTCTTGAACGGATATGAGCTCGGCGGTGGATCACAACGAATCTACGAACGGGATATCCAAGAGCGGATGTTCAAGTTGCTTGGCTTCACAGAAGAAGAAGCAAACGAGCAGTTCGGCTTCTTGATGGAAGCATTCGAATACGGAACACCACCACATGCGGGTATCGCACTTGGTCTAGACCGTCTCGTTATGTTACTCGCAGGACGTTCGAACTTGCGTGATACGATTGCCTTCCCGAAAACAGCATCAGCAAGTGATCTGTTGACGGCAGCACCAAGCCCAGTCTCGGATGCGCAATTAAACGATCTCTCGATTCGAACAGCAGTCAAACAATCTTAAGATACGACAAGCGAATCTTCCGATATGGGAGGTTCGCTTGTTTCATGAAGGAGGGTGAACGGATGGAACGACACTTTTTTGAACGGTCTCCGGTTGAAGTCGGTCCAGATTTCTTAGGAACACAGATCACAGTCGATGAGGTGACGATGCGGATCGTCGAGGTCGAAGCCTATCTCGGTCCTCACGATCAAGCAGCGCATTCGTTTTCCGGAAAACCAACGAAACGGACGGCACCGATGTTCGGTCCGCCGGGGCATCTCTATGTGTACTTCACATATGGTATGCATCACTGCATGAATATCGTTTGTGGACACGAAGGGGAAGGATACGGACTGTTGCTACGAGGTGCGGAAATCATTAGTGGGCACGACCTCGTCGCGGAACGTCGTTTTGGTTGTTCCTACGCAGAGTTGACAGCGGTGCAACGACGTAATCTCGTCAATGGACCAGCGAAACTGTGCCAAGGATTCGGTCTCACGACAGCGGATTCAGGTCAGGATCTCTATCAAACCCGTTTCCGACTTGTTGCTGACCCGGTCGATGCGATCGTCCAGACGACACGGATCGGTATTCCGAACGCAGGAGAAGCGACAGCCTATCCATGGCGGTTTTATGTAGAGGCGAGTGAAGGTGTCAGTAAACGTTAAAAAATGGACGCTCCGATAAGGAGACGTCCATTTTTTATTTAGGGTTGTTGATTGATTTTTTCGACTGCTGTTTTTTATAGAATTTATAGACGATTGGACCAACCGTCGTTACGAGCGTCATTAGTGTTCTGAGTTTACCGCGTTTTGCTGCCATTGATTCATTCACTCCTCTGATTTGTTGTACTAATCATATTCCACGAAAACAACGTCTTAAAACCTCATCGGCACATCGATTGGTTTTCTATATGCCTTGGTCGGGTCATAGTATAAAGAGAAGGGAGTCGATCAATATGGGAGCAGTTGTTTGGTATCGCCATGATTTACGTGTCGATGATCATGAGGCACTTCGGAGTGCGTGTGAAGAACAGGACGTCATTCGTGCCATATATGTCAAAGACCAAAAGAAACGAGATTTTAAAAGAGGTGCACGACAAGCACGGTTCGAACAAGAGACACTTGAGAACTTAGCGAGTCATCTGTCTCAAATCGGGATTACGTTAGATATAGTAGAAGGGGAGACAAATGAGACACTCGATTCTTATCTGCAAGCGGATGATACAGTCTATTTCCACAAGATGACCGGAACAGAAGAAGCGGCAAATGAGCAGTATATCGAAGACAGATATACCGTCCGTTCTTTTGAGACACAGACATTACATCGGCGGGAAGATATCGGAAGCGATGAATTAAAGCGCGTCTTTACGGCATTTCGAAAACGTGTCGAGGCGAAAGGGACCTTCTACGATCCACTCGATCCACCAACCGGTATTCAGCTAATAAAAGAGGAGTCGGTCGAAGCGGATCCCGAAATCGCGTTCCCGTTCCGTGGTGGAGAGTCAGCAGGGAGAGCGCGCCTTCAGGAATATCTTGCTGAGCCTGTATTCACCTATAAAGAAACACGTAACGGGTTCTTACGAAATGATTCTTCGAAGCTGTCTGCCTGGCTAGCGAACGGGTCACTCTCGCCGCGTCGCGTCATGGCTGAATTGCAGGAAGCCGAGCGGAAAAGGGGAGCGAATGAATCGACGTACTGGTTGTATTTCGAACTGTTATGGCGTGACTTCTTCCATTTGACGATGCGTGAGACAGGAAGCCGTCTTTTCCGGTCGAGTGGATTACAAGAAGGACAATACACGTGGAAGGCGGACCAGCTAGCTGTCGAACGTTGGATAGAAGGAAAGACCGGTGTGCCATTCGTCGACGCCTTCATGAACGAGATTCGCGAGACGGGATGGATGTCGAATCGCGGCAGGCAGATCGTTGCCAGTTATCTGATTCATGAATTAAAGCAGGACTGGCGCATCGGAGCACGATATTTCGAACAGCAGTTGATCGACTATGATGTCGCTTCGAACTATGGCAACTGGGCGTTCATCGCGGGTGTCGGGAATGCAACAAGCACACCACGATTCGATCCCGCATTCCAACAACAAAGGTATGATCCGAATCAACACTTCACGAAATATTGGACCTGAAAAAAGCATCTTTTTCTGGAGTGGGAAGTAGTTGCATTTCAGAGGGGAGGATGCTATATTAAATGCATCAGATGGGGTTCCTGAATTGTACGAGAGCCGCCTTTTATCTTTGAGCCACTCTTTTTTGATAGGGAGTTTGACGTTCCAACTAGTAGTACATGCCTCGTAACACAGCAGGAGGACGTACGAATAGGAATCGGATAAGACACCCACCTGCACAGCAGGTTCAAAAATAAGGTATCGACACGGCACTTCGGGTCCCATCGTCTTATTATTTTGTTGTTTGACACGTCGCATGACGTTTTTTTTTATGATATAATTCCGAGTAAAACAGTATGAGTATTGTGAGGTTATGAGATGTTACATCAATTTTCGCGTAATGAATTAGCAATCGGTAAAACTGGACTTGACGCATTGGCATCCAAGTCCGTCGCTATTCTGGGTATCGGTGGTGTTGGATCGTTCTCAGCAGAAGCGCTTGCCCGCAGTGGTGTAGGTCGTTTGATTCTTGTCGATAAGGACGATATCGACATCACGAACGTCAACCGACAAATCCATGCTTTGCTTCCGACGGTTGGTCAACCGAAGGTCGATGCGATGGCAGAACGTCTTGCGTTAATCAATCCGGATCTTGAAATCGTTCGCTTGAAGATGTTCTACAATGAAGAAACATTCGAGTCGTTCTTCGAACAGCAGCCGGATTATGTCATCGATGCATCGGACACGGTCTCGTTCAAGATTCACTTGATTCAGGAATGTAAGAAACGCAACATCCCGATCATCTCAAGCATGGGGATGGCGAACAAGATGGATCCGACACGCATCAAGATCGTTGACATCAAAGATACAAGTTATGATCCGTTAGCGAAGGTCATTCGGACGAAACTTCGGAAAGCCGGCATCCATAAAGGTGTTCCTGTCGTCTTCTCTGATGAGCCGCCCGTTAAGATCATCGAAGAAGTCCGTCAAGTCGTCGGAAACGATGCGGCTGCAATTCGTAAGGCAAAGATGCCGCCAAGTTCAAATGCGTTCGTTCCATCAGTTGGTGGATTGATCGCAGCGAGCTACGTCATCAACGAGATCGTCCGTGAAGCCGGCGTGACGATCGAACGCGTTCGTTAAAAAAAGCGACCTTATGGTCGCTTTTTCTGATGTGTGGCTGTTTGTTTGTTCCAAAAATCAAGTCGAGCTTGCAGTTGTTTCTCAAAACCGCGTGGGCTTGGACGATAAAAGACCGGTTTTGTCCGGGCAAGGTTCTCGGGCCAGTAATTCTGTGGCACATAGGCATGTTCGAAGTCATGCGGATACTGATAGGTGACGCCATTCCCAAGTGCCGCTGCCCCTGGATGATGGGCATCGCGCAAGTGCGGCGGTACCGGACCGCCGTCTGAACGGCGAACGAGTGTCAATGCTTGATCGATTGCTGAGATGACAGCATTCGATTTCGGCGCAGTCGCGAGATATAAGACGGTTTCAGCGAGCGGAATCCTTGCTTCAGGGAAACCGACGTACTCGCACGCGCGTGCGCAGGCATCGACCATCAATAACGCTTGCGGATCAGACAGACCGATGTCTTCTGCCGCATGGACGTAGAGACGCCGTACGATGAAGCGCGGACTTTCGCCCGCTTCAATCATGACAGCTAGCCAGTAGAGCGCAGCGTCGGGATCGGAACCCCGAATCGATTTGATGAAGGCGGAGATGACATCATAATGCCGATCGCCGTCCTTATCGTACTTCAATGCTTTTTGTTGAATCGATTCCTCGGCGACAGCGAGATCGATCGTGATCTGACCATCGATTTCCGGTGTCGTTAAGACGGCGAGTTCAAGCGCATTCAATAATGCCCGGTAATCGCCATCCGACAACTTGACGTAATGATCGATCGCGTCATCCGTGATCGTGATCGGATATTTGCCAAGACCACGCTCTTCGTCTTTTAGGGTCCGGTCGAGGACAATCCGTAAGTCATCTGCCGTCGGGGGTTCGAAACGAAAAACCGTTGCCCGCGATAAGAGAGCGGCGTTGACCTCAAAACTCGGATTTTCAGTCGTCGCCCCGATCAACGTGATCGTACCTGCTTCGAGCGCTGGCAGTAAGGCGTCTTGTTGCATCTTATTGAATCGATGGATCTCATCGAGAAAGAGAATCGTTTTTTGATCCTCGAACTGAAGACGGGCTTCGGCCGCTTTTAGAATTTCCCGTAATTGTTCCAGTTTCGCTGTGACCGCGTTCAATTGCTCGAACGCTGATTTCGTATAACTAGAGATGACACGCGCGAGCGTCGTCTTACCGGTTCCGGGTGGACCGTAAAAAATGACGGTTCCGAGACGATCGGCTAAGATGGCACGCCGCAGGAGCGTCGTCTCTCCAATCAGATGGCGTTGTCCGACGATTTCATCCAGATTCTGCGGACGCATTCGATTCGCGAGCGGTCCGGCAGGTGACTGGGATTCAAATAAATGTGCCATACACATACGCTCCTTCCACTTTTAGCTACTACTATACTAGAAAGGATGATCCTTCGCATGATGAAAATCTCGACGAAAGGGCGATATGGTCTGACGATCATGATCGCACTCGCGAAAGAAGCTGAATCTAAACCATTATCCCTAAAAAAAATCGCGCAGATGTATGACTTATCTGAGCATTATCTTGAACAGTTGATTGCACCCCTTCGTAATGGAGGTCTCGTCAAAAGTGTCCGTGGTGCTTACGGCGGGTATAAGCTCGGTCGTGAAGCGCAAAACATCACAGCGGGTGAAATCATCCGTCTGCTTGAAGGACCACTCGTGGTCGTCGAAGGCGATGCGTGTGACGAGGTCACGAAACGAAAACTGTGGGATAAAATCCAGCAAGCAGTCGATCAAGTACTCGATTCAACGACGCTACAAGACTTAGCGGAAGAAGAAGATACAGGATACATGTTCTATATTTGAGAGGTGAAAACGAATGAATTACTTTGACCATTCGGCGACGACGCCGATGCGTCCGGAAGTCCTTGAGGCGATGACGCCTTATTTGCTCGAACAGTATGGCAACCCATCGAGTGTCCACGCGGCTGGTCGATCTGCTCGTGCAGCAATTGACAAAGCACGCCGGCAGATCGCACAAGAATTGAATGCGAAACCAACCGAACTGATTTTTACGAGTGGTGGAACGGAATCGGATAATTATGCGATTTTCGGTGCGGCTGAGGCGGCGCGTGAAAAAGGGCGTCATCTCATTACGACACGGTTTGAGCACCATGCTGTATTACATGCGTTCGAAGAGCTCGAAAAACAAGGCTATGACGTCACGTATCTCGATGTTCCAGATACAGGTGTCGTCTCAATGGCTGCTTTGCAAGAAGCGGTACGGGAAGATACGACACTCGTCTCGATCATGTTCGGCAACAATGAAGTTGGAACGATTCAACCGATTGAGGCATTCGGTCAATTTTTACGAGAACGCGGTATTTTGTTCCATACGGACGCGGTGCAAGTGTTCGGAAAACGAGCAATCGATGTCGAAGCGTTACAGGTCGATCTCTTATCCGCGTCTGGTCATAAAATCAATGGTCCAAAAGGAATCGGATTGTTGTATGTGCGGACTGGTGTGAAGTTAGCGCCTCAAACGTTCGGAGGAGAACAGGAACGCAAGCGTCGCGCTGGTACAGAGAACGTACCGGGAATCGTCGGTTTAGCGAAAGCGCTTGAACTGATGATCGCAGAGCGTGATCAACAACAGGACCACATCAAACAGCTGCGCAGCGTTTTGCTGACGCGATTGGATGAAAGTGGCGTCACTTACGAAGTTAACGGTGTTGAAGGATTACCGAATGTCCTCAATCTTTACTTCCCGCAGATTGAGATCGAACCGTTCTTGATCATGCTTGATATGCGCCAGATGGCCGTATCGAGCGGGAGTGCATGTACGGCAGGATCCGTCGAACCTTCGCATGTCTTATCGGCGATGTATGGCGAAGATGAACGGACACGAGCATCGGTCCGAATCAGTTTTGGTCACGGAAATGAGCTCGCGCAAGTCGAACTACTCGCACAAGCCTTGCAAGATGTCGTAAAATCGTTTCAGAATTAACTAAGAGGTGAAATAAATGAATACACGAGCGAAAGCCCCGAGTGAAACGACAGTCGTCGTTGGGATGTCGGGCGGTGTCGATTCTTCTGTGACTGCTCATTTATTAAAAGAGCAAGGCTATAACGTCATCGGAATCTTCATGAAAAACTGGGATGACACGGATGAGAACGGCTTTTGTACGGCGACGGAAGATTATGAAGACGTCATCGCGGTAGCCAATCAAATCGGCATTCCGTACTATGCGGTCAATTTCGAGAAAGAGTACTGGGATAAAGTCTTCACGTACTTCCTCGATGAATATAAACTCGGTCGGACACCGAATCCGGACGTCATGTGTAACAAGGAAATCAAGTTCAAAGCCTTCCTCGATCACGCGATGCGTCTTGGTGCCGATTTCGTCGCGACAGGGCACTATGCGCGTGCCGTCTATGAGGATGGAGAACATAAATTGCTTCGAGGCGTTGATGCAAACAAGGATCAAACATATTTCTTGAATCAATTGTCGCAAGAGCAAATCGCGAAGGCGATGTTCCCGATCGGGCACATGGAAAAATCAGAAGTGCGCCGGATCGCAGAAGAAGCGAACCTCGCAACGGCGAAGAAAAAAGACTCGACAGGCATTTGCTTCATTGGCGAGCGGAACTTCAAACAGTTCCTCGGTCAATATCTGCCGGCGCAACCCGGTGAGATGCGGACACTTGACGGCAACGTCATGGGACGTCACGATGGATTGATGTACTATACGATGGGGCAACGTCATGGACTCGGTATCGGTGGCGACGGAGAGCCTTGGTTCGTCGTCGGGAAAAATTTAGAGGAGAACATCCTCTATGTCGATCAAGGATTCCATAACGAATTGTTGTATTCGGAAGGATTACTTGCTTCAGATGTCAGCTGGACATCTGAGCGTCCGGTCGGTGAGACATTCCGTTGTACGGCGAAATTCCGTTACCGTCAACAAGATACAGCCGTCACGGTTCGTGTCCTCGAAGATGGACTCGATGTTTTATTTGACGAGCGTCAACGAGCAATCACACCAGGACAAGCAGTCGTATTCTATGATGGGGACATCTGCCTCGGTGGTGCGACGATCGATGCAGCCTATAAAGCAGGCGAACGCCTCGCGTATCTAGCGTAAGGAGCAAAAGAAGATGAACTATAATGAAGTAGGATTCCGGCATCTAGAAGCTGGAAATTATGAATTAGCAGCGCAAGCGTTTAACGACGCGATCGAAGAAAATCCAAAAGATCCGACAGCGTACGTCAATCTTGGAACATTACTCCAATCGATGAACGATGCTGATCGTGCCCTTCGTTTTTATGACCGGGCACTGATGATCGATAATACGTTTGCGAGTGCCTATTATGCAAAAGGGGCGCTGTTCTTTGCTGCCGACAAACTCGTCGAAGCAGAGGAATCATTGCGGGCAGCGTTATTATATGGACTTGACGACGCGGATCTCCATTTCATGCTGGGGATGACGTATCAAAAACTTGGTGATCCAGTACGTGGCTTACCTCGTCTACAACGCGCGTCAGAATTAAACGGTGTCGATATCGAGATCGCATTCCAATACGGACTTGCCTTAGCGCAAAACGAGAAGTTGGAAGAAGCGGTCGAGATGTTCGAGCACGTCTTGATGCTTGACGAAACGCATACGGATGCACGATACAATTATGCGATTGCCCTTGCTTTCCTTGGTCAACAGGAAGCCTGTTATGCAGAACTCGAAGCCGTTCTTGCCTACCAGCCGGAACACGCCCTTGCGCGGGACGCGAAAGCGAAGATGGATGCGTTATTAAAACAAGCAGACTGATATAAAAAAGACGATTCCGCCTGGAGTCGTCTTTTTTATGCTATTTAATTCCCAACTTCACGGATGACACGAAGTGGTGGACCGGAAAAGTCTTCATAGGCTTCATCCATGTTTTTCGTGTACAGTTCGATGACGTTATTTTCCGTATCCTTGAAATAAGCAGAATGCTCTTTTTGATTCGAGGTCTCCTGTTCGTCCCATTCTCTGAGCTTCACGGTGATCGATGCTTCCCGCAATTGATTCAAGGCTTGCTGGAACTCGTCCTTCTCAACGTAGAAAGCACAGTGGACATGGACACCACCTTCATCGTACAACGTGTCCCATTCGGACACTGGTAAGTGTTTGACGGTCCGTTCTTCCATCGTAAAGTCCCGTTTCAGCCACAGACCGAGTCGAGTGTTACCGCCAATGTAGAGCCACGTTGCCCAAACCCCGTCTTGCTTAGATTGTTCTTTGCTCGGTTCAGCGTCCTCAGGAGCCCATTGCTCGACGATCGGAATACCAAGTGTCCCATTCCAAAAGCCGACCGCACGATCCATATCCTCGACTTCAAGTACTAATTCACACAATCCTGCAATCGGTAAACGTGCCATCCTTAAACTCCTCCTCTTAACGAAATGTTTCAGGGTATCTTTCCCTGATTTAAAATCCGGTAAACGAATGCTATGATGAAAGCAGCGAATGAAAAAGAGAGAAAGAAGGTGGAGTGATGGAGCACCCCCATCAAGTCGTCGGGCGCGTCAAACGTGTGCTCTTTTCTTCTGAAGAAGAAGCACACTCCATTGTATTGGTCGCCGTCAAAGAAAAGAACTTTGAACTGAAAGAAACTGAGCTCGTCATCACGGGTACTGGGGTTGGGATCGAACTCGGAGGAACGTATCAAGCATTCGGTCGTCTCGTCGATCATCCCCGATTCGGAAAACAACTGAAGGCGGAGCTGATTCGGCGATCGGTTCCGATGACAAAACATGCGACGATCCGCTTCTTGACGAATGGTTCGTTCACCGGCATTGGTCCGAAGACAGCGAAAAATATCGTCGATGCTCTCGGAGAAGAAGCAGTGGATCTCATTTTGAAAGATGAACGGGTACTGAATCAGGTGCCTGGGTTAAAACAAAAACAAGCTGACATCATCTTGAGTCGACTCGCTACGTTATACGGTGTCGATCAGTTGATGCTGTTCTTAGCACCGTTTGATGTTACACCGAAGCTAGCGGCAAAGATTTATGCTGCTTACGAAGGGGACGCCATGGCGCGAATACGAGAGAATCCATATTCCTTGATGTATGAAGTGAATGGGATCGGTTTTAAGACAGCCGATCATATCGCATCACACCTCGGACTCGTCGGATTACACCCGGAGCGCGTCGCTGCTTCGATCATGCACATATTAGAACAAGAAGCAGGAGAGGGACATGCCTTTGCGACAGTCGACTCGCTATTGCAACGGGCGCCCCGGTTGCTTGGTGAAGACCCAGGGGAACGGCTGGAACAAGCGATTGAACTGTTGCTCGCTGAAGATAAGGTCAAGCTCGAAGAAGGCTGTCTGTATTTACCGACGATCTTTTATGCCGAAGTTCGGGCGGCGAAGGAACTGGCGCGGGTCATGGCGAACGGTGCCGAACAGGAAGTCGATGTCGCGACGATCCTTGAAGCAATCGGGCACCTCGAAGAACAGTTTGGCATGGAATATGCGGCGCAACAGCGGGAAGCGATCGAGTTGGCGGTCAAAGCACCGTTAATGGTTCTGACAGGTGGACCCGGTACCGGTAAGACGACCGTCATCAAGGGAATTTTACATGCCCTGCAAGAAATTCATGATTGGCCGCTTGAGAAAAGTCGCGTCAAGACGGGGGATGTCTATCCGTACGTTCTTGTCGCACCGACCGGACGCGCCGCTAAACGTCTATCGGAAGCAACGGACGTCCCAGCGATGACGATTCATCGTCTATTGAAGTATGACGGAACGAACTTTCAGCTAAATGAAGATCAGCCGATCACGGGGAAAGTACTGATCATCGATGAGTCGTCGATGATTGATATCTACTTGTTATCGAGTCTGCTCCGTGCTGTGCCGAACGGCATGAAAATCTTGTTCGTCGGTGACCGCGATCAGTTACCATCCGTCGGTCCTGGGCAGGTGCTGGCAGATTTGATGGATACGGAAGGGATTCCCGTCGTTCGTTTGAACGTCGTCCATCGCCAAGCGGAAGATTCTTCGATTTTACGGCTCGCGCACGATTTGAAGAACCGGACGACGTCAGCTGATTTGTTATCACCACTTGCGGATCGTCGCTTTTACACCGCGTCTCCGCAAGAGACGTTACGCGGTATCTCAGCCTTCGCGGAAAAAGCACTTGCAAAAGGGTATTCGAAATTCGATGTTCAGGTTTTGGCACCGACTTACCGTGGTCAGGTCGGAATCGACGAACTGAATGTCGCCTTGCAACGTGTCTACAATCCGGAAGAACCAAAGAAACGCGAAGTCAAACAAGGCACGCGGATTTACCGGACCGGGGACAAGATTCTTCAGCTCGTCAATAATGCGGAAGAGAACGTCTATAACGGAGATATCGGCGAAATCGTCAATATTTTCTTCGCCAAAGAAAACGTCGACAAGGTGGATAAGATCATCGCCCGCTTCGACCAGACGGAAGTCGAGTACAACCGAAGTGACTGGGATCAATTCACGCATGCCTACGCGATTACGATTCACAAGGCACAAGGATCAGAGTTTCCGATCGTCTTGATGCCGGTCTATTTCACAGGGGCATTCAAGCATTCCCGAAACTTGATTTATACGGCGGTCACTCGTGCGAAGTCGAGTTTATTATTGTTCGGCGACCCACGAGCGTTTCATAAAGCGTCGCAAGAAGAGGAGCCTCGGCGCCGAACACGATTGATTGAACGACTCGGTGGTGTGACAAAGACTTGACGGATGCTGTGCGATAGGTAATAATCACGATAGATGAATGGACGTAACACGTTGATGGAAGATAAGTAAAAGGAAAACTCGAGTCCAGAGAGAAGTGAGTCTGCTGCAATCACTTTCTCGAGTCCCTTTGAAGCTCCTTCCGGAGTCGGGTGTAAACACCTGCGGGTCATCCCCGTTATCAGATGTTCGAGGTAAGCAATGGATTGCTTACGAACGAGGGTGGTACCACGGAAGCGATGCTTTCGTCCCTTTTCAGGGATGAAGACATCGCTTTTTTGCGTCCAAATAAAACCAATGGGGGTAACTGTTCATGAAAGCTCTAAAACCATTAACGGGTGCACAAATCCGTCAGATGTATCTTGATTTCTTCCAAAGCAAAGGGCATGCGATCGAACCGAGTGCTTCACTCGTACCGGTCGAGGATCCATCGCTCTTGTGGATCAACTCAGGGGTTGCGACACTCAAGAAGTATTTCGATGGTCGTGTCATTCCTGATAATCCACGTATCGTTAACGCACAAAAATCAATCCGGACGAACGATATCGAAAACGTCGGGAAAACAGCACGTCACCATACGTTTTTCGAGATGCTCGGAAACTTCTCTGTCGGTGATTACTTCCGTGAAGATGCGATCAAATGGGGCTGGGAACTCTTGACGAGTGATGACTGGTACGGTCTTGACCCAGAACGTCTCTCGGTCACGATTCACCCGGAAGATGACGCAGCGCGTCAAATCTGGCTTGAACTCGGCGTACCCGCTGAGCGGATCATTCCACTTGAAGATAACTTCTGGGAAATCGGTGAAGGTCCATCTGGTCCGAACACGGAAATCTTCTTCGATCGTGGACCTGCTTTTGGAGACGATCCGAACGATTCAGAACTTTATCCAGGCGGCGAAAACGAACGCTATCTCGAGATTTGGAATATCGTTTTCAGTCAGTATAACCACGATGGACACGGCAACTACACGGAACTTCCGCGTAAAAACATCGATACAGGGATGGGACTCGAACGGATGGCGTGTGTCATGCAGGACGTGCCGACGAACTTCGATACGGATCTGTTCATGCCGATCATTCATAAGACAGAAGAAATCAGCGGTAAAATCTACCGTGACGATTCAAAACTGGATGTAGCATTCAAGGTTATCGCAGACCACATCCGTACCGTATCATTCGCGATCGGTGATGGTGCGCTTCCTTCGAATGAAGGTCGTGGATATGTCCTTCGTCGTTTACTACGCCGTGCGGTTCGTTATGCGAAGATGCTTGGAATCGAGCGTCCGTTCATGTATGAACTCGTCGATACGGTCGGAAACGTCATGGTCGACTTCTACCCACAAGTGCCAGAAAAAGCGGACTTCATCAAACGCGTCATCAAAAACGAAGAAGAACGTTTCCATGAGACACTGCATGACGGTCTTGCAATCTTGAACACGGTCGCTCAGACGTCTAAGGCAAACGGTGAGCATGTCATCAGTGGTGAAGATGCGTTCCGTCTGTATGACACGTATGGTTTCCCACTCGAATTGACAGTCGAGTATGCGGAAGATCATCAGATGTCTGTTGATGAAGAAGGCTTCAAACTAGCGATGGATGCACAACGTCAGCGGGCACGTGCAGCGCGTGAAGAGAGTGGTTCGATGCAACAGCAATCGGAAGTCCTCTCGACGCTAAAAGATAAAAGTACGTTCGTCGGCTATACCGACCTTAAGGCGGATGCGAAAATCATCGCTTTAGTGCATGATGGAGAACGAGTCACAGAAGTCGCTGCTGGTGAAGAAGCACAAGTTATTCTCGACATCACACCGTTCTACGCTGAAAGTGGTGGTGAAGTCGCGGATACAGGAACAATCGAAGGCAAAGACTTCGTTCTTGATGTCAAAGATGTTCAAAAAGCGCCGAACGGTCAAAACTTGCATACGGTCATCATTCGTACAGGGATCGCAACGGAAGCTGCAGACGTCGTTGCAACAGTCGAAGCAGCAGAGCGTAAAGCCGTCACGAAAAACCATACGGCAACACACTTGCTTCATAAAGCATTGAAAGATACGCTCGGAACACACGTCAACCAAGCGGGATCACTCGTTTCTCCAGATCGACTTCGTTTCGACTTCTCACACTTCGGTGCAGTGACACAAGAAGAGTTGACGAAGATTGAACAAGACGTCAACCAAGCAATCTGGGCATCACTACCGGTTGATATCGAAGAGATGAACATCGCTGATGCAAAAGCAAAAGGCGCAATGGCATTGTTCGGTGAGAAATACGGTGAAACGGTCCGTGTCGTCTCAGCAGGCACATACTCGATCGAGTTGTGTGGCGGTATCCACGTCGGGAACACAGCAGAAATCGGCTTGTTCAAGATCGTTTCAGAGTCTGGGATCGGTGCAGGTACACGCCGAATCGAAGCGGTAACGGGTGCAGGCGCATATCGTGTCATGAATCAACACTTGGAAACACTCGAACAAGCAGCAGCTGTCTTGAAGACGAAGACGACAGAAGTTCCTGTTCGCATCGAAGCACTGCAACAACAGCTCCGTGAGACGGAACGGGCAAACGAATCGTTGCAAGCAAAACTCGCGAACATCGAAGCTGCTTCGCTCAAGGACGATGTTGAGGAAATCAACGGTGTGCGTGTGCTTGCGAAACGTGTCGACGTCTCAGATATGGATGCTCTTCGCGGTATGATGGACGAGTTGAAGAGCTCGCTCGGATCAGCAATCATTGTTCTCGGAAGTGCGCAGGGTGAGAAAGTCAATCTCGTCGCAAGCGTCTCAAAAGATTTAATCGACCAAGGCTATCATGCTGGTAAATTGATCAAGGAAGTCGCAACACGCTGCGGTGGTGGCGGTGGCGGTCGCCCTGACATGGCTCAAGCTGGCGGAAAAGATGCGTCGAAATTAGAAGAAGCACTCGCGTACGCTTCACAATACGTGCAATCACTGGCATAATAGAAACGTAGTGTATATGAAAGAGGTGATGAACGTGAGTCAGATGGATCAAACGATGAAATTCAACTTTCCGGAAGACGATAACAAAGCAGCGACACGTGATGTGTTGTTGACGGTCTATCATGCTTTAGAAGAAAAAGGATATCATCCGATCAACCAAATCGTCGGCTATCTCCTTTCAGGAGATCCTGCTTACATTCCTCGTCATAATGACGCACGTAATTTAATTCGTAAGATTGAACGCGACGAATTGCTCGAAGAACTCGTGAAATCTTATTTGGCGGAGAGTGGAAATTCAAAATGAAACGTGCAATGGGACTAGATGTCGGTTCGAAGACGATCGGGGTAGCGGTCAGTGACTTGATGGGCTGGACGGCGCAAGGCGTTGAGACGGTCAAGTGGACGGAACCAGATTATCCAGAAGCCTTCAAACGGCTCGATGTCATCATGAAGACATACAATGTCGAAATCCTAGTCATTGGTCTTCCGAAAAACATGAACGGTTCCATCGGTCCCCGCGCAGAAGCAAGTGAAGCTTTTGCGAAGGAAATCGAACAGCATACCGGGCTTGAAGTCGTCTTCATGGATGAACGGTTGACGACGATGCAAGCAGAACGGATGCTGATCGATGCCGATGTCAGCCGTAAAAAGCGTAAACAAGTCATCGATAAGATGGCTGCCGTCATGATCCTGCAATCGTACTTGGATCGGACGAACCGATGAAGGGGGAGAAACCGATGGCTGAAGAAAAACGTCAGTATCTCTTTCCAGATGAAGAGGGCGGCGAACATCTTTTCGAAGAATGGTACCGTTACTCGAGTGAACGTACAGGAAAAACCTATCTGTTTCTTGAAATGATCGGTAACCCTGACGAAGGAGCAGATGATCTGATCATCTGTGAGATCGATGAATATGGAGAAGGCGAAGATGATTTCGAATTGAGCCTGATCGATGAAAATGATGAGCAAACTTGGGATGAACTCGAGCTTGCGTTAAAGGAGCGGATCACTGATGCAACAGAATGAACCAACACGTTACGTAATTCCGGACGGCGAAGGAAATGATTTCGAATTCGTAGAACGTCTGCGTTATGAAAGCCCACGTTCGAGCAAGACATACATCTTCCTCGAGCCAATCGGAGCAGACTATGACGAAGCAGAAGAAGTCGACATCTTCGTTTACGAACTCGACGAATACGGTGATGGAGATAACGACTTCAACCTCGTACCAATCGATGAAGACGATACAGCGACTTGGGATGAAATCGAAGAAGTCTTTAACACGCTCGAAGACCAGTTAGACTAACCCGACTCATGACAGGTGACGTCGTAAGAGACTTTCTCTTACGATGTCACCTTGTTTTAAGAGAAGAAGGAGGAACCGATGGAGAACGAATGGAAGCAAAATGCTGAAATCGAAAAAAGGCGACGCCGGACATCACGCCGGATTACGCTAATCATCCTTTCTGTATTGTTGACGATTTTTCTAGTTGCCAGTGCGGTCGTCTATGTCTTTTTGAAAAATGCGCTTGAACCAGTCGATGAAACAGCGACGAAATCCGTCAAAGTCGAAATTCCTTTAGGAGCAGGGACGAGTTCGATTGCTTCTTTACTAAAGGAAAAAGACTTGATCGCAAACGAGACGATTTTCCGTTACTACGTCCGTTACAAGAATGAATCGTCATTCCAGGCGGGTACGTATACACTGTCACAAGCCATGTCCCCGGATGAAATCATCAATGAATTAAAGACGGGAACGGTCATGAAGGCAGCGGATGTGAAAATCACGTTACCTGAAGGCATCACGATGGATCGTCAAATTGCTTTGATCGCGAAAGCAACGAACTTCAAGGAAGAGACGGTACGTAAAGAATTGACGGATGCGACATTCATCGACAGCATGATTGAAAAATATCCGATGTTGACGGATGAAGTGAAGAAGAATGGTGTCCTGTATGCACTTGAAGGGTACCTCTTCCCAGCAACGTATGAGTTTGATAAAGGAAAAAGCATTGATCAAATCGTCGAGACGATGCTCGATGAAACAGAAAAAGTCTACGATGAGAATGAGGATGCCATTCAAAAGTCTGGCATGACCTTCCATGAAGTACTCAGTCTCGGTTCCATGGTCGAGCGTGAAGCGGCGACAGCAGATGATCGTCGTGAAATCGCTGGTGTCTTCAAAAATCGATTGGATGACGGTATGAAGTTACAGTCGGATCCAACGGTTTGGTATGGCACAGGTGAAAATACGGCCTTAACGACGCTAAAGGATCTCGAGAACAATTCGAAGTACAATACGTACAAGTACGAAGGGATTCCGATTGGTCCGATTTCAACGGTCAGTAAGGATTCGGTACTTGCCGTGTTAAATCCGAATAAAACGAAATATGTCTATTTCTTCGCCCGTCCACCAAGTGATAAACATCCACGAGGACAGATTCTATACGAAGAGACATACGAAGAACATCAACGAAACGTCGTTAAGTATAAGCCGGAATGGGTGGAATACGAAGCGAGTAAAGAGCAATGAGCAACGGGTTGGGTTGAAGCGGGAAGTTCGCTTCAAGTCAACCTGTTTATGCGGAAGAGGGAGTGAATGGCGTGAATGATTTCACGACCTATGTCGAATCAATGATTCATCCTCGAGATGCTCTGTTAGAAGAAATGGAGCGTTATGCGGAAGAACATCATATACCAATCATCGAACTGACAGGTTCCGAAGTCTTGTTATCGCTCCTGCGGTTACAACAACCGAAGCGCATTCTAGAAGTTGGAACCGCAATCGGATATAGTGCGATTCGGATGGCCCGTGCGCTACCGGATGCGCGCATTACGACGATTGAGCGGAATGCAAAGCGGTATGAAGAAGCAAAAACCTTCATCGCCCGGTCAGATGTGGCGGACCGGATTGACATCATTTTTGGTGATGCAGTAGAATTAGCCGAAACGCTTGAAGACCAGTTCGATGCGGTCTTCATTGATGCAGCTAAAGGACAATATAAAAAATTCTTTGCAGGATATGGGCGACTCATTCCTGAGGGCGGCGTGCTCTATACGGATAATCTCTTCTTACACGGAGATGTCCTCGAGTCTGATCCGAAGACATTCGATCGAAGAAGACGTCGACTCGTGCGTCTCGTCAAGGAATTCACGGTCTGGATGATGGAACAAGAACAATACGATACGACGATTTTTCCGCTCGGTGACGGTGTATCCGTCAGTCGGAAAAAGTCGAAATGATGGAGGAACGAATGACATGCAAAAACCGGTAGTAATTGGCGTAGCGGGCGGAACGGGTTCAGGGAAGACGACGGTGGCACGTTCACTCGTCGATGCGTTCCCAAGTGAATCAATCGTCATGATTGAGCAGGACGCGTATTATAAAGATCAAAGTGATTTATCAATGGAGGAGCGGTATCAGACAAACTATGATCACCCGTTCGCTTTTGATAATGGTCTGTTGATCGAGCACATTCAGTCGCTCCGTGAAAACATTGCCGTTGAAAAACCGGTATATGATTATGTCGCCCACACACGGGCACAAGAAACGATTCGTCTCGAACCACGCGATGTCATCATCGTAGAAGGAATTTTAGCGCTTGAAGACGAACGGTTACGGGAACTAATGGATATCAAGGTGTTCGTCGATACGGATGCGGACGTTCGCATTCTGCGTCGGATGCAACGCGATATCAACGAACGTGGACGTTCAATCGACTCAGTCGTTGAGCAGTACACGAACGTCGTTCGTCCGATGCATCTGCAGTTCTGTGAACCAACAAAACGGTATGCGGACATCATCGTACCGGAAGGCGGCGAGAATCATGTCGCTATCGATTTACTCGTGACGAAGATTCGAGCGATTCTTGATTATCGTTCAGCACTCGATCAAAGAGGATATTGATTCCAAAAAAGATGTGAATATACTATACTAGTGGAATAAAAAGGAGCGTGACAAAAATGGCAGAAAAGCAATACTACATGACGCTTGAAGGTAAAGCAAACATTGAAAATGAATTGAATGAATTGAAGTCAGTCCGCCGGAAAGAAGTCGTCGAGAACATCAAGATTGCCCGTTCGTTCGGTGACCTTTCAGAGAACGCAGAGTACGATTCAGCAAAAGAAGAGCAAGCGATGGTCGAAGGCCGAATCGCTCAACTTGAAGAGATGCTTCGTAATGTTGCCATCATTTCAGAAGAAGAGAAAGATATCTCGGTTGTCGGTATCGGAACGACGGTCACTTTCTTAAGTGTTGAAGATAACGAAGAAGATACGTACACGATCGTCGGTAGTGCCGAAGCAGATCCGTTCACTGGTAAAATCTCGAACGAATCACCAATCGCGAAAAGTTTAATGGGGCACCAAGTCGGAGATCAAGTCTCTGTACCAGCACCAGGCGGCGAATACGCAGTAAAAATTACATCGATCAAATAAAGAACACAGGAGCCGGAGCAATCCGGCTTTCTGTTTGATGGAGGAATGAATTATGCCAATCGCAATCATCGGCGCAATGGAAGAGGAAGTCAACTTATTGCGTAATGAGTTATCAGAACGTAAAGATACAGTCATCGCAAACTATCATTTTTACGAAGGGCTTTTAAATAGCGTTCCTGTCGTCATCTTGAAGTCAGGAATCGGGAAAGTGAACGCTGCGATCGGGACGACATTATTGCTAGACCACTACAAACCAAGTGCTGTCATCAATACGGGCTCAGCAGGTGGATTCAAGGAAGGCTTAACGGTCGGGGATGTCGTCGTCTCAACAGAAGTACGTCACCACGACGTCGACGTGACGGCATTTGGATACGAATATGGTCAGGTACCTGGAATGCCAGCTGCCTATCAAGCAGATCCGAAGCTTGTTGCGACGGCAGAAGCCGTCATCGAGCGGATGGATGCGATTCGCGTCGTTCATGGATTGATTGCGACAGGCGATTCATTCATCCACGATTCAGAGCGCTCTGCTCAAATCAAGGCGCACTTCCCAGAAGTCGCAGCCGTCGAGATGGAAGCAGCACCAATCGCACAGGTCTGTCATCAGTTCGGTGTTCCGTTTGTCGTAACGCGTTCGATTTCAGATAGCGCCAATGAAGAAGCGTCACTCTCGTTTGATGAATTCCTCGAGATTGCGTCAATCAATTCCGCTAAAATGGTCATGGAAGTCGTACGGACGTTAGCAGAATGAGGTATGGGGGAAGGGCACGGGAGACCATGCTCTTCCTTTTTTCTTTGACAAAAGCATATTAACGCTTTATATTAGTACCAGATACTAATAACAAAAGGGGATGCCTTATGAAGATCGGGATTGTAGGATTAGGAACGTCTTTGCCGTCACGGCGCGTGACGAACGATGAATTAGCAACGACGCTCGATACGAGCGATGAATGGATTCGGACACGGACAGGAATCGGGGCACGACGGATTGCAGCCGATGATGTGGATGTCACTGACTTAGCGACAGAAGCTGCTCAGAAAGCGCTTGATGATGCTGGATTGACAGTAGAGGACATCGGGTTGATCGTCGTCGGAACGGCAACAGGACGGGCGTTTCCATCTACTGCCTGTATCGTTCAAGAGCGTCTTGGAGCACGAGGAGCGACTGCATTCGATATTAGTGCGGCATGTAGTGGTTTCATCTTTGCATTACAAACAGCTGCTAGCATGTTAGCAACAGTCGAAGGAAAACATGCGCTCGTCATCGGTGCTGAAAAAATGTCGAGTATCGTCGACTGGTCAGACCGGTCAACTGCCATCTTATTTGGAGACGGTGCAGGGGCAGTCGTCATCGGACCAACTGAGCAAGCGGGGCTTAATGCTTTTGAACTCGGGACAGACGGACGTGGCGCTCATCTGTTGTTTAAGGACATCGATGGACCAATCGAGATGAATGGTCGTGAAGTCTTTAAGTTCGCCGTTCGTAAATTACCGGAAATCGTTGAAAAAGTCATTCAAAAAGCGGATAGTACGCTCGAAGACATCGATATCTTGATTCCGCATCAAGCAAACCTGCGAATTATCGATGCAGCGTGCGAACGACTGCATATACCACAAGAGAAAGTCATCGTCACCATCGATGAGCATGCGAATACATCGGCTGCTTCGATCCCACTTGCACTCGAAGAAGCACGTCAACAAGGACGCCTGACACCTGGTACGAAGCTCGTACTTGCTGGATTCGGTGCCGGATTGACTTGGGGAGCAGCATACATTACTTGGACTAAAGGAGAGAACACATAAGATGATGAGAAAACGCGTTGTAGTCACAGGAATCGGAGCACTGACACCAATCGGAAACGATGCCAATACATTCTGGGAAGCATTAAAAGAAGGAACGAACGGGATTCGACCGATGGAGCGTCTCGATATCGATGAGTATCCGACGAAGGTCACTGGCGAATTGCAGAACTTCGACGTGACAGAATTCATCGAGGCAAAAGAAGCACGTAAGATGGACCGCTTCGTTCATTACTCACTCGTTGCAAGTATGGAAGCTGTAAAAGATGCTGAAATTGATATCAAGTCGATTGCTGAACGTGCAGGTGTCTGGATTGGATCAGGGATCGGTGGCGTGGAGACAATCGAGAAACAAGCGAAGATTTACTTCGAGCGTGGACACCGTCGTGTCAGCCCGTTCTTCATTCCGATGATGATTCCGAACATGGCAAGCGGTCAGGTATCGATCTATACCGGAGCCAAGGGGCCGAATAATTGTTCTGTCACAGCATGTGCTTCAGGAACGAATGCCATCGGGGAAGCACTTCGTGTCATCGAACGAGGCGATGCAGATGTCATGATCGCTGGTGGAGCGGAAGCGCCAATCACGAACTTAGCGTTTGCTGGTTTTTGTTCCAACAAAGCGATGTCAACGAATCACGATCCTGAGACAGCAAGCCGTCCGTTTGACGAAGGACGTGATGGATTCGTCATGGGAGAAGGGGCAGGCATCTTGATTCTTGAAGAGTACGAGCATGCGGTAGCACGTGGCGCAAAAATCTATGCTGAAGTCAGTGGGTATGGATTAACAGCTGACGCCTACCACATCACAGCTCCAGATCCAGATGGAGACGGTGGAGCGCGTGCGATGGCAATGGCAATCCAAGATGCAGGTATCGCACCAGAAGCAGTCGGATACATCAATGCACACGGAACGAGCACACCGATGAACGACATTCTTGAAACAAAAGCAATCCATAGTGTCTTCGGTGAACAGGCAAAACAACTTGTCGTCAACTCGACGAAATCGATGATTGGTCACTTACTTGGTGGCGCTGGTGGCGTCGAGGCGATTGCGACGATCAAATCGTTACAAGAACAAACCGTTCACCCAACGATTCATCTCAAACAGCCGAGTGAAGGCTGTGATCTTGATTACGTGACAGAAGGTGCACGGAGCGTTAAATTGAATTACGCCCTGAGCAATTCGCTTGGGTTCGGTGGACACAACGCATCACTCGTCTTCAAACGTTACGAAGCTTAAGCTTAAGCGATTCCCTTGGAAAAACGAGGGGGTCGCTTTTTTACTGATTTTCTGATTCAATAAAGAAATGCGTGTTTGACGCAGAAAGGAGTCGTTTATGACTAACATCACAAGAAAAACATCAATCATGATACTGATCCTATTTTTATTGATTGGTCTCAGTGGTACGCTCATATACCGTCTATCATCATCTCAAAAGACGAAAACAGATCAGGAGTCACAAGCAGTGAAGGTTGAATTAATTGAATCATCACTTCCGAAGACATCCGATATTGCGTTAGCGACGGATAGCCGTTCTCAGACGCTATTGGCACAACTTTATGAAGGATTATATGTTTTTACTTCTGGGACATCCGTCCGTAGAGGATTGGCTCAGGATATGTCAGTCTCAAAAGATCGTCTGACGTATACGATTCAACTCAAACAAACGAAAAATGCGCAGGGGCAGCCGATCACGGCACAAGACTTTGTCGATAGTTTCCGACGTGTCGCAGCTAATAAAACAAATTCTCCTTATGGTTTTTTATTTGAAGTGTTTGAAAATGGACGTGCCGTCAATGACGGAAAAATGAAGCCAGAGCGTTTAGGTGTAAAGGCGAAAGGACGCGATCAACTTGTCATCACGCTGAATCAGCCGGTTTCGAATCTAAAAGAATTACTCGCGATGTCCGTCTTTTATCCACAACCCGAATCCAAGAAGTGGCAAGACCTCACGGGTAATGGTGCGTTTACACTAGAACAGATGTCTAAAAACGGATATACGCTTAAGAAAAACAACCAGTATCATCAACAAAATGTTGTCACAGTCGAGGAAGTGAAAAGCCGCATCATCTCTGATCATCAGACGCAATGGAGTACGTATGAGAACAGTAAAGCAGCGATTCTTCCGTTACAAGAGAGTGTCGAGACACAAGAAGATCAAGTCTCTCGACCAACCTATCAAAAAAAGCGGAGCGGTGTCTTTTATATCGCATTTAATCAAAAAAATGAAGCCTTCCGCGAAAAGACACTCCGAAAACGAATTGCTTACGCCTTGATGGAAAAAGAGTCCGTTCAACTTCCTTTAGGATATGCAGGCATTCCGACGAATCGATTCGTCGTCACAGATACGAATGTATTAATGACAGAACCGGTACAAGTAAAAAAAGAAAATGGTAAACAACAGAAGAAACAACGAATCGAGATGCTGAACTTCGAGGACCCACAGGCGAAGCGGATTGGCCAACAACTTGAGACGTATCTTGAGAGACAGTTGCCTGATATTGATATCGTTCTTAAACCCGTTGGGATTGAAGAGAAGATCGATAAAGAACAGTCGGCTCAGTATGCGATGACGTTAACGGGATGGATGCCGGATTATCCAGGTCCACTTGCATATTTGAACCAGTTCGTCTCAGATAATCCGTTGAATTCCGTAAACTATCAATCCGACACGTACGATCAACTGATCGAAAAAGCACGGCAGGTACGAGATATGAAGAAAAAACAAGCATTGTATCATCAAGCTGAAAGGCAGTTGATCAATCAAGATGCCGTCATCGTTCCTTTGTATCAGACGACAGAGAAATTATATGTTTCTGATACGATTCAAGGAATCGAAGTACCGATTTATGGACCGGAATACCTACTTCGTGCAATGAAAATTCTAAAATAATTACTGAGCTGGGACCATTTTTTCATGAGGTCCCAGTCTTTTTTGAAAAAATATTTAGAAAAATCGGATAAAAGGTTTGCAAAATTATCAGAACATTGTAAACTATTTGTAACGAAGGGTTTGATTCGAATATAGTAATTCTTTTTTTTTCGGTCAAAAACCTGACAGTATCATTTTTAGAAACCTAGGGGGGTCATCGTAACATGAAGAAGAAAAGTTTTGCTTTAGCTACATCGGTAGCTCTCGTATCAAGTGCGTTCCTCGCAGCTTGTTCGACAACGGATTCAGGCGACAAATCGGGCGACACAGGTTCAGACAAAAAATCTAGTGATCAAACGCTTAACTTGATTGAAGGTTCGGATATCCCGACACTTAACCCGACGACTTCAACAGATGCAGTTTCATTCAACGTGTTGAACAACACGATGGAAGGTCTTTACCGTCTTGATGACAAACAGCAACCAACACCAGGTATCGCTGAAAGTCATGAAGTATCAGAAGACAAAAAGACATACACGTTCAAATTACGTGATGCGAAATGGTCCGACGGTACTCCAATCACAGCTAAAGACTTCGAATATGCATGGAAAGAAGTTCTTAATCCAGAGAACGCTTCACAGTATGCATATGTCTTCTATAACATCGAAGGTGCAGAAGAGTACAACACGAAAAAAGGCGAGCGTGATGCTGTCGGCGTCAAAGCAATCGACGACAAAACGTTCGAAGTTAAGTTAAAAGCACCTGCAGATTACTTCCTCGGACTCACTGGATTCGGACCTTTCATGCCGAAATCAGAAGAACTCTCGAAGAAAATCGGGAAAGACTTCGGTTCGACTGCAGACAAAGCGCTCTATAACGGACCATTCAAATTAACAGAGTGGACACGTGAGCAAGGCTGGAAAATGGTCAAAAACGATAACTACTGGGATAAAGATGCCGTTAAACTTAAAACGATCAACGTTAAGGTCGTTAAAGAAGTTGCAACTGGTGTTAACCTTTACGAAAAAGGTGACATCGATCGCACAGGTTTAACATCTGAGTTCGTTGCCCAGTTCAAAGATAATAAAGAATTCAAAACAAAAGGCGAATCAACAATCTTCTACCTCTACCTCAACACGAAGGTAAAAGCGCTTGATAACGAAAAAATCCGTCGCGCAATCGACATGGGTTACGATAAAAAAGGGATCACAGATGTCATCCTCGCAAACGGATCACTTCCAGCGAACTATCTCGTACCGAAAGATTTCGCGAAAGATGCTGACGGAAAAGACTTCCGTGATAAGTATCCAGCATTCAACGAATACAATGCAGACGAAGCGAAAAAACTCTGGGAAGAGGGACTTAAGGAAATCGGTCAAAAATCGGTTGATCTTGAACTCTTGAACTACGATAGCGACGATGCTAAGAAAATCGGTGAGTTCTTGAAAGGTGAACTTGAGAAAAACCTTCCAGGTATGAAGGTCACAATCAAACAACAACCATTCAAAAACAAACTTGATCTTGAAAACAAAGGGGACTTCCAGTTTTCATTCGCGGGCTGGGGACCTGACTACCAAGATCCAATGACGTTCCTCGATCTCTTCTTGACAGACGGACCATACAACCGTGGTAAGTGGTCAAATGAAGAGTTTGATAAACTCATCAAAGATGCTCAAACACAAACAGATGCAGCAAAACGCTGGTCTGAATTGCAAGAAGCTGAGAAAATCCTTCTCGACTCTGCAGCGATCTCACCTGTTTATCAGCGTGGACGTGCATTCCTCGTTAAACCATACGTCAAAGGTGTCGTCGAGCATAACTTCGGCGCAGACTTCTCGTACAAATGGGCTTCGATCGAAGGAAAATAAGCAAAATAAAAACTGCTTCCGATTTAATTCGGAAGCAGTTTTTTGTTTGAAAATATCAAAAAAGATCGGAGCATTCCGATCTCTTTTGGAAGAAGACTTATTTTTTTACCTTAGCACGTTTCCGTTGTAAACCCATTGCCTTCTCGATTTTCGCGATCTTTTTAGCAGCAACGGCTTCAGCACGGTCACGCCCAGCGTCAAGAATCTGATCGAGTTCTTCAGAATCAATCAATTCATAGTAGCGTTGTTGAATCGGTTCAAGTTCCGAAATGATAGCTTCCGCGACATCTGCTTTAAATGTTCCGTAGTTTGAACCTTCGTATTTGGTTTCGAGATCAGGAATCGAGATGCCAGCGAGTAAAGAGTAGATCTCAAGCAAATTCGATACACCTGGTTTATTTTCCCGATCGAATTTGACGATACCTTCCGAGTCCGTGACGGCTGACTTCACTTTTTTACGAATGACATCTGGTGCGTCAAGCATCGAGATGAAGCCCTTCGGATTCTGATCAGATTTTGACATCTTTTTGTCTGGCGTCGTCAGGCTCATGATTCGTGCTCCTGACTCAGCGATGATTGGTTCTGGTAATGTGAACGTCTCATAGTAACGACTATTAAAACGTTGAGCCAAGTCACGCGTTAACTCAATATGTTGTTTTTGATCATCACCGACTGGAACGAGTTCCGCATCATAGAGTAGGATATCAGCTGCCATGAGTGTTGGATAGACAAACAATCCTGCACCGATTCGGTCTTTTCCTTGTGATTTATCTTTATACTGTGTCATACGCTCGAGCTCACCCATCCCGGAGAGACACGTCAACATCCAGCCGAGTTGTGCATGCGCTTTGACTTCTGATTGAACAAAGATTGTTGATTTTTCTGGATTCAGACCACTTGCGATATAAAGTGCAGCAAGGGCGCGTGTATTGTTCATCAGTTCGACACGATCGATATCGACCGTGATCGAGTGCAAGTCAACGACACAATAATACGCATCATGACCATCCTGTAAATTCACGAAGTGTTTCATCGCACCTAAGTAATTTCCGAGTGTTACTGTTCCCGTTGGTTTGATACCTGAGAAAATCGTTTTCATAATGAAATCCCTCCAAATAATAAAATCAAAATAAAAAACGCCCCTTGAAAATCAAGGGACGATTCATCGCGTTGCCACCCAAGTTGCTATTCGCATAGCCGCTCAATTTGCTGTAATGGGCAAACCCATCTGACTCTACTTGATTCGAATCAGCCACTCGAAAGTCCATTCACGTAGGCATCACCTGTCCATTTCCAGCACCATGGACTCTCTGAAAGGGATGTACCTAAGTTACTACTCTTTGTCGTCGTGTTTTCTTGTTTAATTCACTTAAGTTTACCATACGATAGAAGGTACGTCACGGTGATTTCGATTAAAAGTAAGAGATGATCAGCGATACGATGATGAAGATAATACCACTAGAAACATAGGGTTTCGTTCGGGCAGAAGCCCGGTTTTGCTTTTTACGGAGGACTTCTTCCTCTTCGTCATCATCTTCGTAGTAATCGCCATCAATTTCTCGAAGCTTCGCTTCCCGTTGTTTTTTAAATCCGGCTGTCATGCCACGGAAGAAGCCGTTAGCCGACATGTTGGAAAAGAATCCGATTGCCATAAGCAAAAAGCCTCCAATGAATAATCCACCAGATAGATGGTACAAAATACCGTGCGTCGAATCGGTGATAGTCGCCCATATCGTATAAAGTAAGACTAGAATGACCGCAATGATGACCGGTCGGAAATAGGTCGATCGCATGAAAATCCCCCTTAAATGCATTGATAACCTTAGTATACGAAATTTTTAATCCTGTTACGAATCGGTAACAAACGAATGATGCAAAATAGCAAATAGTGTGACTATTTACTTGACGTTAATGCTATTCTCACATAAAATCAATTTATCACTTCGTTTAAGTTTTTGAAACTAGGTCAATGCATTTTGGGGAATACATTGCAGTTTCGACGGGACGTTATTGATGTCATAGGCATTATGGCAACTTGGAAATTGAAAAGGAGATGACTTACCGATGAAGAAAAAAACAGTCGGTCTCGCATTATCAGTCATGCTTGCAGGAAGCGCAGTGCTTGCTGGATGTTCGACAGGTGGCGGAGACAGTGATTCAGGTTCTACAGACGGAAAGAAAAATCTACGCTTAACAGACTCTTCGGATATCACGACAGTGGATCCAGCGAAAGCTACGGATTCTGTCGCTTTCAACATGATCGGGAATACGATGGAAGGTCTTTACCGTCTCGATAAAGACGGCAAAGCGATTCCAGCACTTGCAGAAAAAACAGATATCTCAAGTGATAACTTGACGTATACGTTCACACTTCGTGATTCAAAATGGTCTGATGGTTCACCCGTCAAAGCACAAGATTTCGAATTCGCTTGGAAACGTGCTGCTGATCCGAAAACAGCATCTAGTTACTCGTACATCTTTGACACGTTAAAAAACGGCGCTGATGTTACACAGGGTAAAAAAGCTGTCGACGAACTCGGTGTTAAAGCACTTGACGACAAAACGTTAGAAGTAAAACTTGAGCGTCCAGCGCCGTATTTCCTCTCACTGACATCGTTTGGTACGTACTCACCGATCAGTGAAGACTTCTACAAAAAGAATGAAAAAGACTTCTCGCTCAAACCAGATAAATTACTCTATAACGGTCCTTTCGTTTGGGAATCTTGGAAAACGGATTCAAAACGAGTGCTGAAGAAAAACGATAACTACTGGGATAAAGACGCTGTCAAACTCGACGAAGTTACGGTCAGTGTCGTCAAGGATACGTCAACAGTAGTAAACCTCTATGATTCAAATGATATCGATTACGCTGGTTTGACTTCAGAGCAAGTTGAAGCTTACAAATCGAAGCCTGAATTCAAGACAGCTCTTCGTTCTTCAATCGCTTATCTGAAGTTCAATAACGAAGATGCAACGATGAAAAATGTTGATGCACGTAAAGCAATTGCTCGTGCCATCGATCCAAAAGGAATCACAGATACGCTTCTTGCGAACGGTTCGATTCCAACAACAAGCTTCATTCCAAAAGAATTCATCAAAGATGCGTCTGGTAAAGACTATACGAGCGACATCAACTGGTTCGATCGTGATGGAAAAGAAGCAGCAGATCTTTGGAAAAAAGCAAACGGCGATAAGAAAACGACGATTGAACTTCTTTCATTCGACAATGAAGATGCGAAGAAGATCAGTGAGTACATGAAAGGTCAAATCGAGAAAAATCTTCCGAACGTCACTGTTTCAATCAAACAACAACCGTTCAAGAATAAACTCGACCTTGAAACAAAAGGCGACTACCAGGTTTCATACTCACTTTGGGGCCCGGATTATCAGGATCCAATGTCTAACCTTTCTATCTTCGAATCAACGAATAGCCAAAACGACGTCAAGTACAAGTCTGCAGCTTATGATAAATTGTTGAACGCAGCGAATGAAGAGTCTGACTTAAACAAACGTCTCGATCTCTTCAAACAAGCGGAAGCACAATTGATTGAGAAAGATCAAGCCATCGCGCCAATCTATCAAGCTGGTTCTGCATACTTGAGCCGTCCGACGGTTAAAGATTTCAACCGTCAAGTGTTCGGAGCAGATTTCCAATACAAATACGTTGATATTAAGTAATCGAGAATGGGAGCGTCCCCTGATCAGTTCGGGTACGCTCCTGTTTTATACTACTTTTTATGAATGGAAACTCATTTTTATCGAAAATGTGAAAGTTTCGTAAAAAAGTAGTTCTAATTACTTTGTTAGCAAAGTATAATGGAATCAAACGAAAAATTCTGACTATTGGATGAAATTAGAAAAACATCCAAGCGAACATCAAATCAAAGCACAATAAAAAAAGAATTTTTAAATTTTTATGACAAAATTCTTGAATGTTCCGACAATTGTGGGTCATACTGATTTTATTGATGTTTCGAAAAAAACAGAAAATCTTTATAGGGGGTGCCATCTTATGGGCCGTTATTTAGCTCAACGCCTGGTTTACGGCGTACTGACGTTTTTACTCATCGCTTCGTTCACTTTCTTCCTGATGGATCTGCTACCAGGTTCACCGTTCCAAAACCAGGAGAAACTTTCTCCTGAACAGTTGAACATCCTTCGGGATAAGTACAACTTGAATGATCCACTGCCACAACGCTATGCAGCGTATATGGTTAACTTGTTCCAAGGAGATCTCGGTATTTCATTCAAATATGATAGCCGTCCGGTAACGGATTTAATCTCTGAACGAATTGGACCATCGGCTCAATTAGGAGTTCAAGCATTAGTACTCGGAGTACTGTTAGGACTCGTCTTAGGTGTTGTCGCGGCACTTCGTCACAACACAGTGATCGATTACGGTGCGATGTTCGTATCGGTTATCGGAATCTCGGTACCGTCCTTCGTATTCGCCTCACTCCTTCAATACTATGTTGGCGTGAAATGGGGCGTTTTGCCAGTCGCGTTCTGGGAAAGCCCGGCGCATACCATCTTGCCGACCATATCGTTATCACTTGGGGTTACAGCCTCAATTGCTCGATTCGTCCGAACAGAGATGCTAGAAGTTACGAACCAGGATTATGTCACGTTAGCTAAAGCAAAAGGCCTAGATGGTCAGTCGATTACTTGGAAACACATGGTTCGGAACGCCTTGATTCCGGCGATCACGATTCTTGGACCAATGACTGCCGCGTTAATTACAGGAACACTCGTCATTGAGCGGATTTTCTCTGTTCCTGGTCTTGGTGAACTCTTCGTATCATCAATCACACAAAATGACTACACAGTCATCATGGGTACGACGTTGTTCTTCTCAGCAGTCTTCATTCTCATGATTTTGATCGTCGATTTGCTGTACGGTGTCGTTGATCCACGGATCCGTTTGGGGGGTAACAAATAATGGCTGAACAAAATTCAAATGCAAAAGCAGAACAGTTTGATTCATCGCTGTTCCAACACGTTGAGTTCAATGAACAAGCAGGGGAACGTCTTGCTGGTAAAAGTTTAAACTTCTGGCAAGATGCTTGGATGCGTCTACGCAAGAACAAAGCGGCAATTCTCTCACTTGCTGTCATCATCATCATCGCAATCATGTCATTGGTCGGACCTGCGTTGTCTGGTAATGACCCTTATACCCAAACAATCACACAAGCTAAACTTCCACCTAAAGTTACTGGTTTAGAGTGGGCTGGTTTTGACGGTATGGCGACACTTGGTGATACGCCGATTGATTTTTATAAACAAAAACAAGTGACGGAGAACTTCTGGTTCGGAACGGACCACCTTGGTCGTGATCTTTGGTCACGTGTCTGGGAAGGAACGAAGATCTCGTTGTTCATCGGTTTGATGGCAGCACTCATCGATGTTCTCGTTGGTGTCACATACGGCGGAATTTCTGCTTATTACGGTGGGCGTGTCGATAACATCATGCAACGGATTGCTGAAATTTTAACAGGTGTACCAAACTTAATCTTGATCATCTTGTTCATCTTGATTCTTGAACCAGGGATCACGACGATCATCCTTGCGATGACGATTACCGGCTGGATCGGGATGAGCCGACTTGTTCGTGGTCAAATCCTGAAACTAAAGAACCAAGAATTCGTTCTTGCAGCACGGACACTTGGTGCTTCTAGCGCACGATTGATCTTTAAACACTTGATTCCAAATACCTTGGGAACGATCATCATCTCACTTATGTTCACGATTCCAAGTGCGATCTTCTTCGAAGCGTTCTTAAGCTTCATCGGTTTAGGACTTGCACCACCACAACCGTCACTCGGTACATTGATCAACGAAGGGTACAAAGAACTCAAAACGTTCCCATTCTTGCTCGTTGTTCCATCGACGGTCATCGTACTCCTCATGGTCAGCTTCAATATGTTGGCAGATGGACTGCGTGATGCGTTCGACCCACGTTTACGACGCTAACGGAAACTAGAGAGGAGCTCATTCACAATGGAAACTATTTTATCTGTTCGCGACCTGAATGTCGCTTTCCATACGTATGCCGGGACGGTACAAGCCGTCCGCGGTGTATCGTTTGATTTGAAAAAAGGCGAGACACTCGCAATCGTTGGTGAGTCTGGTTCTGGTAAATCGGTTACTTCAAAAGCGATCATGCGTTTGATTCCAAACCCACCAGGTGAAATCACACAAGGTGAAATCTTATTTGAAGGTCGTGACCTCGTTAAGCTTTCGGATAAAGAAATGCAAAAAGTCCGCGGTCGTGATATCGCAATGATTTTCCAAGATCCGATGACATCACTTAACCCGACGATGACGATTTATAAACAAATCGCTGAAGGATTAAAACGTCACCAAGGCTTAACAGGCGACGCAGCGAAAAAGCGTACACTCGAACTTTTGACACTCGTAGGAATTCCGAATCCAGAAGCGCGTCTGAAACAATATCCGCACCAATTATCGGGTGGGATGCGTCAACGGATCGTCATCGCAATCGCGCTTGCATGTAATCCGAAAGTGTTGATTGCCGATGAGCCGACGACTGCACTCGATGTTACGATTCAAGCTCAGATCCTTGAGTTATTGAAAGACATTCAGCAAAAAACGGGTACAGCAATCATCTTCATTACGCACGACTTAGGTGTCGTAGCGAACATGGCTGACCGTGTAGCCGTCATGTATGCTGGTAAATTGATTGAAAAAGGTACAGTAGATGAGATCTTCTATGAGCCGCGTCATCCATATACTTGGGGACTACTAGGTTCAATGCCACGTCCATCTGATGACCGTTCACAAGATCTTCCTGCGATTCCAGGAACTCCACCGAACTTGATGCATCCACCAGTCGGTGATGCGTTTGCACCGCGTAACAAATATGCGATGAAGATTGATTTCGAGAAAGAACCACCTTTCTTCAAAATCTCAGATACACACGAAGCGGCGACGTGGTTGCTACATCCACAAGCTCCATACGTCGAACCACCTGCTGCAATCCGTGACTTGGCGTTAAAATACCGTCCGGACAGCGTGTTCTCAAAATCGCTTCTGAAAGGCGGTCTGAAATAATGGAAAACCGTAATAAATTACTTGAAGTAAAAAACTTGAAGCAACATTTCAATATTGGACGTGGACGCGTCGTTAAAGCGGTTGATGGACTTTCATTTGATATCTACGAAGGCGAAGTACTTGGCCTCGTTGGAGAGTCAGGCTGTGGTAAGTCTACGACTGGTCGCTCGATCATTGGTTTATACGAAGCGACAGACGGCGAAGTCATCTTCAAAGGTGAAAACGTTCATGGTAAGAAATCACGTAAAGACAAATTGAAATTCAACCGTGCAATGCAAATGATCTTCCAAGATCCGTATGCATCGTTAAATCCACGGATGACGGTTGGTGATATCATCGCTGAAGGAATCGATATTCATGGTTTAGCAAACTCAAAAGAAGAGCGCAATAACCGTGTATATGATTTGCTTGAGACTGTTGGTTTGACGAAAGAACACGCGAGTCGTTACCCGCACGAGTTCTCAGGTGGTCAGCGTCAACGGATTGGTATCGCACGCGCACTTGCTGTAGAGCCGGACTTCATCATTGCGGATGAGCCGATTTCAGCACTCGACGTATCGATTCAAGCCCAAGTCGTCAACTTGATGAAAAAACTGCAACGTGATCGCAGTTTGACATACTTGTTCATCGCCCACGATTTATCGATGGTTAAGTATATCTCAGACCGGATTGGTGTTATGTATCAGGGTCACCTCGTTGAATTGTGTGATGCGGATCGTCTGTATGAGAATCCTGTTCATGCTTATACGAAGTCACTTTTATCTGCGATTCCGCTTCCGGATCCAGAGCACGAGCGGACACGTAAACGGATTATCTTTGATCGTCCGACGAGTGGACCGGTTGGGAAATCGGATGAAGATTCGAGCATTCCACCACTTCGTGAAATCGAGCCAGGTCACTTCGTTTCGATGACGGATGCAGAACTTGAAGCGTACCAAGCGCAACTCGTATAATCGTTAAAGCAAAAAGGCATTTCCACGTTGATCGTGGAAATGCCTTTTAATTTTCTGATGCGATACGCGGTAGATGAGCAAATCGATGGACGACTGCATCGATTGCATCAAGACGACGCATGGCTTCTTCAAAGTCAATTTTTTCGTAATGATGGAGTCCGCCCGGCTGTTCTTCCAGCGTATCCGCATCATGGACAAGTTGTTGAAGAGGTGTTCGATTGATCGCACCTGGTGGAAGATAAGAATCCGTATGCAAAAGAACAGCGAGAGCAATTTCTTTTGCACGTGCTGGTTCTTCACCAAGGCGAATCAATAGTTTGTGAGCACGTTCAGCTCCTTTAATGGCATGAATATCATTTTGGCGATATAAATCATAGTTCCAAGTGCCATCGGTATACCATTCGTAATGACCGATATCATGTAAGAGTGCTGCCTTCGTAGCAGTGTCAGCATCTAAGCCGCGTTTCGTAGCAAGCGTCAGTGCGCGTTCCGCTACTGAAATCGCATGATTCAAGCCAGAACGAGATAAATATTTTTGAGCGATCGGATGATCGAGAATCGTGACAAGTGTTAATGCCATGAATGAAAAACTCCTTTCTGAGCGTTGATATTTCTATACACTCTACAGAAATTTGAAAGAAATTGCAACTGTTTTTCATTCCTCAATCGACAATCTCACATATTTAATTGCTTAAAGTAGGAATAGATTTTTGAGATACGTGGTATACTTACTAATGTAGAAGATGATTATTTTGCTTTCGTATGGTTGTTAGTTCTGTTTCGGGCCGATTGGGGTGTCGGAATATGAAAGAACGTGACAAGAAGAAAAAGCTGAAGAAGCGCCTTTTGCGGGATATTTTAGAGAAAAAACTGAAAGAAATGAAACTTCCTAAAGCAAAAGAGACGATTTCTCAGCCATTTGATCACACGCCAGCTTGTTAAAGCCACGTGGTGGCTTTAACAAGCTTTTTTACGAAAAGTTCTTTCATCTTTATAAAAAAGCTAGGTTTTCTGCTTTATTAGATGTAAACTGTCAAGTAATAGAACCATCATCAATATCTGCTTATTCACATAGGTATTGAATGATGTTAAATCAGGGGGAGGATGTTTTTCAATGGTAACACTCTATACTTCACCAAGTTGTACTTCTTGTCGGAAAGCACGCGCGTGGCTTGAAGAACATGAAATCCCGTTCGTTGAACGTAATATCTTTTCAGAACCATTATCGCTCGATGAAATCAAACAGATTCTTCGTATGACGGAAGATGGAACGGACGAGATTATCTCAACACGTTCAAAAGTCTTCTCGAAACTCGATGTTTCCGTTGAAAACTTATCGTTGCAGCATCTATACGATTTGATTCAAGAATATCCGGGATTATTGCGTCGCCCAATCTTGATTGATGAAAAACGCCTTCAAGTGGGATACAACGAGGATGAAATCCGTCGATTCTTACCGCGCAAGGTGCGTACATTCCAACTTTTGGAAGCACAGCGTCTCGTAAACGAGTAATTTTAAAAAGCACACTGCTTCGTGAGCAGTGTGCTTTTTGTTACCGATAAAAAAGGTTAAAATAAAGATAACAAAGGAATAGAAATATATCCTTCGGATTCAAAACTATAAATCCAAGTCATGTCCTCGTTCGTATTCTAGATAAGGAACGAGAAGAAAGGAGTGGACAGTTTGAAAATCGAACGCGTCAATGACAATACGGTCAAGTTCTTCATCACGTACACCGACATCGAACGCCGTGGTTTTGCCCGAGATGAGATTTGGTATAACCGGGAACGGGGAGAACAGTTATTCTGGCAGATGATGGACGAAGCGAATGAAAAAGAGTCCATCTCCTTCGAAGGTCCACTATGGATACAAGTGCAAGCATTTGAAAAAGGTCTTGAAGTCACTGTAACGATCGCGAAAAATGCAGTTGATGGTGAGCAAGTCGATGAAGACGAACTCGATTCACTTTTACGATCAGCGATGTCTGAGACAGAAGATAAAGATACAGAGTTAAGCCAAGATGTTTTATTTGAAACTCGCGATTTCGAACATATCATCGCGCTCAGCCAATATGCGAATGCTCCTGTATTCGCAGAACTTGAAACAGCGCTTTATCAGAAAGATGGACTCTATTTACTGCATGTTCATTTCGAAGATGATGTGAACGTAGAAGCGCAAGAAAACGTCATGAGTTTAATCGCAGAGTATCTCCAGTTCAGCGAACAAACGATACATCCTGTAGCTGAATACGGGAAACAGATCATTGCTTCAGATGTCTTTCCGTTCATTCGGAAACATTTTCCGAACTAAGGTCAGAAAAAGTGCGAGGAAAAGGAGGATCACATATCGTGATACCTCCTTTTGTTCTGGTATTAAGTGAGGGTATAGCCTCCATCTACGATGAGCGCTTGACCGTTGATGTAACTTGCTTTATTTGATAGTAAGAAACAAACGACCTCAGCGATTTCAGAAGGTTGTGCAGGCTCACCTCGAAGGTGATGTTTCATTGCGAGGTCAAATTTATCTTTCCCGCCATATAACGCATGACTGAGCGCTGTATCGACTGGTCCCGGGCAAATAGCATTAAATCGGTACTTACCATGGAAGCGGGCGGCGTATGTCTTTGTTAGCGTCAGTAAAGCACTTTTAGACGAAGCGTAAGGCAGTAGCATTGCTGGAAACTTAACATGACCTACGATGGCGCTATTATTGACGATGGAAGCACCTTTTGAAAAGCGTTTCGTCGCGAGCTGGATGATTCGTTCGGGTGCGTGATAGTTCACTTGGAATACTTCTTTTTGTTGATCGGAGACACGTTCAGGTGCAACGGGTTTCCCGAAAGTACCTGCATTGTTAAAAATACCATCGATTTCTGGGAAATCTTCTTGTGTTTCTTCAAAGAACGCATCGATTGCAGAGGAATCAGCTAAGTCGACAGGGAAGAAATATAAACGTCCTTCTCCATTTGATTCAAGCGAGGATCCTTTTTCTTCATTACGACCAATCGCAAGGACAGTATGTCCCTCCCGGATGAGTTGAAGGGCAGTTGCCTCACCAATTCCACTTGTTGCACCAGTAATGATATACGTACCCATTTAAACGCTTCCTTTCTGTCATCAGTTTAAATACGATTTGTACTACTTACATAAAAGGAGGGGGATTCATGCTACGACGTGTACAACTTCTCATGACCCTCATCTTGACCATCGGCTTGATTGCCTTTTTATCCTACTATTGGAGTGTCTATATGGTAGGATGGCTGTCCATCGTCATCATTTTGGTCGTCATGAGCGTGTTCGTCATCATTCTACTCGAAAATCGAAACCCAGAACGAACGCTCGTCTGGGCACTCGTCATGATGGCATTGCCTGTCGTTGGCGTATTCGTGTATTTCACATTTGGTCAGAACTACCGCCGAAAACGAATGTTTCGACTGAAGGCAATGCTTGATGAGGAGTCTTACATTAAATATCGTACCCAGTTTAAGGCAGGGGTACACCAATCAGTGTTCCAAGAAGGGCGTTATGGAAAAGTTGTGACACTTATCGATTCAATCAGTCGTCTTCCGATTTCGTATAATACACATACAAGAATCTTGACGAATGGTCAGGAAAAGTTTCCGATTCTTTTAGAAGAGATTCGTCAAGCACAGCATCATATTCATTTGGAGTACTATATCGTACGGGATGATCAACTTGCGCTTCAGTTACAGGAAGCGTTGATTGAAAAGGCCGAGCAAGGAATCGAGGTCCGTTTTCTTTATGATGCCGTCGGATGTTTTTCGACGGATAAGCATTATTTCAAGAAGATGCAGGCGGCTGGCGTTGAGGTTCGCGCGTTTTTCCCTGTCGTCTTACCGTTTATTTCGAGTAAATCGAACTACCGGAATCATCGGAAAATCGTCGTCATCGATGGAACGGTTGCATTTACAGGCGGAATCAACATTGGGGATGAGTATATCGGTCGTGATCAACATTTTGGTTTTTGGCGTGATACCCATCTTCTCGTAAGGGGAGAGGCTGTCTCTGAACTCCAACTGATTTTTCTCCAAGACTGGTATTACATGACAGGTGAACGGCTGTTTACACCGTTTTACATGGAGCCACTTGAGTACGTTGAAGAAGCAACAGGGGGTGTTCAAATCATTGCGAGCGGTCCTGATGAGCCACATGAGGCAATGAAATCACTTTACTTCGGGCTCATCACGGAAGCGCGTGAATCGGTCTATATTGCTTCCCCGTATTTGATACCCGACGAAGATCTCATGACAGCACTGAAGACAGCTGCTATGGCTGGGATTGATGTTCGTATTCTGCTACCGAGCTTTCCAGACCATAAAATCGTATTTTATGCGAGCCGTTCATATTTTGATGACTTGCTACGAGCTGGTGTGAAAATTTACGAGTACAATAAAGGGTTCATGCACTCTAAAGTCATCGTTGTTGACGACTCCATCGCAACGATTGGGACAGCGAACATGGATTTACGTAGTTTTCATTTGAATTTCGAAGTGAATGCTTTCTTATATGGAACGAACTCTGTCCATGAACTAACACGTGATTTTTATGAAGATTTTAGCCATTCGACACAAGTTGATGCTGATATGTTCCATCGGCGTCCATTACGCCGTCGATTGATTGAATCGATTTCACGTTTATTCTCACCGTTACTCTAGAAAAAGGGGACGATTCAGATGTTTGAAGCCATTGATGCTTCTGGTAAACGCATCATGATTCACAGATTTCCCATCCATGAATTAAAAGCGATGTCCTTACGTTGTCCGTATTGCCTGAAGCCCTTGCGCGTCAGGCAAGGACGACGACCACATTTTGCACATATCTCAGCTTGTTCAGGAGAAAGTAGTGTTCATATGTCCTGGAAAAAGCGCATTGCCGATTCTTTAATAAACGCAGGTATCCAAGTCGAAATTGAATGGATGACTGGGGAGAGACGTTTTGATCTGTGGATACCAGAAAAGAAAATCGGGATTGAAATTCAACGTTCTCCGATGTCAGCAGAGGAATGGATCAGACGAGCCAGGCTTGATGCGAAACAAGAACAAACGGTTCGGTGGATCGGATTTCATCCTTCACATGGTGTCACGTTGCGATTGCAAGGTTGGATGCGACAAGCATTTTTACAACATGATTACTTGGATCTGATCGTCGAGAATCAAATCCGGAGATTTCGACATCCGGTTCCTTTTGCAAAACATCATGTCTATTGTACGGTTCAACCGCTCTCATTATCTGATTTTCTTTCGAAAGAACCTTCATCATTTCCTCGGAAATTTTCAATCGCTCGATGGCAAGGAATCGTTCATCGCTATCGTCGACGTCCTTTTTATCCTTCATTACCTCCACGCATCCTCAAGATCCCACTGTATCAATCAGGTTTCCATCTACAAAATCTTCCCTTTTTTGCCTTTCTCCCCATCACACGTCTATTATTTCTACCCGTCCATCCCTTTGAATTTCAAATCGTCGTCTTTTTAGAGATAAAAGGGCGGTACACTTTGAGCCGTCTGGAATATGTCATAAATCAACTGCTTCACAAATTGAATCTATCGATTGAAAGAGATTTGATTGGTGCTCTCGTCAGGGAATGGATGGAGCGGATTGAGGAGGCGAATAAGCTGTTTTAGCAGGAGCACTTCGATTGTTTGTCGAAAAGAAAACAGGTATAACTGAATTAAAGGAGTGAGGGAAATGGCAGAAGTATTAACACGTCAAGATGTTGACGTTACAGAAACATGGAATCTAGAGTCGATTTACGCAACGAACGAAGCGTGGGAAGAAGAATTCGAATCGGTGAAAGCGATGCTTCCATTACTCGTCGAGTATAAGGGTCGTCTTGGACAGAGTGCAGAAACACTCTATGAAGGGTTACAGTTACGTGACGAAGTCTCAAGACGCCTTTATAAGCTTTATACATACGCGCACATGCGTTATGACGAAAATACAGCAGACAGCTTCTACCAAGCCATGAACGACCGTGCTCGAACGCTCGCGTCGCAAATCGGGGCAACGCTTGCTTTCATGACACCAGAATTGTTAGCTGTACCTGAGTCAACGATTGAGACGTATCTTAATGAGAATCCAGATCTTGCAATGTATCGTCATGCATTTGATGAATTGAATCAAGAGCGTGAACACGTCCTGACGGAAGCGGAAGAAGCGATTCTTGCAAAGGCAGGAGAAGTACTCGGTCAATCCGGTACGACGTTCGGTATGTTGAACAATGCAGATCTGACATTCCCGAAAATCAAAGGGGAAGACGGAGAAGAGACAGAGTTGACACATGGTCGCTTCATCACATTCCTGGAATCATCTGATCGTTCGGTCCGTGAAGCCGCATTTAAAGCGATGTATGGAACATATGCAAAATACACGAATACGCTCGCTTCGACACTTGCTGGGTCAGTTAAGAAAGACAACTTCTATGCGGATGTCCGAAAGTTCCCATCGGCACGCGCAGCAGCTTTACACGGTAATGCGATTCCTGAGTCCGTATATGATGGATTAGTTGAAGCGGTACATGAGCATTTACCATTGCTCCATCGTTACGTCGCCCTACGTAAGCGAGTGCTCGGACTCGATGAACTACACGTGTATGATATGTACACACCGCTCGTTTCTGAGGTGGAGATGAAAGTCTCTTACGAGGAAGCGAAACAATTGATGGTCGAAGGGCTCGCGCCGCTCGGAGCAGAGTATAAGCACATCCTTGAAGAAGGATTGTCTGAACGTTGGGTTGATGTCCGGGAGACGCGTGGTAAACGGAGTGGAGCCTACTCTTCTGGTGCTTATGATACACAGCCGTTCATTTTGATGAACTGGCAAGACAACATCAACAACCTCTTTACACTCGCACATGAATTCGGACATTCCGTCCATAGTTATTACACGCGGAAATCTCAACCGTATCCATATGGTGATTATTCAATCTTCGTCGCAGAAGTCGCCTCAACGACGAATGAAGCATTGTTGAACGACTATTTATTGAAGAAAGTAACGGATCGTAAAGAAAAACTCTATCTATTAAACAATCAACTCGAAACCTTCCGCGGAACATTGTTCCGACAAACGATGTTCGCCGAGTTCGAACATGCAATTCATGATGCGGCTCGTCTTGGACAATCGCTGACACCGGAATTCCTAACGTCAACGTATTATGCGTTGAATCAAAAATACTTCGGAGAAGAAATTGTCTTAGATGAAGAAATCGGTCTAGAATGGGCTCGGATTCCACACTTCTATTACAATTATTATGTCTATCAGTATGCAACGGGCATTTCTGCTGCTGCTGCCTTGACGGATCAGATTCTAGAAGAAGGACAACCTGCTGTGGAGCGATACATCAACAATTTCTTAAAAGCGGGATCAAGTGATTATCCAATCGAAGTACTAAAAGCTGCGGGTGTCGATATGACAACAAAAGCACCAGTTGAAGCAGCACTGCGTCAATTTGAACGTGTCCTAGATGAATTTGAAGCTTTGTTAGCAGAGTGACATCTTTGTGACAAAGTGAACAAATAGTGGAAAAGAGGCGAAGTCCACGATATACTTATATTGTGAAGAGGGTCACATTCCCCAGTCGATTCTCTTTTTCCCCCATCCAGTGGTCAAAAGAAAAAGTCCTTCTCGTCATGAGGGATTTTTTCTTTTGTCTATGATTGAACACAAAAAGGACAGTTCAGCACGCTGAACTGTCCTTTTTATTGTTTTCATCATGCGTGTGCCGAATCTTTTAAATGACGCCATACTTTTCCATCACAGTACGATAGAGAAGCACATTTTTGTTGCAAGACCAGTTTTTTTAATTCGTGTTCAATCTGGGATTCAGGAGCGTCATAAATAAAGGCGATTTCAGCCGTTGTTGCTGTTTCATACCGTCTCAAGAATTGTTCGAGTGGTGGCTTCGGTTGTTTTTCGATCGTATGATCTAGTAATTCACTTAAGATCGAGACATACACCAAATACTCATAAGGTCCTTCTGCTTTGATCGCTTCTTCGTCTCCGACAAAAGCGAGTGTTGGAAGAATCCGAACATCCCATTCGGTGACTAGTTCGGTTTCTTTCTCGAGCATTTGCTGAATCGTATCCGACGAGACATCACGATGAAACTCTTCTAAATCCAAACCATACTCCGTTAAAGCCTCTGCTAGCCGCATCAATGATGGCCGACTATAAGCACTTTCTCCTTCGACGTTATGAAGCATTCGAAGGCGTCGCATGAATCGCATACCAAACGTCTTTCCTTGAAGTTCAATTGCTTTTAGAATGACGAGTGGTGACATATCGCATGCAGATCGTGATGGAGCACATGGAATCGTTGCAATCGTCCGAAGACGGAACAGATGACCATATTCTAGCTCTAGCTTCTTGAGGACGGGTATCAACCGTAAACCATCCGTTTGTGTCACATCTAGAAAATGATAGATTTCCAGAGGTTTCGTCGGTTGTTGAATCGATGGTTCGTCCAATGAACAATAAGATCCGTTACATTGTGCGTGTTCCATCCGTTCACCCCTTCCTGTTGTTATCGTTACCCTATTTTAGCAACGAAAAAAAAGAAAGAGCAAAGGTTTTGCTTGTTCATTCTTACACGAAAAATCAAGAAAGCGCTTTACGTTCCATGAAGCGAACGATTTTATTTTTTGTTTTGCGCTGTGGAATGTCGTGTTCTGAAAGAATTCGCTCGAAATCCTTTTGCCCTTGTTCGAAGTTGCTGACCTCAAACTCTAACTCATAATCGGTATGTCCGAGATAGCGACTTTTATCAAGGACAAGCAATCCTTCCGGGAGCACGGTTTCGATTCGTTCTGTCTCTAATCGACCTAAATGCTCCAAAGATCCCTGTAAATCAAATGACTTTAGCTGTTCGTTCATCTCTTCGGAATGAATTAGACCGTATTTGAATAGATCTTCTGCTTCAGTTGATGATAACGTGACATGCGTTTCAAGCAACCCCTCCTTATGGGGTTGTTTTAAAGTCAGTACGAGCCCTTGTTTTTTCTCACGAATCCGTAAAGCAGCACCTTTTTTTCGAAGTTCAAAATCAGGCGTATCAAAATAATCATTTGCTTGCCAAATAGGTTGTTTAGCTGACGCATAATGGGTAAATAACGATAGATATTCTTGTTCAGACAATAAGTTCTTGAATTCGATTTCCAATTCTTGTCTAATCGGAATCACGCCTTTCTAGTTGAATGTCTGAAAATATGATAACATGAATGAGGTAGGAACAGGCAGTGAACCAATACTATTCGATTAAAAGTGGTGACAAATCAGATGACAAAAGAAAATTGGGATTTATTTCTTGCACCGTATCAAATCGCGGTCGATGAGTTGAAAGTTAAGCTAAAAGCGATTCGTAAACAATTTCAGCAACGGGGAGAACATTCACCGATTGAATTTGTCACAGGACGGGTCAAACCTGTAAAGAGCATTCTTCAAAAAGCGGAACGAAAAGCAATTGCGCGTGAGTCATTAGAACAAGACATGCAGGATATCGCCGGATTACGTATCATGTGTCAATTCGTCGATGATATCATTCATGTCCTTGAGCTGCTGCGCTCGCGCGGAGATTTTAAAATCGTCGAAGAACGGAACTACATTACGCAAAAAAAGGATAGTGGCTATCGATCGTATCACGTCATCATTGCCTATCCGGTACAGACGATCGAAGGTGAAGTTCCGACGTTAGTCGAGATTCAAATTCGAACGCTTGCGATGAACTTCTGGGCAACGATTGAACACTCGTTGAATTATAAGTACCAAGGAAATATTCCAGAAGAGACGCGTGAGCGTCTGCGTCGTGCAGCAGAGGCAGCATTTTTGCTTGATGCGGAGATGAGCCAGCTGAAAGTAGAAATCCAAGATGCACAACTCGTCTTTCAACGCGACGCTAAGGCGTCTGAACGATTAAAAGAGTAGGGGGATGACCATGCGTTTTGCAATCACGGCTCGTGATGATGAGCGATCTCATGCGCTGAAACAGCAACTCGAGCAGGCATTGACGGATCGGGGATGTATTCTTGATGTCAGCCAGCCGGAAATCGTCGTCTCGATTGGTGGAGACGGAACGATGTTACAGGCGTTTCATTCGTATCTCGATCAAGTAGAGACAATTACGCTTGTTGGGATTCATACGGGACATCTTGGTTTTTATGCGGATTGGCGCCCTGAAGAAATGGATGAACTGATTGATCATATCGCGAAGCAGGATTTAGCGACGGTTCAATACCCGTTGCTTGAACTCTCGATTGATTATGCGGACGGTTCACACAACCAACTGCTTGCCTTGAATGAATGTACGATTAAAAGTTTTAATCAGACGCTCGTTTGCGATTTATCGATTCGAGGCGACTACTTCGAAACATTTCGAGGGGACGGGTTGTGTGTATCAACACCGTCTGGTTCGACAGCGTACAATAAGGCACTCGGCGGAGCGATCGTTCACCCGGCGCTCGAAGCAATTCAAATTACAGAGATGGCTTCCATCAACAATCGTGTTTACCGGACGATCGGCTCACCGATGTTGTTACCGAAACATCATGATGTCGAAATTCGTCCCGTCAATCCGATTGATTTTCAGATGACCTATGACCACTATGCTTCAATCATTCATCAAAACGTGACATCGATTCGATGCCGGGTCTCTGATAAAAAAGTGAAATTTGCTCGTTTTCGTTCTTTCCCGTTCTGGCAACGGGTGCGGGAATCTTTCCTGGCAGACGAAAGACGTTAAAGTAAAGGAAATGGAAACATGAATGGATTTCAGCTACAACAGATGGTGACTGACATCGAGGATGGCTGGCGTGTCAGTCATTTTTGTACGACCCGCTTAGGGATTTCGCGAAAAATGTTAGTATCGATTAAAAATCATGGGGATATCACGCGTAATGGTCAGCATGTTAACGTCCACGACGTCTTACACGCGGGTGATCATGTCCATGTCTTCTTCCCGGAAGAGACACCAGCACCGGATATGGTGGCGACAGAAGGGGAACTTGATATTTTGTTTGAAGATGATTGGTTGCTCGTCGTCAATAAACCGCCGGGCATGGCATCGATTCCGTCTCGACTGCATCCGGAACGCTCATTATCGAACTATGTCCTTGGTTATTACCGAAAACAAGGAATTCCGTATGCAATCCATATCGTTAATCGGCTCGATCGTGATACGAGTGGTCTTGTCTTGTTCGCGAAACATGGGCTTGCCCATCACCGGATGAGTCTCATGCAACGATCCAATGAATTAGAACGACATTATTTAGCGTATGCACCGGGAAACGTACCGGTACAAACAATTGATCAACCGATTGGTCAAACCGATCATTCCTTCATGGAACGGATGGTACGACCAGATGGTCAACGAGCCATTACGCATATCTTAAATAGCCGTCTAGTTCGAGCCTTTGACCAAGAAATCTCATTACTCGATATCCGACTAGAGACAGGTCGGACACACCAAATTCGTGTCCATCTTGCTTTTCTTGGGCATCCTTTGATTGGCGATACGATGTATCAAGGGAACCCGTTACTTCCGCGTCAGGCGCTTCATAGTGCGTCAGCAACGTTCCTTCATCCTGCGACGGGAGAACAGGTTCGTTTTGAAGCACCACTTCCTGAGGATCTTCGATTGGAAGGATAAAGTACACAAATAAAAGGCAATGGACTTGGTCCACTGCCTTTTATTTGTGTTTAGTCTTCATCAAACATGGAAATCCGAGATTGAGAGGCGATTGCCATGATCAATCCTAGACCGACGAGGTTTACGATCATCGTTGATCCACCATAACTGATGAACGGTAGGGGAAGACCTGTGATCGGTAAGACACCAATCGTCATCCCGATGTTTTGGAAAATTTGGAACGTAAACATCGCGACGTATCCTGTCACGATATAGGTACCAAATGGATCAGCTGTCTCGAGAGCAATCTGAATCAAGCGATAGACGAACAGGAACAAGACGATCAAGACGATGGCAGCCCCGATGAAACCGTAGTGAGAGGCAATCGTCGTAAAGATGAAGTCTGTATGCAATTCCGGAACGAACACTTGCAGTTTCCCGTATCCAACGCCGAACATTTGCCCTGAACCTGTCGCGTTGATTGCTTGGACGAGCTGGTACGACAGATCATCCGCATATTCGAACGGTTGCAACCAAGCCATGATCCGGTTCATCGCGTGACCTGGGAAAAAGGTTGCGAGTAAATCATTTTGGAAAAAGAACAGGTAAAAGAAGATGATGACGGCTCCTGCGAACAGACCGAACATCGTCAAAAGCCATTTCCAGTTTAGTCCGGATAACAACATCGCACATGCTAAGATGACGCATAGAATCAAACCGATCCCTAAATCGGGCTGAATGATGATAAGACCGAGCGGCAAGGCTGTAACCGCGACTAACTTGATAAGTAACAAGAGATCTCTTTCATGTTGAACATAACGCGCATTGTGCTCGGTAATGACGGCAGCGAGCGTAACGATCAAAAAGAACTTCATGAACTCAGCCGGTTGAACCGTACCGATAACGGGGAACTGATACCAACCGTATGCCCCTTTGATTTCAGTGACGATTGGTGTACCACGGAAAATGACAAGACCGATCAATGATACGATACCTGCTCCATATAAAAACCAGTGGAATCGCTTCAACTGTTCATAATCGATGAAAATGACGACCGATAACGCCATGAAGCCGATGACGTACCATTGAATTTGTTTGGCAGAGAAGTTGATGGCACTGATCGCACCTTTAAGCGAAGGTTGTGCTGTATAGATGGCGATAATACTGATGACCATCAGACAGGCGAGTAAAAAAAGCAACGTATGATCATAACGTTGTGTAAATGATTTGAATCGATTCATTTCATCCCTACTTTCTATCATTCTCTATATTACCGTAATTTATCAAATCCGCAATATCAAGAGCGATGGTTGACAGAAGCGTTACGTTTTTGTAACCTGAAGATAGGTTTTATTACCAGGTACTAATTTAAGGGGGACTTTATCATGAATATTTATCCTTCACTCGAAGGCAAGACGTACGTCGTCATGGGCGTCATCAACCAACGTTCGATTGCATGGGGCATCGCACGTGCGCTCGACGCTGCTGGAGCAAGCCTGGCATTTACATATGTCGGGGAGCGTTTTAAGGCACCACTTGAAAAATTAGGACAAGAATTATCACGTCCAGCTTCTTATTATACGTGTGATGTTACAAGTGATGAAGAAATCGAACAGGTCTTCCAAACGATTCATGCGGACCACGGGAAGATTTCAGGGATTGCTCACTCGATCGCATTCGCGGATAAAGAAGCGCTTCGTGGTGAATTTTCTGGGGTAACGCGTGAACAGTTCGCGCAAGCACTTGATATTTCAGCTTACAGCTTAACAGCAGTCGTCAAAGCGGCGAAAGATTTCTTTACGGAAGATGCATCCGTCATCACGTTGACGTACCTCGGTGGTGAGAAGATGGTTCCGAACTACAACGTCATGGGTGTTGCGAAAGCCGCATTAGATGCAAGCGTTCGTTATCTCGCTGCTGAATACGGTCAGCAAGGCGTTCGTGTCAATGCGATCTCAGCTGGTCCAATTCGGACAGTATCCGCAAAAGGTGTCGGCGATTTCAATTCGATTCTTGATAGCATCGAAGAACGTGCGCCACTTCATCGTAACGTGACGACAGAACAAATTGGTCAAAGTGGACTGTTCTTGCTTTCACAAATGTCGAGTGGGGTGACAGGAGAAATCCTTCACGTCGATAGTGGATTCCACATTCTTTAAAAGATAACAGATTGAACCAAGCTTTCCTGAGAAGGGGGCTTGGTTTTTTTTGTGCTGGATCGGGGAAGTGTCAAATATGAACATGTTGAAGGAGAGAGGAAGTGCAGAGGATGAACGCAATCGATTTTACAGTCGTACAATATGTCAATCGTCAAGTACGTGTCGATCCACAGCTAAAGACTGAACCAGTCGCTCGAGTTCAACCGATACGCCCAACTGACCCTTACCGCGAACACGAAGCGGACGACTTTTTAGAAGAACAGGCAAATGCATACGGTGTATTACCAGAACTAAAACTTCCCGGTCGAAGCTTCGACCGGGAAGTTTAATCATTCATTGACCTGTGAAGCGGAATGTCTCATAGACACTCCAAGCACCGTTCTCCAGTTCATACAATAAAGCCATTTTCGTGACGTCCTCTTGGAAACGGATATCTTCCATCTTGAGACGTTCTAGTACATCGAACAGTTCGACATCCGACAGTTCTTGACCGATTGTGATGTGTGGCAAGAAATCGTATTTCGGCTTATGTTCGAGTGGTCCTGTATGCAAAGCGCGATGTAATTGTTCTAACTCATCCGTCGGCATTACTTTAAGGAACAAGACATTGTTCGTCGGATGGAACGAACGAGCTCCTTGGATGTGCAAATTGACAGGCTTCGTTTCGGACGCGATTCGATTCAACTCCGTCACGATGTGGTCTAATTCTGTCTCATCGACTTCCATCCGCTCCCGTAGCGTGATATGAGGTGTGATCAGTGCATACTTCGAGTCATATCTCTTTCGGTATGAATTTGCAAAATCTTGAACGCGTTTCGATGGAAACAATACAACCCCGATGTTCATCGAAAATCCCCTACTTTCCCCTGAAATGATAACGCTTTACAAAATAATCATGACGGATTCTGGCGTCGATGTCAAAGAAGTTTGAGAGGAGGTTCAGAATACGTGTATACTAATGAAGTACTTTGTTGGAGAGGTGGATATAGTCATGAAGAAAACACATTCAAAAGAGGTCAAACAGGCAGCTATCGATAAGTTACATGAACGAGGGGTGACGATTCATGCAATCGCTGAGATCGTTTACCAAATGCAGGCCCCCTACACGGTGGATCTGACAATTGAAACATGTGTCAGTTCAGTAGAACGTGTTCTTGAAAAACGTGAATTACAACATGCGATTCTCGTCGGAGCAGAACTAGACATCTTGGCGGAAAAAGGGTTATTATCAGAACCCCTCCTGTCCATCATCCAAAGCGATGAAGGGCTATTTGGCGTAGATGAGACGATTGCGATTGGTGCCGTCAACACGTATGGTTCGATTGCGGTTACGACGTTCGGCTATTTGGATAAAGCAAAGGTCGGTATTATCAAAGAACTCGATACGAAGCTTGGGGACGGAAAAGTCAACACGTTCATGGATGATATCGTCGCGGCCATCGCAGCAAATGCATCCGGACGACTAGCGCATCGTTTGCGAGATAAGGAAGACTATTCAGCAGAAGAATTAGAAGAACGTAAGGGAACATACTGATGCGGGGTGCAAGAGCGGCGTGGATAGGTGCATCCATTGCTGTCGTCTTATTCGTGATCATCGCTGTCTCCATTCGGACAACAGGCTATTTTTTATTTGATGCTCAATTATCGTCATATATGTCGCAACACGTCCCAGGGGATTACGTTTCTTGGTTCACTCAACTCGGATCAGGTCCAGGGGCGATGACGATGACGGTCTTACTTGGAATACTGAGTTATGTTTTGTGGCGAGATCGCATTGCAAGTATTTGGTATGTGTTCATGGCAGTATCAGTAGGTGGATTGAATCAAGTCGTTAAATTCGCCTTTGTCCGAGAGCGCCCCTCATTAAATGAACTGGTTGGTGGTGTAGGATACAGTTTTCCGAGTGGTCACTCAGCGATGGCTTTTGCCGTCTATGCCGGATTTCTCGTCGTTGCGTTTCGTCATTTGAAAACAGGTGGGAAGGTACTTGTATCGATCGTGACGATTGGATTATTCCTCGCCATGGGAGCTTCTCGAATCATTTTAAACGTTCACTATTTCTCAGATGTCATCGGTGGATATTGTTTTGCCGCGATTCTTTTATGTAGCTCCTATGCATTCATCGTCTCCCGTAGAAAAAAAGGAGTGGCTTGATGTTACTGTTAGATGTTGATCATAGTTTATTATTTGATGAAGAGACGATGCGCTCCATCGACAAGCCGACGTTGCTTGTCGAGCGAGTCGCTGGGCGACCTCGTTTCATGACGATGCGAGCGCATCTTAGATTAAAACGGTTAGTGTCAATTAACGGTGTTGTTCCGGTGACGAAACGAACGATGGAAGAGTACCAGCAGTTGGAACTCTTTCAAATCGATGCGCCACCGAAGTGGGCGATCATTGACGGTGGAAAGATTTTGCTTAAAGAAGGAAAAGTGGATCGTCGATATGAAAATTGGCTTCGTCAATTCAATAAGGAGACATCACTTGATTCCATCCTTGAGTATCTCATCGAAATGGAACAAGTTTCGATTGATGTATATCCTTCTGAGACGTTATCCAGAGTAATCACACTTCCACATGAGCCGATTCAACGGACGACGGACGAAGCCGTATTATTAGAAGAACTATTTCGTAAGTATGAAACGACATGAAAAAACCGGACGGTCTCAAGCAGACCGTCCGGTTTTCATCGTTTCGTGCAAGATATCAAGTTGTTGGTAAAGGAATCTCATCGAACCAGTACACACCGACCGTCTCAGCACCAGCATGTGCCAAGATGGAAGGACCAAATTGGGTAATGCGTACTTGAAGCTCCGGATGTTCTGTAGAAATCAAGCGCCGTAATTCTTCAGCAGCGGCATGAGCGAGCGTGTGACTGACATAAAGCGTCCGATCATATACACCATGAGCACTGACTTTTGATGAAATTTCACTGACCATTTCTTTAAAAGCTTTTTTGATGGAACGGACCTTTTTAAATGGGACAAGCCGTCCTTCCTCATTAAATTGAGCGATTGGTTTAATATTGAGCATGTTTGCTAATAAAAACTGACTTCCAGAGACACGTCCGCTCCGTCGCATCGTCTCCATATTTCCGATGATCAGATAAAAATGCGATTTGTGCTTGAATGTCTCAAGCGTAGACATGACTTCATCGGGACCTTTACCAGCAGCAACGAGTCGTTGTGCGATCCGGACAAGTTCTTGCTGATTCGCAGCACCTGTATACGAATCAATCGCGTATAAAGGGAAACCGACAGCTTCAGCTGCAGCGACGGAACTCGAATACGTTCCGCTCAATCCACTCGTGATATGAATCGCATACCCGTAATCATAGCCATCTTCAAGTAATTGTTCATACAAGGTCACGAAGTCACCGAATGACGGTTGAGAAGTCGTCGGTGAAGCGTGAGCATCTTCTCGCATTTTTTGATCAAGCTGTTCAATCGAGATATCGACATACTCCCGGTAAGACTCTCCGTTTAAGATGAGTAAAGTCGGTATCACATGGACTCCGATTTTTTCAGCCTCTCCTGGCTCAAAAAAAGCCATGCTGTCGGTAATCCAAGCAATCTTATCCATGTATATGACGCCTCCATTAATAGAACCATTTTGTTCATCATACCATAGCGATGAAAGCGGAATCACTAGCTAGCGCGTTTTTGTGTAATAGAAGCACTGGAAACGTGTCCAAACCATGAACTGATACCGAAGGCGATGAGTGCTGGGAATAACCATTCTAAACTTTGATCCACTAAAGGTAAAGATTGATAGAACGTTTTAAGATTTCCCGGGAAAAGCGAAAGTTGATTCAACGCACTACAGAATGAAAAGAAAATCGTTACACCAAGAGTTGATTGATAAACAACCGACTTACGACGGAACAGGTGACGCATGAATGTCAATGCGATCAAGACGATGACTATTGGATAAAGGAACATCAATACCGGAACAGCGATGGATAACAATGTCTGCAATCCGACGATGGATACCGTAAGACCAAGAGCAGTCGTGAAGATACTTGCCGCTTTTAAAGATACACGGTTGGAAATCGTCATCATATATTCTGCAAATGCGGTGACGAGACCAACTGATGTCGTCAAACATGCAAGCAAGATCGCAAGACCAAGTACAGCTAAACCGATTGAGCCGAAGGCAGTATTTGCATAATGCTGAAGAAGTGCTGGACCATCAACTTTTCCGATGGCGGCAAATGTGTTACGTCCGATCATTCCAAGTCCGACATAGACGAGAGTCAAAGCAGTGGCAGCGATGATTCCGGCACGAGTGACGACTTTAAATTGTGCTTTTCGTTCATGAACGCCTCGGCTTTTCAATGTATGCAGTACGACGACACCAAATACCAAGGCACCGAGTGCATCAAGTGTTAAGTATCCTTGAAGGAAACCTTGAATGAATGCCTGTCCAGTCGTCTCATACGCTTCGTTTGGTGAAGAGACACTCGAAAGTGGCGAAATGATGCTACTGATGCTTAATGCTGCAAGAGCAATCAGTAATAATGGTGTGATGAAACGCCCGATGATCTCAAGTAATCTTCCTGGTCGTAGTACAAGATAAAGTGTGGCAAGGAAAAAGAGACTCGATGAGATGATCAACGTCATTTGTGAGGGAGCACCAAGGAATGGTACGACTCCGAGCTCATACGTGACAACCGATGTTCGCGGAATCCCGAAAAAGGGACCGATCGCAACATAGAGTGCGAACGTCAAGGCAGCACCTACAAAACGAGGGAGTGGTGCAGCAAGTGTTTTGATGCCACCTCCGATAGAGGCAACTGCAAGTAAGCCGAGCAAAGGAAGACCGACACCCGTTACGATAAAACCAAGGATGGCAGGAAGGAACTGTGAACCCGCAAGCGCACCGAGTTCCGGTGGGAAGATCAGGTTACCCGCACCGAAAAATAAAGCAAAAATCATAAATCCTAGAGCAAATGTATCTTTTGTCTTAAACATGTGTTGTCCTCCATTCATCCTAATTTCATAAAAAAAGCCTCATCCACTAAATTTGTGGATAGGCGTCGTTTGCTCAGACGCCTTGTCGAAATGACGAAAAGGGCCTGGATCTTCATTTTCTCAAACGAGAAATGAATCTTCAGTCCCTACTCTTAATCACAATCAGTCGTTCTTGGATGAGCGTTGCGTGTGTCATGTTTAAAACCTCCTGTTTGAATTTTTCTAAGGATAACATGAAGAAATTAATAAAACAATATTTTCTGAAAATTCACCGCCGAATTTTTGAAAACAAATAACGTCTTGAGGAGAGATAAGGGTCTCTACTCAAGACGTTTTACGTTACACATCAGCTCGTTGCAATCGAGCGCGTTTTTTTGTGGCGTTTCAATTTATGGAGGAGCCAAGCGTGAACGACCTCACAGGATTGACGTGGTAACGTCAGTTCAACAAGCGATTCCTGCTGTTGCCCTTTAATGATGAAAAGTCCATTTTCTTCATCGACAGGGGCGATGGTCATTGAACTCGCTTCATTCAGCGACAATTTTACTTCACCGAGTGTCGCATCCTTTAATTTCAGGATGTTTCCATTTGTCGCAAATTTCGTGAATGAGCCAATTCCGTTCACTTTTAACTGATCCATATTGAATTCCTCCTTCTGTTGATTCCAGTACTGTCCCTATAAAAAACCGGGTCTAACTTCTATCTTGAAAAGGTTATCCTCATTATAGCGAAGTCTTCACCAGATGCTAGTCTTATTTTGTGTGAAAATTCGAAAAATTTTTTAACAATATTGTCATATGGATAGGAATACCTGTTAAGAGGGAATCATCATGTGAAATTCAAATAGAACAAAAGCATCCTTCTCTAAAAGAAAAAGATGCTAAAGGTCAATCTAACTCAAAACTCCATTTTTTCTTGCGACAAACAAGCGTTCCTCGTCGAAGGATCGATTCTTTCTCCGCTTCAAAATCTTCATGTAATACGCTCATATCTTCGTAGCGTCCTGCTACATATACAGGAATCGTGATATTTCTTGAGAAAACAGACCGTTTTGCACTTTCAAAATCAATCAATACTCCTTCTTTGAGGAGATGACGGATATGAATCATGATTTCAGCCGTTAAGGCGATCGAAGCAACGGATCGTGCGTGCTGACGAAATTTCCGTTGTACGAGATCGGAGATAAGTTGTTCTACCCTTGACCAATCCTTCAAGTAAACAGAAGCATGAAGCCCATCGTGTTCGCTAAAATAGACCAGTTCATTCTCGATCGAGTCAAGGAAAGGAAGCGGTGTCCCTCGTTTCATATGCATTAAAAATAATAATTCCGCGATTTCGACATCCGTCAATACATCGAGCGAATGGGAAGATCGAATATCAATAGCAGTCAAAGGATGACGCTGGACATCCGTTGATTGTGAAAACTGTTCGATCTCATGCGCTTCGATGTAATGAAGCATCGTTCGAAACGATTGTTTCGTCTGTTTGAAATCACTTCCTGAAATGAGTAAAGGACGTTTCAAATCGACGGCTGCAGCGAAATCAGAGAAGTGTACTCCTGACATCGTTAATCGTTGATTTTCCTCGTCCTCATATAAGTAAAGTAACGCACTCGACATACCACTTCGCTTCCTTTCCATGACTAACTACTTCATAATTTAATAGTAGCAAAACTTCGAATTGCCTGAAAGGATATTTACTTCTGAAAACGGGCATACTACATAGAGAAGCATAAAGAGAGGTGATGGAGCATGTGGGGCTTGCGAAAGCCTTTCCCGGAATTGCGGACCGAGCGCTTCATATTACGTGAGCTCGAAAACCGTGACGCACGCGAATTGTTTAAAATCCTATCGGACGATAAAGTCATGTACTATTACGGATCAGATCCACTCATGACGGTCTATGAAGCTAAAAATGTCATCAGTTACTTTAAAGAACAGTTCACGCAAGGTAAAGCGATTCGCTGGGCAATTGCTGATGCACAAACGAATCAATTGATCGGGACGATCGGTTTTCATAACTGGCTGTCTCAATACCATCGGGCTGAAATTGGTTTTGAAGTTAGTCAAGATTATTGGCAACGTGGTGTCGCTTCGGAAGCGGCAAGAGCTGTTCTGACATATGGCTTTGAAGAATTTGCTCTCCATCGAATCAGCGCCCTCGTCGCACCTGAAAACCTCGCTTCTAACGCATTGGTTCAAAAATTAGGATTCAAAGCAGAAGGATTACTAGAAGATTATGCATACAGTCATGGTCGTTTCATGGATTTGACGATGTACCGTATGCTCGCATCTGAATGGAAGGGATGAGGTAGTCAATGGAAAAACAAACACTCGTACTCCTGCATGGATTTACAGGAGGAACAGATTATTTTAATCGGGTAGAGGCAAATTTACGACATTCCTTTGATGTATTACCACTAAGTTTACCGGGGCATGAGGGACTTGATGTTGGTCCGGATACGATTGAAGGCTTTGCCGAATGGGTCATGCATGAACTTGATCGACGTGGTATCGAAAAGCCGATCATCATCGGGCATTCATTTGGTGGATATATCACAGCTGCAATCGTAGAAGGGTATGCGGATCAAATCAGTGGATACGGTCTGGTGTACTCGACAGCTAAAGCAGATGATGAACAAGCGAAACAAAAACGAAATCAAAACATCACGCGCGTTGAAGAAGTCGGTGTTAGAGAATTCGTCAATGGTCTTGTTCCATCCTTATTCGCTGAAGGGGCAGATGAGTTCGCTGTCGCTGAAGCACTTGAGATCGGGTACATGATGACGGTCGAAGGAGCTATCCGTGCGCTCTCTGCGATGCGAGATCGGCGAGATATGACGAAGGTCTTGACGAAAGCAAGCGTGAAGGGTGTCATCATTCACGGCACGAAAGATCAACTGATTTCAGAGGAAAGCGCATTTGCACCAAAGAATGATCATCTCATACATCGGTCAACAGACAGTGGACACATGGGGATGCTTGAGACACCGGATGCTTTCGTTGCAATCATCGAAGAAGCATTCAAGTAAGTTTTTGCCCTACGGTCATGTCTGTAGGGCATTTGCTTTGCATTTCAGATGAGATATCTGAAATGATAGAAGTGGAGGGGATACACATGAAAATCGTAGCGATTGAACCAACACCAAGTCCAAATAACATGAAAGTCATCGTTGATGAGGTCTTTTCGGAAAAGGGGCAGACATTCGAGCATGCCTTTGGCGCACCGGAACACATTCAGCGATTACTTGAAATACCTGGCGTTAAGTTCGTTTATCAGGTCAGTGACTTTTTATCGATCGAGCGTTATCCAAAATATGATTGGCGCTCGCTTGTCATCGATATACGACGTGCGTTCGGTGAAACGTTAAATGACGTTGAACAACACGAGACAGATGCTGAGTATGAGCCTGTCCATCTATTCGTGCAATTCATTTTAGGCGTACCGATGCAAATCAAAGGTGTGAAAGGATTAGAAGAAAAACGAGAAGGGCTGTCGGAACGTTTCCGAGAAGCAGCGCTATTCGTCCAACCATTCGTTCAAAATGTCATTAGCGATCGACGCTGGGTAGAACAAGCACCTCGATACGGTGACCTTGACGAAAGCTTGCGTGAAGTAGCGAATGAGATTGAGATTGCCTATCCAGTCGAACGTCTCGAACGTCTCAAGTCGCTCGCAGCAGGAGAAGATATTACGTTTAGCGGTCAAGCGATTCAATCATCCGATTGGAAAGAACGATTCGCGGCGCTCGATGAACTACCTGTTGAGATGGAATGGGTTCCAGCTTATGCTCGCCTGTTACAGGATGAGAAGATGCAAATTCGACGTCAAGCGATCGTAAAGCTTGGGATGTTCGAAGATCACCGTGAAGAACTGTTAGAGTATTTGACGAGTGCACTGCATGATCCGTCAGGGATCGTTCGCCGGACAGCAGGCGATACGATTTCAGATTGGGCGATGCCGGAAGCTGAACCAATGATGATGGAAGCGCTAGCGGATAAAAATAAATTAGTACGCTGGCGAGCTGCTCGCTTCCTGTTTGATGTCGGAACGGAACAATCAATTCCAAGACTGCGTGAAGCCATTCGAGACCGGGAATATGAAGTGGCTCTACAAGCCGAACTCGCATTAACTCGGATCGAAAGTGGGGAAGAAGCCCTAGGAACGGTTTGGCAGCAAATGAATCGAATGATAGATGAAAGTTCATAAGAACTTAAAAAATAATTGCTTAAAAGAATCATTCGACAAAATGAGTCACCAATTGTCTAGGTATATTTTCCCTGTTGTCTAAAAACGCTGGTAAAATAATCAAAATTATGTTGTCATCTTTTTGAAATCGAAATGAAATGTGTTGGAAATGCTTATTAAAACGCTTGCATCTAACAACTAAATCAAGCATTCCAAAATATCCCTGATGAAATTGAAATATTGTTTTGAAATGAAATGTCGAATGACAATTTTCTTCTTTTTCCTGCCCTTTGGTACAGTTAATCTACAATAACGAATTCGAATCATGTAGGTCATCTCTTGGCTGGGCATTATGAATGAGAAAAGGGGAGAATCGGGGATATGTTACTTTTCGCTGAAACAGATTTAGCAGTAGGATACAAGGAACGGACAAAAACAGGGGTATATGTAACGATCGAAACAATCGACAGTCGTACGATTACATTAGTCGCGCCAGCAAACGCGGCAGAGGATATTTGTGACGAACTGTTTGCGACAGGATTAGAGCAATTGTTTTCATTCAAGATGAATCCATCGACTTTACCTGTGGCATAAGTGGATAAACATGCGAGAGAGGAGAATCCTCTCTCGCTTTTTTTTGTGATAAAATTATTAGAGATAAAAGGAGGGATGAGATGAAACGTCTCGTTTTCATTCTGCTACTGCTTACTGTTTGTTTAGCAGGTTGCCAAGAAAAGAAACAACAGGCAACAACAACCACGAACGAACCGATTCAGATTGCAGTCAAAACGACAAAGCAGGACGACATGATGCAATTAAACATTTCTTTAACGAATCCAAATGATCACAGTGTGAACGTGACGTATCCTTCCTCACAACGTTTTCAGGCTCAATTAATTGATGCGAAACAACACGTAACGTATGATTTTGAGAAAGAGCAAGTATTCACGCAAGCGATTGAAAAGGATACGTTCACGAAACGTGAAACGAAACAGTATACAGTTGAATTACCGATCTCCTCTTTAGGTGATAGCACGGAAGTTCGCGTATCGACAATCCGTCAGTTTAAAGGAGCAAGTGCGAAACAAACGACGGACCAACAAATGATTGATTCGAAATGACGATCAACATAATGTGAAGGAGTGAAGCGATTCATGCAACAAGAAATCATCCAAGTAACAGGAGTAAAGCCTGTCATTGACCCAGCACAAGAAGTAAACGAGCGGGTATCCTTCTTGAAGGCGTATCTCAAGCATACAAGTGCAAAAGGATTCGTACTGGGCATCTCAGGGGGACAAGATTCTTCGCTCGCCGGTCGTCTGTGCCAACTGGCAGTTGAAGAGTTACGAAAAGAAGAGGGAAAAGATGTCGCATTTTATGCGGTCCGCTTGCCTTACGGGGAACAACAAGATGAAGCAGACGCACAGACAGCCTTGACGTTCATTCAACCGGATCATTCGCTACGTGTGAACATTAAACCAGCAGTCGAAGCATCGATGCAGGCGTTCAAAGAAGCGACAGGTGCAGAACTTTCCGACTTTAGTAAAGGAAATACGAAAGCGCGGGAGCGAATGAAAAGCCAGTATGATTTAGCCGCTCATTATGGCTGTTTAGTCGTTGGAACGGATCATGCAGCTGAATTCGTGACGGGATTCTACACGAAACATGGTGATGGTGCATGTGATTTGACGCCATTGACAGGACTGAATAAACGGCAAGGGAAACAACTCTTACGTTACTTGAACGCACCAGAAGTCTTGATTGAAAAAGTTCCGACAGCAGATCTTGAAGAAAATCGTCCGGCATTACCAGACGAAGTGGCACTTGGTATGACATATGAAGAAATCGATGACTACTTGGAAGGAAAGACGATTTCAGAAGCAAGTCAAGAAAAGTTAGAGACGCAGTATAAACGTGTTGGGCATAAGCATCATATGCCGGTCTCACCACTCGATGAATGGTGGAAAGCCTAATCCAAAATAAGGAGACGTGATTTCAATCGTGAAATCACGTCTTTTTTCATGTTCTTCGATTCTTCTTCAATTGTTATGGGAAAAGAAGAGAAACGATGATTAAGGAGGCGAGAGTATGGCGATTGGGATTATAGGTGGAGGGTTATCCGGCTTGACGGCAGCTGCATTATTCGCAAAACAAGGAACGCCGGTCATGCTTTGGGATGCGGGATTACTTGGAGGACGTGCCACCTCTCAAACCGTAAAAGGATTTACGTTTAATTACGGTGCTCATGCGATTTATGGACGCGATCAATCGATTCTTCGCAAACTAACGAAACAGCTCGGTATCGAAGTGACGTGGCTGGATTTCTCAGCGAGTCGTGCGAAATATGAGTTTTCAGGTCATTTGACGGCAGTTCCTGCGAATGCCTGGGGATTATTGAAAACAGAAGTCATCGAAGGAACGAACAAAGTACGTTTCACATGGGAAATCATTAAAACGATTTTACGAGTCGAACGAGGGGATCCGCAACAATCGATCGGGCAATGGTTAAAAACAGAACGAGTCGATGAACAAGTGGCACAGTTGATGCTTGATTTGGCATCAACGAACTTTTTTACGGCAGAACCCGAAAAAATTCCGTCAGACGTCTATTTCGAGTATTATCAAAAACTTTTTCGGACGCGAAAGCCTGTCTCATACATCGAAGGAGGATGGCAAGGGTTAGTACAGGAGTTGGAACGGATCATTCTAGAGAACCGCGGAGAGATCCTGAAAAAAACAAAAATAACAGCAGTCGAATCGACTACGACAGGATTCTTAGTACGTGATCGAAAGAAACAAGAATGGAACGTCGAACGGATCATCTTTGCTGTACCACCGCGTGAAATCTTAAAAATGGCGACTCCCACTGCCATTCAACGATTTGTTACACCGTATGCAAGTCATGAACCGGTAGAAGTATTCGTGTATGATCTTGGACTTCATCCGTATATTCAAACACCGTATTCATACATCTACGACCGTTCGCATCGAGCGTTCATCACGGATTTATCACATTATGATGCAAGTCTCGCACCGAAGGATGGTCAAGTCCTTCAAGCAATCGCCTACCTTGAACACGATCGACTTGAGGATCCTGATTATATTGAACATGTCCGAACAGGAATTGAACAGATGCTTGACGTTCATTTTGCAGATTGGCGACAACGTATCGTCGCAGAACGAACGATCAAACGAGCAGTCGTACAAGAAATCAAATGGAAAATGGGGCAAACGCCGCTTGCGACTCATATTCCGGATCATGCAGGTGTCGCTTTCGTCGGGGACTGGTGTGAAGGTACGGGACAACTCTCGGAGCTTGCGTTCTCAAGTGCCGTGAGCGTCTTCAATCGCTGGACGTGATGTCAAACGGGGGCTGACTCAAAAAAAGAATGACGCGTCTTTTCACGCCCTTTCCTCAGGCGAGACACAAGCCAGTTTTCCTGCTTCGTTGAAGCAGGAAAGCGGGTCTTGTTCGTCTCTGACAGCGCATAAATGCGCTTGTTCCTGTAGGAGTGGCGTGTGACGCGTCATTCTTTTTGTTACGAGATAAGGATGGCAGATCATCATTCTGCCACACTTATCTTTGTAGAGACTGACTTTTGAGTCAGCCCCATCTTATGCTTCATTGTTCGAACGTGCTGGATAGAATGCTAGAACCAAGAGTAATGTAAAGGCAATGAGACTCATCATCGGAATCGTCAAGAAACCAAAATAGTTGACCCACTTGATGAGACAGCCGCTTGTACATAACGCTTCGCCATCGGGTAAGCGCTCAAGGATGACGTGGTACAAGGCGACACCAAAGCCGGCAAGCACATACAGGCGGACGAAGAGCGGATCAATCGTTTTCGACCGGAATAGCGAGATGAGCAAATAAAAGGCAGTCGTATACATGAATAGTCGTTGCCACCAACAGAGAGGGCAGGGGATGAATCCGCGAATTTCACTGAAATAGAGACTGCCAAGCGTTGCAATCGTTGAGATGATGAACATAAAATGATAGCGTGTCATATGTATCGTCCTTTCTAACGTGTTAAACTAATGCCATCTTATATCATGAGGAGTCGAATCTCACATTGCAAGTGTCGGAAATGGAAATGTTGATCACCTTATCGGAAGAATTGAATATGAGGCGCGCTGCTGAACGATTATTCGTCTCGCAACCTGCGCTTAGTCAACGTCTCGTTGCGATTGAAAGACGCTGGGGAACAAAATTATTCATTCGTTCATCGCGTGGGTTAAGCATCACACCACAAGGAGAAAAAGTAATCGGTCTCGCAAAAGAGATGAATCGGAAGGAACTTGAGTTAAAAAGTGAATTGACAGCAGAAGAGGGTGCCGTTTATGGAACGCTTCGGATTGCCGTCGCTTCCATCATGGGGCAATATTGGCTCCCGCGTGTCTTAAAACGATTCGTTGAGCGTTATCCGCATGTCCGTGTTCAGCTTGTCACGGGATGGTCCAGTGAGATGATGCGTCATATGTTAGAGGAACATTTTCATATTGGGATCATTCGTGGAAACCCGGACTGGAAAGGTGTCAAAGAACGTCTTTTCTCGGATCCGCTCTATTTAGTCGATAGTGAGTTGACGTCAATCGAACAGTTACGCGTGACGGATCGACCATTCATCCAGTTCAAGAGTGACTCAACGTACTATCAGGAAATTTTAGAATGGTGGCAAGATCGGTTCGCAAGTCCACCATCTCGGACGTTGGTCGTCGATCAAATCGAGACATGTAAGCAGATGGCTCTACATGGAATTGGATTTGCGATTTTACCCGAGTCGACGATCCAACAATCAAATGAAGTCATGCAGCTTCCTTTAAAAACATCGTCTGGAAAAATATTAAAGCGAGATACATGGATTTTGTCTACGGAATCGATGCTTGAACTAAAACAAGTTCAAGCATTTTGGGATATCGTAAAAGAAGAAGGAGGAAGTCAGTCAGATGGAATACGCCATTGAAATGCGGCGCGCGCTTCATAAAATACCAGAACCAGGGTTCAAGGAATTTAAGACGCAAGCTTTTATATTGGAACAAATTCGTGCCTATCCACCAGATCGTGTCACGTATGACACGTTTGAAACGGGAGTATTCGTTCGAGTGAAAGGATTGACTGGAAATCGGACAATTGGGTACCGTGCAGACATTGATGGGTTACCGATCGAAGAAGCGACAGGTCTTCCATTTTGTTCGGAACATCCAGGCTTCATGCATGCCTGTGGTCACGATATGCACACGTCGATTGCGTTGGGATTGATGAAACGAATCATTGAATTGCCGGTCATGGATGATGTCGTCTTTTTATTCCAACCAGCGGAAGAAGGTCCGGGCGGGGCAGAACCGATGATTAAAAGTCCGTTGTTTGAAAAATATCGTCCAAGTGAGATGTATGGTCTTCACGTCGCACCGGAATATCCAGTCGGTACGATTGCGAGCCGTCCCGGCGTCTTGTTCGCGAGTGCTCGAGAAGTCCATATCACGATCTATGGTCAAAGTGGTCATGCGGCCTTTCCTCATTTGACGATTGATACGGTCGTTGCGCAAGCAGCCTTAATCATGCAATTGCAAACAATCGTCAGTCGATCGATCAATCCGATGAACTGTAGCGTCATTACGATCGGAAAGGTCGATGCCGGGATTCGGGAAAACGTCATCGCCGGTAGAGCTGTTCTTGACGGTACGATGCGCGCACTCAATGGAGAAGACATGGAAAAACTGGAACGACGCGTTCGTGACATCATTCGAGGAATCGAAGCTTCCTTTGGCGTCAAGATTGATCTACAATTCGGAAATCGTTATTACGAGGTCGTCAATGACCGACACATCGTTGATAAATTTTCATCATTCGTCAAGATGAATGCGAACTACATTGAATGTGATGCAGCAATGACAGGAGAAGACTTCGGATTCATGTTGAAGGAAATTCCAGGGATGATGTTTTGGCTCGGAGTCGACAATCCGACATCTGGACTTCACCAACCAACCTTGAATCCGGATGAATCCGCGATTCCATTTGTGATTGATTTACTCGATCATTATTTCCGAGAATATGTTTAAAAAGTTTTATGAAATAATGAAGGACATTAAGCTTTCCCTTTCGAAATCAAGAATGGGAGAGCTTTTTATATATGTAAGAATAGGAGTTTTCGAACATTTTGTGAAAAAAATCACGTGCACATGTGAACAATTTGTTACATCAAACATTATAAACAGACATAAAGGGTTATGTTCTCTATGATACGGTTATAGACCATATAGAGAAGTATGTTTTAGGAAGAGGGGGCTATATACATGTTCAATGATCCCGTATTGCTCAGTCGATTGTTGACAGGGCTCACATTAGCGTTTCATATTATATTCGCGACGATTGGCGTCGGGGTACCACTCATGGTACTCGCTGCTGAATTCATCGGTCTGAAACGCAAAGATCCGGATTATATTTTATTAGCAAGACGGTGGACGCGTGGATACGTCGTTACCGTCGCAGTCGGTGTCGTGACAGGGACGGCCATCGGATTGCAATTATCACTACTTTGGCCGTCACTCATGCAAGTGGCTGGTCAAACGATCGCATTACCACTGTTCATGGAAACATTCGCATTCTTCTTTGAAGCGATTTTCCTCGGTATTTACCTGTATACATGGGATCGATTCAAAAACCCATGGTTACACTGGTTGATCGGGATTCCAGTCGTCATCGGTGCGACAGCATCAGCATTCTTCATTACGACGGTCAACTCCTTCATGAACTCACCAGAAGGATTTAAGATCGTCAACGGAACGCTAACGCAAATTGAACCATTAAAAGCAATGTTCAATACAGCAACACCTACAAAAGCAACACACGTCATCGTATCGGCTTATTTGACAGTCGCCTTCATCTTGGCGGCAATCGCGGCGTTCCACTTACTCCGCAAAAAAACACTCTCAGCAGCGGAAACAGCGTATCACAAAAAAGCACTTCGCTTAACGGTTATGGCTGGATTGATTTTTGCCTTCTCGACTGCACTTGTCGGGGACTTCTCAGGGAAATACTTGGCGAAATATCAGCCAGAGAAACTCGCGGCTGCTGAATGGCATTTTGAAACGACAAGTGAAGCAGAATTGATCTTTGGTGGGATACTTGATCAGCAAGAAGACGGTAGTTATGAAATCAAGGGAGCCGTCAAAATCCCATATGCACTCTCGATCCTTGCGGGTGGAGCTCCAGATACAGAAGTCATTGGTCTAAATGAGTTCGCAAAAGAAGATCAAGCACCGCTGATCGTTCACTATTTCTTCGATATCATGGTTTCGATTGGTATGTATTTGGCTGCCATCTCTGCCTTGTTCATCTTGGCATTCCGTTTGAAAAAATTAAATCCTTATAACAAATGGATTTTAAGAGGTGTCTTCATCGGTGGACCTCTGGCGATGATTTCCATTGAAGCAGGTTGGATGTATGCTGAAATTGGTCGCCAACCTTGGACACTTTACGGCATCATGCGGACAGCAGATGCGGCGACGACATCAACTGCCGTCGGTCCGATGTTGATTCTATTCAGTGCCTTGTACTTGATGCTCGGTACGATTTGTACAGTCGTATTATTACGGATGTTCAAGAAAAACCCGGTTGGAAAAGAACTTCAAGAACTTGCTGAAAACCACCACGCACGTGGGGAAGCTATGTTCGTGGATGATAACAAGTAAGGAGGGAACGATTTGGACGTTCAAACACTAGGAATTACGGTCCTCTGGACTTTCCTGTACGGATATCTCATCGTTGCCTCAATTGACTTCGGTGCTGGATTTTACGCCTTTTATTCAAAATATACGAAGCGGGATCATTTAACGAATCGATTGATTCTTCGTTATCTCTCACCAGTGTGGGAGGTAACGAATGTCTTCTTCGTATTCTTCTTCGTCGGACTAGTCGGGTTCTTCCCGGATACCGCTTACTATTTCGGTACGGCACTGCTCGTGCCAGCCTCGATCGTTCTCGTATTGATTGCGATTCGTGGTAGCTTCTATGCATTTGCCAATTATGGATCAAACGACAGCATGTTCTATACGTTCTTATATGGAGCAACTGGTCTATTGATTCCGGCGGCGATGTCAACGACATTGACGATCAGTCAAGGTGGTTTCATTCGTAAAACGAATGAAACAGTCGAGTTTTTAGGAACAAAATTATTTACGAACTTTTACTCTTGGTCGGTCGTAGCACTCGCTATCGTATCCGTCCTCTATATCAGTGCGATGTTCCTCTTGTTCTACGCAGATAAAGCGAAGGATGAAGGGGCTACTCCGCTAATTCGTAAATGGGCACTCTTCTGGAGTGGTCCGACGATTATTGTCTGTGCACTCGTCTTCTTTGGATTGAAAAATCAAGCGGCATGGCACTATGAGAACATCTTAAACGGGAACTGGTGGTGGTTCGCTGCTAGTTTCATCTTCTTCCTCGTTGCGGTGACACTCGTCTACATGAAGAAGAATTACGGAATTGCTTTCGTCGCGGTCATGCTACAGTATGGAGTGGCATGGTTTGGTTACGGTTATACGCACTTACCATACATCTTGTATCCATATATCGATATCAACAAAGCGGTCGTTAACGAAACAATGGCTTCCGCACTCGTCGTTGTCTTCATCTTCGGACTCTTACTCTTGATTCCGGCGTTGTACTTGATTTTACGACTCTTCCTGTTCGATAACGATTATGTACGTGGGAAATCCTCAAAATAATGGATGAATAAACGCCTCTGCGAATCGCAGGGGCGTTTATAGTATTTTTAAATTGAATCGGGTACACTACTAAGGAAGAGCGATTGTGAAGGAGAGTTGTGAAAATGAATGGAGAGTTTGCAGTAATTGGACTAGGGCGCTTTGGTGGCTCGATTGTCCGTGAATTATCGAAAAATGGCTATGATGTCTTAGCGATTGACTCCGACGAGGAGCGCGTCAACGAATTCATGGGAATTGCGACGCATTCCGTCATCGCGGACACGACGGATGAGAATGTCTTAAAAAGTCTAGGAATCCGAAACTTCGATCATGTCATCGTTGCCATCGGTGAAAATATTCAAGCATCCATCTTGACGACATTGATCTTAAAAGAGCTTGGGGTACAATCGATCACCGTTAAAGCGACGAACGATTACCACGAAAAGGTATTACGAAAAATCGGAGCAGACTTCATCGTTCACCCCGAACGGGATATGGGAGTCCGGATTGCGAATGGTTTAATGAGTTCCAATATTCTTGACTATCTCGATTTATCTCAAGAATTTTCGATCGTTGAAATTAAAGTCAGTGACCGGATGGCAAAACAAACATTGATTGACCTGGATCTACGGAGCAAATACGGAGCGAACGTCGTCGCCATTAAACGTGGGGAAAACGTTCTGATTTCTTTACAAGCGGATGAAATGATTGAAAAAGGGGACTATCTCGTCGTCATTGGTGAAAATGAGGACCTCGACCGTCTAGAGCGTGCGATTCATAAAGTGAAGAACTAAAAAAAGCTGAGGCGCGCCTCAGCTTTACATTTACTTATACCTAATTAAATGAGTTGGAATTCTTTTAATCCGTGTGCGATACCGTCCTCAAGAATTGGTTTCGTGACATAATCAGCAGCAGCTTTCGTTTCCGGAAGTCCGTTGCCCATCGCAATACCGGTTCCAACGTAGCGGAGCATCTCTAAATCGTTTAAGGCATCACCGAATGCAAAGGTATCTTCGCGGCGAATATTCGTCAATTTCAGGAATTGTTTGATCCCTTCTGCTTTCGAGGAACCGACATTGATGACATCCATTGCGTGTGGGTGCCAACGAATGAAATCGAAGGCATCATACCGTTTAACATAATCCGCTTCTTCTTCGGCCGTACAGTAGACGAGCGTTTGGAAAACATCATGCGATAAGAACGCTTCTTCATCGTGAATCGGTAATGGCATGTCGAGATCGCCGAGCGAATCAACGACATGAAAATCATTTGATTTCGTCGTGAAGCCTTTTGTTTCACCGAGATAAACGAGTGTATGTCCGTTTTCTTTTGCTTGTTGCGTCAGGTGTGTCAAATCGGCTTTAGGTTGTGGACGTTTATAGATGATTTCATTTTGATGAACGACGATTTGCCCGTTATAGCCGATAATCGTATCGATGTTGAGTAGATCACGGATTCCAGACAACATCGCAGGTCCGCGTCCAGTTGCAAGGGCTACATAGACACCATTTTCTTGAAGCTTACGAATTGCCTGTTTTGTTGATTCCGGAACAAAATGACCATCATGCAATAAGGTTCCGTCGATATCGAAAAAGACGACTTTCTGATTTGCCATGGTTTCACCTTCTCTTTTTAATTGGTCGAAATGACCTGTTCATGTGAAAGTATAGCATAACCAAAAGCGTGTTGCCGGAAGGGAACATGCCGAATAAGGATGAAAAATAGTCCATGTATCGTGTATACTGTACTAAGGACAAAAAACAATGTACTGATAAGGAGTTGCTAGGCATGATTTTTAAAGTATTTTACCAACCGCTTCGTTCGGAAGCACCTGTTCGTGAACGGACAGAAACAATGTATGTAGAAGGGGAAAGCATTCGTGACGTGCGATCAACGATTGACCACCTCAAAGATATCAACATCGAGTTCATCCGCGAAGTCAGCGGAGAATTTTTGACATACGAACAACAACATCCTGATTTCAAGGTTGCGACGTTCGAATGAAGTTCGTCAAAAACCATCAGGCCGCCGTTTTCGCACTCGGTGGACTCGGGGAAATCGGGAAGAACACGTATGTCGTTCAATTCCAAGATGAGATCATCGTCATTGACGCGGGTGTCATGTTCCCAGAAGATGAATTACTTGGAATCGACTATGTCATTCCAGATTACACGTACTTGATCAAGAACAAGGATAAGGTCAAAGGCGTCTTCATCACACACGGTCATGAAGATCACATTGGTGGTCTGCCTTTCTTGCTTAAACAAGTGAACTTACCGATTTACGCTGGGAAGATTGCGATGGGTCTCATCAAGGTGAAGTTAGAAGAGCATGGTTTGCTTCGCAACGCGGAACTGCATGAGATCGATGAAGATTCGGTCATCAAGTTCCGGAAGACAAGCATCTCGTTCTTCCGTACGACACACTCGATTCCGAACTCGTTCGGTGTCGTCGTCAAAACACCACAAGGGAACATCGTGCATACAGGAGACTTCAAGTTCGATTTCACGCCAGTCGGAGAGCCGGCTGATTTAGCGAAAATGGCTGAACTCGGTAAAGAAGGCGTATTGTGTCTTCTATCGGACTCAACGAACGCAGAAGTGGAAGGGTTTACGATGAGTGAACGTGTCGTTGGGGAAACGATCTCAGACATCTTCCGTAAAGCGGAAGGACGGATCATCTTCGCGACGTTTGCGTCGAATATCTATCGTCTGCAACAAGTCGTCAATGCTTCTGTAGAAGCAGGACGGAAAATCGTCGTCTTCGGACGTAGCATGGACAAGGTCATGATGATTGGTCAAGAACTTGATTTCATCAAAGCGCCGAAGGGTACGATCATTGAGCCGAACGAGATGAAACGTTATAAATCAAATGAGTTGACGATCCTTTGTACGGGTTCACAAGGAGAACCGATGGCTGCACTTAGCCGCATCGCAAACGGAACACATCGTCAAATCTCGATCATTCCGGAAGATCTCGTCATCTTCTCTTCGTCACCAATCCCAGGAAACGTCGTTTCTGTCGGAAAGACGATCAATCAGCTATATAAAGCTGGTGCAGATGTCATGTACGGTAAACTGAATGATATCCATACATCAGGTCATGGTAGTCAACAAGAGCAGTTGCTCATGTTACGTCTATTGAATCCAAAATACTTCATGCCGATTCACGGGGAATACCGGATGCTGAAGAAGCATATGTCGCTTGCGATGGATGCTGGTGTACCGGAAGAGAACTGTTTCGTCATGGATAACGGTGAAGTACTCGCATTAGATGCGAATGCAGCCGCTATCACTGGGAAGATTCAAGCGAATGCCGTTTATGTCGACGGAAAAGGAATCGGAGACATCGGAAACATCGTTTTACGCGATCGCCGTATTCTCTCAGAAGAGGGACTCGTCGTCGTCGTCGTGACGCTTGACTCGAAGACGAATCGTCTCGTCTCTGGACCGGACATCATCTCGCGTGGTTTCGTCTACATGCGGGAGTCGGGTAACTTGATTAAAGATGCTGAACGTCTTCTCAAGCGTTCGCTTGATCAATCGCTTGCGAACCGTAATACGAAATGGACGGACATCAAACAAGTCATCAATGATACGCTCACACCGTATTTAACAGAAAAAACACAACGTCATCCAATGGTCATGCCGATCATCATGGAAGTCTGATTCAAAAAAATCCTCGTCTCCGAAAACGGAAACGAGGATTTTTTTATTACGTGGCAGGACCGTATTCCTTGAATGGTTCTTTTTTATCAATCCGATCATAGAACATGACGCCATCTAGATGATCGTATTCATGCTGGCAGACGATTGCTTTCATCCCTTTTAAACGTAATTTTATAGGATTTCCGTTATGATCGATGCCAGTTAGGGTAATACGCATATAGCGCGGTACATGTCCTTCGACTTCACGATCGACGGACAGACATCCTTCGCCGCCTGTTAAATAGGTCTGCTCGACGGAATGACTGATGATTTTTGGATTATAGATACCAAATTCCAATAAATCATCACCATCCGGTAAGCGGATCGCGAACATGCGCTTGTTGACACCGATTTGTGGTGCTGCAAGTCCAATGCCGCTTCGTAAATCGTATTTCTTCGCAATTTCATCATCTTGACTGTTGGCGAGGAACTCGCGCATGAGTCGCATCGTTTCCTTATCCTCATCGCTGAGAGGGAAGGTCACTTCTACTGACCGTTCGTGAAGAGCAGGAACGTCTTCGCGTACGATTTCATTCATGGTGATCATGAACAACACTCCTTTCGTCTACAAAAAGTATAGCATAGGAAAGTGGGGAATGATGACAACTAACACAGTAGGAAAATATCGAATGATACAGAAGATGGAATATTCTAGTTTTGTGATTGAATTCACAATGTGAAACGCGAAAAAAATAAAACATTTCCTTTGATTTTAAGGTGTTACAGATTTATACTTGTAACGTAATGAACAAGACACTATAACGTGTCGATTCATGATAATACAGTTTACTCAACTGAATAGGTACACAGACACATGTTCAAAGGATAGTCACACGGGACTTCGTTTTTTGGACACTATTGTCATGTGGGCAAATCAGTCAGAGGAATATTTCGCTGAACGCAGTGAAAGGATGAGGTGAAAAGATGAACGTAAACATGTTTAAAAACGTGGAAGAAAACTTTGAAACGTTCCGCATTCTTGACGAGAAAGGTGAAGTCGTCAATAAAGACGCTATGCCAGACCTCTCGGATGAAGAGCTTACGGAATTAATGCGCCGTCTCGTATACACACGTATCTGGGACCAACGTGCAATCTCACTTAACCGTCAAGGACGTCTTGGTTTCTACGCTCCAGTAGCTGGACAAGAAGCGTCAATGATCGGTACACAATTCGCTTTGGATAAAGATGACTGGATTCTTCCTGGATACCGTGATATTCCACAAATGGTCTTCCATGGCTTCCCACTTTACAAAGCATTCTTGTTCTCACGCGGTCACATCACAGGTGGTAAGATCCCTGAGGGTGTTAACGTCTTAATGCCACAAATCATCATCGGTGCGCAGATCGTTCAAGCGGCTGGTGTTGCTCTCGGTCTTAAGAAAAGCGGTAAAGAACAAGTCGCAATCACTTACACAGGTGATGGTGGTTCTTCACAAGGTGACTTCTATGAAGGTATGAACTTCGCTGGAGCTTTCAAAGCACCTGCAATCTTCGTCGTTCAAAACAACCGTTTCGCAATCTCGACACCTGTTGAAAAACAATCTATGGCGAAAACAATCGCTCAAAAAGCTGTCGCTGCTGGGATCAATGGTATCCAAGTCGACGGTATGGACGTTCTTGCTGTATACGCAGCTACGAAACAAGCGCGTGTTGAAGCACTCAACGGTGTTCCGACATTGATCGAAACATTGACTTACCGTTATGGACCACACACACTCGCTGGTGATGATCCAACACGTTACCGTACAAAAGACATGGATGATGAGTATCAAGCACAAGATCCACTCGTCCGTTTCCGTGCTTTCATGGAAGCAAAAGGTCTTTGGAACGAAGATAAAGAGAATGAAGTCATCGAGCAAGCAAAAGCTGACGTTAAGGAAGCACTTGCACAAGCTGACAAAGAACCAAAACAAAAAGTTACAGATTTCATCAACGTGATGGCTGAAAAGCTTCCACAAAACCTGCAAGAGCAGCTTGATGAGTATACAGCAAAGGAGTCGAAATAACCCATGGCACAAATGACGATGATCCAAGCGATCACTGACGCAATGCGCGTCGAGATGAAACGCGACGAACAAGTTCTCTTGTTCGGTGAAGACGTCGGTAAAAACGGTGGGGTATTCCGTGCGACAGAAGGTCTTCAAGATGAGCTCGGCGAAGACCGCGTCTTCGATACACCACTTGCGGAATCAGGTATTGGTGGTCTTGCTGTCGGATTCAGTCTGACAGGATTCCGTCCAATCATGGAAATCCAATTCTTCGGATTCGTATTCGAAGTATTCGATTCAGTCGCAGCACAACTTGCGCGTCTACGTTACCGTTCAGGCGGCACATACAATGCACCTGTTACAATCCGTTCACCATTCGGTGGCGGTGTTAAAACACCGGAACTTCACGCAGATAACCTCGAAGGACTCATGGCTCAGTCACCAGGACTTAAAGTTGTCATTCCTTCAACACCTTACGATGCAAAAGGTCTTTTGATCGCGTCAATCCGCGACAACGACCCAGTCGTATTCCTCGAGCACATGAAACTCTACCGTTCATTCCGCGGTGAAGTGCCAGAGGGCGATTACACGATCGAACTCGGAAAAGCTGATGTTAAACGTGAAGGTACAGACGTAACAATCGTCACTTACGGTGCGATGGTACACGCTTCACTTAAAGCAGCTGAAGAGCTCGAAAAAGAAAACATCAGCGTCGAAATCATCGACTTGATGACAATCAGCCCAATCGACATCGATACGATTCTTGCTTCTGTCAAGAAAACAAACCGTGTCGTCGTCGTTCAAGAAGCACAAAAACAAGCGGGTATCGCTGCAATGGTTGCAACTGAAATCCAAGAACGTGCAATCCTTGACCTCGAAGCGCCAATTCTTCGTGTTGCTGCTCCAGATACAATCTTCCCATTCGCACAAGGTGAAGACGTCTGGATCCCAGATCACAAAGATATCGTTGAGAAAGTCAAAACTGTCTACAATTTCTAAGAGCATTTCGGAAAATAAGGAGAGGGGTCCATTCTCTCCTTGCTTCCGTTTTTACAGATAACAATCGACTAGAAGAGTGAACTAAAAGGAGGCATATTCAAATGGGTTTATTTGAATTCAAATTGCCGGATATCGGTGAGGGTATTCATGAAGGTGAAATCGTAAAGTGGTTCGTAAAAGCGGGCGACACTGTCAAGGAAGACGACGTTCTTCTTGAAGTACAAAACGATAAAGCAGTCGTTGAAATCCCATCACCAGTTGATGGTACTGTTAAAGAAGTTAAAGTTGACGAAGGTGTCGTAGCTGTTGTTGGCGACGTCCTCATCACTTTCGAAGTCGAAGGCGAAGGTTCTGCTCCTTCTGAAGAAGCAGAGCAACCAAAAGCTGAAGACAACGCGAAAGACGTTCAAGATACGGATCAAAAAGTGGAAGACAAACCAAACGAGGTTCAAATCCATAAATCAGAACGCGTCATCGCGATGCCATCTGTCCGTAAATATGCACGTGAAAAAGGTGTCGACATCCGTGAAGTCCAAGGTTCTGGAGACAACGGTCGTGTCGTCAAAGAAGACATTGATGCATTCGCAAACGGTGGTCAAACTTCTGAAGCACCAGCAACAGAAGAAAAAGCACCAGCTGCAGCTGCTTCTGCACCAAAAACAGAAGTTAAGCCATACGTTGCTGCTCAACCTGAACTTGAAACACGCGAGAAAATCAAAGGAATCCGTAAAGCGATTTCGAAAGCAATGGTTAACTCGAAACATACAGCTCCACACGTAACACTCATGGACGAAGTCGATGTTACGAACCTCGTAGCACTCCGTAAAAACTTCAAAGAAGTTGCGGCTGCTCAAGGTACGAAATTGACTTACCTTCCGTTCGTCGTAAAAGCATTGACTGCTGCTGCTAAAAAATACCCAGCAATCAACGCATCAATCGACGATGTAAACGAAGAAATCGTCTACAAAAACTACTTCAACATCGGTATCGCTGCAGATACAGACAACGGTCTTGTCGTACCAGTCGTTAAAGATGCAGATCGTAAATCGATCTTCTCACTCGCTGACGACATCAACGATCTTGCTGGTAAAGCACGCGAAGGTAAACTTTCTGGCGAAGAGATGAAAGGTGGATCAATCACGATCACTAACATCGGTTCTGCTGGCGGTCAGTGGTTCACACCAGTCATCAACCACCCAGAAGTTGCAATCCTCGGTATCGGCCGTATTGCTGAAAAAGCAGTCGTCAAAAACGGCGAAATCGTTGCTGCACCAGTTCTTGCACTTTCATTCAGCTTCGACCACCGTCTCATCGATGGTGCAACTGCACAAAACGCGCTTAACTTAGTTAAACGCCTATTGAACGACCCACAACTTCTCATCATGGAGGGATAAGCAATGGTAGTAGGTGAATTCGCACAAGAAACAGATTTACTCGTAATCGGGGCTGGCCCTGGTGGTTACGTTGCTGCAATCCGCGGCGCGCAACTCGGTATGAAAGTAACAATCGTTGAACGTGAAAACGTCGGCGGTGTTTGCTTAAACGTTGGATGTATCCCATCAAAAGCCTTGATCACTGCAGGACATAACTTCCAGCATGCTAAAGGTGCAAGCGATATGGGGATCACTTCTGAGAATGCAACTGTCGATTTCTCGAAAGTTCAATCTTGGAAACAATCTGTCGTCAACAAATTGACTGGCGGCGTTAGTGGTCTTCTTAAAGGGAACAAAGTCGAGACTGTCGTTGGGGAAGCTTACTTCCAATCAGAAGATACAGTCCGTATCATCAACGAAGATTCTTCGACTCCTTACAAATTCAAGAAATGTATCATCGCGACAGGTTCGACTCCAATCGAACTTCCAGCTTTCAAATGGTCAAAACGCGTCCTTTCTTCAACAGGCGCATTGAACCTTCCTGAAATCCCGAAAAAACTCATCGTCATCGGTGGCGGATACATCGGGATGGAGCTTGGTACAGCGTATGCGAACTTCGATACAGAAGTCGTCATTCTTGAAGGAACAAAAGACATCCTTTCTGGTTTCGAGCCTGCTATGACGCAAGTCGTTAAGAAAAAGCTCAAACAAAAAGGTAACATCACAATCCACAACGAAGCACTTGCTCAAAGTGTAGAAGAGTCGGAAGATGGCGTTAAAGTAACATTCGAAGTCAACGGTGAAGCACAAACAGTTGAAGCGGACTACGTCCTCGTTACTGTCGGTCGCCGTCCGAACACTGGTGATCTTGGTCTTGAAATGGCAGAAGTCAAAGTCAGCGACCGTGGTCTTGTCGAAATCGACGATCAGTGCCGTACTTCAAACGAAAACATCTACGCAATCGGTGATATCGTTCCAGGACCACCACTTGCACACAAAGCTTCATTCGAAGCTAAAATTGCTGCTGAAGCAGCTGCAGGACACCCTGCATACCTCGACTACAGCGCGATTCCAGCGGTCGTCTTCACAGATCCAGAACTCGCTACAGTCGGTTACACGGAAGCACAAGCGAAAGAAGAAGGGCTCGATTACATCGCGTCTAAATTCCCTTACGCTGCGAATGGTCGTGCACTTGCACTCAACGAGCCAGACGGCTTCTTGAAAATGATCACTCGTAAATCAGATGGTCTCTTGATCGGCGCGCAAATCGCTGGTACAGGCGCATCTGATATGATCGCTGAAATGGGACTCGCAATCGAGTCTGGTATGACAGCTGAAGATATCGCACTCACAATCCATGCACACCCATCACTCGGTGAAATCGCAATGGAAACTGCTGAAGTTGCAATCGGTAGCCCAATCCACATCATTAAATAATATCGAAACACCTCATACACGGGGAGCCGACCGTGTATGAGGTGTTTTTTTGTTTGGTCTTGATACAAAAAAGGAAAAGAAAAAGTAAAAATCGGAGAGGGTGGACGCACATGGAATCCGTGACTACCTTAGAGGAGCTGTATTACGTATCGGAAATGGATAAGGTTCGTTTTGTCGGCTGGACGACTGCACTCGCCCGCTATGATTTTGCTGTCGTCTGTACGGGACAATTCTTCGGGAAAGTACTCGTCGTCAGTTTAACCGGTGGTCAGTCAGCGTTACTCGATCAACAGGATGTGTTGAATGGAGAGGTCTTAATTCGTACATTTGCGATTGAACGAGAGGATGTCGCAGTAATCGGTGAAGCATTTGCAGCATTCATTCCTTGTTCACCAAACGATGAATACGCCGAATGAAAGGTTCAAAAAAGCAGCCATCCTGAGTAATGAGGATGGCTGCTTTTGCATTTTTAACGAATCGCATTCGATTGTTGAATGACTTTGATTGTCTCGAGCGAATGATCCTCGAGACCTTGAACCGGAAGACCGGCTTCGATGTTTTCTTTAATATAGGCAAGGTTGTCTGCCGTGATCATCTCCCCTGGGATGAAGATAGGAATACCAGGTGGATATACCATCATGAATTCAGCTGAAATCCGTCCGACCGCATCGACCAACGGAATCGTCTCTGTCTCTTCATAGAACGCATCACGAGGACTGAGAGCAAGCGCTGGGATGTCTGGAAGAACAATCGAATGATCAGTTGTTTCGGCGCCATTATTTTGATAACGTGCGACAAGTAATGACATCGCATGTAAGAAGGCGTCAATCGTCTCTTCCGAATCACCAGACGTGATGATGACGAGAATGTTATTCAAATCAGAAAGTTCAACTTCGATCCGATGTTCTTCGCGTAAGAACTCTTCGACGAGGTGACCAGAAATGCCAAGTCCTTTGACGGAAACAAGCACTTTCGTTGGATCAAAAGCGAACGTAGCACTCGAATGCAGATCAGATTCACCGAAAACGGCGAGATAAGGAAGCTTCGCTAATCCAAAGCGCATCCGTGTCGCAAGTTCAAGGGCCCGACGATTCATCGCTTCACCGTTGATCGCAAGATGACGCCGAGCGCAGTCAAGAGAAGCGAGTAACAGGTAAGATGTTGATGTCGTCGTCAACATCGAGAGCACTGCTTGAACTTTATCTGGAGAGACAAGTCCGCGACGAACGTTCAGGACAGAGCTTCCTGTAAGTGAGCCACCGAGTTTATGCACGCTGGTTGCGGCAAGATCAGCTCCTGCTTGCATCGCTGACAACGGCATATCTTCGTGGAATGCGATATGGACGCCGTGTGCTTCGTCGACGAGTACCGGAATACCTTTACTATGGGAAAGCTTGACGATGCTCTCTAAGTCACCAGCAACGCCGAAATAGGTCGGGTTGATGACGAGAACTGCTTTTGTATCGGGATGAAGTGCAAGGGCACGTTCTACCGCGCTTGGTGTGATACCGTGCGCGATTCCGAATGTCTCATCGAATTCAGGGTGAATGAAAATCGGATGCGCACCAGAAAGAACGATAGCTGACATCACCGATTTATGCACGTTCCGAGGAACGAGAATTTTATCATCAGGTCCGACGACACTCATGATCATCGCCATGATGGCCGTTGAAGTTCCTTGTACGGAAAAAAACGTTTCGTCGGCATGGAAGGCTTGAGCTGCCAATTGATGAGCCTCTTTAATGATTGCCTTTGGATGATGGAGATCATCAAGGGGAGCGATATTGATTAAATCGATATCGAGCGCATTCTGACCGATGAACGATCGAAAGGCTGGATCCATTCCTTGACCATTTTTATGACCGGGAATATGAAATTGAATTGGTTGACGTTTCGCATGCGCAAGTAGCGCATCGAATAAAGGTGTATCGAGCTGTGTTAAGCTTTTTGTTTGCACCAGATTTCCCCCCTTAAAACCGAATAAAAATACAATCAAACAAGCTAACTATAACAAGTTTTCGTACGGTTGCAACTGTTTTATGCTTCTTTTCCGTGTAAAATAGAAAAGTGCAGAAAGGAAGTGGGAATGATGGCATTGAATTATCCGCTCAATTCCGATTGGTCGACTGAAGAAATCGTGAAAGTCATCGACTTCTTTAATTTAGTCGAGCAAGCGTATGAGACAGGTGTTGAACGACAACGGTTGCTCGAAGCGTATCGTGAATTCAAGCAAATCGTCACCTCGAAATCCGAGGAAAAACAGTGGGATCAGTTTTATATGGAAGAGACCGGCTGCTCGAGTTATCGGACGATGCAACAAGCGAAACGTCAGGAAGAACCGATTGTTCGTATGAAGAAATAATTGGATCATGAAGATAAGACTCCTATGCGATCGTATAGGAGTCTTATCTTTTAATCCGACTGGAAATGTGCGGGAAATGATCAACATTTGTTTAAAGTGGAAAGGAAGCGGCTATATACTACATACAAGACGTTGGTCTTACAAATATGTGAAACTGTATTTTTTAAAATTAGATGCTTTACATCTAAGTTGAATCGTACTATTATAGATTCAATCCACTAATAAGTCGCAATTATCTGACAAATTAAACCTCTGTTTATCCCGCGAAGGAGTGTGGTTACTGTGAAACAAGTGATAGAAGCATACAAGAGAAAAGATGCAGAAAAACGCATTCCTGTATTGCGTCTCGAAATCGATTATGAGCTTGCTACATTACACGATGCGATGGTGGCAAGTGACGCAGAAGCTGTTGGCGCAAGTAAAGAGCGCCTCGAAAAATATCGTCAAGAGATGGTACGTCTTGAAGCTTGATTTCAACGTTCCGATCTCTACCTTATAATAAAATATCAACTCTTCAACCAGCGAACTGTTCGCTGGTTTTCTTTTTTTGTTACTATAGAAGAAGCTGGAAACAACGATGAAGGAGTGAACTTAAATGCAGATTGAGTTGGATGCGATAGATTTGATCAAACGAGCGGGAAAGTACATTCGCGAAAAAATTGATGGTTCGTATCACGTCGAACAAAAAACCGGAAAAAGCGATTTAGTGACAGAGATTGATCAAGCCGTCGAGGATTTATTGATTCAAGGTATTTTAGATCGCTATCCGAATCATCATATTTATGGGGAAGAAGGGCGAATCGCTCGACCCGATACACTCGAAGGCACGATCTGGTTCGTTGATCCGATTGATGGAACGATGAACTTTATCCGTCAAAAACGAATGTTTGCCATCTCGATTGCGATCATGATAGATGGTGAGTTACGTTATGGATTCGTCTACGATGTCATGGCGGACGAGTTGTTCCATGTCATCAAAGGACATGGTGCTTATCAAAACGGCATACGATTACCACAAATCGAGGAGCGGAGTGTTAAAGAAGCAATCATCTGTATGAACGCGACCTGGGTGACACCAAATCGTCGAATCAATACGGATCGTCTTGCGCCACTCGTACGACACGCAGTAGGTGTACGAGCAATCGGTGCAGCATCACTTGAACTCGCATGGACAGCTGCAGGGCGTGTTGACGGGTATATCACGATGCGTAATATGCCTTGGGATTACGCAGCCGGTCAGTTATTGATTGAAGAGGTCGGTGGGCGTGTCGGAACGATCACAGGTGAATCGATGTCATTTCTCGAACAAACGAGTGTGCTAGCAGGGAGCCGGACGTTCGTTGAAGATGTTTTGACATTCGTACAAACACAAGAGGATTGAAAAAAGGTTTCTTTCGTCTTGAACGAAAGGAACCTTTTTGCTCATGCTTGTTTTCGTAAACGTGCCTTTAAGACGAACCCAGCACCCATCGCAACAATCATCAAGATGACAGAGGCGATCGTCATCGGGACGTTTTGTTCCGCGATGAAGATGCCGATGGCTGCCATGGATCCTACGGCAAGCATGGCGAGTAATAAAAATAGCAGGCGCATGTTCTTTTCCCCCTCTACCCGTGAGTACGTTAACAGTGTAGCGTGAATGAAGGATAATGAAAAGGCTTTCGGACTGATGTCGAATCTTAGTCATTGCCAATTAGGACTCTACCTGTGCTATACTCTTAAAGTTGACCGAAAGTATGATAAGATTTATTTAAATGAATAGAAAGAGGTACACACCTATGACAACATTAGTACGAAATGATTTACGCAACGTTGCGATCATCGCCCACGTTGACCATGGTAAAACAACATTAGTCGATGAGCTTTTAAAACAGTCTGGTACGTTCCGTACGAACGAACAAGTCGAAGAACGCGCAATGGACTCAAATGACATCGAGCGGGAACGTGGAATCACGATTCTTGCGAAAAACACTGCAATTGATTACAAGAACACACGCATCAACATCGTTGATACGCCAGGACACGCCGATTTCGGTGGAGAAGTTGAGCGGATCATGCGTATGGTTGATGGCGTTATCCTCGTCGTCGATGCACGTGAAGGCTGTATGCCACAAACACGTTTCGTTTTGAAAAAAGCACTCGAGCAAGGACTTCAACCAATCGTCGTCGTCAACAAAATTGACAAACCGATGGTCCGTCCTCTTGAAGTCGTCGACGAAGTCGTTGATCTCTTGATCGACCTCGGAGCTGACGAAGATCAACTCGAATTCCCAGTCGTTTATGCATCGGCAGTCAACGGCTCAAGTTCATTTGAACCTGAATTAGAGAAACAAGAAGATACAATCACAAACGTTCTTGATTTAATTCTTGAGCACACACCAGCGCCTGTCGATAACACAATGGAGCCGCTTCAGTTCCAAGTGACGATGCTTGACTATGATAACTACCTCGGACGGATCGGTGTCGGTCGTGTCTTCCGTGGAGAAATCAAAGTTGGTGATAGCGTTTCGCTTTCAAAACTTGATGGTTCAACGAAGAACTTCCGTGTTACAAAGTTGTTCGGTTACTTCGGTCTAAAACGTGTCGAAATCGAAACAGCAAAAGCTGGAGATTTGATCGCGATCGCCGGTATGGAAGATATCAACGTCGGTGAGACGGTTTGCCCAACTTCACACGTTGATCCACTCCCATTATTACGTATCGATGAGCCAACGCTTCAAATGACATTCATCGTCAACAACTCGCCATTCGCTGGTCGTGAAGGGGATCTCGTTACTTCACGTAAAATCGAAGAGCGTCTTGAAAAAGAACTCGAAACAGACGTTTCACTTCGCATCGAAAACACAGACTCACCGGACCGCTGGATCGTTTCTGGTCGTGGGGAACTTCACCTCGGGATCTTGATCGAAAACATGCGCCGTGAAGGATACGAAATTCAAGTATCGAAACCGCAAGTAATCATCAAAGAAGAAGAAGGCGTCAAAGTCGAGCCATTCGAACGCGTCGTCATCGATACACCAGAAGAGTACACAGGTTCTGTCATGGAATCGATCGGTCTCCGTAAAGGTGAATTGACGAACATGCAAACAATGGACAACGGTCAAACGAAGATGGAATTCATCGTTCCTTCACGTGGTTTGATCGGTTATCGTAACGAATTCCTTTCTGCTACACGCGGATACGGAATCATGAACCACACATTCGAAGAATACCGTCCGTTCATCCAAGCGGATATCGGTGGACGTCGTAGTGGTGTTATGGTCTCAATCGAAACAGGTAAAGCAACTGCTTACGCGATCTCAGCTCTTGAAGACCGCGGAACGATCTTCATCGAGCCTGGTATTGAAGTATATGAAGGTATGATCATCGGCGAATGTAACCGTGATGTCGATCTCGCTGTCAACGTCGTTAAAGCAAAACAATTAACGAACATGCGTGCATCTGCAAAAGATTCAACGAACGTTCTTAAACGTCCACGTGTCTTCTCACTTGAAGAGTCGTTGACATTCTTGAACGAAGATGAGTACTGTGAAATCACACCACAATCGGTTCGTCTCCGTAAACAAGTCTTGAACAAGAACGAACGTGAAAAGCAAGAAAAACGTCGTCGTCTAGGTAAAGATTAAGTCTTGAACGAATAGGGGGACTGGCAATGAATGCACAAGCTGCCGTTGCTTCTGATTTCTCGAAATACGATATTCCGTTCATCGCGAAACTTCTCGGTATCGGAAGTGATCCGAATAACATCGAAGCGGGATTTTATCCTTTAATGATTACCGTCGTCATCTTGACACTTGTCGTCTTTAAGTTAGGATTTGCTAAGGAACTAGCATGGTGGAAATCACTGATCGTCTATCTCTTGCTCGCCGTCTTCTCGGCAGCATTGACGCTTGTCTTCTGGACATGGCCGATTCCTGAAGTACTCCTTGCGATGGTCTTCGTACTTGGTATTTATCGCTTCCGGATGTGTATGGTCAAGCGTGAACGTGAACGGACAGCTTCTTGACGGAAGCGTGTCATGAATCAAAAGAACGAATCTCCTCGGAGGTTCGTTCTTTTTTTTGAGCCAATTCAGATGCATGATTTAAAGCGTAGCGGGAACAAGAATACTAAAAGGGGGAGAAAACAGTGAAAATAAGGTATGTCATACCCCTATTGTTAGCGGGTATTCTGATGGGCTGTACACAAACGTCAGAAGAATCGTCAACAGAGGAAACGAATCAGACGACACAAGAAAACAATCAACAGGATTCAGGTGATCAAAAAGCAACGCAATCATCTCAAGCGCAAGAAGGAGTCGTATTTAAAGAGCTAAACGCTCCGTGGAATATTGTCCGAGAAGGAGAGGTATTTTACATCACGGAACGAGAAGGAACGATTGTCAAAGGAGAAAAAGGTGATTATGAACGGATGCGCCTTCAGCTGAAAGAGGATGTCCTTGCTGAAGGAGAAGGTGGATTGCTTGGAATGGTACTTGATCCTGATTTTAAGGACAATCAGACGGCATACGTCTACCATACGTACGCCAAACAAGGACAAGCGACGAATCGCGTCATCGCGATAAAAGAAGAGGGTGACCAGTGGACGGAAGAACGTGTCTTACTCGATGATATTCCCGGAGCGACGATTCATAACGGTGGACGGCTAGAATGGGGACCTGAAGGCGCGCTCTACGTCACAGCAGGAGACGCAGCGAATCCTGAACTGGCGCAAGACATTGATTCATTGGCAGGAAAGATTTTACGCATCACATCTGAAGGAGAACCGTTCGAGGGGAATCAAAAAGGATACGTCTACAGTCTCGGTCACCGGAATCCACAAGGACTTGTTTTCGTCGATGATCAACTGTATGCAAGCGAACATGGGCAAAGTGGGCACGATGAAATCAATCGAATCGAACAAAAGAATTATGGATGGCCGACGATTGAAGGGAAAGAACAAGCAGATGGACTGGTGACGCCGTGGTATGAAGTAGGAGAACAATCTGTTGCACCAAGTGGAGTTGCAACGGCAGAGAATACACTTTATTTTGCAACACTTGTCGGACAACGATTACAAACCATCGATCTAGAGACGAAGCAAGTCAAGACGATCGTCGAAAACCAAGGTCGGATTCGAGATGTCTGGATTGACGAGACATCAATTTACTATATTACAAATAATACGGACGGAAGAGGAAATCCATCGGCAGATGATGATCGACTCGTTCGAATCAATCGATGAACAACAAAAGGTCTGTCAGGGAATTTCCCCGCAGACCTTTTGTTTACCAGTGTTTTCGTTTCGTTTCCCAAGTCGGGTATAAATGAAATTGTCCAGAAGCGTGGCGTTCAAGTGTCCGTTCTTCTACGCGTGATCGACACTCATCACAAATGTGGACACGAACAGGTTTATTGCGTAATCGCTTCGCCGTGAAGGACCAATCATCAATCGTTTCACGCTTATCGCAAATCGTACATTTCACTCGCATGCCAGGTCCTCCCTTTTTTTCTTAGTATATCATATTAGAAGATTATTCAGATGTAAAAAAGGGAAACGAGAAGTATATATCGAAATATCATCACTAAGTCGTAGAGGGGGTGATGTCATGGCAAATAAAGTTGAACAACAGCTCAACTCAGGTCAACTAGAAGCACTATCGCAATTACCACTCGTTTTTTTGATTACGCATGATCAATCCAAACATTGGCCCATCACACATGCAATCAGTTGGGTACATGCGACGGATTCGCAAACGGTTCGATTTACAATCGAAGCAGATTCTCATCTCGTTAAAACATTACGAGAACATCCGGTCTTCACATTGATCTTTTTTGCAGATCAGTCGACGTACAGCTTAACGTGTACGGACGTCAAGGCGTTTACGCCGCAAGAAGACCTTCCGTTGCCACTCGCTTTTTATGAGGGACGCGTTGAGGAGGTGCGTGACATCTTGTTTTACGGAGCAGCTGTCACACAACGACCAACTATCGAAAAAACATACGATGAACAGGCAGCCGAACGGTTGGATCAACTCGTTCATCGCATCCTAAAAGCGTAACATTCATCACAAACTCGACTCTAAAGGGGCGAACGATGGAATGAAAAAAATATACGTACTTGATACTAATGTCATGCTTCACGATCCACTTTCTCTTTTCCAATTCCAGGAGCACGACGTCGTTATACCAGCGATCGTACTAGAAGAACTAGATGGAAAAAAACGCAACATGGATGAGGTTGGGCGTAATGCACGAGAAACAGCTCGCATCTTAGACCAATTACGGGAAACTGGTCAGCTTCATGCGGGAGTGCCACTCGGAAACGGCGGTATTCTTCGCGTCGATATTGGGGACTCCATTCATGAAGGTTCGCCGTTTACGCATGAATCAAACGATAATAAGATCATTGAACTGGCGTGGTCGATTCATCGGGAACAACAAATCGAAGCGACCCCACGAGATGTCATTCTCGTCTCAAAAGATATCTTAGTCCGCGTCAAAGCGGATGCGTATGGATTAGTCGCTGAAGATTATATGACAGATCATATCGCTGATTTGACCGGTCTTTATACAGGATTCATCGAAGTAACCGTCGATCAGGAGTATATTGATGCCTTCTATCAGGACAAACGGCTTTCGGTGGATGTCTTGCCAGAAAAAGTGCAACCGAATGAGTTCGTCATCTTAAAAAGTAACATGTCGAAAGCTTCAGCCATCGCCGTCGTTGATCAGAACTTGCCGATCATTCGGGCACTTTCGATCGATGTCGACCAAGTCTGGGGCGTCATTCCACGAAACGTTCAACAACGGATGGCATTTGAGTTATTATTACGTGACGATGTACCACTTGTGACACTCGTTGGTAAGGCAGGTACCGGGAAAACGCTACTCGCACTCGCTGCGGGTCTCCTGCAAGTGGAAGACGAGCACAAATATAAAAAACTGGTCGTTGCTCGTCCTGTCGTACCGATGGGAAACGATATCGGCTACTTGCCGGGTGAAATGGAAGAGAAGCTTCGTCCGTGGATGCAACCTATCTACGATAACCTCGAACACCTTTTCAATACGGGATCGGGAGACGAACTAGGTAACATTCTCGCCGGAATGAAGACGATTCAACTGGAAGCATTAACGTACATCCGGGGACGTAGTATGCCGGGGCAGTTCATCATCATCGATGAAGCGCAGAATTTGACGAAACATGAAGTCAAGACGATTTTGACACGTGTCGGTGAAAACTCGAAAATCGTGTTAGTCGGAGATCCACAGCAGATTGATCATCCGTATCTAGATGAGTATTCCAATGGTCTATCCTACGCCGTAGAACGACTCAAAAATGAGAAGATGACGGGACACGTCAAACTCGTCAAAGGGGAGCGCTCGAACTTGGCACGCCTCGCAGCCGATTTACTATGAAAAAACGTGGTGCGTCTATTCAGGCGCACCACGTTTTCCTTATATGACGGTAACCGTATGAACGGATTTGACGATCTGTTGTCCGTGTAACAGATGAACGGGTCCATCTGCTAACACTTTGCCGTCTTGTGAGAACTGCAGATACACTTCGTCGAGTTGCTCAAGTGGAAGTTCGACCGTTTCTTCGCCTTCGAAACGAATGGCGATCGCATCCGGTAAAAGCTCGGCATTCCGGATGAACGGTGCAAGAGCCATTGCGAATGACCCTTGAAGCGCGGCTTCTTTTTCAGCACGTGTCATCGGACGATTGTGATCCGTACGACTGCCTTCCATGATGCCTTTATCCCACGCAGCCCCCATTTTCGCGTAGTACGCTTCTTGTTCACTTGTGTCGGCTGGTTGCCCGATTTTCTCGATTGCTACCTTTCGTTCATCAAAGATCCAGACTGTCGGATCAATCGTTAACTGATGCCGTACTTTACCGTTAATCGGAAAAATCATTTGTTCTACCCCCTAAATGTGTAAGTCCAACAAATCCATTATACCGAAACGTTGAATTGTTGGCGAAAGTAAGGTAAAGTTTAGCTATAACAGGAACGCGTCATTTGATGAGGAGGGATTGGATTGTCAACTGAAATCGAGACAGTTCATCGCCAGCGCGCTCTTGAGCTACTAGAAGCGGATGCACAAAAAATCCGCCGGTTGATCGAGGTCCAGCTTGCGAATTTAACGATGCCACAATGTCCTCTTTACGAGGAAGTATTGGATACACAAATGTTCGGATTATCCCGTCAAATTGATTTTGCGGTACGTCTTGAACTGATTGATGCGGGTGAGGGGAAACAATTACTCGAATCACTTGAACAGCAATTATCTGATTTACATGATGCGGAGACGTGCTGATTTTCTACTCAAACGTGAAATGCGGCGTTTGGGTATTTTTTTTTAGAAAATGAAAAAAGGACGTGTACATATGTTAGCGAAGTTTAAAGAAAAACGAGCATTTTTTGACTATGGTCTCTTCTTTACGATGCTCATCCTCATGGCGATCAGTACGGTCATGGTCTATAGTGCGAGCGTGTGGAACGGTGGAGATTATGCGAATACGTCCTTCTTTGAGAAGCAGTTGATGTTTGATGCGATGGCGATCGTGCTGTTCCTTTTCGTTTCACAAATCAATCATGAGGTGTTCCGTGGACCAGTGATTCGTTTACTCTTGTACGCGATTACATGGTTGATGTTGATGGCGACGCTGTTTTCGGCACCACTAAACGGGGCTCGCGCATGGTTGAACTTCGGTATCTTCTTGATTCAACCAATCGAGCTTTGTAAATTCGTGCTCGTCGTCGGACTTGCGAGTTATTTTGATCAAAAGCACAAAGGGAAAATGGACGGCGTGATTGGGATCGTCCATCACTTTATCCATCGTCAAATTCCAGCGACGTCTCCAGGAAGACGGATTTTACTTAGTTTCTCGGACTGGATCTTGATTCCGATGGTTGTATTACTTGCACCTTACGCGATCATCATTCGCATGCAACCGGATGACGGCGGATTGTTCATTCTGTTACTCATCACGGCGATGATTTTATTCGCAGTTGGATTACCTAGTGGTTACATCATGTTATGTGTCGTCACCGTACCAATCATCTTCTTGTACGCATGGAATAATTTTTCGGATAATCAGATGCAACGGATTCAAGCAAGTTTAAATCCCTTCCTTGACGCAGAAGGTAAGGGATATCAGCTCATCAACTCCGTCATATCAATTGCCCATGGGGGATTATTCGGAGTAGGTCTCGGGAATAGTTTTCAAAAGTATGGTTATCTGCCAGAGCCTGAAACCGACTACATCATGTCGATCATCTCGGAGGAACTCGGATTCATCGGGGTTCTTGTCGTACTCGGTCTATTGTTCTATCTGATGATTCAAGGGGCGATCATCGCTAATCGGTGTGTCTCGCTTTATTCGAGTATGCTCGCTCTCGGGATATCCGGTATCATCTTCATCCAGACATGTATCAATATCGCGGCCATGTCTGGTCTATTTCCAGGTACAGGTGTCACCTTGCCATTCATCAGTTACGGTGGGTCGTCGTTACTTGTCATGAGTACGATGCTTGGTGTGATGGCAAACATTTCCATGCAAAACAAATATCGGATGGCGTATCATAAAGAAGTGCAGACTGCACGTTCGATGAGTGCCACGAGCTCATTAACTAAAGGGGGAGCATCAGTTGACTAAAATCCAGAAGATTCTCGTAGCAAACCGCGGGGAGATCGCGATTCGCGTTTTCCGTGCAGCGACAGAACTCGGTATTCGTACCGTTGCCATTTATTCGCGAGAGGACATGGGTTCTCTTCATCGCTATAAAGCCGATGAAGCGTACCGGATCGGAGAAGGTAAAAAACCGATCGAAGCCTATCTCGACATTGAAGATATCATCGCAACAGCGAAAAAAGCCGATTGTGATGCGATCCATCCTGGTTATGGTTTCCTCTCTGAGAATATTGAGCTAGCCAAACGTTGCCGTGAAGAAGGAATCATCTTCATCGGACCGCAAGAAGAGCACCTGTATAAGTTCGGGGATAAAGTACGTGCACGGACGACTGCGATTGAAGCCGGTCTTCCTGTCATTCCGGGAACGGATGGTCCGATCTCATCCATTGATGAAGCGTATGCGTTCGCAAAGGAAGCAGGCTATCCACTCATGGTCAAAGCATCGCTTGGTGGTGGTGGACGCGGAATGCGTGTCGTCCGGACAGAAGAAGAACTTCCAGACATGATCGAACGTGCGAAATCTGAAGCCTTGAAAGCGTTCGGTTCGGATGAGATTTACGTCGAAAAACTAATCGAACGACCAAAACATATTGAAGTTCAAATCATCGGTGACGCCCATGGGAACATCATTCATTTGTTTGAACGTGATTGTTCCGTACAGCGTCGTCACCAAAAAGTCGTCGAAGTGGCGCCATGTGTTACGCTATCAGACGAAGGGCGTAAAAAGATTTGTGACGCTGCCGTCACACTGATGAAACATGTCGGATACGAAAATGCGGGTACGGTCGAATTTCTCGTGACACAAGATGAATCGTTTTACTTCATCGAAGTGAATCCACGTGTCCAAGTCGAGCATACGATCACGGAGATGATTACGGGCGTAGATATCGTTCAGACGCAAATTCGTGTCGCTGAAGGCGAATCGTTACATAGTGACCTCGTCGGTATTCCGCAACAAGAAGACATCAAGATGCTTGGTTTTGCGATTCAAAGCCGGATCACGTCAGAAGATCCGGAAAACGGCTTCTTGCCGGATACAGGGAAGATCAAGGCCTATCGTTCACCAGGCGGTTTTGGAGTACGTCTTGATGGTGGGAATGCCTATGTCGGAGCAGAAATTTCACCATATTATGATTCGTTGCTCGTTAAAATCTCGACACACGGTTTGACGTATGACCAAGCGGTCGCGAAGATGCGTCGAAACTTAAGTGAATTCCGAATCCGTGGGATTAAGACGAATATCCCATTCTTGAGCAACGTCTTGAAACACCATGCGTTCGTTAGTGGCGATTACAACACTTCGTTCATCGATGATACACAGGAATTATTCATCTTCCCGAAACGCCAAGACCGGGGAACGAAGCTCTTGACGTACATCGGAGAGGTTTCTGTCAATGGATTCCCGGGAATCGGGAAATTGGACAAGCCGCTTGCGCGTGACGTCCGGATTCCAAAAAATCTTCCGGCAGACTATACACCGGGTGCGAAAGCGATCCTCGATGCAGAAGGTCCGGAAGCTGTTGCGAAGTGGTTGGCAGCACAAGAGAATGTGTTGTTGACGGATACGACATTCCGTGATGCCCATCAATCGCTCCTTGCGACTCGGATGCGGACGAAGGACCTCGTTGCGATCGCCGAAGCGGAGGCGAAACTGCTCCCTGAACTGTTTTCGGTCGAAGCATGGGGAGGCGCGACGTTTGATGTCGCGTATCGATTCTTGTCGGAGGATCCATGGGTTCGTCTGATGAAATTACGTGAAAAGATGCCGAACGTCCTCATTCAAATGTTGCTTCGTGGTGCGAACGGCGTTGGTTACAAAAACTATCCGGACAATGTCATTCACACGTTCGTCAAGGAAGCGGCGCAGGCAGGAGTCGACGTCTTCCGAATCTTCGATAGCTTGAATAACCCGGAGTCGATTCAACTTGCCATCGATGCGGTCTTGCCGACAGGTAAAATCGCGGAAGCAGCTGTCTGTTATACAGGGGATTTATTCGATGCGAATCGACCGAAATATCACCTGCCGTATTACGTCAATCTGGCGAAACAACTGGAAGAAAGCGGCGCTCATATCATTGCCATCAAGGATATGGCGGGTCTCTTGAAACCGGAGGCAGCCTACGCACTCGTATCAGCACTTAAAGATGCGGTATCGCTACCAATCCATCTCCACACACACGATGCGAGTGGGAACGGGATTTATACGTATGCGCGTGCGATTGATGCAGGTGTCGACGTCGTAGACGTCGCGGCATCAAGCATGTCGGGACTGACGAGTCAGCCAGCGGGTGGTAGCTTGATTCATGCCTTAAGTGGTCATCCACGTCAACCGCTCGTATCAGCACAGAAGTTTGAACAGATTTCGGATTATTGGCAGGACGTGCGTCATCTGTATCAAGCATTCGAACTCGATATGATTGCACCGAATCCAACGGTCTACGACCATGAGATGCCGGGTGGACAGTATTCGAACTTACAGCAACAAGCAAAAGCGGTTGGACTTGCGGATCGTTGGTCTGAAGTCAAAGAGATGTATGCGCGTGTCAATATGCTGTTTGGCGATATCGTCAAAGTCACACCATCGTCAAAAGTCGTTGGAGACATGGCACTCTTCATGGTTCAACATCATCTGACAGAAGAGGATGTCTTGCACCGTGCAAGTGGACTTGATTTCCCGGATTCAGTCGTCGAACTGATGAAAGGGGAGCTCGGAACACCACCAGATGGTTTCCCGCAAGACGTTCAACAGGCTATTCTCAAGGGAGCTGCTCCGCTGACAGAACGTCCAGGTAAGATGATGGATCCACTCAATTTTGACGCGATCAAACATGAGTTGTTCGAAAAACTTGAACGTCCCGTTACAGAATTTGATGCACTCGCTTACGCGCTCTATCCAAAAGTCTTCATGGACTACAGTTCGTATGTCGCGCGATATGGCGATATCTCTGTTCTTGATACGAATACGTTCTTCCATGGAATGCGTCTAGGTGAGACGATCGAGGTTGAAATCGAACGAGGCAAGACACTCTACCTCAAGTTGATTCAAATCGGTCAGCCAGACGATCATGGTATGCGGACGATCTATTATGAGATGAACGGTGTTCCTCGTGAAGTCGAAGTCAAAGACATCAGTATTAAGGAAAGTTCATCAAGTCGTCCAAAAGCAGATCGAAGCAATGCGAAACAAATCGGTGCCTCAATGCCGGGTAGCGTGCTGAAGGTACTCGTCGAGACGGGTACACGTGTCCGTAAAGGAGAGCAACTCCTCGTCACGGAAGCGATGAAGATGGAAACGACGATCCAAGCACCGGAAGACGGTGAAATCAAAGCCGTCCACGTCAAGGAAGGCGAAGCCATCGCGAGTCAAGACTTACTGATTGAATTCATATAAGGTCACAACGAAAAACAGGCGCACGCTCGGCGGGCTGCCTGTTTTTCATTCAATACGTAGTGGGAGAGGATACGATTGAACATTATTTGTTGGGTACGAAGTGATTTTCGATTACAAGATAACCACATGTTGGCACGTGCTGTTGAATTACTAAATGAAAATCCGAAGGCGACGGTCGAGTTCGTCTTTTGGCTCAATCCGGATTACATCGGAGAATATGAAGCACGGCAACAATATTTCTTCCAAGCGCTCGAGATGTTTTCTGATGCCTGCAAAGAGAAGGAGATGCCAATCCGTTTCATCGAAGGCGATGAACAGGCTTTCTTAGACGAAACTGGTGATGCGGACGTTTTGTTATTTAATGCGGAATATGTCGAACCATTCAAGACACGAGATGAAAAAATCATGAAAAAGCGTAAAGATCGTCAGACGGAGCGACTACTAGACCGACATCTTCTTCACCCACATGACATTAAAAAGCAAGATGGAAAGTTCTATAAAGTATTCACGCCATATAAGAATGCATTCATGAAAAAAGACATTCCTACACCATATGAAGTGAAATGGCAAACGCTGCGGGATCATTATCAAAAGCGTCAGCACGATAATAGTTTCATCAACGCTTATTTTAAAAAGGCAGAGTCGGAAGCCGTCTTCCATCCTGGTGAAAAGCAGGCGAAACAACGCTTGAAGAAATTCGTCGAACAATCGCTTGCAGGCTACGAAGAGAATCGTGATTTTCCTGCTGTCGACGGTACGAGTTTACTTTCTCGCTATTTACGGACTGGAGAAGTCGGCATTCGGACCGTCTATGCGGCTGTTCAGGAGGCAAAAGAATCAAAAGGGAAACAGACTTTCATCACCGAACTCATCTGGCGTGAATTCTATTACATGATTTTAATGCATTTCCCGGAATCAAAACGACAAGCCGTCAATACGCAATATCGGGAAATCGAATGGGAGAACGATGAAGAGGGCTTCAAGGCGTGGTGTGAAGGCAAGACGGGCTATCCGATCGTTGATGCAGCGATGCGGCAATTGAATCAAACGGGGTGGATGCATAACCGTCTACGGATGATCGTCGCTTCTTTCCTGACAAAAGACTTGTTGGTCGATTGGCAGAAAGGCGAACAATATTTCCAGAAGAAACTCGTTGATTATGAAGCGGCATCAAACATCGGGGGTTGGCAATGGGCAGCATCGGTCGGAACGGATGCCGTCCCGTACTTCCGCGTCTTCAATCCGACGACTCAATCGAAGAAGTTCGATAAGGATGGAGCGTTCATTCGAAAGTATGTCACGGAAATCAAGGATTTATCAAAGCAGTATATTCATGAACCGACTGCTGAGCAACGCAAGGATTATGGCTATCCAGAACCAATCGTCGCACATGACGAAGCGCGAAAGCGTGCGATTGCTCGATTCAAATAATGAAAAAAGGATGTTCCTCGCTTGAGGAACATCCTTTTTTTACGACCTTATTGAAGACGACTATTTGCCTTACGCGTTCGGAATGCATGGTACGTCAAGTAAGATAAGACCCCGAAGTAACATGTGATCAAGAAGGCGTGGAGTAACGGCACATACGTTGCATGTCCACCAAGAACGATCCAAGCCCCAGTGGCGACTTGGCACGAGATGAAGAACGTCGCGAACGCCATACCAATCGTTGTCGTCCGATGCTTTAAGCGAATCGCAACGACATGGACGAATAAGGTGAACAGGAACAGTAATCCTGCCATGATCCGGTGAATCATCTGCACCCACGCTTCGAACGTCATGGAAGGTTGAGAACAGACAGGCCAACCAACGCAAGCATATGTAGCGCCGACATGGCGTACGTAAGCACCCGTATAAACGACGATCAGCGTATAAATGAGTAGACCGTACAAGAGCTTCCGTAAGAATGCTGGGACAGATTCCCTGAATTCCTGACCCGGACGCTCCATGATCAACAATGTCAAAATCAATAGCGAAGCAAAGGAGATCAAAGAGATCCCGAAATGTAACGCCATGACGAGGTCTGATTGTTGCCAAACGACTGCTCCAGCACCGACGATCGATTGAATCAACATGAAGATGAAAGCAAGAAACGCAAAGATCTTCGTATCTAATCGATCCTTGAAGGCAACGAGCGTCCAGAGACATAAGGCGATGATTAAGAGTCCAACGACTCCAGTCACAGCGCGGTGACTATATTCAATCATCGTTTCAACACTTGGGTTCGTCGGAATGAGTTCCCCGTGACAGAGTGGCCAATCCGTTCCGCAACCATCTCCCGAATCCGTTTTTGTGACTGTCCCACCCATCAGTAAGACGATCATCATCGTAAACGTGACGAAGGCTGAAAACATCGAAAGTTTTCGATTCAAGATTTGGACACCACCTTTCTAAAAAAATACGAAATACATGGATTTCCATAGGTCTAGTATCGCATAAAAAGTACTGAAAGGGTTGCAATCTTTTAGAACAACGCTATTCTAGTATTAGGTAAATATGGTGAACTGTGATGAAAATCACATAGATTTCACATTTTGTTCATTATGTCGAAAGTATTTTCATACGTCACGGTCCTCGATATGTGGTATCTTTTATAGAGAAAAGGACGTTTCGTGGCATGTCTGTGTTATTTCTGTGAAGAAATTACGTGAAGCCTAGGTGCTAAACGGAAGCAGACGGTGAAAAGGAGGGAACAGCATGGCGAAAGTTACTGGAGAGGCACTGGATATGGCGATCGAGCAAGCGGATCAGCCGACATTCAAGGACTATATTACCCTAGCAAAAATGGGGATTGTCCGTGCCAATCTGATTACGGTCTTCGCGGGGTATGTCGTAGCAGCATCATACATAACGGATGATGTCCTGTTGTATCTGTGGCAAACCAAGTGGATGTTACTGTGGACGCTTCTCGGGAGTGGATTGGTCATTGCCGGAAGTTGCTACCTCAATAACTACATTGACCGGGACATCGATTACAAGATGGAACGGACGATGGGAAGACCAAGCGTTACTGGGAAGATGGATGGACAGCGGATACTCGCACTAGGACTCGGTATTCTTGCGACCGGTACGGTATTGTTGTTGATCGTCAACCATGTGGCGGCAGTGTTCGGATTGATCGGATCATTCGTTTACGTCGTGATTTATACGATGTGGTTAAAGCGGACGCACACGATCAATACAGTCGTAGGTGGTATATCAGGAGCTGTGCCACCAATCATTGGATTTGCGGCAGTCACTCCGACGCTTCACATTGATGCGTGGATTTTATTCCTCATCATGTTCGTGTGGCAACCACCACATTTCCTTGCACTCGCGATGCGACGGACAGAGGAGTATCGGGCAGCAGGTATCCCGATGTTACCTGTCGTAAACGGATTCGCGATCACGAAACGACAAATTGTATGGTGGATTGCAGTACTCATTCCATCATCACTCCTCTTAGCACACTATGGCATCATCTACATGATCGTCATGGCATTGCTCGGTGGATATTGGCTCTATATGGGACTGAAAGGTCTGAAGATCCAAGATGAACAAGCCGAAATCAAATGGGCGTCGAAGATGTTCTTCTTCTCACTGTTTTATTTCACGGCTTGGATCGTGACGGTCGTACTCGTTTCTCTCTAAAACGATTTGACATAATTCACGTACACCATTACGAAAGACAAAATTGGGGACAAAGAAAGTGGGGATGGTTGTGAAAAAATCAGTAAAAATGCTCTTCCGGCTTCTTCCAATCGGCTTGATGGCACTCATGTTATCAGGTTGTGGAATTCCGGAATTGTCTGCGCTACAGCCTCGCGGAGAAGGCGCTGAGATGCAACTTGAGATCATCAAGCTTAGCTTGTGGGTCATGTTGTTCGTCCTTGCGATCGTAGCCGTCATTTATATTTACGTACTTATGAAATTCCGTCGTAAATCAGGTGATAACACGGTTCCGAAGCAAGTCGAAGGGAACCATACGCTTGAAATCATCTGGACAGTCATTCCGATTCTTCTTTTGATCGTGCTTGCAATTCCTACGATCAAAACAACGGTTGAACTCGCAGATGCAAAAGAAGCGAAGAAAAACGAACAAATCAACGTTACAGCAAACCTCTACTGGTGGGAGTTCGAATACCCAGACAAAGGTGTTTCGACAGGACAAGAACTTGTCATTCCAGTCGGTAAACGTGTTGCTGTTAACTTGACGTCTAAAGACGTCATTCACTCATTCTGGGTACCAGCTCTTTCTGGTAAAACAGATACGAACCCAGGTCTTGAGAACGAAATGTGGTTACAAGCAAAAGAAGCAGGCACTTACTACGGTAAATGTGCCGAGTTGTGTGGTCCTTCTCACGCATTGATGGACTTCAAAGTCGTCGCACTTGAACAAGACGACTATGACAACTGGTTAAAAGATATGAAAGCTGCGAAAGAAGCAGAGACGAAGCAGCTTGATAAAAAGAATGAAAAGAACTGGACGACTGGCGAGAAAGTCTATGCCCAGAACTGTCTCAGCTGTCATGGTGGCGGGAAAGTCGCACCTAGCTTGACGAACTTCGGTGATCGTCAGCGTATCGCGGGTTACCTCGATCATGATAAAGAAAACCTCGAAAAATGGATTCGCGATCCACAAAAAGAGAAACAAGGTACGAAAATGCCTGGATTCTCTGAAGATCAGATCAGCGATGAAGAATTGAGCGAATTGGCAGATTATCTATTGGACAAAAAGCTCCAATAATTTTTTAAGGGGGAATCATAGTGGGGACACATACTATGGGTATGCCGCAGAAAAAAAGCGGCATCATGGACTGGCTAACGACAGTCGACCATAAGAAAATCGGGATTCTCTACATCATGTCTGGATTGTTCTTCCTTCTAGTCGGTGGCGTAGAAGCCCTAATGATTCGTTTTCAATTGATTAAACCGATGAACGATTTCGTCAGCGGTGAACTCTTTAACCAATTGATCACGATGCACGGTACGACGATGATCTTCTTGGCAGCGATGCCGATGTTGATCGGATACATGAACGCAGCAGTACCGCTTCAAATCGGGGCACGTGACGTTGCGTTCCCATTCTTGAATGCACTTGGTTTCTGGTTGTTCTTCTTCGGTGGAGTCTTGTTGAACCTTTCTTGGTTCTTCGGCGCTGCACCGAACGCAGGGTGGACTGCATACGCACCACTCTCGACGGTACCTGAGTCTCTCGGTGTAGACTTCTACGCTCTAGGTCTTCAGATTTCTGGTTTCGGTACACTTATGGGGGGGATTAACTTCCTCGTTACGATTTTGAACATGCGTGCACCAGGTATGAAACTGATGCGGATGCCGCTCTTCACATGGACAGCATTCGTTGCTTCTGCCTTGATCGTTTTCGCATTCCCACCACTTACGGTTGGATTGTTCCTCTTGACGTTCGAGCGACTCTTCGGAGCGCACTTCTTCGACCCGGCAGCGGGCGGGAATATCGTCATCTGGGAACACCTCTTCTGGATCTTCGGTCACCCGGAAGTTTATATCTTGATCTTACCGGCATTCGGTATTTTCTCTGAAATCATTCCTACATTTGCTCGTAAGCGTCTCTTCGGTTACACGACGATGGTCTTTGCGACGATGTTGATCGGTTTCCTTGGATTCATGGTTTGGGTCCACCACATGTTCACAGTTGGTCTCGGTCCGGTCGCAAACGCGATCTTCGCCGTAGCAACGATGGCGATTGCTGTACCGACAGGGGTCAAGATCTTTAACTGGCTCTTTACGCTATGGGGCGGTAAGTTGACGTTCCCAGTCGCAATGCTTTATTCGGTCGCGTTCATTCCATCATTCCTTGTTGGTGGTATGACAGGGGTCATGCTTTCTGTTGCACCTGCCGATTACCAGTACCATGACAGTTACTTCGTAGTAGCTCACTTCCACTACGTTATCGTTGGTGGGGTTGTCTTCGGTCTCTTCGCAGGTCTTTACTACTGGTTCCCACTCATGTTCGGGAAACAGCTCAACGAATTCTGGGGAAAAATTCAATTCTGGTTGTTCTTCATCGGCTTCCACTTGACGTTCTTCCCGCAACATATTCTTGGTCTTACAGGTATGCCACGTCGTGTCTTCACGTACTTGCCAAACCAAGGCTGGGAAACAATGAACTTACTTTCATCAATCGGTGCAGCCTTCATGGGTGTGTCGACGATCGTTCTCGTCATTTCGATTGCAGCAGCATTGATGTCAAAAGAATATGTAAAACGCGACGTCTGGGGAGATGGACGTACACTTGAGTGGACACTTCCAGTTCCAACTCCAGAGTATAACTTCGCTCAAATCCCACTCGTCAAAGGTTTGGATACGTATTGGCTCGAAAAAATGGCAGGAAACAAAACAGTTTCTGTATCGGAAGAAGTCGGCGATATCCACATGCCGAACAACACGATCTTGCCTTTCGTCATGTCAGTCGGTCTATTCCTCGCAGGTCTCGGATTCATTCTTCGCCTAGACTATGGAACTGTTGGTCTTGTTGTTGCCTTGATTGGTCTTGCGATGACATTGATCGCGATGTTCTTCCGTTCTTGGATCGATGATGAAGGATACTACATCCCGAAATCAGTCGTCGAAGAAGATCTACGCCTTGAAGCAGAAAAGGAGGCGAAGTAAGATGGGTCATCATTCAGTACCGAATAACCCGATCACGGGTATTCCGGATCATGTTGAAAAAGCAACACTTGAGGGTAAGAATAAATATGTAGCCTTCTGGTTCTTCCTTGGAGGAGAGACGACTTTGTTCGCCTCTCTCTTCGGAACATACATCGGACTTCATAACTCCGGTGCAAAAGAAGGTCTACGCAGTTATGACATCTTCGAAATGGGTCTCGTCTTCATCATGACGATGCTTCTCTTGACGAGTTCATTAACAAGCGTTCTTGCCATGATGGCAATGAAACGTAATGATGTGAAAAAGATGAAGCTTTGGCTCATCATCACATTACTTCTCGGTCTTGGATTCTTAAGTGGTGAGATTTATGAGTTCAATCACTACTACCACATTGGTCACACGTTCACATCGAGTGCATTTGGTTCTGCCTTCTATACACTCGTCGGATTCCACGGTGCGCACGTCTTGTTCGGTCTTCTCTGGATCTCGACGCTTCTCATCCGGAACTGGAACCGTGGCATCACGGTCGTGAACGCGCCGAAGTACTATGTTTCAAGTCTTTACTGGCACTTCATTGACGTCGTCTGGGTCTTTATCTTCTCAGTCGTCTACCTCATGGGGATGGTGAAATAAGATGGAAAAACACGAACCACAACTTACGCGTAATCAAATCGAACTCGAGATGAAAGCGGAACGTAGTCGCGAGACACAACTGCAACTCATCAGTTTCGCGCTCATGATCGTCTTGACACTCATCGCGTTCGGTGCTGTCATGGCTGAGCTCATGCCGCACTGGGCAGCTGGTGGTTTCTTGATCATCATGGCCATCGTTCAAGTTTATCTTCAACTTTATATGTTCATGCATATGAACAATAAAGGCAACACATGGATCAAAGTCATGATGGGTCTCGGTGTATTCGTCGCCTTGACGATTGTTGCGACGCTTCGTCTATTGATCTGGTAAGAAATGTGACCATTCTGCTAACGTTTAGCAGGATGGTCTTTTATTTTGGAATCGTTTTATGAGAAACCTTTACAATGAAATAGGGGAACGGTAATCTTAGTTTGTAAGAGAAAGGAACGGGGTGAAAAAATATGTTAGGCAATTTAAGAGGAGCACTTTCGCAATTCGAATGGACTGTCTTATGGAGTCCGTATTATGCGTTGATACTCGTTGGATTGTATATCCTATATGCTGTCGTGACAGAAAAGTTGCGTCGTCCGGATGAGCCGGAAACAACGCTTGGGCAAAAGTTTTCGATGCTCGCGGCATTGATCGTTTTTTACATCGGTTTTGGAAGTCCGTTAGACCTGCTAGCACATATCACGTTCTCAGCACACATGCTGCAGATGGTATTCGTCTATATGGTCGCACCGCCGCTCTTGTTGATTGCGATACCAGAGTGGCTTTATAAGCGCTTGTTCGATACACCGTATCTTGGGAGGATTCTTCGCTTCTTCATCAAGCCGCTGATTGCACTTGTCGTCTTTAATGCCTTGTTTACGTTCTATCACATGCCATTTATTTTTGATTATGTCTTGACGAACTATACCGTTCACCGTCTGTTCCACGGAACATTGATTTTCTTGAGTATGACGATGTGGTATCCGATCATTGCACCGGTCAATGAGGCGGACAGTCTTTCTGACCTGAAGAAGATGGTCTATATCGTGGCAAATGGTGTGTTGTTGACACCAGCCTGTGCCTTCATGATCTTCAGTCAAAGTTTTCAGTATCAAGCGTATCAGGATCCGGCGACGTTCGCGAAAGTACTCGCTTACTGTATGCCGAACAATGATTTAAGCGGATTGAACCTGGAACGATTGCTCGGAACGACAGATGACTTATTAGAGGACCAACGCTTTGGTGGTGTCCTCATGAAGCTCGGTCAAGAACTCGTGTATGGTCTATTCTTCGGACTGACCTTCTTTACATGGGTGCGCCGTTCAAAAAGTACTGCCGTGGATGAAGGCATGTCCTTCACACCAAAAGCGGATTAAATTGGAGGAAGTTGGAACATGAGTTATTTGCCGTTGATTTGTGTGTCGCTGATTGTCATCAGTGCGATTTTCGTAGCGATTGGCTGGTTTTTGATCGCCCAAACGCGTCGTAACATGAAAGCTCACCAAACCGTGATGACGATTGCAGCTGCACTCGCTTTATTATTCTTCATCATGTATGCCTTGCGGACGATTCTGCTCGGTAACACAGCCTTTGGCGGTCCAGAGTCCGTCAAAGCCTACTACACAGGATTCTTGATCTTCCACATCCTTCTTGCGACATCTGGTGGGGTGCTCGGTTTGATGGCACTCTATCACGCGTATAAGAAGAACTTTGCACGTCACCGTAAAATCGGACCGGTTGCCTCAATCGTTTGGTTTTTGACAGCCATTACCGGTGTGATCGTGTATTGCTTACTATATGTCGTCTACGATCCGGGTGAGACGACGAACGTATTCCGGGCGATCTGGAGTCATTAAGGGGGAGCCAACTTGAAAAAGAATAGTTACTTGACGGTCGCTGCCGTCGTCCTTATCTTAGTTGCGGCAGCCGGGGGATATTATTATTTCTTCATGAAAGAAAAGTTACCTGTCATCGCTGAACCGACACCATTTGAATTAACGAATGCCGTAGATGGAAAATCATTCAATTCGGAAGACGGAAAAGTCAAAGTGTTGACGTTCTTCTACTCGAACTGTCCTGATATTTGTCCGTTGACGTTAAATGATTACCGTAAGCTTGAGAAAAAGCTTCGGAGCGAAGAATTGTACGGAAGTGACGTCGAACTCGTCGCAGTGACGGTTGATCCAAAAGTGGATACACCGAAAGTCTTGAAAAAGTATGCTTCGAACTTTGAAGCAGATGCCAAAGGATGGAGAGTATTGACGGGAGATCCAGTCGTCATCGATCGTTTGACACGTCAGTTGAATTTCTATTACTCGAAGGCTGAGAGCGGCTTAGTGACACACGGAACACAAATGTTCATTTTGGACCGTGAGAATAAAGTACGGGCGATTTCGTCTATGGCGAAGACGCCGGATGAACCGGTCGACTTAGAAGAGGTCATGTCTTCGGTCACACAATTAGCAAAGGAGTGAAGGTAGATGACTTATGAAGAGTACATGCAAGGAGATGTTACCGTCTCTATTCAAGCCATCGAGGAATTACTTGCTTGTGCGATCGAGGATTATGGAATCCATCACTCCCGGATCAAACGGATGGACCGGGAAGAGATTGCATTTAGCGTAAAGGTCAATGCACCGGCAACGTCACTTCACGCACTTTATCTTCATGTACGCGAGCAGCTTGGGATTCAGCTCGGAGACGATGTCGTATCTTATGTACAATTCGTCGCGCGTTAAAAGCTATTTCGTGTGTATTAAAGAATAACAATCAGGTGGACAGAACAGCTAATGACTTCGTAGATGATGCGAGGTCGTTAGCTTTTTTGTTTGGAATGAAAAACAAAAAATAGAGGCTCCTTAATTGGAACCTCTACGTGTGGATCTTATTTTTCGAGTGTTTCGAGCAATGCTGCTAAACGACGTTCGCAGTCTTTGACGATTTCCGGAGGGAACGTCTCATCATACTCGACACCGTGTGGATAGTAGTGTTTACCGAGAAGTGGTGTCATCATACGAACGACAGCATGGCGGTCTTCAATCTCACCTTGGATCGCATAGACAGGAACACGCAGGTAGAATACTTCACCTGTTGATTGTTTTTCATACTTCATGTCGTACATCGCGCGTTCGTAATCCCATTGTCCTTCACGAACGAAGCGGTGATGTTCCATGATTGTTTCGAGAAGACCGAACTTCAGTTCCTTGCCTTCAATACCATATTGTTCAAACTTCATGTTTGAATCCCCCTATACCCCAGTTTGCTAGTAGATACTAGTCTTTCCAAACTATCATACCATAATGAATGAAACGATGACGTAAAAGATGTGAAGTCATTTTGAAGAATTCATGAACTTCCATATTTTCGTTCGACATATTCAAGAATCGTATCCGGTGCGTGGATACCAAGGTGATTCAGTCCTTCTCCACCGAAGAAGACATTGAACTCAAGAACATACCACTGTCCGTCACGGATGATGAGATCAAAACCAGCGTGATCGATATCGAGCTGTTTCGCGAGAGCGAGCACGAAGTCGATTGCTCCTTGTGGCACATCATTAAAATCAAGGACACCACCTTGAGCGACGTTATTTAAGAACTGAGCACCACCGACGCGCCAGTACGCAGCAAGGACTTGATCGCCGACGACGACGACACGTAAGTCCTTCTCATTCGGAATGTACTCTTGAATGTAGAACGTCTCGTGTGTATCCGTGTATTTCTTCCAGTCTGTTTCATTTTTGATGAGATGAACACCTTGTCCCATTGAGCTACGGACTGTCTTCGCAACGAACGGAAACGAAAATTCACGTAAGACACGTTCGACGGTGAATTCATTTTTTCCATAGATGCCGGTCCGAGGGATGTTATCCGGAATGACGGTTTGAAAAATCCGCGTCATCTCGATCTTGTCATGACCTAAGTGGAACGTAGCAGCCGACGGGAAGATCGGTTTTTTCATTCCGTAGATGATTGAGTGGATTTGCCAGTATTCCGGGAACAGGACGACATCCGCCTGTTCGATTTTTTTCAAGGAATCAAAGTGATAATCTGACTTGGCATGTTCCGTCTTGATTCCAATCGTCCGGAACATATTAAAAGAGAGCAGTTGCATAAAGTTCATTCCTTCCTTCTGAACAAATTATACACAATTCAACAGGCTAGGAGGGAGAGAAATGTTATGATAAGATGGTAAAGTTAAGGAGGAGATTCGTTGTGATATATACCGATAAGACGATTGACCTCATCAACGCAGCGGAAGACCTCATTCGATCTCTCGCTCAAAGTGAAACGGGGCAAGCATATAGATGTGCGAAACAAGCACAGCAAGAGTCAACAGAGGCACAGGCTGTCATTCGCGATTTTCATCAAGTCAAGGAGGACTACGAACTCGTACAGCGATTCGGACGGTATCATCCTGACTATCAGACGATCACGAAAAAGGTCCATGAAGTCAAACGGCGACTTGATTTACAAGAAGAAGTCGCGCAGTTTAAAAAGGCGGAAAAACAACTCGAGACGTTACTCGGACAAATCAGTCTGAAGCTCGCTGGAGAAGTATCACCGCAAATTAAAGTACCGACGGGAAATCCTTTCTTCGATCAAGGATGCGCTGGAGGTTGTTCGACCGGTGGCAGCTGTAGCTGTAGCGGATAACGAAGGTGAAGGGGGTAGGCTGGCGTGATCAAGGAACGAGTGGGACTCATCGTCTATGTCAATGCGATGAAAGCATCCCGTCAATTACGCCGTTACGGGAACGTCTACTTTACGTCTAAACGTGAACGATACGTTCATCTGTATGTCGATTTAGATCAGCATGAACAGGTGATGGAAGTCATTTCGACTCTCCCGTTCGTCGAATCGATCAAACGTTCAGAACGACCGTTCATCACGGAGACGTTCGCGAACAAAAAAGGTAAAATGCCAGAAGAAGCATAATCCATGGAGCGATGAGGACATCCTCGTCGCTTCTTTGTTGAAAGGAATGAAGGAAATGCGAGTCATTTCAGGGGAACGGAAAGGTACACGATTAAAAGCAGTGCCAGGGGATCAAACACGACCGACGACGGATAAGGTAAAAGAATCCTTATTCAACGTCATCGGTCCTTATTTCAACGGAGGACGAGCACTGGATCTGTTTGCGGGGAGCGGTGGTCTTGGGATTGAATCTCTTTCAAGAGGATGCGATGAGGCAGTGTTCGTCGACCAACACCATAAAGCGATCCAAACGATCCAAGATAATTTACGAACGACGCGCTATACGAACCAAGCACGTGTTTTAAAAAAAGATGTAGCGATCGCTTTAACGGAACTCTCATCTGAAGAGCCGTTTAAGTTGATTTATCTAGACCCTCCCTATGCAAAAGAGCGATTGACGGAACATGTCACGTACATAGAGCAACACAATATGTTGACGGACAATGGTGTCATCGTCTGTGAACATGACTCAGCGGTTGAATTACCGGACCAGATCGGACGACTAGAAGTCGTGCGCCGACTTCGTTATTCCGCTGTCATCTCGATCACGTTGTACGAATTCATGGAAGCGGAGGAAGACCACGAATGAAACGAATCGCCATTTGCCCAGGTAGCTTTGATCCGATCACAAACGGACATTTAGACATCATCGAGCGTGCCGTTCCGATTTTTGACGAGATCATCGTTGCCGTACTGAATAATTCTTCGAAGCAACCACTCTTTTCTGTCCAGGAACGGATGGAGTTAATTGCCGATGTGACATCGCACTTACCTCAAATCAAGGTGGATTCCTTTAATGGTCTACTGGTCGATTATGCGGCGGAAGTCGGAGCAACCGCGATTGTACGCGGTCTACGAGCAGTTTCGGATTTTGAATACGAAATGCAAGTCGCTTCCATCAACAAGAAGATGAATGATCAAATCGAGACACTATTCATGATGACGAATAATCAGTATTCCTTCTTGAGTTCTTCGATCGTTAAGGAAGCTGCCAAATATGGTGCTTCCGTTGCCGATCTCGTACCGCCTTCTGTCGAAGAAGCGCTACGTCAGAAATATACGAAAGGAGAACTGTGATGAAAGCTTGGAAACCTGCCTTAGCAGCAATCATCGCTGCCTTGATCGTATTTTTCGTACCGCTTCCCTATTTCATCTCCTATCCGGGTGACGCGACGTCGACGGAAGATTTGATCGATGTGTCTGGAGGCGACAAGGAACCGGGAGATTTGATGATGCTGACGATCGCACAACGCCGGGCCACGCCTTACTTTCTCATTGAAAGCTTATTTCTACCGTTCTCCGAAACATCGAGTGTAAGTGATTATCTGTACGACGGCGAGTCGGACGCGCAGTATGAAACGCGTCAGAAGCTGTATATGGAAGAAGCGCAACATAACGCAACAATCGAAGCGTATGAATTAGCGGATCAAAAGGTCGATGTCGATTTCGAAGGGGTCTACGTCTCCGGCGTCATTCCCGGTGGTCCAGCCGAAGGGAAACTGAAGGCAGGGGATCGGATTACAAGTGTTGACGGAAAACCGATTACGTCATTTGAAGGTTTCATGAAGACGATTCAAACAAAAAAAGCCAAAACAGCTGTTCCAATTCAGTTCACGCGTAAATCGGAAGACAAGAAGACGACGATTCGAGTGGATCAGTTATCTAAAGAGGTCAAGCGAGTCGGGCTCGGCATTTACGAACCGCTCCCGATCTCGAACGTGAAGACGGATCCTGAGATCGAGTTTCAGGTCGAAGACGTCGGGGGACCTTCTGCAGGAATGATGTTCACTCTTGAAATCTATGATCAATTGACGCCGGGAGATTTGGCGAAAGGGCATAAAATCGCCGGCACAGGAACCATTGAAGAAGGTGGCAAGGTGGGACCAATCGGTGGAGCGTGGCAAAAGGTGGTCGCTGCAGACGAGGCAGAAGCAGAAATCATGTTCGTACCAGCAGGAGAGAACTACAAAGAAGCAAAACCATCCATTAAAAAACTCGGAACGAACATGAAGCTCGTTCCGATCAAGACAGTCGAAGATGCGATTGATTATTTAGAAGAACTTCCAGCAAAATAAGGAAAGCGACGGTGTTCAAGCAACGCGTCGTAGCGAGCCAAGGGCAGTGCATATGCAGCTGTCACTTGGCTTTCTTTCGTTAGCCAAGGATGACTCGTGAAGGTGCTGAATACGGCAGTCCTCGTTTTGATGGTTTTGAGTGCCTGTCGTCCTCGTTCTGAAAAGGCGAGGGGACGAACGAAATCAACATGGTCGTAATCGATCCGTGCGACCTCCTCTGCTGTCGTTGAGGTCAACAGATAGATCAGGGCACGTTGCAGGCTCGTTCGCGTATAACGGCGTGTTTTGACGTGATTCAGAAAGGTATCGAACGTCGTTGCTTGTTTAGCTCCTTCGATGAGTCGTGGTGCTAACGAAGCGTCAATCCCAGCGATTCGCATCAACTCGAGTACTGGAGTCGTTAGTAGACGTTGTCGAATCCACGGATAATAATGCGAGAAGTTGGCGAAAGAGGCACTTGCTAAGACGTCTTCGGTCTGTTCAGGAAGTGCGAGCAGCTGACCGTGTGTCTGATGATGGGCGCGTATCGCGGTGGCGCTCATGATGTCCCCTGTGGATAAGTCGTGGTAGCCACTTCCAATCCGTTTCGTCGTGTGAAGCGATAGGGTATTTGCGGCGCGAGCGTAATAATAGCCAAGCGTATTGTTCGGTTGTGTCAAATCAAGCGTCTGTGAGACGCTCCTGAATGCTTGACTGGCGGCGTGAGCAGAAGAGAGGCCCGCTGATAATCCATCGTGTAACGCTTGCTTGTATGCAGGTGTCTCTTCGATCTGTTCCGCTGCTGCATGGAGAAAAGGTTCGATATCTCCGCACTCGCTTCCAAACGAAAGCGACTGACAGCCGATTGTCTCGGCAATCGTTACACCACCGAGTGCAAAACGATCAGCACGCTGGACAGCAAAATAGAAAGGAAGTTCAAGAACGAGATCGATGGCACCGCTCGCGACCGCTGCCTGAGCACGTGTCCATTTATCCGTAAAGGCGGGTTCACCACGCTGCATGAACGTCCCGCTCATGATGGCGACGATGACGTCGGCATCCGTTTCCCGTCGTGCTGTCGTCGCTTGATAATAGTGTCCGTTATGAAACGGATTGTACTCTGAAATGATAGCTGTCATCCTCATGAAAACTTTCTCCTTTGCAAACCGAATTAAGTGCGGTAATATGGATAAAGACGTCCAAAAGTGTTCGTTCTCTAGCGATTTCAGTGTAAAGAAAAAACATTGACAAAACAAGATGTCCTCTCTATAATTCATATTGTTGCAATTGAGGTGATTCGGATGAAATGGTCCCTGATGCAATTGAATAAATTGCGCAATCTGGGTCAACTTCAGGTTAACGAGACGATCGAGCTCAATGAGCTAGTCGCCCTCCATCCGGATATCCGGGCGGTGCAACCTGTGCACGTTCGTGCAAATGCATCGTTTACATCGAATCAATTAATATTCAATCTTCGGATTACCGGCGAAATGACGCTTCCGGATGCCCGGACGCTAAATGACGTCGCTTATCCATTCGAGATTGAATCCATCGAGCCATTCCTGCTCGAGGTCGATGCTGTTTCGAACGAAGCAGATGACATCAACGTGCCGATCGGGAATACGGTCGATCTTCGACCGCTCGTGCAAGAATTGATTTTACTTCATGTGCCAGTGCAAGTGCATGGGGATGATGAAGAGAATCAGTTGGTTGAGGGGGAAGGCTGGACGATTCTTTCTGAAGAAGATCCAGAGGAAACCGAACCAAAAATCGATCCGCGACTCGCGGGTCTCGCTCAGTTCTTTAAAAAAGATCAGGATTCCTGATTTCTGAAGTAAAGGCGAGTGTATTTTTTCAAGGAGGTGGACAACGATGGCAGTACCATTCCGCAGAACGTCGAAAACACGCAAACGTCTTCGCCGTACTCATTTCAAACTCCGTGTACCAGGTATGGTCGAGTGCCCAAACTGTGGTGAAATGAAACTTTCACACCGCGTTTGTAAAGCATGTGGCTCGTACAAAGGTAAAGAAATCGTCAGCAAATAAGCTGATTGATCGGTATAAAAGCGACCTTCGAATCGAGAAATCGGTTTTAAGGTCGCTTTTTTCATGAAAGGGGACATGAATAGATGAATGTTGGAATCATTGGCGCGGGTGCCATCGGATTGTTGCTTGCCTCTTATTTATCGGAAGAGCATGCAGTCACGCTTTATGTGCGACAAGAACAAGAAGAGGAACGACCAATCATTCGCGATGGACAAGCGAGTCGTCTCGTACGGATCCGGAAGATTGATCGGCTCGAGTCAGAAGACTTGGTGTTTGTCGCGACAAAGTCGTATGATATAAAAAGTGTGATTCCATTCCTTAAACGGCTGACGTGTCCCGTCATGTTCCTGCAAAATGGAATGGATCATTTGAAATGGAAAGAGCAATTGCCGCATGTCTTATTTGGTGTCGTCGAACATGGTGCCATGCGTACTGCACCGTTTGAAGTCCAGCATACTGGAAAAGGACGCATCCGCTACGGGAATAAAGAGGTAGCGAACTTGTCGTCAAAGCAGCTATGCTTTGAATTCGAGTCAGATATGGAAACTGTCTTATTGACGAAGCTGTTCATCAACGTCGTCATCAATCCAGTGACGGCTTATTACGGTGTTGAGAATGGATCCTTATTAGAGATGCCTTATCGAGAAGAAGCCCGTCAATTATTTGACGAAATGCGGACGATCTTCCCGCACCATGACATTACTTATTCCGAGATCGAGCGGATCATGAAGAATACGAGCAAAAACCGTTCTTCCATGTTACGAGATCTTGAGTACGGACGACGAACGGAAGTAGAGCCGATACTTGGATACGCATTACGTCAGGCGACGACTGCGACGCCACGTTTATCTTTTTATTATGAACAGATCAAACAGAGGGAGGGTACGCAGTGACAGTCTTCATCATTTTTCCTTTATTCAGCCTGATTGCGTTGTATCTCGTCTTTCTACTTTTATTTCGGAAACATGGGAAGGCCGTTCGATTTGCACTCGACTTTGGAACATTCATCGTGCTGTATGCGATTCATGTTGCATTGATTGCCTTGACCGGAACAAATTACTTAGGGTGGATCGTCATCGTCGTGTTGTTGGTGTTTGCGTTGAATGCGCTCTGGCAACGAATTCGTCAACTTGATGTTGATTTGAGACAAATGATTCGCCACAGTTGGCGGATCATCATCTTGCTGGCATTACCCGTCCATTTCATACTGTTCGTACTCGGTATTCGTCAACTGTTCATCAGCTGACCAGTTAGGTAAGAAAGAAGGGATTTTGTTTGAAGGTACAACCATTTGAAGCCTTATACGATGAAAACTCGTTGATGCATCGTGCTTCACGAGAAGAATTCTTAACATATGTCGACCACCTTGGAGAGAGTGGTTTAGCGTCGAGGAGCCGTTTGCTTGAAGAACGTCACTATCCGCATCTTGATGCACTGACAGACGAACTCGAACGTCAAAATCCGAACATGACGGAGCGTTTGCGGGAACGTGTCGCGAAGCTTCGTACGGGTGAAGCTCAAGTTGTCATTACAGGGCAACAAACGGGTATCTTTGGCGGACCATTATATGCCATCTATAAATTGTTGACCTGTCTGAAGGTCGCGCAGCAGGCGGAGACGACACTTGGGAGACCTGTCGTTCCGATTTTTTGGCTCGCGACCGAAGATCACGATTTTGATGAGATTAACCATGTTTACGTTCCGACAGCGGATTATCAAACGCGTAAAATCGCTGTCACACCTTCAGAATCGATTGCCCGCTCGGTCAGTCGAATCTCTTTTGATCAAGCAGCACTTCTTGAAATCATCGAAGAGGCATTCCGAGCAATGCCAGAAACGGTTCATACGAAACGATTAGTTACGCGTCTGAAGCAACTCGTTGAAGAGTGTACATCGTATGGGATGTTTTTCTCGCAATTGATCGGTGAATTGATCGATTTTGATGTCGTCTTCTTTGATGCGGATACACAATCTGTCCGTGAACTCGAGATTCCGTTCTTTGAACGGTTGATTCAAGACAATGCGGAATTTAGACGAGCATTGAAGGATGGTATTTCGCAGACGCAAGAGTTACCGGATACATTCTTGAACGAGGAAGCGGCGCATCTTTTCGTCGATGATCACGGTCGTCAGTTGCTTTATCCGACAGCAGACGGATTCGAGACGAAACAAGGAAAGCAGTATACGGAGCTTGAATTGATCGCGTTGCTGTACGCCAGTCCGGAACGCTTCTCCAACAGTGTCGTCACGCGTCCATTAATGCAGGATTACCTGTTCCCGACGCTTGCCTATATCGGTGGTCCGGGAGAGTTAGCATACTGGACACGCTTACGACCGCTCTTTCATCATCTGAATTGGACGATGCCGTTATTGATTCCCCGCATGGGTGGGTTACTCGTGCGTCGTAGCGATGAAAAACGTCTTGCTAAACTCGAGGTGTCGCTCGAAGAAATCGTCCGGTCAGGCGTTCCGATTCCGGTTTATTCAGAAGAGAAGGTGACAGGACATATGCAGGCGGCAGCGATGCTAAAAGACAGTTTCGTCTCCGAATTTCTCTCGCTCGAACAGGGTTTACTGCGGACATCGAGTAAGAGTGAGAAGATCAAGAAACAGCTCGAACAAGCAATGGTTAGTTTGCTGGTAGAAGATCGACGTCAGTTTGACCGACAGACACGGCAATATAAAGAGACGGCTTACCATCTCTTTCCTGATGGAGCGCCGCAAGAGCGGATTCATTCTGTCCTCCCGTGGTTAAATCATCATGGTCTTGATTTTGTGCGGGACTTAAGAACAGCCTATGAAGCGAATACGAGTGATCAACTGAAGATTTTCCTCTAAACCTGCTGAAACTAGCAGGTTTTTTCGTTTTTTTAGCGAAAATTACACAAAAGTTAAATAAATCAAGGAAACTGTCTCATTTTCGTAACGTTTACACGAGAGAATGTGATACATTGAAAAAGAGTAACGTCCTTCAAGGACAGTGAAAGGTGAGGCAGGACATGTTTGAGCATGAAACAGTATTGAAATGGGAGTCGATCGAAGGACTCGCGATTAAACCCGACGGTATTTACGTCGATTGTACATTAGGTGGAGCAGGACACAGCGAAGAAATCGTCAAGCAATTGACGACAGGTCATCTATACGCATTTGATCAGGATGATGTCGCTCTCGCTCATGCAGCAGAACGTCTCGCGGCGTATGAAGGTCGCTTTACTTTAATAAAGAGTAATTTTGCTTATCTGAAAGAGCAGTTGGCAGCACATGGCGTCGAGAAAGTGGACGGCATCTTATTCGATCTCGGTGTCTCTTCACCACAATTAGACGAAGGGGAACGGGGATTTAGTTATAATCACGACGCACGTCTCGACATGCGCATGGATCAATCTTCTCCACTTTCTGCTTACGAAGTCGTCAATGAGTGGTCGTACAATGATCTCGTACGTATCTTCTTTACATACGGGGAAGAGAAATTCTCGAAACAGATTGCGCGCAAAATCGAAAAAGCGCGGGAAGAGCGACCGATTGAGACGACGTTCGAACTCGTCGAATTGATCAAGGATGCGATTCCAGCACCAGCACGACGTAAAGGTGGTCACCCTGCGAAACGGACTTTCCAAGCAATCCGGATCGCCGTCAATGATGAACTGAATGTCTTTGACCGTGCGGTACACCAAGCCATTGATGTATTACGTGTCGGTGGACGTCTATGTGTCATTACGTTCCATTCACTTGAAGATCGCATGTGTAAACAAGCAATCAAAGAAAAATCATCACTACCCGAGCTTCCGCCGGGGTTACCGATGATTCCCGTCGAAATGGAGCCGGAACTCCGACTCGTCACACGTAAACCGATTACGGCTGGTGTTGAAGAGCTCGATGATAACCGTCGCGCCCGATCGGCAAAATTACGAGTTGCTGAAAAAATGAAAGAAACTTGAGAGGAGCATTCCAATGGCAGAACCACTTCGTAAATCGGTCCAAACGGTTCAACCCGTTCGTCAACAACCTGTTCAGGAACCACGAAAGACGGAAGATATCGCGCGTCGCGTCGCCGTCCGTCCGAAGTATCGCTTGTATCCATTTGAAAAATTCTTATACAGCGCGATGATTGGTGGTCTTGTGTTATTTGGGAGTTTGACGATCAGTACGCATAACGAAGCGTATAATGTGAGCCGTGATTTAGCAAAAGAGAACCAAGTCACACAATCACTCAAAAAAGAGAACGAACGTTTACAACTAGAGGTCACGAACTTAAGCTCTCCGGAACGGATTTATAAGATTGCAAAAGAACAGGGTCTTGATATGCGTAAAGGGAACATCAAGGTGATTCCTAAATGAATCCACTGAAAAAATCCCGTTGGAGAGTAGCCTTTATCATGGTGATATTTGCTACTCTCTTTTTTGTGTTCATTGGCCGATTTTTGTATTTAGCAACAACAAAACAGTTCCACGGTGAAGATATGATTGCATACGCGGAAAAGAAACGATGGGAGTCTCAAGAAACGCTTGGAGCAGAACGTGGCGAGATTTTCGACCGTCTCGGTTCCCCGATTGCGATCAATATTCCATCCTATCATCTGATTGGCGTTTATCGACTTGGTGGTGTCAAAGATCCAGATGAGACGATCGTCGACTTTAAAAAGACGGCTGAAGGTCTTGCGCCGATTCTTGGGATGACGACGAAGGAACTGGAGACCTATCTGATTGAAAACAAAGACCGTTCTCAAATTGAGTTCGGAAAAAAAGGAAATGATTTGACGCTCGATCAAAAAGAGAAGATCGACAAGTTGAAACTTCCCGGAATCCGGATGATTGAAGAGCCGAAACGATACTATCCGAACGGCATCTTCCTGTCCGATACACTTGGATTCGTTCAAAAGATAACCGAGGAAAATGGTCGAGTCGCTTTACAAGGTCAGATGGGAATCGAGAAGCAGTATGATAATGCTTTAAGTGAATCCTACGGAGCCCGTGTCTTTGAAAAGGATCGTAGCGGTAATCCGTTGATTCAAGGTGCGTCGCGTGTTTCGAACGAACCGAAGGATGGATCGAATCTCTATTTGACGATCGATCATCGAATCCAACAATCGCTTGAAAAAGAAATGCAAAAAATGTACAACACGTACAAACCGAAAAATGCGACGGGGATCGTCATGGATGCGAAGACCGGTGAAATCCTCGCCATGGCGGATCGCCCATCGTTCAACCCGAATTTACGTGATATGAAAGATTTCACGAATTTCGCTGTCTCGTCACGATTCGAACCAGGTTCGACGATGAAAATCTTTACGCTCGCAGCGGCGATTGATGCGGGAGTCTTCCGTCCGAATGAGATGTATAAATCGGGTAGTTATAACTATAAAGGGACGGTCATCAAGGATTATAACGATGTCGGTTGGGGAACCATTCCGATGATTGAAGGGGTCTATCACTCTTCAAACGTCATGTTCTCGAAGTTGACAGCAGAAAAACTTGGGATCGAACGGTATAAAGATTACTTTAAGAAGTTTCATTTTGACCAACGAACGGGTATAGACATCTCGGGAGAAGTAAATAGTCAATCCGACTTGTCTAAACCGTTGAATGCGCTCATCACCTCATGGGGGCAATCGACTGCGGTCACGCCGATGCAATTGCTTCAAGGAGCGACAGCAATCGCTGGAGACGGCGAGATGGTCAAACCGCATATCATCCAAAAAGCGGATCATACGGATAAGGCACCCTACCGAGCGAAAACAGAAGTCGTCGGTAAACCGATTTCTGCTGAAGCGGCAAAAGCAACACGCGAAGCACTCGACGGTGTCGTCAACAGTAAGCTTGGTACAGGTCAAATGTATAAGTTGAAAGATTACCGTGTCATTGGGAAGACCGGTACGGCTCAGATTTCTGAGAATGGAAAGTATATTCAAGGACAATTCATTCACTCGTTCATCGGTATGGCCCCAAAAGATGATCCGGAATTGATCATGTACATCGCGGTCGATCGTCCATCGAAAAACGAATCATCCGTCTCTGGTCCACTCATCATGAGTCCTGTGTTCAAGAGTGTCATGAATACGGCACTACAGTATCGTAGCATCCAACCGGAAACGCAAAAGGATTCGGTGGATGTCAAAGCGAAGATTACGCCGAGTTATATCAAGAAGAGTGCTCGACAAGCGACTGATCTAGCAAAAGAACAAGAGGCAGTTGCGATCATCCTAGGCGATGGTGCTGAAGTCGTTTCGCAGATTCCATCCCGTGGACAGGAATTCGTCAGCGGAGAACGTGTCTTGCTGAAAACATCAAATACGTTCAAGATGCCAGATTTGACCGGTTGGTCGCAACGAGACGTCAAAAAGCTTGTCAGCTTATATGATTTGAAGCTCGACGTCATCGGTAAAGGTTTTGTAACCAAACAATCGGCTCGAACTGGTACACTAGTGAAGGAAAATGGAAAGTTGACGGTCGAACTAGCTGAACCTAAAGAGTAACGGTAGAGCAAGTTTCCTGATTTCTACAGGAAGACGAGGACGAACAGGAGTCATTCGTTGACTTTTGCATTCGTCCTCTTTTGCTGTCATCGAATGGAGGTATATATCATGTTAACAATTACGCAACTCGCTGAATGGTTGCATCTCGATGTGAAAGATGATCGTATCGTTCGTCATTTTGCAACGGATTCACGCGCACAACTAGAAGACGGTCTCTATGTTCCGATTCAGGGAGCACGCGTCGATGGTCATCGATTCCTTGAAGGTGCAAAAAACCAAGGATCGATCGTCACCTTATGGAAGAAAGACATTGATCGACCAGACATCGATATCGTTTTCTTGGAAGTCGATGAACCATTGGTTGCCCTGCAACAAATCGCAAAACGATACTTAATGCAGATTGCGCCAAAAGTCGTCGCCATCACTGGATCAAATGGGAAGACGTCGACGAAGGACATGATCGAAAGCGTACTCAAGACGACGTTCAAGACACATAAGACTCAAGGAAACTTCAATTCGGATATCGGAATGCCGTTAACGATTCTCATGATGCCGGCTGATACGGAAGTCGCTGTACTTGAGATGGGAATGAATGGATTTGGCGATATTGAATTCTTATCGAATCTAGCTGAGCCAGATATCGCGCTCGTCACGAACATCGGCGAATCGCATGCGGAGCAAGTCGGTGGACGCAGTGGCATCGCCAAAGCGAAGCTCGAGATTCAATCCGGACTCAAGCCAGGTGGTCATTTATTCGTTGATGGTGACGAACCACTTCTCGCAGAAGTTCAAGCAGAGAAGATCGGCTATCAGATCGGAAATACGTACCGGATCGAAACTAGGGAAGCAACGCTCTTTGGAACGGCCTTTACTTACGATGGCACCGCTTTTCACCTACCAGTGCTAGGGAAACACCAAGTCCGAAATGCAGCATACGCGATTGCGACAGCACGTGCACTTGGCGTGACGGACGCTCGGATTCAAGAAGGGTTCGATGCGGTTGAATTGACACCGATGCGGATGGAACGATTACTCTTTGAAGAGACTGCGGTCATCAATGATGCGTATAACGCGAGTCCGACATCGATGAATGCAGCGATTGAGACGGTTACTGCGCTGGAAGGGTATACGACACGAGTTCTCGTCCTCGGAGATATGTATGAATTAGGGGACCAAGAACGCTTATTACATGCCTCGGTCGGAAAGCGGATTGCGTTACCCGTCTCGCATGCTATCCTAGTAGGGGAGAAAGGCGCGTGGATTGCGGAAGGAATCAGCGATCCGTCTGTTCAAATCCAATTCGCAGCAACTGTCGAGGATGCTGCAAAACGATTGCGTCCGCTGCTCGGAGAACGAACAATCGTCTTATTGAAAGCGTCACGTGGGATGGCGCTTGAACGGATATTAACATATCTGAACGAAAACTAATTTTTGAAAAAAGGGTGTCTGCTATGATCACATTATTCATCAGTCTTATTCTTGCATTTCTTGTTGTACTACTCGTTATGCCAAAGGCGATTCCGTTTCTACACCAATTGAAATTCGGTCAGGAAATTCGGGAAGAAGGACCGCAATGGCATCAGGTCAAATCAGGAACACCGACGATGGGTGGAATCGTCATTCTTGTTGCGATGATCGTCAGCGTTCTCGGTGCAGTCGTCATGGGCGATCTATCGACGACACAATTATCGTTACTGTTTTTAACACTTGCTTATGGCGTTATCGGCTTCATTGATGATTACATCAAAGTCGTCAAGAAACGTAACCTTGGTCTGAATTCGAAACAAAAATTAATTGGACAAATCGTCGTCGGATTGTTATTCGTCTGGTTGAGCGGTGGATTCACGAGTGATGCGACGTATCTATCGATTCCATTTACAGATTTTGAACTTGATTTCGGTATCGTCTATCCGTTTGTTGCCTTGTTCTGGTTAGTTGGCTTCTCAAATGCAGTTAACTTGACGGATGGTCTAGATGGTCTCGTGTCGTTCACAGCGATTCCAACATTCTTGTTCTTCGGATTATACAGTTGGTTTATCGCGGATGAAGTAGGCGCTGCTTGTTTTGCTTTCTCAGCGGTCGGTGCCTTGATCGGATTCCTATTATTCAATGCGCACCCAGCGAAGATCTTCATGGGAGATACAGGGTCACTTGCACTTGGAGCTGCACTAGCAGGTCTATCGATTGTCTTAAAACTGGAATTACTACTCGTCTTAATCGGTATCGTGTTCGTTGTCGAGACATTATCCGTCATTCTACAAGTCATCTCCTTTAAGACTACAGGAAAACGGATTTTCAAAATGAGCCCGATTCACCACCACTTCGAAATGGTCGGTTGGAGCGAATGGCGGATCGTCGGTACATTCGCAGGAATCAGCTGTTTGATGGCATTCATCGCCTATCTATTCGTGTAATAAAAAAGAAGAGAGAAAGTGAGCGATTCAACAATGGAACAACGACAATGGAATGATCAAAAAGTGCTCGTTCTCGGAACGGCGAAAAGTGGAATCGCAGCAGCTCGATATTTAGCGAGTGTTGGTGCAGAGGTAACGGTCAATGACGGGAAAACGCCGTCCGAGAGTGATCAAGCGACGCTTGCATCACTCGATGTTAAGACGGTCTATGGTGAGCACCCGCTCACACTACTCGACGATATCGATTTGATCGTCAAGAATCCAGGGATTCCGTATCACATCGATCTGCTACAAGAAGCTTTGCGACGCGACATTCCGGTTTGGACAGAAGTAGAACTGGCGTATCAAGCAACAGATGCGACGTGGATTGCCATCACGGGATCGAACGGGAAAACGACGACGACGACGCTTGTCCATGAATTGTTGAAAACCGGTACGCGGCGTGTACATTTGGCAGGAAACATTGGATTCCCGGCAATTGAAATCGCATGTCAGGCGAAACAGGACGATATCATCGTCATTGAATTATCAAGTTTTCAATTGATGGGGATCGAGCAATTCCGACCATACACGGCAGCGTTCTTGAATTTATCACCGGCACATCTGGATTATCATGGTGATTTTGAATCGTATGGCGAAGCGAAAGCCCGGATCTTTAAGAACATGAAAGAAACGGATCGCCTTGTCTTGAATGCCGATGATGCGTCCGTCAATGCGCTCGGAAAGACTGCTGAAGTAACGCCACTCTTGTTCTCTCGTCGTCAATCGGCATACGCAGAAGTCATGAACGATACGTTGACAATCAATGGGACGAGTATCTTACCTGTTGATGAACTGGCTCTCGGTGGTGGGCATAATGTCGAGAACGTTCTCGCAGCCTTAACACTCGTCGAACCGTTTAACTTAGCATTATCTGACGTTCAACACGTTCTACGGACGTTTGGTGGTGTGGAGCACCGGACACAGTTCGTCGGTGAAATTGCTGGTCGAAAAGTTTACAACGACTCAAAAGCAACGAATAATGTTGCAACAGAAGCGGCGTTGTCTGGATTTACGGCACCTATCATCTGGTTATGTGGCGGACTCGAGCGTGGAGCGGATTTGACACCGTTACTCGATTCAATGAAGCACGTCAAACACGTCATCGGACTTGGTGAGACAGGTCATCGATTCGGAACGCTTGCGTCAGAAAATGGCTATGCGTCGACCGTTGTTGAGGCGATGGATGAAGCGGTGAAAGTAGCGTTTGAAGTGTCACAACCCGGCGACATCATTCTTCTGTCACCAGCATCTGCAAGTTGGGATCAATACAAGACATATGAAGAGCGCGGCGATCATTTCGTTCGTGCCGTACATGAAGTAGGAGGAACAACAGTATGAAAATCGTCGTCTCTGGAGGCGGTACAGGCGGTCACATTTATCCGGCACTCGCTATGATACGGGAGCTCGAACAACGCATGCCGTGTGAAGTCCTCTATATCGGAACAGAAAATGGTCTCGAGGCGGATATCGTCCGTCGCGCGGGAATTCCATTTGAATCGATTGAGATTTCTGGTATCCGTCGTTCCTTGTCGTTCGAAAACGTCAAGACCGGTATCCGGTTCGTCAAGAGCGTCCGGCATGTTCGTCGACTACTGCGTCAGTTCCAACCGGATATCGTCGTCGGTACAGGTGGATTCGTTTGTGGACCGGTATTGTATACGGCTGCAAAAATGGGTTTCAAGACACTCGTTCATGAACAAAACAGTTTACCTGGTATCACGAATAAATTCTTAGCTCGGTATGTGGATCGAGTGGCACTCTCGTTTAAAGGGTCTGGACATCACTTCGGTAAGAATGAAGCGAAGACGGTTTTAATCGGAAATCCGCGTGCTTCTGAAGTGGCAGAGCTTAACATCAATCCGCTTGAAGAGCGACAACGTTTTGGTTTTGAGGAAGGACGCCCTCTCATCGTCATCTATGGCGGTAGTCGTGGCGCACCTGCAATCAACGAAGCAGTCGTCGATATGATGCCAAAGGTCGAGCAAGCAGGCTGGTCGCTCCTCTTCGTTACGGGTCAAATTCATTACGATACGATTGTGTCACGCGTTGGTTCCGTGCCAGAACGCATTCAACTTCGCCCATTCGTATATGATTTACCGAACATCTTAAAAGCCAGTCAACTCGTCATTTCGCGTTCGGGAGCAAGTACGCTTGCAGAGCTGACGACACTCGGCTTACCGAGCGTGCTCATCCCGAGTCCTTACGTGACGGAAAATCATCAAGAGGTCAATGCCTCATCGCTCGTCGAGACAGGTGCGAGTCTATTGATTCGTGAACAGGAACTGACAGGTGATCGGTTGTTTGAGGCATGTGAAAAAGCGTTAGCACAACAACAAATGATGTCTGAAGCGGCGCTTGCGCTCGGTATGCCGAACGCTTCACGGGACTTAGTTGATGAATTGTTACGATTGACGGCACAAAAAAACTAAACTATTGCAGGAAAAGACCGATAGGGAAATGAACTGTTACGTATGGAGGGGGAATGAGACGTGAGGGAACGGAGAGCGGTCGGACGACCACAAGAGGACGAGAACGTCCGTAGTCTCGAGGATAAGATACCTTATATCCGTGAACAACGTCGCAAAAAAGCCAACCGAAGACTCATTTATGTCCTGATTCTGATTGGTCTATTGGTCGGTGTCGTCTTTTATCTACAATCGAGTTATTCTCGGGTTGCTCGATTTGATATCGAGGGTAACGTCAATGTGAAGTCTGCTGATATCTTGCAAGCGTCGGGGATTAAGGTGAAGGAAACACACGCCTTTAATGTATCGGAGGAAGACGTTCTTGAGCGAATCGAAAAGGTTCCGGGTATTCAAGAAGCGACGATGCAAAAACAGTTTTTGCATCAATATCGCGTGACGGTGACGGAAGAGAAAGAGATTGCTTACGCGAAGGATAAACCGGGAGACCGGATTGTGCTTGCGGACGGAACGATCATTCCTGGAAAGTCGAAGGAAGAACTATTCGATGCTCCAATCTTGACAGGATTCACGGATCAGTCATTAAATCGATTGACGAAGGAACTTGTTAAAATTGAGCCGAAAGTACGGAGCCGAATCTCAGAAATCGTCGCAAACGATAAGACGGACAAAGGCGGTCTGAAGTTATTCATGACGGATGGGAATACGGTATTACTCAGTACGTCTGCCTTTTCAAATTCCTTGAATGAATACGTGAAGGTCATTTCTGCCTTACCGAAAGGAAAGACGGGAACAATTACAATTGATGGCGGTATCTATTTCAAGCCATATAAAGGGAAAAAATAGAAGATTCGTAAAGGGTTGACGAACAAAAAAACAAACGTGTGTTTTCATTCGTTGACCGTTGTTCGAATCGTCATCAAATCGTAATCTATTCGAACGCTAAGACGGGCAATAACTTCTTTTCGTAAGTATTTATATAGTGTAGACTTAAACGAGAAGAAGCCTGTCCTGTTCCTAGAATATAATTAGGAATAAAAAGGATTAGTATTATGAAAGTGGAGGTGTCACTCCCATGGAAACGAAAGGTACGATTGCCGCACTCGACATAGGGACATCGGAGGTGAAACTCATCGTCGGTGAACTACTTGGTGGAACGCTGAACGTTCTTGCTGAAGGTTCTGCACCATCCGCGGGTGTTAAACGAGGTGTCATCGTTGACATCGATCAAACGGTACATGCCATTAAACAAGCGGTCACGGAAGTGGAACGTACACTTGGTGAACCAATTGGTGAAGTATATGTTGCTATCTCTGGCGAACACATTCAAGTGAAGGATTGCCAAGGGATGACATCAATCAAAGGTGAGGACAATGAAATCACGGATGATGACGTGAAAGATGTTCTGCATTCTGCGATGGTCATGCGAATTCCAAACGAACTCAGTGTTGTCGATGTTCTGCCAAAGACGTTTACGGTCGATCAGCAAACGGAGATCACTGATCCTAGAGGAATGATTGGTTATCGTCTCGAAGTAACAGGGAAGCTCATCATCGGAGCAAAGACGATCCTACATAGCATTAAACGTTCCATTGAACGGGCTGGTTTAGAGCTTGCTGGATATGTGCTGGAGAGTTTAGCGGTATCTAGAATCGCAGCATCGATTGATGAACTCGAACTCGGTGTCGGAATCATCGACATCGGACATGAGACGACGACACTTTCCATCTATGAAAAGAATGATCTCGTCTACTCGACGACGTTGCCATACGGTGGCGATCATCTGACACGTGATTTGACGTATAAGATGAATTGTAAATATCAAGATGCGAAGCTCGCAAAAGAAGAGTACGGTGTTGCACTTGAAGCACTCGGTGATCCGGAAGAGAAAGTTTCTTACGTCACGATCAACGGGGAACATCGTTTCGAGCCACAATCAGAAATCGGTTTCGTATTAGAAGCACGACTTGAGGAAATCTTCGAGATGATTCAAAAACGAATGACTCAAGCCGGATACGCTCATATGAACAGCGGTTTAATCTTGTGTGGCGGAAGTTCTTCACTGCCGGGAATCGACCAGCTTGGAAAACGAATCTTCAAGCAGAGCGTCAATGTCTATCAACCTGCTAGTCTTGGTATTCGTCATCCGAAGTATGCCGTCGCAGCTGGTATGTTACGTTATGTACTTTCACGAAGCGCCGTATCGAAATCAGGTTTCGACCGCGCGGAAGAGAAGGAAGTCGTAGCACACGGACGTGAACAGGATGCACTGCTCATGAACGAACAAGCGACACCTGTTCGAGAAGAACGGTCGACACGTGAACAGCCTCCAAAAGAGAAAAAGTCATTCAGCAGTTTCTTTGAGAAATTCTTTGGTTAATGCCTACAAAAAATCCAATGAGTAAAAAATATTAGGGGGCCCTTTTTATGTTGCATTTTGATGAAATGATGGACCAAGTAGCAAAAATCAAGGTCATCGGTGTAGGTGGTGGCGGTTCGAACGCCGTCAACCGAATGATTGAACACGGTGTCCAAGGCGTAGAATTCATCGCAGTAAACACGGATGCGCAGGCATTGAACATGTCACAAGCTGACGTAAAACTACAACTCGGTGCTAAATTGACACGCGGTCTCGGTGCGGGTGCCAATCCGGAAATCGGTAAAAAAGCGGCGGAAGAGAGCCGTGAGCAATTAACAGAAATCCTTTCTGGTGCTGACATGGTCTTCGTCACAGCGGGAATGGGTGGCGGAACGGGTACAGGAGCAGCTCCTGTCATCGCGGAGATTTCAAAAGAGATCGGCGCATTGACAGTCGGTGTCGTCACAAAACCATTCATGTTCGAAGGACGTAAACGGATGCAACATGCTGTTTCAGGTGTCCAGAACTTCAAAGAAAAAGTCGATACGTTAATCGTCATTCCGAATGACAAGTTACTTGAAATCGTCGATCGGAATACACCAATGCTTGAGGCGTTTAAAGAAGCGGATAACGTCTTGCGTCAAGGGGTACAGGGTATCACTGACTTGATCGCCGTACCTGGTCTGATCAACCTTGACTTCGCCGATGTGAAGACGATCATGACTGAGAAAGGTTCTGCTTTAATGGGTGTAGGTGTCGCGACAGGCGAGCACCGCGCGACGGAAGCAGCGAAAAAAGCGATTTCGAGTCCGTTGCTTGAGACATCGATCGAAGGCGCAAAAGGTGTTCTGATGAACATCACAGGTAGTGCGAACCTCAGCTTGTACGAAGTGACGGAAGCCGCACAAATCGTCCAGAGTGCAGCCGATGAGGAAGTCAACTTGATCTTCGGTTCTGTCATCAACGATAACCTAGAAGATGAAATCATCGTCACAGTCATCGCGACGGAATTCGAAAACGAACCACTCGATTTCGAAATCCCATCGGCACAAGAGATGATGAAAAACCTCTTGAAGAAAAAACAAGCGACTCCACCACCAACTGAGGAGTCTAAACCACAAGTCGAAGAGACACCTGTCAGCTCGAATCCTGAACCGGCTAAAGCGCCAGATGTCGAAGAAACGATGGACATCCCATCATTCCTTCGCCGGAATAATCGTTGATCGATGTTCCAGTGACACGACTGCTAAACGATGAGGTGTCGCGAAAGCGGCGCCTCTTTTTTTAAAATCAAAGGAGGCATAAACATGTTTGGACAATGGATCAAATGGGATACACCGACGGGTACCGTACGTGCCGCCTTTACGACGAAGTTCGCAGCCCCTCATGAGAACGGAAATTTAGGATTACATGTCAACGATGATCGCGACGGTGTCATCCAGAACCGACAAGTCATCGCACGTCAGCTTGATCTCTCCCTCGAGAACTCGATTTGGGCACAGCAAGTTCACGGAAATCACGTCGAACAGGTGACGACACTTGACTCTGGGCGCGGTGCTTTGGATTACGAAACAGCGATTCCGGGTACAGATGGATTGGTGACGACCGATTCAAATGTCTTATTGATGATGCTGTTCGCTGACTGTGTGCCGCTTGTCTTCTGTGATCCGACGACAGGAATCATCGCGAATACGCACGCCGGCTGGCGCGGAACTGTCGGCAATATCGTCGAGGAAACAGTCAAGCAAATGGAACGTGCGGGTGCGAGTCGTTCATCGATTCAAATGGTCATTGGTCCATCGATCCGTGATTGTTGTTACGAAGTCGATCAACCCGTCATCGATGCAATCGATGCGCTTGAACTCGATGAGTCTCCTTACATACGCAAGGAAGATGGAAAAGCGATGTTATCGCTACAAAAAACGAACGCTGCGCTAGCTGAGCGTTGTGGAGTCGGTGATGTCCTTGACACAGGTCTATGTACACACTGTCAGGCGGAAGATTACTTCTCTTATCGCCACGGCGACCACGGTGGTCGCTTTGCAAGTTTGATCGTAAAGGAGTCATTGGATGTCAATTCTTGATAATGTACAAGAGGTTACGAAACGAATGGAACAAGCAAGTGAAAAGAGTTCTTCTGAAAAGCAGGTACAGTTGATTGGCGTGACGAAATCAGTCTCAAGTCAAGTTGCTTCTGAATTATTAGCAGCAGGTGTGACCCATCTCGGTGAAAATCGCCCGGACGGATTGCTCGAAAAACAGGCAGAGCTCGGACGAACCGCCTGTACATGGCACTTCATCGGTACGCTACAAACGCGTAAAGTTCGTCAAATCATCGATGCCATTGACGTGCTGCATTCCCTTGACCGTCTTCATTTGGCGGAAGAGATCAATAAACGAACGGACCGAATCATTAATTGTTTCATTCAAGTCAACGTTTCGGGAGAAGAATCGAAGCAAGGCATCGCGCCTGAGGATGTACCGTCGTTCTTACATGAAATCGGTCAGTATCCAGCGATTCGTGTCATCGGACTGATGACGATGGCACCGTTAACGGAAGATACGACGCGTATCCGTGAGGTATTCCGGTCATTAAAAACATTGCAAGAAGAGGTCAAGGCGAAAAAATTGTCGTATGCTCCATGTACGGAGTTATCTATGGGAATGTCATCGGATTTTGAGATCGCCATCGAAGAAGGGGCGACGTTCGTCCGAATCGGGACAACGCTCGTTCATACCTAAACGAGAAGAAGGGAGAATGGATATGGGTTTTAAATCAAAAATGCAAAATCTATTTCTCGGCAACAGCGACGATTTAGATGAACTTGAATATGAAAATGATGCTACAATAAATAAAGGTAGAGGTGCTTCACAACAAGAGTACGAAGAGTATTACGAGGAATCTACCCCAAGTGTTACTCAAAAGGAGGACAGCGTGAGACAATCGAATATCGTGCCGCTTCATGCGACGAAAAAAACGAAATCGCAAGTCATCTTGAGTGAACCACGTGTCTTCAACGAGGCCCAGGAAATCGGGGAACATCTTCGTCAGAACCGTGCTGTCATCGTCAATATGCAGCGTATGTCAAAAGATCAATCACGACAGATGATCAATTTCTTATCTGGTGTCGTCTTCGCTCTCGATGGAACGATTACGACGATCAGTCAGAATACCCTCCTCTGTGTTCCGAACAACGTCGAGTTGGCTGGTAGCATCTCGAATCTTCTTGGAGAAGATGATATTAATCATAAGGGGTGGTAAGTATGGATTCTCAAGTGATGTACGCGATTGGTCGTACATTAAGTACGTTATTACAGTATTACAGTTACGTCATGATCGTTTATATCCTGCTTTCGTGGTTCCCGAATGCCCGTGATTCTAAATTCGGACAAGTGCTCGCGATGTTAGTCGAGCCATTCCTAGCGCCCTTCCGTCGTATCATCCCGCCTATCGGGGGCATGCTGGATATCTCGCCGATTGTAGCCTTCCTCGTCTTGAACTTGGCTCAATCGGGTATCCGAGCAATCTTTTTAGTATGAGCGTATACGATCATTATCGTGGAAGCGAGCGGGAATTCGTCGATTCAGTCTTGAACTGGATCGATCATGTGGAAGCGACCTATACGTTCAAATTAACGGATTTCCTAGATCCACGTGAACAACAAATCACACAAGAACTCGTCGGTTCGAAATGCGCCCTCTTTTTTGAGGGCGGTTTCGAAGGCGCTGAACGTAAACGGGCAATCCTCGCACCAGATTATTATGAATACAACGCGGATGACTTTGACATTTCCATCTATCGCATTCATTATCCTACTAAATTCGTTGAACTTTCTCATCGTCAAGTCACCGGTACATTATTGAACGTCGGATTGAAACGAGCAAAATTCGGCGACGTCATCATTCAGGATCAAGTACAGTTTGCCGTCGCGGACGAAGTCGCGACCTATATCGAAGCAAACGTCGAACGAGCAGGGAAGACGAAGATTCGTCTTTCGCGTGTTGAGGCGGAAGACCGTTTGAAAGTGAAGGATCAAGAGTGGGAAGAGACACTTGGGTTCGTCAGTTCACTTCGGTTCGATACGGTCGTGAGTGAAATTTTAGGCTTCTCACGTCAAAAAGCACAGACGCTCATTAAACAAGGTGAAAGTAAGGTCAATTACAAAGTAGTGGATGATTCGAGCTTCATGCTAGAAGAAGGCGACTTGCTTTCCTTGCGTGGAACAGGACGCGTCAAGTTGATTGCAATCCTCGGATCAACGAAACGTGACCGGATCAAGCTACAATACGGTATTTTAAAAGGATAAGATAAATGCGGAGGAGGAATTCATCATGCCATTAACGCCACTCGATATTCATAATAAGGAGTTCACACGAAAGTTTCGCGGCTATGACGAAGATGAAGTGAACGAATTCCTAGATCAAGTCATCAAGGATTTTGAATTGTTGTTACGTGAGAATCGTCAACAACAGGAAGTCATCCAAAACATGCAAGCACGTGTTGATTACTTCAGTTCGATGGAAGAAACATTGAATAAATCGATCATCGTCGCACAGGAAGCAGCTGAAGAAGTCAAAGCCAATGCTTCAAAAGAAGCGAGCTTGATCCTAAAGCAAGCAGAACGTGAAGCAGAGCAGTTGCAAGATGCAGCGCAACGTCGGGCACAACGGACAGACTTCGAAGTAGAGCAAATGCGCAAAAAAATCGAACTTTATCGTAATCGATTCAAAGTATTGATCGATGCGCAGATGGAATTATTGACGAGCCATGACTGGGATGCGTTTGACTTCTCTTCTCGTGGAGCGCTTGACGATGTTCCAGCAGTTGCGTATAATGACGACGATGTCGTATAAATAAAATCAATGACAAGGACACGTCGCATCTTGGACGGTTGACAGCGAATCGGGGGAATGGTGGAAGCCCGAGCAACGAAAAAGATGAGGTATCCCCTTGGAGTGTATGACTGAACGTTCGCTGAACAGTAAGTCATGCCGGCTCACTCCCGTTATCGAGTTCTTAAGCGGTCCTGCGTCGTCAAAATGGCGAGCAGGATTAGTAGGGTGGTACCGCGAGTTCAGCCAAGCTCGTCCCTATCTCAGGGATGAGCTTGGCTTTTTTTGTACTTTTAAAGCGAAAGGTGAGAGATGGTCAGATGGATTATAAAGAAACCTTATTGATGATGAAAACGGAGTTTTTAATGCGAGGCAACTTGCCAAAACGTGAACCAGATATGCAAGCACGATGGGAAGAGATGAAGCTCTACGCTGCGGTCCAGGAAAAGAATGCTGGAAAGCCAACGTTCATCCTCCACGATGGTCCTCCGTATGCGAATGGTGACATCCACATGGGTCACGGATTAAACAAAGTCTTAAAAGACATCATCGTCCGCTACAAATCGATGAATGGCTTCCAGTCTCCGTACGTGCCTGGTTGGGACACACACGGATTACCGATCGAGACCGCGCTTCAAAAAGCAGGTGTTGATCGTAAATCGATGACGGTCGCAGAATTCCGTGAATTATGTGCGAAATATGCGCTGGAACAAGTCGATCACCAACGCGAACAATTCAAACGCCTCGGCGTTCTCGGTGACTATGATAACCCATACATCACTCTTCAACCAGAATTTGAAGCAGCTCAAATTCGTTTATTCGGGGATATGGCGAACAAAGGCTATATCTACAAAGGGAAGAAACCGGTCTATTGGTCACCGTCTTCTGAATCGGCACTAGCTGAAGCAGAAATCGAATATCAAGATAAACGGTCAGCGGCCATCTATGTCGCGTTCCAAGTCATGGACGGAAAAAACATCCTAGAGCCGACGGATCATTTCGTCATCTGGACGACGACACCATGGACGATTCCAGCGAACCTCGGAATCTCTGTCAGTGCGGAATTGACGTATGCGCGGATCGAGTATCAAGGAAAAGGCTATATCGTAGCGGAAACACTTGTTCCTGAAGTCATCGAAGCACTCGGATGGGAAGATGCAACAGTCGGACGTGTCTTTAATGGTGCGGACTTCGAATACATGAAAGCAAAACATCCACTGTACGACCGTGAATCACTCGTCATGCTTGGCGATCACGTTACAGCGGAAGCGACAGGTGTCGTTCATACGGCTCCAGGTCACGGGGAAGATGACTTCCGCATCGGTCAAGCTTACGGTCTAGACGTCCTTTGCCCAGTCGACGATAAAGGGATCATGACAGAAGAAGCACCTGGATTCGAAGGCATGTTCTATGAAGATGCGAATAAAGAAATCGGTCTTGCCCTCGAAGAAGCCGGTGCACTCTTGAAACTATCGTTCATCAAACACTCGTATCCACATGACTGGCGGACGAAAAAACCGGTCATTTTCCGGGCAACACCACAGTGGTTCGCTTCAATCAAAGACTTCCGTGCGGAAATCCTTGATGAGATCAAAGGCGTCCAGTGGGTACCAGAGTGGGGGGAAACACGTCTCCACAACATGTTCAAAGACCGCGGCGACTGGGTCATCTCACGTCAACGTGCTTGGGGCGTTCCACTTCCAATCTTCTACGCTGAAGATGGAACGGAAATCGTCACACCAGAAACGATTGATCATATCGCGAATCTATTTGCAGCTCACGGATCAAATGTCTGGTATGAGCGCGAAGCAGTCGACTTGCTTCCTGAAGGATTCACACATCCAGCAAGCCCGAACGGTATCTTCAAAAAAGAAACGGACATCATGGATGTCTGGTTCGATTCTGGTTCATCACATGCCGGTGTCCTTGCGACACGTCCTGAATTGACACGTCCAGCGGATCTCTATCTTGAAGGATCTGACCAATATCGTGGTTGGTTCAACTCGTCGCTATCGACAGCCGTCGCAACGACAGGAAAAGCACCATACAAAGCGGTCGTCAGTCACGGATTCGTTCTGGATGGTCAAGGTCGCAAGATGTCGAAATCGATCGGTAACACGATTGCACCGATCCAAGTCATGCAACAATTCGGAGCAGAGATCCTTCGCTTGTGGGTCGCATCTGTCGATTATCAAGCTGATGTCCGGGCATCGATGGATAACTTTAAACAAGTCTCAGAATCCTATCGTAAAATCCGCAACACGGTTCGTTTCCTCCTCGGAAACTTGGATCAATTCGATCCTGCGACGCACCGCGTCGCATTTGAAGACTTACCAGAGTCAGACCGTTTCATGCGGACGAAACTGGACCAACTTGTTGGAAAAGTAAAAGCGGCTTATGATGCGTACGACTTCATGTCGGTCTATCAATTGCTCCACAACTTCTGTGTCCTTGATTTGTCGTCGTTCTACCTCGATTACACGAAAGATATCCTGTATATCGAAAAAGCAGACGCGACATCGCGTCGTGCGGTTCAGACGGTCATGTATGATACAGTCGTTGCCTTGTTGCAATTGATGGCACCTGTCTTGCCACACACAGCAGACGAAGCATGGGAATTCGTACCAGCTGTTGAGACGAAGAGTATCTTCCTGACAGACCTTCCGAAAACGGTCGAAGTCTCAGAAGAAGGACTTGCCCTCATCGAGAAATGGAACGCGTTCCTGACATTCCGCGATGATGTCTTAAAAGCACTCGAGGAAGCGCGCGTTGAGAAACTCGTCGGTAAGACACTCGAAGCGAAACTCTTGCTTGCACCGAAGGAAGAGACGAAAGCCTTGCTCGGAACAATCGATCATCTTGAGCAGTTACTCCAAGTCTCACAACTAGAATTCGTGGAAACGGCGGATAAGATGTATGAGACGACCGGCATCACGGTTCAAAAAGCTGACGGTGAAAAATGTGAACGTTGTTGGACATATTCGACGGAACTCGGACAAGATCCGGCTCATCCGACGCTTTGCCCACGTTGTACTGAAGTCGTCAATTCTTTATAATGATACAAAGGGAGGGGCGACTGCGACTTCGCAGGACGTCCCTCATTATTTTTGGATGCGGAGGACAATAGGATGTGGCTTTACTTAGGGATTGCTGCTTTACTCGTTGGAATCGACCAGTTGACGAAATGGATCGTCGTTCAAAACATGACGATCGGTCAAGCGATCACGGTCATTCCGGATTTCTTTTATCTAAACTCGTATCGAAATCGAGGCGCTGCGTGGGGAATGCTCGAAGGTAAATTCGGCTTTTTCTTCGTCGTTACAGTCGTCGTCGTCATTGGATTGATTTACTTCCTCTACAAGGAAGGCACGAAAAATAAGGTATTTGCTTGGAGCATCGCGTTATTGCTCAGTGGTGCGATCGGAAATTTCATTGATCGAATGGCACGAGGAGAAGTCGTTGATTTCTTCCACTTCTTCCCGTTCGGCTATAATTTTCCGATCTTTAATGTCGCAGACGTCTGTTTGACGTTTGGTGTCATCACGATGCTAATTAGCGTCATGTTCGAAGAACGGTTGACTAAGAAAGGAACGATGGATAAATGAATGAAGTAGAAACATGGTCCGTACAAGCGGATGGAGCGACAGGGCGCATTGATAAATGGCTCGCAGAACAAAACGATTGGTCGCGTTCGCAAGTACAGGAATGGTTGAAAGCGGGGCGCGTCGAAGTCGACGGTCGTGTCGTCAAACCGAACTATAAATTATCGGGAACGGAATCGATTGAGGTCCATATCCCGGAAGCAGTGGAACTCGAAATCTTGCCGGAAGACATCCCACTTGATGTAGTCTATGAAGATTCGGACGTCATCGTCGTCAACAAACCAAAAGGGATGGTCGTCCACCCGGCGGCAGGGCATGTCTCAGGAACGCTCGTCAACGCCTTATTACATCACTGTCAAGATCTCTCAGGCATAAATGGCGTCAAACGTCCAGGGATCGTTCACCGAATCGATAAGGATACGTCAGGTCTGTTGATGGTCGCTAAGAACGACTTAGCGCATGAATCACTTGCGCATCAATTAAAAGAGAAGACGACGGAACGTCTCTACATTGCGCTCGTGCACGGTGAAATCCCGCACGAACTCGGAACGATCGAAGCCCCAATCGGACGCGATAAGAACGACCGTCAACGAATGACGGTAACGGATAAGAATTCAAAGTCTGCCGTGACCCATTTCCGTGTTCTTGATCGGTACGAGGGCTTTACGGTCGTTGAATGTAAACTTGAAACAGGACGGACGCACCAAATCCGTGTCCATATGCGTTATATCGGTTTCCCGCTTGCTGGTGACCCGAAATATGGTCCACGCAAGACGATGAAAATGAATGGTCAAGCCTTGCATGCTGCGGTTCTCGGTTTCGAACATCCACGCACAGGTGAGTGGATGCGCTTTGAAGCACCGCTCCCAGAAGAGATGACATTTGAAATCGGTCAATTGAAAAAACTTGAATTAGAGTCTTGACGTTTTTCTAATAAAACGGTAGAGTATCACCTAGAGAGCGATGCGAGACATCCTCTACTGACACTTCGGTCGTCCGAGTGACGATCCTACCTAACTAGTATCACCTTTAATCGAGTCCGGAGAGGCTGCGAAAGGGAGAACCTACCACGATCGTGTGTAGGCATGCATACAATACGTATGCCATGATTCTGTCTTCGATGACCTTCTGCGGATTTCCGCAGAAGGTCTTTTGTATGAAAGGAGAAAACATGAAACCAGCCGTCATCTTAGATGAAGCTGCGATCGGACGTGCACTGACACGGATCGCCCATGAAATCATCGAACGTAACAAAGGAATTCATGATTTGATGATCGTCGGAATCAAGACGCGAGGCGAGACACTCGCTCGCCGACTTGCGAAGCGGATCGAACAAATCGAAGGAAAACCGGTCTTACTCGGTGTCGTCGACATCTCGATGTACCGGGATGACTTGTCGAAACGAAGTTTAGAACCAGAAATCAAAGGTTCTGATCTACCGGAAGACATCACCGGGAAAATCGTCGTCCTCGTTGACGACGTCCTCTACACAGGACGCACCGTTCGCGCCGCGATGGACGCGCTCGTCGATCACGGAAGACCGAGTATGATTCAACTCGCTGTCCTCGTCGACCGCGGACATCGGGAGTTACCGATTCGACCAGATTTCATCGGTAAGAACGTCCCGACATCCCGTGAGGAACAAGTCGTCGTCGCGCTCGCCGAAGTCGATGAAGCCGATCAAGTATTCATTAAACGCTAAAATTCAAAACCTTTAAGGTGGTCCAGAGAGACCAGAAAGGGAGTCATCTATATGGCAAAACATGCCGCAGTACTTGATGTACAAGAAGTACCTACTCACCCTCTAAATTGGCTGATGCTCAGCCTACAACACGTCTTCGCGATGTTTGGTGCGACCGTGCTCGTCCCGCTCTTAACGGGACTCAACACATCGGTCGCGCTCGTCGCAAGCGGAGTCGGCACACTGATTTTCCTCGCCGTCACCCGCTTCAAAGTACCCACATATCTTGGTTCGAGTTTTGCCTACATCGCCCCGATCATCGCCGTCAGTGAACGGTGGGGTGTCGAGGATGCCTTAATCGGCGGAATGGTCGCTGGACTCGTCTACGGACTCGTCTCACTTCTCATCCGCTACACAGGAGCTGCTTGGTTGCTTCGCTTACTCCCACCGGTCGTCATCGGACCGGTCATCATGGTCATCGGTCTATCGCTCGCCCCGACTGCTGTCAACATGGCGATGAACGGAGCGGACGGTAAGTACAACGGACTGTACTTCCTCGTCGCGATGGTCACGCTCGGCGTCACACTCCTTGCGATGACGTACTTAAAAGGAATGTGGAGTACGATTCCGATTTTGTTCGGGATCACGGTTGGTTATCTCGTTGCGGCATCGGTCGGAATCATTGACTTCACACCACTCCAACAAGCCACGTTGTTCCACGTGCCGGACTTCACGATTCCGTTCTTGAATTACACACCATCGTGGAATACAGCCGCCTTGCTTCTGATCGTTCCCGTGACGCTCGTCACACTGACGGAGCACATCGGCGAACAAAAAGTGACATCACGGATCATCGGGCGCGAGACGCTCCTCGATCCAGGGATGCACCGGACCGTACTGGGTGACGGGATCGCGAAGACAGTCGCGTCGATGCTTGGCGGACCACCGGTTACGACGTATGGTGAGAACAACGGTGTCATGTCAATCACACGTGTCTACAGTGTCTATGTCCTCGGTGGCGCGGCGGTTCTTGCGATCAGCTTCGGATTCCTCGGATACGTCGAAGGGTTCATCAAGACGATTCCGACACCGGTCATGGGTGGAATAAGTATCCTCTTGTTCGGAGTCATCGCGTCGAATGGTCTCCGGACGCTGACGGAAAGTAAGATCGATCTTGCTGATAAACGGAACTTGACGATTACAGCCGTCATTCTCGTCACAGGTATCGGAGGCGCGGCGCTTAAAATCGGCAACTTCTCTCTCGAAGGAATGGCACTAGCGACGATTCTTGGAATCATCCTGAATCTAGTTCTTCCGAAAACGACAGAGCAGGTCGAAGAAACAACGGAAACCTCTACAACTCAATCGGTAGCTAACAACTTTTAAGACGTTCCGAGAGAACGATAAAGTGAAGGCCATGAAAAGATGCAGGGAATCACTCTGCCTTCTTTCGGCGCACCTTCACTTAGAAGGTGCGCCTTTTTCATGACCTGAAGAGGAGTGAATGATATGAAGACGATCCTAAAAACCCGGCATTTCGTCAACCTAGAAAGTTTATCCACGACAGAAATTAATTCTTTGATTGAACGCAGTCTCGCTTTTAAACGAGGCGAGCCAGCGCCAGATTATTCCGATAAGACGCTTGTCAATCTGTTCTTTGAAAACTCGACTCGGACACGCTCTTCCTTTGAGATGGCAGAGCATCGTCTGAACATGCATCTACTGCCGTTCGAAACGGCGACTTCCTCCGTGCAAAAAGGAGAAACGTTACGCGATACATGCAAGACACTCGAAGCAATCGGCGCAGATGCTTTGGTCATTCGCCACGGAGCAACCGGATATTACGAAGAACTGATGCAGACACTCGATATTCCGATCATCAATGCGGGAGACGGGAGCGGTCAACATCCGTCCCAGTCCTTACTCGATTTGATGACGATCGTCGAAACGTTCGGAACGGTCGAAGGAAAAATCGTCGTCATCTGTGGAGACTTACAACATAGTCGCGTCGCCCGGTCGAACGCGGACATCTTAAAGCGACTCGGTGCCATCGTTTATGGATCAGGACCTATTGAGTGGTACGACCCTGCGATGGGCATACCGTATCTTCCGATGGATGAAGCCGTCGAGCAGTGCGACATCTTGATGTTACTGCGTGTCCAGCACGAACGACATGACGGGACGACGCGATTTGATCCAGCAGTTTACCACACAACGCACGGATTGACACATGAGCGGATGAACCGCCTGAAGCATTCCGCGATCGTGCTTCATCCGGCACCGGTCAATCGGGGAGTCGAGATTGCTGACGAACTGGTCGAACATCCGCGATCGCGGATTTTTGAACAGATGAAAAACGGTGTCTTTGCACGGATGGCAATTCTGGAATGGTGCTTTTCAACGAAATCAATCAAAGGAGACGATGCAGATGACAACACGAATTGAGAATGCGAGATGGTACGAGGCGGGACAAGTCCGAACTGGAGATATTCGGATTGAAGGCGGGAAAATCACGGATTTAGCAGCAACACCGCAAGCGAATGAAACAGTCATTGATGCGTCCAGCTTATTCGTCGCACCAGGATTCGTCGACATCCATGTCCACCTGCGGGAACCGGGTGGCGAACATAAGGAAACGATTGCGACCGGCACGGCAGCGGCGGCAGCGGGTGGATTCACGACGATTTGTCCGATGCCAAACACGCGCCCCGTACCAGACGATCGTCAAACACTTGATGCGTTGTTCCAAAAGATTGAAGAGACAGCGTCCGTTCGGGTTTTGCCTTACGCGGCGATTTCAAAAAATCAACTCGGACAAGAACTCGTCGCGTTCGACCAATTAACAGATGCTGTCGCCTTTACGGATGACGGTGTCGGCGTCCAGACGGCAGCAGTCATGCGGACAGCGATGCAACAAGCGGCACGCCTCGGGAAAACGGTCGTTGCCCACTGCGAAGATGATTCGCTAAAAGCAGGATGTGTGCACGAGGGAAACTACAGTCGACGAGAAGGACTACAAGGTATTCCGTCGCTTGCTGAGAGTATCCACATCGCACGTGATGTTCTGATCGCAGAAGAAACCGGCTGTCATTATCACGTCTGTCATGTCTCGACGAAAGAATCGGTCCGTGTCATCCGTGACGCGAAACGAGCAGGAATCCGGGTGACGGCAGAAGTCACACCGCACCATCTGGTGTTGATCGATGAAGACATACCGAATCAGGATCCGAACTTTAAAATGAATCCTCCCTTACGAAGTGAAGCAGATCGCCAAGCATTGCTCGAGGGGTTAGCGGACGGAACGATTGATTGCATCGCGACCGATCACGCTCCGCATGCGGCAGAAGAGAAGGCGCTCGGTATCGAACGCGCTCCGTTCGGCATCACAGGGTTCGAGACGGCCTTCCCACTCCTCTATACGAAGCTTGTTGCTGAAGGAGAGATGGCACTTGAGACACTGATTCGGAATTTGACGGACAAGGCAGCAGCCATCTTTGAACTTCCTTACGGGAAACTCGAAGTGGGGGCGGAAGCAGATCTAGTTTTGCTTGATCTAGAAACGGAGCGTACCGTATCACCGGAACGATTCCGCTCAAAAGGCAAGAACACACCGTTCGCAGGAGAACGGTTAAAAGGATTCCCGGTCATGACGCTCGTCAAGGGAGAAATCGTATTCAAGGAGGACACAGCACATGCGTAAACGGACACTGATACTAGAAGATGGGATGACGTTTGAAGGAACAGCATTTGGCTCAGATACGACAACAACAGGAGAAGTCGTCTTCCAGACCGGAATGACAGGGTATCAAGAAATGTTATCGGATCCATCTTACTGCGATCAGATGATCGTGTTGACGAACCCGTTGATCGGAAACTACGGGATTAACCGAGAAGATTATGAGACGACGCGTCCGCTCGCTAAAGCACTGATCGTACGTGAACATTGTCAGACGCCGTCGAATTTCCGGAGTGAGATGTCGCTCGATGCAGCACTTCAAGATCTTAATATTCCAGGATTAAGTGGAATCGATACGCGCCAATTGACACGGCATATCCGTTCGAAAGGTGTCATGCGTGGACGACTCGTTGACGGTGAGTTCGATTTAGCAGCAGAACTGGTTCATCTTCAAAACGCACCTATCGAGACGGATCAAGTCAAGCGAGCTTCAACGGAACGAGCGTACATCATTCCGGGTGCTGGACCGCGAATCGTTCTCGTCGATTTCGGTGCGAAGCTCGGAATCGTCCGCGAACTCGTCAAACGCGGCTGTGAAGTCGTCGTCGTGCCCTACGACGTCAGTGCAACGGAAGTCTTACGCTATCGTCCGGACGGTGTAATGCTATCGAACGGACCAGGGAATCCAAAGGATGTCCCAACGGCGATTCCGATGATTCAAGAATTGACGGGAAAAGTCGTCATCTTCGGCATCTGTCTCGGTCATCAGTTGATTGCACTAGCGCACGGGGCGGATACGTTCAAGCTCCCATTTGGTCACCGAGGGGCGAATCATCCAGTCCAAGATATCCGGACAGGTCGCGTCGATATCACGTCGCAAAACCACGGGTATGCCGTTGACGAACAGTCCTTACGCGATACCGTGCTTGAAGTGACGCATCTTGCGATCAACGACGGAACGGTCGAAGGAATCCGTCATACAACAGCAGCGGTCTTCTCCGTCCAGTACCATCCGGAAGCATCACCTGGTCCAATGGATGCGAACGGTCTATTCCAACAGTTTTTAGAAGAAATCACGAAACAACAGGAGGTCTCTCATGCCTAAACGTCAAGATATCCAGAAAATTCTCGTTATCGGGTCCGGTCCTATCGTGATCGGACAAGCAGCTGAATTCGACTACGCTGGAACACAAGCGTGTCAAGCCTTGAAGGAAGAAGGATATGAAGTCATCCTCGTCAACTCGAACCCAGCAACGATCATGACGGATCCAACGGTCGCTGATCGTGTCTACATCGAGCCCCTCCAAGCAGAGTTCGTCTCACGGATCATCCGCAAGGAACGTCCGGATGCCTTGCTTGCGACACTCGGAGGTCAAACGGGTCTGAACTTGGCTGTCGAACTGGATCGTCTCGGTGTCCTTGCTGAGTATGGTGTCGAGTTACTCGGTACGAAATTGTCAGCAATCGAAGAGGCAGAAGATCGTGATTTGTTCCGTCAACTGATGTTTAAACGCGGGCATGGTGTGCCGGACAGTGAAATCGTGCATACGCTCGAAGAGGCACAACAATTCCGGCAACAGATCGGTCTACCGATCATCATCCGTCCAGCGTATACGCTTGGAGGAACGGGCGGCGGAATCGCCCACACACCAGAAGAGTTCACGCGAATCGTCGAAGGGGGACTCAAGGCAAGTCCGGCAACACAAGTACTTCTAGAAAAATCAATTGCCGGGATGAAGGAAGTCGAGTTCGAAGTCATGCGCGATGCGACGAATCAGGCGATCATCGTCTGTGCGATGGAAAACTTCGATCCCGTCGGTGTTCATACTGGAGACTCGATCGTCTTCGCACCGACGCAAACGCTATCGGATCGCGATTATCAATTGCTACGAAACGTCTCGCTTGATATCATCCGTGCACTCGGGATCGAAGGTGGATGTAACATCCAGTTCGCACTGGATCCGACGAGCTTCGACTACTATGTCATCGAAGTCAATCCACGTGTCTCACGCTCGTCTGCACTCGCGTCAAAAGCAACTGGTTACCCAATCGCAAAACTGGCTGCGAAAATTGCCGTCGGGTATGCCTTATCCGAATTAAAGAACCCGATCACCGAGACAAGTTTTGCTTCCTTCGAACCGGCACTCGATTATGTCGTCGCCAAGATTCCGCGCTGGCCGTTCGATAAATTCGAAACGGCAGACCGGACACTCGGCACACAGATGAAAGCAACTGGTGAGGTCATGGCAATGGGACGGACGATGGAAGAGGCCTTACTAAAAGCCGTTCGTTCGCTCGAGATCGGTACAGCGGATCTGTATATGCCACGCTTCATCGAAATGGCAGACGATGCCTTACAACAAGCGATTCGCCAAGCGACCGACGATCGACTTTTCGCCTTGTACGCGGGCTTCGTCCGCGGTTACAGCGTCGAACAGATTCATGACTGGACGGCGATTGATCGTCTGTTCCTAGAGAAGTTGCACCATATTTGGCAGCTCGAGCAATCAGTCGCAGCTGGTTTGACACCTGAACTACTCCTGCATGTGAAGCGGTATGGATTCAGTGACCCGATGCTCGCCCGAATCACAGGACAAACGGAAACGGAAATTCGCCGGATGCGTGAAGCACAAGCGATTCATCCGGTTTATAAGATGGTCGATACGTGTGCGGCAGAGTTCGCGTCCGATACGCCGTACTACTACGGAACATACGAACGTGAAAATGAAGCCATCGCGACGAACCGTTCTTCGATTCTCGTCTTAGGATCAGGTCCGATTCGGATTGGTCAAGGCGTCGAGTTCGATTATGCGACAGTCCATTCGATTCAAGCGATTCGACAAGCCGGATATGAAGCAATCATCGTCAACAACAATCCGGAAACGGTGTCGACCGACTTCTCGATTTCCGATCGACTCTACTTTGAACCATTGACGACGGAGGATGTCCTTGAAGTCATCCGAAATGAACGTCCGCTCGGTGTCATCGTCCAGTTCGGTGGACAGACGGCGATCAACTTAGCCGAGTCATTAGCAGCAGAAGGTGTAAAAATCCTCGGGACATCGCTTGAGGATCTCGACCGGGCTGAGGACCGGAAACAGTTCGAAGCAGCATTGACGGCGCTCGACATTCCACAGCCACCAGGTAAAACGGCCGTGACAGTCGAAGAAGCGGTCACGGCAGCAGCGTCACTCGGTTACCCGGTTCTCGTTCGTCCATCGTACGTCCTCGGCGGTCGGGCAATGGAAATCGTCTATGCTCAAGAAGAACTGGAACATTACATGAAACACGCGGTCATCGCCTCACCGGAACGACCGGTCCTCGTTGACCGCTACCTGACAGGAATCGAACTCGAGGTCGACGCGATCTGCGACGGAACGGATGTCGTCATTCCAGGCATCATGGAGCACATCGAACGTGCCGGTGTTCACTCGGGTGACTCGATTGGTGTCTATCCGCCACAACGTGTCTCCCAAGACATCAAGAACCGGATCGTCGACTACACGACACGGATTGCGAAAGCATTCGGCATCAAAGGCTTACTCAACATCCAGTTCGTCTACGCGGACGGCGCTCTCTATGTCCTTGAAGTCAATCCGCGTGCTAGCCGGACGGTGCCATTCATCTCGAAAGTGACGGGACTTCCGGTCGCGCGTCTCGCAACGGACATCATTCTCGGTGAGACACTTGCTTCATATGGATTAACAAGTGGTGTTCTACCGGAAGAACCACTCGTCTCGGTCAAAGTACCAGTCTTCTCATTTGCGAAGCTTAAAGAAGTTGATCCGACACTCGGACCGGAAATGAAATCAACCGGTGAAGTCATTGGAACGGACCGGACGCTCGAAAAAGCGCTCTATAAAGGGTTGCTCGCATCAGGGATGGCGATTCCAGAGCACGGTCGTGTCCTCTTGACAGTCGCAGATCCAGATAAAGCAGAAATGACGGATCTCGCACGACGCTTTGCCTCACTTGGATTCACGTTACTTGCAACGGAAGGAACGGCAGCCTACTTGACGGAGCAAGGATTACCGGTCCAGACGGTCGGCAAAATCGACTCGTCTTCCGAATCGATGCTCGACGTGATTGAAAAAGGGGAGATTGAATACGTCATCAATACGATGAGTCGGGACTCGCAAGTCACGAAAGATGGCTTCATCATTCGTCGGGCAGCAGCCGAGAATCAAGTCGTCTGTCTGACATCACTCGATACGGCGGAAGCAATTCTTCGTGTCATCGAAAGTCGCTCGTTTGAAGCCAGTGCGATCCAAGCCTTCACACACGAAAAGAAAGTGGTGATCCAATGAAGCAACTCTTGACGGTCGTCTCTCGACGAACGGTAGCTCAAGGTGCGACAGAACTCGTCTGTCGCCTCGAGCAACCTCAGGACATCGCGCCAGGGCGATTCATGCATCTTCGCGTCGGTCCACTCTTACGCCGACCGATCTCGATTGCCCGGGTCGATCATGATCTGATCACGTTTCTCTTTAAAGAAATCGGACAAGGAACAGCAGAACTGGCTTCTTTGCGTCCGGATGATACGATCGATGCCCTCGGACCGCTTGGAAACGGGTTTCCGATTGCCGCTATCCATCCAACTCAACGCGTCGTCCTCGTTGGTGGGGGAATCGGTGTCCCACCGCTGTATGAGACGATGCGCCAACTTGTCGCCCGGGGTGTGACATGTGAAGCGATTCTAGGATTCGATACGGCAACAAGCGTTTTTTACGAAGCGGAATTTCAAGCACTCGGTAAGACGACGGTCACGACCGTCGATGGGACGCATGGTATTGCAGGATTCGTCACGGCAGCCTTACGTCCAGAAAGCTACGACGTCCTACTCGCCTGCGGACCGGAACCGATGTTGCGAACGTTACAGCAACAACCGATCGAACATAAGTATCTGTCGATCGAAAACCGAATGGGGTGCGGTATCGGAGCATGCTTTGCCTGTGTCTGTAAAACACCTAAGGGCGGGTACGTTAAGACATGTTCCGATGGTCCAGTCTTTCGGGCAGAGGAGGTCGTATTATGACAGAACGATTGCGTGTCGAGTTGCCGGGACTCTCTTTAAAAAATCCGATCATGCCAGCATCCGGATGTTTTGGATTCGGTGAGGAATATGCGAAGTTATATGATTTATCAGAGCTTGGGGCGATCATGATTAAAGCAGCGACGGGTGAAGAACGCTACGGAAACCCGACGCCACGTGTCGCAGAGAGTGGGATGGGGATGTTGAATGCAATCGGTCTCCAAAATCCGGGTGTCGATGGCATCTTAATGAATAAATTGCCATTCCTCGAGACGTTCGATACGGCGATCATCGCCAATGTCGCAGGTTCGACACCGGAAGAATATGAGCTCGTCGCGGAGAAAATGAGTCAGCATCCAGGCATTCATGCACTGGAATTAAACATTTCCTGTCCGAACGTCAAATCGGGGGGGATTCAATTCGGAACGGATCCGTTGCTTGCCGCTGAGTTGACACGACGTGTGAAACGGGTCTCGACTAAACCGGTCTACGTCAAACTATCACCGAACGTCACTTCGATCGTCGAGATGGCGCGTGCCGTCGAAGCAGCTGGTGCAGACGGTCTGACGATGATCAATACACTCGTCGGGATGCGAATCGATGTCCGGACGGGGGAGCCAATCCTTGCGAACCGTATCGGTGGATTATCGGGTCCGTCGATCAAACCGGTCGCGATTCGGATGATTCATGATGTCGCGCAAGTCGTTTCGATCCCGATCATCGGTATGGGTGGCGTGATGGAGGTCGATGACGTCCTCGAAATGATTTACGCCGGGGCTTCGGCTGTTGCCGTCGGTACCGCAAACTTCGTCAATCCATACATCTGTCAAGAATTGATTCAGCAGTTACCAGAACGGATGGACGAACTTGGCATCGATCATATTTTAGACATCAGGGGGAAAGCATATGAATCAACTTTACATCGCGCTTGATTTTCCGACCGAAGCAGAAGTCTTTTCGTTTCTCGAACGGTTCGAAGAGACACGACCTGCCGTGAAAATCGGGATGGAATTGTTTTATGCAGCAGGCGGAACTTTCGTCCGAAAACTCGTCGAGCGTGGACACGCGGTATTCCTCGATGTCAAAGTCCACGACATTCCAGAAACGGCACGCCGGACGATGCGGATCATCGGACAATTAGGCGTCGAACTGACGAACGTCCATGTTGCTGGTGGAAAAGAGATGATGATCGCGGCGCGAGAAGGACTGCGTGAGACGAACGCCGAGACACAACTGATTGGCGTGACTCAGTTGACATCGACGGATGAAGCGATGTTACGCGATTTAAAGATTGAAGGAGCGATGCCGGCAGTCGTTCGTGAATATGCGCAACTCGCAGAAGCAGCAGGACTAGATGGTATCGTCTGTTCAGCACTCGATCTTCCGGAACTAGTTTCAGCTTGTCGGACAGATTTTCGGTTCGTCACACCCGGCATTCGTCCGACGAACAGTCAAGCGGATGATCAAAAGCGGGTCGCGACCGTTCTTGACGCTCGTCAAAATGGAGCGACGGATTTAGTGATCGGTCGTCCGATTACGCGTGCAGAACATCCAGAACAGATCTATCTGATGTTACTTGAACAATGGAAGGGGCAATTCTCATGGTAAATCCAATCGCTAGTGCGTTACTCCGTATTGAAGCCGTCACCTTATCGCCAAACGATCCATACACATGGGCAAGTGGACTTCGTTCACCGATTTATTGTGATAATCGTTTGACGCTCTCGTACCCAGAAGTTCGTTCCTTGATTGCAGATGCACTCGCTGAGAAAGTGAAGGGACTTGCAGTCGATGTGATTGCTGGAACTGCGACGGCAGGTATTCCACACGCAGCATTCGTCGCGGAACGACTAGGATTACCGATGGTCTACGTACGTAGTGGCAACAAGAAACACGGTAAAGGGAATCAAATCGAAGGTGTCATTCAACCTGGACAACGTGTCGTCGTCATCGAAGACTTATTATCGACGGGGATGTCAGCAATCGAAGCGGCGGAAGCTCTGCAAGCGAAGGGAGCAAATGTCATTCGCATTCAAGCGATCTTCTCGTACGGGATGGAGCGCTTGTCAAACAATCTCCGCGACGCAAAGATCGAAGCGGATGCATTACTGACGTTCGAAGCGTTACTCGAAACCGCACAACAACAAGGCGATATTACTATAGAAGAGCAAAAACAGTTGGCGGATTGGTCGAAAGATCCAGTCGCTTGGAGCGAACGTTTTACAGCGAACGTCTAAAATCGATAGATTCCGTCGGACGCCCTACGATTTCTAGTGAATGTTTTGGTACACTAGAAAAATAAAGGAGGTCGTCGACTATGGTGACGCATTATCGTGATTATGAACAGTTCAAAAAGGTCGTCCTCCCGTTTTTGCTTGAACGTCCGGATACCCATCAGTTGATTCTTGGCATATTAGAACGTGGGGATGAACCGCTCTTGATGGCAACGGCACAAGAAGGCGATCATCGTCTCGTCATATTGCAAACGATACCGGAGCAAGCCATCGTCGCAGGGGATGTGTTCTCGCAAGAAGGAATCCGAAAGCTTGCCAGAATTTTGGATAGTCCAGGATTCGTCGGAGAACAGGCTATCTTAGCGCCGCTGTTACTCCCACATTCCATGTATGAGGTACATATGGAACAGGGGATGTATGCATTGACGAAGGTCGAGATGCCGCAGGTTCCGAAAAATGTCGTCTTCCGACCGATTTCGGACGATGAAAGACAACAAGCCTTAGCATTTGCGTCCGGATTTTTATATGAAGTTGAAACGCGACCTTCTGAGCGACAGCTTACGCAACTCCATCAGTCGATGACGCGACACATCCACCAAGGAAGCTTGTTCGGACTGTTTCGTGGAGATACGCTTGTCGCGATGGCAGCAGCGACGCGTCCGACGCAAACGGGGATTACGATTTCTTACGTCTATACGCCGAAAGAACTGCGTGGAAATGGGTATGCCTCTTATCTTGTCGCCAAACTATCTGAACATCTACTACAGTCTTATCCGGTCGTGACGCTCTACACTGATTGGTCGAATCAAACAGCGAATAAGATCTATCAGCATGTCGGTTTCGAGTTAGTCGGACGATCCTTACATATCAAGAAACAAGACCGCTACCGGTAAGTATCGAGTTTCTTGTTTCGATGTCTAGACATTGATATGCACAACAACAGCCGATCATCCTGTTATCTAAGGACGATCGGCTGTTTCATGTCAAACTGAGAAATCAATTGAATGTAGCGATGATTTTACCACGGACGTGGCGTTCAGATATACGTTGCAATCCTTTGACGATGTCAGCTGCTGGAATCTCTTCTGTAACGAGTGGATCGAGTTCTTTCGCTGCGACGAGTTTTAATAACTCGCTTGCCATATGACCGAGGTTTCGGATCGCACGGTCATCTTCGCTGGCATAAGCAGCCGCGAGTGCCACTTCATGAATCGAAGGGGAGAGCGTGAACGGCTTGACGACCGACTGATCGGGACCACCGGCGATGAAGGAGAGTTGCCCCGAGAAGGCAAGACGTCCGAGATCCGCTGTTGCTTCATCTCGACCGACCGTATTGAAAATCAAGTCAGCACCGCGACCGTTCGTCCAATCGCGAATGACATCCGTGACATTTTCTTTTTTGTAGTCGATGGCAAGATCGGCACCGAGTCGCTTGACCCACTCATGGTTTTCTGTCGAAGCAGTCGTCGCGACCTTAAGACCAAGGCGTTTTGCGAGTTGAATGCCGATGCCACCGACACCACCTGCACCAGCATGGATAAGGATCGTTTCTTTCCCTGTCGTGTTCATCTTCTGAACGATGGCTTCATAGGCAGTCATTCCTGCGCAAAGAATCGCAGCGGCTTCAGCGAATGAGACGTCTTCCGGAATCAGGGCGAGGGCACGTGTATCGACGAGTGCATATTCAGCAAAAGCGCCATCGCGTTGCAGGTTCGTATGAATCGCTACACGATCGCCGATTTTTACTTCTGCGCCGGGACCGATTTGTTCGACGACACCAGCTAGATCGACGCCTGGAATATGCGGAAACGTCCAAGCTGGATTGTTGGTCGCCTTATAGTCGACGGGATTCAGCGCGACGGTCTTGACGCGAATCAAGGCTTGACCTTCTCCTGGCGTCGGCGTCTCGACCTCTTCGAATGTCCATTGATCAATGGCTGTACCTGAGTGATTTAACCATGCTTTCATGTTTAATACGCTCCTTCCGAATATGTGAGTTCATACGAGTGAGAGTAGATTTCAACGAGGTTACCGAATGGATCCTCACAGTAGACCATTCGATACGGCTTGTCTCCCGGATAGTATTCGCGGATTGGCATCCGTTGTTTGCCACCATGGGCAACGATTTTTTCGACGAGTCCTTCGACGTCTGGATCTTGAATCGCATAATGGAAGATGCCCGTTTTCCAGAATTCGAAGTTGTTTTCGGGTTGTTCATTGTTCGGGAACTCGAACAACTCGATTCCGATGCGGTCACCTGTCGCCATGTGAGCAATCCGGAACTTGTTCCACCCTGCACCAAAGACATCCGTACACATGACACCGATGGCAGAATCATCTTCGAGGACATCAGATGGTTCCATGATGATATACCAGCCCATCACCTCTTGATAAAAACGGACGGCTTCGTCGAGATTCGGCACGGAAAGACCGATGTGTGAAAAATTACGTGGATACGTCATGCTTAACACTCCTTTTGCAAAATGATTTACGCATACTCTAACTTACGCTACACTCGATTGCATAGTACGCACTTTGAAGTAACTACTGCGGAGGAGAGAACAACATGTCGACAGAACAATTTCCGGTCAATCGGGCGCTCGCTATCATCGGCGGAAAATGGCGTCCACAATTATATTGCACGTTAGAGAACGGTCCGAAACGTTTTTTAGAGTTACAACGTGCCATTCCCGGGATTTCTCGGAAAGTCTTGACCGATCAGTTAAAAGAACTTGAACGACTCGGAATGATCGAGCGGATTGAGTATGATGAAGCCGTCTTACACGTCGAATACAAATTGACAGAGGCGGCATTTACACTGCAACCGGCCATGAAAGGTTTATGCGCGTGGGGGGAAGGGAATCAATTATCCGAATCCTAAACGAGAGGCAGTGACACTCATGAAATTGACTTATCACGGACAATCGACAGTAACAATCGAGACGAACGGGCATCATCTCGTCATCGATCCATTCTTTAGCGGTAACGAAAAAGCGACGACGAATCCAGATGACGTCAAGGCAGATTTTATTTTGTTAACCCATGCCCATGCCGATCATATGCTTGATGCGGAACGTATCGCAAAAGCCACGGGGGCGACAATCATTGCTACTCATGAACTGGCGACGTATCTGAGTTTCAAAGGGCTCAACGTTCATCCGATGAATCTCGGCGGACAGTTTGAATTCCCGTTTGGTAAAGTGAAGATGACACAGGCATTCCACTCGTCGAGCATCATCGATGAGGAAAAACAGACGATTACGTATATGGGGATGCCGGCTGGATTCCTGCTGACGATCGAAGGCAAAGAAATCTATCATGCAGGTGATACGGCACTGTTCGGGGATTTGGCCCTTTATGGCGCCCATCACGAAATCGATTTAGCCTTCTTACCGATTGGTGATAACTTCACGATGGGTCCGGATGATGCGTTGATCGCTGCAGATATGTTGCAAGCGAAAGTCGTCGTACCAATCCACTACGATACATTTGATTTAATCAAACAAGATGCGAACGCATTCTGTGAAAAGATTGAAGCGCAAGGTCAAACTGGTCATCCACTTGCGATCGGCGAGTCACTCGAATTATAATCCGTTCTTAAGCAAAGGAGAGGAAACGTCAATGTTCCTCTCCTTTTTGTCGATTATTGTTCTGGAATGTCAGTGGTTCATCCGATGACGCTTCCTTCTTCCGCCCGATGGCGAAACGGTGAACTTCTTCTATGATAAGAAGGGGGCTGTTGACAGCCGATTCAGATATTCGGAATAATGGTAGACATGAGATGGAGGGGCTGACATGGAAGAGCATAACAGTAGGAGTGTGCGGAAACGAAAACAATCGTCGTTCACACGCTTAAAAAATAAACAAAAACAAAAGATGGATGCACGATTGAACCGGATTGGAGAAAAAGGACCAGTGAAGCGACCGCTTTATTTATACGGTGGTGTCATTCTCGGACTTGTCGTCATCTATTCGATCACATTGCTCGTCTCAACGGAATTGTTATCACGAGGCGAAACATTCAAAACGACGAATCGCTATAAATCTCTCGCCATCGAGGCGCCGCACGCAACGGTACAATTCGTTCGAAGCACAGATGGAAACGTCCAAATCAAGCTCGTCGATAGTGCGTCGAGTGGCAAACGACTGAAAATCAGTACATCGACGAATACGGTGACGGTGACAGGACGAGATGGTTGGCTGTCACGACTTGGCAATCGTCCGAGCGAAAAAACAGCAGACTATACGATTCAAGTGGGACTACCAAGTTATATGAACCGTGTCGATGTCGATGCTGGAACACTTAAAGGAATGGGCATCTACGCAAAAACGATCGAGATGGACGGAGAAGCGATGAGTCTCGATAAAGTAAAAGGTGATGAGATTACACTGAATGCTACACGTGCGATTTCCGTCAAGGAAATGGATGCCGTCCATGCGCAGGTGACAGGCGAGAGTGTCTCGCTGGCAGACTATATGGCGAAGTTGAGTCTTGACGTCACGACGATTGACGGCGCGACGAAGCTAAAACCAAATAAAGCAGCCGGTACGATCACGATTGATACGGGAGGCGATATTAAAGCCTCTGACCGATATACGAAACAAAAGAATAAGGATGAGACGATTTATGAACTGTCGAAACAAGAAAAACCGGAAGTGACAGTCAATAGTGAAGTCGGGCAGGTGACGCTCGAGTGAAATTAAAGTTTCGGATTGGACTTCGGACGATCAAGACCGGCATCGCGGTAGCTCTTGCACTCAGTATCTCTTGGTATGTATTTGATATTTATTCAGGAATGGGGGCTGTCGCAGCCATCGTTGCGATGCAACCGACGATCCATCGTTCATTTAAAATCGTCTTCAATCGGATTTTCGGAACGGTACTCGGACTGATGTGTGGACTCGCGATCGTTGCGACGCTTGGTGCCAATCCACTGACGATCGGACTTGCCGTCGTCGTCTCGCTCGTCCTCAATTCGATGATTGGACGAACGGATATGTCGACGTTCGCTGCCTTTGCGATCGTCTTGATGTTCGAGAGCCCGACCGCCGACTATGTCCACTATGCCTTATCACGATCGTTGCTGACCGTCGTCGGTGTGTTATCTGCCGTCCTCGTCAATTACATCGTCTTCCCACCACATTATGAAGACCGCTTACTCTTGCTCGTCAAAAAAACGACGCAACAGTTGATGGAAGATTGGCGAAGCCTTGTGCAAGATGATGGACGCTTGCTTGCCGTCCGTAAACAAATCCTCAAACATGAGGAAATGATGTTGATGCTTCAAGAGGATCAAAAATATCCACTAGTGGCGAGCGGTCAAAGTGAAGCGTTCATTCGACTGAAGGAGCTTGTCGATCTTGAAGACAAGTTGCTCGTCTTGCTTGAAAGCATTGCCAGTCATCGGGATATCCCGATGACAGAAGAACAGGAAAAGACGCTTGGTCAGGAAATTGATTTCTTACTCAGCCATCATTACGATGTCATCTTCTCCCACGAACGAAAACAGGCGATGTTCTCATTCGATCAAGAATTAAGCGAGGCGAAGGATATCATTCATGGGCATTTGCTCGATTACCGGGAACAGTTAGAAAAAATGAAGTGAAGATGAAAAAGCGCTGTTTCTCCTAAGTAACACTTAGGAAAAACAGCGCTTTTTTGTGTAGCGTCATTGACGTAAGGATTGGACGACATCTGGATCAGGTGTGACGTAAAGAGTCGTTTGATCCGTGTAGATGACGAATCCGGGCTTTGCACCACTCGGTTTTTTGACATAACGTAGTTCTGTGAAGTCGACCGGGACTTGGCTCGACTCACGTGCCTTCGAGAAATAAGCCGCGACGATCGCTGCTTCCTTCAACGTCGTCTCGTCCGGTGCATCACTTTGAATGATGACGTGCGATCCCGGGATATCCTTCGTGTGTAACCACGTATCGGACCTGCGTCCGAACTTGAACGTCGCGTAATCATTTTGTTTATTGTTCTTTCCGACGAAGAATGGAAGACCAGTCGAAGAACGGTATTCTTCGAGTTGTGGGAGCTGCGGTTTCTTTTTCTTCTTTTGTCGTTCGCGCAGATAACCTTCTTCGACGAGTTCCTCGCGCATTTCCCGGATGTCTTCCGGGGATGCGACATCGAGTTGCGCAAGTAAGCCTTCGAAGTACGCAATCTCAGCTTGGTTCTTCTCGAGCTGACGCGCGACTTCGACTTTGGCGGTTTTTAATTTGTTATACCGTTTGTAATAACGTTGCGCGTTCTCATTCGGCGAGAAACGAGGATCAAGCGTGATCGTGATTTCAGCACCATCTGGGTCATAGTAATCGACGACGGTCGCTTCCTTCATCCCGCGTTCGAGCTGATAAAGATAGGTCGTCAGCAGTTCCCCTTTATGTTTCCACTCATCCATCCGTAACGTCGCTTCTAAATCTTTTTCGAGTTTTGAGCGCTTTAAGATATTCTTATCGTACTCGCTCTTGATGAACCGTTCGAGATCGGCTGCTTGTTGTTTGACGCGATCGCGGTTTGCTTTTTGATGGAAGAAGGCGTCGAGGACTTGACCACTCGTCTCGAACGTCTTCTCGTCGATGATGGATCCTTCCGTTAGCCGGACCGGCGCGAAGCGTTCCTTACCACCTTCCATCCGTTGTAAGACATAAGGACCATCGAGTTCCTTCAGGACATCTTGAAAGGCAGATGCAAGATTCGTCCGGTTGGCGAGACCTGCCCGTGTGACGACTTCCTTTGCAATTTGCGGAGATAGACCACTGAAGAGACCAAGTAACTGTCGATCGAGTTTCCCAGCGTTCCAGTCGATTCGGTGAAGGGTCTTTTCGATATCTCCCGTAAGCGGATCCACTTTATCCTGTGCCGGCGGAAGCTGGTATGTCATCCCTGGCATGATCGTCCGGAAGGTATTTTGACTGAGTGGCAAGTGTTTGATCGCATCGAGGATCTTATCTTGTCCATCGGTCAAAATGATGTTCGAGTGACGTCCCATCAACTCGACATAGATTTTTTTCGCCTCCTCATCACCGAGTTCGTTCCGGGACCGGACGCGTAAGACGATGATTCGGTCACGTTCGAGTTGTTCGATTGATTCGATGAACCCACCTTCGACATGTTTGCGGAGCATCATACAGAAGAGTGGGGGTTCACTCGGGTTGCTGACCGCTTCCGACGTAATGTGCATCCGTGCATACATGGCATTCGCAGAGGCGAGCAACAATACGTTTTTTCGCTCAGCCCGGACCTGGAATACTAAATCCAATGTATACGGTTGGTATACCTTATTGATCCGTCCTCCGACGAGCGGTTGGAGTTCTTCGACGACGCGTGTCGTCATCAATCCGTCAAAAGCCATACGATTACCTTCTTTCTTGATTTCGTTCTCACTTTCTAAAGGTAACAGAAATGGCATCGTTATGGTATGATAAAGCAGTCGAGCTAAAAAAGATGACTTGCGAACTTCCCGTCTCTACTGCTAATATGAAACAATGTGAAGTTTGTGAGATGGAGGGGTTTTGAAGTGATTTTCAAAGAGCGTGGCTTATTACTCGTATTATCTGGTCCAAGTGGTGTCGGAAAGGGAACGGTCTGTCGTGCTTTGCGCGAAGATCAGGATAATGATCTGCATTACTCGGTATCCTGTACGACGCGCCAACCGCGCGAAGGAGAAATAGATGGTGTTCACTATTTCTTTAAATCGCGTGAAGAATTCGAAGAGATGATTGCGAACAATCAACTCTTGGAATATGCTGAATTCGTAGGGAATTATTATGGAACACCTGTCGAATGGGTGAACCAGATCCTAGATGAAGGAAAAGACGTCATTCTCGAAATCGAAGTTCAAGGGGCCATGCAGGTCAAAGAACATTTTCCAGAAGCTGTCTTCTTATTCCTTGCACCTCCAAGCCTCCAAGAATTACGGAACCGCCTCGTAGGGCGTGGAACGGAATCAGAGGAAGTCATCAAGCAACGTCTTCTCGTCGCTAAAGAAGAGATTGAGATGATGGATGCGTATGACTATGTCGTGACGAACGACGAAATTCATAAAGCCTGTGATCGAATTCAAGCAATCGTCACAGCGGAACATTGCAGTCGGGAACGTGTCGCGTCCCTATATAAAAAAGCCATGGAGGTTAAGTGATATGTTATATCCATCAGTTGATAAGCTTCAAAAGAAAGTGCCATCGAAATATACGATCGTTACAGTTGCCGCTAAGCGTGCGCGTCAAATCCAAGACGGGAAACGCGTGAGAGTCACGAACCCAAAATCGCATAAACCGGTCGGGAAAGCTTTAGAAGAGCTTTATTTCGAAGAAGTATCCGTCACGAACCAACCGCAAGACTAATTTTGAAGCAGCCACTTGTCATCGTGGCTGTTTTTTTCAATAAGGAGGACACCTACATGTTAACCAACCGAAACATTCTACTGTGTGTCGGCGGTGGAATCGCTTCCTATAAATCAGCAGCACTCGCTTCCAAACTCGTTCAAGCAGGCGCACACGTTCAAGTCGCGATGACGCGTAATGCGCAACAATTCGTCGGTAAGACGACGTTTGAAGCACTGACGCGAAAAGCGGTCTATGACAATGTCTTCATCGAGCATGATCCGTCAAAAATCGCCCATATCGATTTAGCGGACGAAGCGGACTTAATCGTCGTCGCACCAGCGACCGCGAACTTGATTGCAAAACTCGCGCACGGGATCGCAGATGACTTCATTACGACGACGATCCTTGCAGCAACGTGTCCCGTCATCGTCGCACCGGCGATGAATGTCAACATGCTCGAACATCCGGCGACAGTCCGCAATATCGAACAACTCAAGCAGGACGGTGTCCAGGTGATTGCACCGGGAGTCGGAAATCTCGCATGTGGTTGGGTCGGGAAAGGTCGTTTACCCGAACCGGAAGACTTAGTCGCAACACTCTCAACCTTCTTTGAAGATAAGTATCTAGCCGGGCGAAAAGTCTTGATCAGTGCAGGTCCGACCGTTGAACGGATTGATCCGGTCCGTTACTTGACGAATGACTCTTCAGGAAAGACAGGCATTGCACTTGCGGAAGCAGCAAGAGACGCAGGAGCAGATGTCACGCTCGTACACGGGCCCCTTCGGATCGGACTACCGGCTGGCATCGAAACGATTGCCGTCGAGTCGGGAGAAGAGATGCTCGAAGCCATGTTACGTGACTATGAGACGCAAGACATCGTCATCATGTCCGCTGCCGTAGCTGACTATCGACCGTCTGTCCAGTACGATCAGAAGCAGAAGAAAATTCACGGACCATTGCGGATTGAACTCGAGGAGACGACGGATATTCTGAAGACGCTCGGTGAGCAGAAAGAACATCAGGTATTAGTTGGATTTGCAGCGGAGACGACGGACGTCGAGACGTTCGCGAAACAGAAACTCGTCCGAAAGAAAGCGGATTTCATTGTCGCGAATGATGTCTCTCGTTCTGACATCGGATTTGTCAGCGACGAAAATGAGGTCGTCGTTTTTGGGAAGAATGATTCCGTCACGCGATACGATCAACAATTGAAATCGACGCTCGCTAAAGCGCTCATGCGCCAATTTGCGGAGGCATTGGCATGATAGCTGAAGTCATCGTCGATGTCGCAGCGGCCACCGTCGATCGTCCGTTTGATTATACCGTGCCGGAACTCTGGCAGGAGCTGATTGTTCCCGGAATGCGCGTAGAGGTTCCGTTCGGTCCACGTGCGTTGCTTGGGATCGTCGTCGGAACGAAAGCAACCTCTGATTTGACGAACGTCAAATCGATTGTTCGTGTCTTAGATGAGACGCCGACCTATACGCAAGAATTACTGGAGCTGTCGGCTTATCTATCAGAAACGACCTTGTGTTTTCAGGCGACGGCGTTGCTTGCGATGCTGCCGGCTGCCTTAAAGGTGAGTTATGATAAACTGGTCATAGTCGAGTCGGGCCCACTTCGGGCATATCATGGTAAGAAAATGAGTCAATTACCAACGGAAGTCCAACAAATCATCTTAACAGCGGCGAAACAAGCTGACGTGACGCTTCAACCGGTCATTCGCGAGAAAAAGACGTCAAAGACGGATAAACGGATTCGTCTACTAGAGGAACAGGCAACTTTTACGAAACAAGCGAGTCAACAAGCGGCACTGTATGCGTATATCCAAGAATTTTCGAATGCGCTTTGGAGTGAAATCAAGCAGGCGACGGGCGCAACGAGCGCGACGTTGAACGCCCTCGAGAAAAAAAGCATCATTGAAGTCGAGACGATTGATGTACGGCGAAATCCTTACGAACATCTCGTCCAAGACATCTTTGTGCCGTCCTCTTTGACGGAAAAGCAACAGGAAGCTGTCTCGGCGATTACGGCTGAAGCTGAGACCGGAACGTTTTTGTTACATGGCGTAACAGGAAGCGGTAAGACGGAAGTCTATCTTGAATCGATTCATGCACAACTCGAACGCGGTAGACAAGCGATCTTGCTCGTCCCTGAAATCAGTCTGACACCGATGATGGTCAAACGGTTCAAACGTCGTTTCGGAGAACGGGTCGCTGTCCTGCATAGCGGTCTATCGCTCGGAGAAAAGTATGATGAGTGGCGCAAAATCGCTCAAGGCGAGGTCGATGTCGTCGTCGGTGCACGGTCCGCCGTGTTTGCGCCGCTGACGAATATCGGAATCATCATTCTCGATGAAGAACATGAAACAACCTATAAACAAGAAGAGAATCCGCGCTATCATACGCGTGATGTTGCAAAATGGCGAGCGGCCTATCATCGTTGTCCCGTCGTGCTCGGAAGTGCAACGCCATTACTTGAGACGTATGCGCGGGCACAAAAAGGGGTCTATCGTTACTTACCGCTTCGCGAACGATTCGGTGGGGAACTGCCTCCGGTCGACATCGTTGATATGCGTAAAGAACTTGAACGGGGCAATCGGACTCCGTTCAGCCTCGCGCTCGTCGAAGGTATCAAAGAACGAATCGAGCGTGGGGAACAGACGGTATTACTTTTGAACCGTCGTGGGTACACGACATTCGTCTTATGTCGGGATTGCGGGGAGACGCTTCAATGTCCGCATTGTGCCGTCAATTTAACGTATCATCAACATGAAGATCGCTTGAAGTGCCACTATTGTGGATTCGAGGCGGCGATGCCGAAAACTTGTCCGTCCTGTGAATCGACGAAGATTCGTCAGTTCGGAACGGGGACGCAAAAGATCGAGGAAGAGTTGGCGCATTTGATTCCGGAAGCACGGATTATTCGGATGGATCAAGATACGACGTCTCGTAAAGGCGCACACGAGAAGTTACTCGATGCCTTCGAGCGTAAGGAAGGGAACATTCTTCTCGGGACACAGATGATCGCAAAAGGTCTCGACTTTCCAAATGTCACGCTCGTAGGGGTGCTCGCTGCTGATGCGACGCTCGGCATTCCGGATTTTCGGGCAAGTGAGCGAACGTTCCAGTTGATCACGCAAGTGTCGGGTCGTGCCGGGCGGGGGCAACTCGCCGGACAGTCGATCATCCAGACCTATAATCCTGAGCACTACGTCATTCAGACGGCGAAACAGCATGATTACGAAACGTTCTATAAGCGGGAGATGCAGTTGCGCAAACTCGGGGGACACCCTCCATTCTGGTTCCTTGGCTTGGTCACGGTCTCGGCGACACATCCACTCGAAGCACAAGCAGAAGCGCAACAGATTGCTTCCGAGCTGCGGGCTTTCGAATCGGAGGACTTAGTCGTCAATGGACCGTTCGATGCGCCACTTGCTCGACTGAAGAATATGTACCGACAACAGGTCTTAATTAAACATAAAGGGCAGGAAGATGTCCGGACACATCTCCGTGATATCTTAGCCCGTCGTCAAAAATCAAAAACACAAGTCGCGATCGACTTGAATCCATTTGTATTCATGTGAGGTGTCTGTATGTATAAAGTAGTAGAAGTACCAAATGATGTATTACGACAGGTATGTGAACCTGTCACGAAGTTCGATAAAAAACTCGGTAAGATGATCGACCGGATGTTCGATACGATGTACGAATATGATGGTGTCGGCATAGCGGCACCGCAAATCAATCAACCGATCCGTGTAGCTGTCGTCCATACGGATGATGAGACAGGACCGATCGAGCTGATCAATCCGGAAATCATCGAAGCCGATGGTTCACAAATCGATGACGAAGGATGCCTCAGCATGCCAGGCATTTTCGGACCGGTCGAACGGTTCGACCGCATCGTCGTCAAGTCGCAAGATCGTCTCGGACGGACGGTCAAAATCAAGGCAAACGGCTTTTTTGCACGTGCCATCCAGCACGAGATGGATCATTTAGACGGTGTCCTGTTCACGGATAAACTTGTCGAGCAAGAAAAACCGCGCGTCGTTTTCATGGGGACACCTGAGTTTGCGGCAGGGACACTGCGTGAAGTGATCGATGCTGGGTATGACGTCGTCGGTGTCGTATCGCAACCAGATAAGCCGGTCGGACGAAAACGGGAAGTCAAACCGACACCTGTGAAACTCGTCGCGATGGACCACGATATTCCTGTGTTGCAACCGAAACGGATTCGTGAAGACTATCAGGACGTCCTTGATTTAAAACCAGATCTCATTATCACGGCAGCTTACGGTCAGATTGTACCGACAGCGATTTTGGAAGCACCACGTTTTGGGGCGATCAACGTCCATGCGTCACTCCTACCGAAATATCGTGGCGGTGCACCGATTCATCAAGCAATCATCGATGGAGAAAAAGAGACAGGCGTGACGATCATGTATATGGTCGATCGACTGGATGCCGGTGATATGTTGTCAAAAATCATTGTTCCGATCGAAGAGAACGATACAGTCGGAACGATGTTTGAAAAGTTAGCGGACGCAGGAGCGCGACTATTGCTTGAGACCTTACCGCGTCTGTTCGCAGGTGAATTGACACCGGAAGCACAAGTCGAGGCAGAAGCGACGTTTGCGCCGAACATCTCACGCGAGCGGGAACGACTTGATTTTACGTTACCGGGTGAGACACTCTATGATCAAATCCGAGGAATGAATCCTTTCCCAAGTACGTATACGATGCTTGGTGATGACCGATTGAAAGTCTTTTTCGCGACGAAAGTCAAAGGAACGGGACGACCAGGCGAAATCATCGCTTTAGAAGCGGATGGTCCCGTCATCGCGACAGGTTCGGAGACAGCGTTGAAGCTGATCGACTTACAGCCGTCCGGAAAAAAACGGATGGACGGTGCTACGTTCATGCGCGGGATCGGTCAATCGCTTGAACTCGGACAACAAGTAGGTGAGAATGCATGAATGTACGTGACGCAGCAGTAACGACACTGATGAAAATTGGTCAAGGTGGTGCCTTCTCGACAATCACCGTCCACCAGATGCTTGAAAAGCGTGCTATCTCAGCAACAGATGTCGGCTTGTTCACGGAACTCGTCTACGGGACGCTCAGTCGTGAATTGACACTGGATTATATTTTGGAGCCGTATCTAGCGAAACAGAAAAAACTTGATCCGTTCATGCGTCCGTTGTTACGGATGAGTGTGTATCAATTGTTTTATCTTGATCGTGTACCGGATCATGCCGTCATCCATGAAGCTGTCGAGATTGCTAAAAAACGTGGAAAAGTCCACGTCTCGAAAGTCGTCAACGGAGTGCTCCGGAATGTATTACGGGCGGGAATGCCTAATTTCGCTGAAATCGAGCCTGTTGCAAAACGAATCAGCATCGAAACGAGTCACCCGCAGTGGCTCGTCGAACGTTGGATTGAACTGTTTGGTCCAGAAGAAACGCTTCAAATCTGTCAATTGAATAACACACCTGCACCGGTCACGGTTCGCATCAATCGGACGAAGACGACGCGAGAGGAAGCGATCGAGCTTCTACTCGACCAAGGTGTGACGGCAAAACCATCTACGGTCGCGCCAGACGGTCTCGAAATCGAACGAGGAAGCATTCAAAAAACGGATCTGATTGACCGAGGGTATCTTTCTCTGCAGGATGAGAGCTCAATGCTCGTCGCCCGTGCACTCGGTGCAGAAACATCTGATCATGTACTTGACAGCTGTGCCGCACCTGGTGGGAAAGCGATGCATATTGCTGAAGGTTTGACGACGGGAACACTACAGGCACTTGATCTTCATCCACATAAGATTAAATTGATTGAACAGCAAGCGACACGATTAGGTCTTACGACTGTTCAAGCAGAAGCGTTAGATGCTCGTAAAGCAGGAGACCGCTTTGAAGTAGAATCGTTTGATCGGATTCTTGTCGACGCACCTTGTTCAGGACTCGGTGTCATTCGAAGAAAACCAGATATCAAATGGACGAAACGCCCGGAACAACTCGAGCAACTCCCGAAAATTCAACGAGATATTCTGACATCTGTCTTACCACTCGTTAAAAAGGGTGGAACCTTCGTCTATTCGACTTGTACGATTGATCCGATCGAGAACGAGGATCAGACAGCGTTCATTCTCGATCAAGGATTTGAATTTGATACATCCTTCGCGGCACGGATGCCGGAATCCGTGCGACATCTGATCGGGGATCGAGCAGAACTCAAGTTGTTACCGACGACAGTCGGAACGGACGGCTTCTATATTGCCGCGTTTAAAAAACGAGAAGATTGACACGAACGGAGGACTGTCATGGAGTTAGCTCACCTTTCGACTACTGGGAAAGTCAGGACTAAAAATGAGGATACGGTATTACTCGTCGGGAACGCCGAACGTGGTCTTGCCGTCGTTGCGGACGGTATGGGGGGTCATGCTGCTGGCGATATCGCAAGTGCGATCGTTCGCGAGGTATTTGAAGCATCCTTTTCACTCATGCCAAATCGTCCGATGGAATTGTCTGAATGGATAGAACAACGTGTAGCCGAGGCAAATGCCCGGATTCTTCAGTTTTCAAAAGACGAGCAACTTGCAATCGTCGGAACGACCATTGCCTGCGTATGCTGGGTCGAAGATTTGCTCGTCATCGGTCATGTTGGAGATAGTAGGGTCTATGCCCTTGAAGGTACGGCGTTAAAACAATTGACGGATGATCATTCTTACGTCAACATGTTACGACAAATGGGGGAACTTTCGGATGAGGAAGTCGAAAATCATCCACGTAAGAATGTCATCACACGGTCGGTCGGCTCGAACGAAACAGTCGAAGTCGACATTCAAGTCAGAGATGCTCCAGACTATGACCTCGTCCTCGTCTGTAGTGACGGATTGACCGATGAAGTGCCAGATGATGTCATCGAACAGATCATCTTACAGGATGAGCCGCTTGATGAGATCGTTGGACGATTGGTGAAAGAAGCGAATGCTCGAGGAGGCGCGGATAATATTACGATTGCCGCCATCCGGTTCAAAGAAAGAAAGAGGGTCTGAATATGCGATACGGAGATCGATTAAATGACCGCTACCGCATAGAACGGCTAGTTGGAAGTGGCGGGATGGCAAATGTCTATCAAGCCTATGATGAGATTTTAAAGCGTCATGTTGCCATTAAGATTTTACGGACTGAATTTTCGCATGACGAACAGTTCATTCGTCGATTCGAACGTGAAGCGCATGCTGCTACCAGCTTGAATCATCCAAACATCGTTGCCGTCTATGATGTAGGCGAAGAAGATGCCATCTATTACATCGTCATGGAGTATATCGATGGTATGACATTAAAGACATTTTGTGAAAATCAAGCATTACCTGTGCCGCAGGCCGTCGATATCATCGCTCAAATTTGTGATGCGATCGATCACGCCCATGCACACCGGATCATCCATCGCGATATCAAACCGCAAAACATGTTGATTCGAGAAGATGGTACCGTCAAAGTAACGGATTTCGGAATCGCTGTGGCAATGTCGAATGCGACGCTGACGCATACGATGTCAGTCCTTGGATCCGTCCATTACTTTTCACCAGAACAAGCAAAAGGTAAATTTGCGGATGAGAAGTCGGATATCTATTCGCTTGGTGCTGTATTATACGAACTTGTTACAGGACAAGTCCCGTTCGAAGGTGATTCACCGGTTGCGATTGCTTTAAAGCATCTGCAAGATACACCGCGTCGCCCATCCGTCTTGAATCCGAAAGTGCCACAAGCGCTTGAGAACTGTATCATGCAGGCGCTCGCAAAAGCACCGCATGACCGCCAACAGTCCGTCGCAGCCTTTAAGACAGATATGGTGACGGCGTTGTCTGACGAACGAGCAAGTGAAGGCATCCGTGGTGCAGAAGAGGATGAGATGGAAAAGACGATGGTCTTATCGCCTGTACAAGTGCCAGAAGAATCAAAAGCGGAACCAGAATCACCCGCTGTCACGACCGTTCAACCGAAAACACCGGAAAAGAAAAAGAAAAAACGCTGGTGGATCGTCCTCTTATTGCTCATATTGCTAGGTGGTGCAGCTACGACGTTTGCGATGTGGCCAGATCCAACGGTCACCGTACCATCTGTCGTCAAGTCGGATGGAGACGAAGCGGAAACGAAGCTTGAGAAACTTGGATTCGTTGTTGAGACGACAGAACGAAATAGCGATACAGTCGAGGAAGGCGATGTCATCAGTCAGACACCGCGTGAAAACGCACAAGTCAAGAAGGGTTCGACAGTCAACTTGGTCGTCTCTACAGGTAGTGCTCCGGTCGAAGTACCGGATGTGACAGATGACGCTGAAAAAGAGGCGATCGCCACATTAAAAGAGGCTGGATTCGCAAAAGTCGAAGTCGAACGTGAAAAGTCGGATGAAATCGCGCGAGGTAATGTTATCCGACAATCGATCTCTGCTGGAACGGAAGTGATCGCAAAAGAACAGACGATTACGATCACTGTCTCAGAAGGAACTTCGTCCTTTGAATTGAAAGATTTGACGAACTTATCGAGTGATGAAGCAAAAGCGTATCTCGATGAAATGGGTCTCGACGGCACGTTTGAACAAGAATTTTCAAGTGACGTGAAGCTCGATCAAGTCATCCGTCAATTCCCGCAAGCAGGAGCACAAGTCGAACCGAACGACTCCGTGACTGTGTTCATCTCAAAAGGTGAGGAAGAAAAAACGGTGACGGCAACGTTCCCTGAAAAGGTCGTCTATGATGCGGTCAGCGAGAACGAGGACGAGGAACCACCGAAACAAGTCATCCGGATTGAGACGGAAGACGCGAAAGGGAAGCGGACCGTCATCGAGGAATCGATTGATCAAGATGAGACATTCGACGTGCCGGTGACGATTGATCCAGGAGAAGAAGGAAAAATTACGATCTATAAAGACGATACGGTGTATCGTTCAAAAACCATCACGTACAATCAAGCAAAAGACGCACAATGAATGTGATGAAAAAGGAGTGCATAGGATGACGGAACAACGCATCGAAGAGAATCGAGAAGGAACGATCATACGTCTGCAGGGTGGCTTTTATGATGTCATGACACCAGAAGGAGAGGTCCGTTCACGGGCAAGAGGGAATTTCCGAAAACGCGGCATCAGTCCAGTCGTCGGAGACGAGGTCGTTCTTCATATCGAAAGTGAGACAGGATATATTCTCGAAGTGAAGGAGCGGGACAACTTTTTAGTACGCCCTCCAGTCGCGAATATCGACCAGGCATTGCTCGTCGTCTCGGCGGCAGAACCTGATTTTTCAGCGCACTTGCTCGACCGATTTCTCGTTTTGATCGAAGCGAAGGAAATTCAACCCGTCATCCTATTGACGAAGATGGATTTGCTGGACGATGTTAAAGGACCGGCTGTCCGAGAGGCGATTGCCGCTTACCGGAAGATTGGGTATACGGTCATCGAGACATCAAGTGAGACGTTGGCAGGTATTGAGCAAGTCCGTCCGTTACTTGCTGGAAAAACGAGCGTTCTCGCCGGACAATCCGGTGTCGGGAAAAGTTCATTGCTCAATGCACTGGAACCCTCTCTTGATTTAGAAACAAGTGCGATCTCGAAATCACTCGGACGAGGACGTCATACGACGCGCCACGTCACATTGATGCCGCTTGCCGAAGGATTGATTGCCGATACGCCAGGTTTCTCGAACCTCGATTTTCCGTATGATATGGAAATCGAGGATGTACGGTGGAGTTTCCCTGAATTCGTGGCTGTACAAGATGATTGCAAATACCGAGGTTGCTTGCATTTGAATGAACCCGGTTGTGCCGTCAAGGAAGCCGTCGAAGCCCAAGAAATCATGTCCTCTCGTTATGAGAACTATGGTATGTTTATAGACGAAATCAAGAATCGAGCCCGGAGGTATTGAAGATGATTAAAATTGCACCATCTATCTTATCAGCAGATTTTGCGAATCTCGAACGCGATGTTAAAGCAGTCGAAGCAGCAGGCGCGGACTATATCCATTTTGATGTCATGGACGGTCAGTTCGTACCGAACATCTCATTTGGATTACCTGTGCTTAGCAGCTTACGTCAAAAGACGGATATGATTCTCGATGTCCATTTGATGATCGACCAGCCAGAACGTTTCGTCGAGGATTTCGTCAAAGCAGGGGCGGACATCGTGACGTTCCACGTCGAAGCGACGAATCATGTCCATCGTGTCTTGCAACAAATCAAAGCAGCGGGCGCAAAGGCAGGAGTCGTCTTGAATCCCCATACGCCATTATCAACGATTGAACACGTCCTTGAGGATGTCGATATGGTTTTATTGATGACGGTCAATCCGGGCTTTGGTGGACAAGCCTTCATCGAGCGTGTCATGCCGAAACTCGCAGCACTTGCGCAAATGAAAGCAGATCGTGGTCTGACATTTGAAATCGAGATTGACGGTGGCGTCAATCCGGAAACGGCAAAGCTTTGCATCGATAACGGTGCGAACGTTCTCGTCGCAGGATCAGCAATCTACAATGCACCAGATTATGCGGAAGCGATCACTAGCATTCGTCAAGGGGCTGCCGTATAATAAGAACGAGAAAACGAAATATGATGACCGCAAGGGGTGTCGCTTGAAAAGCGGCTGAGAGAAGTCTTTTAGACTTTAACCCTTCGAACCTGTTCCGTTCAAACGGACGTAGGGATGTGGCGCACGCAGGCAGTACGGCGTTCGTCGTACTGCCTTTTTGCGTCCTCTCGTACAATGAAGGAGGAAAATAGCATGAAACGGTTACAAATGATGATGGAAATTGCCATCTTCGCCAGTCTCGGAGTCGTCTTTGATTTACTGATTCCATTCAAAATGCCACAAGGAGGCTCAATCAGCTTAGCGATGTTACCGATCTTCGTCATGGCATTTCGCCACGGTGTCGTCGGAGGGGTCGTCACGGGAGCGCTTGTCGGTACGATTCAATTGATGTTCGCTCCACAAGTCTTGACGATCGTTCAACCGATGCTTGACTATACGATTGCGTATGGTGTCGTCGGATTAAGTGGTCTGTTCGCGCGTCAAGTCAGACTAGCCGCGCGCAATGGACAAAAGAAAAGCTTGATGGCGTTCGTTCTCCTGGCGACGTTATTAGGCGCAGGACTCCGTTATATCTGTCATGTCATCAGTGGAATCGTCTTTTTTGCCGAGTATGCCGAAGGTCCAGTCGTACCGTATTCATTGATTTATAACGCGACATACATGGTACCGTCTTACGTTCTTTGTGGTGTCGTTGCGGGTCTTTTATTCACGACTGCGCCACGCTTACTCCGTTATTCGGCACGAGGCGTCTGAGATGCGGGCGATTCTCGTCTGTGCCGGTCCGCGAGAAGAAGCGCCGGATTTACGGAAGTTTTGTCAGCCAGGTGACTTTATCGTCGGTGTCGACGGTGGTGTTCAGACGATTGAATCGTTTGGGCTGACATGCGACCTGACGATTGGTGATTTTGATTCTCTTGGTTATGTACCAGAAGGGGCAATCGTTCATCCGGCCGAGAAAGATGAAACGGATCTCGAACTGGCACTTCGTACAGTCTCAGAGAAGAAACAGTTTGAGGATACCTTCATCATCGGGGCGACAGGTGGGCGGCTCGACATGACCGTCCAAAATGTATATCTATTGAAGCGATACCCAGAGGCACGACTCGTGACGAAACGAGAAGAGGTACGATACTTGGCTGAGGGAACGTATGCAGTCGAAGCAGGGAGCTATCATTATCTTTCGTTCATTCCACTCGTACCATCGACTTTAAGCTTATCCGGAGTCAAATATCCACTTGATGCACATCCAGTACCGGTCGGAGGTTCCTTGACCGTCAGTAATGAATGGTGTGCGTCAGAAGCGAAGGTAGAGCTCCATCAAGGAGAACTATTGTTGATGCGGACGCTTAAGGAATAGCACAATCATAGGAAAGAGGCCGTGGATGACTCCGCGGCCTCTTTTTAGATGAAATTATTCGTCGAGTTGAGAAGGGGCGACACGGATGTCGCTTTGAGCGGATAGATGTTTTCCTTTGACGAAGAGATGATAACTTCCCCACATGACAAGGAAGAAAGGAACACCGATGTATAGAGCGATTCGTTGATCCGCTTGAAACGCAAGACTGACGAGGACGACGACGTTAAGTGTCAACGAAATCAGTGGTAACACCGGATAGAGTGGTGTCTTGAATTTCAGTTCGGATACATCGTGTCCGTTTCGGACGAACTGACGACGAAATGCAAGCTGCGAAGCAGAGATTGAAATCCAGCCGACTTGAGCCCCGAGTCCGGCTAAGGACAAGAGCCAAATGAAGACGGTATCTTCTGCGAAAAATGCGGTCAGAAGCGATAACATCGCGAACATCATCGTAAAGAGCAACGCCCGCATCGGCACACCACGTGCATTGACGTAAGATAATTTCTTTGAAATCATCCCTTCTTGCGCCATTGCCCATAACATCCGAGTCGCCGCATATAATCCGGAGTTTCCGACGGACAACAACGCTGTCAAGACGACGATGTTCATCAAATCAGCAGCGTACGGAATACCGATCGCATCAAAGACCATGATGAACGGACTGCTGACTCCGCCAGCTGTTTCATACGGAATTAATGCACCAACGATCGTAATCGATAAGACGAAGAAGATGAACGTCCGCCAGACTGTGTTGCGGATGGCTTTTGGAATCGATTTTTCGGGCGTGTCGGACTCCCCAGCCGCAACACCGATCAATTCCGTTCCTTGGAAGGCGAAGTTGACGGCAATCATCGTCGTCAAGACACCGAGAATCCCGTTTGGAAACCAACCGCTTGCCGTAAAGTTCGCAAATAACGATGTCGGACGATCTGCTTCCATCGGTAACCAGCCGAACCAAGCAGCGCCACCTAGAATGATGAAGAACAGGATCGCGAGGACCTTCAAACTCGAGAACCAGAATTCAGCTTCACCGAATGCTTTGGCGGAGACGGCATTCAGACCGAACAGCAAGACCGTAAAGACGGTACACCAGACGACAACGGGTACGTTCGGAAACCAGCGGTCCATCAAACTGCCGGCAGCTGTAATTTCGAGTGCCACCGTCACGGCCCAGCCGAGCCAATAAATCCAACCGACGGCAAAGCCGACCCCTGGTCCGATGAATCGGGTCGTATAGGTCTGAAATGACCCCGAGACCGGCAGATAGACCGCTAATTCTCCTAGACATAACATCGTCAGATACATGATGGTCCCACCCACGATGTAACTGAGGACCGCCCCGAGAGGTCCTGCTTGTGAAATCGTTAATCCTGACCCTAAAAATAAGCCTGTTCCGATGATTCCGCCGAGTGAAATCATGAACAGGTGTCGACTCGTCATCTCTCGTTTGAGTTGCATGATGACTTCCCCCAATTCTGACAAAATAAAGTACGTTCCTATTGTAAGCGTTTTCAATAAAAGCGACAATTAGTTTATGAGAAAAATAAATGAGGGCATAAAAAAACCGGAAGGGAAGATTCCCATCCGGTGGTTGCGCCTTATACGCGTTCGACTTTACCTGATTTAAGAGCTCGAGCTGAAACCCAAACCTTTTTCGGCTTACCGTCGACGAGGATACGTACTTTTTGTACGTTGACTCCCCAAGTACGTTTTGTTTTGTTCAATGCGTGTGAACGGTTGTTACCCGACTTTGGCGATTTCCCAGTAACGTAGCATTTACGTGCCATGCGTTCCGCCTCCTTTTATGTTGTTTTGCGTTCGTCCTAATAGACACTTTGCTATCTTAGCATGGTGTCAGGGCGGTTGCAACATAAAAAAAGTAGCTGACAAGAAAAAAACTTGACAGACAACCTCGAAATTTAAAATAATGGATGAGGATGATGGTAAAAGTTCATTTGACCGCTACTATTTTTCACTTATTCATTGTATAGTCAGTACGGCGACTTTTCAATAGTAGGTCCTTATAGTAGAATTATGAGAAGAATACAATATTCAAAGGGGGCTACTCAGGTGGCGATCGAGATGAAAACGACCTATGGAAAGATTGATGTAGATAATGATGTCGTCGCGCAACTTGCTGGCGGCGCAGCAATGGAATGTTTTGGTGTCGTTGGTATGGCATCCCAGTCTCAAATCAAGGATGGTCTTGCTGAACTCTTAAAACGTGAGAACTTTGCACGCGGTGTCATCGTTCGACAGGCTTCAGAGCAGGTCCATATCGATATGCATATCATCGTAAGCTATGGAACGAAAATCTCAGAGGTGGCGAACAACGTACAGAGTCGCGTGAAATACACGCTCAGTCAGGCACTAGGTCTTGACGTGACATCTGTGAACATCTTTGTCCAAGGAGTCCGCTTGACGAATGTCTAAGGCGGGAATAGAGGAGGAAACTTTAGTGAGTGTAGATCGTTTAACAGGAGCGCAGTTAGTCAAGATGATTCAAAATGGCGCGGCGAATCTCTATCAAAATGCAGATTTCGTCGATTCATTGAACGTCTTCCCTGTGCCAGATGGTGATACGGGAACGAACATGAATTTGACGATGACTTCAGGTGCAAAAGAAGCAGGTAAATCAACTTCGGATTCTGTATCGGAAGTCGCGAACGTCTTCGCACGTGGATTATTGATGGGGGCGCGCGGAAACTCTGGCGTCATCTTAAGTCAATTGTTCCGTGGATTCTCGAAATCAATCGAAGGCAAAACAACGATTGATACGAAGGAATTCGCAGATGCGTTACAAAAAGGTGTCGATACAGCATACAAAGCAGTCATGAAACCGGTTGAAGGAACAATCTTGACGGTTGCCCGTGAAACAGCTGTCGCTGCTATCGCACAATCTGAGACGACGACGGATTTCTTAGAGTTGATGCGTCAACTCGTCGAAGCTTCGAAAGTATCGCTCGACGGTACACCAGAACTTCTTCCGGTATTAAAAGAAGTCGGCGTCGTTGACTCTGGTGGTCAAGGTCTCGTCTGTATCTATGAAGGATTCCTCGCAACACTCGAAGGAAAAGAACTCGACAAACCGCATGCGCCTGTCATGGAAGCACTCGTCGAAGCAGAGCATCATAAAACGGCTCAAAGCTTCATGTCGACAGAAGAAATCCATTACGGTTACTGTACGGAAATCATGGTTCGTTTCCAAGATGACAAGCTTGCGAATGCACCATTCAGCGAAGAAGACTTCCGTAACGAATTAGCGGAATTCGGTGATTCATTGCTCGTCGTAGCGGATGAAGAACTCCTTAAAGTTCACGTCCACGTTGAAACACCAGGAGAAGTCATCACAAAAGGACAACGTTTCGGTGAACTCGTCGCTGTTAAGATTGAAAACATGCGTCAACAACACTCGACGATCCTTGAAGAAGAAGGTGCGAACCAAGTCACTCCAGTCGCTGCACCGAAGGCAAAAGCGAAAGCAGCCCTCGTGACAGTCGCAATGGGTGAAGGAATCAGCGAACTCTTTAAATCACTCGGTGTCAGTGTCGTCATCGAAGGCGGACAAACGATGAACCCGTCGACTGAAGATATCGTTAAGGCGATCGATGATGCACACGCTGAACACGTTTATGTCTATCCAAACAACTCAAACATCATCATGGCCGCTGAACAAGCAGCATCTGTTGCGAATTGTGGTGTGACGGTCGTGAAATCAAAAACAGTTCCACAAGGTTTAGCAGCAACAATCGTCTATAATCCAGAAGCGACTGTCGAAGAGAACGAAGCGCACATGGCAGATGCGATTGCAGCCGTTAAGTCGGGACAAGTCACATATGCCGTACGTGATACGAACATCGATGGTGTAGAAATCAAGAAGGACGACCATATGGCGATTGCTGAAAAACAAATCGTCGCTACGGACGCTTCAAGTCTTGGTGCCGTCAAGAAACTCGTCGATACACTCGTCACTGAGGACGACGAAATCATCACGGTTCTTTACGGTGAAGGCGTCTCAACAGAAGAAGTCGACGACCTCGTCGCGTACATCGAATCGGTCAATCCGGATGCTGAGGTGGAAGTCCACGACGGCAAACAACCGCTTTATTCGTACATTTTAAGCGTCGAATAAAACCATCATACTGAAAAAGGGCGACTAGCCTTTTCACGAATCCCACCATCTGCGATAATAGAGGTGGGATTTCGTTTGTTTCATAGAGAGGGGAAAAGAAATGAAATATCGTAGCGTCTTTGACATCATCGGACCAGTCATGGTTGGTCCATCGAGCTCGCATACAGCAGGGGCTGCACGGATTGGATTGATGGCGGGTAAATTATTCGGGGAAACGCCTACTGTCATCCACATCACGTTTTACGGTTCATTCGCGGATACGTATCGTGGACATGGAACGGATGTCGCCATCATCGGCGGTGTTCTCGGATACGATACGTTTGACGACCGGATTCCACAATCGATCGATATCGCGAAGTCGAAAGGGATTGAGATTCATTTCGAGACGAGTGAGGCGTTGACGGATCATCCGAATACGGCTCGTGTCCATTTGACGAATGGAGTAGAAGAGTTTGAATTGGTTGGTATTTCAATTGGTGGGGGAACGATTGAAATCACGGAATTAAATGGTGTACCGCTTCGTTTGTCCGGTGGGGGACCGGCACTCGTCGTCTTACACCATGACCGTTTTGGTGCGATCGCAGCCGTGACGAGCATTTTGGCTGATTACGAAATCAATATCGGGCATATGGAAGTGTCACGGCATGAAAAAGGAAAACAAGCACTTATGGCAATTGAGATTGATGACCGGATAACGGCAGAAGTGTTGGAAGAAATCGATCGGTTACCTCAAGTCGAGCGTGCCGTCATGATGGGAGAGTGAAGACATGTTTAAATCCGTAAAAGAACTCGTCGCCATCGCGACGGAACGAAATATTCCGATTTCGGAAGTCATGATCGAGCAAGAGATGACGGTTCGTCATTTAGAGCGAGATGAAGTCTATGCGATGATGGAACGAAACCTGCAAGTGATGGAAGAAGCAGTCGCTCGTTCACTTGATGGTGACGGTGTCCAGTCGGTGACAGGACTGACCGGTGGGGATGCTGTCTTGCTTCAACGGTACCGTGCTTCAGGTAAAGGATTATCCGGTGATTTATTACTGGACGCCGTTAGTAAGGCAATCGGAACGAATGAAGTCAATGCTGCGATGGGAAAAATTTGTGCGACACCAACGGCAGGGAGTGCCGGCGTCGTACCAGGTACACTATTTGCTGTCAAAGATCGGTTAAACCCAACGCGTGAGCAGATGTTACGCTTCTTGTTCACATCCGGTGCGTTCGGTTTCGTCGTCGCGAACAATGCATCGATTTCCGGAGCGGCTGGTGGCTGTCAAGCAGAAGTCGGTTCGGCAACAGCGATGGCAGCTGCTGCCATCGTTGAGATGGCGGGCGGAACACCGGATCAGTCAGCGCATGCTTTTGCGATCGCGCTGAAGAACATGCTCGGACTCGTCTGTGATCCTGTTGCAGGACTCGTCGAAGTGCCATGCGTGAAACGCAATGCGATGGGTGGGGCGAATGCTGTTGTAGCTGCCGACATGGCACTCGCTGGAATCACGTCACGGATTCCATGTGATGAAGTCATCTCAGCCATGCATGAGATTGGTCAGATGATGCCGTCTGCGCTTCGCGAGACAGCAAAAGGTGGACTCGCGAATACGCCGACTGGTCGCTGGCTCGAAGCAAAAATCTTCGGAGAGTTATCGAATGAATCCATCACGTGACGTCAAGACATTAAAAGGTGTCGGACGGGATTTGGCGAAAAAACTAGAAGAGATGAATATTTTCACCGTTGCGGACGTGCTCGAGCACGTCCCGTTTCGTTATGACGACTTCGTGACGGGAAGTCTAACGGAAGCAATCCATGAGGATAAAGTCAAGTTCACGGGTCAAGTCCAATCTGAACCACTTGTGCGCTATTACGGAAAAGGAAAGAATCGTTTAACGTTCCGTCTGCTCGTTGAAGAACGGTATAGTGTGACCGTAACGATGTTCAACCGAGCATTCTACAAAGACCAATTGCAACTTGGGGCAGAAGTGACGGTCAGTGGCAAGTGGGACTTACACCGGATGACGATCTCTGCGACGGAATTGCAATTCGGGGCAATCGAAGGCGAATTGACACCGGTCTACTCGCTACGGGGTGACATGCGGATGAAAACGTTCCGACGCGTCGTCGACTTGGCGTTCAAGGAGACTGAGGCATTAGCTGAACGGATCCCGGATAGTATCAGGAAGACATATCGGTTACAAGACCGGATGACGATGTTAAAGTCGCTTCATTTCCCAACGAATCGACAAGAGTTAACGGCTGCTCGTCGCAGTTATGTCTACGAAGAGTGCCTCTATTTCCAACTGAAATTACAGGCGTTACGTCTTGGGCGACGGAAAGGTCAAGGGATTGCTCTTCCCCTTCATGAAACGGATATCGCCAATTTCATCCAGAGCCTACCGTTTCCGCTGACAGGTGCCCAGCAACGTGTGACAAAAGAAATCCTAGACGACATCGGTCGCGGCGAACGAATGAATCGGTTGTTGCAAGGAGATGTCGGAAGCGGGAAGACCGTCATCGCAGCCATCGCCTTGTTCGCGACGGTTCGTGCCGGAAGACAAGGCGCCTTAATGGTGCCGACCGAAATTTTAGCGGAACAGCATGCAGCGTCGCTCGCCCCATTGCTTGAACCACTTGGGATTCGGGTCGGTCTACTGACGAGTTCAGTTAAAGGAAAAGCGCGCGCGCACTTGCTCAAAGCCCTCGCAACAGGAGAAATCGACGTCTTGGTCGGAACACATGCGCTGATTCAAGACACCGTCCAGTTCAAGGCATTACACCTCGTCATCACCGATGAACAACATCGCTTCGGTGTCGAACAACGGAAACGATTGCGTGCGAAAGCTGAACAGGCAGATGTATTATATATGACAGCGACACCGATTCCGCGTACGCTTGCGATATCGGTCTTTGGAGATATGGATGTTTCGATCATCGATGAGATGCCGGCGGGACGAAAGGAAATCGAGACCTACTGGGCGAAACCGCAACAGATGGAACGCGTTTTCGGGTTCGTCGAGAAAGAATTGTCGCAAGGTCGACAAGCCTACGTCATCACGCCATTGATCGAGGAATCCGAATCACTCGAAGTTCAAAATGCGATCGAATTACATGCGACATTGACTGAGCGGTTCAAGCCCTATCATGTCGGTTTGATGCATGGGCGCTTGACTTCTTCAGAAAAAGACGAGGTCATGCAGGCATTCAAGGAGAATACCGTTCAAATCCTTGTTTCGACGACGGTCGTCGAGGTCGGTGTGAACGTTCCGAATGCATCGATCATCGTCATTCATGATGCAGAACGCTTCGGTCTTGCGCAATTACACCAATTAAGAGGACGCGTCGGTCGAGGCGATGCCCAGTCTTACTGTATTCTAATCGCCGATCCCTCTTCCGATACGGGAAAAGAACGGATCAAGACGATGACGGAGACGAACGATGGCTTCAAGCTAGCGGAAAAGGATTTAAAACTGCGCGGAGCCGGAAATTTCTTCGGTACCGAACAAAGTGGATTACCGCGCTTCGTCTTGACCGATCCGGCGCTTGATATACAAGTCATGGAAACTGCGCGACAAGATGCAGTCCGCTTACTGCGATCGGACGCCTTTTGGCAAGCGCCGGAATACGATGTCTTGCGTGACTATATCGAACGACAAGGGCTACTTGAAGGAGAAAGAATCGAATAATACTTGAAAGTGAACAACAAGGGATATATACTACTGTTAGTACCAGGTAATAATAGTGGTCATCCTTCTTGTGGGAGGAACATACATGCGGGTACCTAAAAAAGAGAGACAACAAGAATTATTACAGACGATCGAGCAAAATCCGTTCATCACGGATGAAGCGCTGGCGACACGATTCCGTGTCAGTATCCAGACGATTCGTCTCGACCGGATGGAATTAAAGATTCCGGAATTACGGGAGCGAATTAAACACGTCGCGACCGAACGGCTGGATGATGTGCGTACGTTGACTGAAAATGAAGTCATTGGTGATATGATTGACCTGAAACTCGATACATCTGCGATCTCGATCCTTGAGATTTTGCCGGAACATGCGTTTAGTCGGAATGCGATCGCCCGCGGACATATTTTGTTCGCGCAGGCAAACTCGCTTGCGATTGCGCTCATCGACGATGAACTCGCGTTGACGACACGTGCGAACGTTCAGTTCACACGCTCCGTTCACGTCGGAGAGCGCGTCGTTGCGAAGGCATTCGTCAGTTCCCATCGTCAAGATGGTCGTTCTGACATCACGGTGGAGAGTTATGTCGGTGAAGAATGTGTCTTCATCGGTGAGTTCACGGTGTATCGAAGTAGTAAGGAGGAATCGAAATGATTTTAGCAGTTGACGCTATGGGGGGCGACCACGCACCCCGTGCCATCGTAGAAGGGGTCGTTGCCTATTTGGCAGAACGTCCAAACGAAAACATCGATATCCGACTAGTCGGAGATGAGTTGAAATTACGCTCATACTCAATCGAGGATCCGCGCGTGACGATCGTCCACGCGGCATCCGTCATCACCGGAGAAGATGAACCGGTACGTGCGATTCGCCGCAAGAAAGATAGCTCACTCGTTGTGGCTGCAAACCTGGTGAAATCAGGAGAGGCAGATGCCTTGATTTCAGCAGGCAACACGGGAGCGCTCATGACTGCCGGATTGTTCGTCATCGGTCGAATCGAAGGAGTTGACCGTCCTGCACTGGCCCCGACTTTCCCGACACGTAATGGGAAAGGTGTCGTCATCTTAGATGTTGGCGCCAACCCGGATGCGAAGGCAGAGCATTTGCTCGATTATGCCATCATGGGGTCTGTCTACGCAGAACAAGTTCGCGGCATCACACGTCCAAAAGTCGGACTCCTGAATATCGGATCAGAAGCCGGTAAAGGGAATGCACTGACGAAGGAAACGTATCCGCTACTTGAGACAGCACCGATTCATTTCGTTGGGAACGTCGAGGCGAGAGAAGCGATGAGCGGTGACGTCGATGTCATCGTCACGGAAGGTTTTGCCGGCAATACGTTACTTAAGAGTACAGAAGGGGCTGCCAGTATGATCATGGGTGTCATGAAAGAACAATTCATGAGCTCTTGGACATCAAAGCTAGCCGCTCTCGTACTGAAACCGAAGTTGAAAAAAATGAAGCAGTTGCTCGCTTATGAAGAATATGGCGGTGCCGGACTATTCGGCATAGCGGCTCCGGTCATTAAGGCGCATGGTTCAAGTAATGCCTACGCCTTCAGCCGAGCGCTCGTTCAAGCTGAGAAGATGGTCGAACAAGAAGTCGTTGCCAAAATCGTTCAAGCGAAGGCAACAGAAGCACGTTAAGAAGGAGTGAGACAAGATGGGGAAAACAGTTTGGATGTTTCCGGGACAAGGGTCACAAACCCCTGGAATGGGACAGACGCTCATCACGCAAGACGAGACACGCCAAGCACTCGCTGACCTCGGAACGCGAATTGGTCTGGATCTGACGACGCTGATGACGACAGGGACGAAGGATGAATTGAAAGCGACGGACATCGCTCAACCAGCCATCGTCGCACACAGTGCATTACTCGCACAGCAGTACGCAGCACAAGGACATACACCTGATTTCGTACTCGGACACAGTGTTGGAGAATATAGCGCGCTCGTCGCAGCTTCTGTCATCACACCGTCTGAAGCCGTCTATCTCGTCCGCGAACGCGGAAAACTCATGAATCAAGTCACGGGTGGAACGATGGCGGCGGTCATCGGCATGAATGATGTCGAGGCAGCCCATCACGCGGTCGAATCGATTGCGGCGACGGGAGAAATCGTTCAAATCGCCAACTACAACTGTCCTGGGCAATTCGTCATCTCCGGACAAATCGCAGCGGTCGAATCCGCTACAGCGAAGTTAAAAGAGCTCGGAGCAAAACGTGTCTTACCGCTTGATGTCTCAGGTGCGTTCCATTCGTCACTCATGACACCATTCGCACCACGATTCGAAGACATTCTCGTCTCGTCACCGTTTGAAGCGGCGAAGACGAAATTCATCTCGAACGTCGACAGTGCGTTCCACGATCAACCAGACGAATTGATTCGTTTGCTCGTTCAGCAGCTCTACTCACCGGTTCGATTCGAATCATGCGTTGAGCGTCTGATCGAAGAAGGTGCGGATACATTCATCGAGTTCGGTCCATCATCTCCGTTGAGCGGTCTCGTGAAACGAATCAAAAAAGATGCGAAGATCATCAGCATCACGACACTTGAGCAATTGGAAGCGGAGGGAATTCGTTGAGTAAAGTAGCACTCGTCACTGGCGCGTCACGCGGCATCGGAGCTGCCATCGCGAAGCGATTGGCAACAGATGGTTTCCGTGTCGTCGTCAACTATGCAGGAAGCACGGACAAGGCGGAAGCTGTCGTCCGTGAAATCAAGGAAGCAGGCGGAGAGGCACTCGCGATTCAAGCGAATGTCGCTGAAGCAGATGCTGTCAAACAGATGATCAAACAGACGATCGACGAATTCGGTCAACTGGATTGTGTCGTCAATAATGCCGGCATCACGCGTGATGGTTTGCTGATGCGCATGAAGGAAGCGGATTTCGATGCTGTCATCGATACGAACCTGAAAGGGGCGTTTCTCGTCACGCAAGCCGCGACACGTCCGTTGTTAAAAACAAGCGGTCGTATCATCAACATCGCATCAGTCGTCGGTATTTCCGGAAATCCAGGGCAAGCGAACTATGTCGCAGCGAAAGCGGGTCTGATCGGGCTGACGAAATCCGTCGCACGTGAACTCGCTAGTAAAGGCGTCACAGTCAATGCCATCTGTCCAGGATTCATCGAGACGGACATGACGGACGAATTGACAGAAGAACAGCGGAACCTGTCACTCGGGCAAATTCCGTTGAAACGCTTCGGTCAAACCGACGATATCGCTTCACTCGTCAGTTTCATTGCTTCAGATGAAGCGCGATACATCACAGGACAAACTCTTGCCGTCGATGGCGGCATGACGATGTAACACAACTAACGGTAGTACTTTGCCAAATCGGCAATCATCTTATATACTCAACTCATGGAGGGATTTTAAAATGACAAAAGAACAAATCTTAGTAGACGTACAAGAAGCAATCGCAGAAAAATTAGGAAAAGAACAAAGTGAAATCACACTTGATAAATCGTTCAAAGACGACCTCGGTGCTGACTCTCTCGAAGTCATGGAACTCGTCATGGACTTAGAAGACAAGTTCGAAATCACGATCGAAGATGAGCAAGCAGAAAACTTGAAGACTGTCGGCGATGTCGTCAACTACATCGAAACACAAGTCTGATCATTGAAGCTGACCCACCGCAATTTGCGGTGGGCTTTAGCTGTTTAGGAGGAACTATGACGAATCAAAAAGGACGTCGTGTCCGAAAAGGACCCTATGTAAAACGACGCAAGGATGCTCGGACGCTCGCTCAAATCGAGCAGAAATTCGAAGCGTTACAAGAGCGCCTGAATATCACGTTTTCTAATGTCGAGCTATTAAAACAAGCCTTCACGCACTCTTCGTTCGTCAATGAACAACGCGAGTCTGAAGGGGATAACGAACGCCTAGAATTTTTAGGGGACGCGGTCTTAGAGTTGACGGTGTCACGCTATCTATTCGAACACTACCCGGAACGTTCCGAGGGGGAATTAACGAAATTGCGAGCGGCAATCGTCTGTGAACCGTCACTCGTCCAATTTGCGAATCACTATCAGTTTTCCGATATGATTCTGTTAGGTAAGGGGGAAGAACTGACCGGTGGTCGGAATCGTCCAGCCTTACTTGCGGATGTCTTCGAATCCTTCATTGGCGCCTTGTATCTTGACCAAGGCATCGAAGCAGCCGAACGATTCCTCGCCGAAGCGGTTTTTCCGAAAGTGGCGACAGGATTTTTTGAAGAACAGACAGATTTCAAGAGTCAATTACAGGAAGCGATTCAACGTGTCGGCTTAGGTGTCATCGAGTATGAAATCATCGAGGAGCGCGGTCCGGCGCATAGTCGGGAATTCATCTCGCGTGTCCAAGTCGCGGATGAGCTCGAAGGGATTGGAACGGGTCGTTCGAAAAAAGAGGCAGAACAACAGGCGGCAAAACAAGCCTTACTTGAATTAAAGAAACAGTTTTAAGCAACAAAAGGCCGACCATCTCTCAAACGCGTGAGAGATGATCGGCCTTTATCGTCTGAAGTTCGCTTGATTAGACAGTCTTGAGGGATTTCAGTTCGTCGACGATCGCATCGACCTCTGCAAGTGATAACGAGTCGCGCATCATGACGAACTCATAAATCTCTTTTAAGTCCTCGTTTTTTGAGCCATCGAACTGTTCTGCTTTAATGACCCCTTTGTTGATGATGTTCAATTTATCTAAGATTGCTTCAATCATTTGTTCAATCGTCATCGTGTTATTCGCTCCTCTTCTTCTTGTTTCGCGTGATACTACCTTAAAACCTATCATGTTGCTAGCGTTTCGGCTATGGTAAACTGAAAGAAATTCAAAAGAAATTTAAACATACGGGTGATCAAGATGTACTTAAAACGAATTGAAATCAATGGCTTCAAATCATTTGCCAGTCGAACTGAATTAGAATTCCTTCCGGGTGTCACGGCAGTCGTCGGACCGAACGGAAGTGGGAAATCAAATATATCGGACGCTGTCCGTTGGGTGCTCGGAGAACAATCTGCGAAGTCACTGCGCGGGGCGAAGATGGAAGACGTCATTTTTGCCGGCAGTCTGTCTGAACACCGGAAACAATTTGCCGAGGTGACGCTCGTCTTAGACAACGAGTCGGGAACGGTTGCGTTGCCGTATCAGGAAATCAGTGTCACGCGGCGTGTCAGCCGCAACGGAGACAGCGATTATTTTTTAAATAAAAAACCATGTCGCCTGAAGGATGTCCTTGATCTGTTCATGGACACAGGCTTGTCGCGTGATGCTTTTGCAATCATCGGACAAGGGCGAGTTGAACAAGTCATCTCCGGTAAACCGGAAGAACGCCGTGCTGTCATCGAGGAAGCAGCAGGCGTCTTGAAGTATCGTCATCGCAAGAAGCAAGCCGAGCGGAAATTAAGTGATACGGAAGCGAATCTATCGCGTGTCGATGATATTTTATATGAACTTGGCGGACGAATCGAGCCGTTACGTGAACAAGCGGCGCTCGCGAAAGAGTATCTCGTCGCTCGAGAACGGCATGATGTCCTCGAACGTGGTATCTTGGCGCATGAAATCACGACGTATCAGACGGAGCTCGAAACACTAGCGCGTGACATCGCACAATGTGAAGAACGCCTTGCGTCTCAAAAGACGACTTACGAAGAGACCGTCTTGTCCCGAGAGAATCAAGAATCGACGCTCGAAGAAGAACGACAACAAGAAAACGCGTTGCAGGAGCAACTTCGACATGTCTCGACGCGACTTGTTGAGATCCAAGGTGCCCTTAACCTAGCGAAAGAGCGTGAAAAACACGGGACCGAGACGAAAGAGCGACTCGAACAAGAGGTTGCCGTCGTCGAAGAACGCGTCAAGGAACTGGAACTCGAACTGACCTCTTTACAGGAACGCCAAGCAGAAGTCGATCAGGAAGCAAAACGGATCACGGCTGAACGGGAAAGAGCCGATCAAGCGCTGACACAAACCGATCGTGATTTTGATAAGGAAGCCGAAGTATTACGTTCGGAAGCCTTTGAAGTGGCGAGTCGATTAGCTGCGACGAATAATGCCTATAATCGGGCGAAGCAAGATCTCATGCAGGCAGAAGAACAACAACGTTCATTTACGGCGGACAGCGGTACGAAACAATCGACGCGTCGTCAACTCGAGGAAGACGTCGCTCGTCTAGAGGCGGAAGTCGCTTCGATCCGGACGAAGTTGGACCAAGCAACGGAAGAAGAGACGACGGCACTTGCAGCACGAAATGAACAACAACATGCGTTACGACAAGTCGAACAGTCCGTTGCGGATTTAGAGCGACGTCGGCATAAGACGGAAGACCGGATTGAATTCCTTGAATCCGTCAAAGCCGACTATAGCGGTTATTTCGGTGCCGTGAAGACGATTTTAAAACAACGAGATCAGCACCCAGGTATCCACGGAGCGGTCGCGGAGTTGATTTCGGTTCCGGCGCGGTTTGAAGCGGCAATCGAGACAGCGCTTGGTGGGTCGATGCAAAACATCGTCGTTGATACCGATGCGACAGGACGTCGTCTGATCCAGGAGCTTCGGCGATTAAATGCCGGTCGAGCAACGTTCATGCCGCTCGCCTCACTCCAAGCACGCGAAGTCAATCGTTCAGTACGAGAACAAGTCGGTGGAATGTCTGGGTTCGTCGGGATTGCAAGTGATCTCGTGACGACAGACGAGACGTTGACGAAATTAAAGATGAACTTGCTCGGTACGACACTCGTCGTCGAGTCACTTGAACAGGCGAACCAAATCGCCCGTTCGACGGGACATCGCTATCGTCTCGTCACGCTCGAAGGAGATGTCGTCAACGTCGGCGGTACGATGACCGGCGGAAGTCGGAAAAAAGGCACACCATTGTTCAGTCAATCGCGCGAACTTGACGAGTTAAAAGAGGGACTGACGCGTGGACAAGCGGTCATTCGGGAGCAGATGCGCCGCTTGGAAGATCTGAGAGCGGCGATCCAGACTCTTGATGCTACGGCTCGGACACGGACAGAAACGATTCAAACATTACAAGGGCAACTCGAACAATCGCGCGATACGTTAGCAGATGCGAACCGTCATCTCGCTGTCATGACGTCTGAATTGTCGGTTGAAGATCGACAGATGGCACGTGTACTCGAACAAGAACAGGAAGCACGTCAGATCATCGAGACGTCGGAAGTCGAGATCGCAAAATGGACGGAGCGTCAAACGGAGCTCAGACAAGCCTTAGATCGTCTTAAGGATGCGCAAGCCCGTGGTGCCGTCACGATGGACGAACTGAAGAAGGAACAAGCAGAAGCAGTTCTCGAAGAGCGGACGATTCAAATGAAACAAGCGCAACTTTCGCAAGAGATCGAACGCCTGACGGAACAGGTCAGTCACGCAAAGCTTGAACGTGGTCATAAACGCCGTGACTTGCGTCATGTCCTCGAAGGATTCGACGAAGCGAAAATCGATGCCTTGCATGCGGAACAGCGCGAACAGGAACAGGAACAACAACGGGTCGAGACCGAACTCGTCGCGATCGGGCAACGGATTCAAGTACAAGCAGAATCCCTGCGCTTGATCCGGATCCGCGAAGCGAAGACGAAGGACGATCAACAAACGACGAAACAGGCACTCGAGCAGCTACGACTCTCGCAAGGGAAAACGAGCACGCGTCTTGAGACAAGACAAGAAATGCTGGAAGAGATGGGATTACTGCTCGAACTGATTGCACCACTTGATCTATCGTATGAAGAGGCAAAAGAGGAAATTCATCTGCTCAAACGCCAACTCGAAGAAATCGGCATCGTCAACATCGGTGCGATTGAGGAATTCGCAGAGGTCGATGAACGGTTTACGTTCCTATCCGCGCAACGGGATGATCTCGTCGCTGCTAAAACCGATCTCTATGGCGTCATCGAAGAGATGGACCGAGAAGTCATTCGATTGTTCCGTCAAACGTATGATGCTGTCCGAGAACACTTCCGGGAAACATTCCGCGAGTTATTCGGGGGCGGTGAAGCCGATCTAGTCCTCGTTGACCCGAGTGATCTGTTGACGAGTGGAATTGATATCGTTGCCAAACCGCCTGGTAAGAAGCTGCAGAATTTGTCGCTCTTGTCCGGTGGAGAGCGTGCCTTGACAGCAATCGCCTTATTATTTGCGATTCTAAAGACACGTCCTGTCCCGTTCTGTGTCCTCGATGAGGTCGAGGCGGCGCTTGACGAAGCGAACGTCGCGCGATTCGGCGAGTTCGTCCATCAGCTAGCACGCGAGACACAGTTCGTCATCATCACCCATCGGAAAGGAACGATGGAGGCGGCAGATGTCCTTTACGGCGTCACGATGCAGCAAAACGGGATATCTGAAGTGTTATCCGTTAAACTAGAAGAGGCACGACGTACATGAAGAGGCACGACGTACATTAAGTGAAGAACCAAAGGAGATTAAACGATGAGTTTCTTTAAAAAACTGAAAGACCGCTTGACGACTTCGACACAAGAAGTCACGACTAAATTTACGGAAGGCTTGACGAAGACACGCGACGGATTAGCGAGTGCCGTCAATGATCTCGTCTACCGCTTCCGTGAAGTCGATGAAGACTTTTTTGAAGAGTTAGAAGAAGTGTTGATCCAAGCAGACGTCGGTGTGACGACGACGATGGATTTGGTCGAAGAATTAAAGACAGAAGTCAAACGACGTAACGTCAAGGATCCAAAACAAGTCCGGGATGTCCTCGTTGAAGTCGTCGCGAACATGTTAGTCGAAGAAGAAGAGACAGCCCTTGATCTTGATCATGAGCTGAATGTCATCCTCTTCGTTGGTGTCAACGGGGTCGGTAAGACGACAACGATCGGGAAACTTGCGAACCGATTAAAACAAGAAGGTAAGAGCGTCATGTTAGCAGCGGGAGATACGTTCCGGGCTGGTGCGATCGATCAACTGCAAGTCTGGGGCGAACGCTCCGGTGTACCGGTCATTCGTCAAGGCGAAGGCTCCGATCCGGCTGCTGTCGTTTATGACGCCGTCCAAGCAGCGAAAGCACGTAAGGTCGACGTCCTGATTTGTGATACGGCAGGACGCCTACAAAACAAGGTCAATTTGATGAACGAGCTCGAAAAGGTCAAACGCGTCATTGAACGTGAGATTCCAGGCGCACCCCATGAAGTGTTACTAGCACTTGACGCAACAACAGGGCAAAACGCGATGGTGCAGGCAAAAGCCTTCAAACAAGCGACGAACGTTAGCGGAATCGTTTTAACGAAACTTGACGGCACAGCAAAAGGTGGGATTGTTCTTGCGATCAAGAACGAGCTGAATCTACCGGTGAAGTTCGTGGGTCTCGGTGAAAAAATCGATGATTTACAACCATTTGACGCAGAACAATTCGTATATGGACTGTTCGGCGATGTCTTTGAAGAAAAAGAAAACGTCGACACGGAAGAAAGCGCGGAATAAGCGACGTTTCATGTAAAGAAAAAAACTTGACAACACACTGTGAGGGCTGTACTATACTATCTGTAAAGGAATTTCACTTAACATTGCGGAGGTGCTCGAATGACACTTGATAAAACGAACCGGATGAATTATCTGATTGACTTTTATCAGGAGCTTTTGACGCCAAAACAACGGAATTACATGTCACTCTATTACTTAGATGACTTTTCCTTAGGTGAGATCGCCGATGAGTTTGAAGTCAGCCGACAAGCAGTCTACGACAACATAAAACGCACGGAAGCCATGCTCGAGCAGTATGAAGAACGACTATCGCTGTTCAAGAAACACGAACGGCGAAAGCAGTTACTCGATCAGCTGAAGCAATGCGACCTTCCGGGTGAAGCCCTAGTGATCATTGAGACATTGGAGCAATTAGAGTAGGAGGCATTCTTAATGGCATTCGAAGGATTATCGGAACGGCTTCAAGCCAGTCTCGCTAAAATGCGAGGTAAAGGTAAGATTTCTGAAGCAGACGTCAAAGAGATGATGCGCGAAGTTCGCTTAGCGCTACTCGAAGCCGACGTCAACTTCAAGGTCGTCAAACAATTCGTAAATGATGTAAAGAAACGCGCCGTCGGACAGGATGTCATGACGTCTTTGACGCCAGGACAACAAGTCGTCAAAATCGTCCACGATGAATTGACGAATCTGATGGGTGCAGAAGTGTCACCATTGACGCTTGCGAACCGTCCTCCGACCGTCATCATGATGACGGGTCTGCAAGGGGCAGGTAAAACAACGACAACGGGTAAACTTGCCAATCATTTACGTAAAAAACATAATCGTAGTCCTTTGCTTGTTGCGGCGGATATTTATCGTCCGGCAGCAATCAAACAATTAGAGACACTCGGAAAACAATTGGAGTTACCGGTCTTCTCGATGGGAGATCAGGTTAGTCCACAAGAAATCGTTACCGGTGCACTCGATTATGCAAAAGAGCATCATCACGATATCGTGTTGATCGATACGGCAGGTCGCTTACACGTCGATGAGGAACTGATGCAGGAACTCGTTGATGTTAAGGAGATCGCCAAACCGCATGAAATCTTCCTTGTCGTCGATTCGATGACGGGTCAGGATGCCGTCAACGTCGCAGAGAGCTTCAATGAGAAGCTTGGCGTAACGGGAGTCGTTCTGACGAAGCTCGACGGAGATACGCGAGGTGGTGCAGCACTCTCCATCAAGGCAGTCACCGGAGCACCGATTAAGTTCGTCGGTCTTGGAGAGAAGCTCGATGCCATCGAACCATTCTATCCCGAGCGGATGGCGTCACGGATTCTAGGCATGGGAGACATGCTGACACTGATTGAAAAAGCAGAGTCACAAATGGACGCTACGCGTGCCAAAGAGTTAGAAAGCAAAATGCGCGATGCATCGTTTACATTCGATGATTTCATCGAGCAGTTGCAGCAAGTGAAACAGATGGGTCCACTCGACGAACTGTTGGGAATGATCCCTGGGGCAGGTAAAGGGAAGATGAAGGGGTTGAAAAACGCCCAAATCGATGAGAAGCAACTCGTGTATGTCGAAGCGATCATCCAATCGATGACGAAACGAGAGCGGACTGAACCTGAAATCTTGAATGCGAGCCGTCGGAAGCGGATTGCCCGTGGTAGCGGACGCAGTATCCAAGAAGTCAACCGCCTCATTAAACAGTTCGAAGATATGCGGAAAATGATGAAACAATTTTCCGGACAGATGGGCAAAGGGAAAAAGAAAGGCTTTGGCCTTCCATTCTTTTAAAAGTCTTTTCTCTTTTGCTGTAACGTTGTATACTAATGAAGTTGTCAATTTGACTAAACGAAAAAATCATTTATTATTTGGAGGGACTTACGAATGGCAGTTAAAATTCGTCTTAAGCGCATGGGCGCAAAAAAATCACCTTTCTACCGTGTGGTAGTAGCAGACTCACGTGCACCACGTGATGGTCGTTTCATCGAGCAAATCGGATACTACAATCCAGTTGCTAAACCAGAAGCAGAAGTTAAAATCAACGAAGAGCTAGCTCTTAAATGGCTCTCTGAAGGTGCTAAACCTTCGGACACAGTTCGTAACCTCTTCTCACAAGCTGGTATCATGGAGAAATTCCACAACGCGAAACTCGCGAAGTAAGACGTTAGGAGGTGAGCGAAAGCTTACCTCCTTTTTTTAATTCAAGAAAGGAAGTGAAACGAATGGAATGGTTGGAAATTGCGAAAATCGCCAACACGCACGGTCTAAAAGGGGAATTGAAGTTACTTGCAAGCACGGATTTCCCGGAAGAACGCTTTAAGGTCGGAAAAGAAGTCTTTCTCGGCTCTGAAGGCACGTATACACCGGTAACGATCAGTGGCTACCGAAAGCATAAACAATTCATCATGGTGACGTTCAAAGGGATGCATCATATCAATGACGTCGAGAAGTACAAAGGATTGAAACTCTATGTCCATGCAGAAGACTTACAGGACTTAGACGAGCATGAATTTTACTATCATGAGATCATCGGTTGTTCGGTTTATGACGGTGAGACGAAAATCGGAGTCGTATCCGACATTCTCGAAACGGGCGCAAATGACGTCTGGACGATCAAACGCGACGGAAAAAAAGATGTCCTGATTCCGTATATCGAGCAGGTCGTCGCTTCCGTCGACGTCGAACAGAAACGCATTCAGATCACGCCGCTTCCGGGACTGATCGAGGAATGAACATCCGTGTATTGACGCTGTTTCCAGAGATGTTTTCAGCGCTTGATCATTCGATCGTCAAGCGAGCGCAAGACGATCAACACGTCATACTCGAAACCATCAATTTTCGAGACTTTTCAACGAATCGACATGGTAAGGTCGATGATTATCCGTATGGCGGAGGAGCCGGCATGCTGTTGACACCTCAACCCGTCTTCGATGCGATGGCAAGTCTACCGGAACGAAAACGACGAATCATCGTCATGACACCGACCGGTAAACGGTTTTCGCAACGAATGGCGGAAGAATGGGCAAACGAAGAAGAACTCGTCTTCTTATGTGGTCACTATGAGGGGTTTGATCAACGAATCCATGATCAGTTGGTGACGGATGAGGTCTCGCTCGGAGACTTCGTCTTGACGGGAGGAGAACTCGCTGCGATGACGATGATCGACGCCGTCGTACGCCTCTTACCGGACGTCCTCGGTGCTTCTGCGAGTCACGAAGATGATTCGTTCTCGACGGGACTTCTTGAATACCCGCACTATACGCGTCCAGCAGAATATAAAGGGTACAGAGTACCCGATGTCTTGTTATCAGGCAACCATGCCCGGATTGAAAAATGGCGACGGGAACAGTCGCTGAAGCGGACATATGAGCGGCGCCCTGATCTTCTCGTGGACGCATCGTTAACGGAAGAAGACCAGCGTTATTTAGACTCGATTTCAGGATTGTCAAACGACTGAATCTATGATAAGTTAAAACATGTGGCAAAAGCCACCCATTAACGATGTTCCGCTGTCGGATGCTTGAAGCAAATGAAGATAAGAACATTGGTGAAAAAAGGAGAAATCATTCATGAACACACAACAATTGTTCCGTGAACTTACACAAGAACAAATCAAGTCAGACGTCCCTGCGTTCCGTCCTGGGGATACAGTCCGTGTACACGTTAAAGTCGTCGAGGGTACGCGTGAGCGTATTCAGCTCTTCGAAGGCGTAGTCATCAAACGTCACGGTGGCGGCATCAGTGAAACATTCACAGTCCGTAAAATTTCTTACGGAGTTGGCGTTGAGCGTGCTTTCCCGCTCCACTCACCACGTGTTGCACAAATCGAAGTCGTTCGCTACGGTAAAGTCCGTCGTGCGAAACTTTACTACCTCCGTAACCTTCGTGGTAAAGCGGCGCGTATTAAAGAAATTCGTCGTTAATCATGTGAAAAAGTGGCTTGTCTCCGGACAAGCTTCTTTTTTTTGCAGTTTATGCGTATACTAGTCCTTAGGAAGAAATTGCGTTAATCAAGGGAGTGGAATTCGTGAAGGAGTTATTCAGTTGGGTAAAGGCGCTCGTCGTAGCGCTCGTCATCGCGTTCATCATTCGAACGTTTCTGTTCGTACCCGTCATCGTTGATGGGGAATCGATGATGCCAACCTTACACAATGCGGATCGAATGATCGTCAATAAGGTCCCATACTATTTTAATGAACCAGAAAGAGGCGATATCGTCGTCTTCCATGCAACGGAAACACGAGACTATATCAAACGGGTCATCGCTGTTCCTGGAGATACGATGTATTACAAAGACGATACATTGTATGTCAACGATAAGAAGGTCGCCGAACCGTATTTGAAAGAATACAAAGCCCAGATGAGTGGTGTGCCATTGACGGAAGACTTCACGCTTGAAGAGCGAACAGGAGAGACGACTGTTCCAAAAGGAAAAGTATTCGTCATGGGAGATAATCGTCAAAATTCAAAAGATAGTCGTGATATCGGTTTCGTGGATGAAGATCAAATCGTCGGAACGACGAACTTCGTCTTCTATCCATTCAATGATGTACGCTCTGTCGATTAAAACGAAAGAAGATGAGACGCTTACCGTTAAAAGTAAGTACCTCATCTTCTTTTCTTGTCTGAAGTTGCGTATACTAGGGAGTGGATGTTTTTCGTGTATCGTATGATCAGCAAGAAGTCCAGGAATATATGAACGAGGTGAAGGATATGACGATTCAATGGTTCCCCGGTCACATGGCCAAAGCACGTCGGGAAGTCACAGAAAAATTAAAGTTGATTGATGTTGTCATCGAACTCGTCGATGCACGTCTTCCGATGTCGAGCCGTAATCCAATGGTCGAGCAGATCACAGCAGGTAAGCCGCGACTGATCGTCCTCAATAAGGCAGACATGGCGGATAAACGATTGACAGAACAATGGATGAACGCATTACGAGCAGATGGTGTCGATGTCGTCGCGGTTGACGCGAAGCATAACAAAGGATTGAATCAAATCCATGAAGGTGCGTTACGTTTAATGAAAGAAAAGCATGCACGGATGCGAGAAAAAGGTCGGAATCCGAGTGCAATCCGTGCCTTGATCATCGGTATTCCAAACGTTGGGAAATCGACGCTCATCAATCGTCTCGCTGGTCGGAACATCGCAATCACCGGTGACCGTCCGGGTGTGACGAAACGCCAGCAATGGATCAAGATGAAGACAGGTGAGATGGAATTACTCGATACACCAGGTATCCTTTGGCCGAAGTTCGATGATCAAGTCGTTGGCTATCGTCTAGCCGCTACCGGTGCCATCAAGGATGATATCTTAAACATCGACGATATTGCGCTATTTGCTCTTCGTGAGCTAAAGACGCGGTATCCGGAGCAGTTACGTGAGCGTTATCGACTCGACGAAGTATCCGGAGAGGCGGTTGATGTACTCGAAGCAATCGGTAAAAAACGTGGATTCGTCTCAGGTGGGTATGTCGATTTCGAGCGGACGAGCGAAATGCTTCTGCATGAGCTACGGACGGAAAAGCTAGGTCGAGTGACGCTTGAAACGGTTGAAGAGTGGGAAACGCATGCATAACAGACTTGGACATCTTTTGATGTCCAAGTTTTTTTCAAAGGAGCAGGATGTATGAAGATAGCAGAATTGAAACAGCGATTACACCAGGCAACACTAGAAGAATTTATTCAATTGAAGCAGGAACTTGTGACAGATGCGCGAAAAGGGGTGCATACACTGTTTCGTCAGACAGAACGACGATTCGCGCTCGAAGAGCAGCAACGCATCGATTTCAAGGAACGGCTCACATTTGAAGACGAGTATCGTCAGCAAGGGTACGTGCGAATTGCAGGAGTTGACGAAGTCGGACGAGGTCCACTAGCTGGTCCTGTCGTCGCAGCAGCGGTCATCTTACCAGACGGTTTCTATCATCCTGGACTAACAGATTCGAAACAGATGAGTAAAGTACAGCGGCAAGCGGCACTCAAGCATCTACAAGAAGTGGCTGAGATTGCGATTGGGATCATCGAACCGGCTGAAATTGACGAAATCAACATCTATCAAGCGTCGAAACAGGCGATGCAAAATGCTGTCCGTCAATTGCAACCGGATGCCTTACTCGTTGATGCGATGACACTCGAAGGGGATACACCACAACAGTCTCTCATCAAAGGAGATGCACGGAGTGTCTCAATTGCTGCTGCAAGTGTCGTTGCGAAAGAGACACGAGATGCGATGATGGAACAATACGCAATCGAGTATCCGGGATATGGATTTGAAACACACGCAGGTTACGGAACACCCATACATTTACAAGCGCTCGATACACTGGGCGTCACACCGATTCACCGGAAAACATTCCGTCCTGTCAAAGAACGTCTTTAGGAGGAATCGAGCATGCAAATCGAACATCGTGCCTTACTTCCATTTAAAATCATCGATCATGCGAACCTACCGTTACGGGAAGGAGCAAACATCGTCGGTAAAGTATTGAAGCTGTTGCCGGACGGATTGATGGAACTCCAAGTCGGTCAACGCGTCTTGACGGCAGGGACGACGGCTGAATTAAAAGAAGGGAACATGTATCGCTTTCAAGTCGTTTCAGCAGAGGGACAACCGGTTTTAAAAATCATCTCGACCGAGTCTGTTCCGCAAAAGTCGGCTCTCCCCCAGTTACTCGACTCCTTTTTACAACGCCAGACGGTACCGACTGCGGAAACACGGGAACTCCTAAGGCAAATTGGTCAACCGGTGACGGAAGGAGAAGCGAAGCAGTTAAAACACGCCCTTACCGAACTCGTTCAACTGGCAAAGGGTGACGAGACAGGTCGAACGCTTGATCGAAAGACGAGTGATCAGATTTTAGCGCAACAACTCGTCCAAGCAACGAACGAAGCAGGGAAAGGAGTCTATTTATTTCAATTACCTCAATTTGGACCATTCGAAGATGTTGATCTCATGATGGAAGCACCGTTCGAACGGACGTTTGATCCAAATCATGCCCGCGTCGTCTTATATCTTCAATTACCGACGCTCGGTGAGGTCGCTGTTGACGTCTTGATTGCAGACCGAAACGTCTCGATTTCTGTATTTCATCCAAATGCGCACGTCGATACGTTCATGCAAGCCTATACGCCTCAGATTCAAGCACGACTCGAGGAACAGGGCTATGCGTTGACACGATTCGATTGGGTCGAACAGGTGAAAGAGCGTGTACCGCATGACATCTCGACGCGCAACGGAAGGGTGGATCTTCATATATGAAAAAAGCGATTGCCTTATCTTACGAAGAACAGATGCATGCCCCAAAAGTCGTTGCTAAGGGATCGGAACATATCGCGGAACGGATTTTAGAAGAGGCATTAAAACATGATATTCCGATCCGGCAGGACGAAACGTTGATGACGTTACTAGATGCTGTTCAAGTATCAGAACAGATTCCGGAAGAATTATACGGTGTCATCGCTGAGTTATTCGCCTTTTTATATCGTCTCGATCAAGATGAACTTCTGAAAAAATAAAGCTTTCGGTCGATAACGATAGACAGCGCTTCCAATTTTAACTACAATGAAAGAGCCGAAACTAAAGGGGTTAAGGGGGATTTTTTCATGAATGTACATGAGTATCAGGCAAAAGAATTACTTCGTTCGTACGGTGTACCCGTACCAAACGGAATCGCAGCCTTCACCGTCGAAGAGGCGGTCGATGCATCAGAACAATTGTCAGGCCCGATTAAAGTCGTCAAAGCTCAAATTCACGCGGGGGGACGCGGTAAAGCAGGTGGCGTCAAGCTTGCGAAATCGCAAGAAGAAGTGAAGGAATATGCGACGGAGTTACTCGGCAAAACGCTCGTCACGCACCAAACAGGTCCAGAAGGAAAAGTCGTTCAACGTCTTCTCGTCGAAGAAGGTTGTGCGATTGACAAAGAATACTATCTTGGAATCGTACTTGATCGTGTGACAGGCCGTGTCGTCATCATGGGATCAAGCGAAGGTGGTATGGACATCGAAGAGGTGGCGGAAGCGACACCAGAAAAAATCATCAAAGAAGTCGTCGATCCTGCAGTTGGTCTTCAAGGATTCCAAGCGCGTAAACTTGCGTTCGCAATGGGTGTTCCTGTGAAGCTCGTCAACAAGTTCGTTGGTATGGTCACGAAACTCTACAACTTCTTCGTCGACAAGGATTGTTCGATCGCAGAAATCAACCCACTCGTTACGACGAAAGATGGCGAAGTCCTCGCACTCGATGCGAAGTTGAACTTCGACTCAAATGCATTGTATCGTCATGCGGACATCGTGGCGTTACGTGATGAAACAGAAGAAGATCCACGCGAAGTCGAAGCATCAAAGAGTGATTTGAACTACATCGCGCTCGATGGAAACATCGGTTGCCTCGTCAATGGTGCTGGTCTTGCCATGGCAACGATGGATATCATCAAACACTTCAGTGGTGATCCTGCGAACTTCCTCGATGTCGGTGGTGGTGCGACAAAAGAGAAAGTTACAGAAGCCTTTAAACTGATCTTGTCGGATGAGAACGTCAAAGGGATTTTCGTCAACATCTTCGGTGGAATCATGAAATGTGACGTCATCGCAGAAGGTATCGTTGCGGCGACAAAAGAAGTCGGTCTCGAATTGCCACTCGTCGTTCGTCTTGAAGGGACGAACGTTGATGCAGGGAAACAAATTCTCAAAGATTCAGGTCTAGCGATTACAGCAGCTACATCAATGGCAGACGGCGCAGAAAAAATCGCTGCGCTCGTGAAGTAAGGGGGAGCTAAAGATGAGTATTTGGGTGAACGAATCGACGAAAGTCATTATTCAAGGGATTACTGGTAACCAAGGGATGTTCCACGGTGAACAGATGATCGACTACGGCACAAACCTCGTAGGCGGTGTCACACCAGGAAAAGGCGGTACGGAAGTACTCGGTGGTGTTCCTGTCTTTGATACGGTCGCACAAGCGGTCGAAAAAACGGGAGCGAACGCATCGATCATCTACGTTCCACCAGCATTCGCAGCGGATGCAATCATGGAAGCAGCAGATGCGAACATCGCGCTGATCATCTGTATCACGGAAGGTATTCCAGTTCTTGATATGGTCAAAGTAAAACGTTACCTCGAAGGCAAACCAGTTCGTCTCATCGGACCGAACTGCCCGGGCGTCATCACTCCAGGTGTCGCGAAACTTGGTATCATGCCAGGATATATCCATACACCAGGTCATGTCGGTATCGTCTCACGTTCTGGGACTTTGACATATGAAGCTGTCCATCAATTGACGACTGCTGGTATCGGTCAATCGACAGCTGTTGGTATCGGGGGCGACCCGGTCAATGGAACGGACTTCATCGATACGCTCAAAGCATTCAACGAAGATCCAGAAACAAAAGCCGTCATCATGTTAGGGGAAATCGGTGGAACAGCTGAAGAAGAAGCGGCTGAGTGGGTCAAAGCGAACATGACGAAACCAGTCATTGGTTTCATCGGTGGTCAAACAGCTCCTGCCGGCAAACGGATGGGTCACGCAGGTGCGATCATCTCTGGCGGTAAAGGAACAGCTGCTGAAAAAATCAAGACACTCCGTGCAAACGGAATCGAAGTGGCAGAAACACCAGCTGTCATTGGTGAGACGTTAATCCGTGTCATCAAAGAAGCAGGGATCTATGACGAGTGCGTAACGAACAGCACAGTCAAATAAATCAAAAAAAGAAGCTGTCCTGATCAAATCAGGACGGCTTTCTTCTATATAAATAAGAAGCTTAAATAAGGAGCGCTGATCTCATGAAACGTGAACTGTATGTCCGCTTCGCCATGTGTCAGGTACCGTACACGATCGTCCGATTGATTGAGCAATTCGGAATCGTTCCAAGTCATGAATTACCCGTTTCGACGCGTCTTCGAAAACGGTATGAACAAGCATTACAGCTTGATTGGATCGAAGAGTCGATTCTAGTCAAAGGAGATCCACTGTTTCCGACTGTGTTACTGACGATCCCTCAACCGGTCTATGCCCTCTTTTACCGCGGTGATCCGTCCCGCCTAACACTTCCACGCGTCAGTATCATCGGTAGTCGAACCCCCTCACCGCAACACCTTTCCCGCATGCGTTTCCTGCAACCTTTCTTTCATCCAGATCTCGCCACCGTTTCCGGAGGTGCCTATGGTATCGATGCCCTCGTCCATCGCTTGTCCTTAAAACATCAGCAGACAACGATCGCGGTTCTTGCTGGCGGACTTGATCGCCTATATCCTACTTCCCATGCTACTCTTTTTGAACGTATCTTCTCACACGGTCTTCTTCTCTCCGAATATTCACCCGGAACTCCTATTCAAAAATTTCAATTTCTAGAACGGAATCGAATCATTGCTGGATTGTCTTCATCATTGATCATCGTCGAAGCGGCGAAACGAAGCGGTACGATGAATACTGCCAGTCACGCGCTTGACCAAGGAAAAGATGTCTATTGTTTGCCGGGTTGTCCCACGGAATCGTTCTTTTCCGGAACGAATCAATTGATCGCAGAAGGAGCGATTCCACTCCTTGATCCGGAAGAAGTTTCAAAAAGTATTCGGCTGAACGTTGACAAATGGGAATCGAGACTACTATGATAAGTGAGATTAAAATACGAGTACGCCTCTAATAGGGAGCGATTGCAATGGCAAAATATCTAGTAATCGTCGAGTCACCCGCTAAGGCAAAAACCATTAAACGTTATCTCGGATCCAACTATACCGTGAAAGCGTCGATGGGGCACGTCATTGACTTGCCGAAAAGCCAAATGGGAGTCGACGTCGAACATGACTATGAACCGAAATATATCACGATTCGTGGTAAAGGTCCGGTCTTAAAAGAACTCAAGACAGCTGCGAAAAAAGCACAAAAAATCTATCTCGCAGCCGACCCCGACCGTGAAGGGGAAGCGATCGCATGGCATTTAGCTAAAGCATTAGGCGTTGATGAATCAACGGAGTGCCGCGTCGTCTTCAATGAAATCACGAAAGATGCCATCAAGGATTCGTTCAAGCGACCACGCAAGCTCAACTATGATCTTGTCGATGCACAGCAAGCCCGTCGTATCTTGGACCGCCTTGTTGGTTATAGCATGAGTCCGTTATTATGGAAGAAGATTAAAAAAGGGTTATCTGCGGGACGCGTTCAATCCGTTGCCGTCAAGATGATCATTGATCGGGAACAAGAAATCAACGCGTTCATGCCTGAAGAATACTGGACGATCAAACTCGAACTCGATGCAAACGGTGAAAAGCTCGAAGCGAACTTCTATGGAGTCGATGGCAAGAAGCGTGAACTTCATTCGCAAGGAGAAGTCGATCAAATCTTGAATCAACTCTCGGAAGACTTCACAGTTGATTCCGTCACGAAAAAAGAGCGGAAACGGAATCCGGCGTTACCGTTTACGACGAGTTCTTTGCAACAGGAAGCAGCACGTAAGCTGAACTTCCGAGCGAAGAAGACGATGATGATCGCACAACAGCTATACGAAGGAATCGAGATTGGAAAAGAAGGTACAGTCGGTTTGATCACGTATATGCGTACCGATTCGACACGGACGTCAGATTCGGCGAACCTCGAAGCACACGGGTTCATTGAACAGGCGTACGGTAAAGAATACATCGCAAGCGAGAAACGTAAAGAAAAGAAATCAGCGAACTCACAAGATGCACACGAAGCGGTTCGTCCGACTTCGACGATGCGCGAGCCACAACTCGTCAAATCATATTTATCGCGTGATCAGTTCCGCTTATATAAACTAATTTGGGAACGGTTCGTCGCAAGTCAGATGGCGCCAGCGATTCTCGATACCGTCAAGATCGATCTCGTCTCGAACGACGTCACTTTCCGTGCCAACGGGTCGACCGTTAAATTCCCAGGCTTCATGAAGGTCTACATCGAAGATACGGACGATGAGGCGGTTTCAGACGTCAAGGAAGGATTACTTCCTCCACTCGCTGAAGGGGAAGAGTTAAAACAATCAGCAATCGAACCGAAACAACACTTCACACAACCACCGCCACGTTATACGGAAGCACGTCTTGTCCGGGCGATGGAAGAGCTCGGTATCGGTCGTCCGTCGACGTATGCGCCGACACTCGATACGATTCAAAAACGAGGTTACGTGACGCTTGAAGAGAAGAAATTCTTACCAACGGAACTTGGTGAACTCGTCATCGATATGATCAGCGACTATTTCCAAGAGTTCATCACTGTCCAGTTCACGGCAGACATGGAAGCTTTACTTGATGCGATCGAAAAAGGTGACATGCAGTGGACGGAAGTCGTCGATCCAATCTATAAGTCCTTTGCAAAGCGTCTGACACGAGCAGAAGCAGAAATCGAGAAGATTGAAATCAAAGATGAACCGGCTGGAGAAGATTGTGAAGTCTGTGGTCATCCGATGGTCATCAAGATGGGACGTTATGGCAAGTTCATGGCGTGCTCGAACTTCCCAGAGTGTCGTAACACAAAACCGATCCAAGTCGAGATCGGTGTGAAGTGTCCGACATGTGGAACGGGCGACATCGTCGAACGTCGTAGTAAAAAAGGACGTTTGTTCTACGGTTGTTCGAACTATCCGGAATGTGAGTTCGTCTCATGGGATAAACCGGTCGAAGAACCATGTCCGGTATGTAGCAGTATGATGGTACAAAAGAAAATCAAGAACGGTGTGAAAGTAGAATGTACATCTTGTGGACATCATGAAACACGCATCGATCAGGAGCAAGAGGAGGAATGACCGTTGAAACGTGTAACGGTAATCGGCGCGGGACTTGCAGGTTCTGAAGCAGCATGGCAACTTGCAAAACGCGGCGTACAAGTAGACTTATATGAAATGCGGCCTGTCAAGCAGACACCCGCGCACCATACAGACCAATTCGCTGAACTCGTCTGTTCGAACTCACTTCGAGCGAACCAGTTAACGAACGCAGTCGGTGTTTTAAAGGAAGAGATGCGTCAGCTCGATTCCTTGATCATGAAAGCAGCAGACTTAGCGAGCGTTCCAGCAGGTGGAGCACTTGCTGTCGATCGGCACGACTTCGCAGGATATGTGACGGAAACGTTGAAAAACCATCCGAACGTTACAGTCCATCATGAAGAAATCGAAGCGATTCCAGATGGTCCGACGATCGTCGCGACGGGTCCGTTGACGAGTGCGGCATTATCGGAATCACTTAAACAATTCACAGGTGAAGATTATCTATACTTCTTCGATGCAGCGGCACCGATTCTCGATGGAGACACAATCGATCGTGAGAAGGTTTATCTGAAATCACGATATGATAAAGGCGAAGCTGCCTACTTGAATTGTCCAATGACGGAAGAAGAATTCCAGCTCTTCTATGATGAGCTGATCAATGCGGAAGTTGTTCCACTGAAGGAATTTGAAAAAGAGATTTACTTCGAGGGCTGTATGCCATTTGAAGTTCTCGCTTCTCGCGGACCGAAAACACTCTTGTTCGGACCAATGAAGCCAGTCGGACTGGAAGATCCGAAGACAGGCAAACGACCATATGCTGTCGTTCAATTGCGTCAGGATAACTCAGCTGGAACATTGTTCAACCTTGTCGGCTTCCAGACACATTTGAAATGGGGCGAACAAAAGCGGATCATTCGCTTGATTCCTGGTCTTGAGAATGCAGAAATCGTCCGTTATGGTGTCATGCACCGTAACACGTTCGTCAACTCACCGAATTTGTTGAAACCAACGTATCAGACACGTACACGTGACGACTTGTTCTTTGCTGGTCAAATGACAGGTGTCGAAGGGTACGTCGAGTCAGCAGCGTCCGGCTTAACGGCAGGAATCAACGCGGCACGTCTCGTCAATGAGGCGGAACCGGTTACGTTCCCGCAGGAAACGATGATGGGCGCGATGTCGCACTATATCACGACGACGGAAGGGAAGAACTTCCAGCCAATGAATGCCAACTTCGGATTGGTACCAGCACTCGTTGGTCATCCGGTTCGGATGAAAAAACCTGAGAAGTATGCGCTCTACGCAGAGCGAGCACTTGAAGCAATCAAAGATTTCACGGATATGTGATTTTTGATGGGGAGAAAGGCGTGATTCAGCGCTCTTTCTCCCCATTTCTTAATTTGTCATAAAAGCGCGATAATTTCGTTAATTTTTCGGTTTTTGGTCTATTGTCAGACTACTTGGTCTGTGCTATGCTAAGGGCGATTCGAGAATGAAATGGTCAGAAGGGGGCGCATTCATGGGGATAGACACTGCTTTTGAGCGACTGCTAGAAGATTTTATGCGGTATGTTCATATTGAACGTCAATTATCTCCGAATACTGGTCGCTCTTATGATCAAACACTTCGACAATACGCCGCTTTTTGCCGCGATCATCAGTTACGATCGATTGAATTGGCAAGTGCACGGCGTTATTTGTATGCTCTTTACGATCAGGAGCTGGCGCGGGCGACGATTGCACAAAAAGTTTCCTGCCTCAAACAATTTGGTCGTTTTTTGACACGTGACACCGATGAGCCTAATCCATTCGATGGATTAAAAGCACCAAAACGACAACAAGGACTTCCGACATTCCTCGTCCCAACGGAATATGAACGTTTCCTCGATGCCTTTCGATCGAGTGATACGCTTGGCAACCGGAATGTGGCGTTAGTAGAACTTTTATATGCGACGGGTATGCGGGTCAGCGAGGTCGTTCAACTGGATCTTCGTGATCTCGCGACTGATCACTCCTACGTCCATGTGTATGGAAAAGGTGGGAAGGAACGCATCGCACCAATAGGAACCTTTGCTAAAGATGCATTAGAACTGTACTTACCATCACGAGATCCAGTCGCAGGTCATGAGCAAGCGTTATTCTTGTCTCATTCTGGGCGTCGATTGACGACGGATGCGATTCGGAAAATCATGAAAAAAGGGGAACAACTTGTTGGGAAACATGTGACACCACATGCGCTTCGTCATAGTTTCGCGACAGATTTACTGGAAAGAGGAGCCGATTTGCGAGCAGTCCAAGAGTTACTTGGACACGCATCGCTGTCGACGACCGGTCAGTACACACACGTAACGACGGAACGATTAAGACATGTTTATCAACAAGCACATCCTCGTGCCTAAGGGAGGAAACATTGATGTTTCATGCAACGACGATTTTTGCGATTCAACATAACGGACAATCCGCGATGAGCGGAGACGGACAGGTGACTTTCGGAAACCAAGTCATCATGAAGAAAAGTGCGAAAAAAGTACGGCGCCTCTATGGTGGAAAAGTCATTGCCGGATTTGCTGGAAGTGTCGCGGACGCGTTTACACTCTTTGAAAAATTCGAAGCGAAGCTTGAAATGTATAACGGTAACTTACAACGGGCAGCAGTTGAGCTAGCGAAGGAATGGCGAGGCGATAAGATGCTACGTCAACTAGAAGCACTCTTACTCGTCATGGATGGAATACATCTCTTACTTGTATCCGGAAACGGGGAAGTCATCGAACCGGATGATGGCATTCTCGCAATCGGTTCAGGTGGCAATTATGCGCTTGCAGCAGGTCGCGCGTTAGCTCGACACGCAAGTCATCTCACGGCAGAGGAAATCGCCCGCGCAGCTCTTGAGACGGCTGGTGAACTCTGTGTCTTTACGAACGATCAAATCATCCTAGAAACGATCGGAGGCAATGACCATGCATGAATTGACGCCAAGACAAATCGTCGAGAAGTTGAATGAACATGTCATCGGACAAGCAGATGCTAAACGTGCGGTGGCGATTGCTTTACGAAATCGTTATCGTCGACAGTTACTCGATGCATCGATGCGGGACGAAGTCACACCGAAGAACATTCTGATGATCGGACCTACCGGTGTCGGAAAGACTGAAATTGCGCGACGCCTCGCGAAACTCGTCCGGGCGCCGTTCGTCAAGATTGAAGCAACGAAGTTCACGGAAGTAGGGTACGTCGGTCGTGATGTGGAGTCAATGGTGCGGGATCTCGTGGAAGCGTCTCTGCGTCTTGTCAAAGATGAGAAAAAAGAAGCGCTCAAGGATCGAGCGGAAGCAGTGGCGAACGAACGAATCGTTGATGCGTTGTCTGGTAAAAAAGCGTCATCTGGTCTCGGTGGTGGAACGAATCCGTTTGAGATGTTGTTCGGCGGGAACCAAAAGCAACAAGAGCCGGATACATCGGAAGCGACAGCCGACCGTTCACTACTTCGCCAGCAATTACTGACGGGGCAACTCGAGGATCGAATGATCGAAGTGGATGTCGAAGAACGTCAAGTGGATTTATTCTCTGGGCAACAAGGTATGGAGGGGCTTGCGAATCTTCAGGATATGCTCGGACAAGTCATGCCGAAGAAAACGAAGAAGCGTCAACTCACAGTCAAGGAAGCGCGTCCGATTTTAACAGCGGAAGAAGCGGAACGGTTGCTTGACTTGAACGAAGTCCATGACGAAGCGGTCCGTCGCGCAGAACAAATGGGGATCATCTTCGTCGATGAGATCGATAAGATTGCGACAAAAGGACATGATTCAGCAGGTGTTTCACGAGAGGGTGTTCAGCGGGACATCTTACCGATCGTTGAAGGATCAACGATCGTTACGAAATATGGTCCAGTCAAGACGGATCATATCTTGTTCATTGCTGCAGGTGCGTTCCATATGGCGAAACCATCTGATCTGATTCCTGAACTCCAAGGTCGTTTTCCGATCCGTGTCGAACTCGATAGTTTGACAGAAGATGACTTTGTTAAGATTTTAACTGAACCGAATCAAGCATTACTCAAACAATATAAAGCATTATTAGGGGCAGAGCATGTTCATGTCACCTTTACAGAAGAAGCCATTCGTGAAATCGCACGGATTGCTGCACAAGTGAACGATGAGACGGATAATATCGGAGCGCGGCGCTTGTATACGATCATGGAGCGCGTGCTCGAGGAATTATCTTTCGAAGCAGCAGACATGCCGGAAACGGATGTGACGATCACGCCACAATACGTGACGGATCGAGTTGGAAAAGTAGCAGATGATCGTGACTTAAGTCAGTTCATCTTATAAAGTGGAGGAAGAAAAAATGAATTTATTGGCGAAAACGCGGAAGCTGAATACGATGTTACAACAGGAAGCGAGCACACATGTTGATTTCAAGGTCATGGCTGACCGTCTCAGTGAAGTCATGGAATCAAACACATTCATCGTAAGTCGGCGCGGTAAGTTACTGGGTATCGCAATCAAGCAACAAATCGAAAATGACCGGGTCCGTGGTTTCTTAGAAGAACGTCAATTCCCGGAAGATTACACGAAAAAATTATTTAACGTCACGGAAACGACGGCAAACATTGCCATCGATAGCGAACATACGGCATTCCCGGTCGACAACCGTGACACGTTCGAAACGTCGAAGACGACGATCGTACCGATCATCGGTGGTGGAGAACGCCTTGGGACGCTTGTCCTCGGTCGTATGGTGGAAGACTTCAACGAAGAAGACCTCGTGCTGGCAGAGTATGGTGCGACAGTCGTCGGGATGGAGATCCTTCGTGAAAAGGCTCATGAGGCGGAAGATAAAGCACGGAAGAAAGCTGTCGTTCAGATGGCGATCAATTCACTGTCTTATTCGGAACTCGAAGCGATTGAGCATATCTTCGAAGAGCTTGAAGGAAATGAAGGGTTACTCGTCGCTTCAAAGATTGCGGATCGTGTCGGTATTACTCGTTCCGTCATCGTCAATGCGCTTCGTAAGCTCGAAAGTGCAGGAGTCATCGAGTCACGTTCGCTCGGGATGAAGGGAACATACATCAAAATCTTAAACGATAATTTCCTATATGAATTAGAACGAATTAAATCGAACTAAAAAGGGAATTGCTGCTTATAGAGAGAAGACCTAGTTAAGCACTAGGTCTTTTTTGTTTGACTAGGTATTATTTATCATTTTTATAAGAAAAGGGAATAAAAAACAGATTATTAACATCTCATTACCCTATTTTTCAAAAAACTTCTTTTCAAACATTGACCTATTTGTTTCAATTATTTCAGATATGTTACTAACGACTTACTTTTTGTCGTGAATTTAAATATAGTTTCCATGAGTGGAGGAAAGAAGATGAATTGGTTAGGGTCTGACTATAACGTAATGACACAAGCTGTCAATCGAACGGTTATGGCACAGGAAGTCATCGCTAAGAACATCTCGAATGTCGATACGCCTGGGTATAAGGCAAAGCGTGTCACGTTTGGAGATGTGCTCGATTCAGAGATGAAAATGAGTTTAAAGCGACATGCAACAATCGGAACTTCTGGTAGCATCGTCGATCGACCAAATACGATGCGTAACGATGGAAATGGTGTCGATATCGATCTTGAGATGTCTGAATTATCACGCAATCAAATTGAGTACGAGGCGTTGGTCGAACAGTTGAATCGCAAATTCTCTGGCATTCAGTCTGTTATCCGAGGAGGAAAGTAATCGATGAGTATGTTCAACGGATTTCATACGTCTGCATCCGGGTTAACTGCCCAGCGTTTGCGACTCGATACAGTCTCGGCAAACATCGCGAATGCTCAAACGACAAGAGGTGAGCTCGTCAATGGACAGTGGCAACCGTATGCGAGAAAACTCGCTGTGTTGAAAGAGACCGCCAATGGTGTCACGGTCAGTGAATTGAAGAAGGATCCTGAACCATTCAAATTAGAATATAATCCGACGCATCCAGATGCGGATGAACTCGGGTACGTCAAGATGCCTAATGTCGATATCTTAAAAGAAATGGTCGACATGATGGGCGCGACACGCTCTTACGAAGCGAACGTAACGGCTTTGAACGCGACAAAAGCGATGCTCGTCAAAGCGATGGAGATTGGTAAATAAGTAGAGGAGATGACGAGATGGCAATTCAACCTATTCAAAACATGCAGATGGTACTACCCACGCAGACGGTCGCTAAGACGACACCAAGTGATTTTAGTGAGGTGCTCAGCGAAGCGATGAACGGACTGAATGCAACGCAACACGCCTCATCTCAAGCTCGTGTCGATCTCGCGACAGGGAAGACGACGGATTTACATAACATCATGATTAAAACAGAAGAGGCATCGCTTTCTATGCAACTCGCCCTTGAAGTCCGAAACAAAGGCATCGAAGCATACCAAGAAATGATGCGTATGCAACTGTGACTGTTAAGGAAAGCGTGGGAGATGTTGAATGAACGAACGTTTAAAAGCTCGATTGGGAGCAATGAATACAACATGGAAAGAATGGTCACTTGCGAAAAAGGCGACGATTTTAGGAATCATCGTCGTCGTTTTAGCGGCGTTGATTGTTGCGATCATCTGGTTATCTAAACCAACAATGACGCCTCTTTATTCGAAGCTATCCCCTCAAGAGGCGGGGCAAGTGACGGAAAAGCTAAATGAAGATGGAATCGCATCGGAAGTCGTCACTGAAGCAAATGGCGTGACGATACTTGTTCCAGAAGCAAACGTTGAAAACTTAAAAGTCGAATTAGCGACGGCTGGTATACCAAAATCCGGTCAAATCGACTATTCCTTCTTCAGTGAAAACGCTGGATTCGGAACGACGGATAAAGAGATGAACATTCTCGAACGCGATACGATGCAGACGGAACTTGAAAACTTGATCACACAAGTTAATGGGATCGAGTCAGCAAAAGTCATGATCACGCTCCCGGAGAAGAGTGTTTTTCTATCTGATGAAAAGGAATCTTCAACGGTTTCTGTCGTCTTGACTTCTAGCGCGGGTAGTAATCTTAACAATCAAACGGTTCAAGGGTTGTATCATTTGATTGCAAAGAGTATTCCGAACCTTAAAGAAGAAAACATTACGATCATGGATCAGTATTTTACGTATTACGAGCCAGGATCTGCTACGCAAACAGCGGGCGGAACCGATCCGATGGCGCTGAAGAAAACGACGGAAAACGATTTACGCAAGCAGATTCAGCAGATGCTATCTGTCGTTCTCGGTCCACAAAAAGCACTCGTTTCAGTCACGGCAGATGTCGATGTCACGAAACGTCAGGAAGAACAAAAGCTTGTTGAGCCAGTAGATCCCGATAAAATCGAAGGGATCGTCACGTCTGCTGAAAAAGTAGCAGAAGCGTACACAGGCTCTGCAAATGCTGGTACAGCAGGTACGGGGCAAAATGAGACGACGAATTTCCCGGCGGGTACTGGAACGACGGGTGATACGAGTGAGAAAACACACGATATCATCAACTACGAAGTCAATCGAATCACAAAACAAATCACAGGAGCTCCTTACGAGATTCGTGATTTAGGAATTCAAATCATTGTCGAGCCACCAAAAGGTCAGAATCAGATCGATCCACAACTACAAACTGACTTACAGACGATGATGTACTCCATCATCCGGACATCATTAACGAAGACAGATGCGAAAGCAACGCTGACGGATGCAGAACTTGCCAATAAGGTCGTTGTCATGTCTCGACCATTCGCGGAAACGACGGCAGCGACGAAAACGACGACGGCAACACCGGTGTGGGTTTGGTTCGCCCTTGGTGGAGCGGCAATCCTCGTCATTGGAGCAGTCATCCTCCTCATGCGTCGACGGAGAGCGAATGAAATCGAAGAACTTGAGGAATGGACACCGATTGAGACGGAAATTCCGGAATTATCAACAGAAGATACGAGCGATGGTGCAGTCAAACGCAAACAGCTTGAAAAACTCGCTGAATCCAATCCGGATGAGTTTGCGAAATTATTACGTACTTGGTTAGCGGAGGATTGATGAGATGAAGAAGCTAGAAATGAACAGTCGAGAAAAGGCTGCGATTCTCATGATTTCGTTAGGTCCTGAAGTCGCTGCCAGTGTATATAAACATTTATCGGAAGAAGAGATGGAATGGTTGACCCTTCAAATCTCAAGTATGAAACGAGTCGATCCAGAAGATAAGTTAGTCGTTCTCGATGAGTTTCATGAACTAGCGATGGCGCAAAACTACATCACTCAAGGTGGAATTGGGTTTGCTAAATCGGTTCTAGAGAAGGCACTTGGTGAAGAAAAGGCGATGGAACTCATCTATCGCCTGACATCGACGTTACAAGTCCGACCGTTTGAGTTTGCACGAAAGGCAGACCCAAAACAGCTATTGAACTTCATTCAAAATGAACATCCGCAAACAATCGCGCTTGTTCTTGCCCATCTTGATCCTGCCAAATCAGGACAGATTCTCTCGGAGCTACCGGCAGAAGCACAATCTGATGTAGCACGGCGGATTGCGACGATGGACAGAATGAACCCGGAGATCATTAGCGAAGTAGAGCAAATTCTCGAACGGAATCTGTCACAAGCAGGTATGCAAGATTTTGCGCAGTCTGGCGGTATCGAGGCGGTCGTTCAAGTATTGAACGGGGTCGACCGGACAACGGAACGAACGATTCTCGATACGCTCGAGATTCAGGATCCGGAACTCGCAGAAGAGATCAAAAAACGGATGTTCGTCTTCGAAGATATCGTCACGCTCGATGCACGGGCGATTCAGCGCATCATTCGCGAAGTATCGAACGAAGATCTACTGTTGGCACTCAAAGTATCGTCAGACGACGTCAAGGATATGGTCTACCGCAACATGTCACAACGGATGGTCGAATCGTTCAAAGAGGATATGGAATTCATGGGTCCTGTTCGTCTCCGAGACGTCGAAGAAGCACAAAGTCGAATCGTCGGAATCATCCGCCGCTTAGAAGACATGGGTGAGATCGTCGTGGCTCGTGGTGGAGGAGATGATATTGTTGTCTAACGTCATCAAAAGACAAGCTGTGATTGAACGACAGGAACGAACACTCGTTCAAGTCCGAAATGCTCAGGAAGAATCGGCAATCGTTCCAGATACGTTCTATGAAGAGCGGATGGCAGAAGGTCAAGCTGAACTAGAACGTCTTCGCCAGGTGATGGTTCTAGAGTTTGAACAGCGTCAGCATGAGTTTGAACAAGAACGTCTTCAGGCATTAGAGGAAGCACGTAAGCGAGGATATGAAGAAGGACATCAGGCTGGATTTGAAACAGGACGTGCGGAAGGACAAGCAACGTTCGAAGAGCAAATCGCAACGACAAATACGTTTACTGCACGAATCGAAGAGCAAAATCAAGAGCGATTGATGCGATTGGAACATGAATTATGTGTGCTTGGACTCCAGGTGACGCATCAGTTTCTAGAGCAGTTACATGATGAAGAAGAAGAGGCATTATACCAATTATTACATCAGTTGATCATTCAGTTCCGAGATCGTGAAAAGATCATTATCTACGCTTCACCAGCGGATTTTGAACGGGTCGTTCTGCTTGAAGAGCAGCTCCAAGGTGTTCTAGGTGCTAATGCGACGATTCAATTACGATTTGATCCAGCGCTTAAAGCACGCGATTATCGGATCGACTCGGAGAATGGAGCAATCACAGGTGGTTTGACAAGTGGCTTTGAAGTCCTACAAACCAAAATCAAAGAGGTTTTACATCATGTTTAACGTAAATGCGATTCAAGCCGCAGTTCGAGAAATTCGTCCGGAAGAACTCGTTCAGCATTCCGGAAAGGTCGTACAAGTGATTGGATTGATGATTGAATCACGTGGACCAACGGCTGTCGCAATCGGCGAGCGTTGTTTGATCCAAATTCAACAACGGCAGACGATTGAAGCGGAAGTCGTCGGTTTTAGAGAAGGTCACGTCCTACTTATGCCGTATGGTGAAACGACATCGATTGCTCCAGGCTCGATTGTTCTTGCGACAGGAAAACCACTCCACGTCCCTGTAGGGGATGAACTGATCGGTAAGGTGCTCGATGGTCTAGGGAGACCACTGGATGGGGAGTCATTAGAAAATTTACGTACGACATCAATCGTTCGTAAACCACCTAGTCCGTTGGAGCGACCTCGTATCAGTGATGTTCTCTCGACGGGCATCCGTGCCATCGATGGGCTACTGACAGTCGGTCAAGGGCAACGCGTTGGTTTATTTGCAGGATCAGGAGTTGGGAAGTCGACACTACTCGGTATGATTGCAAAACGATCGACAGCAGACATCAACGTCATTGCCTTGATTGGTGAACGAGGACGCGAAGTCAAGGAATTCGTGGAGGCAGAACTCGGTGAAGAAGGAATGAAACGCTCCATCTTGGTCGTAGCGACAAGTGATCAACCGCCACTTGTTCGTCTAAAAGGCGCCTATACGGCAACAGCCATCGCTGAACATTTTCGGGATCAAGGTAAGAATGTGGTCTTGATGATGGACTCTGTCACACGTTTTGCGATGGCACAACGAGAAATTGGTCTTGCGACAGGTGAACCGCCTGCGTCAAAAGGGTATACACCAAGCGTTTTTGCTCTTCTTCCTCAGTTACTCGAACGTAGCGGAAAAACGCAAGATGGCTCGATTACGGCTTTTTATACTGTGCTCGTCGATGGAGACGACATGAATGAACCGATTGCTGACGCTGTACGAGGGATCTTAGATGGTCATTTCGTTCTTGATCGTAATCTTGCGAACAAAGGACAGTTTCCGGCGATTCATGTCTTACGATCTATCAGTCGTGTCATGAATCAAATCACGACTGCTGAACAAAAGACAGCTGCCGTCGCATTTCGACAGCTGTTATCGACGTATCTTGATTCGGAAGACTTAATCAATATCGGCGCCTACAAAAAAGGGACGAACCCAGAAATTGATCGTGCCGTTGATAAATATCCGGAGCTGATCCGTTTTTTAAAACAACAAATCCATGAAGACAGTGACTTCGAGAGAGCTTGTCAGCAACTCATGGCAACGATTCAGTAAGGAGGACGGAAGATGAAGACGATTTATGAACGAATCATTCCTTTGGCTGAAGCAGAGAAAGATCGCGTCGCAAAAGAATTGAGCCTTCATAAAAAACAATATGAGATCGAAGTCGAAAAACTATACCATCTGCTCGTCCGTTATGAATCCTTTCTGAAAGCGCAAGATGAGATTGGCATCGTCGAATTAACGTCTTCGCAATATCGAGAGCGGGCTCGAGATGTCGTGAAGCAAGAAATCGAACGGCAACAACTGTACGTGACACAATCGAAAAATCGCTATGAACGCGCACAGGAAGCACTCGAACGAGCGTTGATCGAGGAGAAGAAGTTTAGTCGTCTGCAAGAGAATCATACGGTTGAAACGAAACGAATCGAGGCATTGACGGAACAAAATCAATTAGATGAACTGGCATTGTTACAGTTTGGAAGAGGACGGATGATATGAGTGAAAATAAAACGTCAAAAGGATGGATCTTACCTTTATTGATCATCCCTTTGATTTTAATCTTGCTGACAGCTTATTTCGTATTAAATTATGCGAATGGACGTCCATTGCTATCCTTACCGTTCGCAACGGAAAAAACGACTACGAATCAAGCAAATCCGTCAGCAGAACTCGAACGTCGTCTGAAAGTAGCGAATCAAGAAATTAAGAAACTACGCAATCAAAGCAAGGAACAATCGGATACTTTAAAAGCTAAAGAACAGGAAGTCGAACGTTTGATTGTAGAACGGGATCGTTTAAAACAAACACCGACGCCCGCGACGACGGATCAAACGAAGACGACGAAGAAAAAAGCAGCATCTGTGACTGATGTCTATGCTGAAATGGCACCAAAGGATGCTGCGCTCATCTTAAACGAACTCAGTCCGACAGAAGTCGTACCGATCATCGAGGACATCGATGCGGAACAACAGGCGGCGATCATTGCCAAGATGGATGCTAAAAAAGCGGCGGCCTTAACACAGCTACTCGCGACGAAGTAAGGAGGGAAGCCAGATGAACATGACGGAAGTAATACAATCATCTTCCCTGAACTTGAATGCTGAAACAGGGAAAAAAGGAGAGATGACCACGGTTGGTGGTCAATTCGCTTCGTTACTGGATTATCTGACGAAGTTACCAACAACGTCACCGTCACCGGTCTCAGCTGATTTGACAGCACTCGAGACGAAAGTGGAGACACCACTATTACCGGATTGGATACAAGAACTCGTAGATCAACCGGACGAGCTTCTCTCTTTACTGAAACAACCGGAACTAGAGGCGTTAAAACAAGAACCTAAGAAAATGGAACAACTACTAGCGTTCGTCAAACAATTGCTTGAGGGAAATGTCGAGCAGGCGAAAAATCAGTTCGATCAATTGCCACCATTGCTTCAGCAAGTCGTCTTGCAGACAGTAACGAACGATACGATCAAAATGAAAGATCATCATACGAACAACTTAAAACAACCAATACTTACAAAGATGGAAGGAGACATTTCCGCGTTGCCTGTGAAACAGACGCTCCCGCAAACTGGTCCTATTGTCGAAACGCTCAAGTCGGACACTGTAGCTGTAGCTGAGCAGGCAAAAGGAAAGACACCGCTTCCGTTGGCATTCGCTTCACTCATGCGAAAAGCGACCATACCCGTTGATCCAGAAGGAAAAGCCGCGCCGACTCCAATGAGCATGCCGATTTACAAAGGTGCCCCGTTGCAAACGATTCGTCCAGTGCCGCTACCCGTACCAGAACAGATTCAACAACGGATTGAAGCTGCACTTCAACAGGCACCGTTCTTAAAAGGTGCTGACGGGTCAACACGATTGTCAATTCGTCTTTATCCAGAGCAGCTTGGAGAGGTCGTCGTTCAACTCGATCGTAAGGAGGGGGCATTGACCGTCAAACTGTTTGCGAGTACTGAGCAAGCGAAACAATCGATCGAGCAACAACTCGGAAAATTGCAGACAGCTTTACACCAGCAGACGCCAGTCGTGAAGATCGAGACGGGGATGATCGCATCTAGTGCACGGGAGTTTCAACAGTCCTTCACACGTGATCAGCAGGAGCATGAGTCACCTTATCAAGAGACACCTGTTCCAGTAGAGGAAGAAGAGGAGGAAGACGATGACTGATGCAATCAAGACAGATGGTAGTTCATACCAGCTTCCTGAAAAGTCACAAGTACCGACGAATAAAGCGATGGATAAAGATATGTTCATGAAGATTCTGATTGCCCAGCTCTCGAATCAAGACCCGACGGCACCGATGGAAGATAAGGATTTCATCGCTCAGATGGCGCAGTTTTCTTCACTGGAACAGATGCAAGCAATCGGGAAGACGATGGACACGATGGTCTTGAACCAACATGCGACGGCGTTATTATCCTACAGCAATCTGATTGGTAAGAACGTCAGTTATGAAGCGGAGTCGAAGACGACTGATGCTTCAGGAGCAGAGCAGACGACGACCGTCGAAGAGACAGCCAGTGTCGTCAGCGTAAAGCGAGATGGACTGGATGTCGTGGCAGAGCTATCGAACGGAAAACAAATCAGTGTGTATGAGTTGACGCAGATTCAATCGAAGGAGGAAAAATAATGTTACGTTCAATGTATTCAGGAATCAGTGGGCTCAAGAACTTTCAGACGAAACTTGATGTCGTCGGGAATAACATCGCCAACGTCAACACGTTTGGTTATAAAAAAGGACGGGTGACGTTTAAGGATCTCGTCAGTCAATCGGTCGGTTCATCATCAGGTGCTGGTGGTAATGTCGGTGGGACGAACCCGAAACAGGTCGGTCTCGGAGCATCGATGTCAACAGTTGATAACGTGTATAACCAAGGTGCGCTTCAAAATACGGGTCGCGTCCTCGATGTCGGGATTTCTGGGGAAGGATTCTTCCAAGTTGTCACGGCAGAAGGGATTCGTTATACACGCTCTGGTAACTTCTATACCGATCTTGAAGGAAACTTGGTTACCGGCGACGGAAACTATTTGATTGGTAGTGACTCTCAAGCAATCGCAGATGGCGAGACACCACCGGTACCGCTTCCGGAAGCAGGTGGCGCAGGATTCCAAAAACTAAAAGTACCGACGGATGCACGTAACCTATCGATCGGGAAAGACGGTCTTGTCACTTATGTGGATACGACAGGTGCATTACAAAACGTCGGATACATCACGATTGCGAACTTTGCTAACCCAGGTGGTCTAGAAAAATCAGGTGTCAACGTGTTCGCAGCGTCGCAAAACTCAGGTGAGCCAGTACTTGGAACACCAAGTTTGAATGGGATGGGGCAATTGACATCTGGAACGCTCGAAATGTCAAACGTCGATTTATCAGAAGAGTTCACGGAGATGATCATCGCTCAACGTGGTTTCCAAGCGAATACGCGAATCATTACGACGTCTGACCAAGTTCTTGAGGAATTGGTCAACCTGAAACGATGATTACGCTAACGACATTACGTAATGCACCACTCGTACTAAACGCTATTCTGATTGAATCTGTCCGTTCCACTCCGGATACGACGATTCAACTCGTTGGCGGACAGATTTATGTCGTGAAGGAATCAATAGAAGAGGTCAAGGCAATCGCAATCGCTTTTTATCAACAAATCGGATTAGCGGGCTTGAACAGTGTAAGGAGGCTCGAAGATGGCCGAGGAAAAGAAGAAGAGTAAACTAAAAATCCCTTTAATCATGATCATTGTCGCAGCACTGATGGTTGGGGCAGGTTATATGATCATGAATTACTTTTTAGCTAATGATACGACAGAAGCAAAAGTCGAACAGCCGACGGGTGAAGAACTTGATGCACGAAGTCTTCAGACAGACGACTTGACGACGAACATCGCAGACGAACGGTTCTTGAATGTCCAATTCACGATCGTTACAGACGATCAAGCAACGCGTGATGATTTAGAATTACGAAAGTTTCAAATCAATAACATCATCTTAGGTGATTTATCTGCGATGAAAAAGTCGGACTTAGACTCAAAAGCGGATATGGAGAAGCTCGAAGAACGATTACGGATGCAGTTCAAGAAGCTCATTCAAGAAGGTGATGTCCAGCGTGTCTATACGACGAAAAAAATCATCCAGTGAGGTGGCAGCATGAGCGAAGTATTATCCCAACATGAAATCGATGCCTTGCTATCAGCCATTTCAAGCGGAGATATGGAAGTCGAGGAAATCCGAAGCCAAGAGGAGCAGCGCCGTGTCAAAGTCTATGACTTTAAACGAGCGCTTCGCTTCTCAAAAGATCAATTACGGAATTTGACGCGTATCCATGAACAGTTCGCCCGAGTGCTGACGACGCATTTTTCTGCACAACTTCGGACGTACGTCCAGTTCACGGTCAATACAGTCGAGCAACTCCCATACGATGAATTCATTCATTCCATTCCGAATATGACATTGATCAATCTTGTGAACCTTCATCCGCTTGATGGTAAAGTCTTGTTCGAAGTCAATCCGAACATTGCTTATGCGATGCTCGATCGATTACTTGGAGGACCGGGTGAAGGGATGAACAAGATTGAAAATTTGACGGAAATCGAGACGCGTATTCTGACACAATTGTTTAAACGTGCCTTCGTCCAATATGGCGCCGCTTGGGAGTCGGTGACGGAAGTCGATGCGGAGTACGACGATTTAGAAATCAATCCGCAGTTTCTACAGCTCGTTTCTCCGAATGAGACGGTCATCCTCGTTTCGATTTACGTAACGGTTGGAGAAGTGAGCGGTACGTTGAATGTCTGTTTGCCGTTCGTGACCCTTGAATCCGTTCTTCCGAAATTATCAAGTCATTATTGGATGCAACAAGAAAAGCGAACGACAGCAGATAATCAAGAGTCTGAACACATGCAAACGCAGTTGATGAGTTCCGTCGTCGATTTAAAAGCAGTGCTCGGCCAAACAGAGCTATCGTTTGGTGAATTGTTACACCTCGAAGTAGGCGATTGTTTATCCCTGAAGACGCGAGCCTCGGATGCCGTCGATGTATTCGTCGATGACCGGAAGATGTTCAAAGCCCGACCGGGACTAAACGGGAAACACCTCGCTTTGCAAGTCTTACAACGAATTGAGGAGGAATAACATGAGCGATATGCTTTCGCAAGATGAAATCGATGCGTTGTTACGCGGAACGCCATCAAACGATGAACCGCAAGATTCGGACGCAGAGGAAATATTAGATGATATGGAAATCGATGCGCTAGGGGAAGTCGGAAACATCTCACTTGGGAATTCAGCAACGGCCTTATCGGCATTGTTGAATCAAAAAGTAGAAATCACGACACCACATGTTCGGATGATTTCGATGGAAGAATTACGAAGTCGTTATCCGATTCCGCACGTCGCGTTGCGTGTCGGCTATACAGAAGGATTTAAAGGAGAAAATGTCCTGATCCTGACACAGCGAGATGCTTCTGTCATCGCGAACCTGATGATGGGAGGCGATGGTGTCATTGATGAATCGCTGGAGATGGAGCCGATTGCTCTATCTGCTGTACAGGAAGCGATGAATCAGATGATGGGAGCTGCTGCGACATCGATGTCGACAGTGTTCTCCATGCGAATCGATATCTCACCACCTGCTGTTGAAATTTTTGATTTTTCACAAGATAAGAGCATTGTCGATAGCTTTTCTCTTTGGGAGAACATGGTCATCATCGAGTTTGATCTGAAGATTGGCACGATGATCGATTCAAAAATCGTTCAATTAGCACCACTGGATTTCTCAAAACAATTGATTCAAAAACTCTTTAGCGCGAGTACGACCCAACAAGCAGAACCTGCACCACAAGCAACGGCACAAGCGCAACCAGAACAACCACAACCACAAGCGCAACCGACACCGGCACCAGCGATGGAACAACGAACGGTCGTCCCACCACCTGAACCGAAAGCAACGCCAGTCGGTGTCAGTCCAGTTCAATTTAGTCAGTTAGGTGAGATGGAAGTAGAGGGCACGCCAGGAAATATCGGAATGTTATATGATGTTCCGTTGAACGTCACGGTTGAGTTAGGACGGACACGCCGCTCCGTTCGTGACATATTGGAATTAACACAAGGTTCTGTCATCGAGCTGGATAAACTGGCAGGGGAACCAGTTGACGTTCTTGTCAACAATACATTGATCGCAACGGGTGAAGTGGTCGTCATCGAAGAGAATTTCGGTGTACGCATTACGGAAATCGTAAATACAAAAGAACGTCTTCGGATGTTCTAAGGAGGAACTAATATGAGTGCAAAAGTATTAATCGTAGACGACGCCGCTTTCATGCGAATGATGATCAAGGAAATTCTATCGAAGAACGGCTATGATGTCGTCGGTGAAGCAGAAAACGGACGCGAAGCGGTCACGAAGTATAAGGAATTGACACCAGACCTCGTCACGCTAGACATTACGATGCCTGAGATGGACGGAATCTCTGCGCTTAAAGAAATCAAAGCATTCAATCCTGCCGCTAAAGTCATCATGTGTTCAGCGATGGGGCAACAGTCGATGGTCATCGACGCGATTCAAGCAGGTGCAAAAGATTTCATCGTCAAACCGTTCCAAGCGGATCGTGTGCTTGAAGCGGTCTCGAAAACTGTCTCGTCATGAAAAAAGTGACTTTGCTGATTTGTCTTCTGTTTCTGCTGACACTTCCTGTACAAGCTGAAACGGTCGAAGAAAAATTAAATCCAACCAAGAACGATGCACCGACGACTCAGCAAGTCGATGAGAGTCCTTCCATGGCATTGACCATCTTTAAAGGAGTCGTCGTTCTCGTCGTCTTGATCGGCGGATTCATCCTCGTGACACGTTTTATTCACGAGCGGACGCGAGGCGTCAGACATTCCGGACGATTGACCCATCTAGGTGGTGTACCACTTGGTAAGGATCGATCGGTTCAGTTAGTGAAAGTGCAGGATAAGATTTATGTCGTCGGTGTTGGTGAGAACGTACAACTCTTAGACACGCTGGACGATTTAGAGGGATACGAACCGACGGATCTTGAAGAGGCATCTTCGAAATCAGCACCTTCACCATTTCTTGAGACGTTCAAACAACAACTCGAGCAACTGCAGAAGAATCGAGGGCGCTCATGAATACGATTGAAAACCTGATCTCACTCGATACTCCGTCAGGAACAGCAACATCGATTAAACTGCTCGTATTACTGACGTTGTTATCACTGGCGCCCTCGTTACTAATCTTAATGACTTGTTTCACGCGTGTCGTCGTCGTGTTGTCGTTCGTCCGTTCGGCTCTCGGAACACAACAGACGCCGCCGAACCAGCTACTCGTCGGACTGGCCTTATTCATTACGCTTTTCGTCATGTCGCCCGTCATATCGGAATTAAACACGACGGCTTTAAAACCATACATGGCTGATAAAATTAGTCAAGATGAAGCGTTTGATAAAGCAGGAGATACGATGAAACGCTTCATGTCGAAGCACACGCGAACGAATGATTTAGAACTATTCTTAAAATACGGTAATTATGAAAAACCGGAAAAGATTGAAGATATTCCACTCGTCGCACTCGTTCCAGCATATGCGATTAGTGAATTGAAGACAGCCTTCCAAATCGGCTTCATGATCTTCATTCCTTTCCTTGTCATCGACATGGTCGTCTCGAGTGTTTTGATGTCGATGGGAATGATGATGTTACCGCCAGTCATGATTGCGTTACCGTTTAAATTGCTGTTATTTATTTTAGTCGATGGCTGGCACCTGATTGTTGAATCACTGCTCGTCAGTATGCGTTAGGGGGAGAAAAGATGACTCAAGAAATGATTATTCAGTTGGCGAGTTCTGCTGTCTGGACATTACTCAAAGTATCGGCCCCCTTGTTACTCGTCTCGCTCGTCGTCGGTCTGCTCGTCAGTATTTTGCAGGCGACGACGCAGATTCAGGAACAGACGTTATCGTTTGTTCCAAAGATCGTTGCCGTGTTTTTAGCACTCGTCTTCTTTGGACCTTGGATTATGCAGGAGTTACAGACCTTTACGATTGATCTATTCAAACAAATCGCTGAGGTTTCCCGAAAATGACATTACTTTCTTTCCTGAGTGTTTTTCTGCTCGTCTTTGGACGGATCGTCGGTTTTCTCGTTGCGGCGCCTTTGTTTTCATCAAGACAATTACCAGCGCAACATAAATTAGCACTTGCAGCGGGTCTTGCTTACTTTGCGAGTTACGCCGTGAAGACGGACGTTCGTGTAGAAGACTTCGATTTTTTCTTTCGGATGGGAACGGAAGTCTTAGTGGGTCTAGCTCTTGGCTTACTTGCCAGTTTTTTATTATACGCCCCACAAATTGCGGGTTCGATCATTGATTTACAGATGGGTCTTGCGATGGCTTCCGCTTATGATCCGATGTTTGGCGGACAGTCACCAATCGTCGGACGATTTTATTACATGCTGACGTTACTCGTCCTGCTCGCTTCTGATATGCATCTCATTTTACTGGACGGCATCTACACGAGTTTTCAAATCTTTCCGCCGGGCAGTCTGATTGCGGTATCAGGCGACGCAGGAATGAGTTTGGTCATCCGTGTCGTCGGACTTGCTATGTTGACTGCCTTACAAATGGCGATGCCACTTGTTGTTTCACTCTTTTTAGTGGATCTCGCACTTGGTTTCTTAGCGAAAACGGCACCCCAGTTCAACATTTTTGCGATTGGTTTTTCCGTCAAACTGTTAATGGGATACGCGATTCTGTTTTTATTAGCAGGAGCGACGATCACAGGAATCGGTCGATTCGTTCCATTGTTGCAAGATGTACTTGCAGACGCCATTCGATTACTAGGAGGTTAAGGACATGCATTCATATCGATTACGCCTTGATCTTCAGTACTTCGCTGGTGAGAAGACGGAAAAAGCGACACCTCGAAAGCGGGATGACTCGCGTAAAAAGGGACAGGTCGCAAAATCAGCAGATTTAACGAGCAGTTTTATGTTATTCGCGATGTTTCTTGTTCTCTATTTTTTCGGTCCATTTCTAGGACGGCGATTCGTACTCGTCCTACAAGATGGTCTCAGTGCAAGTCAAGTTCTGCAAGCCGTCGAAGAGGGACGAATTGAACAGATTTTAGTCGAGATGCTGATACAAATGGGGATTTTAGTCGCCCCCTTCTTTTTAACAGCGGTCGTCATCGGGATCCTTGGAAACTTCGTTCAGATTGGTGTGCTCTTAAGTGGTGAGGCGATTCAGCCGAAGCTGGACCGGATCAATCCGCTTCAAGGCGTCAAACGGATCGTTAGCGTTAAAGCACTCGTCGAGTTTTTGAAATCCGTTTTTAAATTGTTAGTCATCGGTGTCACGAGTGGCACTGTTCTGTGGAATAACAAGGTCGAGATTTCGAGGCTGACCTCGGAACCAATCGGCGATGCGTTAGCTATCATTGGTCATTTAACATTTTTGCTCGGTTTGTCGGTCAGTATCGCCTTGATCGCGTTAGCCATTCTGGACTTCGCATATCAAAAATTTGATTTTGAAAAGTCGATTCGAATGAGTAAACAGGATTTAAAGGATGAGCATAAGAATACGGAAGGTGACCCTCAAATCAAAGGAAAGATTAAACAACAACAACGGGAGATGGCGATGCGGCGGATGATGCAAGAAATACCGAATGCCGACGTCGTCATCACGAACCCGACCCATTATGCGGTAGCGATTCAATACGATGACGGAAAACATATGGCACCGATCGTCGTTGCAAAAGGCGTAGATGCTGTCGCGTTCCGGATTCGGGAGAAGGCGACAGCAGCTGATGTCCCGATTGTTGAAAATCGTCCGCTGGCGCGGGCGTTGTTCGCTCAAACAGAGATTGGTATGGCAGTGGATGAAACGTTCTATCAGGCGCTCGCTGAAACACTCGCCTTTGTCTATCAACTGAAACAAGCAAAATGAAAGGATGAAGCATCATGAGTATATCAACACGAGATTTAACGGTTCTGCTAGGCGTCATCATGATCGTCTTCATGCTCGTCATTCCACTGCCCGCTATCATGCTCGATTTTTTAATCATCATCAATATCTTAATTGCTTTGATGGTATTACTCGTTGCGATGAATGCCAAAGAGGCACTTGAGTTTTCTGTATTTCCGACGTTGTTATTGATCGTCACCTTGTTTCGTCTGGCACTTAACGTCTCGACGACACGGGCGATCCTATCAAACGGAAATGGTGGCGAAGTCATTGAAGCATTCGGTGACTTCGTCGTCGGCGGAAATGCGCTCGTCGGATTCGTCGTCTTCTTGATTCTCGTCTTGATCCAGTTCCTCGTCATCACGAAAGGTTCGGAACGAGTTTCGGAAGTGTCGGCACGTTTTACGCTTGATGCGATGCCCGGAAAACAGATGGCAATCGATGCCGACTTGAACTCCGGCATGATTGACGAAGTGCAAGCCCGGACCCGCCGCCAAAAAATTCAATCGGAAGCAGACTTTTATGGGGCGATGGACGGGGCCTCGAAGTTCGTTAAAGGAGATGCGATCGCTGGTATCATCATTGTCATCATTAACTTGATCTTTGGAATGATCATCGGTGTCGTTCAGCAAGGCTTACCGATGGCGGAGTCAGTCAAATTGTATACGTTGTTAACAGTTGGGGACGGTCTCGTCAGTCAGATTCCAGCACTGTTGATTTCGGTTGCGACCGGAATCATCGTCACGCGCTCGACATCCGACGGAAATCTTGGTGAAGATGTCATCGGTCAATTGACACGCACACCATTACTTGTCGGAATCGCAGCTGGAGCAATCTTCTTACTCGGGCTGTTTACTGCGATTCCCGATTACGTCACGATGCCGATTGCAGCGTTATTTGGCTTCTTCGCTTGGCGAATGAAGCAGACGACGAAGACGATGCAAGAAGAGGTCGCGGTTGAGGAAGCGCCGAGCGAAAACTTGCGTTCGAGTGAATCGGTCATTTCCTTACTGAATGTCGATACGATTGAATTTGAATTCGGTTACGGTTTGATTCCACTCGCTGATGAAGCGCAAGGTGGCGATTTACTCGATCGTGTCGTCATGATTCGTCGGCAGCTAGCACTCGAACTTGGATTCGTTCTACCGACCGTTCGGATTCGTGATCATCTGCAGTTATCACCGAACCAGTACCGAATCAAGATTCGCGGAAGTGAGATGGCAAGTGGTGAGCTATTACTGGATCATTATTTAGCGATGAGCCCGGGTGTCGATGATCCAGAAATTCGAGGTATTGAGACGGTTGAGCCAGCCTTCGGTATGCCGGCGCTCTGGATCGATGAACAGACACGCAGTCGAGCAGAGATGTCAGGCTATACGGTCGTTGATCCACCATCCGTCGTTGCGACACATTTAACGGAGCTATTGAAGAAACATGCAGCTGAGTTACTCGGTCGAGAAGAGACGAAACAGTTGGTTGATCATTTAAAGGAATCACATCCGATTTTGGTCGAGGAAGTAACACCACAACTGTTATCAATCGGGGAACTTCAAAAAGTATTCGTTCAATTATTAAAAGAAAAAGTCTCGATTCGAAATCTACCATTGATTTTTGAAACGCTCGCGGACTATGCAGCTGTGACGAAAGACAGCGAACTGCTTGCTGAATATGTCCGTCAATCCTTATCGCGTCAAATTACGGAACAAGTCATGCAAGGAGATGTCTTACATGTCGTGACGGTCTCGAGTGAGATGGAACTGGATATCCAGTCGGCCATCCAAAAGACGGAGTTCGGAAATTATTTGGCGCTTGATCCCGAAAAGGCGACACGTTTCATCGAGACGTTACAGGAGCGAGCAACGGAATTCGAACGGTACGGGGCGCATCCGATCATCCTGACTTCTCCAAGTATCCGGATGTTCGTCCGTCAATTGACAGAACGGTATTTTCCAGATATTCCGATTTTGTCTTATAACGAATTAATGCCGACGATTGAAGTTAAGAGTATTGGGGTGATTTAAGCGATGATAGTCAAAAAAGTCACGGCGGATTCCGTTAGCGAAGCCATGGAACGCATCAAACGCGAACTCGGTAACGATGCCATCATATTAAATACTCGCCATATCAAAGTGGGCGGATTCTTTGGCTTATTTGCGAAGAAAAAAGTGGAACTGGTTGCATCGGTGGATGAACATGTGTCGAACGAACCGATCGTCTCGAAGCAAACAACGAGTCGGAAGGACATTGTGGAAACCATCCAACCGATCCCTATGCGTCCAACGATCGTTACGATCGGCGAACGACCATTGCCAAAAGAATTGCGACATTATGCGCCGCTGTTGGCAGAACCAGCGTTACAACAGGTGTCTGAACGATTGCATGAGCGATTACTGACTGCGTACTATCAAACGCAGCAAACGGAATTAACCGATCTCTTGACGGAAGAAGTGAAGTCGGCATTGCGCGTGACGCCGTCGACTGCACGTTATGTCATGCTGACAGGACCGACTGGTGTCGGTAAGACAACGACCATCGCTAAACTCGCTGCACATCATACGCTCATTAAAAATCAACGAGTTGGTCTCATCACAACCGATACATACCGGATCTCAGCGATTGAACAACTGAAGACATATGCCGACATATTAGGTATTCCGATTCATGTTGCATACGACCTGGAAGATTTCGAACGAGCGAAGCAGGCGCTAGCTTCATGCGATATCGTACTTGTCGATACAGCGGGACGGAATTTCCTTGACGAAGCATATGTAGAGCAATTACGAAGTCGTCATGACTTTGAGGATACGGATGTATTCTTAGTTCTTAGTTTGACATCGAAATACCGAGATTTATTACGGATCCACGATCGTTTCAGTAAGATTCCCTTATCAGGGATCGTATTTTCGAAAGCAGATGAAACAAGTGAACTGTGGTCGATGTTTGGACTTATGACAGAGACGGAGTTACCAATCTATTGCGTGACAACGGGTCAAGAAGTGCCAGAAGACATCACGTTCGCTACGGCGGATGAGTTATCCCGAATGATCGTTGAGAGAGGGATGAGATGATGCGAGAAGATCAAGCACGTGTCTTACGATCAAAAGTGACCGTCAAGGAAACGAAGACGATTGCCATCGTGAGTGGAAAAGGTGGCGTCGGAAAAACGAATGTCGCGGTGAATCTTGGCGTGGCATTATCGTTACAAGAAAAACGAGTACTCTTGATTGATCTTGATATCGGGATGGCGAACATTGGTATTCTATTCGGTAAATCATCGAAGTCATCCTTGATGGAATGCGTCAAACGACGAGAATCACTCCAGCACGCAATCGTTGAACAGTCTCCATCCCTTCATTTCATTCATGGCGGGAGTGGATTTGCGGAACTGACGAATCTGACGAAGGAGGATGTCGTGTTCCTACTGCGGGAATTCCAATTTTTCTATGAGTATGATTTTGTGTTGCTCGATTTAGGAGCCGGCGCCAACCATCAGACGTTCGATTTTATCAGTAGTGCAGACGAAGCCTGGTTGATCGTCACGCCAGAGCCGACTTCAATCATGGACGGTTATGCGTTCGTCAAACTGGCACACCATCATGCGACGGATCTTCCGATTTCCGTCGTCGTCAATCGGGCGACGAATGGTGGAGAAGCACTTGAAACGTTTGATCGACTAGCGCTCGTCAGCCAACAATTTTTACAAAAACCACTGCGCTTTACCGGTTTTTTGCCGGAAGATCCGACAGTCGTCAAAGCAGTCAAGGCACAGATGCCATTTTACTTGATGGATCGAACGAGTGACGTCAGTTGGCGACTCGATCATATCACGACGTCTCTAACAGGTGTACAAGTCAAAGAACGGAAGTTTTTAGATCGATTGTTACATCGTCTGAAAAAACGAAAAGATCATGTCCGTTAAGATTAAAGGAGGGTATCAGTCATGGACTTAAATGAATATGTGGGGTTGTTCCTCGATGAGTCGATGGAGCATTTACAAGCTATTAACACAAGCTTATTGGTTTTTGAAGAACGATTAGACGATGAAGCGGTCATCGATCAAATTTTCCGTTCTGCCCATACGCTAAAAGGAATGGCAGGAACGATGGGATATGATGCGATCGCTGATTTGACGCATGAGATGGAGAGCGCCCTTGATTTAGTCAGATCAAAGAAACAATCTGCTACAGCTGAGTTGATCGATGTCCTATTCGTTGCTGCTGAGCAACTGGAAACGATGGTAGAAGACATCAGTCGTGGTGGAAAAGGGAAACTTGACGTTACGGAAACAGTGAGACGATTACAGCAGTTCATTCGTCCCGAACAAGAAGAGATCATTTCGGTTACGCCATCAACTGTACCATCAACATTCGAATGTGATGTCTATTCGGAAGCGGTCGTCAAACAATCGATTGCGTCCGGTTATCAAGCCTATATCGTCCAAGTCGAACTTTCAGCAGACGTCATCTTAAAAGCGGCACGTGTCTACATGGTCTTTGATCGTTTACAACAGCTCGGAGATGTCATTTTGTCGAATCCGACATCTGATGAACTGGAGCAAGAACATTTTGAGACGTCATTCTCTGTTTTATTCGTGACACAACAAGAGCAATCGGTCATTCAAGAGGCGGTTGCCTCGGTTTCTGAAGTCGCAACAGTAACGATGGACGTGTTCGAAGCAACACCAGAAGCAGAGGTGGCGACATCCACCCTTCCACAGGAAGTGCCGGTTGCGACATCAGTACCTGCACCAATAGCTTCACCGGATTCACCAGAACAGACAGATCTATCTGTGCCTGTCGCTTCGAAAACGATTCGTGTCAATCTCGAGCGGATTGATCGTTTGATGAATCTGTTCGAAGAGTTCATCATCGACCGCGGACGTTTGGAGCGTATTGCAGCAGAAGTCAGCTCACCGGAATTGACAGATACGGTCGAACGGATCAAACGGGGCACGAACGAATTGCAATCACTCGTTTTAACGTTACGAATGATGCCGATCGAACAAGTATTCAACCGCTTCCCACGAATGGTGCGTTCCGTTTCGAAGGATGTCGGAAAACATATCAAACTACACATTACGGGTGCTGAGACGGAACTTGATCGCACAGTCATCGATGAGATTGGTGATCCACTTGTCCACTTGATCCGTAATGCGATCGATCATGGAATTGAAAACAAAGCGGAACGGATTTTAGCGAATAAGCCGGTCGAAGGAAATCTTTCGCTTCGTGCCTACCATTCAGGAAACCGAGTCTTCATTGAGATTGAAGATGATGGAGCAGGTATCAATCACGAACGTGTCACACGGATTGCGATTGAAAAAGGATTGATCACAGAAGAAGAAGCGATGCAATTAACGATCGAAGAGGCTTCGATGCTGTTATTCGCACCTGGTTTCTCGACAGCAGAAGAAGTCACGGACTTGTCTGGTCGTGGTGTTGGTCTCGACGTCGTCAAATCGAAGATCGAATCATTGGGTGGAGAAGTGTTCGTTGAGACACGCCGCGGAGAAGGAACGATTTTCCGTATCAGTTTACCATTGACGCTCTCGATCATCTCAGCCATGCTCGTTGAGCTCGGACAAGAAACGTATGCAATTCCACTGACTGCCATCATCGAGACGACATCTTTACGTAAATCGGCGATCCTGCAAGCGCACCGGGAAAAAGTATTTGATTTCCGTGGACAATTGGTTCCACTTATTTCGCTGAATGAAGTTTACGGATTGCCACAACATGAGGCAGAAGCCTATTCGGTCGTCGTCGTCCGGAGTGGCGAAAAATTAGCAGGGTTGATCGTATCCGAATTGATCGGTCAACAGGAGATCGTCATGAAGCCACTCGGTAGTTATCTAGAAGGCATCCGTGCGATTTCTGGCGCGACGATTCTTGGAGACGGACAAGTCGCATTGATCATTGACAGCAATGCACTATTACGGAAGTGAGGGGAACGAAGATGGAACAAAAATGGGTTGTTTTTCAATTAGAAGATAATGCATACGGTATTGATGTACAGTCTGTTCGTTCAATCGAACGGCTCATCCCGATCACACGGATTCCGAACGCTGCATCCTATGTCAAAGGAGTCATCAATTTGCGAGGTGTCGTCACCCCCGTGATTGACCTGCGTGCCCGTCTTGGATTCGAATTAATGGAAGAAACGGAAGAAACCCGCATCATCATCGCTACTTTGGAGCACGGGGACGCTGGATTCATCGTCGACCGGGCAAACGAAGTCGTCGAATCAACGGATGTTCGGATTGAACCGCTCAGTGAACAAAAGCAGGAGGATGCCTCGTATTTGACTGCAGTCGCAAAAGGCGATCAGCAATTGTTTTCGTTGATTGAGCCGAATCGCTTATTTGAGGACATCGTTCATGCTTAATCCAAACGAACGGGACATTTTACGGGAAGTCGGCAACATTGGAGCTGGTCACGCAGCAACAGCACTTTCGACCTTACTTGGACAACCGATTGAGATCGAAGTACCTTCCGCTGAACTTGAGGATTTCACGACGATCATCGAGCGAAGTGGAGGGGCGGAAACGTATACCGCTGGTGCATTGTTACGTTTTTCTGGCGATATTCAAGCAACGTTACTTTTTTTGATGCCACTTCGTGATGCAGAGAAGCTCGTGAGCCAATTGATGCAAACGGAATTCCACTTTTTTTCCGATTCCCACGAAATGGGGGTTTCTGCTTGGGAAGAAATTGGGAATATTTTAATAGGAGCATATGCTCGGGCCATCTCCGATTGGCTTGATTTATCGTTACATGTCAGTGTTCCTGCATCAGCGTTTGATATGGTTGGTGCGTTACTTGAAGTAGCCTTACTTGAATCAACGACTCCAGGAAATATGGCTGTCTATATCGACACGCATTTGTCTAGTGCAGGAAACGATTTGACCGGACATTTACTTTTGTTGCCTGAAGCGAACGCCTTTCAGACGGTCTTCGAACGATTGGGTGTGGACTTGAATGGATGAAATCGTACGGATTGGGATTGCGGAGTACGCCATCAGTAAACGCCCCGTCATTTTACGGACGGCGGGTCTTGGATCGTGTGTAGGCGTCGTCATCTATGACCAGGAACGAGGGTTATCGAGTATGGCACATGTCATGTTGCCTGATTCAGCGATCAGTCGGAATCGGGAGCTTGAAGTCGGAAAGTTCGCGGATACGGCAATTCTAGAGGTAGCCCGCGAATTACGAGCAAGTGGAGCCATCCGATTACGTGCGAAGATTGCGGGAGGGGCTCAGATGTTTCAATTTAAGTATGAACATGAATCAATGCGGATTGGTGAGCGAAACATCGCTGCGGTCAAAGCAATGCTTCAACAAGTCAAAATTCCACTCGTTGCCGAAGATGTTGGCGGCACGAATGGACGAACGATCGAGTTCCACTCACAATCAGGGCGTCTCGTCATCCGGACGGTGAATGTCGGGACGCTGGAAATCTAGAGGAGGAATGGTCATGCGTGAGGAATTACAACAACTTTGGGATCGATGGCTGACCACACGCGATATTGCGGTGGCAGACCTGTTACTTCACAATTATGAACCACTTGTTCAATACCACGTTCAGCGTTTAAGTGCGACGTTGCCTAAAAGTGTCGATCGAGACGAGTTGAAAAGTTTAGGGATGATGGGATTGTACGATGCGCTTCAAAAATTCGATCAAAATCATAATAATAAATTCGACACGTATGCCGCCTTTCGGATTCGAGGAGCTATTTTAGATGGGCTTCGTAAAATCGATTGGTTACCACGTTCCTTACGGGAAAAAGCAAAACGGGTCGAGGCAGCAGTCGAGATCCTTGAACAATCTTTGCAACGGACGCCGACATTAGACGAAGTCTCTTCCATCGTCGACATGACACCGGACGAGGTCAAGGGTGCTTTAGCAGAAAGCTATTTTGCGAATGTATTATCGATCGATGAAGCAGTCACGCTACAGGATGAGGGGAAGGCGATGACCGTCTCCTATTTAGATCCAGATACTGCTACACCGGAAGATATGTTATTAATGCGGGAGTTGATCGCTAAACTGGCAGAGGAAGTCGAAGGACTATCCGAAAAAGAACAACTTGTCGTCTCGTTGTTCTATTATGAAGAATTGACGCTTACGGAAATTGGTGAAGTCCTCGGGCTCTCGACTTCCCGTATTTCACAAATCCATTCAAAAGCGCTTCGTAAGTTGAAGAATGCGCTCGGAAGTGCCTACTTAGCAGATCGTGTCGCCATGTGAAAGGAAGAATTATGACTGTCGTTTATATTTTATTAGCTGCTTTAGTCTGTTATGCGCTGCTGGTGTTGTTTCGCCAGCAGGCAGCGCTTAAAGACCGAATTACCCGGTTGGAACGTGAAAAGAATGAGACGGAACAAGTGTTGCTTCATTTCATGGAGAACGTCAACGCCATGACGGAGACATCCGTAATTGAAGCGAACGAACAAGTTGATCAAGTACCGAACGCGTCTCCACAGATGGTGAAGGCGGCTACATACGAAAAATCGGAAACCGTCGAAATCGAACAATCCATTTCAAAAGAACCAACGTTAACGGATGTCAAGCAGGCGCTACGAGAAGGAGCAGATCTTGAGACGCTTGCGCGGTCTTTGAATCGTGGGACGGGAGAGGTTGCTTTGATTGCTAAACTTTCTCATCAAACGAAGGTTGCCCCTCGGTAATCTTTATGCTATATTAGTCTACGGTGTTAATTACGCACGCATGTATCGCCAGCTGCGGTGCCTTTAATAGGTTAGCTGGACAGACGATCATCGCGGAGGACATCCAAAACCCAAAAGGAGGAATTCATCATGGCAGTAATCTCGATGAAACAATTGTTAGAAGCTGGTGTACACTTCGGTCACCAAACACGCCGTTGGAACCCAAAAATGGCAAAATACATCTTCACAGAACGGAACGGAATCTACATCATCGACCTTCAAAAAACGGTCAAAAAAGTAGACGAAGCATACAACTTCATCCGTGAAGTAGCGTCTGAAGGCGGAAACGTTCTTTTCGTTGGTACGAAAAAACAAGCTCAAGACACTGTGAAAGAAGAAGCGATCCGTGCAGGTCAATACTTCATCAACGAACGTTGGTTGGGTGGAACTCTCACGAACTTCTCTACAATCAAAAAACGTATCAACCGTTTGAAACAACTCGAAAAAATGGAAGAAAACGGTACATTCGAAGTTCTTCCTAAAAAAGAAGTCATCATTCTTAAAAAAGAAATGACTCGTCTTGAGAAATTCCTCGGCGGTATCAAAGATATGCCAGGCGTTCCGGATGCACTCTTCATCGTTGACCCACGCAAAGAGCGTATCGCGATTGCAGAAGCACACAAACTCAACATCCCAATCGTTGCGATTGTTGATACTAACTGTGATCCAGACGAAATCGACTACGTCATCCCAGCGAACGACGATGCGATCCGTGCAGTCAAATTGCTCACTGGTAAAATGGCTGACGCAATCCTCGAAGTTAAACAAGGCGAAGATAACGTAGCACCTGAAACTACTGAAGAAGTAGTAGCAGACGCTGAGTAATTCGTGATGCCAGGTGATAAAGGGAATCGACCTTTTATCACCTTTTTTTTGAAACTAAGGATGTTATAAGGAGGAATATCGAATGGCTATTACAGCAGCAATGGTTAAAGAACTTCGTGAAAAAACAGGTGCAGGTATGCTCGACTGCAAAAAAGCACTCGTTGAAACTGACGGTGACATGAACGCAGCAGTAGATTTCTTGCGTGAAAAAGGGATTGCTAAAGCAGCAGCAAAAGGCGATCGTATCGCTGCTGAAGGGTTGACTGCAGTTGCAGTTGACGGCAACAAAGCGGCACTCGTCGAAATCAACTCAGAAACAGACTTCGTTGCGAAAAACGAACGTTTCCAAACACTCGTTCAAAATATCGCAGACGCTGTTCTCCGTAACGGTTCTGAGACTGCTGAAGCAGCTCTTGCTTCTGAATACGAAGCAGGTAAAACAATCGACACATACATCTCAGAAGAAGCTTCAACAATCGGAGAGAAAATCTCACTCCGTCGCGTAGCACTCTTCACAAAATCAGATGACGCAGTCTTCGGTTCTTACCTCCACATGGGTGGACGCATCGGTTCAGTCGTCGTTATCGAAGGTACGACAGACGAAACAGTTGCAAAAGACGTTGCAATGCACATCGCAGCAGCACGTCCACTTTACGTTGACCGTACTTCTGTCACAGAAGAAGAAAAAGCACGTGAAGAAAAAGTTCTCACTGAGCAAGCATTGAACGAAGGAAAACCAGCTAACATCGTTGAAAAAATGATCGTCGGTCGTATGAACAAGTTCTTCGAGGAAATCTGCCTCGTCGATCAAACGTTCGTCAAGGATCCAGACTTCAAAGTTGGTAAATATGTAGAATCTAAAGGCGGTAAAGTCGTGTCATTCGTACGCTTCGAAGTTGGAGAAGGTATGGAAAAACGCGAAGAGAACTTCGCTGAAGAAGTTATGAACCAACTTAAAAAATAAGAATCGGGATCATCCTGATGACAAGAGAAGGAACACGTATGCTTCAATCCACTTTCGTGTGGAAGTGGTTCGTGTTCCTTTTTTACGGAATTTAGCAAGGGGGACATAGTCATGCAACCGAAATATAACCGGATTGTGTTAAAATTGAGCGGAGAAGCGCTCGCAGGAGATCAAGGGTTTGGGATCAATCCTGTCATCGTCAAATCTATCTCGGAACAGATTCGCGAATTAGTTGAATTGAACGTTGAAGTAGCGGTCGTCGTCGGAGCTGGAAACATTTGGCGTGGCAAAACAGGTGCAGAACTTGGGATGGACCGGGCCAACGCCGATTATATGGGGATGTTAGCGACAGTCATGAACTCGCTTGCGCTTCAAGACAGCTTAGAAGATGTAGGTGTTGAAACACGTGTTCAAACATCAATCGAGATGCGCCAAGTAGCAGAACCGTACATTCGTCGCCGTGCGATGCGTCACCTCGAAAAAGGACGTGTCGTCATCTTTGCAGCAGGTACAGGGAACCCGTACTTCTCAACAGATACGACAGCTGCTCTTCGTGCAGCTGAAATTGAAGCAGAGGTCATCTTGATGGCGAAAAACAACGTCGATGGTGTGTACTCAGCTGACCCGAATGTTGATCCAGAAGCGAAGAAATTCGAAACGCTCTCTTACTTGGATGTCTTAAAGGATGGACTTCAAGTCATGGATTCTACAGCAACTTCACTTTGTATGGACAATGACATCCCGCTCATCGTCTTCTCGTTGATGGAAGAAGGTAACATCAAACGTGTCGTCATCGGTGACGAAATCGGGACAATCGTAAGGGGGAAATAATATGTCAAAAGAAATCTTAAAACAAGCCGAAGAACGGATGGAAAAAGCACATCTTTCACTTAAGAAAGAACTTGCGACACTCCGCGCCGGTCGTGCGAACGTTGCGATTTTAGATCCCGTTCAAGTCGAATACTACGGTGCACCGACACCGCTCAATCAAGTAGCGAACGTCAACACACCAGAAGCACGTCTGATCTTGATCACTCCATGGGATAAATCAATGGTCAGCGAGATTGAAAAAGCGATTCAACGTGCTGATCTTGGTCTTGCGCCATCATCTGATGGTACGGTCATCCGTCTTGCGATTCCACCACTAACGGAAGAGCGCCGGAAGGAACTCGTCAAACTCGTCAAGAAGTATACGGAAGAAGGTAAGGTTGCCCTCCGTAACATTCGTCGTGATACGAACGAGCAGTTAAAGAAACAAGAAAAAGATGGTGCATTGACAGAAGATGATTTGCGTGGATACACAGAAGATGTTCAAACGTTGACAGACAAGTTCGTTAAACAACTTGATCAGACAGCAACGGAAAAAGAACAAGAAATCATGGAAGTATGACGCGACGGATCGTCATGGGGGGGACTCTTTGTCACACGAAGAGTCCCTTTCTTCATAATTGAGAGAGGAGGAAGTGCGGATGTTTCAATGGTTGAATCAGACGAAAGAAACCGAAACCTATGACCGGGTGCCTGAGCACGTCGCTATCATCATGGATGGAAACGGTAGATGGGCACAAAAACGCGGACTTCCGCGTATCATGGGACATCGCGAAGGCATGAAATCGATTCGTGAGGTCGTTCGGGTTGCAAATGAACTCGGCGTTAAGAGTCTGACATTATACGCCTTCTCGACGGAGAATTGGACGCGTCCGGAAGAAGAAGTGAGTTTTCTCATGAAGCTACCGGCACAATTTTTAGAGTCGGATTTAAAAGAGTTAGACGCGCAAAATGTCAAAGTCGAGGTAGCAGGAGAAGTGTCACGCCTCCCTCATTTCACACGTGAGGCAGTGGAACAAGCGAAACTGGATACGCAACACAATACAGGACTTCGTCTGATTTTCGCTCTGAATTATGGAGGACGCGATGAGCTCGTACAAGTCATGCAAAAACTGGGCGCACAGGTTCAGGCAGGAACATTGTCACCGGACGCGATTACACCGGAGACGATCGAGCGCGAGCTAATGACAGGATCCGTAACCGATGTCGATTTCGTGATTCGAACGAGTGGCGAACAACGGTTATCGAACTTCTTACTTTGGCAAGCGGCGTACGCAGAGTTTTATTTTACAGATGTCTTGTGGCCAGAGTTCCGTCGGGATGCTTTCTTGGCAGCAATTGAAGATTACAATCAACGGACACGCCGATTTGGCGGCGTCTGATTAAATGAGGAACTAGCTTATGAAAACTCGGATTATCACAGGGATATGGGCAGGCGCCATCTTTTTGGCGCTTTTGTACATCGGTGGACTTCCCTTTTTAGCGTTTATGGCAATACTAACGATTCTCGGTTATACCGAGCTCGTCCGGATGCGACAATGGAGCGGTTCGCGCATTCCACGGATTTTATTCGGGATCGGCACATTATTACCATTCGTCGGTATCTATGAAGAGGCAGTCGATCGGACACTCCCAATCGGACTTTCACCAATCGCTTGGGCAATGATCATTTTATTGATCGGTCTCTTTTGGAACGTGTTTTCGAAAAATGTCTTTACGTTCGATGATGTCGCCTTTTTACTGCTGACTGCGGTTTATGTCGGTGTCGGTTTTGCATCGTTCGCCTACATCCGTTTACTCGAACATGGATTAACGTGGTCGCTCTTGATCATTCTCTTGATCTGGTTTACGGATTCAGGGGCGTACTTCGTCGGGAAGCGATTTGGTAAGAATAAACTGTGGCCGTCAATCAGCCCGAACAAGACGATTGAAGGGGCAGTCGGTGGCGTATTACTTGCCATCTTACTTGGTGTCGTGTTCGAAAGTATCGAACCGACAGTCGGTTTTGGGAAAGTCATTGTCCTTGCCATCATCGTTGCCGTCGTTGGGCAACTTGGTGACTTGGTCCAGTCCGCTTACAAACGCCATTATGGTGTGAAGGATTCTGGAACGTTACTACCGGGTCATGGTGGTATTCTTGATCGGTTCGACAGCATGATGATCGTCTTTACGGTCCTCGTCGTACTCGATATCTTTGCTTGAGGAGGCGCTTCATTATGAAGAAAATCAGTATCATCGGTGGAACGGGATCGATTGGTACGCAAACGCTTGATGTCATTGCGGCTAATCCAGATCTTTTTGAATTGACGAGTTTTGCATTTGGTCGCAACATGACGGTTGCCGTACCGTGGTTAAATCGTTTGCAACCGATGCTTGTCGGAGTCCAAGATGAGACAACACGTCAAGAACTCGAGCAACAGTTGACCTATCAGCCGACGATCGTCATCGGTGAAGAAGGGTTGCTTGATGTCGTGACGCATCCTAAAGTCGATACGGTCATTACAGCGGTCGTAGGAGCTGTTGGCTTACGTCCAACGCTTGCTGCAATCGAGGCGGGTAAAACGATTGGTCTTGCGAACAAAGAAACACTCGTCACGGCAGGGCACCTTGTCATGAAGCTCGCACGTGAAAAAAACGTGACGATTTTACCCGTTGATAGTGAACATGCGGCGATTTTCCAATGCTTGAACGGTGAGCGACGAGAAGATGTCCGTCAAATCATCTTGACAGCATCAGGCGGAAGCTTCCGTGATCAATCACGGGAAGAACTAGCAGACGTGACGGTCGAACAAGCACTGGCGCATCCGAACTGGTCGATGGGAGCAAAAATCACGATTGATTCGGCGACGATGATGAACAAAGGGTTCGAAGTCATTGAAGCGCACTGGTTATTTGATGTCGACTATGCGGATATCGATGTCGTCATTCACCGTGAATCGATCATTCACTCGATGGTCGAATTCAATGATGGAGCTGTCATGGCTCAGCTTGGTATGCCCGACATGAGAGAACCGATTCAGTACGCTCTTACATATCCGTCCCGCCTTGAAATCCAAGGGGGAGAACGGTTAAACTTAAAGGAAATCGGACGCTTACACTTTGCTGATGCATCATTTGATCGTTATCCGTTGTTACGACTTGCTTTTGAAGCGGGTCAAGCCGGTGGATCGATGCCATCAGTACTCAATGCTGCGAACGAACAAGCGGTGGACCGTTTCTTAAAAGGGGACATTCGCTTTTTAGAAATCGAAGCGAGCGTCGAGGCGGCGCTTCAAGCTCATACCCTTATCGACGAGCCTTCCTTGGATCAAATCCTTGAAGCTGATCGATGGGCGCGTGAGTTCGTATCGTCTCTTACATTCGCTAACTAAGGATGGGATAAGTAATGACGACCTTTATTTCAATCGTGCTGATGTTCGGTGTACTCGTCGCCGTCCATGAATGGGGTCATCTCGTAATGGCGAAGCGGGCAGGTATTCTCTGTCGTGAATTCGCGATTGGATTTGGACCGAAGATCTTTTCAGTGTTTAAGAATGAGACGTTGTATACGGTGCGCCTGTTGCCGATTGGCGGTTACGTCAAGATGGCGGGTGAAGAACCTGAACTCGTAGAGATTAAATCAGGTCAAACCGTTGGATTACAGTTAAAGGACGGTGTCATCGAGACGATTTATTTCGATGCAGATCAGCCACAAGTCGATCAAGTCGTTACTGTCGAGCGGATTGACTTGTTGCGTCAACTCGAACTCGTTGGGTTACAAGACGAGACATCGGTTCGCTATCCTGTCTCACCGACAGCATTTCTTGTCGAAGGTCAGACACGGACACAAATTGCGCCGTATGACCGCACATTTGGTTCGAAATCCGTTTGGAAACGCGTCCTTGCGATTGCTGCAGGACCGTTCATGAACTTTGTCCTCGCGTTCGTCATTTTATTCGGTCTTGCCTTATATAATGGCTCTCCGACAGGGGAAAGCGTCATCGGAACAGTACAAAAAGGTTCACCTGCCGATCAAGCAGGACTTGTTGAAGGTGACCGGATTATCTCAGTCAACGGACAGGATACAGCCAAATGGACTGATTTACGTGCTGGATTCCAAGATCGTGCTGGGAAAGCGACAGAAGTAAAATATGAGCGTGATGGGAAAGAGACGACAACTGAAATCACGCCAAAAGTGCAGCAGCAAGGAGAACAGAAGGTCGGCATCATCGGTGTTACGAATGAGACAGAAAAATCATTCGGAACAGCACTACAAACGGGCGTTTCAGAAACATGGCGGATGTCGACGCTCATCGTCGGAGCTGTTGGAGATCTCGTGACCGGTGTCGTTGGCGTCGACCAATTATCAGGGCCAGTCGGGATCGTCAAGATGACCGATCAGGTCGCAGATAGTGGGTTCTCGATGCTTTTGACATGGACGGCATTGTTGTCCGTTAACTTAGCAGTCTTCAACCTATTGCCACTTCCAGCACTTGACGGAGGACGCTTACTGTTCCTCTTCCTTGAAGCCTTACGCGGTAAACCGGTCGATCCTCAAAAAGAAGGATTGGTTCACTTCGTCGGTTTTGCGCTTTTGATGCTACTCATGCTCGTCGTCACTTGGAACGACATTCAAAAATTCTTTTAATTAATCACTCAGTCAAAGGAGTTCGTGACTCATTATGAAACAATCAAAACTATTCATGCCAACGTTGCGTGAAGTACCATCTGATGCAGAAGCCATCAGTCACCAACTCTTGCTTCGTGCAGGATTCATGCGTCAAAATGCCGCTGGAATCTATTCGTATCTACCACTCGCAAAACGAGTACTCGCAAACATCGAGACAATCATTCGCGAGGAATTAGAGGCAGCGGGTGCGCAAGAATTACTGATGCCAGCAATTCAACCAGCTGAACTATGGGAAGAAACAGGACGCTGGGATATCTATGGACCTGAATTAATGCGCTTGACGGATCGTCATGATCGCCGGTTCGCGCTCGGAGCGACGCACGAGGAACTGATCACTTCAATCGTTCGTGATGAATTGAACTCGTACAAAAAGTTACCGGTCAATCTCTTCCAGATTCAAATGAAATACCGTGACGAACGTCGGCCACGTTTCGGTTTATTACGTGGTCGTGAGTTCATCATGAAAGATGCCTACTCGTTCCATTCGTCACAAGAGAGCTTAGACGAAGAGTATCAAAACATGTTTGATACGTATTCTCGGATTTTCTCACGTGTGGGTCTTGAGTTCCGTCCAGTCGTCGCTGACTCGGGTGCAATCGGTGGTAGTGGAACACATGAGTTCCATGCGTTAGCAGCAATCGGTGAAGACACGATCGTCTACTCGGACCAATCGGATTATGCAGCGAACTTAGAGATGGCAGAGTCGATTGATGCCTATCCGAAGCAAGATAAAGCACCAGAAGCACTTGAAGAAGTGCATACGGCTGATGCGAAGACGATCGAAGCGGTCAGCGCACATCTGAACTTACCAGCAAATGAATCGATCAAAACTGTCATCTTCAAAACGGAACAAGGGCTTGTCATGGCTCTCGTCCGGGGCGATCACGAAGTCAACGATATCAAATTGAAAAACTATCTGGGAGCACTCGACATCACGATGGCGAGCGACGAAGAGATTGAAGCAGCGCTTCACTCAACGCCTGGAACACTCGGACCGATCGGGGCAGACATGAAGATCGTCGCCGATTACGCGATTCGTGCCTTGACGAACGCTGTCTGTGGTGCAAACAAAGCGGAAACGCATTATATCCATGTCGACCCAAGTCGTGATTTCGAAGCAGAATATACAGACTTGCGCTTCGTTGAAGAAGGTGACGCGTCACCAGACGGCAACGGAAACGTTAAATTCGCACGTGGCATCGAAGTCGGTCAAGTCTTCAAACTCGGAACACGTTACTCTGAAGGAATGGGAGCGACGTTCCTCGATGAAGGCGGTAAAGCACAACCACTCATCATGGGATGTTACGGCATCGGTGTCTCGCGGACATTGTCGGCAGTCGTCGAACAGCATTATGATGAGCGCGGGATCATTTGGCCAAAAGCGATCGCACCATACGATGTTCATTTGATCGTCGTCAATGGTAAAAATGCGGAACAGCTTGAACTCGGAGAAACACTATACCGTGAGTTGACAGCTGCAGGTTTTAGCGTCCTACTTGACGACCGGAAAGAACGAGCAGGCGTCAAATTCGCCGATGCGGATTTGATCGGTCTACCGGTTCGCTTGAACGTCGGCAAAAAAGCGGCAGAAGGAATCGTCGAATTAAAAGCCCGTCGTGGTGGCGATGCAGAAGAAATTGGACAAGAACAAGTCGTTGAGGCTGTTCGTTCACTCTATGAAGGTTTAGAATAAAGAATGGAGACGGTCACTTTTCATAAAGTGACTGTTTTCTTGTCTCACACCCATTCGCCCCTTGGGCAATCCGCAAGAGGAGGAGGAGTTGCTGTCACGGTGTGAAGCGATCAGACAGCACAATTGCGAGTGGATACACAACAACGCATGTCACTGTTGCTTAGTGACTTGGAATTACCGAATGGTATCATTGAAGAATACTTTAACGAAGCAGTTCTTGAGAAGCTTCGCGTCAATAAAGCAAAAGCAACCTGGACATTTGAGATCCGCTTGCCACAGGTTTTGCCACAAAACGTCTATCAACTCTTTACGAGTCGCTTGATAAGTCGGTATCAGCAATTCGCCGAAGTCAAGGTCATCCTATACGCGGATGGTCGACCAGACGAACGCCTGTATCATGATTACTGGCCATACGTCGTGCAGGATCTCGCAGATGTCTCATCGGCGATGCGGACACAACTTGGACGGGTCTTACCGGAGTTCAAAGAACAGAAATTATTCATTCCGGTCCGGAGTGAACCGGAAGCAGGATTCTTAAAAAGTAGCTTATGTGGAGAGTTGCAGTTACTTTACAGTGCTTACGGATTTCCGAAATTCAACTGTGAACCGATTGTTCAAATCAACGAATCGAAACAAGAAGCGTTGCGTAATCAGGTGAAACAGGAAGACATGGAAGAAGCAAAGCGGATGCTCGAGTTGCAATTCAAGCGGGAACAATCGCGGGATGACGATGAAGGACCGGTTGAGATCCGGATCGGGAAACCAATTCAAGATGAGATTGTCCCGATTAAGACGATCCAAGATGAGGAACGACGGATTGCGATCCGTGGTCTCGTCTTCTCAGCAGAGAGTCGTGAACTACGAAGTGGAAAGACGATCTTTACGTTTAAGATGACGGATTATACGGACTCCCTCGTCGTCAAGATGTTTGCGCGTGACGAAACAGACGTCAAGATCCTCTCAGCCATCAAAAAAGGCATGTGGATTCAGGCGGCAGGTCGCGTTGAGTTCGATACGTTCCTGCGCGATCTTTGTATGATGATTGCCCAACTGTCAGAGGTGAAGATGGAAGCCCCTGCTGACCCTTGGGCAGGCGAGAAGCGTGTCGAGTTACATGCGCACTCGCAAATGAGTCAAATGGACGCCGTCATGAACGTGACGAAATACGTTGAACGCGCGGCGAAATGGGGTCATCCTGCTGTTGCGATCACGGATCACGCGGGTGCACAAAGTTTCCCGGATGCCTACTATGCCGGAAAGAAAAACAATATCAAAGTATTGTACGGAATCGAAGCGAACGTCGTCGATGATGGGGTGCAAGTCGCCTATCATCCGGTGGAACGTAACTTAGATGACGCGACATTCGTCGTCTTTGACGTCGAGACGACTGGTTTATCCGCGATGTACAACAAGATCATCGAACTTGCAGCCGTCAAAATCCACGACGGTGATATCATCGATAAGTTCGAAGCATTCGCGGATCCGAAGCATCTGTTGTCGGCGACGACGATTGATTTGACAGGGATCACCGATGATATGGTCCGGGGAAAACCAGATCCGGAACAAGTCGTCAAGGAATTCATGGACTGGGTCGGCGACTCGATTCTCGTTGCCCATAATGCTTCGTTTGATATCGGATTCTTGAATGCGACGCTACGATCCGGTGGACACGATGAATCGGTCTTGCCGGTCATTGATACGCTTGAGCTAGCCCGTGTCTTGATGCCGACGCTAAAAAACCACCGATTGAACACACTCGCGAAACGATTTGACATCGAATTGACACAGCATCACCGCGCCATCTATGACGCGGAAGCGACAGGCTATTTGATGGTCAAATTGCTTCAAATGGCAGATGAGATGTTCGACATGAAGACACACGCCTCGCTCAACCGGGAGATGGGGAAAGATATCTCGCGGGCACGACCATACCACGCGACGGTCTATGCGAAGAACCGGACAGGCTTGAAGAATCTGTACCAATTGATTTCGATTGCTCACACGAAACACGTGCACCGTGTCGTCCGCACACCGCGCTCGCAACTCGTCGCGCACCGGGATGGATTGATCATTGGATCAGCTTGCGATAATGGCGAAGTGTTTGATGCCGCCTTGAACAAGTCGGACGAAGATTTAGCGAAAGTGATGCAGTTCTATGATTTCATCGAGATTCAGCCACCCGCGATGTATGGACATTTGATCGAACGGGAAATCGTTCAGAATGAACTCGAACTGCGCGAACTGATTAAAAAGATCATCCGCGTCGCGGAAGAACATGATATCTTACCAGTCGCGACAGGGAATGTGCATTACCTCGATCAACATGATGCCACGTACCGGGAGATTTTGATCCGGACGCAAGGTGGAGCGAACATGCTGAACATGCGAAAACAATTGCCGCCGGCGCACTTCCGGACAACGAAGGAAATGATGGACGACTTCAAGTTCCTCGGACCGGATGTGTCGGAACGTCTCGTCATCACGAACAGTCAAGCCGTCGCGGAACAGTTCGAGAATATCGACATCATTCCAAAAGATCTCTATACACCGAAGATCGAAGGGGCGGATGAAGAAGTTCGGAACTTGTCGTACGATATGGCGCACCGGATTTACGGCGACACGTTACCGGAGATCGTCGAAGCCCGACTCGAAAAAGAGTTGAAGTCGATCATCGGTCACGGATTCGCCGTCATCTATCTGATTTCCCACAAACTCGTTAAAAAGTCGCTCGACGACGGCTATTTAGTTGGTTCACGGGGATCGGTCGGATCAAGTCTCGTTGCGACGATGACCGAGATCACGGAAGTTAATCCATTACCACCGCATTATGTCTGTCCGAATTGTAAGGAATCGGAGTTCTTCGATGACGGTTCCGTTGGTTCGGGATTCGATTTACCGGATAAGTCTTGTTCGAAATGTGATATCCCATTGTTTAAGGATGGTCATGATATTCCGTTCGAGACGTTCCTTGGATTTAAAGGGGATAAAGTACCGGATATCGATTTGAACTTCAGTGGAGAATATCAGCCGCAAGCCCATGCCTATACGAAAGTCCTGTTCGGTGACGATTACGTCTACCGTGCCGGAACAATCGGAACAATCGCCGAGAAGACGGCGTATGGCTACGTCAAAGGGTATCAGTCGGAGAATGAGCTGACGTATCGGAATGCGGAAGTCGATCGTCTCGTCAGTGGTGTCACCGGTGTCAAACGGACGACCGGGCAACACCCGGGTGGGATCATCGTCGTACCGGACTATATGGATATTTATGACATTAGTCCGATTCAGTATCCGGCAGACGATATGGGTTCTGAATGGAAGACGACACACTTTGACTTCCACTCGATTCACGATAACTTACTCAAACTCGATATCCTCGGTCACGATGACCCGACGATGATCCGGATGTTACAGGATTTATCAGGACGAGATCCAAAGACGATTCCGGTCGATGACCCGGAAGTCATGAAAATCTTTAGTTCGACGGAATCGATCGGCGTGACGCCGGAGCAGATTGATTCAAAAACAGGGACGCTCGGCATTCCGGAGTTCGGGACGAAGTTCGTTCGCCAAATGTTAGAAGAGACGAAACCGACGACGTTCTCGGAGCTCGTCCAGATTTCAGGACTCTCGCACGGAACGGATGTCTGGCTCGGAAACGCCAGCGAATTGATTTACAACGGAACATGTGAACTAAAAGACGTCATCGGTTGTCGAGATGACATCATGGTCTACTTGATCTATGCCGGTCTTGAACCGTCGCTTGCCTTTAAAATCATGGAGTCGGTCCGAAAAGGGAAAGGACTCTCGATTGACATGGAAGAGGCGATGATCGAGAATGACGTACCGCTTTGGTATATCGATTCTTGTAAAAAAATCAAGTACATGTTCCCAAAAGCCCACGCTGCCGCCTACGTCTTGATGGCCGTCCGGATTGCTTACTATAAGGTCCACCATCCGATGTATTACTACGCTTCGTACTTTACGGTTCGTGCGGGTGACTTTGATATCGGTGCGATGAATAAAGGCTCTGCTGCCGTTCGCAAAGTCTTGCAAGACATCAAGGATAAAGGATTTGAAGCGACGGCGAAGGATAAAGGGCTGTATACGGTTCTTGAAATCGCGCTTGAGATGATCGAACGTGGCTTTACGTTCCAAAAGGTCGATCTCTACCGCTCAAGCGCAACGGAATTCCTCATTGACGGAGATACGTTGTTACCACCGTTTAATGCCGTGACAGGTCTCGGGACGAATGCAGCGAAGCAGATCGTCGAAGCACGTAAAGGCGGCGAATTCCTCTCGAAGGAAGACCTCCAAAAACGCGCTAAGTTATCGAAATCGATCATTGAGACGCTCGATAACCTAGGCTGTCTCGAAGGGTTACCGGACGAGAATCAGCTCTCCTTGTTCGACTTGTAAGCCCTTAGGAACACTTGCTTTGAGCGCTTTCCTATGCTATATTGAGTGAGGAAATGTTTTTTATACTACGACTTGGAAGGAGTAGGGGGACCTGCTCCTTTCTTGTTTGTTTTTTGAAGGAGGATGAAGATGACGAACGTAACGGAAAAGGTCGAAGCGCTCGCAAAACCAATCGTCGAACGAGAGGGGATGGAGCTAGTCGACGTTGAATTCGTCAAAGAAGGGGCGGATTGGTTCCTACGTGTCTCCATCGACAAAGAGGGTGGCGTGGATCTTGAAGACTGCGTCAAAATCAATGAACAGTTATCGGAAGCATTGAATGACAATGATCCGATCGACGAGCCGTATTACCTCGACGTCGCTAGTCCAGGAGCGGAACGTCCACTGAAGAAAGACGAGGACTTCGAAAAGGCGATTGGGAAACATGTGTACATCAAAACGCACGATCCAGTAAAGAATGCGGTTGAATTCGAAGGAACGTTGCTCGCGTACACACCTGAGATGCTTGAAATCGAAGTGCGTGTCAAAACAAGAAAATTGAAAATTGAGATACCGGTCGACAAGATTTCACTTGCGCGACTTGCGGTAATGTTCTGACGGAAAGGAAGAGAACGATGGGACCACAGTTACTCGAGGCGATCAATCAAATCGCGAAAGAGAAGGAAATTGACAAGAACATCATCATCGATGCGCTCGAACAGGCATTGATTTCAGCGTACCGACGCAACTTCGGAAAAGAATCGGAGGCTGTAAAAGTCGAATTCGACCAGCAGACAGGAGACATCCGTGTCTTCGCGCTTAAGGAAGTCGTCGAACGATTGACACAACCAGAAGAGCAACTTTCGCTTGAAGAAGCGCACGAGATCGATCCGACATATGAACTCGGCGATTTCCATAAAGTCGAAGTGACGCCAGGCGACTTCGGTCGTGTTGCAGCACAAACGGCGAAACAGATCGTCACACAAAAAATGCGTGAAGCAGAACGCGAACGCATCTACAATCACTTCGCGGATCGTGAAGACGAGATCATGACAGGTATCGTCGAGCGTCAAGATGCACGCAACTTGTACGTCAACCTAGAAGGTATCGAAGCTGTCTTGACGACACACGAGCAAATGCCGAACGAGCGTTTCGGGATTCGTGATCGCATCAAGGTGTACGTCACGAAGGTTGATCCGATGGTCAAGGGATCAGGGGCATCGATTCTCGTATCACGGACACATCCAGGTCTCTTAAAACGTCTCTTTGAAATCGAAGTACCAGAGATTTCAAGTGGCGAAGTCGAAGTCAAGTCTGTGGCGCGTGAAGCGGGCGACCGTTCGAAAATCGCAGTCGCAGCGGACGACATCGATCCAGTCGGTGCATGTGTCGGACAAAAAGGGGCGCGTGTTCAACGCATCGTCAATGATTTGAACGGGGAAAAAATCGATATCGTCCGTTACTCGGATGATCCGAAAGAATATGTCGCGAACGCACTCAGCCCAGCTCAAGTCGTTGCGGTCTATGTCAACGAACCAGCGAAAGCGACAATCGTCGTCGTTCCAGATTTCCAACTGTCGCTTGCCATCGGGAAACGTGGTCAAAACGCGCGTCTCGCAGCGAAATTGACAGGATGGAAAATCGACATCAAGAGCGAGTCTGAAGCGGAAGCAATGGATCTCGAAGATGTCTTCGCGACGGAAGAGCCGGCAGTAGAAGCGGTCCAAGTCGAAGGCGAGGAATAATTTGTGCAAAAAAAGGTACCATTACGTAAGTGTGTCATCACACAAGAAATGAAACCGAAAAAAGAATTAATTCGTGTCGTCCGGACACCTGAACAAGAGGTCGTCATCGATTTAAATGGTAAGATGAATGGGCGAGGTGCCTATTTATCGAAAGATGCGGCAGTCATTGCGACGGCGAAGAAAAAACGGACGCTTGATCATCATTTGAAGGTCAAGACGACAGATGCCTTATACGATGAATTGCTTGAAATCGCGGGAGGTACAAATGAGTAAATGGGAATCCCTTCTCGGTCTCGCGAATCGAGCTAGAAAAGTGACGACGGGAGAAGAACTCGTACTGAAAGAAGTACGAGGAGGACAAGCGAAGCTTGTTCTTTTAGCAGCAGATGCGGGGGCTGCCACGCGTAAGAAAGTCACAGATAAATGTACGAGTTATCAGGTTCCTTACCTAGAAGTCGCCGACCGGACGATTCTCGGTCAAGCATTAGGAAAGGATGCGCGTGTTGTCGTGTCAGTCAATGAAGCCGGATTTGCGAAGAAGCTAACTGAACTCCTCTCGAACGACTAATTGGAGGTGGATCCTTTGGGTAAACGTGTATACGAATTCGCCAAGGAACAAAACGTAACAAGTAAGCAGGTCATCACCCAGCTCGAAAAGCTGGAGAAACCAGTCAAGAATCATATGGCAGTATTAGATGAACAGACAGTACAGCAACTCGATCAAGTATTTAATCCCGAGAAATATCGGGCTCAAAAGACGGAGGCTCCAAAACAAGTGAAATCAGATAATAAACCGAACCGACCAGGAAGTACAAACAAACCAGCAGGTAACCAATCACGTAACAGCAAAGGCGGACGCCCAGAATTCGGCAACCGTAACAACCGTGGCGGCAAACGTCGTCCGAACCAAAAGAAAGCAGAACCGCGTAAACTCGAAGTAGCGGATCCGAACTCGAAGTCGAGTCAACGGAAAGCAGCTCGCCGGGCTCAAGAAGAGGCGATGGCAAACGTCGTTCAATACTCTGATAACTTGACAGTCGGAGAACTCGCTGAAAAAATGGCGAAAAAACCGAATGAATTGATCATGAAATTGATGGGTCTCGGTGTCATGGCGACGATCAACCAAGATCTTGATGACGAAACAGTCGAACTGCTCGCGACAGAGTTTGGTTTTGAAGTCGAAAAGACAGTCCAAGTCGATGAGACGGACTTTGATCAATACGAATTGAACCTTGACCAGTACGAATTGTCTGAGCGTCCACCGGTCGTTACGATCATGGGACACGTCGACCACGGTAAAACGACATTGCTCGACTCGATCCGCAACACGAAGGTCACTGCAGGCGAAGCCGGCGGGATCACGCAGCACATCGGTGCTTACCAAGTTGAGATCGACGGCAAGAAGATCACGTTCCTCGATACACCAGGTCACGCGGCGTTCACAACGATGCGTGCACGTGGAGCAGATGTCACGGATATCGCGATCATCGTCGTTGCAGCAGATGACGGTGTCATGCCGCAGACGGAGGAAGCGATCAGCCACGCGAAAGCAGCTGGCGTTCCAATCATCGTCGCGGTCAACAAGATGGATAAAGAGGGTGCGAACCCTGACCGTGTCAAACAAGAATTAACAGAGTTCGAACTCGTTGCAGAAGACTGGGGCGGCGATACGATCTTCGTACCGGTTTCAGCTCTTAAAGGAGACGGCATCGACGAATTGCTCGAGATGATCCTTCTCGTCTCAGAAGTTCAAGAATACAAATCAACACCAGACATGAACGGTCGCGGAACAGTCATCGAGGCGAAACTCGATAAAGGACGCGGTCCAGTCGCTACCCTTCTCGTTCAACACGGAACACTTCGCGTTGGTGACCCGATCGTTGTCGGTCACACGTTCGGTCGTATCCGGGCAATGGTCAACGATATCGGTCGTCGTGTCAAAGAAGTCGGACCATCGACGCCAATCGAAATCACAGGTCTAAACGATGTCCCGAAAGCGGGCGATCAATTCTTCGCATTCGAAGATGAGAAAAAAGCACGCCAAATCGGTGAAGCACGTTACCAACGTGAAATCGAAGCACAACGTCGCGATTCAGCGAAAGTTAGCTTAGAAGATCTCTTCGACCGCATCAAAGAAGGCGAAGTCAAGGACCTCAACATCATCATCAAAGGTGATGTCCAAGGTTCAGTTGAAGCCTTAGCCGGTTCATTGAAGAAAATTGATGTCGAAGGTGTTAAAATTAACATCGTACACTCAGGTGTTGGGGCGATCACGGAAGGTGACGTCATCCTCGCCTCGGCAGCAAATGCGATCATCATCGGATTCAACGTTCGTCCGGATGGTAACGCGAAATCAATGGCGGATCAGGAGAAGGTTGAAATTCGTCTTCACCGGATCATCTATAACGCGATTGAAGAAATCGAGCAAGCGATGAAAGGTCTCCTTGATCCTGAATTCGTCGAGAAAATCATCGGTCAAGCTGAAGTCCGCGATGTCATCAAAGTATCGAAAGTCGGTACGATCGCGGGTGGATATGTCACGGAAGGTAAGTTAACGCGTGATGCAGGTGTCCGTGTCGTTCGTGACAGCATTGTCATCTACGAAGGAAAACTCGATACACTTCGCCGCTTCAAAGATGATGTCAAAGAAGTCGCTGCTGGTTACGAGTGTGGTATTAAGATCGAACGTTATGATGATGTAAAAGTCGATGATGTCATCGAAGCGTTCATCATGGAAGAAGTCAAACGGAAGTAACAGAACGGAATCCATTCTTCCGAACTGGAGGGAACAAACATGAGTTTACGCTCGAATCGTGTCGCCGAACAGGTGCGTAAGGAAATTACGCAACTGCTCATCAAAGATGTCAAGGATCCACGCGTCAAGCCGATTACCGTCACAGGTGTCGAAGTGACAGGAGACTTGCAACAAGCGACGATCTTCTACTCGGTCCTCGGTGACGAAAAAGCACGTGAGGATGCGCGCATCGGTCTTGAAAAATCGAAAGGCTTCATGCGTAAGGAAATCGGATCGCGGATTCGTCTACGGAAAACACCTGAACTATTGTTCGAGGTCGATTCTTCTGTCGAATACGGATCACGCATTGATGAGTTGCTTCGGAATTTGAACAAAGATTAACACCTAAGGCAACCACGCGTGTGGTTGCCTTTTTTCAAGGAGGACATCACGTGGAACCCATCGGAGTATTACCACTAGATAAACCAGCCGGCATGACGAGTCATGATTGTGTCTTTCGTCTACGTCGTTTGTTTCAGACGAAAAAGGTTGGACACACAGGAACGCTTGACCCGGAAGTAACAGGTGTCTTACCGATTTGTCTCGGTCGAGCGACGAAGCTTGCCCGCTTCATCACGGATGAAGGAAAACGTTACGCGGCGGAAGTGACGATCGGCTTCGCAACGACGACAGAAGATGCACACGGAGAGACGATTCGTGAAACGCTGGTCGAACCCGGAAGTATTACTGAAGAGGCGATCGCTGATATCCTGAGCGCATTGACAGGGGAGATCGAGCAGACACCACCGTATTATTCAGCTGTTAAGGTGAACGGGAAGAAGTTATACGAATATGCACGAAAAGGGATTGAAGTCGAGCGACCGACCCGGATCGTTCGCATCGATCGATTAGAACGGACATCGGACCTTGTGTTCGAAGATGGTCTCTGCCGATTCCGCCTCGATATCGCGTGCGGGAAAGGGACGTATATCCGGACGCTAGCAGTCGAGATCGGAGAACGACTTGGTTATGCGGCACACATGAGCGACTTACGCCGGACAGGATCTGGTGCGATTGCTGAGACGGATACCGTCACACTCGAAACACTCGAATCGTATGAGACGGTCGAAGAACGGATGCAGCACGTCCTACCGATCGAACACGTCATCCAAAAATGGCCACGATTGACGGTTGATGCAGCAACAGCGCAACGTGTCTTGAACGGAGCAAAGCTGACAAGCATTCCAGTCGAATTCGAGCTGTTTACTGTCTATAATGAAGAGGACGTACCTTTAGCGCTATATCGACGTCTTCCAGAAGAACAGGTAGCACGCGTCGAGGTCATGCTACAAATCGATTAAGATCGGAGAGAGCATCATGGACATCATACATTTGACATATCCGGAACAGCCTCAAAAAGCCCCTGCTGTCATCGCACTTGGCTTTTTTGACGGTGTACATCTCGGACATCAGCAAGTCATCGCAGCAGCACGGAAAGAAGCGGAGGCTCGTCGCCTGCCTTTGGCTGTCATGACCTTTGATCCACATCCGAAACAAGTACTTGGTAAAGGGGATGAACCGGTCCGCTACATCACGCCGCTTGAACGTAAATTAGAGAAAATCGAACGCCTTGGTGTCGATCGTGTTTATGTAATTGAGTTCACGATTCCTTTCTCGGAATTGTCACCGCAAGCTTTCGTCGATGAATATCTGATTGCGTCCGGTGCAGAGCATGTCGTCGCTGGATTTGATTATTCCTACGGTCGCTTCGGAGCTGGCAAAATGACGACGCTTGATTTTCATAGTCGGGGCACGTTCACACACACCGTTGTAGCAGAGTTCCAAGAAGAAGCAGAAAAAATCAGCTCAACCCGGATTCGTCGTTTACTTGCTGCAGGAGAAGTCGAACCGGCTGCACGTTTGCTTGGAGAACCCTACCAAATCAAAGGCACAATCATTCACGGTGACGCACGTGGTCGACAAATTGGCTTCCCGACAGCCAACATGCGTCCGGAATTTTCTTACGTCATTCCGAAACTCGGTGTATATGCGACATTCGTTCGCTTAGCGGACGGTCGTCGATTCAAAGCGATGACGAACGTCGGAAGACGCCCGACGTTTTATGAGACGGGAGACGTCAGTATTGAGACACATCTTCTTGACTTTGATGAGGATCTTTATGGTCAAGAATTGACGCTTGAATGGATCGCTTACTTACGCGATGAAAAAGCCTTCAATGGTATCGATCAATTGAAAGAACAATTGGCGCGGGACCGTGAAGAGGCAAATGCACGATTAAGCGTTTGACAGTACGGACAGGGTTCGTTATGATAGGTCAGTACGATCACGTACAGCCGATTCACTTGGCATCTGGTCTCACCATCCGATGCTCGGGAATACGGTCATTCATAAGATGGAGGTGGAGTGACAATGGCACTCACAAAAGAACGTAAAAACGAAATTATCGAAGCATATGCTACGAAACAAGGCGATACTGGTTCGCCGGAAGTACAAGTTGCTGTTTTAACTGAACAGATCACAACTTTGAACGATCACTTACGTACACACAAAAAGGATCACCACTCACGTCGTGGTCTCTTGAAAATGGTCGGTCGTCGCCGTAACTTGCTCACATACCTTCGTAACAAGGATGTTGCACGTTACCGTTCGTTGATCGAGCGTCTTGGTCTTCGTCGCTAATCCCGACGAGAACGAGGTAGGGAAGCAGGAGCATCGTCTCCTGTTTCTTTTTTTTGCCGATTCATGGACTTTTTGCGCAAGAACCTACATAATTAGATTTGAATGAAAAAACGGATAGCAGTGAGAGGAGATTTGTGCATGTCACAAACAAAACAGACGTTTTCGACCGAACTCGGTGGACGTCCATTAACGATTGAAATCGGTCAATTAGCAAAACAAGCGAACGGAGCAGCATTGATTCGCTACGGCGATACAGCCGTTCTTGCTACGGTCGTTGCATCAAAACAACCGAAGGACTTAGATTTCTTCCCATTAACAGTGAACTATGAAGAAAAATTATATGCGGCAGGGAAAATCCCAGGTGGATTCCTCAAACGTGAAGGACGCCCTGGAGAGAGCGCGATCTTGACTTCGCGTCTGATCGACCGTCCGATCCGTCCATTATTCCCGGACGGTTTCCGTCACGACGTTCAAGTCGCGACGACGGTTCTTTCGTCAGATGCTGACAATTCACCAGAAGTCGCTGCGATGATCGGAGCTTCGATTGCGCTTTCGATCTCGGATATTCCATTCGACGGTCCAATCGCAGGCGTGACAATCGGTCGCGTCGACGGAGAGTTCGTCGTGAACCCGACTTCAGCGCAAATGGAAGTCAGCGACATCGACCTTCAAGTTGCCGGGACAAAACATGCCGTCAACATGGTTGAAGCAGGTGCGAAGGAAGTATCGGAACAAGCAATGCTTGAAGCGATCTTGCTCGGACACGATGTCATCAAGGAAATGATCGCGTTCCAAGAAGAAATCGTCGCACAAGTCGGTAAAGAGAAGTTCGACTACACGGTATCAAGCTTCGATGAGACAATCGTCAATCGCCTGAAAGCAGAAGCATTGGCAGAAGTCACACAAGCAGTTCAAGTCGAAGAAAAACAAGCACGTGACGTTGCCATCAACGAAGTCATCGCAAAATACATCGAGTTGTATGCAGCTGACGAGTCAGTCACAGCAGAACAACTAGCAGAAGTATCAGGCGTTCTCAACAAGTTCGTCAAAGACGAAGTCCGCCGTCTGATCACAGAAGATAAAATCCGTCCAGATGGTCGTGGTCTTGCTGAGATCCGTCCACTTGATTCAGAAGTCGGTCTCTTACCACGTGCACACGGTTCAGGTTTGTTCACTCGCGGTCAGACACAAGTCTTGTCTGTTGCGACACTCGGTGTTGCGGGTGATGCTCAAATCATCGATGGACTGGGTCTGAAGGAAGAGAAGCGTTTCATGCACCACTATAACTTCCCGCCATTCTCAGTCGGGGAAGCACGTCCGATGCGTGCACCAGGTCGTCGTGAAATTGGTCACGGGGCACTTGGAGAACGCGCACTCTTACCAGTTCTTCCGAATGAAGTCGATTTCCCGTACACGATTCGTCTCGTGTCGGAAGTCCTTGAGTCGAACGGTTCTTCATCACAGGCTTCAATCTGTGGTTCGATCCTTGCCATGATGGATGCTGGTGTTCCACTTAAAGCACCTGTCGCTGGTATCGCGATGGGCTTGATCATGGAAGGCGACAATTACTCGATCTTGACAGATATCCAAGGGATGGAAGATCATCTCGGAGATATGGACTTCAAAGTCGCTGGAACTCACGAAGGTGTCACAGCTCTGCAAATGGATATGAAAATTGGCGGGATCACGCGTCAAATCCTCGAAGAAGCACTCGAACAAGCACGTCTTGGTCGTTTGCACATTCTTGAGCATATGCAAACGGTCATTGCTGAACCACGTGTCGAATTGTCACAATACGCACCAAAAATCGTCACACTCAAAATCAATCCAGATAAAATCCGTGATGTCATCGGACCTGGTGGTAAAGTCATCAACGGTATCATCGATGAGACAGGCGTCAAGATCGACATCGATCAAGACGGAACCGTCTTCATCGCATCGACGGATCAAGCTGGCATCGATCGTGCCCGTCAATTGGTCGAAGATATCGTCCGTGAAGTCGTTGTCGGAGAAGAGTTCGATGGAACAGTTCGTCGTGTTGAGAAATTCGGTGCATTCGTCGAATTGTTCAAAGGAAAAGACGCACTCGTCCACATTTCGGAACTCGCACTTAACCGTGTCGGTCAAACGGAAGATGTCGTCAAACTTGGAGATAAGCTAAAAGTCCGTGTCACAGAAATCGATGACAAGGGACGCGTCAACGCTTCGCACAAAGTCCTGCTCGTCGAAGGCTTAAGCGAAGAAGATCGTGCAGCGTATGAAGAAAAGAAAAAGACAGAGCGTGAGAACCGCCCGCCACGCCGGGATCAGGGTTCACGCCCACCACGTGACGGACAACGTCCACCACGTCGTAACTAATGAATCCAAGGTGGCTCGACGGTGCAGAGAATGCAACGAGAGCCACCTTGTTTCCTATATTTGGAGGAATTACTATGATCGAACGGATACAATTAGAAAACGGAGTTCGACTGATCGTTGAACGAATGCCGGAAGCACGCAGCGTCGCGACCGGAATCTTCATTCAAGCAGGAAGCCGGACGGAACAGATCGAGGAGCATGGGATCAGTCATCTCATCGAGCATATGATGTTTAAAGGAACAAAACGCCATACGGCAAAAGAGATTGCGGTTTACTTTGACCGACTTGGTGGAAATATTAATGCGTTCACGAGTAAGGATCAAACGTGTTATTACGTCAAGACACTAGATGAACATGCAGGAGAAGCCTTTCACGTATTGGCGGACATGTTCCTCGAATCGACGTTTGACGCGGATGAACTGGAAAAAGAGAAAAAGGTCGTCATTGAAGAAATCAAGATGTACGATGACACACCGGATGATCTCGTCCATGAGTTATTAGCTGTTGCGGCTTACGGAGAGGATGTCATGGCTCGACCAATTCTTGGAACGGAAGAGAGTGTGCTTCGGATTGATCGAACGATGATCGGACGATATCTCGAAGAAGCGTATGCTCCGGATCAAATCGTCATTTCCGTTGCCGGAAACGTCTCAGACGAGCTGATTGCGCAGATTCAAGAGCGGATGTCGATTCTCGAATCACGATCGAAGACACGCGAGACGACAGAGCCAAGGTTACAAAATGGTGTGATTCGTAAGGAAAAGGATACGGAGCAGGCTCATATTTGTTATAATTTCCGTGCGATTCCTTCTGCTGACCCACGTTTGCCTGCCCTCGCCTTACTCAATAATGCATTCGGTGCGACGATGTCGAGTCGCTTGTTCCAATCCATCCGAGAGGAACGCGGTCTTGCCTATTCAGTCTTTTCCTATTACACGACGTTTGACGATCATGGAACGTTCACGATCTATGTCGGCACGTCTCCGGAATCAGTCGAAGAGGTCGAACAGGTCCTTGCTGCTGAAATCGATCGCTTGAAAAAGGATGGATTATCGACGAAGGAACTCGAAGATGGGATTGAACAGCTGAAAGGTTCTCTGATTCTAGGGAACGAAGGCACATCGAGTCACATGAATCGAAACGCCCGAAATGAGTTGCATCTGCATCGTCACCCATCACTTGAAGAAGTGTTAGCGGATGTCGAACGGATTCGTCCATCGGATATCGAAGGGCTGATTGAGTACATCTTTTCGGAGGAACCGGCAAAGGCCTATATTCTTCCGGCAGACGAAGAAGAGGAAGCATGATAGCAGAACGGAATAGATGAAACATATGAAATGACGATGTCGAGAAAGAAGGAATACCGTTGAATTTAGCTGAATTGATTCAAGTCATACAGACGCAAAAAATCGAACGAATGGTAGAAGTGGACGTTACGTCCATTACGACCGATTCACGGGATGTTAAACCGGGAACATTGTTCGTCGCCATCAAAGGATATACTGTTGATGGACACGACTATGCTAAACAGGCGGAAGCACAAGGAGCGGTCGCAATCGTCGCGGAACAACCGGTCGACGTGTCGATTCCTGTCATTCTTGTTCGTAGTACATCACGTGCCATTGCCGAGTTGGCTGGCAAATTCTATGATTATCCTTCTGAAAAGATGCGGATGATTGGTATTACGGGAACGAATGGGAAAACGACGACGACGACGATCGTCCGTGATATATTAGCGCACCTTGGTCGGAAGACGGGCATCATCGGTACGGTTGAAGTCAAGATTGGTGACCGCGTCGTGCCAAGTCGCAATACGACACCACAAAGCTCCGAGTTACAAGCATTTCTGCATCAGATGCATGAAGAAGATGTCCAAGATGTCATCATGGAAGTTTCTTCACATGGATTAGAGCTTGGTCGGGTAACGGGTGTCGATTACGACGTTGCGGGATTTACGAATCTGACGCATGATCACCTTGATTTCCACAAAACATTTGAAAACTATGCGCGTGCCAAAGGATTGTTGTTCGCACAACTCGGTCAACGGCTGTCGACAGAGAAAGTTGCGGTCTTGAATGCGGATGATCCGACGAGTGAGCTGTATGAGATGATGACAGGTGCTCGTGTCATGACATACGGCATCGACAACGCAGCTGACCTACGAGCAACAGCGATTGAACAGTCGCTTCAACAAACGACGTTTACGATGCTGTACAAGGAAGAACAAGTCGATGTCACGGCGAATTTCATCGGTCGCTTCAACGTCTACAATCTGTTGCTTGCGACAGGGATCCTCTTGTCTTGCGGATATGATCTAGCGACGATCGCAGGCGCGATTTCAGCAATCCGTCCGGCAAAAGGTCGGATGCAACGCTTGCCGATTGAAGGATATAACGTGTATGTCGACTATGCGCACACGCCTGACGGCATCGAACAGTGTCTGAAAGCACTCGTTGACGTACCGAAGGAAAAGATCGTCTTCCTGATCGGGACAGGTGGAAATCGCGATGTGACGAAACGACCAAAAATGGGCGAACTCGCTTCGACGTACGCAGGAACCGTCGTCATCACGACGGATGATCCACGATATGAAGCATATGAGTCGATTACATCCGGCATCGCCAAAGGGATGACTCACGATCAGTTCGTTGAAATCGGTGATCGGGAAGAGGCCGTGCGTTACGCAGCGCGACTCGCACGACCAGACAATATCGTCATCTTAGCCGGTAAGGGCCATGAAAAATATCAAATCATTGGGGATGAGAAATTCCCGCTCGATGAGGAAATCATCGTCAAAGAGATGATACGGCAAATGGAGGAACAGAAGTGACTTATCAACCAATCGTTGTAACCATAGATCAATTTGAAACATTCGTAAAAACACATCCCAAAGGCGACTTACTCCAGCTTCCAGCATGGGGAGAAGTCAAAAGCGCGACAGGATGGACACATGAACGGATCGCGGTCGGAACGGCTTCCGGTGAGATTGCCGGAGTTGGTCTTCTTTTGTTCAAGAAAGTACCGAAGCTACCGTTCACGCTTTGTTATGCACCGCGCGGTTTCGTCGTCGATTATACGGATACGGACGCACTTCGCGCCCTTCGTGACGAAGCGATTCGTGTCGCAAAACAACAGAAGGCAATTGCGATTAAATTTGATCCAAACGTCGAGCGGGAAGAATATCCTGGTCTGTTGCAGGAGATGCAAGGACTTGGCTTTAAACATAATGGCTTCGGTGGCGGTTTTGACTACGCGCAGCCACGCTTTACGATGGAGACGAGTCTTGTAGGGACAGAAAAAGAGATCTTCGACGGTTTCCATTCGAAGTTCCGCTACAACGTCCGCCTTGCTGAACGCAAAGGGATCGTATGCGAACAAGCGGATCGTGAAGGGCTAAAGACATTTGCGAAACTGATGGTCGAGACGGGCGAACGGGATGGTTTCTCGATCCGCGGTCTGGATTATTTCGAGAATCTGTACGATCATCTCCATCCAAAAGGTGATGCGGTCTTGTTTTTGACGAAACTCGATGTCGTACGTGCGCTTGAGAATACAGAAGCCTTATTACTTCAAGCCGATAAGGAACTCTCGAAGATTCATCGTCAGCTTGAGAAAGAGACGGCTGAGAAAAAGTTAAAGAGCTTAAACAATCGCTTGGAGCAGACGACAGCACAAATCGAAAAAGCCGAGAAGTCGAAGACGGAACTGATGACGATTGCTGCCAAACATCCAAACGGTGTCATCCTGTCTGGTGGTCTTTTGACGCTTGCTGGTCGTCGCTCGTATTACTTATACGGCGCTTCATCGAACGAGTACCGGGAATTCATGCCGAACCACTTGATGCAGTGGACGATGATGCAATATGCGAAAGAACATGGTGCGCTCTCCTATGACTTCGGTGGAGTCAGTGGTTCGACAGACCCGGATGATCATTACGCGGGACTCTATGCCTTTAAATCTGGTTGGGGTAGCCGGATGATTGAAAAAATCGGTGAGTTCGATTATGTACTCAATCGTCCGCTCTATCTGTTGCTTGAGACTGGGTTACCGATTTTACAAAAACTTCGGAAGAAGCTTCGCCGCTGATGAAACGGGGAACAATCTTCGGTTGGATCGTATTTTTATTGACGATGTTTGCGATTGGATTGTTTCTTGCGGCATCCATGAATCGGATGCCGACGATTTTAATGGATCAACCGGAGCTCGGGATTGATAGTTGTCCACGAGATGTAGCGGGGGAAGATCGCTTAATCAATGCAAGCGAGACGAACCTGAAGCGTCTCCACCCTGCTGTCGAGGCAGGGGCAAAGGATCTGATCCGTGTTGCGCATTCGTGCTACAATATCGATATCAAGATTACGCAAGGATACCGCTCGATTCAGCAACAGAACGCGCTTTATGAACAAGGACGTTCTAAGGCAGGTGAAGTCGTCACGAATGCACGTGGTGGTGAATCGATGCATAATTATGGACTCGCTGTCGATTTCGTTCAGCTCGTGAATGGAGAGATTTCATATGATCTTGAGTATGATGGGAATCGGTCAGGGAAAAGTGATTGGCGTGAAGTCGCGGATATCGGAAAAGCGCTCGGTTTCGAATGGGGAGGCGATTGGAAACGATTCGTCGACTATCCTCATTTTGAGATGACGTTCGGGTATTCGCTCGACGAACTGAAGGCTGGTGAACGTCCAAGCCGTTCGGAAAAAGCGAAACGAACGGAAGAGGTCGAAGATTTGTTGAATACGTGATCAACGTCATTCCTGGAGTAATGTGGCAGGAATGACGTTTTTTTTAGATTTCCTAGTCCGATTGTTGGCAGATTGTGAAAATTCGGCTAGAATAGTGATAGTGATAAGTGGACGGCTCACGAAAAGTGAATATGAATTATAGGAGGTCATGTTGTGTCAAAGAAGAAGACGGAAAAAGTAAGCGTCTTTGCTCTTGGTGGCGCCGGTGAGATCGGGAAGAACATGTACGTCGTCGAACTCGACGAGGACATCTTCGTCATCGATGCCGGATTAATGTTCCCAGGAGACGAGATGCTTGGAATCGATAAAGTCATTCCAGACATCAGTTATTTAAAGGAAAACAAAGAGCGGATTCAAGGGATTTTCATTACCCATGGTCACGAGGATCATATCGGAGCACTCAGTTACGTCTTGCGTGACTTAAAAGTACCGGTTTACGGAACACGTTTGACGCTCGGTTTGATTGAACACAAATTAAAAGAAGCCGGTTTATTGAAAAAGGCAGATCTTCGTCCAATTGATGCCAAGACGAAATTAACCGTTGCAGGTCATTTTATTACGTTCTTCCGGGTCAACCACTCGATTCCGGATGCAGTCGGGGTATGTATTCAAACATCTCAAGGTGCGATCGTCCATACAGGGGATTTCAAGTTCGATTACACACCAGTTGATGGAAAACAGGCGGATTTCGGGAAGATTGCAGCAATTGGTCAACGGGGAGTGCTTTGCTTACTGTCTGACTCAACGAATGCAGAGCGACCAGGGATGTCTGGATCAGAATCGATCGTGGGTTCTGAACTGAACGACGTCATCTATGAGGCACCAGGTCGTGTCATCGTCGCTTCATTTGCTTCGAACATTCATCGTCTACAACAAGTGTTTGCGGCAGCAGAAGCGAACAATCGAAAAGTAGCGGTCGTTGGTCGTAGCATGGTCAATAACGTCGAAGTGGCACAGCGTTTGAATTACTTACGCTTCAAACAGAAAACATTGATTGATCTATCTGACATCAACCGCCTCGACGACAACCAAGTCGTCATCTTGACGACAGGATCGCAAGGTGAGCCGATGGCAGCCTTGACACGAATGGCGCGTAACGCACATAAGCAAGTCAATATTCGCTTGAACGATACGGTCGTCGTTGCGGCTTCGCCGATTCCGGGTAACGAAAAGTCGGTTTCGAAAACGATCGATCTTTTGTTCCGTGCTGGTGCGAATGTCATTTACAACCAACGGAAAGTACACGTGTCCGGTCACGGTCATGCGGAAGATCTGAAGTTGATGCTCAACTTGATCAAACCGAAATTCTTCCTACCGATTCACGGAGAATTCCGGATGCAAAAGGCACACAGTCGTCTCGCACAGACGGTTGGCGTCAATGCGAACAACATCTTCATCATCGAGAATGGGGATGTCGTTGAGTTCGAGAAGCGCAAAGCACGGATGTCACGCAAAGTGAACGCTGGAAACGTCTTGATCGACGGAATCGGTGTGGGTGATGTCGGAAACATCGTCCTTCGTGATCGTCGCTTGTTATCGCAAGACGGTGTCGTCCTTTGTGTCATTACGATCAGCCGGAAAAACAAAACGATTGTCTCGGGACCAGAAATCATCTCTCGCGGATTCGTCTACATGCGTGAATCAGAGGATATGATCAACGAAGCAAACCGAATCGTTGCGAAACAACTACAAGGTAAATTAAATGGAGAATTGGATTGGACGGAGATGAAGTCGTTGATTCGAGATAAACTGAGTGCTTATCTCTATGAACAGACGAAACGCCGCCCGATGATTCTTCCAATCATCATGGAGATTTAACAAACGAGCGGCTCAGATTGACCAATACCTGGTCCACTGAGCCGTTTTTTTATCAGGAGGGATGACGTATGGCGACGACGAAACGAAAACCTGTACGAAAAAAAACGCCGCCACGGAAACGACCGGCAGCGAAGAAACAACGTCAGCCGATTGCGTATCGTACATATGCGACCATCATCGCAATCGTCTCATTATTAGCTTTCGTTCTCGCTTTCGGGGAGTTCGGGAAAGTCGGACTGACGCTAGCCGATGGAGGAGAGCGGTTAATTGGTCAGTTCGGTTCCTTATTATATGGTGGAATCGGTGCTGTGCTACTTTTACTCCTCTCGAATGCGTCGCGTGCTCAAAAATGGGCATGGTCGATGTTACTGATGGGTTCAGTCGTCTGGATTGATCTATTGCTCGGAGCACCACGTGGTATTCTCAATGGATGGCTCTATCAAAACGCAGCTTATTATATTTCGAGCGTGGGTGCCTTCTTGATTGGTCTGTTCTTCATCGGAACGGCCGTTCATATACTAAACCCATCGTTTTATGGAGAGCTGTGGCTTGGGCTCCGAGAACGTGCAGAAGAGTTTCGCAATCGTGAACGGACACCACGTCCTCGTGTCGAAAAAGAGTTGAAAGCGAAACCGGTTCGTGAGAAAAAAACGAAGACATTGCGACCAGCAACTGTCGAGGAACCGATCGAAACGGAACAAGAAGCAGAAGATCCTTCCGTCAACATTCAAGACGTTCCGATCATCGGTTTCACGGATCATGTTGAACCGCAAGCAGCGGAGACACAAGGACCGTTGACGATGACAGAGACACCTGACGGTTATCAATTGCCGTCGCTTGATTTGTTAGCAGAACCAACATCAAAAGACTTGTCCGGTGAGAACAAACGACTGAAGGACAATGCGACGAAATTGATTGCGACCTTAAAGTCGTTCGGGATCGGAGCAAAAGTTTTAAAGATTCATCTCGGACCTAGTGTCACGAAGTACGAGATTGAACCAAAACAAGGAATCAAGCTGAGTCGAATCACGGGACTCGCCGATGACTTAGCGCTAGCGTTAGCCGCAAAAGATATCCGGATCGAAGCACCGATTCCGGGTAAAGCGGCTGTTGGAATCGAGGTGCCGAACCGTGAAGTCGCCATGGTATCACTTCGAGAAGTACTAGGAGCGGAGAGCGTCCAATCGGACAGCGATCGTTTGCTCGTCGCACTCGGACGAAGCATTTCTGGTGAGACGGTGACAGCGAAGTTGAATAAGATGCCACACGTCTTAGTTGCCGGTTCGACGGGTTCCGGTAAATCGGTCTGTATCAATGGGATGATTGTCTCGATATTGATGCGGGCACGACCGGATGAAGTCCGCTTGATGATGATTGACCCGAAAATGGTCGAATTGAACGTCTACAACGGCATTCCGCACCTCTTAGCGCCCGTCGTCACCGATCCTAAAAAAGCGGCACAGGCATTAAAACAGGTCGTCTCGGAAATGGAACGCCGATATGAGATCTTCAGTCAAAACGGAGCGCGCAACATCGAAGGCTACAATGCACTCATTGATAAGATGAACGCAGAGGAGAAAGTGCATCAACGATTACCGTACATCGTTGTCATCGTCGATGAGTTAGCTGACTTGATGATGGTTGCGTCAAACGAAGTCGAAGATGCGATCATGCGACTTGCACAAATGGCGCGAGCAGCAGGAATTCATATGGTCATTGCGACGCAGCGTCCGAGTGTTGACATCATCACCGGTGTCATCAAGGCGAATATCCCGTCGCGAATCGCATTCAGTGTATCGAGTGCGACTGACTCGCGGACGATTCTTGATACGGGAGGCGCTGATAAATTGCTCGGACGAGGAGATATGTTGTTACTTGGTAACGGCATGAACAAACCGGTCCGCGTACAAGGAGCCTTTTTATCGGACGAAGAAGTCGAGAAGGTCGTCAATCATGTCATCAGTCAGCAAAAGGCACAGTATGTTGAAGCGATGATTCCAAAAGATGTGCCAGAGGGCGAAACAGAGGTTGACGATCCACTTTACGATGAGGTCGTCCAGTTCATTCTGACACAAGAGACGGCATCTACGTCGATGATTCAAAGAAAGTACCGCATCGGTTACAACCGAGCTGCCCGTCTTATTGATGCGTTAGAGGAAAACGGTCTGATTGGTCCATCTGAAGGATCTAAACCACGTCGCGTCATGGGACGTTAATCGAGTAGAAAGGAAGTCGTGGAATATTCCAAGGCTTCTTTTCTTTTCTAAAAAAATGTATAGATAAGAACTGGTGTCTCGAAAAAAAGAAAAGACACATGAAAAAAAGACATGATGATTTTGTATAAATAGAAATGACTGGAAAAATTCATAAATGCATCAAAAATAAAATCGCTTTCATGAAAATAGTTGTCAGACGTCTGTTGATTTTCGGTAGTGTTTTTGGCATACTCAGTCATATGAGTGACCGACCTTCAACACGAGGGCTGGGAGCGGCTTTTTCACAAATAGATAATGAAAGCGCTCTCATAATTGCAGAGGAGATGGATGAAATGAAGAAGAAACAGGTAATCGTATCGATGATGTCAGTAGCGACGGTTGGTCTTGCTGCTTGTGGTGGTTCAGGTGAGAAAGCCGATCAAAAAGATCAATTCTCTGTAGCGATGGTAGCCGATAAGGGTGGGATCGATGATAAATCGTTCAACCAATCCGCTTGGGAAGGTCTGCAAGCATACGGTAAAGACAACAAACTTCAAAAGAATGAAGGGTTCTCTTATCTACAATCTAAATCGCAACAAGATTATCAGCCGAATCTATCACGTCTTGCTCGTGGGGGAGAAGATTTAGTTTTCGGAATCGGGAACACGTTCAATGAGGATATCAAAACAGTTGCTGATCAATTCAAAGACACACAATTCGCAATCGTCGATAACGTCGTGGAAGGAAAAAACGTCACGTCGATCACATTCAAGGAAAATGAAGGAGCGTATCTTGCAGGGATCGTTGCTGCAATGGAGACGAAAAAAGATCACATCGGTTTCGTTGGTGGGATGAAGATGGACGTCATCGAGCGTTTCCGTGCCGGTTTCGAAGCAGGTGCCAAATCCGTCAATCCGAAGATTAAAATCGATGTCCAATATGCGGAAGACTTCGCAGCTCCAGAAAAAGGTCAAGCGATCGCAGCTGGAATGTATGGTAAAGGCGCAGATATCATCTTCCCAGCAGCAGGTGGTACAGGAAACGGTGTCTTCACAGAGGCGAAGAACCGTAAGAAAAACGGTGAAAACGTCTCAGTCATCGGTGTCGACCGAGACCAAAAAGAAGAGGGTATGCCGGAAGATGTTACATTAACTTCTGTCATCAAACGTGTCGACCGTGCAGTCGAAGATACAGCAAACGCAGCGAAGGATGGTAAACTCGAGGGCGGCAAAACGATTCGTTATGGTCTGAAAGAAGATGGCGTTGATATCGTACCATCTGAAAAGATTTCGAAGAAGACGTTGACTGCGCTTGAGAAAGCAAAATCAGATGTCGTTTCTGGAAAAATCGAAGTACCTGAGCAATAAGCGTTGAAAAAAGAAGGGGCATTCTTAGGTAGAATGCCCTATTTTCTTCCATTATTGATTGCGTTATGAAAAGGGTTACAAAAGCGCCAGAAGTCAGACTTCTAACCTGTTACAAAATGATTGCAGGATTGTGTTGGGCGTCATATACTTATCTTGGCTGGAGTTCTCATACGTCAGAAGTCTGAGCACTGGTTACAACTAGATAGAGGATGGAGATGCGTCATGTCGATTAAATTAGATCATCGTTTGCTTTATTTACGTGTGATTGAAAAGATCAAGTCTGACATCGATGACGGCGTTTACAAGGAAGGCGAGAAGCTCCCTTCAGAGTTTGAACTTTCAAAGCAACTTGGCGTCAGTCGAGCTACTCTTCGAGAGGCATTACGAATTCTTGAAGATGAGAACATCGTCATCCGTAAACACGGTGTCGGTACGTTTATCAATGCAAGACCACCGTTTACTTCTGGAATCGAAGAATTGTACAGCGTAACAGAAATGATTGCGCGCGCAGGTATGGTTCCGACATCAGAAGTGTTATCATCCGAGATGGTCCAACCGACTGAGCGCGACCGAGAGCGTTTTCAACTTGGTCCGGATGAATTGGTTTATCGAATCGAACGAATCCGACTCGCAGGGGATGTTCCTGTCGTCTATTGTATCGATAAGATTCCAAGCCATTATATTAAAAATGAAGAGCAGTTCACCTCTTCGACATCATTATTTGATGCTTTAGAAAAAGAACTTGGACGACGTGTCACGCATGCCGTGACGCACATCGAGCCACGTATTGATCCGAAAATCGCTGAACAATTACATACGGACCAACCTCTGCTCGCTTTGCGTCAAACGCATTATGATGAGCTCGACCGTTCCGTTCTTTTTTCAGCGAACTATTTCCGAGCAGATAAGTTTGATTTCCACGTCATCCGTAAACGTGTGTGAGCCATTGTTTTAGGATGAATACTGAAAGCGCTTTCCGTCATAACCTACGTAACGCTCCTCATCGCCAGCCTCGGGTGCTAGACGTAGTCTTGAACTTTGTATGACCATATTCGAAAGGGGATTTTCCAGATGAAAAAGAAGACACTTCTCGCATTAGCAGCAACAGGTTTAGCAATGAGTTCGGTCCTTGCAGCATGTGGTGGCAACGACGATTCAAAAGATTCAGGTAGCGGTAGCAAATCAGAAGGCTTTAAAGTAGGTATGGTTACAGATACAGGCGGCGTGGATGATAAATCATTCAACCAATCTGCTTGGGAAGGTATCCAGAAGTTCGGAAAAGACAACGACTTAAAAGAAGGTACTGGCTACAAATATCTTCAATCTGCAAAACAATCGGATTACCAACCAAACCTTCAGCAATTAGCTCGTGCTAAATACGACTTGATCCTCGGTATCGGATTCTTGATGGCTGAAGATATCGGTAAAGTAGCGGATCAGTTCAAAAAGAACAACTTCGCACTCGTCGATATGGTCGTTGACAAGCCAAACGTCGCGTCAATCGTCTTCAAAGAAAATGAAGGATCATTCCTTGTTGGTGTCGTTGCTGGTTTGACGACGAAATCAGATAAAGTCGGATTCGTCGGCGGCGTTAACTCTGACTTGATCAAGAAGTTCGAAAGTGGATTCAAAGCAGGTGTTAAAGCAGTCAACCCAGACGCTGACATCGAAGTTCAATATGCAGAAGACTTTAACGCTGCTGAAAAAGGACAAGCAATCGCTTCAGGTATGTACGGTAAAAAAGTCGACGTCATCTATCATGCAGCTGGTGGTACAGGACAAGGGGTATTCACAGAAGCGAAAAACCGTAAGAAAAACGGTGAAGATGTTTGGGTTATCGGTGTAGACCGTGACCAAGTCGAAGAAGGTATGCCAGAGAACGTCACATTGACGTCAATGGTCAAACGCGTTGATACAGCAGTTGAACAAGTCGCGAAAGATACGAAAGACGGCAACTTCCCAGCAGGTAAAGTCGTTGAGTTCGGTTTGAAAGACGGCGGTGTTGATATCGCACCTTCAAAAGACAACGTTTCGAAAGAAGCGCTCGACAAAGTCGAAGAGTACAAAAAACAAATCATCGATGGCGACATCAAAGTCCCAGCGACAGACGACGAGTACAAAGAATACGAAGCGTCACTGAAATAATAATGAAAGCGGGGGTCGCTAGCATTGCGGCTCCCCCTTTTAAACTAAACATGGGAGTGGATTTTCTTGGAATACGTCATTGAGATGCTAAACATCAGAAAAGAGTTTGGCAGTTTCGTCGCAAATGATAACATCACGCTCCAGCTTCGGAAAGGTGAGATTCACGCTTTACTTGGTGAAAACGGTGCCGGAAAATCGACGCTGATGAACGTCTTATTTGGTTTGTATCAGCCTGAGGCTGGAGAAATTCGTGTACGTGGTGAAAAAGTCAATATAACGAGTCCGAACGTCGCGAACGATCTTGGAATCGGTATGGTGCACCAACACTTCATGCTCGTTCAAAATTTCACTGTTACTGAAAACATCATTTTAGGTGCAGAGCCACGTGCCGGAATTAAGATCGACCGTGCAACTGCACGTGAGAAGGTACGCCAGATTTCTGAACAGTATGGTCTTGCTGTTGATCCTGATGCAAAAATCGAGGATATCTCAGTCGGAATGCAACAGCGTGTTGAAATTTTAAAGACGTTGTACCGTGGTGCAGACATCTTGATCTTCGATGAACCATCTGCTGTCCTGACACCACAAGAGATTAAGGAATTGATTCAGATCATGAATCGTTTGATCGCAGAAGGAAAGTCGATCATCCTCATCACGCATAAACTGAAAGAAATCATGGAAGTAGCTGATCGCTGTACGACGATTCGCCGTGGTAAGTATATCGGAACGGTCGATATCGATGAGACGATGACACAGTCGCGTCTTGCTGAAATGATGGTAGGTCGTGAAGTCAACTTTAATGCGGAGTATTCCAAGGCAACTCCACAAGAACTCGTTCTCGACATCAAGGACTTAGTCGTCAAGGACAGTCGTGGCATCAAAGCCGTCGATGGATTAAATCTCGACATTCGTGCTGGAGAGATCGTCGGAATTGCCGGAATCGACGGAAACGGGCAGACGGAATTGATTGAAGCCATCACTGGTCTTCGTAAAGCGGATAGTGGGGAAATCTTCCTCAACAATAAATCGATCAAAAACTTGAAGCCACGTAAAGTGACGGAATCAGGTGTCGGTCACATTCCGCAAGACCGTCATAAACATGGACTTGTCCTCGATTATTCAATCGGACATAACATGGTCTTACAAACGTATTACAAACAACCGTATTCAAAAGCAGGCATCATGAACTATAAACAAGTCATGGAAAAAGCAAAAACGCTCATCGAGAAGTTCGACGTCCGAACTCCAAGTCCAGAGACGTTTGCTCGTGCCTTGTCAGGTGGTAACCAGCAAAAAGCGATCATTGCGCGTGAAGTGGATCGTTCACCAGACCTATTGATTGCAGCACAGCCGACACGTGGTCTTGATGTCGGAGCAATCGAGTTCATTCATGAACAGTTGGTTCTTGAACGCGAAAAAGGTCGCGCTGTCTTGTTGATTTCATTCGAACTCGAAGAAATTCTTCAAGTATCAGATCGGATTGCCGTTCTTTATGAAGGAAAAACAGTTGCCTTCTTGGATCCAAAAGAAACGAATGAGATCGAGCTTGGCTTCTTGATGGCCGGCGGTAAGAAAGAGGAGGTAGGTCATTCATGAAGTTAGAGCGTTTTTACGGCATCCTCATTCCGATTCTTTCCATCATCCTTGGAATGGTCGTCGGGGCGATCGTCATGGTCATCGGCGGGTATGATCCGATTGCCGGTTTTGATCAGTTATTCTATGGTATTTTTGGCGAACCATACAGCATCGGTGAAACATTGCGAGCAGCAGCTCCGTTGATCTTTGCTGGTCTTGCTGTCGCATTTGCTTTCCGAACTGGACTCTTTAACATCGGGGTTGAAGGTCAGGTTCTCGTCGGGTGGATGGTCGCAGTTTGGATCGGGATTGAGTTTGATCTACCGATGGCGATTCATTTACCGCTTGCTCTAATTGGAGCAGGTTTAGCAGGTGCACTTTGGGCATCGATTCCTGGTATCTTAAAAGCGAAATTCCACGTGCATGAAGTCATCACGTCAATCATGATGAACTATATCGCGTTGTATGTGACGAATGATATTTTACGTCACGTCATCGGTATTACGAACGAGCGGACGGAGTCAGTCAAGGAATCAGCATCCCTTGCGTCACCGTTCTTACAAGAGATCACGGATTTTTCACGTTTGCATAACGGGATTTTCATCGCAGTCGTTGCTGCCCTCGTCTTCTGGTTCATTTTGTGGAAAACAACGCTTGGTTATGAACTCCGAGCAGTTGGATTCAATAAGAATGCTGCAGAGTATGCAGGTATGGGCGTTAACCGGAACATCATCCTATCGTTCGTTATCTCTGGTGTCTTTGCAGGTCTCGCTGGAGCGATGGAAGGTCTTGGGACGTTCCAAAACATGACATTGAATGCATCCTTCACGGGGGTAGGATTCGACGGAATTGCGGTTGCCTTGTTAGGTGCGAATAACCCGATCGGTGTCGTTCTCGCGGCGTTACTGTTTGCGGGACTTAACATCGGTGGTCTGTCGATGCAACAGATTGGTATTCCACCGGAACTGATCAAAATCATCATCGCATTCATCATCATCTTCGTTGCTTCTGGATACGCGATTCGTCTCGTCATCGAGAAGTTCACGGTTAAGAAAGAATCTAAAAAAGCGAAAGGAGCCGGTCAATAATGGGCTTTCTTGAAGTACTTTATATCATCGTGCCAATCGCACTCGCCTATTCGGCTCCGTTGATCATTGCAGCACTTGGCGGCATTTTCAGTGAGCGTTCTGGTGTCGTCAACATCGCGTTAGAAGGATTAATGGTCATGGGTGCCTTCACAGGCGTCGTCACGGCATTGACTTTATCGAAAATGGGCTTGGGTGCTGCGAGTCCTTGGCTTGCGATGCTCATTGCAATCGTCGTCGGAGCGGTCTTCTCGCTGTTCCTTGCGATTCCAGCAATCCTCTTCCGAGCAGACCAAACGGTTCTTGGAGTAGCGATCAACTTGCTCGCAGTCGGTCTTGCAATCTTCCTTGTCCGTGCGCTTTACAGTAAAGGACAGACAGATTCGATTCCAAACCGGATCTCGAAAGAGAATGTACCATTCTTGTCTGATATTCCAGTCTTGAAGATGTTCTTCGCAAACGTCTACTACACATCGTATATCGCGATTGTTCTCGCGTTCGTCGCATGGTACATCATCTTCAAGACACCATTCGGTCTTCGCTTACGTTCTGTCGGAGAACACCCAATGGCAGCGGACACGATGGGAATCAATGTCACGAAGATGCGTTTCATCGGCGTCATGATCTCTGGTGGTTTCGGTGGTCTTGCTGGTGCTGTATACGCGACGTCGATTTCATTGAACTTCAGTGTGACGACGATTCTCGGTCAAGGCTTCCTCGCGATTGCGGCGATGATCTTCGGAAAATGGAACCCGCTCGGTGCCATGGGGGCAGCCCTCTTCTTCGGGTTCGCTCAAGCGATTTCGATCATCGGTCAGCAATTGCCGTTACTGGATCAAATTCCACAAGTTTATCTGTTGATTGCACCGTATTTATTGACGATCTTAGCACTTGCTGGTGTCGTTGGTCGTGCGGATGCACCAAAAGCTGTCGGTGTACCGTATATCAAAGGAAAACGCTAAATTTTTACTGATCATAGACCGGATGTTGCCAATTGGCGACATCCGGTTTTTTTAGATAATCGTTATATCGAATGAGAAAAAGTCCAATAAAAAAAGATGCTTCGGGAGGAAACATCTTTTTTTATTCACTTATTCGAATTTTAACGCATCGCCATCGAATGATTCATCTGCTACTTTGATTGAATCCGTTGGGCAACCTTCGAATGCATCAATCATATCGTCGAATAATGCTTCTGGAATTTCGGCAGTACCATTGTTATCATCAAGAATGACATACGCCAAACCCTCATCATCATAATCATAGATATCTGGTGCCGCTGCTCCACAAGCACCACAAGCGATGCAAGTATCTTTGTCGACAATCGTAAATTTAGCCATTGAACGGTCTCCTCTCTATACGAAAACATTATTGAAACACGCTGTTCTCATCTTATGTCATTGTATCGGACTCATCGTTGCATTTCAATGACGAAGCATAAGTGACAGCAGAAAATGTATATATCATCACATGCCCGCAAACGGCCTCTCTAAAACGTAACGATGAAACAGGAATGGAATATCATCTTTGATTGGCAAACGACATACAACAGGAGGGAGCGTGACATATGGAAATTTCTTTACTCGAGCGTATTTTTCTGGAATCGATTCAGCGCCTTCGAAATGAACGATCAGACCGGAGTCTTTATCATGTTTTTCAAGGAAAGAAATCAGCGACTTCTCTGCAAGATGCCCATTTTTATGATTTAGAGTCGGTATTCGGTACTGTATTAGTCAGTAAACAACGATTCGAAACAATCTTGGCTGAACTCGCGCAGAAGAATTGGATTGAGCGGCAGGAGACATTGCGACTGACGCACGAAGGCGCACGACTGATAAATCAAACGGATCGTGCGATCATTGATCAACTAGGTGGTGAACTTCGTGGATATGCTGAGATGATGTGGAAACGACTCAGCCTTTTGGTTCAAACGATGATTTGCTTGGAAGCAAAACAGCCGTTCATTCCTGTGCAACAGGAAACCATCGTCCGTGAATGGGTAAAAAGTGTTCTTCCGACCATCTCGAATCGAGCAGAATGGTTACATGGTATGCACCAAGAGTTGATATTTCTCCTTGAGCGCTTATCAGAACGAGATGCGACATTAATTAGTTACCGCTTGTCTGGCGTGCAAGCAGGATGGTCTTATCCGCAATTAGCTCAAATGATGAAAACGGATGTGGAGACTGTCCAATACGAATTTACGATCGCTTGGCGACAGTGCATCGATGACTTAGAAAAAACACCACTTCTAAAGCAAATAGGTGATGATCTACTCGCGACAAAAATGACCCAGTCTGCGCAAACGACATGGGAATTATTACAACAGGGATTAACCGTTGAAGAGGTTGCGATTCGAAGACGATTAAAAAATAGTACGATGGAAGATCACCTCGTTGAGATTGCGATGTATGCTCCTTCTTTTCCGCTAGATCATTTTGTTACGCCATCTCAGCAAGAAGAGATACGACAGATTGCACAGCGACTCGGAACCTACGCGCTAAAGCGAATCAAGAGTGAGATGCAATCCGATATATCTTATTTTCAAATTCGACTTGTGTTAGCACGTAGTAAATGGGAGGGAATTTAATGGAAGCGTTACTGCATCGTCATTTTGGTTACGAAGCATTTCGACCAGGGCAACGCCAAATCATCGATTCCATCCTAAACGGAACAGATACACTAGCAATTTTGCCGACAGGTGGAGGAAAGTCTGTCTGTTATCAATTTCCTTCTTATGTACAAAATGAAGGGCTGACGTTGATTTTGTCTCCGTTACTCTCGTTGATTGAAGACCAGGTCATGCAAATCAAGCGCAGAGGAGAGCGATCTGTCGCTAAATTAACATCTGTCGAGACACGAGAAGAGAAAGAGCAGATCTTATCTGTACTCGAACATCTACGATATCTTTACTTATCACCGGAACAACTCGCGCTGCCACAGATTCGGGCTCGGCTAAAACAGGTCAACATTGTGCTCTTCGTCGTCGATGAAGCGCATTGTATCTCACAATGGGGACACGAATTTCGACCGGAGTATGCAAGACTTGGTCAAATTCGACAAGAACTAGGTCTTCCACCATGTCTCGCCTTAACCGCAACAGCGACTCGTGCTGTTGAGCAAGATATTCGAACACAACTGCGTATGCGCGAACCACAAATCATCCGCCGTTCTGTCAACCGAGCAGAAATCCAATATATTGTCGATCGCGTTGATCGAGAAGAAAAAGATGCGGCAGTTGATCGGTGGATGGAACGCATCGTTCGCCCATGCGTCATCTATACAACGACCCGTAAAGAAGCGGAACGAATTGCTGGAATCATTGACGGCGCAACCTATTATCATGCTGGGTTGACGATAGAAGATCGCCAGCTTGTTCAACAACAGTTTCTTCATGATGAGATTGATTGTCTCGTGTGTACGAGTGCGTTCGGAATGGGTGTCGATAAAGGAAACGTGCGTACGGTCATTCACTATACGATGCCTGCGACGATCGAAGCCTATATGCAGGAAGTCGGACGCGCCGGTCGAGACGGTAAAGGGGCAACGGCGATTTTACTCTACGCTGCTCAAGATGAACAATTACAAACGTACTTGATTGACACGCAATATGCACCCGTCTTGTGGATCGATCAATTGCAACAAGGGATGAATCAAGGCGAATCCTATGCCAAGATGGAAAGTCGTCTTCGTCTTAATCCGGAAGATCCGGCATATCGATTACTAAAATCGCAACTCGAGAACGGGTGGTCGAAGGAACGAATCATCCAGTGGCAAACGGAACGTAAACAATTAAAAAGACAAGAGGTCAACCTGATGATGGACTACATTCATCGGAACGAATGTCGCCGTACGATGTTGTTGCATCATTTTGATGAGGAGGCAATCTTACAACCACGGTGTTGTGATGTGTGCGGAACGATTGAATGGGAAAATCCGGTGAAGAGAAAGACCCATCAACCGGTAGATTGGAAAATGCGTTTAGAACAAGTCTTTTTTTCATCACTAGATTCGGTGTAAACTAGACAATATCGTTATATTTTTCAAGAAAAGGTGATAAACATTGAGTAAACAAGATCAACGACGGTTGCATCAGAACGAAGAGGATCAGTTATTGCCACCGCGTTCTTCGCGTATCGAACACGTTCGTAACGAGCGATTGAAACAACCGTTTCGAAAAAATCCGCTAGCGATCACGCTTACGGTACTCATGATCACGATCATCATCGCCTTCGTCTCCATCGGTTTCATGATGTAAGGGCACATTGTGAACGGAGATTTTTTTCCTTTCAGCGTATACTAGAAAGGAAGGGGAAGGAGGCACGATGCATGGATCGTGGGAAATATAATATCAAAGCAGTCGCTGCGTTAGTGGGACTCAACCCGACGACCATTCGTGCTTGGGAGCGGAGATATCAGGTGCTCGATCCGGATCGAAGTGAATCCGGACATCGAATTTATAGTGATAACGACGTCGCGAAATTACGCTGGATTGTCGATAAACAAAAAGAGGGATTGTCTGTCTCTAAAGCAATCCAATTGTATGAGATGCCTGTTAATCGGGCTGAGGTACCGCACGATTATGGAGTCGAACTGCGAGATCAGTTGTTCCAGGCATTGACGAACTTTGAAGAACGACATGCGCACGACATCATGAATAAAGCATTCTCGATGTTTAGCTTCGATAAAGTCATTCAGGACATCGTCGGTCCGCTCTTACATGAGATTGGAGTGAAGTGGGAGTCGGGAGAGATTACGATTGCGCATGAGCATTTTGCGACGGCATTTCTAAGAGCCCGTCTCTCGACACTGTCGTTACAGATGCCGATCAATCCATTTTTACCGCGAATCGTCTGTGTCTGTGCGCCGGAAGAAGAACACGAACTCGGGCTACTGTTCTTCACGCTTTACTTACGTCAATCTGGATTTGATGTCATTTTCCTCGGTTCCGGTATACCGGTTCAGGACTTGGTGACGGTCACGCATCAGTTGCAACCGAAAGCCGTTATTCTTTCCTGCACGTTATCGGATCATTTACCGTTACTTGATGAAGCGTTAGCACGTTTGATGTCTGATTTTCCGGATCTTGAGATTGGTCTTGGTGGTTATGCGGTCGATCAGCTCCCGGAACGATATGGTCCACATTTACTTGGTGCAGACGATCAATCTTGGAAAAGTTGGTTAAGTCGACTCACTCCGACAACTGGTGTATAGTATGGTTCATAACGAACGGAGACATCTGTGTTTCCGGTTTTGACTGGAGGAGTCTATTATGAGGTTTGAACAAATGAAACAAGGACACCTTCGTGTCTTCATCACAAAGCAAGAGTTATCGCTTCACGACGTCCGACCAGAAACGTTGGCTGTCGGGAAGGGACAAGCTTTATTGCGCAACTTATTAGAAGAAGCCGAATCGAATTATGGTTTTCAGGCAGCAGGAACACTCGAATTTTTCGTCACATTCTTCCCGAATGACGGCATGCTCGTTGATGTACGTCGTGAAGGAGATTTGCAAGAAGAGATGAACGAGGAGTTCGATCAAGTTGAAATCCGCATGACAGTCGATATCGTCCATCACGTCTTATATGCTCTACACTCGCTAGAAGACGTCATTCAAGCGAGTCATGGATTATTGCGGCATATGCCTCGTACAGAGACAGGGGGTAGCCTCTACTTCTTCGAGGGAAGCTATTATCTCTATTTCCAAGAACGAATGAACGAGGCGCTCGAGCGAACGGTGACGACGATTTTATCTGAATACGGTGAACCGAGCCCGAAAAGTCCACTCGTCATGGCGGAGTATGGGAAAACGATTCAGGCGGAACATGCTGTCGCAACGATAGCTGAACAGTTTAATATGTAAAACATCAAGTGCGACATTCCCTCATAGGGGGATGCCGCACCTTTTTGTGTTCTGCTGGAAGTGGCACCATTTTGTATTTTTTCATCGTCAGAAGGATGGTATGATAATCATTGAACGTAAGAAGAAGGAGTGAAGTAGGATGAAAGTGGCAGTATTATACGGTGGGACTTCAGGAGAACGGGAGGTTTCATTAAACAGTGGAAAGTCGATCATGGAAGCATTAAACAGTAAAGGGCATGAGGTCACGGCTGTTGATTTCCACCCTGATCAAGCGCATGAACTCTTCCAGCTGGATGTAGATGTGGCTGTCATCGCTCTTCACGGGAAAATTGGTGAAGATGGACGCGTACAAGCATTGCTTGAACTGGCAGACATTCCATATACAGGTTCAGGTGTGTTAGCGTCAGCGCTAGCGATGGATAAGGCACGTTCGAAAGTTCACTTTGATAAAGCAGGCATTACGATCGCCCGTGATGTGCTGTTAGAGCGTGGAGATGATATCGAAGCAAAAATCGTAGAGTGGAATGGTCAATTTCCTTGTGTCGTCAAACCAGCACAAGAAGGCTCATCAAACGGATTGACGATTGCTCAAGATGAGACGATGTTACGTGAAGGAATCGCTAAAGCCTTTGAAGCGGACGATGCAGTGCTTGTCGAACAGTTCATTAAAGGGCGGGAAGTGACAGTCCCTGTCGTCGGTCATAAAGGTGCAGAAAAAGCACTGCCGGTCATCGAGATCATTCCGAAGAACGCCTTTTATGACTATGAATCAAAGTATGCCATCGGAGGTTCGGAGCATATTTGTCCTGCTGAGCTGGATGAGACAACGACAGAAAAACTTCAAGAATGGGCTGTTAAAGCGCACCAAGTCCTTGGCTGTGCAGGATACTCTCGATCTGATTTCCTAGTACCGGAATCCGGAAATCCAGTCATCTTGGAGACGAATACACTTCCTGGTATGACTTCGACCAGTTTATTCCCGGACGGTGCACGAGCAGTGGGAATCGAATATCCGGAACTGGTCGAATATTTCATGGAACTGGCAATCGAACGACATCGTCAAACAAAACAACCAAATCAATGATATCCTAGGAAAAGAAGTGAGAAAGCGCTTACAAATATAGGCGTAACCCCTTTCATTACGTTCGAGAAAAGAGTATACTTTATCCGAACAAGGAAACGGCATAGGGGATGCCACTTATGGGGAGGAACGTTGGAATGATCACTGACCAACAACATGCGAATCACCGCAAGAACGTACTGGAAGCGACACAAGAAATCGTCAAGGAGGCACTAGGGAAACTTGGTTATCCAGACGAGATGTATGAATTACTTAAAGAACCACTCCGGATGTTGACAGTCCGGATTCCGGTACGGATGGATGATGGTTCGACGAAAATCTTCACAGGATATCGTGCGCAACATAACGATGCCGTTGGACCAACGAAAGGTGGAATTCGTTTCCACCCGAACGTGACGGAAGTCGAAGTCAAAGCATTATCCGTCTGGATGAGTCTGAAGGCAGGTATCGTTGACTTACCATACGGCGGCGGTAAAGGCGGAATCATCTGTGATCCACGTGAGATGAGCTTCCGTGAAATCGAACGTCTCAGCCGTGGATATGTCCGTGCTATCAGTCAAATCGTTGGACCGACGAAGGATATTCCAGCACCTGACGTCTTCACGAACTCGCAAATCATGGCGTGGATGATGGACGAATACAGTCGAATCGATGAATTCAACTCACCTGGTTTCATTACAGGGAAACCGCTCGTCCTCGGTGGCTCACACGGTCGTGAGACAGCGACGGCGAAAGGTGTCGCAATCATGATTCGGGAAGCGGCTGCTAAAAAGGGTATCTCGCTCGAAGGCGCACGTGTCGTCGTTCAAGGATTCGGCAACGCCGGAAGTTTCTTATCGAAATTCATGTATGATTTAGGTGCAAAAGTCATCGCGATCAGTGATGCGTACGGAGCACTCCATGATCCAAACGGTCTCGATATTCCATACCTACTCGACCGTCGTGACTCGTTCGGTACCGTGACGACATTGTTCAAAAATACGATCTCGAATAAAGAATTGCTTGAACTTGAATGTGATATTCTTGTTCCGGCAGCAATCGAGAATCAAATCACAGAAGACAATGCGCACGATATCAAAGCAGCGATCGTCGTTGAAGCGGCTAACGGTCCGACGACGAACGAGGCGACGAAAATTCTCGCTGAACGTGACATCCTGATCGTTCCGGATGTTCTTGCTTCGAGTGGTGGCGTAACGGTCTCTTACTTCGAATGGGTACAGAACAACCAAGGGTATTACTGGACGGAAGAGGAAGTACACGAGAAACTTGAAAAAGTACTCGTGAACTCGTTCAACCAAGTCTATCAGACAGCGCAGACGCGAAATGTCGACATGCGACTTGCCGCCTATATGGTCGGTGTCCGGAAGATGGCGGAAGCATCTCGTTTCCGTGGTTGGGTCTAATATGATAATGAACGTCCGCTTCTTCTTTACGAAGAGCGGGCGTTTTGCATTGCAATTTCTTTCGTCTATGGTAGAGATTTGCTAAGATATAAAAAAAGCAACCGGAAGAGGAGATATTCGAATGTTAGATTGTATCGTAATCGGTGCAGGACCGTGTGGGTTATCTGCTGCGATCGAAATGCAAGATCGGGGACTAGACGTCGAAGTGCTCGAAAAGGGAAATATCGTCGAAGCGATCTATCGTTATCCGACGCATCAAACGTTCTTTTCAAGTAGTGAGAAGTTAGAAATTGGTGGTGTACCGTTCATCAATAAAGAATTAAAACCGCGACGTCTCGACGCTCTCGTCTATTATCGAGAAGTCGTCAAACGAAAACAGTTGACGATTCGTCCGTTTGAGACCGTCGAGCGGATTGAACGTCAAGCGGATCATTTTATCATCCACTCGGAGCGTTCCGGGGAAAAAAGAAGCCGAGAAGCTCGCTCCGTCGTGCTTGCGACAGGTTATTATGGTTTACCGAACCGGATGGATGTTCCTGGAGAGGAATTACCTCATGTCTCGCACTACTTTACGGAAGGACATCCGTATTTTGATCAAGATGTCGTCGTGATCGGTGGGAAAAACTCGAGCGTCGATGCAGCGATTGAACTTGAAAAAGCGGGAGCGCGTGTGACTGTCCTTTACCGTGGACCGGAGTATAGTCCATCCATCAAACCTTGGGTGTTGCCGAACTTCGAATCTCTCGTTCGTTCGGAAAAGGTCAAGATGATTTTTGGAGCGTCAATCGAAGAAATTACGGAGCAAGAGGTGATTTATCAAATAGATGGAGATAAACAGACTGTCCGTGCTGATTTTGTTTTTGCGATGACAGGTTACACACCCGATGTCGGATTGTTCGCTGACACAGGCATTACGATTGATCGTAAAACAGGCATTCCAAGTCATGACGAAGAGACGATGGAATCGAATGTCCCGGGCATCTATATCGCAGGTGTCGTCGCAGCAGGATATGACGCCAATAAAATATTCATTGAAAACGGACGTTTTCACGGTGCAAGCATTGCCAACCATCTCGTTGAACGGTTACGTGGTGCATCGGTACAAGCCTAAACAAAACCTCTTGATTTGGAAGATAAATTTCCGGATCAAGAGGTTTTTTCATTTATTCAACGCGGAATGATTCTTCGAGTTCTAGTTGTGAGGCATCGATTTCAAGTTCGACCATCAGTTTAAGCCGCGCTTTTTGTGAATTCAGTCCATTCGAGAAAATGACGCCGAGTTCTTTTAATTGTTGTCCGCCACCCGTATATCCATATACATCTTGAACGATTCCGTTGAAGCAACGGCTGACGATGACGATCGGCATGACGGTAATCAATTCAGCGATGGCATCCACGATACTTGGTGGTACATTTCCTTGACCGAGGACTTCAAGGACGAGTCCATCATAACCGAGTTGTTTCACAGCAAGTAATAGGTCGGGTTCCATACCGGCATAGACTTTAAGAACGGCGACCCGTTTTGAGAGCGAAGTTACCATATGTGTTTGTTTCAAGAGCGGTGTATTGAATAAGTAGACATGATCCTTCGTTACCATCCCAAGATTTCCAAAATGAACGGATTTGAATGTATCGACGGATGACGTATGCGTTTTTGTGACGTTGAATGCCGAATGGATTTCCCCGTTGAAGACGACGAGGACACCTTTTCCGCGCGCAGCTTCACTGACAGCGACACGAAGTGCCGTAATCAGATTAAACTCACCATCGGATCCGACCTCATTAGAAGAACGCATGGCTCCTGTCAAAACGATCGGAACAGGTGCACCAAGCGTCAAATGTAAGAAATAAGCCGTCTCTTCCAGTGTGTCCGTTCCGTGAGTGATGACGACGCCGTCGTAATGTTCCTTCTTGAGCTCACTCTCGATGAAATGGGCTAGACGCAACATGATGTCAGGTGTCATATGCGGAGAAGGTAAGTTTGCGAAGTGACGCGTCGTAATGTTGGCAATATCTGTTGCACGCGGGAGTGAAGCGTCGAGTGGATTGATATCGTTTGGTAAGACATGACCAGAATGATCCTGTGCCATGGCGATCGTTCCACCCGTATGAATGAGTAATAATGATTTCATGCTAAAGGGTCCTTGTCTACAGACAGAAGACCTTCACCTACTTTCTATGACGGATTCGATTCGTTCTCCCATATTGTAACCTTTTTCCCTCTTGAAACAACGAGGACGTTTTCTTTTTTCCAAGAAACCTTTATTCTTATAAATGAGGAAGAAAGGGGGAGAGGAAGCGTGGTTCAAATCGTTTTCTCCGGAGTTGCCCCAGGCATCGCACTCCTAACTTATTTTTATCTACGTCACGAACATGAGTCGGAGCCAGTCGGCTATATCCTTCGAAGTTTCATTTTCGGTATTTTACTCGTCTTTCCCTTGATGTTCATCGACTATATCGTCCAGACCGAATTTGGTGGGCGTGAAGAGGTGCAGTTGATTCGAACAGCTGTTACGGAAGAATTCGCGAAATGGTTTGTCGTCTTTTATACGGTCTATATCCATCAACGGTTTAATGATTATTACGACGGGATCATCTACGCGGTAGCCTGTTCACTTGGGTTCGCAACGCTTGAGAATATCTTATATCTGATGGTGAATGGAACAGTCGAACATATGCTGTTCCGGGCACTCTTACCAGTATCTGGTCATGCTTTGTTTGCGGTCATCATGGGATTCTTCATGGGCATGGCGAAATTCTCGCCTCATCCTTATCGCTGGTTGTCCCTCTCGATTTCGCTTCCGGTATTTGCGCATATCTTATTTAATTTGTTAATATTGGAAAATGGTGGTATATCTTTTTTGCCAATCGTCTTCATGGTCATCCTATGGACGATTGGATTATTTCAAGTACGAGGTGCCAATCGTTTAAATCAGCGATTCAAACGAAAAAAACATCATTCAGATGGCATCGAATAGAGAGTAGGAGCGAAGTAGTATGATGGAAATTGGGGATTTGGTAATGCTTTCGAATAGTGAGGATCGACAAGGTCGCACAAAGGTGACGGCCGTGACGAATCGATTGATTTGGATTGAAGCACCGAGTGAAGTTGCGACACTCAAAACATTCATCTTGTCAGAGCAAGAAGAAGTTTCATTTTATTTCTTTAAGGAAAAAGGCAAATTATTTGGATTTGATACGGTTGTTGTTGAACGACAAAATGATCCACTTCGCGGTCAACGATATGCTTTGAAACGACCGAAGGATGATCAAATCGAACGCATCCAACGACGTCAGTTCGTCCGAGTACCGCAAATACTCGATGTTGCTGTACACCCTCATAAAACGCATTTCGAGCCGTTTACGACGGTGACGCTCGATCTATCGGCTGGAGGAATGATGATCTTGTCGGATCAATTACCGGTTCAAAAAGAGGAAGAGGTGGAAATGACATTCATTTTGCCTACAGGTGAGGGCATATCGAGTACATTAGATGTCATCGCTGAACTCGTTCGAATTGATCGGCGTGAAGAACGATATGAATTAGCATTCCAATTTACGATGATTCCCGACAGAAGTCGCGAACTTGTATTGCGTCACTGTTATCAAATGCAAATGAAAAGTTCAAGAAGGGGCATGAATCCATTCACCTGACCGCATTTTTTTGCTATGATAACGTTCGGAAGAATGAATTCCCGGTAATTATAGGGAAGATGGAAGGATTGGATGGATGATGAAAAAGATTCAAATCGCTTTAGATGGACCAGCGGGTGCTGGAAAAAGTACGATCGCAAAACAATTGGCAGCGCGCCTTGACTATGTATACATCGATACAGGAGCCATGTACCGGGCCGTCACACTGGCAGCACTTGAACAATCACTTGATCTCAACGATGGGGAAGTGCTCGGAGAATTAATGAAATCGCTTGATATTCGTTTAACACCAGGCGAAAACGGGCAACGTGTCTTTATTGGTGATCGCGAAGTAACGGATGCGATTCGTTCCATCGAAATCACGAATAATGTCTCGTTCGTCGCTCGTCAAAAAGAAGTCCGGGTTGCACTCGTCACGGCACAGCGGAAATTAGCTGAACGCGGTGGAATCGTCATGGATGGACGTGATATCGGCACAGTCGTATTGCCGGATGCAGAATTAAAAGTCTTTTTGACGGCAACTGTCGAAGAGCGTGCAGCTCGAAGACACCGTGAAAATATCGCGCGTGGGATGGACAGTGACATCACGATTCTTCAAGAAGAGATCGCACTGCGTGATAAGCGCGACAGCGAACGTGAAGTCTCGCCATTGCGCCAAGCTGACGATGCACTATATCTCGATACGACAGAGATGACGATCGATGAAGTCGTCGTCCGATTGATGGAGCTAGCAGAGGGTGTCCTAAAATGAAACGTCAAGATACCATTTACCGGATTGCCCGGTTTGTCGTCTGGGTCATTGCGAAAACAGTCTTCCGATTGAAAGTGACAGGACAAGAGAACATTCCAAAAGACGGTTCTTTACTCGTCTGTGCCAATCACAGTTCGAACTGGGACCCGGTCTTCCTCGTCAGTGCGATTCCGCCAAACCGCGCGGTGCGTTACATGGCAAAAGAAGAACTGTTCAAAGTTCCTGCCTTAAAACAATTAATGATTGCGGCAGGAACATACCCTGTCGGTCGCGGTCAAGGAGATCGTCAAGCCTTGAAACGGACGATTGAACTATTGAATTCAGATGAGACGGTCGGTATTTTCCCAGAAGGAACGCGATCTGCGCCAGGTGAATTTACAGCAGCACAACCAGGAGTCGGGTTCTTTGCGTTACGATCGAATGCGCAGATTTTACCGATTGCCATCATCGGATCATACCGCCCGTTCAAACGGATGCACGTCGCGGTCGGGAAACCGGTTGATATTTCGGATTTACGTGATCAACGGGGCGCAGCGAAATCGATTTCTGACCGAATCATGGACGAAATCAAATCCGTCTACTTCAATCACGCTTAATACCTTGACAAATAGTCAGAATTGTAAGAAGTTAGAAGCAGGATAAACGCATTGACACGTGTCAGGCGTTTCTTGTACTCATCGTGAGGAGGTTGTTTTGGAATGGTCGAAGAAATGAAAGATATGCCTGATTTTGAAATTCATCGGGACCAGGTAGTTACCGGAATGGTCGTGAAAATTGAAGACAAGCAAGCACTCATTGATATCGGATATAAAACAGAAGCCATCTTACCGATCAGCGAAGTATCGAGTCTTCATCTCGATGATATTCGCGGCGTGCTGAACGTCGGAGATGAACTACAAGTGAAGGTCAAGAAAATCACGGATGAAGAGGTCGTCGTCTCGAAACGAGAAATCGACGCGCTCAAAGCGTGGGAGCAAGTAGAAGAGAAGTATAAATCAGGTGAGATCTTTGAAGTTGTCGTTAAGGACATCGTCAAAGGTGGACTCGTCGTTGATATCGGTGTCCGCGGATTCATTCCAGCGTCACTCGTCGAACGGCATTATGTCGAGGATTTCTCGGATTACATCGGTCGTTCGATCGAAGTCAAGGTCGTTGAACTCGATCAAGAAAAGAACCGTGTCATTCTCTCGCACAAAGCTGTCGTTGAAGGCGAATTGAACGCGAAGAAAAAAGAGACACTTGAAAATTTAGAAGTAGGTCAAATCCTCGAAGGTACAGTCCAACGTTTAACGGACTTTGGTGCTTTCGTTGATATCGGTGGCGTCGACGGTCTCGTTCATATCTCTGAGATGGCACACCACCGTGTCGAGCGTCCTTCGGATATCGTCACGGAAGGTCAAAAAGTCGAAGTCAAAGTACTTGGTGTCGACCGTGATACAGAAAAGGTCAAGTTATCGATCAAGGAAACACAACCTGGTCCATGGCAACAGATGGAAGGGAAGATCGAAGCTGGCGATATCGTTAAAGGACGTGTACGTCGTCTCGTCCAGTTCGGAGCCTTCATCGAACTTGCGCCGCAAGTAGAAGGACTTTTGCACATTTCGCAAATCGCGAACCGTCATATCGGTTCACCTTCGGAAGTACTCGAAGAAGGACAGGAAATCGAGGCGAAAGTACTCGAAGTACGTCTTGATGAGCATAAGATTTCGCTATCAACACGTGTCCTTGAAGAGGAAGAATCATCTGCTGACGATTACTCGGATTATACGAATCAATCAGAAGGATTCTCGGTCGCTGACTTGACTGAGGACGATTCTGATCAGAAAGAATAAGCAATGACACAAAGCGGACACAAGCGTGTCCGCTTTTTATATGCGGTTTGTTATGGTATATGACAGTTTGATTTGATACAATAGAACGGCTATGAAGCGAGAGAAGAGAAAGAAGGTGTTGGGATGGCAATTCCAGTCGTGGCGATCGTAGGTCGCCCAAATATCGGAAAGTCGACGATTTTTAACCGGGTGATTGGAGATCGGGTTTCAATCGTAGAAGACAAGCCAGGCGTTACCCGCGACCGTATTTACGGAACTGGAGAATGGCTGAATCGTCATTTTCATTTGATTGATACAGGTGGAATCGAAGTCGGGGATGAGCCCCTACTTCAAATGATGCGTCATCAGGCGGAGCTCGCTATTGATGAAGCGGATGTCATCATTTTCATGGTGAACGGACGCGAAGGAATCACAGCAGCGGATGAGGAAGTCGCGAACATGTTATTCCGTTCGAACAAACCAGTCGTCGTAGCTGTCAACAAAGTCGATAACTTTGAAATGCGTGATTTAATGTATGAATTTTACTCCCTTGGATTCGGAGACTTGTTCCCGATTTCTGGTACACATGGTCTTGGTCTAGGTGACTTACTCGACCGTGTCCTTGAACTCGCACCAGATAAAGAAGAATTAGAATATGACGAAAGCACGATCAAGTTTGCCTTGATTGGTCGTCCAAACGTCGGAAAATCAAGTATGACGAACTCGATTCTCGGTGAAGAACGTGTCATCGTTTCGAACATCGCTGGTACGACGCGCGATGCGATCGATACACCGTTTACGCGGGATGATCAAGAATACGTCATCATCGATACGGCCGGGATGCGAAAACGCGGGAAAGTCTATGAATCAACAGAACGTTTCAGCGTCATGCGTGCACAAAAAGCAATCGAACGGGCAGATGTCGTCTGTGTCGTGCTTGATGGCGAAGAAGGTATCATCGAACAAGATAAAAAAGTAGCGGGATATGCTCACGAAGCAGGTCGCGCGGTCATCATTGTCGTCAATAAATGGGATGCTGTCGAAAAAGATGATAAGACGATGAAAAAGATGCAAGAAGAGATTCGGGAAGAATTCCGTTTCCTTGACTATGCACCCATCGTCTTCGTCTCAGCGAAAACAAAACGTCGTTTGCAGACGTTGTTACCGGTCATTCAACAAGCAGCGCACAGCCATGCACAACGGATTCAGACAAGCGTCTTGAACGATGTCATCGTTGACGCTGTCGCGATGAACCCGGCGCCGACGGATAAAGGGGTTCGTCTTCGGATCAACTATGCGACTCAAGTCGCGTCACGTCCACCAACGTTCGTCTTGTTCGTCAATGATCCAGAATTGCTGCACTTCTCTTATAAACGATATCTTGAGAATCGGATTCGGGAAGCATTTGATTTTACAGGTACACCAATCCGGATTTTAGCTCGTCAAAAACAATAATGAGGTGAGTCAGTATGACCAAAATCGCTGTCATCGGAGCGGGGAGCTGGGGAACAGCGCTCTCGCTCGTCTTAGCCGATAATGATCAGGAAGTCATGCTTTACGGTCGTGAACAAACAACTGTCGACCGCATCAATGAACATCATGAAAACGCGCAATTTTTGCCAGGTGTCATGTTACCACAATCATTGAAGGCGACGACGGATCTTAAAGTGGCGGTCGAAGGCGCAACGCATATCTTGATCGTCACACCGTCCTCTGCGATTCGTTCGGTTTCCCGACAATTGAATGAATTGTTGACGGAACCAGTCGTTTTGATTCATGCATCAAAAGGAATCGAGCCAAAGACGCATCTTCGGTTGTCAGAATTAATCGAAGAAGAGGTCGATCCTGCGAAACGCAAAGCGGTTTGTGTCTTGACCGGTCCTTCGCATGCCGAAGAGGTCGCGTTACGTAAACCAACGACAGTGACCATCGCATCGGATGATTTAGAAGAGGCTGGTCGTGTACAGGAGCTGTTTACGAATGAAAACTTCCGCGTCTATCTGAATGCGGATATCATTGGAGCTGAACTCGGTGGGGCGCTCAAAAATATCATTGCGCTTGCCGCAGGTATGACGGATGGTCTCGGTTACGGGGACAATGCCAAAGCAGCGTTGATTACGCGTGGAATGGTCGAGATGGCTCGTCTTGGTACGATGCTTGGAGCTAACCCAATGACGTTCACTGGATTGACGGGAATGGGTGACTTGATCGTTACTTGTACATCGGTTCATAGTCGAAATTGGCGTGCGGGGAATGCCATCGGTCGCGGTGAAAAATTAGAGACGGTACTAGAAAACATGGGAATGGTCGTCGAAGGTGTTCGTGCGACCCAAGCGGCGTATGATTTAGCGGAGACAAAGCAGTGTGAGCTCCCAATCACTTCCGCCCTCTACCATGTTCTCTTTGACGGTCATACACCGGAAGAAGAAGTCAAAAAGTTGATGCAACGACCACAGAAAAATGAGATCGAGCATCTCTTCACGACGAAAGATTAACGGAGTGGGGTGGAAACCTTGAGTCCAGGATTAATAAAAATGTGGATCTCGTTCGCTGGCATTGGACTCTTTGCGATCAGTGTCTTGCTGGTCACGGTCAGTCGGACGAAGTTGAAAGGGATATGGCAGGTTCTCGTATCGACTTTGGCATTCGTATGTTTCATCGTTGCGTCGATCATCATGGTGTTCATCGTCATGGCGGGGCCAAGCGCATGAAGAAGTGGTTCGTGATCCTCATGCTCATTCCGGTGACGTTGTTATCGGGTTGTCTGTTTCCAGACAGTCAGAAACCGTCGAACCGCGTACCGTATCCGCAACAGTTACGTACCGTACAGGATGCTGTCGATGCGTATCAAAAAGACACGGGTGTTTTGCCAATCAAGACGATGGAAGCAGATACTCCGCTCATGGAGCGTTATCAAATCGAATTAGGGCGGCTCATTCCGCGTTACATGAGTGATCCACCATCGAACAGTTTTGAAGGTGGCGGAACATTCATCTACCTGTTAGTCGATGTCGATACGAAACCGACTGTTAAGTTGATGGATTTACTTGTTGCAGAAGAGTTACAGAAGCTTCAAGTTCGGATTGATGCGTATCGGAAGAAGAACGAAAAGTATCCGTTTAAAGGATCGTTCGGAAAAAACCAGTTTACGCTTGACTATAAAAAATTATTCATCAAAAAAGAACCGACTGTCCCAAGTCCGTACTCAAATGAAAAGTTGTCGATCTATGTCGATGGTCAAGGACGCCTCTTCATCAACTATTTACCTGAGTTGAAGAAAGCTGTTCAAACGGCGAAGAAAAAGCCGAAAGTCGGTCAGGATATTCGGTATTTGCTCTATGAAGATCAGCCTTTTGTTCCTGCCTATTCCCAAAGCTACACGATAAACGAAAAAGGCGAACCTGTGTTTTCGGAGGAATCGAGCGAAGAATCTGAAAATTGAACGTTATTTACACGAAAATGTTGTAATAGCAACGTTTATGGGGTATGATTACCCTCGAAGAAGTGATTGGGAGGGGGTGAAAGTAATGAACAAAACTGAACTCATTCAAGCAGTCGTCGAAAAATCAGGTCTTACAAAAAAAGACGTGACGAAAGTTGTTGAATCAACATTCGAATCGATCACTGAGACACTTCAGTCTGGAGAGAAAGTCCAATTGATTGGATTTGGTAACTTCGAAGTCCGTGAGCGTGCAGCCCGTAAAGGTCGCAACCCACGTACGAAAGAAGATATCGAGATTCCAGCAAGCAAAGTACCTGCCTTCAAACCAGGTAAAGCATTGAAAGATGCTGTGAAGTAATCCGGCTACATAGTCGCCCGAGATTTTCTCGGGCGGCTTTTTTGTGGACATTCAGAAGCGTGAAAGCCCGCCGATTATGGTATATTAAAAAAGAAGAACGTCCATCAACGAGATGGCACTGGAGATCGGGGGGTAAAAGCATGGAACAACATGAGCTGCGCGTGGATGAAATCATCACTGCACTCACCACTAAACAAACGACACGATTGGCTCGACATGTGGATTTCCCTTCCATCGATCGTGAACAGATCAGTTGGTTGATTGATGTCGCTCAACATGACACGCTGGATTCAGAAGCACTCGTCAAAGCGATTCATTTCGCACAAGTAGCGCTACGTCTGCATGAGCGTGTCAATGAAACGCTACGCGGTTCGAAGGAGCGACAGTTGCTTGTATTAGCAGGGGATTTATTCTCGAGCTACTTTTTCGAACAGCTAGCTGGGTTACCAAAAGAGATTCTCGTTTCACTCGGACGGACGATTCAACGGGTCAACGAAGCAAAGTGTGCCCTTCACGAAATGAATTATGCATCGACGGAAGAACGGGTTCTCTTGTGGTTAACAGCAGAGTTCGGATTAATGCAAGGACTCGCGGCAATCACGAAACGAGAATGGCTGACACGACAGGGGCGACAGATCATTCAACAACAGGCAGAACAATTGGATCTGGTCGCACAGAAATTACTGTTATCGCATCTCGAGCAGATGGCGGTAGCATGAGATCTTGGAAAGGGTGAGCGGTGTGCAGGCAAAAGATAAAGAAAAAAAAGTATATGAAGTGTTTCAATCGATATCAACGAACTATGATCAAATGAATTCAGTCATCAGCTTTCGATTGCATAAATTATGGAGACGCGAGACGATGCGCCGGATGCAAGTTTTCCCGGGCGCTAAATGTCTCGATCTTTGTTGTGGAACAGCAGACTGGACGATTCAACTAGCGAAAGCAGCCGGTCCGACAGGTGTCATCAAAGGACTTGATTTTTCAGAAAACATGCTAAGAGTCGGCGTGGAGAAGGTAGAAGCGCTCGATATGAAAAATATCGAATTGATTCACGGAAATGCGATGGATCTACCGTTCGGTGATAACTCGTTCGATTATGTGACGATCGGCTTTGGTCTACGAAACGTACCGGATTATCTACAGGTCATCAAAGAGATGCATCGTGTCTTAAAACCAGGTGGAACGGTCGTCTGTCTCGAGACGAGTCAACCGACGGCACCGATTTTCCGCGAAGCATATTCATTGTATTTCGGAAAAATCATGCCACAAGTCGGACGATTGCTTGCGAAATCATACGATCAATACAACTGGCTACAAGAATCGACGGAAGTGTTCCTCGACCGCGTCGAACTGAAACAACTCTTCGAACAGGCAGGCTTCATGCAAGTGGAAGTCAAGGCATTCGCGGGTGGGGCTGCTGCGATGCACCTTGGGAAGAAGTGGTGAGATGTCACTGCATTCCATATACCGTGATGTCACGAAGGAAGTTAATTTAGTCGATCGTTTTCTGATCAATCATATCGCTTCTGAGGAACCGACGATCGATGCGGCTGGAAAGCAACTGTTGAAGGCTGGTGGAAAACGGATTCGACCGGCGTTCGTATTGTTAGCCTCTAAATTCGGGGAGGCAGATCGAGATGAGCTGATTCGTGTGGCAGCCAGTCTTGAACTTGTCCATATGGCGTCACTTGTTCATGACGATGTCATTGATGACGCGGAACTACGACGTGGAAAACCGACCGTCATGCAATACTTTGATGAAGAAGTAGCACTGTATTCCGGGAACTATCTGTTTGGAGAGGCGATTCGATTGATTGGTGAAGTCGGAAAGCCGGAACTTGTCCAAGTGATGGTCCATACGATGCGTGAAATTTGCGAAGGTGAGATTGAACAAATCTATGACCAATATGATTGGGAACAGTCGATTAAACGCTACATCAAACGGATTGAACGAAAAACAGCCATTCTTATCGAAGCGAGTTGTCACCTGGGTGCCATTGTTGCGAACTGTTCTGCAGCCGATACGAAAGCGTTACGGTTGTTTGGACGAGATATCGGACTTGCTTTTCAAATTGCTGACGATTTGCTTGATTTCACAGCGAATCGCACAGAACTTGGTAAGCCCGTAGCAGAAGATTTGCGTCATGGACACAAAACGTTACCTGTCTTTTATGGTGCAGAAGATGCTGTCTTTTATGAACGTCTTTCAAAAATCGAGAGTATGCCAACACATGAAGAAGTCGCACCCTTATTGTCGTTTCTTCAAACTTCGGGTGCTATCGAACGAACGCAACAAACAGTCGATCATTATATCCATCGTGCCATCAAACGTCTCGAACCATTACCTAAATCTTCTGCTAAACGATCGCTTGAAGAAGTCGCACGCTACGTTGGAAAACGAAAAGGGTGAAGATTGTCAAAAATTTCTTGCTGTTCTTCTCAAAAGCCAGTAAACTGACTATGTAAGCGCTTTTCTAAAAGCATTTCATAGGGGGAACTAGAGATGGAACAGACATTTTTGATGGTCAAACCGGATGGCGTAGAACGTGGATTGATTGGGGAAATCATTGGACGGATCGAACGCAAAGGATTCATCATTCGTGAAATGAAAATGATGAACGTCACAGAAGAGCTAGCAAAAGCACATTACGAAGAGCACGCGGAGAAACCGTTCTTTGGAGAGTTGGTCACTTTCCTCACATCGGGTCCTGTCGTTGCACTTCGCGTCGAAGGCACAGATGTCGTTGCCGTCTCGCGTTTGATGATCGGGAAAACAAAACCACTTGAAGCAGCACCTGGAACGATTCGTGGTGATTTCGCGAACACGATGAGTGAGAACGTCATCCATGGTTCAGATAGTGTCGAGAGTGCGGAGCGTGAGCTTGCCCTCTGGTTTCAAGGACAACCAGTCAACGCGTAATACATGAATAGAAAGACAACGGGGAAGGGATTCGATTTGATCGAATCCCTTTTGTCGTGTTCTTGTAAAACGGAATGACCCAATTGTCTAATTGCTTTTTGGAATGCCTATAGCTTTATGCTACTATAGAAAATAAGTTGAACCGGTCATGGAAATGACCATTCGATATCGAGAGTGAGCGAGGTGTGCCAATTGGAAGATTATGAACTTTTTATTCAACGATTCAAGACCAAATCAGGGATTGATCTCGGTCAGTATAAAGAAGCACAGATGAAGCGGCGATTGACGGCGTTACGTGACAAAAAAGGATATAGTACATTTGCTTCTTATATGCAGGCAATGGATAAGGACACATCGTTATACGACGAGTTTTTAGACCGGATGACGATCAATGTCAGTGAATTTTTCCGTAATCCGATTCGTTGGCAACAATTGGAACAAGATATCTTACCGATCCTAGAGTCGCGAGCACATGGACGAATCCGGACGTGGAGCGCAGCTTGTTCGACCGGAGAAGAACCATACTCTCTCGCGATGATTTTAAGTGAACGGCTCGATCCATCCGCCTTTACGATTCAAGCAACGGATTTGGATGAACTCGTTCTTGAAAAAGCCAAGCTTGGTCGATATGGAGCTTCTGCATTAAATGAAGTCGTCGAAGCGCGTAAAAAGAAATATTTCATCGAGCAAGAGCAAACGTTCGAAGTCGTTCCAGAAATCAAACGACTCGTTCGTTTCAGTAAACATAATCTGTTAGGAGACCGGTACGATACAGGGTTTGATTTAATCATCTGCCGCAACGTGCTGATTTATTTTACAGAAGAAGCGAAAGCGCACGTCTATCGTTCGTTCGTCGAGGCCTTAAAGCCAGGCGGAATCCTATTCGTTGGTGGAACGGAACAAATTTTCCAGCCCGAACGGTTTGGATTAAAGATGAAACAGAGCTTCTTTTACGAAAAAATCGGTTAAACAGGAAGGGATGAAGCGAATGCGTTACATGACAGCAGGAGAATCACACGGAAAAGGGTTGACCGTCATCATTGATGGGATGCCAGCAGGACTCACGATTGATTTCGAAGCCATCCAGCGTGAAATGACACGTCGTCAAGGCGGATACGGACGCGGACGACGCATGCAAATCGAACAGGATCAAATTGATGCACGTGGTGGGATTCGTCATGGATATACGACGGGATCACCAATCAGTTTGTTCATCGAGAATAAGGATCATACGCACTGGACACAAGTCATGCAAGCGGAACCGCTCGAAGAACAGTTGGAGCGCCCGCGGACGTTGACGCGTCCACGTCCTGGACATGCGGATCTCGTTGGTGGATTGAAGTACGGTCATCGCGATTTACGCGATGTACTAGAACGTTCTTCCGCTCGTGAGACGGCAGCACGTGTTGCCGTCGGCGCCTTCGCTAAACAATTACTGAATGAACTCGGGATTGAAGTGTTCTCGCACGTACGGTCGATCGGTGGCATCGATGCACCGTGGAAGGATCCTGTGGAACATCAGGAAACGATTGATGCTTCACCCGTTCGATGTGCTGACGAACAAGCAGGACAACGGATGATGGAGGAAATTGATGCGGCCAAAAAAGAAGGGGATACACTCGGCGGTGAAATCGAAGTCGTCGTGACAGGCATGATGCCGGGCGTCGGGTCCTTCACCCAAAACGATCTAAAGCTCGACAGCCGGATTGCACAAGCTGTCATTAGCGTCAATGCGATGAAATCAGTCGGTTTTGGTGACGGGTATGAACTTGGTCGTCGCAAGGGGAGTACCGTCCAAGATGAAATCGTTCATGATGCATCCGGCTATCATCGGCGGACGAACCATCTAGGCGGAATCGAAGGCGGGATGTCTACAGGCATGCCGATTCGCGTCCAAGTAGCAATGAAGCCGATTCCGACGCTCTATCGTCCACTGCAATCGGTCGATATCGAGACGAAGGAAGCATTCACGGCACAAATCGAGCGAAGTGATGCCTGTGCCGTTCCAGCCGCATCGGTTGTTTTAGAAGCCGTCGTCGCGTTTGAGATTGCGGTCGCTATCCTTGAAATGTTCGGGACATCGACACTCGATCGTCTTCAAGCTGCCGTCGCCGCCTACAAAGAGGAGGTTCGGACGTTTTGATCGAATTTGATATCCGGTTGAAAACGTCATATCCAGTACTTGTCGGAAATGGGGCATTAGCCCGGTTATCGCATCTTTCAGCGCTGAACGAGGCGGACCGCATCTGGGTCATCACGGATGAAACGGTACATCACTTGCAGATGGATCGATTGCAGGATGCGTTAGCGGATGTATCGACGTCGATCGACGTTCACATCAGCACCGTTGCGCCTGGGGAGCACAGTAAGTCGCTTGCCGTTTATGGCGCTCTACTCGAAGAAGGGGTTCGGTATGGGATGACACGTCATAGTCTGATCCTTGCGTTTGGCGGTGGAATGATTGGTGATTTAGCGGGATTCGTCGCGGCAACCTTTTTGCGCGGCATCCCGTTCATTCAAATTCCGACGACACTGTTAGCGCACGATTCAAGTGTTGGTGGAAAGGTTGGTCTCAACCTCTCCCTCGGTAAAAACTTAGTCGGTGCATTTTATCAGCCAAGTGGTGTCGTGTATGATTTAACGCTCCTTCAGACATTACCAGACCGGGAATGGCGAAGTGGCTTCTTTGAGTTAGTCAAGCATGGGTTCCTTTCGCGACCATCATTTGCAGACTCGTTACTCGATGTTTCGCTGGATGCTGTCAAAGGACTCGATTTGGAAGACTGGCTCGCACGGGGGATTAATGTGAAACGGGATATCGTCGAACAAGATGAGACGGAGCAAGGGATGCGTGCCTTTTTGAACTATGGACATACATTTGGTCATGCCGTTGAATATGCGAGTCCTGGTCTTGCGCATGGCGAGGCAGTAGGGATCGGACTCGTCTTCGTCAAGTTCTTAGAAGGAAATGACGAACAGGCGAAGCAGCTCGGACAATTGCTCCATCGTCTTGGAACGGAATTACCGGATCGACAATCGTTTAAGACCTACCTTGAACTGATGCGTCGCGACAAAAAGAACCACCAAGCAACGATTCGATTCGTCCTTGAAAAAGAAGGGCGCTTCATTTTAGAAGCGATCAGCGAAGAACGATTGCGTCAAGCATTCAATCAAACAGTGAGGTGTCTAGAATGGGCTTAAGAGGAACAGTACAAGTACCTGGCGATAAATCAATGACGCACCGTGCTTTCCTGTTCGGCGGAATCGCCGAGGGAACGACACGTGTCAGAAACGCACTTGAAGGGGCCGATTGTCTTGCTTCACTAGAAGCGATGCAGGCGCTCGGTGCACAAATCGATCGAACATCAGAGGAAATTCGGATCACCGGAACGGATACGTTCCAAGAAGCGACGATCGATTGCAGAAACTCGGGGACGACGATTCGTCTCTTGAGCGGTATCCTAGCAGGCGGTCAAGCGACGTATGCGCTCGATGGAGACGCTTCCTTGCGCAGACGTCCGATGAAACGAATCACGGAACCGCTTGCCTTATTCGGAGCAAACATCACAGGTGAGACGGCGCCGCTTCACATCACAGGGACGCCGCTTGTCGGAACGACGTATACGTTGCCAGTCGCAAGTGCACAAGTGAAAAGTGCCGTGTTGCTCGCAGGTCTGCATGCGACGGGTGAGACGACAGTCATTGAGCCGATCCTGTCACGCGACCATACGGAACGGATGTTGCCGCAGTTCGGTGTTGACGTAGCGATCGATGAACGCGAGGATGGTCGGCACATTCGTGTTCAAGGTCCTGTACGCTTACAAGCAACGTCACTCGACATTCCAGGCGATCCATCGTCAGCAGCGTTTTGGTGGACGGCAGCAGCAATCGGGCAGGATAGTCGCATTACGACGACTCACGTCTTGATGAATCCGACACGGATTGGTTTTTTACAGACGTTACGACAGATGGGTGCAAGTGTCGAAATCAATCATCGCTCAGAAGACGGTGGAGAGGAGACGGCAGATGTGACCGTCGAGACGACATCGTTACAAGCAATCACGGTAGAAGGTGATCAGATTCCATCCTTGATTGATGAGATTCCGTTACTCGCTTTGCTTGCGACGCAAGCGGAAGGACGAACAATCATTCGCGATGCACAAGAGCTTCGTGTCAAGGAAACGGATCGGATCGAGACCGTCGTGACGGCATTACAGCGTCTTGGAGCGAACATCGAGGCAACGGATGACGGCATGATCATCGAAGGACCGACACCTCTGCAAGCAGCGGAAGTCGACAGTGCAGGTGATCACCGGCTCGCGATGATGTTGACGATCGCGGCGACGATCAATCCAGAAATTATGGTTCATGGACGCGAAGTAGTTGAAGTCAGCTACCCAACGTTCTATGATGATTTAAAGAAACTTCAATCCGACCAATCTGAGTAAGCAATAGGCGGATGACAGAAAGTGGGGCGTTTGCCTTGAATGAACAACTATTGAATGGCATCATCGAAGAATTAGAACATGGTCACACCTCAGAAGCGTTAGCAGCATTAGAAAAACTCGAAAAGACAGGAACGGATGAGGACCGCCTCGCCGTTGCCGATCTCTATATCGAACTCGGTTTGTCTGACCGAGCGGTCGATCTCTTGGCGCCGCTTTACGTCGAATATGCGGGTAACGCGGGAGTAGCCTTGTTACTAGCAGAATGTTATATCGATTTGGATCGCGAAGAAGAAGCGATCTCCGTCCTCGAACAGGTCGACACAATGGACACGGAATATGGTCCGCGTTCTCTCGTATTACTCGCTGACCTCTATCAGTCGCAAGGTCTTGACGAAGTAGCGTTAGCGAAGCTGAAGGAAGCGCGTAACCTTGCACCGGACGAACCGTTACTGGCATACGGTTTAGCCGAACTCTACATGACGCTCGGTGCGTTTGATCAGGCGGTACCGTTATTCGCCGAAATCGCGGAGCGACCAGAGTTACGTGCTGAATTGCCGCTCGATGCCCTTTACGCGGAATCACTCGCGATGACAGGACAATTTGAAGATGCGATTCCACTGTACGAACGTGCTGTCGCAGAACGCTCCGACCTGCATACGCTGTTTGGTCTTGCGATGACGGCTCACCGTGTCGGTCAACATCAAAAAGCGGTCGAGACATTCCAGCAATTGATTGCACAGGATCCGGACTATACGTCGGCGTACGTACCATATGCGGAAAGCCAAGCCGAACTTGGTTTGACAAAAGAAGCACTGAACGTCATCAAACAAGGAATGGAGCGCGACGATTACAATGATGAGTTGCGGACGATGGAAGCATTGTTCCTTCTAAAACTCGGCGATCGCGCTGGAAGCGTCCAAGCGCTACGTGAGGCACTTGCCTTGAATCCGGAATCAATCGTCGCAGCGGAACGTTTGCTTTCGTTACTTGCTGAAGACGAGGACCACGAAGCGATGATCGAGACGATCTCTGCCATCGAAGAACACGTCACGGCTCCGATTCTAACATGGTACCGGGCACGCGCTTTGTATGCCTTAGAGGAATACACGCAAGCGATGGAGAATTATGCGATAGTCGAAGGTGCATTCACGGAAGATGCGCTCTTCTTGAAAGAGTATGGATTCGCACTCGTCGAGGAAGGACGGCGTGAAGAGGGACAACGTCTTCTCCGCCGCGCTGCTAAGTTGACACCAGAAGATAACGAACTCGTCGACTATGTTGAACGAATGGATGGATGACTTCACGGGAGAAGGGAGTAGGATTGAGATGATAGAGAGAAAGCAGCGATTCTTACGCCGCATCTTGACCTATTACACGTTAAAGCGACGGGAAGCGAAATGGATCATCGATTATTGGCTGCGCAATGAGGCAAAACTCGAGCAAGTACACTTCGTTCAAAATGCGACCTTCGCTCCGAAGGCAATCATCATGACGACATACGGATTTGATGCGGAACCGTTTCTCTTCAAAAAAGGGGATGTCACGACGTTAGATCCAGAAAAAGCGTATCATGACATTCGCCTGACCTCGGAAGATATCTATATCGAGTTGAACTTCCAAGGTATGATGATGGATGACGAGTATTTGTCTTTACTAGAAGAAAATCCGTTTCGCCCAGAAGTTGCTGTTGAACCGCGCTTAGCGGATGAAGCGACACATTTCATCGCGGTCACGGTCAATCGGCAGGAAGAAGAACGTTTAGTCCGCTTGATTGATGAAGCGCTGGATGCACGCGATCAACATCGATTCCACTCTCTTTCCGAACAGTTACGGCTCGTTCGAAGTCAACTTCCTTAACAGAAGGACTCTATTGCCCAGCAGAGGTAGTAGGGTCCTTTCGTATGTGAAGATTTGTGCAAAATATGAAGAAAAATAGAGTGGAATTTCATAAAACGTTCACATTAAGAGAGTAGGAGGAAATGCGGATATGATACATTAAATGTGACGAATTGTAAGTACGAAGAAAGGGGGAAATGACTTGCGTTTCAAACCATCCGACGTACAGCGGACACGAAGCGAGCAAGCGTACATCGATACGCTGATCGTGCCTTTGCTTCCGGTCGGTTTCGATGAGGCGATGCATGCTTACGCGGAATGCGCAGACATGACATTGACGGTGGCGTCCGAAGTCGAACGCCAGCTATCCGGACGGGCGTTGCTCGTTCCTGCTCTGACCTATATCGATGCACCGTCGATCGAACAGTTGGAAGGATGGCGTCAAGCGGCTGCTTCCGGGCAATTCCGTTTCATCACCTTCATCACTGCTGATTTAAGGTGGAAGGAGACTGCCGCCGAAGAGATTATCTACGTGCCACGTCTAGCTCTTGAGACGATGAGTCGTGACCAACAAGGTCAGATGGTCGGGAATTTCGTAGGACAAGTTCTCGAACAGTTAGGAAACCGTTGGACCGCGCTATGAAGCGGTTGACGCAATGATTTTATTAAGATACTATTACCATGTGAGAAATTTGTGTGAAGTACTGTCGTCTTGGGGCACAGCGTACATCACAAGGGGGGATCGAGATGGCTCAAAACGGGTCTAACGTAACACGTCGTCAGTTCTTGACGTATACATTGACAGGCGTCGGCGGTTTCATGGCTGCGACAATGGTCATGCCGATGGTCAACTTCGCAGTTGATCCAGTCCTGAAGAAATCAGGAGCAGGCGATAAAGTAAAAGTAATGAAGTTGTCGGATATCACGACAGAACCAAAACGGGTCGACTTCAAGAAACAAACGCAAGATGCGTGGTATGAGTTCGAAGAAACATTGTCTGCTTGGGTGTTCAAAGATGATAAGGGAGAAATTTTAGCCCTCTCACCAATTTGTAAACACTTAGGTTGCCAAGTCAGCTTCGGCGCAGATCCGACGCACCCGGAGCAATTCTATTGCCCATGTCACTTCGGACGGTATACGAAGGATGGCACGAACGTACCTGGTACGCCTCCGACGAAACCACTCGATGAGTATGAAATGCAACAGAAAGATGGTTACCTCTACCTTGGTAAACCAGTCGAAAGAGGTGCGTAAGCGATGATGCAAAAAATCTATGATTGGATCGATGAGCGCGTTGACATTACGCCGCTTTGGCGAGATATCGCCGATCATGAAGTACCGGAGCACGTCAACCCGGCACATAACTTTTCAGCTTTCGTTTATTGTTTTGGCGGATTGACGTTCTTTACGATCGTCATCCAGATTCTTTCGGGGATGTTCTTGACGATGTATTACGTACCGGACATCATCAACGCACACGCGTCCGTCTACTATCTTCAAAATGAAGTCGCACACGGACAAATCGTTCGTGGTATGCACCACTGGGGTGCGTCGGTCGTTATCGTAATGTTGTTCCTACATACATTACGTGTCTTCTTCACTGGTTCATACAAGAAACCACGTGAATTGAACTGGGTTGTCGGAGTGCTCTTGTTCTTCGTCGTCTTAGCTCTCGGTCTGACAGGATACCTATTGCCTTGGGACATGAAAGCGTTGTTCGCGACAAAAGTTACGATTCAGATTGCTGAAAGTATTCCGGTCATCGGTGGTATCGCGAAGACCCTCCTTGCGGGTGGAGAAATCGTCGGCGCAAGTACAATCGCTCGATTCTTTGCGATTCACGTCTTCTTCCTTCCTGCAGCATTGTTCGTCTTGCTCGGGGCCCACTTCATGATGATCCGTAAACAAGGGATCTCTGGACCACTTTAAACCGACTATCATCTAGACAACAAAAAAGGGGGAGAACACGATGCATCGTGGTAAAGGAATGAAATTCGTCACCGATTCACGGGTGTCGATCAACAACCGGATGCCGAACAAGTCGAAAGACTACTCGGAATATCCAGGTCGAACGGAAGCGTTCTGGCCAAACTTCTTACTTCGCGAATGGATGGTTGGAGCGGTCTTCTTGATCGGCTTCATGACATTGACAATCGTAGAAGCAGCACCACTTCAAAACATTGCCGATCCGACGAATACGTCGTACATTCCACTTCCGGACTGGTACTTCCTATTCCTCTATCAGCTCTTGAAATACCAATTCGCTGCAGGTCCATACATCTTGATGGGAACGGTCATCCTCCCAGGTCTTGCGTTCACAGCACTTCTCGTCGCGCCATGGCTCGACCAAGGTCTTGAACGTCGTCCTGCGAAACGTCCGATCGCAGTCAGCATGATGCTCCTCGCAGTCGTCTCGATCGTCTTCTTGACTTGGGAATCTGTTCAAACGACTCACTGGGATACAATCCATAAACAAGGTGAATTGACGATGAACGAAGGACCAAAAATTGATACATCGGCTAAAGGATTTGAAATTTATTCGAATCAGTCATGTGTCAACTGTCACGGTAAGAACCTCGAGGGTGGCGCAGCAGCGCCGGCACTCGTTGGTACGAAAAAGACAGAAAAAGAAATTTATGATATCGCAGTCAAAGGTATCGGTTCGATGCCTGCTGGTCAGTTCAAAGGATCAGATGCCGATCATAAAGAACTCGCGAAATTCATCGCTTCATACGGTGAAGGCGGCGAAAACAATAAATAAGCCAAAAGCCGGGGGAGCAATCCTCCGGCTTTTGTCGATGATGAGGTGAAACGATTGCAAGGTATTTTGACATTACTCCGACATAAAGCAGTACTCTGGATTGTCGGGTTGATCAACTTAGCAGGCACATTATACGGTTACTACTGGTATGAACCACAACTCGCAACGTCGAAGTGGTATTACTATCCGTTCATTCCGGATAGCCCGACTGCATCCCTGTTCTTTACGATCATCGTCTTTCTTTGGATTTTCGGACGACGTTCTCGCTTGTTTGAAGCGCTTGCGTTCGTGACACTGATTAAATATGGTGTCTGGGCAGTCGTCATGAATGCGTTGATGTTGAATCAACTCGGAACGGAGGATCCGTTCTTAACAGCAATGGCACTGATGTTGATGGTATCGCACGGAGCGATGGCGTTCCAGGCGTTATTATACAGTCCGCTAATGACGTTTCGTGTCAAGGAACTCGTCCTCGTCGCCATCTGGGTCATCCACAACGATGTCGTCGATTATGTTCTTGGTCAGTGGCCGCGTTACCCGGCACTTGCGGAGCATATCCAGTGGATCGGATATGGTTCCTTCTGGTTGACCGGAATATGTCTTTTGATGGGATATCTGCTCGTCGCGCGCGATTCAATTGACAATAAGATCACTTGAACATAAAATAGACCTATAATCAAAAAAAGAAAGGAACGATGTCTCGTGGCAAACTATTTGATCTATCTCGCGATCATCATCATCGTCCCAATCTGGGCTCAGATGCGGGTGCGGAGCACCTATAAAAAATATCAAGATGTTCCTATTCAGAGTGGGGTGACGGGAGCGCAGGTCGCAGACTTCATCATGAAGCAGAACGGCATCACGAACGTCCGTCTTGAGCCAATCGGTGGAACGATGTCCGACCATTATGACCCGACGAACAAAGTCGTTCGTTTGTCGGAAGACGTCTATTACGGTTCGACGGTCTCAGCCGTTTCGATCGCAGCTCACGAAATCGGTCACGTCATTCAAGATGCGACGGATTACAATATGATGCGTGTCCGTCACCGGATTGCACCTGTCGCGTCGATCACGTCGAACTTATCGTTCCCACTGTTGTTGATCGGTCTGTTCGCTGGGTTCAGTGGTCTTGCAATGCTTGGTGTCGTCTTGATGCTTGGTGCCGTCATCTTCCAACTCGTCACGTTACCGGTCGAGTTTGATGCCTCGAATCGAGCGATGGCGCAGTTAACGGAGCATGGTATCATTGATGCCGAAGAAGAACGTGGTTCACGTCGTGTCTTGAATGCAGCAGCTTGGACGTACGTAGCAGCAACACTCGTTGCCGTTGCCGAGTTCCTTCGTCTCGCACTGCTCGTCTTCAACCCGTCAAGTGATGACTAAAACGAAAAACACGGATTGCTCGTTTGAGCGATCCGTGTTTTTTTACGTTTCTTTGATTGGGACCCGATTTTCGTCGAACGTGAAACCTTCTCCTGTTACTTCATAGACGTCATGCAACGTGATGAAGGCGTGCTGGTCGACACTTTTAACGAGCGTCTTCAAGCGATTGATTTCATTGCGAGCGACGACGACGTACAGTACTTCGAGATCCCGTCCAGAGTAACCGCCTTTTGCGATCAGACGGGTCGTGCCACGATTCATCGTCGCATGAATGCCGTCGGCGATTTCCGTCCGGTGATCACTGATGATCATCGCTGCTTTACCAGCATAAGTGCCCTCTTGCATCCAATCGATGACGCGAGCGCCGACGTAGACGGCAAGTAACGTATACATTGCTTGTTTGTAATCGAGATACGTCAAGGATGCGACGATGACGAAGAAATCGAAGATCAAGAATGTTCGACCGATCGACCAACCGAAGTAGCGTTTCGTCAAACGCGCGATGATATCGACACCACCTGTCGTACCGCCGTTGTTGAAAATGATACCAAGACCAACTCCGATGAATACACCCGCAAAAAGCGCAGCAAGCACCATATCGTCGCGCAGGTCTATGACGAGAGGTGAATACTTCGCAATCAATCCATACCAGAAGGAAAAACTGAATGTACCGATCAACGTGTAGACGAAGGTCGTCCGACCAAGAATTTTATAACTGACGAAAAAAAGTGGGACATTCAATACTAAGTTCGTGATCGATGGAGACCATCCGAACAGTCCTTTTAAGATCAAGGTAATCCCAGTAAAACCGCCTTCTGCTAACTCATTTTGAACGTTAAAATGATAAATACCAAAAGCAAAGATGAATGATCCGACCAAAATCCAGAAAATGTTCTGGATCCGAATCGGAAATTGGAATGGAGGTGCCATTTCCGTATGCTCCTTTCAAATCAAGACTCTTTCTCTAGGGTAACGGCACGGTCGGAAAAAGACTAGCTTTTCCTATGAAAATCAGTCGAAAAGTGATCAGTATGGTCATTCCGATTGATATTGCTTAGAATAGAGACGAATAGAAGTCATAAAGAGAGTGTGGTTTTATCATGAAAAAAGCAATTGGGATTCTTTGTTATCCATCCGTCGGCGGGAGTGGGGTCGTCGCGACGGAACTCGGTATGAAATTAGCGGACCGTGGACATGACGTCCACTTCATTACGTCGAGCATGCCGTTTCGCCTGACGGAATATCGGCCAAACATCACGGTCCACTTGGTTGAAGTCAACCAGTATTCCGTTTTTAAATATCCACCATACGACATTACGTTGGCGTCAAAAGTCGCAGAAATCATTGATTTATTCGATCTTGATGTCATCCATGCCCATTACGCCGTTCCGCACGCGGTCTGTGCTGATCTCGGACGAAACATGGCAAAGAAAAAAGGCGTCGCCGTCGTGACGACGTTACACGGGACGGACATCACGGTCATCGGGCAAGACTTAGAGATGCAACCGGCAATTCGGTACGGTATTGAACGATCAGACGCGGTCACGGCCGTCTCCGAGAGTCTAGCGCTTGAGACGAATGCGACGCTTAACGCACACTATGACATCGATGTCATTGCGAACTCGATTGATGAGAGTGTCTATTATCCGATGCGGGATGAACGCTTGAAGCGGCATTACGGCATTGAAGCGGACGAAGTCGTCGTCATTCATATCTCGAACTTCCGACCGGTCAAACGAATCGATGATACGCTTGCAGCGTTCGCCATTGCAGCGAAAGACCGGAAGATGCGTCTGTTACTCGTCGGGGATGGTCCAGAGATGGGACAAACGAGACGTCGCGCAAAGGAACTCGGCATTTACGATAAAGTGATCTTTGCAGGTAAACAGGAACACGTCGCGCAATTGCTCGCCATTAGTGATATTCATGTCCTGTTGTCTGAAAAAGAAGCGTTCGGACTCGTCGTCCTTGAGGCAATGGCAATTGGTGTCCCGAGTGTCGTCTCGACAGCAGGTGGCTTACCGGAAGTCATCCAGGACGGATTAACCGGATATATCGTTCCGACTTACGACGTCAAAATGGCTGCGGCACGAATCGGTGAACTCGCGGATAATCCGATGTTACGGGAACGGATGGCAGAAGAGGGCATTCGTGATACGCGTCGTCGTTTTGATTCGAATGAGATCGTCCGTCGTTATGAACAAGTCTATGAACGGGTGTGTGCGCGTCATGAACTTGCTTGAAGGCGCACATCATATCATTCAGACGATCGAGGAGGCCGGTGGTGAAGCCTATATCGTCGGTGGCGCCGTTCGCGACATGTTACTCGACCGGACACCAGGAGACTATGATTTAGCGAGCTCGATGTTACCGGAACAGATCATCGACTTATTCCCTGTCGTCATTCCGACAGGACTCGAGCATGGAACCGTGACGGTCGTTCTCAACCACGTGCCGTACGAGATCACGACGTTCCGCTCGGAAGCAACGTACAGCGATCGCCGGCGACCGGATGCGGTGACGCTTGGTGTTAGTTTGGAAGAGGATTTGACCCGGCGAGACTTTACGATCAACGCGATGGCACTCAGACCATCAGGACGTGTCGATCTGTTCGGAGGAGCGCGTGACATCGAAGAGCGGATCATCCGGACGGTCGGCGAACCAGCCGAACGTTTTAATGAAGATGCACTTCGAATGATGCGGGCGTTCCGCTTCATGAGCCAACTGGATTTCTCGCTTGACGAGCCAACTGAACAAGCAATCGTTAAACTCGCTCCGCACTTAGCGGCCGTTGCGATTGAGCGGATCGCGATCGAGTTCGAGAAACTCTTACTTGGTCCTGGAAAACAGCGGGCGTTACAGGCGATGCTCCGGACTGGAATCGAACGCTACCTTCCCAGCATGACTTCAGAAATCGTTAAAGGACTCGCGCAGCAGTCGTTTCGGGGTGTTTCAAAAGATGCCGTCTGGACACTCGTACTCGATGCCGGTCTCGCGAAAGATCAATTGACACGCTGGAAACGATCGAAATATCAAGTGCAGCTCGCAACGCGTTTAACACCTCTGTTACACCGACCGTTACAAGACTGGGATCGTTATCAGTTGTCGGACGAAGAACTGATGATTCTTCAGGAAATGACAGGAACGGATTATCCAGAGCGATCAGACTTACCGATTCGCAGTCGTAAAGAGCTCGCTGTCGATGGAAAAGACATGATCCGCCTCGGTCTTCAAAAACAACAGATCAAAGAAGCACTTTTGCATTTGGAATACAGTGTCGTCATGCGTGCTTGCCCAAACGACCGCGTGACATTATTGAAGGAGGTAGAGCGATGGCGCACTCAGTCCGAGAACAAATCTTGATCGCACTTCGTCAGCGAACGTGGTACTCCGGACAGGAATTAGCAGAGACACTAAATATTTCACGTACCGCTATTTGGAAACATATGCAAACTTTGAAGGAAGAAGGATACCAGATCATCTCGAATAAAAAACAAGGCTATCAATTAGTCGATGAAGGCGATTTGCTGACACCGATTGCGATTGAACAATGGTTAACGACAGAACGTCTTGGTCGCCACATCCTTCATTTCGAAGAACTGGACACGACGCAGCGGATTGCACATGAGCAAGCGCAACAGCAAGCGCAGGAAGGAACACTCGTCGTATGCGATCACCAGACGAATGGACGCGGACAGCTAGGGAGAACGTGGCATGAGGCGAAAAATGAGGGCATCGCGATGAGTCTACTCGTCCGACCAGATGTACCGATGCACCAAGCAGGTCAATTAACGCTCATAGCAGGTATTGCACTTGCACAGTCTCTTCGGACATTCGATGTTCCAGTTACGATTAAATGGCCGAACGACATCTTGATCAACGGTCGTAAGGTAGCAGGCATCTTGACGGAAATGCAGACCGAGGCGGATCGGATCAGTTCAGTCATCATTGGCATCGGCATCAATGTGCATCACGAGCAGTTTCCGGAAGGGATCAAAGATCGTGCTACCTCGCTCGTCCGAGAATCAGGAAGAACTTTCCGACGTGCGGAGGTCGTCGCGACTTTCTTGAATCGATTTGAACGACTATACACGCAGTGGCTCGAGCTAGGATTCGGATCTTTTGTCTCCGAGTGGGAAACACTCGCAGATCGCTTACATGAACGAGTGACGCTACGGACACGTCAGATGACCGCTTCCGGAACATTGCTCGGTATTGACGAGACGGGAACGATTCGGATTGAGACGGAAACAGGGGAGACCCGTTTCCATTCGGCAGAGCTGATTTACTGGGAAAAAGAATAAGGGTTCGAATCAGACGGTTTGCAGAGAGCTTTTCCCGTCATGTATAATAAAACCACGGATGGTATCCGCTCGTCGGAACCATACCGAATTGACAGGTGCCAGTTTTAGCTGTTTCAACTGCCTTGATCTTAACGGACAGGGACAGAAGGACGATATTCAATTATTCCGCCTTCTTTTCCGCATGCATTTATTTTGGAGAAGAAGGCGTTTTCCTTTTGTCCTCCCTACACACGTAAGGAGAGAACACGATGCACACAATGGGTCCATTACTCAAAAAACAACAATCTGGAGAGAAACTCGTCATGTTGACGGCGTATGATTATCCTTCAGCAAAACTAGCGGAAGCAGCAGGAGTCGATATGTTGCTCGTCGGCGATTCCCTCGGGAACGTCATCCTCGGCTATGATTCAACGATTGCCGTCACGGTCGACGACATGGTTCATCATGCGCGCGCGGTACGCCGCGGCGCACCACAGACGTTCATGATCGTCGATATGCCGTTCGCAAGTTATCATGGTTCATTTGATCGCACGCTTGAATCAGCGGCGCGTATCTTCCAAGAATCGCAGGCAGATGCCTTGAAGCTGGAAGGGGCAGGGGAGATCTTAAAGACGATTCGTCGTTTGACGGACGCTGGGATGCCTTGCGTCGCGCATCTCGGATTAACACCACAATCCGTTGGTGTCCTTGAAGGATTCAAAGTCCAAGGGAAATCATTAGAAGCAGCCGAACAACTGATTGCAGACAGTTTGGAAGCAGAGCGTGCCGGAGCGAAGATGCTCGTCCTCGAATGTGTACCGCATCCGCTCGCGAAACGCATTCAAGAGCTCCTCTCGATTCCGGTCATCGGCATCGGTGCTGGCGCAGACGTCGCCGGTCAAGTACTTGTCTATCATGACATCTTGACGTATGGTGTCGGTCGTTTACCGAAGTTCGTCAAAGCGTACACGGACTGGAATACTTCAGGAACGGAAGCAATCGCTGCTTACGTCAAAGACGTCAAAGCCGGTGCCTTCCCTGAACTAGCACACTCGTTCCAGATGGACGAAGAACTGATTGGTGCGCTTTATGGAGGGACCAAAGAATGAAAATCATCCAGGACGTCCAGACGTTACGCGAACGTTTAGCGGGAGCCGGTTCAATCGGTTTTGTACCGACTATGGGATTCTTGCATGAAGGGCATGTCTCCTTGCTCAAACAAGCACGACAAGAGAACGATGTCGTTGTCTTGAGTATTTTCGTCAACCCGACACAATTCGGACCAAACGAAGATTTAGATCGTTATCCACGAGACGCGGAACGCGATCAGAAGATCGCGGAGGCAGAAGGGGTCGATTATCTGTTCTATCCGACGAACGAGACGATGTATCCGCTGGATATGGCCCGTGTTACGGTCCGCTCCGGTGATGATGTCTTATGCGGCGCATCACGACCAGGACATTTTGATGGTGTGTTGACGGTCGTCAGCAAACTATTGAACGTCGTCCGTCCAACCCGTGCATATTTCGGCTTAAAGGATGCACAACAGCTCGCATTGATTGAAGCGTATGTCGCTGATTACTTTGTTCCGGTTGAGATCGTCCGTTGCCCGATCATTCGCGAAGCGGATGGTCTAGCAAAATCGTCACGCAATGTCTATCTATCGGAAACAGAGCGGGCGCAAGCACCGGGCATCCAGCAGGCGATGCAACAAGCGAAACAAGCACTCGATCAAGGGGTGCCTGTTGAAACGGTTCTCGAGCGGACGCGCGAAGCACTTCAATTCGAAGGGACGACGATCGATTACGTCGAAGCCGTCGACTACCCGTCACTAAGACCCGTCACTGAACAAACGACTACGATTCTCTTAGCTGTCGCCGTGCAGTTTGCATCGGCACGCTTGATCGATAATTTACTATATACGAGAGGAGCATGACGATGTTACGCACATTCATGCACGCTAAACTACACAAAGCTCGGGTCACCGAGGCAAACTTACACTATGTTGGTTCGATTACGATCGATGAAGATTTACTCGATGCTGTCGGGATTCTTGAAAATGAAAAAGTCCAAGTGACGAACAATCAGAACGGTGCACGGATTGAAACGTATGCGATTAAAGGTGCTCGTGGTTCAGGTGTCATCTGTTTGAACGGTGCGGCAGCTCGCCATTTCCAAGTCGGAGATGAGGTCATCATCATGGCGTACGCGCAACTATCGACGGAAGAAATCGCGACACATGTTCCAAAAGTGGCTGTTCTAAATGAACAGAACGACATCAAACAAATGTTGTCTCAAGAAATTGCCCACACGATCTTATGAAATTTTAGAGACCCGATCATGTCAGCGGGTCTCTTTTTTTGTTAAGATGAAGAATGAAATGCCATCCGGTCATGGAGAGGATGGATAAAAGGTGGAGGATCAGTGTTGAAGAAAAAGTACGTCGTAGTCGACCTGGAAACGACAGGTCATTCCATAAAGGCTGGCGATGAGATGATTGAGATCGGCATGGCGGTCATTGAAGATGGACAGTTGACAGAACAATTGTCTGCCTTCGTGCGTCCGACCCAACCGATTCCTCCGTTCATTTCCCAGTTGACGGGCATCACGGATGAGGATGTCAAAGAGGCCCAGACATTCGATGTCATCGCACCGCGTGTCTTATCATTGCTCGATGGTGGTGTCTTCGTCGCACATAATGTGCAGTTCGATTTAAACTTCTTAAACGATGCGTTAGAAGAGGAAGGATACTTGCCGTACACAGGTCCTGTCATCGATACGGTCGAACTCGCACGAATCTTACTTCCGACAGCAGAAAGCCACGCGCTGTCGCATCTGTCAGAGTCATTACACCTTGCCCATCAAGAAGCGCACCGGGCAGGGAGTGACGCTTCGGCGACGGCTGAATTGTTGCTTGAACTACTCAAACGACTACATACGTTGCCGCTTGAGACATTGAAGCACTTAAGACGTTTATCACCACGCCTGTTCAGTGCCATCGAAGAGGAAATCGACCATGCGATTCGTTTAGTCGGCATCGAGGAGGATTCACAGTTTGATCGTTTTCGAAAAATCGCTTTGAAAAAGCGCCAGACGACAGAGCGGTTGGCACATCCACCCGTTCTTGAACCGTTCGGACCATTCGTTGATGAATTGAATGCCGTGACGTTCCCTCGTTTATTCGAAGGATATGAAGAGCGACGTGGGCAGCTCGAGATGATGCGTCATGTCTATCAATCGCTCGATCAAGAAACGCCGTTACTCGTCGAAGCGGGAACGGGAACCGGGAAATCGCTCGGTTATCTTGTTCCGGCAGCGCATTACGCGCTCGAACATGAAGTCCCGATCGTCGTCAGTACGCACACGATTCAATTGCAGGAGCAACTGTTCGCGCGTGATTTACCGCTCTTGCGTCAACTGTTCGATGCGCCGGTCCAGATTGCATTGCTTAAGGGACGAAGTAACTATATTGATTTACGGAAATTCGAATTTTTCTTGAATGATCAAGAGGATGCTTATAACTTCACGCTCGCAAAAGCGATTCTGCTCGTCTGGTTGACGGAGACGGAAACGGGAGATTTAGAGGAAGTCAGCTTACCAGGCGGTGCAGCGCAAGGCAATATCGGCATTAAACAGTTGATCCAGTCTGATAGCCAATCGCAGCTCGGACGATTTGACCCGTGGTACAGCCGGGACTTCTTCCAACATGCGATTCGCCAAGCAAAGGATGCGACGATCATCGTCACGAACCATGCCTTGTTGTTTAGTGACCTGCAGTTCGAAGCAGGGGTCTTGCCGAAAGGAAGTCCGTTGATTCTTGACGAGGCACACCAAATCGAAGAAGTCGCGAGCCATCATTTTGGTCTTGTCTTTGATGGACATACGTTTGATCGTCTGTTCCGACAACTCGGGTATTCGTCCGATAAAAAATTATTACACCGCTTGCTCGATCTGTCGGAAGAATGGGACATCGCCGAGATGGTCGAAGCCCATAGTGAGACAGTCGATGAGGCACTGACGACGTTACTCGAAGAAGCAGACGGTCTATTGATGATCATTCAAGCGTACGGGCTTGAACTGGCTTCTCGCAAAGCACGACGGGAAGGAATGGTCAGCATTCGCTTCAAGCGACTCGACCGTTCGATGCGTGCCGTCCAGGAAAGTGCCAAGCGGGTTGAATTGGTGTTGCGGCGTTTGCGTCAAGCAATCCGGGCGATTCATAAACTGTTCCATGAACACCGGGAGCAGATGAGTTATCGCGAACGTTCACTCGTCGCGGATTTAAAAGCGATCACGTCACAAATCGAAGAAGCGGAGCTCGCCATCTTCGAGACGATGCTTGCCCCGCACGATGAGACGGTATCTTGGATCGAGACGTCTGTTAAGAACCGGAAACTAACACGGGTCTACACACAACCAATCGACATTTCAGAGCGACTGCGACGCGATGTCTTTTCGAAACGGACGTGTATCCTGACGTCTGCGACGCTGACTGTCTCGAACAAGTTCCAGTTCATTGAGAACCGTTTAGGGCTCGATGCGTTTGAGACACGTCGTTTCGTCGTTCCGTCGCCGTTCGGATATGCCGATAACGTGCGATTGATGATTCCGACGGATCTCCCGCTCCTACAGGATGTACCATTGCCGGAATTCGCAGAGACGATTGCGGAAGCCATCTTACAAATCGCAGAGGTGACGGAAGGACGGATGCTCGTCTTGTTTACCTCAAATGACTTGCTAAGACTGACGCATGAAGCGACGAAACCACTGTTACCTGAACGGTTTACGTTACTCTCGCAAGGGGTCACGCAAGGTTCACGGCAACGACTGATGAAACAGTTCAAGCAACTCGACGCCTGTATCTTGTTCGGGACGGCTAGCTTTTGGGAAGGGGTCGATATCCCAGGAGATGATCTCAGTTGTCTCGTCATCGTCCGACTACCGTTCGCGCCACCGGATCAACCGATCGTCCAGGCACGCTCGGAACGGATCGAAAAACTCGGGAAATCATCATTTTTCGAATACAGCTTACCGCAAGCGATCATTCGCTTTAAGCAAGGCTTTGGTCGCTTGATCCGGACGACGAACGACCGAGGTGTCGTCTTCGTACTTGATCGCCGGATTGAGACGACGCGTTATGGAAAACGGTTCGTCACGAGTCTGCCGAAAGTGCCTGTTTTATCAAAACCGCTTGATGAACTGACGGCAGAACTAGAATTGTTCTTGAATGATGGCGATTAAGTCTATTCAGATAAACCCTATCGCATTATAATAGATAGAGAAAAATGAGGGAGGACATACAGATGGATTCAAAAATTGAAACACTTGCGACCGTCAAAGTGAACCGCCATGACGATACGTATAAAATCGTCGACTTGTTGAATCGGACACTGAAAACGGAAGATTTAATGTTCGGTCTTGCTCTCGATGAAAAAGACAAGGAGCAGATGGTCTTTACCATCTACCGCACATGAAGTGGAAAATCACGCTTGGTCTGCTAAGTGCACTCATCCTTTTGACTGTACTTGGCACCGCCGTTTATCAGGTGACGATCGCTGAGGCAAAAGACCGGGAACAGAGCGTCGCCGAACAAGCAGAGGCGCGTCTGAAAAAAGAACTCAAACCAACGGACGTCCGGTTCGAATCAGTCTTTAACGGGAAACGTCAATATGTCGTTTTTACGATGAAGCAGAATGGACAGGCGGTACGGGCGTTCGTTCCGAAAAAAGGAACGATTGAGACACGACCAGTTGCTGATGGTATTGCCATCAAAACGGTCATCGCGGATCATCCGGAACTAGGAGACATCGTGTCTGCTAAGTACGGCTTTGAGGATCGTGCCGTCATCGAGATCGTTTCAAAGACGACGACAGGCTATGATTATTCGTATTACACGTATCAAGAAGGTTCTTTCATCAAGCGATTACGAATCAAGTAAAGGGAGTGGGCGACATGTTATCGAAACGCGTACGACAATTGACACCATCTACGACGCTAGCCATCACAGCGAAAGCCAAGGCACTACTTGAAGAAGGTCAAGACATCATCGGTTTAGGTGCGGGAGAGCCCGACTTCAATACACCGGAATTCATCATCCAAGCAGCATTCGAGGCAGCAGAAGCGGGCGATACGAAGTATACGCCGTCTGGCGGAACGGTTGCCTTAAAGGATGCGATCATCGAAAAGACACGCCGTGACTTATGGATGCCATACGAACGCTCGGAAGTCATGGTCGCTTCAGGCGCAAAGCATGCACTATCAACGTTGTTCCAAGCGATTCTCGATCCAGGCGATGAAGTCATCGTCCCAGCACCATACTGGGTCAGTTATCCAGAGCAAATTAAACTCAGTGACGGCATACCGGTCATTTTAGAAACGGACGAATCGTCTCGCTTCAAAGTGACACGGGAATTGCTCGAGCAACACATTACCCCAAAAACGAAAGCACTCGTCTTGAACTCACCATCGAATCCGACAGGAATGGTCTATTCGAAAGAAGAGCTCGAGATGGTAGCAGATGTTGCGATCAAGCACAATCTACTCGTCATCAGTGACGAGATTTATGAAAAGTTGCTCTATAACGGTGCGACACATATTTCGATCGCGTCCTTGCCAGAGATGCGCGAACGGACGGTCATCATCAATGGTGTCTCGAAGTCCCATGCGATGACAGGCTGGCGGATCGGGTATGCAATCGGACCGAAAGAGATCATCTCAGCGATGACGAACTTAGCGAGCCATTCGACGTCGAACCCGACATCGATTGCGCAAGCAGCATCGGTTGCTGCGTATGCAGAAGGCGATGCACCGGTCGAAGCGATGCGTGTCATCTTTGAAGAACGACTTGAAAAAATCTATGCACGACTCATCGAGATCGAAGGATTAACGTGTCTGAAGCCGGAAGGGGCATTCTACTTGTTCCCACATGCAAAGCAAGCTGCCGAGATGTGTGGATTCGATAATGTCGATGACTGGTGTACAGCTGTTTTATCTGAAGCGAAGGTCGCCTTGATTCCAGGTTCAGGATTTGGTGCACCGGACTATGTCCGCCTATCTTACGCGACGGATCCGGCACGTGTCCTAGAGGCACTCGACCGGATTGAAGGATTCATCACGGCACATACAGCCGTTTAATAGAGAGAGGATGTTGACTGTTGAAAGCAATGATTCGGGATGTAAACAAATATGTAGGAGAAGAAGTGACGATCGGGTGTTGGTTAGCAAACAAACGCTCAAGCGGTAAGATCGCCTTCCTCCAACTTCGGGATGGCTCTGGATTCATGCAGGGTGTCGTCGTCAAAGAAACAGTCGGCGAAGACTTATTCAAACAAGCAAAAGGCTTAACGCAGGAATCATCACTATGGGTGACAGGTGTCATCAAATCAGATGGCGGTCGGACAGCGATCGGTCATGAAATGGAAATTTCAAAAATCGAAGTCATCCATGAAGCAATCGATTATCCGATCACACCAAAAGCACACGGAACGGACTTCTTAATGGATAACCGTCACCTCTGGTTGCGTTCAAAGCGCCAGCATGCGGTCATGGTCGTTCGAAACGAATTGATTCGTGCGACGTACGAATTCTTTAACCAAGAAGGATTCATCAAAGTGGATCCGCCAATCTTGACAGGTAGCGCACCAGAAGGAACAACAGAATTGTTCCATACGAAATATTTCGATGAAGATGCGTATCTTTCACAATCGGGTCAGCTTTACATGGAAGCGGCAGCAATGGCACTTGGAAAGGTCTTCTCGTTCGGTCCAACGTTCCGTGCTGAAAAATCAAAAACACGTCGTCACTTGATCGAATTCTGGATGATGGAGCCTGAGATGGCATTCCACGATCACGAGATGAACCTCGAAGTCCAAGAAAACTATGTTTCGCACCTTGTGCAATCAGCACTGAAAAACTGTCGTGCAGAACTTGAGTTGCTTGGACGTGACTTGACGGTCCTTGAAAACATTAAAGCACCGTTCCCGCGCGTCAAGTACACGGAAGCAATCGATATGCTCAAGGAGCAAGGATTCGACGATATCGAATTCGGCGATGACTTTGGTGCACCACACGAGACAGCAATCGCAAACAGCTTCGCACGTCCTGTCTTCATCACGCACTGGCCAAAAGCAATCAAACCGTTCTACATGAAAGAAGATCCGGAAAACCCAGACTTCGTCTTGTGTGATGATTTGATTGCCCCTGAAGGATACGGGGAAATCGTCGGTGGTTCACAACGTGAAGAAGATCATGAAAAACTCCTCGCTGAGATGAAGAAACATGGTCTTGACGAGACAGGTGCTTATAAATGGTATCTCGAAACACGCCAATACGGTTCTGTTCCACACAGTGGCTTCGGTCTTGGTTTAGAGCGGACAGTCGCTTGGATCACAGGTGTCGAGCACGTTCGGGAAACGATTCCGTTCCCACGTTTGCTAAACCGCCTCTATCCATAAGCAGTAAGGAAAAACATCGACCCATCGTCTCGACGGGTCGATTTCTTGTTTAGACTAGAGAATCGAGGAAATACGATGAATCATAATTTAGTGCAATTATTCGAGGAAGGGACGGTCGTCTTACCGAAACGATTGTTCACCGAGGCAAAACGGTTAGGCATCAGTTTTGTCGAGTTCACGTTAATTGGTCAATTGTTTGCTTGCCGGGCAGAGGGCATGGAGATGCCGTCACCAGAAGAGTTAAGTAATCGACTTGGACTATCCGAGACGGAAACGATCGAGACGACACTCGGTTTATTACAAAAAGGATTACTGGCAATGGAGAACGTCAACGGGTCTGAACGTTATTCGCTTGTTCCGCTTTACGAAAAGCTGATGGCACCACCGGAACAGGAAGCACCGAACTTTGATACGATCAATCCGTCCGTCTTCCAACAATTCGAGCGGGAACTCGGGATGATGTCACCGTTTCAGATGGAGCAAATCATTCAGTGGTTGACGATCGAGAACATTTCGGAAGAGCTAGTACTTGCCGCACTTCGAGAAGCGGTCTATCATAATGTCCGCAAAATGACCTATATCAATCAAATTTTACGGACGTGGGAACGTGAAGGGATCAAGACGCTTGAGGATCTCGCAGGGCGGGGAGGTTAAGGAAATGTTACGAAAGGCAGAAATCGATCGGATTGAAGCAACGTTAGAAGAGATGTTTCCAGATGCATTTTGTGAGTTGATTCATCGCAACCCGTTTGAACTGGTCGTAGCGGTTGCACTCAGTGCACAAGCGACCGACGTACTTGTCAATCAGGTGACGCCTGGGTTGTTCGCAGCGTATCCGGATCCTGCGTCGCTTGCTGCGGCACCCGTCGAGAAAATCGAGGACAAAATCAAACGACTTGGATTGTACCGGAATAAAGCCAAAAACATCAAGGCGCTTGCGGCACAGCTCCTTGCGCAACACGACGGAGAAGTCCCGACGGAACGCGCCGGGCTCGAAGCCTTACCTGGCGTAGGACGCAAGACGGCGAACGTCGTCTTGTCTGTCGCCTTTGATGTACCGGCCTTTGCGGTCGATACACATGTCGAACGTGTCTCGAAACGCCTCGGGATCTGTCGCTGGAAGGATAATGTCACGCAGGTCGAAGCAACACTGATGCGTCGTTTCAAACGGGAGCGTTGGTCAAAGCTCCATCATCAATTCATCTTCTTTGGACGTTATCACTGCAAGGCACAACGTCCGAACTGTGAAGCGTGCCCGTTACTCGACATGTGTCGAGAAGGGAAAAAACGAACAAAAGGAATAGCTACACCCTAAAAAGGGACAGACTCAAAAAAAGAATGACTCGTCACACGCAACTCCTACAGGAAAAGCGCATTTTGCGCTGTTAGAGACAAACAAGACCTGAGGAAAGAGCGTGAAAAGACGAGTCATTCTTTTTTATTAGATAAGGGTGACAGATCATTCTGCCACCCTTATCTTTGTAGAGACTAATTTTTGAGTCATTACCCATTCCAAGGAGTATCGGACCATTCACGACGCTTTTTCGTGATCGGTACTTTTTTGAATCCCCAGTTTCGGAAATCTTGGTCCGGACTATCGCGTCGAATGTAAATCTTATCTTTGATGGCTTTAAAAATCCGGTTTTCGTCCCCATAATGGACAAACCGTGGTTTTACCTCGATGACACCACGACGGACGCGAGATAAAGGTAAGCAGACCAAGTCGGCAATCTCAAGACCAGATTGGTAGAGGTCGCTGTCTTTTTCAGCAAAGATGAAGCCTTTGATTTTTTGACGGCTTTTTTCGACGTCGAGATGGACCGTTCCCGAATTGAAGATATCGAAGAACGCCTTTTGAATGAGCAAGTTTTGATAATCATCACGGCTTTCAAGAACGACACGCGCACTCGTTGCTTCTGTCTCATCGAGGAAGGAATAAAATGACTTCATCAGATGGGCGAAGGCAACGACATAAGGATCCTTTGGTGTCGAGAAGAAGTCTTGTAGCTTCTGTTTATCGACTTCGACGCTGACGATCGTACAATCGATATCAACTAAAAATTCTGGTAAGGCGATCCAGAAATGACGTAACATATCGATCGTGATACCATCTTCTTTACCATACGGATGCTCAGCTTTTAAAATCTCCTTCAAATGAAGGGGAATATGCGGATCTTCAAAAACTTTTGCCTTAAAATCCATCAAACGTTGACGAAGCGGACTTGGTTCACCGGTCTCGTCCGAATCGATGGCATATTTATATTCCATCAAGACACCCGTTAAGTTGAATTGTGTATTACCCTTCGGTGTCCCAGTTTCGTCGACGAACATGATGTATTTCTTCGGGGCAGGGGTCGAATTCTTAGGAAATCCTTTGACGTCAACGCCTTTGACGTTCGATTGTACCCGTTTGTTCAAATGAATCTCCTCCAATTGCACAATAATTACACAGTCTTTTCGAAAGAAATGCTCTTGATGCCACTTTACACGCTAGGCGGCTGAAAAGCCATAGCCTGATAAGTGAAACCGTAGAAACATTCCTTCGTATGATTAGGTGTTCGACTTAAGGAAGATAATTCCTGTTTTTTAATCGTTATTCTTCACCATTCATCAAGCGATCGATATAACGAACGGATTTAATCGTTTCATTGAAGCGCTTCAGACTCGTTTTCGGCTGAAATGCTTGGACGGAAATTTGCTTCAATTGATCAACGGCGCTTTCGACCATGCTAGGTCGTAAGTAAGGACTATCTTGGGCATTCGTTTGCCACTGTGCAATCAGTTGATCCGCTCGTTCAACGAACGGTACGACGTCTCGATTGAAATCATATTCGGTTCCGGCACGTCCTTCTTGATAAATACGTTCAATCTCTTGTAATAACGGTTCAATTGTCATTGGTTTTTAACTACTCCTCTCGGCCGATACGGTACAATCACATATCATGGTACAATAAACGCGATAGGAGGGGAATCGTTTTGAATTACCCGAACGGGAAAAAATTTCAAAAGCCACTCGAGTCGCATGGAACCCGAATAAAGAAGGCGCGATCAACCGATTCCACCTTTTCGAATCGAGGGATGACGCTCGAAAAATTATTGAATGAAAGTAATACGTTTTACCTGACCCATAATCGGGCAATCATTCACAAGAAACCCACTCCGTTACAAATCGTCCAAGTTGATTATCCGAAACGGTCGGCAGCGGTCGTCAAGGAAGCCTATTTCAAGCAACCGTCGACGACGGACTATAACGGTGTTTATCGCGGAAAATATATTGATTTCGAAGCGAAGGAGACGACGAATAAAACGTCTTTCCCGATAAAAAATTTTCACCCCCATCAAATCGCACACATGCGACAATGTGTCGAACATGGAGGAATTTGTTTTGTCATCATTCGTTTCAGTCTGTATAATGTGCAATATGTGCTTTCAGTCGAGCACGTGTTCCCCTGGTGGGATCAACTAGAAAGCGGACGAAAATCAATTCCGCTGACGGTCATTGAACGAGACGGTATCAAAGTCGAGACTGGCGCGTACCCTGCCATCGATTATTTAAAGGCAGTGGACGAACTATATTTCAATTCAGACACTTTTTGATTGAAGGAGAAGGATAGCATATGGAAAGAAGTCGTGTCGCACGTCGTGAAGAGACGAAGTCATCTGAGAAAAAGATGAAACGGACGAAACGTCCCCAAAAGAAAAAGTCAGGTGGAGGTTCCGGTGGGAAAGGTCCACTTTGGAAAAAGTTATTGCTGATCGCTACCGGATTATTCATCGTCATGATGTTAGTCGGAGGCGGATTTGCCGCTTACGCGATTGCTACGGCACCTGAGCTCGATGAGACAGAACTTCGAGATGCTTTGCCATTGAAAATCTATGCGAGCAATAAGGAAGAGATTACGAAAGGCGGAACGAGTCGAGAATACGTGTCAATCGATGAAGTACCGGAAGTCGTTAAAGACGCATTCATCTCGATTGAGGACCGTCGTTTCTATCAGCACAACGGAATTGATTTCCGTCGTCTGGGCGGAGCCATCATCGCGAACGTGACGGATGGTTTCGGATCGGAAGGTGCGTCGACGATCACACAACAGGTCGTCAAACAATCATTCCTTAGCTTCGATAAAACGGTCACGCGAAAAGTCCAAGAACAATGGCTCGCAATCCGGTTAGAGCAGGACTATACAAAAGATCAAATTTTAGAGATGTACTTGAACAAAAACTATTATGGTCAAAACTCGTTTGGGATTCAGACGGCTTCAAAAGCTTATTTCAACAAATCAGTTGATAAGTTGAATTATGCAGAAGCTGCGATGCTCGCAGGACTGCCACAACGTCCGACAGCATACGATCCAATTAAAGGAGATCCAAAACTGACGAAATGGCGTCAGACACAAGTTCTTGATGCGATGTTGACGACAGGCGTCATCTCACAAGCGCAACGAGACAAAGCGGTCAAACAACCGATCTCAAAATTAATCAATCCGGCGCCGAAGTCGACGAAGGATGAATCGTACGACAGCGTCATCTTCGATATGGTATCAAAAGAGTTAGAAGATGATTTTGGTTTAGAAGGAAAAGACATTTACGGTCAAGGGTTGAAGATCTATACATCGATCGATAAACCGATGCATGACTATATGAATGAAGCGATCAAGAAAGACCAAATCGTTCAGTTACCGGAATATGCGGAAACAGCTGCGACAGCGGTCAACACGCAAACCGGAGAAATCCTTGCGGTCGTTGATGGTAAAAATCCAGGTAAAGGCACAGCGCGACGAAACTTTGCGAATGAACCGCATCAACCGGGATCGTCTGCAAAACCATTCTTCGCTTACGGACCAGCGATCGAAAATGATAAGTGGTCGACTGCGAAACAATTGACGGATAAACCAACAGAAGTCAACGGCAAAGAGATTGGAAACTATTATGATGGATACCGTGGCACGAATACGATCCGCCACTGGTTAAAAATCTCGGCGAACACACCGGCCATCCAAACGTATCAAGAAATCGGTGGTGATTCAGTCGAGGCGTTCGCTGAAAAATCTGGCTTAAAGATGAAAGACGATGAGTCGATTTCGCCTGCGTATGCGATTGGTGGGATGAAACACGGTTTCAATACGACACAGATGGCAGGAGCGTATGCCACACTCGGTAATGGTGGCGATTATATCAAGCCACACGTCATCAAATCGATTGAGTACAGTGATGGATCGAAAATCAAATCACCGATCAAATCGAAAAAGGCAATGGAAGACTATACAGCGTATATGTTGACGGATATGCTGCGTGACGTCTTAAAACCAGGTGGTACGTTCCCGAGTGCTGGATTGTCATTTGATGCAGCCGGTAAAACAGGAACGACGAATGCCTATAAAGATGTTTGGTTCGCAGGATATACATCGGATGTCTCAATCAGTGTCTGGACAGGAACGACGAAATCCGGAAACAACAATGGAGCCGGACTTAGCGGTCCGTACAACAGTACGATGGCACAGCAAATCTGGAAAGATTTCATCACGAAGACACGTGATCGTACGCCAGCACCATTTGAACAACCTAGTTCTGTCCTCAGTATCGGAAACGAATTGTACGTGAAAGGGACGAAGGAACCTGTCGTTGAAAAAAAGACGGTACCCGCTCCGACTGGATTACAAGCATCTTACGATGAAGACACAAAGAGCGGTGAACTGACTTGGAACTATAATGATGCTGCGCTTCGTGCCAATGGGTATGACGATGTATCGTTTGAAGTGACGATGACAGATGCTGACGGTGAAACATCAACGATTGGTACGAGCACGACGAATCGAATTGCCATCAATGGTTTGAAACCAGGACGGTCAACGTTCCAAGTCGTAGCGAAAGCGTCTGGAGAGGAATCTGGTCCGGTCTCGACGACGGTAACGGTTACCGATCCTGAAGCAGAAGAACCGACGACGGATGAACCATCGACGGATGAACCTGCAACGGACGAACCATCGACAGATGAACCGACGACGGATGAACCTGCAACGGACGAACCATCGACAGATGAACCGACGACGGACGAGCCGACGACGGATGAACCTGCAACGGACGAACCGACAACGGACGAGCCGACGACGGATGAACCGGCAACGGATGAACCGACGACGGACGAACCAGCAACAGATGCACCGAATTCGAATGATGGAGCAAACGCGCAAAACAATTCGAATGGTTCGACGGAACGAAACAACAATACCAACAATCCGAATAACAATGGAGATGACTCTGAAGATTAATAAAGGAGCGTCACTTGTAAAGTAGACAAGACCAAAGACGAGTAGTTCGTTCTTTGGTCTTGCCTCTTTTTTTGTATAATGAGAAGTGGAAGGAAGTGAAGGCATGCAAGCGAAACAAACGCTCGTTGCATTTCTCGAAGAATTGAAACAGGACCGCTCGTTCATGGAGCGGATTACGTATATGAAAACGATGGAAGCGACAGCTGGGCGGTATGTCGATTTTCCAGAACGACTACCGGAGCGTTTACGACAAGCTCTTCGAACACGTGGGATCACGCAATTGTACCGTCACCAAGGGTTAGCATTTGAACGTGTACAAGCGGGAGAGTCGACGGTCATCGTCACACCGACTGCCTCCGGAAAGACCTATTGTTTTAACTTATCGGTCTTATCGCATTTGTTAGAGCATCCGAACGCGCGGGCATTATATCTCTATCCGACAAAGGCCCTCGCACAGGATCAAAATAGTGAATTACTTGAACTGATCGATCAATTAGAGGCGCCGATCCGATGTTTTACCTATGATGGAGATACGTCACCGACGATTCGAACAAAAGTACGAAAAGCTGGTAATATCGTCATCACGAATCCGGATATGCTACATTCCGGCATCCTACCACACCATACGAAATGGATCGAACTGTTCGAGAACTTGAAGTATATCGTCATTGATGAATTACACACATATCGTGGTGTGTTTGGTAGCCATGTCGCCAATGTCATTCGTCGCCTGCGACGGATTTGTCGGTATTATGGTAGTGATCCCGTCTTCATCATGACGAGTGCAACGATCGCCAATCCGCAGGAACTAGCAGAACGACTGACAGAAAAAACAGTCGGTTTGATTGATGATAACGGTGCGCCAACAGGACGTAAACATTTTCTCGTCTATCAACCACCCATCGTCAACGCACAACTCGGCATTCGACGTTCAGCGACGCTTGAGACGAAACAACTGGCGATGCGCTTCATCAAGAAAAAGTTCCAAACGATCGTCTTTGCACGGTCACGCGTTCGCGTTGAAGTCTTGCTGACGTATCTACGAAGCATCTATCCGCATGAACTCGGTCCTCGATCCATCGAAGGGTACCGGGGCGGTTATTTGCCGAGTGAGCGACGGGATATCGAACGACGGTTACGTCAAGGAGAGATCACCGGTATCGTCTCGACGAATGCTCTCGAACTTGGTGTCGACATCGGGCAACTGCAAGTCTGTATCATGAATGGTTATCCGGGAACGATTGCTTCGCTCTGGCAACAGGCAGGGCGTGCGGGACGTCGACAAGATGATGCACTAATCATTCTCGTCGCTTCTTCCGGTATGCTCGATCAATATGTCGCAGAACGACCAGAGTTATTCTTGAATCAATCCCCGGAAGCAGCCCGACTTGATCCGGATAATCTGATCATTGCCGTCGATCACGTCAAATGTGCAGCGTTTGAACTGCCTTTTACGAAAGGAGAATCATTTGGGACTCTCGAGACGGAAGATATCCTCGAATACTTAGTCGAAGAGCGTGTCCTGCACGAACGTGGCGATCGCTTTTATTGGATGAACGATGCGTTTCCGGCTCATGGAATATCGCTTCGGTCGAGTGATCAAGAGAACGTCATCATCGTCGATCAGACCGAGGTACCGAATCGAGTCATCGGTGAAATGGATACGTTTAGTGCGATGACATTGTTACATGACGAGGCCATTTATCTTCACGGAGCCGATCAATACCAAGTTGAGCATTTGGATTTTGAAGAGAAAAAAGCGTTCGTCCGTGCCGTGGACGTTGATTATTATACGGATGCTAATTTTTCAGTCGACCTTTCCGTGCTCGAAGAAGATGAACAGTATGCAGAGGGAGAATATAGTGTTGCGCGCGGCGATGTCAGCGTCCGCGGAATGGCAACGATGTTTAAGAAGATTAAGTTCGGTACGCATGAGAACATCGGGTCTGGTCCGATTCACTTACCGGAACGAGAAATTCATACAACAGGTGTTTGGTTCACTTTACCCGATCACGCACGCTCTTCGACAGAGCTCGAACAAGTGTTAGAAGGGGTCGCGAATAGTCTCAGACGTGTCGCACCGCTTTATTTGATGTGTGATGCCAGTGATGTCTTCGTCGTGCCGCAAGTCAAGGCGACACACACGCAACAGCCAACTGTTTATCTATATGATCGTTATCCAGGGGGTGTCGGTCTCGCAGAGTCGATTTATAAGCAACGCGGTGTCATGTTGCGTGCCGCCCGTGATTCGATCGTCACATGCCCTTGTCAGGACGGTTGTCCTGCTTGTATCGGTATGGTTGGCGTATCAGATGAGAAAGAACGAACGATTCAGTTGTTAGCAGAAATGGAGAAGGAACTATCATGAAAAATCGTCTTAGACGTATGCTGAAATCTACATCAGACGCCGCAACGGAGGATCAAGTGTCTTCCGCTCCTGAAGTGGAGACGCTGAAGACACCAATCGGATGGACTGACGAACAGCAAGCCTGGATTGATCGTGGGGCCGATATCTTGACGTTCGAAGAAGAGTGGATTGTCAGGATCGACAAGCGATATGCATTAACAGATCGACATGGAGACCGAAGCTTTGCTGAAGTGTATGAGTCCTTACAATTGCCGCATCCGCCGCTTGCGTTAGATGTCCCGCTCGAGCAGGTCATTTTCTTTGATACAGAGACGACAGGATTACGAGGAACCGGAACGACGATCTTTTTACTCGGGTTCGCGCGCTTTGAGCAGGGCGGATTGCTGATGCGACAATATTTCTTACCGCATCCGCACTTTGAAGCTGCCTTTTACCATCACTTCCTGCACGATATCGGAGATGATGTCCGCTTTGTGACCTATAACGGGAAAAGCTTTGATTGGCCGCAAATCAAGACACGTCATGTCTTCGTTCGGGAACGTGTTCCTCGTTTGCCGAAAGTCGGCCATCTCGATTTACTTCATGTTGCGCGGCGAATCTTTAAAGGAATGTATGATTCCTATCGATTGACTGCGATGGAAGAGCGAATCGGATTTGAACGGGAAGGGGATCTACCTGGATTTTTGGCACCGATGCATTACTTCCAGTACGTCGAACACCAGCATCCGGATATCATGACAGGGGTCTTGCAACATCATCTGGATGATTGTCTGACGCTTGTCGGACTGTATGATGCGTGCAACCGACTCGTCACACATCGAGCGGAGGCGCCTTCCCCAATTCAAGAAAACATCGCGATTTGGCTGGCAGATCTCGGAATTCATGAAGGATCACACGCTCATTTTCAACAAGTCAAAGAACTATCAGCAGAAGGATGGTTGCGCCAAGGATATTTGCATAAAAAAATGAAGAACCATGAACAAGCTCGAGATTGTTTCTTGAAGAGCGACAGTTATTTAGGGTATGTTGAGCTTGCGAAGTGGGCAGAGCACATTGCAAAAGATCCAGTGCTTGCTTATGATTATACGGAACGAGCACGACAACACGTCGAGCGACATCATTGGTTGATTACTAAAAAAGAACGAATCTTGGCAGAGCTGGATCATCGAGGACGTCGGTTGAAAAGGAAGTGTGACGCGTGAAAGTTGTCGCCATCACAGGATACAAACCCAATGAACTAGGTATCTTTGATCAAAAACACCCTGGTATCCAAGTCTTAAAGGCAGCCTATCGAGAGCGGATGATTCGCTTAATTGAGGATCGAGGCACAGAGTGGTTTATCACGAATGCCTCACCGGGTTGCGAAATCTGGGCATGCGAGGTCGTACTTGAATTAAAGGAAGAGTATCCCCATATTCGTCTCGGTATTCTTTTGCCGTTCTTGGAACAGGAAGCACGCTGGAAAGAGCCCGTTCAAGCGCAGTACCTTTCCATTCTTGAACAAGCGGACTTCGTCGAAGCAATCAGTCAGAAACCGTATACGGATCCATCGCAGTTACGGAATAAAACCGAGTTTATGATTCAAAAAAGCCAAGGATTATTGTCGGTATTTGATGAAGAACATGGAGGATCGGCGAAATTTTTAGTAGAGCGTGCTAGAATAGAAATGGAACAATCCGATTATCAGTTGTTTTTAATTACACAAGATGATTTATCTTGGCTCGAACAAGAATTACAATACAATGATCAGTGGGAGTGAATAGGATGTATAAGCCATTGTTGACAGCGGACGATATTTACAAAAAGGAATTCAAAACCGGCCTCCGTGGCTATGTCATCGAAGATGTCGATGGATACTTGGATCAAATCATTAAAGATTATGAAGGATTCGAACGTGAGATCGAACGTCTCAAGAAAGAGAACGAGGCGTTAAAACAAGCACCAGCACAACCGGTAAGACGTGAAGAACGCCGCGTCGAACAAGCGGAACCACAAGTATCAAGTTCATCGAACTATGATATGTTACGTCGTATTTCGAATCTAGAGAAGGCCGTTTTCGGACGTCCGCACCAAGATTGACGCATCAAAAAAGACATTTCTGTCAGATCAGAAGTGTCTTTTTTATTTCCTTCTTTTTGAAAGAATCGTCATCTGAACGAAAACGGTGTTAAGATAACTAATAATACATACTACAAAGGATGATAAACCATGTTACAAGTCATGACTGCTTCTGTTCCTGAACCACCGCGCCGTCGTTTTTTTGCAAGTAAACAAGTGAGTACGACGACGAGTGAGACGGATGCACTCTGTAATGAAATCCGTCATGTTTGTCGTTTTGATTGGATGTTGTTTGATCGGATTCGTCTTTCTGACACGATTGTCATTCCTTTTGCGCTGATCGGACCAAAAGGATTGTTCCTCGTGTTACAAAACGATGCGGTCGTAGAATGGATGACGGAGGAATCTTGTCATGTCATGGATTCTGAGCATGGAAGAAAAGTGTTTGCACCTCATCCCATCCATCAGTCGAAACAAATCGTTCAAGCGGTTCGAAAAACGCTAAAAGAACAAGGGATCATCATTCCGATTCATGGCATTACACTTTTTCCGAATGCACCACAGATGCGGACGGAACGAATTAAATTCCCGACGGGGCACAGCTTTAAAGATGTGCGGGCGTTCATCGTCTCAAAGAAATCCTCCCCTGTTCAAGAGCAAGAACGAAAACAAGTTGCGTTTTATCTCGCGCAGCAACAGGAATGAACAAAGGCAGTGAAGCGCTCGCTTCACTGCCTTTTCGTTTGAATTCATCGTCTTGGTCGAGACGCAAGAATGTCTTCAGCTTGATCCAAGTCTTCTTTCAAGACATACACCGCTACGCGATCATCCAAGTCTTTACTGAAACGTCGGAATAAAAACGAAGTTTTGACGCCGCGTTCGACTCGAATCTCTAACTCAGCTGCTTCGAGTCGCGCAGCGTCCTTTAATAAATCTTCTCCTTTTTCACCAAATGCTTCCCCGATTAGTGACCATCGAAGGTTTTCCTTCGTTCGTCTGCTGACGATGACGAGAAATGCAATGACTAAAAGAATGATTAAAACCGTTCGAACTAGCTGTATATCCATCTTTGCCTTCACCTCATTTACTATCATACCGAGTTAACGCGCATAAAGTAAACGTTCAACATAGCGGGCGAACGATTTACTTTTCAAACCTTGTTGGCGATACGCGATATAACCGTCAGGGCGAATTAAATATAATCCGGATTGCTTGATGCCAAAGCGTCGTGCCAGTTCACCGCCTTGATCGACGACACCATCCTCTTTAAGGGACTGATGGATCGGTACTGTCTCAAATAGATCGGGATAGGTATAGGCGAGTTCCTTGAATGGCTCAAGAAGATCATCGGTTGCATTTTTTGGTAAGAACAGTAGTAATAAGAAATTCCGATCGGCACGACGTAACAATAGTTCGTTCTTTTTCGTCCGCGGGTGAACGACTTCACTGTAAGGCATCGGTTCACCTGGTTTTGGTGTCAATGGACTAAAGTGTCCTTGTGTGACGAAGGTCGAACTCGCTGGGTAGTGGCTGTTAAGCTGTGCAATTCGGTTCGTCACGAAATGATGTAAGGGTGCGATTTTGAGACTATTTCGAATGACTTTTTCCTGCAAGGGCAATAAAAAAGGAATATTGATTTGCAAAAGTTCCGTCGCAAGATTGGTTGATCGTAAGATCCCTTGTGCCGCTTCTCGGCGTTCGACGCTGTAAGAATCAAGTAACGGAAAACTCGCCTTAAACTGATGGACACACCATAGTTTCCAAGCGAGGTTCATCGCATCAGCAATTCCGGTATTCATTCCTTGACCACCGACGGGTGAATTGATGTGTGCTGCATCCCCGATCAAATAAATCCGGTGGTGTCCGAATTTCTCGATAATCCGGTTATGGACGCGAAACATGGAATACCAATGGACTTTTTTGAGCTCAAACGGTACTTTGGCTCGATTTTGTAAAAAATCGTCAATCGCTTTATGGTCGGTCGGAACAGGTCCGCTCGTTAGATTGCCGGTAATCCGGAACAAGTTCGACTGAAGTGGGAAAGACTCGATGACGCCATGATCAGAGAAGAAGATATGAACCTCCTCAGAAGAGAGCGGCCAGTCGACCTCGATGTCAGCCAGTGCCCACGATTCTTTGAACGACTTTCCACTGAATGGGAGTCCGAGCTCTCGACGGACGAAGCTGTTCGCGCCATCTGCTCCGATAATGAAGGAAGCATCGACCGTCTCTGTTTCTCCTTTATGTTGTAAGGATGCAGTAACGAACGTTGGAAATTGAGCAAACCCTGTTAATTCTGTTTCGCGCTCGACTACGTGTCCATATGTGGCGAGTCGTGCTTCAAGAATCCGTTCCGTCTCACTTTGAGGTAACAGCGTGACGAACGGAAAGGGTGTGTTCAAATCCGTAAAATCAAGTTTTGCCTGCCATGCGCCATTGACATAGAGGTTTCCTTGATTGATTTTAATCGCATTCTCCATCAAGTCTTCTGCAACACCAAGCCTTGCGAACAACTCCAGAGAACGCGCTTGAATCCCAATCGCTTTTGAGACGACGGATGGTCCGCTTGCACGTTCGACGATGCGAAAGGATAATCCATAGCGCGAGAGTGCGAGTGCGAGTGTTAAACCGGTTGGTCCGGCACCGATAATGAGGACATCTAATTTTTTATTCACGGATAACCCCCCTTAATTTACATCTTAGCCAAAACTCGTTACCATTAAACTATTGATGACACGCTTGACGTGTGAAAGGATGAAACTTGTGAACGAACAACTTTTTACGACAGAACGATTGATTGCGAATTTTAAGGAATACATCCGTCAGAACGAGGCACATCTGACGAAACGACATGCCTTAAACGCCTATTACAAGACGGTAGCAGGATCGATTTTATCGGACCGGATTGCTAAGAATGCGGATCTCATCGTCCGTATGCGCCATCTGGAAGAGGCGTACCAACACGTTGCACAAGAAGGGCGATGAAACAGGTGAACTTAGCCGATATCCGAAAGCATTACGTAGATTCTGAAGAACGTTTACCTCGTCATGCGGCAGCCGTACTCGTTCCGTTAGTTGAGCAGGATGGCGAAGTCTATTTGTTATTTCAAGTACGAGCCAAGACATTACGTTCGCAACCAGGTGAAATCGCTTTTCCGGGTGGTCGGATCGATGGCGGTGAATTACCGAAAGCAGCGGCTATCCGTGAAACGGTCGAAGAATTAAATGTCAGTGCTTCTGAGATCGAAGTGATTGGAACGCTAGAACCACTCGTGACACCGAACCGGTCGATCATTTACCCGTATCTTGGCATTCTCCATGCGACAGACTTTAATCCTTCTCCTGCCGAAGTCGATCATGTGTTTCTTGTGTCATTAACGGAATTAATGACTTCGAAGCCGATTAAAGGAGATATGGAGTGGCGAATTCGCCCTGGTAAGGAAGTGCCGACCGAACGCATGGCGAATCGAGAAGCATACCTGGATCGTACGTATACAGTCACGGAGCATTTTTATGAGCACGGGGATTATCTGATTTGGGGATTAACCGCTAAAATCTTGCGCCAGTTCTTGGCTCAATTGACGCGTGACTAGCTTTTTCGGTCGTTATTTTATATGATTAACTGTAATTGAACGTGTCAGGAGATGAGTCAAATGGAAGAAACAGAAGAGTTATTCGATTATATCGTTGGCGATATGGTAAAAACGAAAGAAGGCTGGGTAGCAGAAGTAACGGCTGTATTGACAAATACGGTCGTTGGTGATGTATCCCACACGAAAAACTTTGAGGCACTCGGCTTAGAGTTCGAAAAACAAGTCTTATTAAAGTCAGAGATTGAATTGTTAGAACGTAAAACAAAATAATGTATGAAAGCACACCATATAATTGGTGTGCTTTTTTATGTTCATCCAGTGAACTGAATAATAATGAAATCATACATTCTTTTAATTTTTGAAGAATTGGACAAAATGACTGAAAACATCGAAAAGATACATTTATTACAAAAGAGTAACAAAGACTAATTCGTAACAGAACGGTTACAAAATATAAAAACGTTGATACACAACGATTGAGAGCGTTTTTTGTAAGCGTGTAACCATTTCGTTACTTTTTGACAGATATATTTCAATTTATAGTGTTCGCTTTTCAAACTATTTGTCACCATGATACGTTGTGCGGGTCGTAAAACGGCGAGAAAGGTTGGCATCAACATGAAACGAACATCATTCCTTTTATCCCTTTGTTTAACGGGATTCATATTTATTCTTTTGCCGCATCATGAAGCATCGGCAGCACAAATCGGGATCGGCACGGAGAAGACGATCGTACAAAATCCATTAGAGATGAAACGTCAAGCTGCTCAAGAAAAGCGTGAACAAGCAGAGGCGAAAAAACAAGCGCGTCTAAAAGCCTTGGCTAAGCAAAAAGCAAAAGCAGAGCAAAAAGCAAAAGCAGCACAAGAAGCCAAAAAGGAAGCACAACAGGTAAAGAAACAAAGTCGAACACAAGCAAACGCTGACCGTTCCACAAAACGTACGGAAACATTTGAGACGACAGCATATACGACGAATCCAGAAAACAATGGAAGCCGTTTGTATAATGGTCGTGCCTTAACGGCATCGGGTTATGACGTCACGAATACGATTACATACGAAGGACGTCGCATCGTTGCTGTCGATCCATCGGTCGTACCGCTTGGAACTAAGGTACATGTAGAAGGTTTCGGCGATGCGATTGCACTTGATACAGGTGGTGCGATTCGCGGGAAAATCATGGATCTTCTTGTCGGTTCAAAACAAGAAGCTTTAAAATGGGGTCGCCGTCAAGTCACGGTGACGTTCGAATAAGAGACGTATATGGTTAGGCGATGGATAGTTTCCATCGTCTTTTTTGTTTTGATGAAGAATATAATAACGATCTGTTCGATGTTGGATTTAGAAAACAGGGGAAAGAGTGAACGGAATAGGTTTTAGAATGTCTAAGAAAGGGGAATTTTACAAAGATAATAAACCGGGAAACGAGGGATGGTTCGTGATTGAATTCAAGGATGTCGGCAAAACGTATGCAGACGGAACAAAGGCAGTGCAACACGTGAATTTTACGGTTGAACAAGGCGAGATTTTTTGTTTGATTGGCCCTTCAGGGTGCGGTAAAACAACGACGATGAAAATGGTCAATCGATTGATTGATCATACGGAAGGACAAATTTGGATCGATGGTGAACCGATCATGTCGATCAATGAACATGAACTCCGTCGGCGAATTGGCTATGTCTTACAACAGATTGCCCTCTTTCCACATATGACGATTGAGGAGAACGTCAGCGTCGTGCCTGAGTTATTGAAGTGGAATAAGGAGAAAGTAGTACAACGGGTCGATGAATTATTTCGGTTGACTGGGTTAAATACCTCACTTAAGAAAAAATATCCAAGTGAACTCTCTGGTGGACAGCAACAACGTGTTGGGGTTATGCGGGCACTCGCAGCAGAACAAGACGTCATCTTGATGGACGAACCATTTTCTGCGCTTGATCCCATTTCACGTGAACAACTACAAAATGATTTGTTGCATCTAAACGAAGAGCTTGGTAAAACAATTTTGTTCGTCACGCACGATATGAACGAAGCGTTGAAACTAGGCAGTCGTATCTGTCTGATGAACGCTGGAGAGATTGCTTTCATCGGTACAAAGGAAGAGGTATTAGCAAGTAACGATCCGTTCGTTCAAGAATTCATGCGTCAAGTCAGGGGGAGTGTCGAATGAATGGATTGATCGAAACGTATCAAGACCGGAAGACTGAATTGCTTCAAGCGTTGATCGAACATATCCAATTATCTGTTATCTCCTTGCTCATTGCCTGTGTAATCGCTATTCCGCTTGGGATTTACTTATCACGTAACAAACGTCTGAGTGAGTGGTCGATTGGTGTGACCTCAGTCATCCAAACGATTCCATCACTCGCATTACTCGGTTTGATGATACCACTTGTCGGGATTGGTACAGTACCGTCGATCATTGCACTTGTCTTGTATTCTTTATTACCGATCGTTCGAAACACTTATACAGGGCTTGCCGAAGTCGATCCTTCAATTAAGGAAGCGGCACGCGCATGTGGGATGACTCCGATGCAGAGCCTTTGGAAAGTCGAGCTCCCACTAGCTTTACCTGTCATGATGGCCGGGATTCGGACCGCGATGGTACTGATCATTGGTACAGCGACGATTGCTGCCTTGATTGGTGCTGGAGGATTAGGCTCGATCATTCTCCTCGGGATTGACCGTAACGATAACTATCTATTATTGCTCGGTGCGATTCCGGCAGCACTGCTCGCGCTTTTATTTGATGGCTTATTACGTCAAACGGAAGTAGCGACTCGTAAACGACAAACAGCACGTCTCGTAACGGCAGTTGTCTTAATGGTTGCGATCGTCGTCGCACCTTTTGCCTTCGGTCGTAGTGAACGACCAGATCTCGTCGTCGCTGGAAAACTAGGTGTAGAACCGGAAATTTTAATGAACATGTATAAGATTGTCATTGAAGATGAAACGGATTTGACGGTACAAGTCAAACCGAACTTCGGGAAGACGACCTTCGTCTATAAGGCACTCGAATCAGGTGATATTGATGCGTATCCAGAGTTTACAGGAACGGTGCTCGCTAGTTTGACGAATGAAAAACCGAAGTCGAATGATGCAAAAGAAGTGTATGAACAGGCAAAAGCCGGTCTTGAAAAACAAGATTTAGCCTTGCTACCACCGATGAACTATAACAATACCTATGCTGTAGCTGTTCCAAAGAAATTAGCAGACCGTTACGATTTGAAGACGATCTCTGATTTAAAACAGGTCGCGAATCAGTTGACAGCTGGATTCACGTTAGAATTTAAGGACCGACAGGATGGGTATAAAGGGATTCAAGATAAATATGATGTTAATTTCCAGAAAGTCGTCACGATGGAACCAAAATTGCGCTATAAAGCAATTGAGTCAGGTGAGATCGATGTCATTGATGCTTACTCGACAGATCCGGAGATTGCGAAATACGACATGGTCGTCTTAAAAGACGATCAGCAACTATTCCCTCCATATGAAGGAGCTCCTCTTCTGCGACAAGAGACGATCGAGGAGTATCCAGAAGTAAAACAAGCACTTGAGCAATTGTCAGGTAAAATTTCAGATGAAGAGATGTCAAAAATGAATGAAGCTGTCGCATACGGCGGAAAGACGGCGAATGAGGTCGCTCGTGATTACCTGAAGAAGGAAGGCGTCATTCAATGAAACTTTTACTGATCAGTAACCCGACAGCTGGGACGAACGGCACCGGGTTACTTGGAGAAGTCATCGAACCATTAAGTACATTATTCGATGAAATCGTCATCAAAAATACAAAGCAAGCTGGAGATGCGATGCAATTTGCGGAAGATTCGTCCGCATTTGATGCGGTCGTCGTCATCGGTGGAGATGGAACGGTGTTCGAGACAATCAACGGGGTCGCAAAACTGGATGATCGCCCGATACTCGGTATCATTCCTGGAGGGACCTGTAACGACTTCGCTCGAACGCTTGGCTTACCGATGGCTCCTCGGCTTGCTGCAGAAGCGATCGCGATGCAACACGTTGTTCAGGTCGATCTCGGACAAGTCGAAAATAGCTATTTCTTGAATTTCCTTGGTGTCGGTCTTGTCGCAGAGGCATCGATTGGCATCGATACAGAAGAAAAAGCACGCCTCGGGAAGATGGGATATTATCTATCGACGATTCGCTCAAGTCTAGAAGCACAACCCTTCGAATATGAACTGATTTTAGATGAAGGCCGTCACATGACCGGCGAAGCGGTTCTCATTCTTGCAGCAAACGGAGAATCGCTCGGTGGAATCGAGACGAACTTATCAGATGGAGCCTATAATGACGGGAAACTTGATTTAGTGATCGTCGATGAAGTAAATTTGACAACCATTCGAGATGTGATTCTTCAAAAAATTGGTCTTGCCAATGATCCTTCCTTTACACATATCTTGACGAGTGGGTTTCAGTTGAAAACAAAAGACGCAAAAGTGATCGATACAGATGGTGAGAAAGCCATCCATACACCGGTTACAGTTAAAGTATTGCCGGAGTATCTGCGCATGTATGGAGGCACACAATAATATAAAGTAATGAATGAAAAGAAGGTCGTCATAAAAAACGGTCTTCTTTTTTTATATCTTTCAGTACATATATGCGGTTATGCTTTGACGCTTTAAAGAAAATATTTGATAAAGGATGACTTTCAATGATTCTTTCTGTACAATGAAAAAGTATTTTGAAAAGGAGGTGGAGCACCATGAAAGGAAACGCATGGGCTTCAAAAGTTGGATTTATTTTGGCAGCAGCGGGATCCGCCATTGGTCTGGGGGCCATCTGGAAATTCCCGTACACAACTGGAACGAACGGAGGAGGCGCGTTTTTACTCTTGTTCCTCGTGTTTACCTTATTACTTGGACTGCCCGTTTTAATTGCCGAGTTTTTAATCGGTCGTACGAGTGGAAAAACAGCACTTCAAGCGTTCTCGGCACTTGGTCATAAGAAGTTCACATTTATTGGTGTACTTGGTGTCATCGCTTGTTTCTTGTTGCTCTCTTTCTACAGCGTCATCGGAGGATGGGTCTTGATTTATACCATTCTTGGTTTCACAGGTCGCCTGACGACGATGGACAGTGGTGCGCTTGGTGAATTGTTCGGAACGATTTCCGCCTCACCGTTATATGTCATTTCAGGGCAATTGATTTTCCTCGCTTTGACATGTTGGATCGTCTTACGTGGTGTTCAATCCGGTATTGAAAAAATGAGTAAAATCATGATGCCATTATTATTCGTGTGCTTCATCATCCTTGTCGTTCGATCATTGACACTTGATGGTGCAATGGAAGGTGTTAAATTCTTCATACAGCCTGATTTTTCGGTCCTCAACCGAACTTCTGTCCTGAGTGCGCTGGGCCAAGCGTTCTTCTCCTTATCGCTCGGTGTATCGGCGATGCTGACGTATGCTTCCTACATGAAGGAACGTGGCGAGATTAATCGTTCCGCCGCATGGATCGTCGCGATGAATGTCGCCGTCTCATTATTAGCTGGATTCGCGATTTTCCCAGCTGTTTTTGCTTCGGGTCTTGACCCTGCAGAAGGACCGGCATTGCTTTTCATCGTATTGCCGACTGTTTTCAGTCAGATCCAGTTTGGCTCGGTGTTCTTGACACTGTTCTTCCTTCTATTTGCTTTCGCATCGATCACTTCATCGATCGCTATGCTTGAGGTCGTTGTTGCTTCATTAACGGATCGTAAGGAAAATGCGACATCGCGTGATAAAAAGCGGACGACATGGCTTGCGACACTTGCGATTGCGATCGTCGGAATTCCGTCCGCACTCTCGTTCGGGATGTTGAGTGATGCTCAATTCATGGGAAAAACGTTCTTTGACAGCGTTGATTTCCTTGTTTCGAATATTTTAATGCCGATTGGTGCATTACTGATTTCGATTTTTGCTGGGTACAAGCTCGATCGTACTCTTGTCGAACAGGAACTCGTGACGAGTCCATCCATGAAAAAAATCGTACCTGTGTGGCGTGTGAGTGTTTGTTACTTGAGTCCGATCGCGATTTTGATCATCCTTGTATGGCCATTATTCGGATAATTGATCACTTTTTTAAGGTAGTCGACAAAATTGTCGACTACCTTATTTGTTGTCAAAAGAATCATGCGAAAGAAAGAACGGATAGTTCATTCTTCGGTCTGATGCGATATTTTTAAAAGTATGTTGAAATATAAATACACGAGGCGTAACATTTCGGAAAAACGGGAAACTTTTTGTTAGACGTTACGTAATGTTAAAATAAAGACACGTAAACCTGATAGAAGAATCAGTACGAAGGAAGAGGGGATGACATGAAGTCTTCATGGTGGATATTTGGTTCCATCGGTATGATGTTCGTATTTCTACAATTGGCCGATACGTTCAACTTCTCGGGAATCTTCATCGCTCTTGGTTTGTGGTTCATTTGGAGCGGTTATCGAACAAAACCAGGTCGACGATATCGGACAGAACGGAAATCGACCGAAATCAAGCGGAAAAATGTGAAAAAGAAATTACTACTTGATGACGAAGATGAGTTCGTCGGAAGTGTCATTTTAAAACCGGAACGGGCGACACGCCGATTTGAAGAGACGGATGATTTAGAACTTCAAGTATTGCAACGGACGATCGAAGAAGGATTCACAAAAATCCAGACGTACGATCAAATCGTTCCCTCGATTCGAGATGGTGAAATCAGAAGTGAGATGCGGATCGTCTCACGGGAAGCACATGTCTTGTTCGAGGAGTTATATGAAAGTCCACGCGACGTCAAAAAAGTTCGGGACTTCTTTACGTTCTATCTGGATTCCTTATTGTCGATTTCAGAAAAATATGCCGATTTGGAACGCCGTGGCGCTCAAGTTCAATTGGATACGAAAAATCAATTGATTTCGAACTTGAAAATGATCGGACAAAAATTAAAGCAACAACAAACCTTGTTGCTTGAAGGGGATACCGTTGATTTAGAACGGGAACTCTTGACGATTGAAAAGGTGTTGACGCAAGAGACTGAACAACGAAAACAGGAGGAGAGTTACCGACATGACCCATTCTGATAAAGATACATGGCAACAATGGCCTGATGAGCAAGATCAACCGACAATTTCTGATCCGTCGGTCGACTTAAACGTAGCGGAGACACCGCCCAAAATGCCGGCTCGCCCTGTCGAAGAAATGATTCCTTCGGATGTTCCGGCAGAACAACGACAAAAGATTGAACGTCTACTGCAGGTGATCGATCTACAAAAAACGGATGCCGTCATGCAATTCGGGGCCCCAGTCCAGCGTGAACTATCACAATTCTCTGATCAAGTCTTAAGTGAAGTGAAGATGAAGGACGGCGGGGAAGCAGGGAAATTGCTGAGTGACTTAATGCAGCGTGTCCGCCAAATGGATCCAGATACGCTTCAAGAAAAAAAGAGCTTCTGGTCGAACGTGCCGGTCATCGGTCGGGCGAAGAAAAAAGCGGAAACGTATTTCTTGCAATACGAGAAAATGAGCGCTTATCTCGAAGAAGTCGTACACAATCTTGATCGATCAAAATTTGGATTGATGAAGGACATCACGTTACTCGATCAAATGTATCAAAAGAACAAGCGTTATTTCGAAGAATTAAACGTCTATATTGCAGCTGGCGAGACGAAAATCGCTCACGTTCGTCAACATGAAATCGAACCGTTACGAACGGAAGTCGAGGTATCGCGGGATCAAACGAAGTTACAGGAATTGAATGACTTGATTCAATTGACGGATCGTTTTGAAAAGAAAATCCATGATTTAAAATTATCCCGAACGATTAGCTTGCAGATGGCACCGCAAATTCGTGTCATTCAACAAAATAACCAAATTCTAGCGGAAAAAATTGAATCAGCAGTCGTCAATACGATTCCACTTTGGAAGAACCAAGTTGTCCTATCTTTGAGTCTGTCGCGTCAAAAAGCAGCGCTTGAAATGCAGAAGGATGTCACCAATACGACGAACCAGTTACTTGAGCAAAATTCGAAGTTGCTGAAGGAATCGTCAATTGAAATTGCGGAAGAAAACGAAAAAGGCATCGTATCCGTTGAATCGTTAAAAGTGGCGCACCAAAACTTGATCGAGACACTGGATGAGACATTACGCATCCAACAAGAAGGAAAACAAAAGCGCCGCGACGCAGAGCATGAACTAGAGCGAATGGAGAATGAATTGAAACAAAAAGTCATCGAAGTCGCCTCAAAAAGCAGAGAATTACCGAATCGACCATACTAAGGAACACGACATTTCGTGTTCCTTTCCTTCATGAAAGGAGAGTTTGAATGAATAATGAAGAGAAGCAGTTGAAATGGGATACGACATGGTTATTATTCGCACGGATGATGGCAGACCGTCATTCAAAATGTGCCTCAAAATCCGTTGCCTGTGTCATCGTCAAGGATGAAAAGCCGATTTCAATTGGAATAAACGGAACACCTAGTCAGCATGTGAATTGCAACGAAATTTACTTAAAGCAAAATGGTATTCTCTATACATCACGACCTGACCACCCGATTGTTGAAGAATTGGTTGAACGAAACGGGATTCTCTTTTATCGGTGCGAAAATCAGGAAGAACACCATGAATGGTCAAAGCAACACGAGATTCATGCTGAAATCAACGCGCTCGGTAAGCTAGCAGCCGATTCGACGAGCGCTCGTCATGCAACAGCTTATGTCACACATAGTCCGTGTCATGCGTGTAGTTTAGCGCTCATCGCTTCTAAAATCGATCGTGTCGTTTATTCGACAGGTTATGAATACGGGGACGGATTGAATCTCATGCGACAAAGTGGAATCGAAGTCATCCACTTGCCACTCGCAAACGAATATTTTCTTGAAAAAATTTAACGAAAAAGGGTTGTAAACGCTTCCATTGCATTGTATGATGAAATCAAGCATTGCCATGGTAATTATTCACTCTTCCATTCGGACTGATTTTCAATCGAAAATCGGTCCACTTTTTTTTAGAAAAGAATTGACAGACCTTGAATAGTTTGGCATGATAACTATATAATATGACGAAGCGGAACGCCGCATTTTCATACAAAACCAATCAAGGAGCTGGAATGCCAGGTCGTTGAATGAAAAATCCTGACTCATGTGAGTCAGGATTTTTTTTATGGATGAACAAGTGTCGCTTCCTTGAGGCGTTTAGCACGGATTGCACATTTTGTGGCGACCGCACCTGAAAGGATCGTCATGAATCGCTGACAGAGGATGTCTGGTTGCGATTGATGTAAGAATAGTTGATGTAATAGTCGGTTGAAGGCGGCGTCTAGCGAAGATAAGTGCCGTTTGATTGCAGTGGGAGACATATCTTGAATTTCCTCTGCTTGATAGCCGGCATCACTTTGGAAAGCAGAGAGGATGAGAAGCTCTGTTTGCGCATCAGCCAACGTTAGCCCTTGTTCTTGGACATAATGACAAGCCTCACGCAATTCATGAATCAACAAATGTTCCAAAGCATACGACGTATGCATTTGATATGGATCGTACAACTGGACAGCTTGCCGAATTTGATCGCGGGTCACGATTTCGGATACCGTCCATTGATCGAGTGTGCCAACAGCTTCACTGTATAGTTGAGTAAGTGGTCGAATCATCGTTTCTCCTCCTTAAGCATAAAATGGACTTCCAGTTTCATCATAATTCATTTAGAAAACGCTTACAATATCTGTTTACTAGTAGTCGTGATGAAATCGTGTCTGCTATGATATGAGTGAAGAAAAAGGAGTGAGATGACGTGATTCAATTATTCAAAGCACTTCCGGAAGTGACGATGCCTTCTTATGGAAATGATACTTTTTCCATCCATCAATCGAATCAACCGATTGGACTTTCGATAGAGACGCTTGTTTCGGGTGAACGAATCGAAGAAGTGTTACTCGTTGCCTCGGGTGAAATCCGCACAGGTCAAACCGGACGAGAGTGGCTGCAGTTCACGTTCAATTCGCCCGCTGGATCTTGTAAGGGGAAACAGTGGATCAATCAAGGAACGGCAGAAGAAGCACTTCGTCCATATCTCGAAACACGGATCGTTCGGGTCGAGGCAAAGGTAGAGGAATATCCGCCGCAATCCGGAAACAAGTCATTGACCGTTCAGCGCGTCACTCCGATTCATGACGCCTCACCGACGCAGTTCCTACCACAATTACCAGCAGATGAATCGCTTGAAACGTATCGTGATCAGTTGCTTGGACTAGTCGGTCAACTTGATTCTCCTTACCAAGAAATCGCGCTCTCGATTCTGCGACAGTACTGGGCGGATTTTTCAACACGACCGGCTGCGCTGTTTCATCACCATGCCTATATCGGTGGGTTGCTGAAACATACTGCTTGTATGATGACGATTGGTCGAGGAATTTGTGATAGTGAACAACCATACTTGACGCTACTCAAATGTATTCAAGAAGCAGAAGCCGATCATAAAAATGAACTCTTCCAAGCAGCTGAACGAGAGATACGTCAATTTTCTTGGGATGACAGTTTTGATGCCCTCTATCAAGCGGCAAAAGGGATTGCTCTGTTAGATCAACGACCGAATCCGAATGAGTTGCTGCTCGGTATTTTATTGCACGACATCGGAAAGCTATGGGAGTATACGCATGCGGGTGCATCGACAGATCGTTTTTCAAGACTGTTGCACGTAACAGAAGAAGAGGAAGAACTGGCGGGTATTGCGCTTGATCCGGACGGTGTATTGATGGGTCATATGCCGTATGGTTGTTTTGTTCTCGAACAAACACTTCGAGAAGAAGATATCCGATTACCTCGTGCTGTTTATCACCGTCTCATGCATATGGTATTATCACACCATGGTAAACGCGAGTGGGGATCAAGTGTTACGCCGCAAACGACAGATGCTTGGTATCTTCATGCGATTGATCTACTCGATGCACGAAAAGAAAAATGGCGTCAGCAACAAGGACGCTAAGGAGTGAAATCATGCAAGACAAAATACGTACGACCGTCATTACTGGTTTTTTAGGTGCCGGTAAAACAACGCTACTCAATCATCTCGTTTCTCAACCGACAGAGAAGTTTGCCTTGCTCGTCAATGAAGTAGGTTCTGTTCATATTGATGAAGCATTGATTGAACGAAGTGACGAAGAGATGATCGAATTGACGAATGGTTGCATTTGTTGTTCGATTCGCGGTGATTTACGGGATGCGTTGCTACGGATCGCAAAACGTCGTCGAGATGGGGAGTTATCGTTTGATCGATTATTGATTGAGACGACAGGCGTTGCTGATCCAGGACCGATTCTACAGACATTCTACTTTGAGCCGGCTGTTGAACAGTCCTATCAGATTTCAAGTGTCGTTACGGTCATCGATGCGTATCACTTGGAACGTCAACTGACGTTCCAAGAAAATGTGAAACAAATCGGCTTTGCTGACGTCCTGATCTTGAATAAAATGGATTTGATTGACGAGTCAAAGCGCGAAACGTTGTCCGCTTTACTTCGCGAACGAAATCCTTCTGCAGCTATCATTGAAACGGAACAGGCTCAACTTGAATCGGACCGACTGTTTGAAACGTTCCATTTTCCAAAAGAAGAGCAAGTACGACTCAGTCAACAAACGGATCAGATTCATCAATCGGTTGAGGATTTCACGGCATTGACGATTGTCGAGGAACGACCCTTGAACCGAAATCGATTTGGAATGGTCCTACGTGAGGTGTTAGAAGCGTATGCGGAAGATCTCTATCGCTATAAAGGAATCATTCATTTTGCAGATACGGATCGAAAGGTTATTTTACAAGGTACTGGCATGATTTATGGCACAGCAATCAGAGAACCATTTAGCGAACAACCAAAGACGACGCTCGTCTTCATTGGGAAAGGGCTGGATGAACAAGCGATACGAAAAGGAATCGAGGCGGCAATTGAACATGGTTGAACTTTATTTTGACGGTACGGTCCGTCCTTCAAATGATGAAGCGGCGGTTGGGCTGTTTAGTAAAAATTCCGAGGGCGAAGTCACGGAAAAAATGTATCAAATTCAAGCGATCAATAATCATGAAGCAGAATTTATTGCTTTTGCGACAGCCGTCGAGTGGGCGCACGAACTGATTGCACAAGGCGAGAGCGTCATTTCGTTTCGGACGGATTCAGAAGCCGTTGCACTCGCAGTCGAACGCGAATTCGTCAAGAACAAACGAACGCAGACGATTTTTGATCCTGCCTTTGCGCGTTATCAACTCTTACCACTCGCTTTCGTGAAGTGGATTCCACGGTCGGAGAACAAAGCAGATCGTGTCGCACGAGAGGCGTTACGATTATACGAAGCATGATTGACGACAAACACCCCTATCCTCACGGTAGGGGTGTTTGTTCATGTTCGATTCGCTCGATCAGAATTTGGTCGACGCGTCGTCCGTCTAAATCAACGACTTCAAACCGGTACGGTCCAATTTCGACAGTACTCCCACGGGAGGGGACATCACCTAACGTATATAGAATCAAACCAGCAACCGTATGATAGGCGTTCAACTGTTCACCGGGTAAGTCTTCTGTATAACCGAGCGTCCGCTTTAAATCATCGATGTGCAATAGACCATCCGCTAGGAAGGAGCCATCCTTTCGCATGACGAGTTCCGGTTCTTCCTCAACGCTTGAAATTTCGCCAACGAATGCTTCGAGGATGTCGAATAAGGTGATCATGCCGAGGAAACCACCGTATTCATCGAGAACAAATGCGATTGATACCGTCTCTTTGCGCATCCGTTCAAGCAAGACGGTTGCTTTTAATTGACGGGGAACGATCAGCGGTGATTGAATCAGCCGTTCAAGTTCTTGAACAGGTCGTTCCGTTGATAGCACCTCTTTCGCATCGATGAAACCGACGAAGTGATCCAAGTCACCATGACCAACCGGTAAGTTTCGATGTCGCGCTTGCCGGAGCTCTTGTAAGATCGTATCGGAGTCATCCGCTAAGTCAATCCATTCGGTAACGGTACGCGGCTCCATCAGTTCGTACGCGTACAAATCATGAAAATCAAACACACGAGAGACTTGCTCCGCTTCAGACCGATTGAAGGTTCCCTCTTGCGTACCACGAATCAGTAATTGCCGAACTTCGTCTTCCGTCTCGTCTTCTGTTTGCAGGCGATCCAGACCAATCAAACGGAAGATGGAACTCGTCGACTTACTTAGAACCCAAATGAATGGTCGAAGCACAATCGAGAAAAAACGCATCGGTGGGGCAAGCCACATCGTGACCCGTTCTGGACTGACAAGGGCGACACGCTTAGGAACGAGTTCACCGATGACGAGTGAAATATAGGTGATGATCGTTACGACTAGAATATAGCCGATCGTACTGGCATAAGGGGCGAGCCACGCGAATTGAGCAAGCCACTTGATGACCGGTCCTGAGAGAGCGGCACCACCAAAGGCACCATTGACGATGCCGATTAACGTGATGCCGACTTGAACAGTCGATAACAGATCGGTTGGTCGATCAAGTAACTCTAACGCAACATGGGCTGACTTTTTGCCATCATTCGCTGCTTTCTCTAATTTCGACCGTTTTGAGGAAAGTAAAGCGAGTTCGGTCATCGCAAAAATACCGTTTGCTAGAATCAAAAGCAGTACAATCGTTAAGTTAATCAACCACATGAAATCTTCACTCCTTTTTCGATAATAAACTATTCCCCAAAACTGTCTCTCTCATTCCCATTCTGTCTACTTTTGCGTTAAACTAAAAGAGAAATAATCAAAAGGGGGAATTTGTTTATGGAATACCGTGTAGAACGTGACACGATGGGGGAAATTCGTGTACCAGAAGCGCAGGAATGGGGCGCACAAACACAACGTAGTCTAGAAAACTTTAAGATCGGAACGGAAAAAATGCCGATTGAAGTCATTCGTGCCTTTGCAGTCCTGAAAAAAGGAGCGGCGCTTGCGAACCGCGACTTAGGCGTGCTTGAGGCAGAAAAAGCGGGTGTCATCGCTGAAGTATGTGACGAGATCATCGCGGGGAAATTCGATGATGAGTTTCCGCTTGTCGTTTGGCAAACGGGTTCAGGTACACAGTCAAATATGAACGTCAACGAAGTGATCGCTCGGGTCGCGACACGCAAGTTGAAAGAACAAGGCAGTGAGACGACGATTCATCCGAATGATGACGTCAACAAATCACAAAGTTCAAATGATACATATCCGACAGCGATGCATTTAGCGGCGAAGACAGTCTTGTTGGAATCACTATTCCCAGCAATCGATGCTTTGCATGCGACACTTGACGAAAAAGCGAACGCGTTTGCAGATATCGTCAAGATCGGACGGACACACTTGCAAGATGCTACACCCATCACACTCGGTCAAGAAATCAGCGGTTGGGTCCGGATGCTTGCACTTTCGAAGCAAATGATCGAACGGACGCTTGATCCGTTAACGGAATTAGCAATCGGCGGTACGGCTGTTGGAACGGGCATCAACGCACATCCTGAGTTCGGTGATTTGGCTGCGCAAAAGATGAGTGAAGAAACGGGATATGAATTCACGAGTGCGGAAAACAAATTCCACGCCCTAACAAGCCACGATCAACTCGTCTTTACGCATGGTGCGGTCAAAGCGTTAGCGATGGACGCGATGAAGATCGCAAACGACGTTCGCTGGCTCGCATCAGGTCCACGAGCAGGGATCGGCGAAATCACGATTCCAGAAAATGAGCCGGGAAGCTCAATCATGCCTGGGAAAGTCAATCCGACTCAAAGTGAAGCGTTGACGATGGTCGCTGCGCAAGTCCTTGGAAACGATGCGACGATTGGTTTTGCTGCAAGTCAAGGAAACTTCGAACTAAACGTCTTCAAGCCGGTCATCATGTATAACTTCATACAATCCGTTCGCTTACTGACAGACGCCTTGCATTCGTTCAATGACCACTGTGCGATCGGAATCGAACCAGAACAGTCCGTCATCGCTGAGAACGTCGAACGTTCGTTGATGCTCGTCACTGCACTCAACCCGCACATTGGATATGAGAATGCGGCGAAAATTGCAAAGGCAGCGCATCAATCCGGGTCAACCTTAAAAGAAGCAGCACTTGCGACTGGTCTACTAACAGAAGAACAATATGATCAATGGATCGTACCAGCAGATATGGTCCGTCCGAACTTAAAAGCGTGAGTTGAAAAAGCGGGGGAATTCCCTCGCTTTCTCTTTATCCGAGGACGGTTCTTCGGATGTATGGAAAGAGAGGGAATTGGATGGAACGGAGTCGAAAACGGATAGAAAAACAACTGCAACAGACGATCATCATGGTGGAGACGTTACTTCGGATGCCGACCGTGCCACGGACAGAATTGCTCGCATTAGCAAGCTGGCTTGAAGGGCTCGGGAGAGAGGAACTGTTTAAAGGACTTGCCGATCAAGTGAGTCGGGAAAAAGCGACGTGGGAACAAATGAATGCGGTCATCACTCAGCCGATCGTTAAAGAATTACTGCGGCCAATCGTCGATCAGTTGTCTGAACGCTCACGCGCCAATCGGATTCGAAAAGAATTGGTCGTCACTGTGACAAGACGATTTCTTGAGAATATCAAATGGAAGAAATCGCTCGAACAGGAGCGCTATATGTCACGATTCTTCAGTTCGGTGGAAGACACGTTGTCGATATCACATGATATTGCTATGGATGCTGTCATCATCGACCATGCATCTATCGCGGAATCCTTAGAATTGACTCAAAAACTGATCAAACAAATGGAGTCAGCATTCGTTCCCGTCATCATCGTAGGTCCGAACCGGTCTGACATTCGTCAAGTCAGCTATGAGATGGGAGCTGATGACTACTGGGATGAGACAGTGACGAATGAAGAACGACATGTTCGTCTAGCGAGACTATTACGAAAATTAAGGGTCGTATCTTCGACGATCTTAGTCGATGAACTGACGGGAGCTTATAACCGGAAATACCTCCAAAGTGCCTATGATCGTCGCGTAGCACGTCTCGAACGTGAACAGCGGACATTTGGGTTAGCGATTTTTGATATCGATCATTTTAAGCGGATCAATGATTTACATGGACATCCAACGGGGGATTTGGTCCTCTCCGAACTAGCTACCGTCGTTCAACAAGCCGCTCGTCTCGATGATGAATTCATTCGTTTCGGTGGTGAGGAATTCATCTTATTGTTTTCAGCAGAAACAGTACCGCAAGCAGTTGCGAGTATGAATAAAATTCGCGAGCGTGTCGAGCGCCATATTTTTGCGAACGGATTAAAAGTAACAGTTTCGATTGGTCTGTCTTTTGCTTTTGATCTCCACACATCCCTGGCGCAAGCAACAGCAGAGGCAGATGAAGCTCTGTATCAAGCGAAACGTAACGGCCGTAATCAAGTGGTGTCCTATTCAACAGCGATATCGATCGAAAAAATACCGGTCTATATCCGTGTCGAGCAAGGATTCCTTAAACAGGTACATACGCTTGATATGCCGGATCATCCGAAATACCATATTGAGGTGATTTCGCTAGACGATCAACGGACGTCGCCAATACAATTGGCGATTCTTTCACTCGATCAGTTAGCAAGCGAGAACTTTGTACGATTAGAGGAGTGGAGACAACAACGGGAATCGATCATTGATGCTTTGATCGTGACAAATCAAGAAGACGATCGTTTAGCCAATGCGCTATCATGCGGTGCGACAGACTATATCATGACCTCACAGTTCGATTCTGATATGGAGGAATGGATTGCTGAATGGATTATGCAAATTCCTTAAAAAAACAGCCACATTTGTCCGTCATACGGAGCAATGTGGCTGTTTTTTAGTTACTGATCATATCGACGAATGATGAACGGATAATCGTTTCCCTCGACCGCATCATAATGTGTTTCGGAAGTAATCTGAAATGAAGATGGGATTTCGGGATAATGTACATCTCCAGAAAGAACCGTATCAATTTCAGTGACATACAGGCGGCGAGCAAGAGGAAGCGTTTGAGCAAACAACTCTCCACCACCAATCAAAAAGACTTCTTCTTCTGAATCGACGTATGGTTGTAAAGCAGATAGATCATGCCATACCGTTACACCTTCGGCTGCAAACGTCTGATCGCGCGTAATGACGATGTTCTCTCGACCGGGCAACGGTCGTCCGATGGATTCGAACGTCTTTCGTCCCATGATGATCGGTTTGCCAATCGTCGTACGCTTGAAGTGAGCCAAATCAGCTGGAAGATGCCAAGGCATCGCATTGTCACGACCAATGACATGATTTTTCGTATACGCTACGATATGTGTGATCATACGGCTACCACACCTTTAATGTGCGGATCAGGATCATAGCCTTCAATAATGATGTCTTCGAAGCGGAAGTCTTCGATACGATCGACCGTTCGTGCGAAGCGCAGCGTCGGTAATTTTTTCGGGGTACGCGTCAACTGAAGATTGACTTGTTCCACATGGTTTGAATAGATATGAGCGTCACCGAGCGTATGAACGAAGTCTCCGACTTCAAGTCCACACACATGAGCAATCATATGTGTCAGTAACGCATAAGATGCAATATTGAATGGTACGCCTAAGAAAACATCAGCTGAACGTTGATACAATTGGCATGATAGTTTTCCGTCAGCGACATAAAATTGGAACAAGAGATGACAAGGTGGTAAAGCCATCTCATCGACTTGTCCAGGATTCCAAGCACTGACGATCAAACGACGAGAATCCGGATTCGTTTTGATCTGTTCAATGACTTGTGCCAGCTGATCGACCGTCGTGCCATCTGGACGTGGAAAAGAGCGCCATTGTGCCCCGTAAACAGGACCTAGATCTCCGTTCTCATCGGCCCATTCGTTCCAAATCCGCACACCATTTTCCTGTAGATAACGAATATTCGTATCACCCGAGATGAACCAAATCAACTCATGAATGATCGACTTCATATGTAACTTTTTCGTCGTAATGAGAGGAAAACCATCTTGAAGGGAGAAGCGCATTTGGTGACCAAACACGCTGAGTGTTCCCGTTCCCGTCCGGTCTTCCTTTTTTGTTCCGTGTTCCAAAATGTGTTCGCAAAGTGCATGATATTGTTCCATCGGATGACATCTCCTTTTCGAAAAATCCAAATTTCATTGTACCATAAATTAAGATTTTGAGGATGTCGGTAAATGTCTTGCGAATAGATAACGAAATAAGCCAAAGAGCGGAATCACGTCTTGCCACTCTAATGATTGTGCATTCCGAACACGAATGCGCCGGAGCAGATAGACTTGCAGAATGTAGAATAATAACAAATCGACGGTCATCGTTCGAACGAATTGATTGGTCTCAAAGTAGATGCGGAATATACTCCAATCAGATCGAGCAAGAGCAATCCAAAGCAATAATGTCGTCACTACGCTAAGTAAGGCGGCGACGGTAGGAATCCACCCGCGACGACGAAAAGGAAGAAACGTTTTCCTTGGAATAGCGAGGGCGACATAAGGCATCAACACGAAGGCACCTAAGAAGAACGATCCAATACTTGCGACGAGCGGTCCCGGGCGCATGAATCGTTTCTCATCTAGAAATAGTAAAAAGAAAGCGAACGGATAAATACCGAGTAAGGCAAATAAACTTAACGCGGATGTATCAAATTGACTTTGGTCGAAACGTAAAAACGACATCAAGAAACCTTCTGGAAAGACACGATTATTTCCAAATAATAAGATGAAGACAATAGCAATCGCCCAGACAAGGAAGAGCAAATATCGACGATACATTTATCCACACTCCTTTCTCATACCTTTCTTTCCCATCATCTTGGATGTAGTAAACACTTGTATTTCATATTTCATGATATCAAATATGTTAAGGTTCTTGCTTGAGCACCTCTCATGGACATGTTAAGATGACGTTGTGAGAATTGAAAGCGCTTTTACAAATTGATGCAATCGTTTGCTCAATATGTAGCACGTTACGTACATAAAAGAGGAGAGTGTTGAGGATGGAACGTAAATGGTGGCATGATAGTGTCGTTTATCAAATTTACCCACGTAGTTATAATGATTCGAATGGGGATGGAATCGGTGACTTGAACGGAATCATCGAAAAGTTGGATTATTTGAAGACACTTGGTATCGACGTCATTTGGCTAAGTCCTGTCTATGATTCACCGAATGACGATAATGGCTATGATATTCGTGATTATGAAGCCATCATGAAGGAATTCGGGACGATGGATGATTTTGATCGTCTTCTAGATGAGGCACATGCACGAGATATCAAAATCGTCATGGACCTTGTCATCAATCATTCGTCAGATGAACATCAGTGGTTCGCGGAATCGCGTCAAAGCAAGGACAATCCATATCGGGATTATTATATGTGGCGCCCGGCAAATCCAGACGGTTCTCTACCAAACAACTGGGGGTCGATTTTCTCTGGACCTGCCTGGGAATATGATGAAACAACGAATGAATACTATCTTCACTTATTCTCGAAGAAGCAGCCTGACTTGAACTGGGAAAATGAGCAGATGCGTCACGATGTGTACGGGATGATTCGTCGCTGGTTGGATCGAGGGATTGATGGTTTCCGAATGGACGTCATCAACTTGATTTCGAAGACACCTGGCTTACCAGATGCGACGGTCCATCCAGGAGCACTGTATGGAGATGGTGGAGAACATTATATCAACGGACCACGTGTCCATGAGTTTTTACACGAGATGAACGAAGCTTCCTTCGGTAAATACGATGTCCTGACAGTCGGTGAGATGCCAGGAGCGACGACGGATGATGCCATTCTTTACACGGATCCGGCACGTAAAGAGGTCAACATGGTCTTTACGTTCGAACATATGGATCTTGATTCAGGTCCGAACGGGAAATGGGACGTCATTCCGTTTGATTTACTCAAACTCAAGCAAAACTTCACCAAATGGCAGACGGCCTTACATGAGACGGGGTGGAACTCGCTCTATTGGAACAACCACGATCAACCCCGCGTCGTCAGTCGATTCGGAAATGACACGACGTACCGCGTCGAGTCAGCTAAGATGCTTGCTACATTGTTGCATTTGTTAAAAGGGACGCCATATATCTATCAAGGCGAGGAAATCGGCATGACGAACGTCGCTTTTGAAGACATCGCGGACTATGAAGATATCGAAATTCGGAACATGTGGAAAGAACGTACGGAACAAGGGGCATCACCGGCTGAACTACTACGTTCCATCCATATCAAAGGACGCGACAATGCGCGGACACCGATGCAGTGGGATGCGTCGGAGAACGCTGGTTTCTCAACGGGAACACCATGGTTGAAGGTCAATCCGAACTATCCGGAAATCAACGTCGAACAGGCGCTTGCAGATGAGCAATCCATCTTTTATTACTATCAACAGTTGATTCGTCTACGACATGACCATGAGCTCGTCGTCTATGGTCGCTATGAACTCTTACTCGAAGATCATCCAAAAGTATACGCCTACTCACGAACGCTTGAAGGGGAGACCTGGTATGTCTACTGTTCGTTTGCGGATCATGATGTGAATATTCCGTCTACGCATGATACGTCAGATCGGGTCATTGGAAACTATGATGGGTCCGTTGTTACCGACGAACTCACACTTCGACCTTATGAGGCCGTCGTCTTCCGTACGTTTGACGCATAAATTGTTTCGATAAAAAATGGCATTGCCCTTACATATGTAGGGGCAATGCCATTTTAATCATTAAGAAGGGAACGTTCTGATTTCGCGATCTGTTTCACTTGTGAAATGATTTTTTCACGATCAGTTGTTGTCGAATTGAGATGGATACCGTACAACCGCCCAGGACCGGAAGGCTTCTCATGCAATAAAAACCCTTCGATGCATAGTGGCACTTGTCCTTCAATCAATGAGAATTCAACGACGATTTTCATTGATTTGAGGAGTGGAAGTTTTAGTTCTGTGCTGATTGCTAGTCCGTTCGGTGAGATATTATGAATCTTCATCAACCCTTTCGGTGTACGCTGTTCATCTTTGAGCAAGTAAAATTCACCAATTATAGGAGTCTTCAGCGTATATCGAAACGGTTCATTGCGTTTGATTTTCATGTAGGCACCTCCACTCCCATTATCCGACAATTTCGTCAAGTCTTCTAGTTTTTTTTAGGTCATGCAGCAGCGTCTGTCGATTGTTTCGTCGGATGGATACGTTTTGCTAAATACATGAATGGTGTCGCGAACCAAGCGACAACGAATTTCGCGAGATACGTCGTAATGAAGATTTGCCACCAGATGGAGAAGGGCATATCGTGAAAGGCGATCGCACAAAACGTCAACGTATCAAGCAATTGACTTAATACAGTTGACCCTGTCGTCCGTAACCAAAGCTTCCGTTCGCCTGTCTTCTGACGGATCTTTGAATAAATAAAGACATCGAATAGTTGCGAGACAAGATAAGCGGCAAGACTACCAACAGCAATCCATGGTAAGAGTCCAAACAATAAATGCAAGGAATCGGATGTTTCGAGTGCAGCCTTATCAGCAAGTGGTGTATATAAGAGACTGAACTGCATGAGAACGGTCGTCGTGATCAGGGAGAAGAACCCCATATAGACTCCTTTACGAGCGACCTGTTTTCCGTATTTTTCATTGAGGATATCTGTCGCTAGATAACAACTGCCATATACGACATTCCCTAACGTGAAGACGAAACCAAAAATATCGACGGTTTGTGTAACTTGGATGTTTGCAATGATTGTTGCGATGGCAATCCACATCAACAATCCTGTCTTACCAAATAAATAATAACTGAAAATCAATAATCCCATCGTTAAGAAAATGGAAGGGATCCATAACCATTCGTTCATGAGATGTACTCCTTTCTGTTCATACAAATGAAAATTGTACGCTGAAATCGATCAACTGTCAAAGGTGATGAAGCGATGAGGGCATTAAAAAAGACCATGAGTTTCATGGTCTTTCGGACGGTCTTTAGCCCATTCGTTGCAGCGAGTATCGACGACGTCTTCCTTTGACGTAATAGTTCTCTGTCGATGTAAAATCATTCGCTTCTAAAATGCGTTTTGCAAACGAAGCGTGCGGTGATTGTTCAAGGACACGCGCACGTACTTCGTGACGATCTAGTACCCCAGAATACGTCAATGCTTCAGCAACTGCTTGAGTAGCTAGACCCCGACGCGTATAGGGATCAAACACCATGAAGTCGAGTTGGAAGTAGTGACCCATTTTTAAGAGCAAAACCCGCCCCACGATCGTATCCGCTTCAACGATATCAAAGTAATAATCTTCAGGATAACTGTGCTCGACGGAATCAAAAGCCCGCTCTTCTCCAAGCTCATGGTCATACCCTTTGATTTCTTGCGGAGTCAGTCCATATGCTTGCTCGCCATACTTCAAGAAATGATCGTACTCAGCTTGATCGACATGACGTAATGTTCGACGTCTCAATTCCATCACAAAATCCTCCCTCATCCCAATTGATGCTTCGTTTACATTATAGCGATACCCTCTGTGCAATTGCAAAAATTAACTGGAGTCGATTCGCAGGAAGAAATCTAAAAAAAGTCATTCTGTAATCATCTTGTGATTGTTTTAATTACCTCGGAATATGGTAAAGTAATGATGTAGACAACTGCATACTGGAAGGGGCTGGAAAACGTGTTCACAGAACGTGACGGAATCAAATTGCGTCTAGAGCAAATCGAACGATTGTATTCGGACTTGAATCGTGAAGCGAAACAATTGACGGAACGCTTACGCCAATTAGATGAACAAGGGGATGAAGTTCAACATGATCTTTCCCTTAATAAAGAAGACCGCGATCATTTGAAGTCAAGCATCGATGAGACGCTTCAGGCACTCATGAAGCGGACGACGGTCGATGCAAAAGTCGAACAGGAAAAGCAAGAAGACCTGATTTCGAAAAAAGCATTGATTGAAGATATCGAAGGATTATTGAAGAAAAAGAAATGAGCTAGCTCCGGCTAGCTTATTTTTTTGTGGAGGACACATTATGAAACCAACCATTGGACTGACGACATGTCTTCGTCCGACTGACGACGTGCATCATCGTGTGAAGCAGTTGTTAGCGGATGAGACGATACATTTTATCTACGTCGTGCGTCAGAAAAAAAGCATAGAACACTTGCAACAGGAGACAGGATTACCGGTGCTTGTCGTCGATAAACAACGGCTTGATTTATATCCACTAGGCGAGGCGACATCGTTCTTTTTCCATCCTTCGAGTGCGGTGTTTCGCATCAAACAAATTGATGCAGGAGGAGGCGACCCTCTCGTTGCGATCGGACGCTTATCGGAAGGGATGCGTGTGCTTGACTGCACACTTGGTCTTGGAGCAGATGCCATTGTCATGAGTCATGCCATCGGAGAGCGAGGGCGGATCACCGGCTTAGAAAGCCGCGTTGAGACAGCATTTGTCGTCAAGAACGGATTAAAACGGTGGGAAGAATCCTACGAACCGATCAATCAAGCGATGCGACGAATTGAAGTGAAAGTCAAACACCATCTCGCTTATTTGAAAGAATGTCCGGATAATTCCTTTGATGTCATCTACTTTGATCCTATGTTCGAACAGACTGTCGAAGAATCGACACATCTCGACGCTTTACGAACGCTTGCGAACTATGAAGCCTTATCCGAGGAAGCGATGGTGGAGGCGAAGCGTGTGGCACGTCAGCGCATCGTGTTAAAAGCACATTATGAGAGTCCCTTGTTTGGACGGTTTGGGTTCGAACGAACAAAGCGGAAGACGTCGAAGTTGCATTATGGCGTGATTGAACTGTAGATCAAAAAAAGACCTCTGCCAATCATACGGCAGAGGTCTTACTTGCTATTCGCTGATTATTGAACTGCGTCTTTTAATTCGTCTTCCATCTCTTCAAACGTTTCCTGAACGGCATTGACCGGTTGTTTCGTCATCAAGCTGACAACGACCGTAAAGATCAAGCTTGTGAAGAATCCAGGTACCATTTCATAAAGCGTCGTACTAAGTCCAAGTTGAACCCAGATGATGACAGTCAAGGCACCTGAGATAATACCAGCTAGTGCGCCTTGTTTCGTCATCCGTTTCCAGTAGAGAGAAAGCAAGATGATCGGACCAAAGGCAGAACCGAATCCAGCCCATGCATAACCGACAAGTGCAAGAATCGTCGCTGACGGATTCCACGCGAGAATACTTGCGATGACGGCAACGACAAGAACGGCAATTCGACCTGTCAGGACGAGTTCTTTATCCGATGCGTCTTTTTTCAAGAACGTCTTATAAAAGTCTTCTGTCAACGCACTCGAAGTAACGAGTAATTGTGATGAAATCGTCGACATGATTGCTGCAAGAATCGCAGCCATTAGGAATCCTGTGATATACGGGTGGAATAGTACATCCGAGAAACGGATGAATACTGTTTCCGGGTCACCGAGTCCATTTCCTTGTCCTTCAAAATAAGCAATTCCGACAAGTCCTGTCATCATGGCACCGATGATTGAGACGAACATCCAGCCGATCCCGATACGACGGGCACTTTTTAAATCTTTAACAGAACGAATCGCCATAAAGCGGACGATGATATGGGGTTGACCGAAGTAACCAAGTCCCCAAGCAAGGAATCCGATGATTCCAAGAACTGTTGTTCCTTTAAGTGGATCAAACAACGAAGGGTCTAATTTTTCAGCGTAGTTGTATGCACCATCGACTCCGCCGACGTCTGTCAATGCGACGATCGGTACAAGAACGAGTGCGATGAACATGATACAGCCCTGGACGAAATCGGTCCAACTAACTGCGAGAAAACCGCCGAAAAGTGTGTAGGCGATTACGACCGCAATCGTCAAGAGCATACCATAGTGGTAATCAAATCCAAATGAGCTGACGAACAATTTTCCGCCAGATACGATTCCGGCTGATGTGTAGAACGTAAAGAAGATGATGATAACGAGTGCTGATACGGTACGAAGCACGCGTGATTTGTCTTCAAAACGATTCTCTAAGAAATCAGGGATCGTAATTGAGTCGTTTGCCATTTCTGTATAGAGACGGAAACGTGGTGCGAGTACGATGTAGTTTACGTAACATCCAATCAATAAACCGAGTGCGAGCCAAAGGGCTGATACACCTGTTGCATACATGGCGCCGGGAAGTCCCATGAGCATCCATCCACTCATATCCGATGCACCAGCAGAGAGTGCTGTGACACCTGGACCGAGATCGCGTCCGCCTAACATGTAATCTTCTGTATTCGTCGTTCGCTTGTAGGCAAAATAACCGATTGCCAACATGAGAACAAGATACAGGATGATCGAAATCCATTCTTGCGTCATAAAGTTAAATCCTCCAAATGCAATAGTTTTTTCAGCGATCAAGCATGTATTGACTTGTTCGCCAAATGATATGTTCCCCACCTTACAGGGGATAAAACGACTTTGCAAGTCACTTCATTTTCATGAAAAGTGCCGCCACGCCTAGTGCCTTAAGGGGTTGGGACGGTTTTAGTCCCTGTTGAAGTTCTACTAATCCAAATATTCAGAATAATGAAATAAAACATAAATGACCCTAATAAATTAGGATCATTTATGTCACGTTAATTGGTCCAAAACTGTTGGTATGCGGCGCTTAAACGGTCTAGTGCCTGATCTAATTGTGCACGAGGACAACCGATATTTAAACGTTCAAACGTTTCGCCACCAGATCCGAACGAAGAACCATGCGTTAGAGCGATTTTTGCCTCCTTGACGAGCCAATCTGATCGTGTTTTACTATCTAGTTCTAGTGCTTTGAAGTCGATCCACAACAGGAAAGTTGCTTCTGGAATGACGACGTCTAATTTTGGCATCTCTTGGCGAATCCGACGGATGGCGTGGTCACGATTGTCTTCTAAATACATAAGTAATTGTGACAGCCATTGCTCGCTCGCAACATCACCATACGCTGCTGTAATCGCAGTCGAAGCTAATGCATTCGGGTGAACGAAATGACGTTGCTGGATACGCTCGATCTGTTGACGAATCGAGATGTCAGGTACAATCAAATAAGACGCATATAGCCCCGGAATATTGAACGTTTTGGATGGTGCACTCACTAAAATGAGTTTTTCATAATCCAAACCGAGAATAGGGGTGTGAACGGAACCTGTATAGACGAGGTCCGCATGAATCTCATCGGATACAAGATAAACATCATGTTGCTTCGCGAGTTCGACGATTTGTTGTAATTCTTCTCTCGGATAGACCTTACCACTTGGATTATGCGGGCTACAGAGAATCATCATACGTGCTGTTCGCATTTGCCGTTCGAGAAGTGGAAAGTCTGTCTGATACGTCTCACCGTCTAAAAGAAGCGGATTTTCAATGAGTTGTCGTTGATTAGACTGAATGATTTGATGAAATGGAGGATAGACCGGTGTCTGGATGATGATTTCATCACTCGGTTCAGTCAATGCGAGGACGGTATGCGCAAGTCCTGGAACGACACCGCTCGAGTAGAGAATGGTATCAGTAGTGATTGTGACGTCATATCGCTTTTGAAACCATTGTTGAATCGCTCGTTTTGCTTCGTCTTCAAACATCGAGTAACCGAAATGACCTGTAGCAGCACGTCTAGTCAATCGTTCTGTCAAATGGTGTGGTGGACGAACGTCCATGTCGGCGACCCACATCGGAATTAGCTCATCTGATCCATATAGCGAAGGGAGCCCGTCCCACTTGACGGATCCAGTATTTCGTTTCTCGATCGTTTCATCAAAATTGATTTGTTCCATCAGACTTCACTCCTGTTCTTCAATAGTTGAATGACTCCATTTCACCATAGCGGATAGAGAGAGTGTGGGGCAAGTCGAAAAAAATAAAGGTTTAACATTTATACGATCAGGTAATTACTAAACTCGAACCTACCATAACGAAACGGAGTGATGATCATGTTGCATTCTAAAGTAGTCGTCGGGCGATCGCCTGAGGAGTTAGAGCAGAGACTAAATGAATTTTTTGAAAATAATGGGGTCGGATCGAACGCCATCATTACATTAAAATTTTCAACATTCGTTGCGTCTAAAGCGGATGAACATTATTCAGTTTTAGTCGTCTATGATAACTCGCTAACGAAAACTACATTGTAAATTAGTGACAAGAAGTTGATCTGAAAAGCATCGACTTCTTGTTTTGTCTTTTTTTATAAGTTATACTAGAATCAGGTTTTGCAAGCTTCCGTAGGTTAATGGCAGACCTCAGCAATGGTAATGCTGCAGTGCGAGTTCGATTCTCGCCGGAAGCATAGACACGTCTTCCGTCTCAAGTGATATATACTTGAAACGGAAGACTTTTTTCATGAGTTCGATATTTTTGATTTGAGGAGTGACCTCTATGCATCCAGTCATTCATTCTGTTGGTGATAAAATCAAGCAAGAACGAAAAAAACAAGGAATGACACAAAAAGCACTTTGTGAAGGAATTTGTAGTCAGGCTGAAATCAGTAAAATCGAAAATGGTCGAAATTCTCCAACGATTGATTTGTTACAGCAGATTTGTCGAAGACTACGCATCCCGATTTCATTGTTTTTTGAAGATGAAATCGTATCACAAAAGTTAAATGAAATTGATCAAAGAATGCTGCGCCATATGAGAGAGAAAACTTACTCAGCTATGGAAAGGGATTTAGAAGAATATGCGAAATCAAATACTGAATTTGAAATTCAAGTGTTAATTCGATATCATCAAAAGCTATTATTACATGAAAAAGAAAACATCGATTTTAGAACATGTATTTCTGCGTTACTAAAATTAGTCATTGAAGAAAGTTTAGTTGAAAAGTCATTTCTTCTCTACACTAGAATTCAGATGGCAATCGCTGTTTTATATACGAATCATGGGGATTACACGCATTCTCATCAAATTTACGAAGAGTTATTAAAACTACCTTACCGTACACGCGAGTATAAAAAAATTAAAATGAAAATCATATATAATTACTTACGCAACTTATATCGGCTAAAGCGATTCGAGGAAGGATTAAAAGAAGTTGAACACGCTATAAAAGAAACCAAAGAGCTAGAAGATTTAACATACATTGGTCACTTTTATTATCAAAAGGGCTTCTTTTTAGAAGCGTTAAACGCTTCCGAGAACAGTATTAAAGAAGCGTATACAATTGCTTACTCATTTTTCATGGCGACGAATAATCACGCATACCGAAAAATTCTTGAAACACATTTATCAGATCTATTGCTATTTCCTGTAGATGAAAGTGAGTGAGGAATGATAAAGATGGATGATTTAACTTCATCAATCGGTGCAAAAACCAGACAATTGCGTATCGAAAAGCAATTGACTCAACAAGCACTATGTGAGGGTATTTGTAGTCAAGCTGAAATCAGTAAAATCGAGAACGGTTTAAATTCACCAACCGTAGAATTATTACAAAAAATTACCGCTCGTTTAAATTAGTCCGATTGCACTTTTATTCGAGAATCCTCAAGCTAATGAAGAAATAGATTTTTTTGATAAATTTATTTCAGATCAACTTCGAGAAGAGAATTTTGATCAAATCATACAACTCATTTCAAAGTATGATTACAAAACGAATATGAATTTAATCATATTAAGTGCTTACTTTCAGATCATCGTGGATATGAAACAAAATCGGTTTGATTTTAGAACAGCGACTTCCTTATTAAGTAACCTTTTAAACGAGTATGATGTTTGGAACGAATCCATTTCTTTATTCATTCGGATTAAAACGGCAATTGCCAATATATATGCTGAACATGAGTTATATCATTTAACTACAGGTACTTATTCCGACATTGAAACGCTATTAGAACGACTCAAAAGTTCCTTATGTATTACTTCTTTGATAAAAATCTATTTTAATCATGCTCAAATTCTTTTGTATCAAGATTTATTTGAAGAAGCCAATGTGTTTATTCAAAAAGGAATTAATTTATGCTTAGAATCTCAACAGGCTTTTCTGTTAGGGCATTTTTATTTTCAATTAGGAAATTATCAAGAAGCTGTCGGTAACGCTTTATTTCAAAAGACATATACGATAGCTTATACATTGTTACACGCATTTGAATTTCAAACGACGAAACAATTAGTCATTGACTTAAAGAAAGATTATTTATTGTTTACTTTTGAGTCTACCGTTAAACACGAAGCATGATTCAAAACACAATGTGACGTTTTAAGATATTTGGAGGATTTGATAAAATGGTTAATGCTAATCCAATTGGAGAAAACTTAAAACGATTTCGTGTTCAAAAGGGGTATTCTCAAAAAGAACTATGTGCTGATTTATGTAGTCAAGCTGAAATTAGTAAAATTGAAAACGGGTTAAATTCTCCGACTGTTGATTTATTACAACAACTTGCTGTAAGGTTGCAAGTTCCCATCTCTTTGTTGTTTCAAGAACATACCGATGAGGAAAAGTTCTTTCAACTAGATCGATTCTTATCCGATTTGCTTCGAGAAGAGAAATACAAAGAGGCGTTAGAGCGAATTCACCAGCAAGAAAAGGATAGCATTGTCGAAATCGACATTTTAAAAAGCTACATCAAGACGATCATTGACCTAAAGCAAAATCGAATCGATTTTCGGGCAGCGGCAAGCCTACTCAGCAACTTGTTGATTGAAAAAGAAGTCTGGTCTCAGTCCATTCAATTGTACATTCGAATCAAAATGGCAATTGCGAATATGTATTCAGAGCAGGACTTATTTCATTTAACGGAATCCGTGTATCAGGAATTAGAAAATGAAATCGAAGTTCTTCAGTCCACTATCCATCTAAATGCGCTATTGAAAATTTACTTCAATCATTGTCAGATTCTTGAGTACCAAGGGAAGTCTGAGGAAAGTATCGTCATCGCAAAAAAAGGATATGAGTTATGCTTGATGCATAATCATACATTTCTCTTCGGTCATTTTTATTATCAACTCGCTCATTATGATGAATACTCAGGTGAGGATGAGAAGTCACTCCAAAAACAGTATTCAGTCGCCTATGCACTATTTCATGCATTTGAGCACGACGTTCGAAAGAAAATGATTCTTCGTATGAAGGAACGGTATATGTTGTTCACTTTTGAGAATTAATAAAAAGGATACGTAACCTTCTTGGTAAACAAGAAGGTTTTTTCATGAAAAGTGCAACTCGTTATTTTAAAGAGGTGATGAGATGAAGGACGAACATCCTATTGGTAAGAAACTAAAATTTTTCCGACAATTGAATGGGTTATCGCAAAAAGATCTGAGTGCAGGGATTTGTAGTCAAGCTGAAATTAGTAAGATCGAGAACGGGAAGACGATGCCGACTGTGGAATTATTACAACAACTCGCAACAGTACTTCGTGTTCCTATATCAGAATTATTAAAGAGCAATTCTGAACATCAATTGGAGCAGGTAAATATCCTTGATCAAAAACTTAGTACCTTACTACGCGAGAATGCTTTCGATGAATGTTTTCATGAAATGAAAAAAATCTCAGTAAGTGAATCTTCTGATGAAATAAGACGATTAATGACCTACTATGAAATTGTGATTGCATATCGAAAAAAACAAGTTGATTATCGAACGACCTCCGTTTTATTTACGCGATGGATGGACCGAGAGGATCTATGGGTGAAAGATCCGATGCTTTACTTTCGAATCAAGATGGCATTATCCATTTTATATGCGGAATGCGGACAGTACCAACAAGCAGAAAAAATATATGATGAAGTATTACGCATTACTACAGAAATCAGTGGTCTGAAGAGTGAGCGACTAAAGATCCTTTATAACTATGCAAAATTATTATATAAAATGGATCAGTCTCAAAAGGGTCTTCGTATCATCGAGGAAGGCATACAGCTCAGTCGACAATTGAGACAGACTTCCTATTTAGCACATTTGTATTATCAACGTGGTGAGTTTCATGAACGGATGGATACGGACGTCACGCAGATGAAATATGATTATACGATGGCGTATGAATTATTCTCTGCTTTTCAGATGAAACAATACGCTACCATCGTTCTAAAGACGAAAGGTTCTTATTTACAATCTGTACTGGACTAAGATCATGACTAAAAAATACAAGAAAGGAGGAGGAAGATTGCGTATCGAGTCATTTGGTATACAGATAAAACAACTACGAATCGAGAAAAATTTAACACAAAAAGAATTAGCAAAGGGTGTATGTAGTCAAGCGGAATTAAGTAAGATTGAAAATGGAAAAATAATTCCAACGATCGATCTTGTTCAACGTTTGTCTCAAAAATTACATATTTCAATGGATCAAATCTTCATCGATTCAAATGAAGTAAAGCTATTTCAGGACTATGACGTACAACTGTCGGACTTTTCTAGGCAACGTCGTTATGATGAAATGCTAGAATTTATGAAACGTTTACCGACTAGTCTTCCTTCTTCCGTTCAATTATTGATTCAATATTTTGACTGGGTCGCTCGCGAAGGTAAAAAAGATATCGATTACCGGACATGTATCTCCCAATTGCTTCGCTTATCGGATGAACACCAAATGGAAATAGAGTATCCTGTTCTTTATTTACGTATTCGAATGTCAGTCGCGAACTATTATTATTTGAACGGTCAATATCCATATGCACGAAAAATCTACGAAGATTTATTAACGTATGAGTATTCTACATACGCACTCAAAAAATTACAGTGTAAAATCATATATAATCATGCGCAACAGTTGTATTTTCAAAATGACTTCAAAACAGGACTACAGGTTACTGAACAAGGAATTTGTTTATCCATCGAACGAAAAGATACAGCGATGTTAGGACATTTCTTTTATCAAAGAGGATGTTTCTATGAAGAATTGAATTATCGAAAGTGTGATATCCATGATGCGTTTACTCATGCCTATTCACTTTTTACTGCCTTCGGCAATGAGAATCATGCCGCGTTAGTCTTAAAAGGTAAAAAACAATTTCTCCACTTTCAAATGTGAGGATGGAAGTGAAAGAAAGGATGATATAATGGATCACTTACCCGTCTCGATTGGTTATGAAATCAAGCGGCTTCGAAAAGAAAAAAAGATTACACAAGCAGAATTGTGTGAGGGCATTTGTAGCCAAGCTGAAATCAGTAAAATCGAAAATGGTAAAAATTCACCCACCATCGATTTGCTACAACAAGTCGCAAAACGATTAAAGGTACCATTGTCGATGTTGTTTCAAGATCATTTACGAAGTGATGTTTTTCAAACGTATGACGAGCAATTAGCAGAACTATTGCGGACTAATCAATACGTTGATGCTTTAAAGATGATCGAACATGTTCTTTCAACGGTTGATTTTGAGGAAGTTCGTGATTTAGTAGCATATTATCAAGTCATCGTTCAGGAAAAAAGTGGTCAACTTCACTATCTAAAAGCCATTCAAGCGCTCGGACGATTACTCAATAAAGAACACCTTTGGTTTGAATCAGCTACTCTGTATGTAAGAGTTCAGATGGCGATAGCAAATTTGTATGTTGAACACGGTGACTTCGATTTAGCGGAGAGTATCTTTCAAACATTGATTCATTCGAATTATCCATCCATCGAATTGAAAAAAGTTCGCATCAAGATTTTATATAATTATGGACAACAACTATTAATGCAAAAAAAATACCTTGCCGGTCTAAAAATCACCGAACAAGGTATTCAAGAGAGTCTTCAAATAGAAGATGGTCATTTCTTAGGTCACTTTTATTATCAGCGAGGATATTTCACTCAACAACTAAATGGCGATCTTTCAGCTATCCAACGTGATTTTACGATGGCCTATTCTGTCTTTCGAGCATTTGATATGCCACTTCACGAAAAAATACTTCTGGAAGAACATGCAGAGTACGTTCTTTTCACCATTTAAAACTTACGACCGAATTGTCGGCACTCTTGCAGTGCTTGTTCGATTAATTCAGCTGCACGTTCCGGGTATTGCTGATGTCCTTCGAGAATGACAGTCGATACATCTTCAATGCCAAAGAATGCTAATAGATCGAGCATGTAGCGAACAGCGTGTTCACTCGATGCTTTCTCTTTCGTCGAATAATCACCACCACGTGAATGAATCAACAGCACTTGTTTGTCTTCAACAAGTCCGATCGAACCTTCTGCCGTATAACGAAACGTTTGACCAGCTTGGGCAAGGTAATCCATATAATTGTGCAGTGGTGCTGGAACCGTCAAGTTCCACATTGGAAACGAGAAGACGACCTTGTCGGCGTCTAAAAACCCGTTTAAATATTCCTGAAGTCGCTGCGCATGTGTCGCATCCTCTCCAGTTAATTCCTCGCCTTTAAAGAGACGACCTGCTGCGCTCGCAAGTTTCAAGTCGAAGAAGGGAAGACGTTCTTCGAATAAATTCAAAACCGTAACTGTATCATCCGGATGTGATTCGCGATACGTGTTCAAAAAGGCATCGTTCAATTCAGAGCTAATGCCTTTTTTTTGATGTGTGCTATCGTTCGCTTCAATGAATAGTAAATGTGACATAAACATTACTCCTTTCTATACTTATCTATTCCCATTCTGCTCAAAATCATGACTTCTCCACATTTTATTATTTTTAGAAAATTCAGGTTTTATTTTGGTTCTGATAAGGAAAATAAACGACAGGAACTAGAAAGAGGGGATGGCGGTGAATACACAGCGACGTTCTTCCGATAGTCTGCAATATCATCGAGAAATTCGGGCAAATTATCAGTTGTTCGGGATGATCATTTTTGTGTTGACGAGTTGTGGTGCCGTTTTATACATTGTTGCGAATATATTTAGTCGCTCCGGTTTAGATGGAGCCGATTGGGTGCGAGCAATCGTCATTGCAAGTGCTGGAATCGTGCAATATTTCATTGGTAAAAGTACATTGTCGGATCGATTGAAGCCACATATGATGTCGAGTATTTTCTTATTGATTCCTTATATTTATTATCCATTCATTGATCGAGGCGTTCAGTCCGTTTGGGCATGCGCACTACTTTTCATTTTAGCGTCTCTTGTTGTTATTAACCGAACGATGTTGTTATACGCAACGAGCATCACGACAATCTCCCTACTCTATATCTGGTATCAAACTCCTTCATTAGAAAACGTTACGATGTTTGCGTCTGATCATATCGCACGAATTGGACTTATCTTAATTGCGACGATCATCAGTTTATTAATCCATAATCAATACGTTACCCGTCTTGAACGTAATATTGACTACTTAGCACGTTTACAAGAACAAGCATTTACGGATACTGTGACAGGTTTGTCGAACCGTTCTTCTTTTGTCATAGAAGTGGACAAGAAAAAACGAGAAGGCGACATGATTTGTCTTGTTGATCTGGATGATTTTAAAACCGTCAATGATGCTTTTGGTTACCGGACAGGTGACCGCACTTTGCACATCATTGGTCGTCGGTTAATGAATCGCTTTCCGGATTGTACGATTGCGAAAGCGAGCGGAAGTGCTTTTTTACTGCATGCTCCAAACCATTACGATGCACGAACTCTTTGTGACGATATTTTATCGAGTGTATCAGAGCGCGTTCAAATTGACTTTAAACAGATTAACGTCACTGCAAGTATCGGTGTTTCCTATGTAAATGACGAAACGACGGACCATGTCATTAATGATGCGGAGATTGCCTTATTCACAGCTAAATCCAATCGGAAAAATACGTATGCAATTACAGATTTAGCGACACAAAATGAACGAAAACGGGCGCTTCAATTAACACGCGACTTATACGATGCAGAGCTGGATCGCGACTTTTTTATTTTATTTCAACCTCAGGTCAATGCAAAAACGCGTCAAATTACAGGAGTCGAAGCATTGATTCGTTGGAATCATCCGGAATATGGTCTCGTTCCGCCAAATGAGTTCATTCCACTTGCGGAGCGGACACGTTTCATTGAGACATTAGGCGTTTGGGTCATGCGTCAAGCTTGTTTCCAAGGAAAAGCATGGTTGGAAGAGGGAAAGGAGCCGTTAACGATTTCCGTGAATGTCTCACCGTGGGAATTACGTCAATCTGATTTTATGGATCGCGTATTGGGGATCTTAAAACAGTCTGGCTTCCCTCCGTCATTACTCGAAATCGAGATGACAGAACACATCTTCATTGAAGGAACAGAGCAAATCATCGAGACATTAAACGCACTTCATTTATACGGGATCCGGATTGCGCTCGATGACTTCGGAACGGGATTCTCATCGATGCAATCGTTAGTGGAGTTACCGTTCGATCAATTGAAGATTCCAAAAGAAATCGTTCAAGAAGCCATTCATTCAGAGAAGAAACGAGCAATGATCGAGACGATCATTCAGTTAGGAAAGCGATTAGATATGACAATTGTAGCTGAAGGGATTGAATTAGAAGAAGAGGCGGTATTGCTCGAGCGATTGGGATGTCATACGTTGCAAGGATATCTCTTCCATCGCCCGTTACAACCAAGACAATTAGAACACTTTTTGACGATATATCGAGAAGGCTGACGATATGGTATATCAAAAAAAGAAAGGAAACAGGCGATGGACATAGTCCATCGCCTGTTTGTATAACTGTATATCAATGAATCACAGATACCGCGCAAACCGACGTTCGAGAATCTCTTGAATGACTGCGATACAAGAACAGATTCCCCAGTAAATGAACGCAACGACAAAATAGACGGTCATATAATCGAATTCGCGCCCACCGACGATTTTTGCTTTTTGAAAAATCTCAGGAACTGTAATCATGGCAGCAAGCGATGAAGCTTTAACCAGATCAAGCAAAACGTTTGAGAGTGGTGGGATGGCAATCCGGATCGCTTGTGGCAAAATGATGCCGACAAACGTCCGATACCTGGATAAACCGAGTGACGCTGCCGCCTCTTCTTGACCACGATCAATCGACAACAAGGAGGAGCGAATGATCTCCGCCATGTACGCAGCACTGTTCAAACTAAAACCGGTGATGGCTGCTGTTAACGCGTCAAGTTGAATATTGATGACCGGCAGTCCAAAATACAACATGAACAGCAACACGAGAATCGGAACACCACGCATGAACGAGATATAAGCGCTCGCTCCGATGCGTAAAAGTCGAAGGTGAGACAGACGGCAAAGGGCAAGGATTAACCCGATTCCGAGACCAATGGCCATGCTGAGCAAGGAAATCCATAGCGTCTGTCCCAATCCACTCAAAATATAAGGAAACGATTCGACCGCCAATTCCGGATTGAAGACGGACCGCCAATCAATTGAAGACATCGTTAGTTCACATCGACAATCGTCGTTTTGACGTCAGGCATTTGGGAGACATCTTTTCCGGCATAGAATTGCTTCGAAATTTCTTTTAATGTGCCATCTTCCTTCATTTTATCGAGTTGTTCGTTAATGTTGGATTGAAGTTCCTTGTTATCTAAATCCATGATTAAACCAACCTGACTTGGATTATAAGCGATATCAGGATGAATCGTAATATCGAAGTCCTTGAAGAAATCGACAGCGAGTGTTTGCAAGTAGTAATCATTCAAGATAACGTCTGTTCGACCATTTGAGACATCGCGTAGATACTGATCGTTCGTCGCGTTATCGTACGTGACTTCTTTTGCACCGAATTTTTTAGCAATCTGCATATACGTCGTTGTAGCTTCTCCGGCAGCTTTTTTCCCTTTTAAGTCTTCAAGAGACTTGATGCCTGACAAATCACTTTTACGGACGATTGCCGTACCATACGTATATTTATATGGTTTTGAGAACGCGAATTTTTCTTTACGATCATCGGTGATCGTAATGTCGTTAGCGGCAAGATCAACTTGACCCGTATTAACACTTGTCAACATACCGTCGAATGACATCTCTTTGAATTTCACTTTCAAATCAAGACGTTTTGCTACTTCTTTGACGACTTCGACATCAAATCCAGTCAACTTATTGTTTTTCTCTTCATGATAAGATGTCGGAAAAAGTGTACCAGCCGTCGCGACGACGATCGTTCCTTCTTTTTGAATCTTATCATATGCGGTTGCCTTCTCCTCTTGCTGACCACATGCGCTTAATAAAATCGAGCTTCCTGCGATCAAGAGACCCGTAAATTGCATTGTTTTTTTCATCGTATTATTCCTCTCTTTATTTCCATGATCAATAACTCTTTTCATAGTTAAAAATACCACGGAATCATATGTTCGGGCAAAGTAATACGCGCACAAAGTGTAGAATTCAACCAAAAAAAATATTGAATGAATATCCAAGTTTATGTAAGCGTTATCAATATTGATATATGGTAATTCTACCTTCGAAGGTTAAATAAAATGAAGATTATGCATAGTAGCGAATAAACATAAAAGGGTGTAAAGTATAATTTAACTGAATATACAGAAAATTAAGAAGGCAAGGAGAGTGCTACTATGACATTTCATCAATACCCTGAACAGCAGGGATTATACGACCCTCGTATGGAACATGATGCGTGCGGGATCGGGGTTTACGCACATCAAACAGGACGAGCGAGTCATGAAATCGTTGAACATGCATTGGCCATGCTTTGTCAAATGGAACACCGTGGTGGACAAGGAAGCGATGCGAAGACCGGAGACGGGGCGGGTATTTTAACGCAATTACCAGATCGTTTATTTCGTGAAACGGTTCGTCACATTTCCTTCCCTAAAAAAGGGGATTATGGCGTTTTCATGATGTTCTTACCACGTGAGGAACGAGAACGGGTGCGACTCGAACGAACGTTAGAGTCAATCATTTTGACGGAAGGACAAGACGTCTTAGGATGGCGTACCGTACCCGTCCAGTCCGAAGTGCTTGGGTCGGGTGCCCGCCGCACTGAGCCAGTCATTCGTCAATGTTTCATTGGTGCAAAGGCGATGGAAGGATTGACATTTGAACGAACACTCTTTTTGATTCGTCGCGCATTTGAACGTGAATCGGAGCAACTCGGTCTTGAACAATACGTCTTGAGTAGCTCGAGTGAAACAATCGTTTATAAAGGACTCGTGACGACGGATCAATTGCGCGCGTACTTCGATGACTTACGAGACGAGCGTTATCAATCAGGATTTGGTATCGTGCATTCGCGTTTTAGTACAAATACGTTCCCAAGTTGGAAACGTGCCCATCCGAACCGTTATTTGATTCACAACGGCGAAATCAATACGTTGCAAGGAAATATTCGGGCGATGCGCGGTCGAGAACGTCGACTTGCTGAGACGACGTATGGTAATCGGGCAGAGGAAGTGTTACCGATTCTAGATGAGACAGGTAGTGACTCGTCGATGCTTGATAATGCGTTTGAGTTTCTTCATCTGTCCGGACTCTCGCTTGCTGAGACAGCACTGATGCTCGTACCGGAACCATTCGAACACGCTGAGATCAGACCGGCGAAGCGCGCGTACTATGAATACCACAGTAGCATGATGGAACCATGGGATGGTCCGTCTGCAATCGTCTTTACGAACGGGAAGCAGATTGGTGCGACGCTTGACCGAAACGGTTTACGCCCAGCGCGATATGTATTGTTGCGCGACGGTCACTTCATGTTGTCGTCAGAAGCAGGTGTACTCCCTCTTCGTGAACAAGACATTCTGTACAAAAAACGATTAGCACCGGGTGAACTGCTTTTACTCGACTTTGCGTCCGGTCAGTTAATCGCAGACGAAGAGATTAAACGGGAGCTCGCGACACGTCATCCCTACGCGGAGTGGCTCGCTCAAGAAGTCGTTTCCCTTTCAAGTAACGACTTCAAGGAAACACTCGTTGAACTGGGAACGAAACAACGACACTTCGGATATACGCGTGAAGATATCGATCAATACTTGATCCCGCTCGTCGAAGAACAAAAGGATCCGTTAGGTGCGATGGGGACGGATATACCGCTAGCGGTCTTAAGTGAACGCCCTCAATCCTTGTTCCGATATTTCAAGCAACTGTTCGCACAAGTCACGAATCCACCAATTGACGCGTTACGCGAAGAGATCGTCACCTCGACGCTGACATGGCTTGGTCGACAAGGGGAACTGCTGACGCCGAACCGCGCGAACTGTCGTCGTGTTCGCTTAGAGACCCCGATTCTGCGACCCGACGAAGCCTATGCGCTTAAACAAAGTGGACTTAAGCAAAAAACGATTTCGACGACGTTCACTGACTCGCTTGCAGAAGCGCTCGACATGATCGTTGATGAGGCTGTGACCGCTGCACGAAACGGGTATGAATTATTGACATTATCGGATCGTCTAGTACGCCCCGGCACATTGCCGATGCCAATCCTCTTAGTGACGAGTGCGATTCATCATGCGCTGATCCGCAAGGGATTACGTACAAATCTCAGCTTGATCGTTGAAGGGGGAGAGATTCGTGAAGTCCACCATGTCGCGACGTTGCTCGGATATGGTGCGGATGCGATTTATCCGTACCTGGCATATGCGACGCTTGAAGAAGCGGTAGGGGATCGTTTTACGGATGTAGACAAACGTTACCAAAAAGCAGTCACGGAAGGCGTCGTCAAAGTCATGTCGAAGATGGGCATTTCGACGGTCTTCAGCTACCGTGGTGCGCAAATCTTTGAAGCAGTCGGAATCGATCGCTCCGTCATCGACCAGCATTTCACTGGTACGGTCTCTCAATTGAGCGGGATGACGCTTGAACTGATGGAAGAAGAAGTCCGACGAGCACAACAGGTTGCAGATGAACGGATTTATTTAGAGTCCGGTAGTGTCTTCCGGTACCGTCAAGCGGGAGAACATCATGCCTTTAACCCAGCAACGATTCATTTGTTGCAACACGCATGCCGTACGAATGATTACCGGCTCTATCAAAAGTACGCTCAACGCATTCAGGAGGAACCGGCAACGGTGCTACGACATCTGTTGACGTTCAAGGAGACGACGGCGATCCCGATTGAAGAAGTTGAGCCTGTCAGCGAGATCGTCAAATACTTCAAGACGGGTGCGATGTCATACGGCTCGTTATCAAAAGAAGCGCACGAGACGCTTGCGATCGCGATGAACCGCCTAGGCGGAAAGAGTAATAGTGGTGAAGGCGGTGAAGAGGAGGAACGATACGAACGGGATGAAAATGGTGACTTCCGGATGAGTCGAATCAAGCAGATCGCCTCTGGTCGTTTTGGGGTGACAAGTCATTACCTCGTTCACGCGGACGAATTACAAATCAAGGTGGCACAAGGTGCGAAGCCCGGAGAAGGCGGTCAATTGCCTGGTGAAAAAGTCTATCCGTGGATCGCACGGGTGCGTGCATCGACACCGGGTGTTGGATTGATTTCCCCACCTCCACACCATGATATCTATTCGATTGAAGATTTGGCCCAGTTGATTCATGACTTAAAACGTGCCAACGATCAAGCCCGGATTAGCGTCAAACTTGTCGCAAAAGGTGGCGTTGGAACGATCGCGGCTGGAGTTGCGAAGGGGCTTGCGGACGTCATTGTCATCAGTGGTCATGACGGCGGCACGGGTGCCTCGCCGAAGACGAGTATTCAACATGCCGGACTGCCATGGGAACTTGGTCTTGCTGAGACCCACCAAACGTTGACATTAAACGGGTTGCGCGAGCGTGTCGTCCTTGAAACCGACGGAAAGCTATTGACTGGTCGCGACGTCATCCTCGCCGCGATGCTCGGAGCGAATGAGTATGGGTTTGCGACAGCTCCGCTCATCGCCGTCGGATGTATCATGATGCGTGCTTGTCATCTCGATACGTGTCCTGTTGGTGTCGCGACGCAAGATCCAGAGCTCCGTAAGAAATTCACGGGATCTGCCGATGACGTCGTCCATTTCATGACGTTCATTGCTGAGGAAGTACGAGAACATTTAGCGAAACTCGGTGTTAGCCGATTACAAGATCTCGTAGGGCGGACGGACCTACTCGAACCATCGGAGCGACAACGGACGCATTGGAAGGCGAAGAGTCTTGATTTTTCGCGTCTCCTCGTCCATGTGACACACGGTCCGGCTGAACAACAACAGCATCATGTCGAGCGTTCCTTTGACGCGCGTGAAATCTCGCCGTATTTGGAGGCGACAGATTTCAGTCAGCCTCAGACACTACGTTTAACGATTCAAAATACAGACCGTGCGATCGGAACGCAGACCGGTGCCATGCTAACAAGACGGTTTGGGGCCCTTGGTCTGCCAACGGATCGATTGAAACTCGAACTGAATGGATCTGCCGGACAAAGTTTAGGCGCGTATTTACCACGCGGAGTAACGCTTGATGTCACGGGAGAAGCGAATGATTACGTCGGGAAAGGATTGTCCGGAGGTATCATCGCCGTTCATCCTCCACGTTCGATTTCGTTCGTCTCGTCCGATCAATCGATCATTGGTAATGTCGCACTTTACGGGGCGACAAGTGGAGAACTTTATGTCAACGGTCAGGCAGGTGAGCGATTTGCGGTTCGAAACAGTGGAGCCGTCGCCGTCGTCGAAGGAATCGGCAACCATGGACTCGAGTATATGACCGGTGGATCCGTCGTAGTACTTGGCGATGTCGGAAAAAACTTTGCTGCCGGTATGTCAGGTGGTGTCGCCTATGTCTTGCCGCGTCATCCTGAACAATTTTTACAACGTGTCAACCGCGAACTCGTTTCGACGGGACCTGTCACGCATGTCGAAGAGATTGCGCGACTGAAGACGTTCATCGAACGTCACGTCGCACGGACTGGAAGTGAGCAGGGAGATGCGATTCTAGCGAACTGGGATCATGTCATTCATTCGTTCATCCGCGTCATTCCTTCGACGTATGAGAAAGTGACAACGTTGATGGCTGATTTCGCTAAACAAGGACACAACACCGAAGAAGCGATGTTGCTCGCATTTGAGACACATCTAGGGCGCAGAACAGGAGGGGTACGATGAAACGACGCGATCAATTCATGACAGTTGCTCGTTCGGGTGGAACGGAACGACATCCAAGCGAACGAGTGGGTGATTTTAAGGAATATAAGACGGCTTTGACGGAAGCAGAAGCGAGTCAACAAGCAAGTCGATGTATGGATTGTGGCACCCCGTTTTGCCATGTAGGGGAAGTATTTGATCAAGTGAAGATTGGTTGTCCAGTCTATAACTTGATTCCAGAATGGAACTTGCTCGTAGAAGAAGGACGTTTTCAAGAGGCACTCGATCGCCTTCTTGAGACGAACAATTTCCCGGAATTCACGGGTCGCGTCTGCCCGGCGCCATGTGAAGGGTCGTGTACGTTGTCGATTCATGAACCTGCGGTCGCAATCAAAGATATCGAACGGACGATCATCGACATTGGCTTCGAAAAAGGATGGGTCGTGCCCCGAATTCCAGCAATACGATCGACACGTTCGATTGCCATCGTTGGATCTGGTCCTGCCGGTCTTGCGGCTGCCGATCAGCTGAATCAAGCCGGTCACCAAGTGACGGTCTACGAGCGGGAAGATCGGATTGGCGGATTACTCACGTACGGTATACCAGCCATGAAACTTGATAAAGAGGTCGTACAGCGCCGTGTTGATTTGCTTGAAGCAGAAGGGATCCACTTCCGGACGAACGTCACGATCGGTGCAGATATCACTCTCGAGACACTTGAAGCGGAGTATGACGCCGTTATCTTATGTGTCGGCGCGACGGAACCACGCAAATTAACGGATGCGCCAACGCGTGGAGTTGGTTATGCGATGGATTATTTGACAGGGGTGACACGTCACGTGCTCTCGCAAGAACCGTTGTCTGCCGATCATGACGCAAAAGATAAAGATATTCTCGTCATCGGTGGAGGCGACACCGGAGCGGACTGTGTGGCAACTGCACTCCGTCAACGTTGTCGCTCCGTCGTCCAATTCGGTAAACATGAACAACCGGGTACGACGCGTGCAACAGGAAACATGTGGCCGGATACACCGTCACTCTACTCCATCGATTATGGGTACGCAGAAGCTTTTCAACAATTCGGTCGGGATCCTCGTGAATACTTGATCGCGATCAAGCGATTCACAACAAGTGAATCGGGTCAAGTCACCGGTGTCTGGACGATTCAGACGACGAAAACAAAAAATGAATCGGGTACAGTGATCTTTGAGGAGATCAAAGGGAGCGATCGTTACTTCCCAGTCGATCAAGTCTGGATTGCCATTGGATTCAGTGGTGTCGAAGAGAACGTACTCGAACATTTAGCAGTCGCCTCGGAACGTGGGAAAATCAAGACGACGCGTTATGCGACGAACCGTCCAGGGGTATTTGCCGCAGGTGACGCAAGACGTGGTCAATCATTGATCGTCTGGGCGATTCGCGAAGGTCGTGAAGTAGCAGAAGCCGTCGGACACTATTTAAAAGCAATGCAACAAACAGGCTAAATCACATGGTCTGGATTTTCTGGCAACATCGGAAATCCAGGCTTTTTTGTGTTTGGCAAAGAAATCTGCCAGTTCAAAAATAACTATTGATTTTGTTTCAAGGTGAAACACCGAAAATATTTCTGCTATTCTTATAAAATGAAGAGGAGGTATGACAGGTGAATTCAGAAATCATCTATTTCGTATGCGAGAGTGGAATGGCGAGTAGTATCATGGGGGCTACGATTTTAAGAAAGCGCTTACTTGAGTGCGGTATTACGACAGACGTTAAGACATGTCGGATCGCAGAACTACCTGATCAGGCATCTTTTATCGTCGGAGAAACGCAACTCGTCCATCGACACGTATGGAAAACACATTGTTCTGTGCATCCTGTCGATCGGGTTCTTGATCCGACTGCATATGATGTCATCCTCGAATCTTGGCAGAAAAGAGTGAGGCTGCATGACTGAATTTACACCACGGGAACATGATATCTTATTTTTCCTCTTATCACGTGAAGAACCTGTTCAAATACAAGAGATCGCGGAAACGCTCGAGACATCGGAACGAACGATTCAACGTGAACGCGATCGTCTTGCCCAATCTTTAGAAGATCATGACTTGCGTTTGACATATGTCCGCGGCAGAGGCCTCTTAATTGAAGGAACGGACGAAGCCAAACATGTATTACGGGACCAATTATTGTTGTCACATAAACAATTACCGAACGCTGAAGATCGCCAAGTCGAGTTAGCGTATCGGCTACTACAAGAAGAAGGGATGGTCAAATTACAGGCGATCGCCCATGCGATGTATGTGGCTCCGAGCACGGTCAGCCAGGATTTAGAGCGGATTGATGAGTGGTTTCTGCAATATGACCTTGAAATCAAGCGCAAAAAAGGTATTGGTGCTGAAGTCATCGGTGAAGAAATCAACAAACGCCGTTTACTGATTTCATTGATTTTTACGCAATGGGATGTTCTCGCTTTCTATCGGTTGTTACAAGGTGACGCCGGGCAATTACCTCATCTGTTACGCTTGAATCGAACATCTTGGCTTGAGATGATCAATCAAGCGTACGCGGTCATTGCGCCATTGACGAAAGAAGGGCGTCTCAATGACCGACAAATCATGCGTGCGACACTCAGCTTAGCTTTACAAGCGTTGCGCAAAGATCAGTTTCCGATGCGTTACGAGTTAAAAGCGTATCCGGTCGAAATCCTCAAATGGGTGGAACGCGTCGAAGAGCGACTACCTGACACATTGTCGATTGCCGAACGCCAATGGTTATCAGAAGAGTTGCGTGCTTTCTTTCAATCGGACGCAGGAGATACGGAAGAACTCGTCACGCGTCTTCGTGTGAAACGATTGATTGAACGTGTTTCCTTAATGTATGGAACGAACTTCACGAAGGATCATGCGCTAGAACGCGGACTCGTTTCGCATATTCAATCGTACACACGTCAAAATAGTGTCAATCCATCTTATGTCATCAAACAAATCGAACGGGAATATCCGCGCTTGTTTGATGCGGTCAAACAAGCAGCACTGTCGATCTTCACCGATGTTACATTCGAAGACGTGGATTTAGCTTTTTGGGTCATGCACTTCGGTGCCGTTCTCAGCAAACCGACACCAAAACTCCCATATCGTGTTCTAGTCGTCTGCTCTGCTGGACTCGGTTCTTCGAAGTTACTAATGAATCGATTGCGTCAAGAATTCGCTGAACTCGAGCACATCGATAACTCGTCGTTGTTTGGCATCGAACGGTTACCGATCGAATCGTACGACTTCGTTTTATCGACCGTACCGTTGCCTGACATCCGCCCACCACATCTTCTCGTTAACCCGTTACTTCCTCAGGATGAGGTCGAACGGATCCGGAAATTAATTCTCGCCTTGCCTAAATCCTTTCAACCGGCACCACGGCAGACGAAAACGGAATGGCTCGATCTTGAGCAACTGCATCGTCTCGTCGCATCGTCAATCCAAGTATCGAATGGATTCAAGATGGAACGGTTAGAGCGCGTGGGCGATGGGATTGAATCGCTCTTGTTTGAGATCAGTACACGCATGGTCGAGCAAGGATTGGCGAAGTCAGCTGTTTCGCTCTCTGGACAATTGCTACGTCGTCATGAGATGTCAGGTCTTGGTATTCCGGGAACGCGGCTTGCGCTGTTTCACGGACGCGATGCGACGATTCAACGAGGGGGATTCCTCATCTTTGAATTGCCTGAACCGATCGACTTGCTCGGAATGGATCAACAGTTACAATCCGTCGAACGGCTCCTCGTCTTGGTCGCACCGGAAGAGACCTCGAACGAACTGCTTGAATTACTCAGTTCGATCAGTGCTGCGATCATCGAGAGTCCCGAACAAATGGATCAATTCGAGTTCGGGGAGGAACAGACGATTCGTCTGCTTTTGAATCGAACGTTTCGAACGGTCATTGATCAATTCCTAGGTCATACTTGAAAAATCCCTGTCACTCCATTCCTGAAGTGACAGGGATTTTTTCACGTCAAGCAGGCTTCTTTTCAGTCTGTCCAACTTCTTGGACAAAGACTGAACTAGGAAAGATTGAGTAAGCGCTTGCAGTACTCTTACAATAAGGTCATAGCAAAGCAATCATCTTATCAACTCATACACGAAATGGAGGCTAACGCAATGGCGACAGCTCAAAATGGAGCACGGGGCATCCGTGTACAAGTTCAACGGTTCGGAAGCTTTTTAAGCGGTATGGTCATGCCGAACATCGGTGCATTCATCGCCTGGGGGATCATCACGGCACTGTTCATCCCAACTGGATGGGCACCAAATAAGGAACTCGGTGAACTCGTCGGTCCGACGATCACCTATCTTTTACCGTTGCTGATCGGATACACAGGCGGAAAATTAATGCATGACGTCAGAGGGGGCGTCGTCGGGACGCTCGCGACGATGGGGGTCATCGTCGGAACAGAGATTCCGATGTTCCTCGGTGCCATGATCATGGGACCACTTGGCGGATACGTCATCAAAAAGTTCGATCAGTTGATCGAAGGAAAAATCAAACCAGGTCTCGAAATGCTCGTCAACAATTTCTCGGTCGGAATCATCGGTGGTTTGTTGATGCTCGGTGGATTCAAAGTATTCGGACCACTCATGACAGGTCTTGACGACATCATGGCTGCAGCAGTTGGTGCGATCGTCAGTGCACACTTGCTACCATTAGCGAGTTTGTTCATCGAACCAGCGAAAATTTTATTCTTGAACAACGCCATCAACCACGGCATCTTAAGCCCACTGGGTCTCGATCAAGTAAACGAGGCGGGCAAATCAGTTCTGTTCTTACTCGAAGCTAACCCCGGTCCGGGTCTCGGATTGTTACTCGCTTACTCGTTCTTCGGTTCTGGTGCAGCAAAGAAAACAGCACCGGGTGCCGCGTTCATTCAGTTCATCGGTGGGATTCACGAAATTTACTTCCCGTATGTCTTGATGAAGCCGGTCTTATTGCTTGCGATGATCGCAGGTGGTATGAGTGGGATCCTCACATTCGTCCTATTTGATGTCGGTTTAGTTGCACCTGCTTCACCAGGTAGTATCATTGCGGTTCTTGCAATGGCATCCCGCGGTTCTTACGTCGGATTGATCGCCGGTGTCCTTGTTTCAGCATCTGTGACCTTCGTTGTCTCAACTGTTCTGCTGAAGACAAGCAAAGCAAAAGAGACATCCCTTGAAGAAGCAAGCGCGAACGTCAGTGCGATGAAAGGAAAACAATCGATTGCCTCGACACTCGTTTCAGCTGATGCCAAACCACTTGCGGAAGTCGAACATATCATCTTCGCTTGTGACGCTGGTATGGGATCGAGTGCGATGGGAGCATCCGTCCTTCGCAATAAGATCAATAAAGCGGGCTTACCGATCAAGGTAACGAATACGTCGATCAGTCAATTGCCGCCAAACGCCGAACTGATCATCACGCATCGTGATTTGACGGAGCGGGCGAAGGAACAGGTACCAACGGCAGAACACCGATCAGTCGATAATTTCTTAAATGCCGGATATTATGATCAACTCGTTCATGAGATCGAAACAGCAAGAAATAAGATTTCTTAAAAATAAAGATAGAGATATTCAAGGAGGAATAAACATGACAACGACAATGAACCTTTCACCGGAACTTGTATTACTGGACCAACAATTCGCAGACGAGACGGCAGCCATTACGGCTGCCGGTCAACTCCTCGTCGATCATGGATATGTCGAAGCGGGTTATATCGATTCAATGCAAGAGCGTCACGCTTTATCGACGGTCTATATCGGTAATCATGTCGCAATTCCCCACGGAACAGAGTCGGCTAAATCACAAGTCAAGAAAACAGGACTATCGATTCTACAAGTACCGCAAGGCGTAACGTTCGGAACGGAACAAGCACGACTCGTCATCGGTATCGCTGGCGTCGGGGACGAACATCTCGAGTTGCTCTCGAATATCGCGGTCATTTGCTCCGATGAGGAGAACGTCGAGCGTATCGTGGCAGCGACATCAAAAGAAGAAATCATCGCCTTATTGACAGCGGAGGTGTAACCATGAAAGCCATCCATTTTGGTGCCGGTAACATCGGACGTGGTTTCATCGGCTTACAACTTGTCAAGACGGGTTACGAAGTCTGTTTCGTAGATGTCAATACGACGGTCGTCGATGCATTAAAAGCACGCCATACCTATGAGGTCGGTTATGCCTCTGAACAAGGGGGACGTGAACGGGTCGACGGCGTAACGGCGCTCAACAGTTTGTCTGAACCGGATCAAGTCATTGCAGCGATTCGCGATGCAGATGTGATTACAACAGCTGTCGGTCCGAGCTTGTTGTCGAAAGTAGCTCCTTTGATCGCGGAAGGGTTACGTCAACGTGATCAAAAGACACCTGTCTACGTCATTGCGTGTGAGAACATGATTGGTGGGTCAAAACACTTGCAAGCAGAGGTAGCGAAACATCACCCCGTAGCGGAAAACTGGTATTTCCCGAATGCAGCGGTTGACCGGATCGTACCGCTTCAACATCACGAAGACCCGTTGTACGTCGAAGTGGAAGAATTCTTTGAATGGGTGATTGAGACGACTGGACTACCGGAAGCCTATCCACGGATCGAAGGTGTCACCTATGTCGAGAACATCGAACCGTTCATCGAGCGGAAGCTGTTCACCGTCAACACGGGACATGCGATCGCTTCTTATCTCGGAGCACTATTCCATAAAGAGACGATCGCTGAAAGTCTAACGGATCCACGCATCCGTCGTGGTGTCCAGACAGCACTTTACGAAACAGGATGGCTATTACTTGAAAAGTACGGCTTTAATCCGGTCGATCATAGTGCGTATATCCAAAAGAATATGAAACGCTTTGAAAACCCGCGGATTCATGATGAAATCATACGTGTCGCTCGTTCACCGATTCGTAAACTGAGTCCAAGTGACCGACTCGTCAAACCAGCAAAGGAATTGATGGAGCGTGGCATCGAAGCAGATGGATTAGCGCGTGGGATCGCAGCAGCTCTAACCTATTTCGATCCAAATGATTCAGAATCTTCAGAATTAAATGCATATATTACGAAACATGGAATCGAAGATGCGCTAAACGCGTATTTACAATTATCGGCAACGGATCCACTTGGATCTCGAATCATCGAACATTATGAAGCGATGCAACACCAAGTCAATTCGATTGCTTAAGAATAAGTGTTCTCAACACCTTTCACGGGATGTGAAAGGTGTTTTTGTATATCGAATTAAATGCGACGTCCTCATCGAAATGATCAGTTTTTGAAATTCTTCTATCACAATTTGATTACAATTTGTATATTAAATTTGGAATATTCGAAAACGAATATTTAGCGATTAAAATACATTGTACGCTATATGAACGGAACATCTCTATTCCGATTTTTCAGGTAAGAGAAGGTGATCATATGTTGAATTATAAAGTGAACGTATATAGATTAAACGGAGCACGACCAAAAACTACAAAAGGAACCGGACCAAAACATTTGATTTATTCGAGTCAATTTTCTTCGCGTACGCCAGTCCATTTATTGCATCAACTCATCTTGAATCGACTATTGGTTGAACAAGAAAAAAACCTTGATTTGACGTACACGATCGAAGTAAATGCGGTACTTGATCAATTCGTGATCGACGTCCGTGTCTTTTCGACAGATACGGTCAGTGTCCAAGTCGAGCGTGACTTGATTGAAATCATTGAACGCGAAGAAGTCCGTCATATCCCGGCTCTTGAAATCGGGAAACCTGATTTTGCTGAATTCGCCCACATCGTCTTAAAGGTGAAGGAAGGTGGACCACGCCTTTCACAAGAGGATACGCAACGAATTTTCAATGAGTCTGGTGTTCGAGGACGAATCATCCTGCACAAGGAGCGCATCGATAGTCATGAGCCCTCCCATTCGATTCAGTTGTTGATTGGTGGGGCCGAGAAGTGTTTGTATAGTCTTTCGCAATATCAGCTTGATCCACTCTTCCGTAAACATGGTTTGACGATTCAATCCTTGAATCTGTTACCGTTTGATTTATTCATGATTCGTGACAAAATTGCGATGCTGTCTTCGGCAGATGCTTCGCAACTGTGGATTGATGACATCACGACATCCAAGAACGGACGATCACATCAGATTTGTTTTAACGATGGGAATGAATGCATGACGGTCATCTGTGATCTTCATGGATCAATTCGTTCTTATAAGTGTTCGTGATGGTTTAACTCTTCTTCGAATAGGCTACATTCTTAACAGAGGTTCTAACGAAGGGGAGTCGAACAATCATGTTATCTAAACAACAGACGGAAGAATTCAAGCAACGGTTATTAAAGGAAAAAGAAAAGACGACATCAAACATCGAACAACGCGATACCGACTACGATGAAGGTGAATTGTCGAGTTACGATAATCATCCTGCCGATTCCGGCGATGAATTGTTCTTGCGGGAACGCGATCAAGCAATCACGGACATGCAAGAGGATATGCTCTCGGATGTGGACCGTGCCCTAAAAGCGATCGAGGACGGAACGTATGGCATTTGTAAGGTCTGTGGAAAAGAGATTGAGATTGAACGTCTTGATATCATTCCGGAAACGTTATTATGCATCGAGCATGCAAAAGAAGAAGCAGAACAAAACGAGAACGACCCGAATTCGCGACCAAGCGAAGAAGACGTACTGGATCCATCTGTCACAGCCCGCGGGAAAGACATCGACGGTGATACGGATGGATTCTCGAAAGTAAGTGATTTCGGTAGTTCCGATACACCGTCTGACCAAGAAGACGGAATTGACCCGACTCGGTCTTGACCGGCAAAAACATCTCCCGAAAATGGAGATGTTTTTTTCTCGAAAAAAATCATAAATAGTTACCGGAATTTTTTGACTTTTCATATAATTTTGGTACGATGGTATCGAGGGGGCTGTTTTAGCCTATATTAAAATGTAAGCGCATACAAGCATCCGTCTCACTGCTTGACCATTTTAGTTGAGGGAGGAAATAATGCATGATTTATGACATTCCGAACAAGCAAGGGTCAAAAGTACAGTACAAGGAACGGTATGAAAATTACATCAACGGAAAGTGGACTGCACCTGTCGGGGGAGAATATTTTGATAATGTCACACCTGTCACTGGTAAAGTATTGTGCCAAGTCGCTCGTTCCGGTAAGGAAGATATCGAACTGGCTCTTGACGCAGCACACGCGGCAAAAGAAGCATGGGGGAAAACGTCTGTAACGGAACGCTCAAACATTTTAAATAAAATCGCGAATCGGATGGAAGAAAACCTTGAGATGCTCGCTTATGCAGAGACACTTGAGAACGGGAAAGCGGTCCGTGAGACACTCAACGCCGATCTACCGCTCGCAATCGATCACTTCCGTTATTTCGCCGGCGTCATCCGTGCCCAAGAAGGTTCGGTCGGCGAACTCGATCAAGATACGGTCGCGTATCACTTCCATGAGCCACTTGGCGTCGTTGGTCAAATCATTCCATGGAACTTCCCACTCCTGATGGCTGTCTGGAAACTAGCGCCAGCACTCGCGGCAGGGAACTGCGTCGTCTTAAAACCAGCAGAACAAACACCAGCGAGCATCATGGTACTCGTTGAGCTCATTGAGGATTTACTCCCACCGGGTGTTCTTAACATCATCAACGGTTTTGGTCTTGAAGCAGGGAAACCGCTCGCTTCAAGCAAACGAATCGCAAAAATCGCCTTTACGGGTGAGACGACGACAGGACGTTTGATCATGCAGTACGCATCACAAAATTTGATTCCAGTCACACTCGAACTCGGTGGGAAATCACCGAATATCTTCTTTGAGGATATCATGCAGGCAGACGATGCTTTCTTCGATAAAGCAATCGAAGGATTACTGATGTTCGCGTTGAACCAAGGAGAAGTCTGTACGTGTCCGTCGCGTGCCTTGATTCAAGAATCGATTTACGAACCGTTCATGGAACGTGTTCTTGAGCGCGTCAAAGCCATCAAGATCGGAAATCCCCTTGATTCGGACGTCATGATGGGTGCTCAAGCTTCGAACGAGCAGATGGAGAAAATTCTTTCATATCTTGAAATCGGTAAGTCAGAAGGCGCAGAATGTCTCATCGGTGGAGAGCGCAACATGCTCGAAGGGGATCTCGCAGAAGGATATTACATCCAACCAACGATCTTCAAAGGACACAATAAGATGAGAATCTTCCAAGAAGAAATTTTCGGACCGGTTCTATCGGTCACGACATTCAAGACGGAAGAAGAAGCACTCGAAATTGCGAATGATACGTTATATGGTCTTGGTGCGGGCGTCTGGACACGTGATATGAACCGTGCTTATCGGTTTGGGCGTGCGATCGAAGCAGGACGCGTCTGGACGAACTGTTATCACCAATATCCAGCTCACGCGGCGTTTGGTGGTTACAAAATGTCAGGGATCGGACGTGAAAACCATAAGATGATGCTCAACCATTACCAACGGACGAAAAACCTACTCGTTAGTTACAACCCGAATAAACTCGGTTTCTTCTAAGTCGGAAAGGACGTGGATGCAAATGGTGGAACGTGTTCAGGCGACAGCAGCTTGTTTAGAGTTAATCGACCAGTTGAGAGAAAAACACGGTCCGTTGATGTTTCATCAATCTGGTGGTTGTTGCGATGGCAGTTCCCCGATGTGTTTTGCGCAGGGTGATCTATTCCTGGGAGATCAGGATAAAAAACTGGGAGAGATCGGTGGTTGTCCGTTTTATATTCATGAAGATCAATATGAGTACTGGAAACATACGCAACTCATCATTGATGTCGTGGATGGTCGAGGCGGAATGTTCTCTCTTGAAGGTGTCGAAGGGAAACGTTTTTTGACACGCTCCCGTGCGTTCACGCAAGAGGAATACGCTGAACTATCAGCATCAAGCTAATAAAGGAATCAAACACGGTTTCGTCGATGCGACTTGTTCATTCAGGTCGCTTGTACGGAATCGTGTTTTTTGTTCGTATCACGACGTTCTAACAGGATAAAAGTTGGTAATGCGGCATAAGAACGGTATAATGAACTCATATTTTGACGAGAAGATAGTTCCACACTATGACATTATAGGGGGTCACCATGAAATATCCATTTTTAGGTTGGACAGGTCAAACGATCGGAGTGACGGCGCCCTCCTCCGGATTACGTGAACAGCAACAGGAATGGGTCGAACAAGCAGTTGAACAGGTACAAGCACGGCAAATGAACGTCCGTTTAGGCGAAACGATTTGGTCGCATCAACTTGCTGAGAGTGCACCGGTCAAACAACGCGCCGAAGAATTGAATCACATGATGACGGATGAGACGATTGATGCCGTCATCCCGCCATTTGGCGGGGAACGCGCCATTGATCTATTCCCCGAGTTGACGCTAGCTACTTACCAAACAAAATGGTTGCTTGGCTATTCCGATATCAGTACGTTATTGCTCAGTCTGACGCTTCAGACGGGAATCGCGACAGCACATGGTCCAAATTTCGTTGAGCTTCGAAGTGAAGAATGGGACGAGACGACAAGTGCCTGGCGACGGGTGCTCGCGACGCCAACTGGAGGAACCGTCACACAGTGGGCTTCCGATCGTTATCAACCCGAGTGGACTGATGAAGAACGTCCAGCAGGTTCGTTATTTCAGCTAACGGAAGCGATGGAATGGAAAGCACTTGATGAGCGAACCGAGGTGACCGGACGTTTACTTGGTGGATGTCTGGAGACGATTCGCCATCTGATTGGGACACCGTATGGAGATGTGCAGCGTTTCCAGCGTGAAGAAATAAACGGAGAACCGATACTCTGGTACTTCGAGGTGTCTGAAGCGAATTCGGCAGAGGTGCACCGGACACTGCGACAAATGGCGTATGCTGGGTGGTTTGACCATGCGGCTGGCTTTTTATTCGGGCGTACGTCTGCAAGGATTACAGAAGATCTGACATGGCTAGACGTGTACCAATATCTAGCGGATGAGACGGGCTTACCAGTCTTATACGATCTTGACATCGGTCATCAGCCGCCACAGTTGACGTTAATCAATGGAGCGACGGGTACGGTTCGTATTCAAGGAAAAGATTCACGAATCGATCTGACGTTCAACTAAAAAGGAGAGCACGCAATGGCACGTCGTAAGTTTCAAGCACTAGGCGTTTATAAACGCGTCCATATCAACCCGGAGACACGTCGTATGACGTTACCGGAACCATTTTACGATGCACTTCGTCTAGAAGATGAATTGCTGATTGCACAAGTCGGAGATGTTCTCGTCATGCGACGTCCGGGGGAGGTCGTCGAGACAGAAACAGATTTATTGAGCGAACTCGTAGAAGATGGATTCACGGGTACAGAGCTTGTCCAAGAGTTTGCCTACCGGCGTCAGCAACAAGAACAACGATTACGTCAACAAGTCTTGCAGGATGAAGAGGATGACCATGCTGCTCAACTGAAGATCGAGCTATAACGGAAAGAAGGAGTGGGGCAGATGCGTCGCAGAACAAAAATTGGAATCGGAGTCATCGGATCCGGATTAGTAGCAGCGAGTTATTATTTTTATGAGATGGCAATCGCCACGAATCCAAAGCCATTCTTATCGAATAATCGAGATTTAAGTGACGAGATGGTCCGATTGATGCAACCTGGTCAGACGTGGATCAAGGAGCAACCGCTTGAGCGGATCGAGATTGAAGCGAAAGACGGTTTAACGTTACGCGGGCATTTTCTTCCGTCACCTGTTCCGTCAGATCGGATCGTCATTCTCGTGCACGGGTACGGAGGCGTCGGAACGGATTTAGCCGGATTCGCCTATCTGTACCATCAGGCCGGTTTCCATGTCATGATGCCCGATAATCGTGGACACGGAATGAGTGACGGTCACTATATCGGATTCGGATGGCATGATCGGGAAGATTGTCTCAGTTGGTCGAATTATCTGATTGAACGGATCGGACAGGATGCGAAACTGTTCTTGCATGGGGTGTCGATGGGAGGGGCGACCGTATTGATGACGAGTGGCGAACAACTCCCACCACAAATCAAAGGAATCATTTCTGATTGTGCCTATACGTCCGTCAATGCTGTCCTTGCGTATCAGATGAAGCGGATGTATCGACTACCACACTTTCCGTTCTTAGGCATGACGAGCGTATTGACGAAGCTAAAGGCAGGTTATACGTTCCGTGAAGCATCAGCGTTGAAACAAGTCAAAAAAGCACAGGTACCGATTTTGTTCATCCATGGTGGGGCGGATACGTTTGTACCGACAGACATGGTATATGAGCTGTATGAAGCTTGTCCAACGGAAAAAGAGCTCGTCGTCATTCCAAATGCCGCTCACGCGATGGCCTATTTTGAGGATCCGGCATTGTATGATGATGTCGTCGAGAAGTTCGTTCGCAACATCTTGCGAAATGATTGACAACTCAGTTCGTTACCCGCTATATTAATATCATAAATCAACGTCGTCGTGGCGGAACTGGTAGACGCGCTAGACTCAGAATCTAGTGGTGGCAACACCGTGGAGGTTCAAGTCCTCTCGGCGGCATAAATGATTGAAGGAGGCAATCCCAGCAAGGGGTTGCCTTCTTTTTTGTTGCTGAATAGAAAACGATTACAACTAATAAAAATTCAGAAATATTTATCTTTTTAGAATTTTTCTGGTAAAATACGTTTTAAAGAGGGTACTCTTCAGGGAAAGTACTAAGTGAAGTAGACAATCTTTAACACATAGGAGAGGGGAAACAAACATGAAAAAAGGGAGTATCTTGCTAGCGCTCTTGATGAGCTGTGTTCTCGTACTTGGTGCATGTAGCATCGGTTCGAAAGAAGAAGAGTCGTCTGAAGGAAAGACTTATAAGGTCGGCATTGACGTCACGTATCCACCATTCGAATATAAAGACGGGGATACGTACAAAGGAATCGACATCGATCTCATGAAAGCAATCGCGAAGGATCAGAACTTCAAGATTCAATTTGAAGCGATGGACTTTAGCGGCATTATTCCGGCACTTCAAGCAAATCAATTGGACGTTGCCATTGCTGGTATGAGTATTACGCCAGAACGGAAGAAAGTCGTCACATTCTCGGATCCATACTTCAAAGCTGGTCTTATTCTAGTCGTCAAAGAAGATGAGAATGGTATTAAATCCGTCAACGATTTAAAAGGGAAAAAAGTAGCCGTCAAAAAGGGAACGACGGGTGCGAAATATGCAACGGATAACGCAGACAAACTGGGATTCACGGTCACACAGTTCAATGACAGTCCAGCGATGTTCCAAGAAGTGAAGAACGGTAACGCTGCTGCTTTGATTGAAGATTATCCTGTCATCTCATATGCAAACAAACAACAAAACCTTGGATTAAAACTTGTCGGAGACCGTCTCAACGGGGACAACTACGGAATCGCTGTCTTAAAAGGTGAGAACGAGGATCTGATGAAGAAAATCAACAAAGGACTTGCGAATCTGAAAGAAAACGGTGAATACGATAAAATCGTTGACACGTATCTGAAATAAGTCGCAAGGCGATAAGGGAGTGGGATAGCCAATGGAAGTGGTCAAAACCGCATTTCCATTTTTCTTGGAAGGGCTTCAAGTCACATTGTATATTTTCATCATCGCGGTCATCGTCGGCTTTCTGATTGGCTTAGTCGTCGCATTGATGCGGTTATCACCATCAAAAATCTTAAACGGGATCGCAATTGTCTATATTGATGTCATTCGCGGAACGCCGTTCATCGTTCAGTTATTCTTCATCTATTTTGGACTCAATTCGCTCGAATGGTTATCGATGGACCGGATGTATGCAGGGATACTGACGGTCGCAATCAATGCCGGTGCTTATTTTGCGGAGATCATTCGAGCTGGTATCCAGTCGATTGATAAAGGACAAACAGAAGCTGCGCGTTCACTCGGGATGACAGGGCGTCAAACGATGGTACAGATCATCTTACCGCAAGCATTCCGACGGATGTTACCAACGATTACGAACCAATCGATCATCAGCTTAAAAGATACATCGTTGTTGTCGATTATCGGAATCGCTGACTTGACACAACAAGGTCAAGTGCAGCAGTCAACGACGTTTGAACCATTCATCGTCTGGTCCGTCGTCGGATTGATGTACTTCGTCATCATTTATCTCTTGTCCGTAGTGGCGAAGTTCTTGGAACGGAGGTTTACATTACGATGAGTATCATAGAAGTAAAGAATCTAAAGAAATCATTCGGTTCGAATGAAGTCTTAAAAGACATCAACGTCTCGATTGCCGAAAAAGAAGTCGTTTGTGTCATCGGTCCGTCGGGATCTGGGAAAAGTACGTTTTTACGCTGTTTGAATCGATTGGAAGAGATTACAGGTGGCACGGTCATCGTCGATGATTTCGATATTACGAGTCCAAAGGTCGATATCAACAAGGTCCGGGAAGAAGTCGGGATGGTCTTTCAACATTTTAATCTCTTCCCGCATAAGACCGTGCTAGAAAACGTCACGCTTGCACCGATCAAAGTGCGTAAATCGGATAAAGAACAGGCGAAACAGCGGGCACTTGAACTACTCGATAAAGTCGGATTACGTGAAAAAGCGGATAATTATCCAGGTGAATTATCTGGGGGGCAAAAACAGCGGGTCGCGATTGCCCGCGCGCTTGCAATGAATCCGAAAATCATGTTATTTGATGAGCCAACGTCAGCGCTTGACCCGGAAATGGTCGGTGACGTGCTTGCCGTCATGAAACAACTTGCCCTTGAAGGCATGACGATGGTCGTCGTGACCCATGAGATGGGATTCGCTCGAGAGGTCGGAGATCGCGTCTTATTCATGGATGGTGGCTATATCGTCGAAGAGAACGTGCCACAAGCATTGTTTGATTCTCCACAACACGAACGGACGCAATCGTTCCTTAGTAAGGTCTTATGATGGAACCGGCGTATCTAAATGCGGATACGCCGGTTTTTTGACGAATCATAAATAACTGTCTAAGCGCTCATAAGAAAAACTTATACATTTAAGCGTGAGAATTCGGGAATTCGAAATGCACACACAGGAAAAGAGTAGTAATATAGTAACGAAGGCACTTTTATGGGAGAATGACACGATCATTCCTTCTCATGACGTTCAGCGTTTTATTCATGCAATTCCTTTTGAAAGCGCTAACAGGTAGAGGGCTGGAAACACATCGAGTATCCACTGGATGTGTGGGGAGAAATATAGAAACGGGGGGAACCGTACATGGCAGGCCACGAGCAAGATCAACAAGCATTCTATGGACCAAACCTTGGCTACATCATTGAATTGTACGAGCGTTTTTTAGAAGACAAGACATCCGTTGATGAGGAGACACGTGCTTATTTCGAAGAGCATGGTGCACCCGTGACGGAACCAGTCGTACCGATGCAAGTCGAGACAGGAGATTTCGAAAAATATCTTGCGGCGAATCGTTTAGCGGAACAAATTCGTGCAAAAGGACATCTTGCGGCGGATATCTATCCGCTGAAGGACCATCCGCGAGAAACAGGATTATTCGAATTGAGTCAGTACGGATTGACAGAGGCAGATCTTCGAAAAATGCCAGTCTCACTCGTCTGTCCTGAACCACCAACTGGTTTACAGGACGCGTTTGAAGGCATCGAACATTTAAAAGCGCAGTACACGGGAGCAGCCGCAGTTGAGTTCCAGCATGTCGACGATCTCGATGAAAAGAAATGGCTCCGACAGAAAATCGAGCAAGGTGCTTTGACGGCGACGCTAGACGCTGAACAAAAGAAACAGTTGTTCAAACGCTTAGCTGAAACGGACCTCTTCGAAAAATACTTGCACAAAACATATGTCGGTCAAAAACGCTTCTCGATTGAAGGACTTGACGCGATGGTGCCATTGCTCGACACGATCGTCGGACACCTCATCTCGAATGGGTCGGAGACGATCAATATCGGAATGGCACACCGTGGACGGTTGAACGTTTTGGCGCACGTACTTGGGAAGCCATATGAAATGATCTTTGCTGAGTTCCAGCATGCACCGAACCACGACCTCGTACCATCTGAAGGATCGATCGGGATCACGTACGGTTGGACGGGCGACGTGAAGTATCACCTCGGTTTAAACCGAAAACTCGAGCAAGAGACACGTAACGTGCGGATGACGCTTGCGAACAATCCGTCGCACCTTGAGTTCGTCGACCCAGTCGTCGAAGGCTTCACACGTGCGGCACAAGATGATCGCTCGCAAAAAGGGGCACCACGTCAAGAGCAAGCAGCAGCAGCTGCGATCCTCATTCATGGGGATGCAGCGTTCCCAGGTCAAGGAATTGTGGCTGAAACTTTGAATTTAGCGAATCTCAAAGGATATAACACCGGCGGAACGATTCATATCATCGCGAACAACACGATCGGCTTCACGACGGAGCCGACGGACTCCCGTTCGACACGTTACTCGAGTGATCTTGCCAAAGGATACGAGATCCCAGTCTTCCACGTCAACGCGGATGAGCCGGAAAGCTGTCTCGCAGTCGCTTTGCTCGCGAGCGAGTACCGGGCAACGTTTAAGAAGGATGTCATGATTGATTTAATCGGATATCGTCGTTTTGGTCATAACGAAATGGATGAACCGATGAATACGAACCCGGTCTTATACGATTTGATTCATAAACATGATCCAATTCGTGTCTTGTACGGGAAAACGCTTGTCGCGAACGGGGATGCGACAGCTGACGAAATTCAATCGATTGAAACGTCGATCAATGATCAAATGAAAGCGGCTCGTGAAAAAGTACCGAACGCGGAGAAAGAGTATGGTGGGGTCATGCCGGACGTAGTCTTTAAAGGGGTTCCGACGATTGAGACAGGAGTCTCGATTGAAACATTGACGGCGTACAACGAAGAATTGTTACAGTGGCCGGATGGCTTCCAAGTGTTCCATAAACTTGAGAAGGTCCTGAAGCGACGGACGGATGCGTTCTCGACAAAGAACGGAATTGACTGGGGACATGCCGAAACATTGGCGTTTGCTTCGATTCTCTCAGATGGAACACCAATCCGCTTGAGCGGTCAAGATTCTGAACGAGGAACGTTCGCACAACGGAACATTAATCTTCATGATGTGAAAACAGGAGAAGGCTTCTCGCCACTCCATGCCTTATCAACGGCAACTGCATCATTCTCGGTCTACAACAGTCCGTTGTCTGAAGCAGGTGTACTTGGTTTTGAATACGGTTATAACGTCTTCGCTCCGGAAACGCTCGTATTATGGGAAGCGCAATATGGGGACTTTGCGAACTCAGGTCAAGTCATCTTCGACCAGTTCATCTCAGCTAGCCGAGCGAAATGGGGACAAACATCAGGTCTCGTCATGTTGCTTCCGCATGGTTATGAAGGGCAAGGACCAGAACACTCGAGTGGTCGTTTAGAACGCTTCTTGACGTTATCGGGTGAGAAAAACTGGACGGTCGCGAACGTATCGAGTGCTGCCCAGTACTTCCACTTATTGCGCCGACAAGCAGCGATTCTCGGAAAAGAGGAAGTCCGACCGCTCGTCGTCATGACGCCGAAGAGTCTCTTGCGTCATCCGCTTGCAACATCGGATGTCTCTGAGTTGACGGAAGGTAGTTTCCAACGTGTCATTGAACAATCAGGGCTCGGAGAAGCACCAGATCGTGTCAAACGTCTTGTGTTCTGTTCTGGTAAGATGGCAATCGACCTAGCTGAAGCCGTTTCGAAATCAGATGAGAATCTCGATTGGCTACAAATCGTCCGGGTCGAGGAGTTGTATCCATTCCCGGCAAAAGCCTTAAAAGAAGTCATCGCGCGCTATGAATCCGTCGAAGAAATGGTCTGGGTGCAAGAAGAACCGAAAAACATGGGGGCGTGGTCCTTCATGGAACCTCGACTTGAGACAGTCGCACCGAATGGTATCCAAACGGTCCGTTACATCGGTCGTCGTCGTCGTTCCAGTACAGCAGAAGGTGACCCATCAGGTCATAAAGTAGAGCAGGCACGTATCATCAATGATGCACTCACAGCGACTGCTTCTATTCCAACAGCGCCATCACACGTATCAAATCACACATCATAACTTAAGATAGAATCGAGTCATAGGGGGAGAATACGATGGAAATCAAAGTACCAGAACTTGCCGAATCAATTACAGAAGGAACGGTGGCGTCTTGGTTAAAACAACCAGGTGATCACGTGGAAAAAGGGGAAGCCATCGTTGAGCTCGAGACAGATAAGGTCAACATCGAAGTGCCGTCAGATGAAGCTGGTACGTTGACGGAAGTGATGGCTGCTGAAGGAGATACAGTTCGCGTCGGGGAAACGATTGCTGTCATCTCTGCTGGTGGCGAGGCTCCAAAACCGGCTGCGGCAGAAACAGTACAAGAAACGCCAAAAGAGACACCAAAAGCAGAAGAAAAAGCGGAACAACCGGTGGCTGCAGCAGCGACTGAAAGTACATCTGTTGCGGATCGTCCGATTGCTTCACCTGCTGCCCGTAAACTGGCTCGTGAAAAAGGAATTGATTTAGCACAAGTGGCAACGCAAGATCCGCTCGGTCGCATCCGCGTCCAAGACGTCGCGACGTTTGAAGTAGCACCACGTGAGCAAGCAAAACCGGCTCCTACGAAACCTGCTACACCGGCACCAGCACCTGCAGCCGCTCCTGGGAAACCGGAAGAGCGAATCAAGATGTCACGCCGTCGTAAGACAATCGCGAACCGACTCGTTGAAGTTCAACAAACGGCAGCGATGTTGACGACATTCAATGAGATCGATATGTCAGCGGTCATGGCACTACGTAAACGTCGCCAAGAGAAATTTGTGAAGGAAAACGAAGTCAAGCTCGGCTTCATGTCATTCTTTACAAAAGCAGCAGTCGCAGCACTGAAGAAGATGCCATACTTGAATGCTGAGATTCAAGGGGATGAAATCGTCCTGAAGAAATTCTACGATATCGGGATTGCGGTCTCAGCACCAGACGGTCTCGTCGTTCCGGTCGTTCGTGATGCGGATAAGAAGAACTTCGCTGAGATTGAAAAAGACATCATTCAACTAGCGGTCAAGGCGCGTGATAATAAACTCGGTCTATCTGATTTGACGGGTGGTACGTTCACGATCACGAATGGTGGTACGTTCGGTTCACTCATGTCGACACCGATCTTAAACGGTCCACAAGTCGCGATTCTCGGAATGCACGCAATCAACTTGCGTCCTGTAGCGATTGATGCTGAACGCATGGAAAACCGTCCGATGATGTATGTCGCACTCTCCTACGACCACCGAATCGTTGATGGAAAAGAAGCCGTTACGTTCCTGAAGCACATCAAAGATTTGCTTGAAGATCCAGAGTCATTGATTTTCGAAGCGTAAGTTTCAAGAAGACCCGTTTGATCGAACGGGTCTTTTTCTATGTCGTAATAACACTTTGTCATCAAATCACGAAATGACATTTACATTTTCTCTATATCAGCTTCATACATACGACTTAGGATAGGTATTGTAAGAATATTTCAAGGGGGAATCAATTATGTTGAAACAATTTGGGTTAACGATGGCTGCAGGCGCGATATTAAGTACAGGTTTTCCGACAGAAGATGTCGGTGCACAATCAAAAGGAAAATCATTGCTCGATCCAAATCGAATCATCAACGTCGCTCACCGCGGAGCTTCAGGGTATGCACCAGAGCATACGATGCCAGCTTATGAAATGGGACATAAGAAATTTAAAGCAGATTACATCGAGATTGACTTACAGATGACAAAAGATGGTCAATTGATTGCGATGCACGATGAAACGGTTGATCGGACGACAGATGGGACGGGTGCTGTCAAAGACAAGACACTTGAAGAAATCAAGAAGCTTGATGCAGGAAGCTGGTTCAATGAAGTAAACCCTTCACTTGCTCGAAAAGAGTACGCTGGATTAAAAGTGCCGACACTTGAAGAAATTTTCTCGACATATGGAAAGCATGCGAACTATTATATTGAAACAAAATCGCCAGAGGTTTATCCAGGTATGGAAGAGAAGTTATTGAATACCTTAAAAGCTTATGGTTTATCGAGTGATCGTGTAAAACCGGGTCAAGTCTTAATTCAATCGTTCAGTGAAGCAAGCCTTCAAAAAATCAAAGCCATGGATCCGAATGTACCGCTTATTCAGTTGATGGAAGCGAACGAAGTCAAGGCATTGACGGATGATCGATTGACTGCAATCCGTCAGTATGCAGTCGGTGTCGGTCCTTCCTTCAAAGCGTTGACACGTGAGAACATCTCAGCGATTCGCGCGCATGATTTATTACTTCACCCGTATACTGTCAATGAAAAAGCGGATATGGTACGTATGCTTGATTATGGTGTTACAGGTGTTTTTACGAACTATGCTGACCGTTTCAATGATGTCGTGAAAGGGCTGTACAAAAAATAAAGTAAAAACGAAACAGGACTATTTCTTCTTTCGAACAGGAAAGGAGGAATAGTTTTTTGTTTTTAAAACTCGTATTTTAAATCCAATATTTCATTCCATACGTAAACCCTATAGAGGTTTATCAGAATTTCGAATCATGAGACAAAACAATGTAGTCAGTTTCGTATTTCATGGTACGATAACAGTGCAGTTTTGGGAAGGAATGGAGTGAGGTCGTGAGAATTACACAGTATACGGATTATGGACTACGTGTGTTGATGTATCTCGGGGTGCACCGGGATGTTATCACACCAATGCCGCAGATTGCCAAGCATTATGGCATCTCATCCAACCATTTAATGAAGGTAACACAACAATTAGCGAAACTTGGCTATGTCGAATCAACAAGAGGTCGGTCAGGCGGACTCCGTTTGATTCGTGAGCCAAAAGACATCAACATCGGGAAAGTCGTTCGGGAGATGGAACCGATGGATATCGTCGAGTGTTTTGGAAGCAACAGTCATTGTGTCATCGAACCAGGATGCCGTCTAAAAGGTGTGCTCGGACGAGCGCTTCTAGCTTTTATCCGGGAACTGGAACAGCATACATTAGAAGAATTGCTAGATAATCGTGATGAGTTGGCACTCTTGTTTGCTGCCTCATTTTTACAGCGTTCCTAATCAAAAAACCCTCGCTTCCGTGAATGGAAGCGAGGGTTTTGTCATAGCGATACTTATACATCATCTTGACGTTTCTTTGGTTCCACATGTTCTTTGTTCTGGGACAAGTCGTCTCGAACAGACGATTTCCATAGCGGCACATTGCTGTAATATGCAGCACGAGCGATCAGATGTCCTCCAATTGGTGCTGTGATGAGCACGAACAGAATGCCGAGAACGACACGAGAGGAGAAGAATCCATCTTCAGTGACGAAATAGATGATGACGCCGATTAAAATCGACATGACACCTAATGTCGCGCTTTTAGATGCAGCGTGAGCACGCGTATAGACATCCGGTAAGCGGATCAGACCAAGCGCGGTGACGAGACTAAATCCCATACCGAGCAAGGCGAAGACCGCGACGATCAATTCATTGGTTGCGATCACGTTCGATGATCTCTCCTTTCTCGATATATTTTGAAAAGGCAACTGTACCGATGAAGGCGAGTATACCAATCAACAGGATGACTTCGAGGTAGTCGCTCGTCCGTAAGATGATCGAGACAAGTCCAACGATTGAAATCAAGCTGATACCAATTGAATCAAGCGCGATGACACGATCCGCAACACTTGGTCCTTTGATGACCCGGTAAAACAGACCAAGCATCGAGAGAAAGACACCCCCGAGTGCGATATAGATTAAAATATCGAACATCACCGACTCACCTCCAGAATGGCTTTCTCAAAACTATCACGAATCGAAGCGACCGCTTCATCGACCTCTGGCATGTGGAGTGCATGAATGTAGAGTGTCTTATTATCATCCGAGATATCAACGACAAGCGTTCCCGGTGTCAGCGTGATCAGCATTGACAGCAACGTGATTTGCCACGGTTGATCGAGTTCGGTCTCATAGGCGAAAATACCAGGTTGAATATCTAACTTCGGCTTTAAAATGATTTTCAAGACATCGATGTTCGCGACGACAAGCTCGTAGAGAAAGCGGAAAAACAATAGGACGAGTGCGACGACAGGTCCGAGATAAAAGCGACCTTTGAAGCCGCGACGGAAAGCGAACATCGCAATCAGCCCTAGCGCGTAACCGATGACGAAACCGGAGGCCGAGAAATTGTTTGAGAGAAACATCCACAAGAATGCAAGAAATAAGTTGAGCAAGACTTGAAATGCCATGAATTAACGACCTCCTTTTAGTACGGCATCGATATAGAGCGTTGGATTCGTCAACGGTTCGACGGCTTGTTGAATAAGTGGACGCATCGCCTCAGCACCTACTCCATAGAGAACGCTGAGCGCAACTAAGGCAATCGTAGGAACTAGCAGCTTGGGAACAAGCGCTTGTTTATCACCCGAGTAGGTCTTCGGTGTTCCCCAAAAGGCACGCATGAACAATTGAACGACGGAATACAAGACGAGCAGACTTGATAGTAAGACGATGATCGGTCCAATCAACTCACCAGCTTCAATACCACCACGAACAATCAGGAATTTCCCAATGAACCCGCTGAGCGGTGGAATCCCGGCAAGTGATAACGCCGCGATGAAGAACGTCCAACCTAATACAGGATAGGCTTTGATCATCCCGCCCATATCTTTCAGCTTACTCGAGCCGGCAATTCCGACCATGATTCCTACGAGTAGGAATAAAGCGGCTTTAATCAACATATCATGAAGAAGGTAGAAAATCGCACCTTCTAGCGCTTGCGGTGTCATGAGGGAAACCCCGTACAAGATGACTCCGACTGCGACGATGATGTTGTAGATGATGATTTGCTTCGCATCCCGTGTCGCAAGCGCACCGATCACCCCGATGACGATCGTACTGAGAGCAAGGATACTTAAGATTTGATGAATCGTTCCAATCTCATTTGAGAAGAACAAACTATACGTCCGTAAAATCCCGTAGACCCCGACCTTCGTCAGCAAGGCACCGAACAGAGCAAGAACAGGCGTCGGCGGTACTTGATAAGAACCAGGTAACCAGAAGTAGAGCGGGAAGATCGCACCTTTTAATCCGAAGACGATCAGGAATAACAAGGCGATGACGTTTAGGATTGCCGGTTGTCCGACCTCTGAAATCTTTTGACTGATATCCGCCATGCTGAGCGATCCAATGATCCCGTACAAGAAGGCAACTGTCATGACGAATAATGCGGACGAGATGACGTTAATCAAAAGATACTTCAGCGATTCTCGTAATTGTGCCGGTTTCCCGCCAAGAACGATCAAGACATAAGACGAAATCAGGAAGACTTCGAAGAAGACGAACATGTTGAAGATATCACCTGTCGTAAAGGCACCATTGACACCAACGAGCAAGAATTGGACGGCAATGAAATAGTAGTATCGTTGATAGGAAACGCTCAAGTAGACAATGGCATACCAGATGATACAAAGAACAAGAATGCTTGTCGTCGTGACGAGTAAAGCGGATAGCATGTCAGAGACGAGTGTGATACCAAAAGGTGCTGGCCAGCTACCGAGTGTGACTGTTAAGATTCCGTTCGACCGGACAGTCAGCACAAGATAGATGGAGGCACAGACAGTTAAAATCGTCGAAAAGAGGGAAACGATTCGTTGTCCTTTGAGGTGTCGCGGGAAAAACATCAAGATGACACCAGTCAACAAAGGGATGATGATTGGTAGTAGTGGTAAGTTAATCATTCGAATCGGTTCCTTTCATCTCTTCGATATTATCGGTTCCGAGTTCTTGATAGGCACGATAAGCGAGTACCAAGAAAAAGGCAGTGACACCAAAGCTGATGACGATGGCGGTCAAGACGAGTGCTTGCGGTAGTGGATCCGTATAGGAAGTCACGCCGTCCTTTAAGACCGGAGCCGCGCCTCGTTTTAATCCACCCATCGTCATGACGAGTAGATGGGCAGCGTGGCTGAGCAACCCTGTTCCGATGATAATGCGAAGAATACTTTTCGAAAGAATGAGATAAATGGCACACATCGTCAGGATGCCTGCGGCGATCGCCATGATGATTTCCATATTAATCACTCTCCCCAATCGTTTGAATAATCGTCATCGTCACACCGACGACGACAAGATAAACACCAAGATCAAACAACATCGCCGTATGAAGTGATGTCTTACCGAATAACGGTAGGTTGAAATAGTCATGTGCATGTGTGAAGAACGGGACGTTAAAGACAAGCGCTCCTGAAGCCGTCAGTACGGCAATCAACATGCCAAGAGCCGTGATCCATTTGTAGTCGAATGGCAAAATCCGGCGTAACGTCTTGATGTCGTAAGCAAGTAAAATCAAGACAAGAGCAGACGCCGTCACAAGACCACCAATGAAACCGCCACCTGGCGTATAGTGTCCAGCAAAGAACAAGTAGACAGCAAACAGGAAGATGATGAACGTGATAAAGGAAGTCGCGGACTCTAAGATGACGTCATTCGTATGCTTTTTTGTCTGCTTTTTCATTTATCCATCCCTCCTGTTCGTCTGAATTTAATCATCGTGTAAATTCCGATTCCGGCAAGTGCGAGAACGGCAATCTCAAACAACGTATCGAAGCCACGGAAGTCGACGAGAATGACGTTGACCATATTACCGCCAGCGGCAAGATCAGCGACATTATCGATGTAATATTTGGCGATTGAAGTAAACGATCGTTGGCTGAGAGAAGCAAGTGCGACGAGTGTCACCGTCAGTCCGACGAGTGCCGAAATCAAGGCGTTGCCGAGCTTGAACGGAATGCGCTCTTCTTTCCGGCTGATTTCCGGTAAACGATAGAAAACGAGCAGGAACAGAGCGACCGATACTGTCTCGATGACGAGTTGCGTCAAGGCAAGGTCTGGCGCTCGGAACAAGACGAAGAACAGAGCGACCGTATAACCTGTCACACCGAGCAAGATGATCGATGTCAGTCGTGAACGCGCAAAGGTGATCGAGAGGGCACTCGAAACGAGAACGAGTGCAAGGATGATCTCATACGCGTCAATCGAGCTGATTGGATCAACCGCGAAGCGGAAGGCATCAAACCCGTATAATGCCGTCAAGATCAAGATGACGATGAATCCGAAGATGTAGACGAGATACGACCGCATGTATCCGGTCATGACCGTATCATGGATCTTTGTCGATGTCTGTTCACCACGACGTAACAAGGCGTCATATTGATGATTCAAGGAGACGGCACGTGGCATCCGGTTGTAAAGCGATTGCCAACGTGGGAGTGTTTTATACAAGATTACGCCAGCACTGATGATCACGAGTGTCAGGAATAATTCAGTATTGAATCCATGCCACATTGAAATATGCACATCAATCTTGCCACCCGCATCAACGACTTGCGGTAAGATCGCTTCGACTGCCGGTCGAATCAACGTATCCGATAATAGATTCGGGAAGAGTCCGATGATGACGACGAGCGAGACGAGGACGAGAGGTGGAATCAACATGCCAATCGGTGCCTCGTGTGGTGTTTTCGGTAACTTGTCGTCTTGACGCTTACCGAAGAACGCTCTGCGGACGATCAAGATGCTATAGACGAATGTAAAGATACTTCCGACGACGGCGAGTACAGGAATGATCCAACCGTAAGACGGTAAGTGGAACAAGTCAGATCCTGAAACTTCAAGTACACCTGTCAAGAACATCTCTTTACTTAAGAAACCATTGAATGGAGGAATCCCCGCCATCGAAAGGGTCCCGATCATCGCAATCGTCATCGAAATCGGCATGAGTTGCGCAAGACCACCGAGCTTCCGAATGTCGCGAGTACCAGTCTCGTGATCGACGATTCCCGCCATCATGAAGAGACTGCCTTTAAACGTCGCGTGGTTGATCAGGTGGAAGATCGCAGCGACTGTCGCAATCGTATATAATCCGTCATCTAACGCGTCGACGTGCAAGGCAGCTGCTCCGAGTCCAAGTAATGACATGATCAATCCAAGCTGAGAAATCGTCGAGTAAGCAAGGATTCCCTTTAAATCATGTTGTTTCACCGCATTGAGTGAACCCCAGAATAAGGTGAATATTCCGACAGATGAGACGAGATAGAACCAGAGCGACTCATCCGCAAAAATCGGACTGAAACGAGCGACAAGATACAACCCTGCCTTGACCATCGTTGCCGAGTGCAAGTAGGCGCTGACAGGGGTCGGTGCTTCCATCGCATCTGGTAACCAGATGTGGAACGGAAATTGAGCCGATTTCGTGAAGGCGGCTAGCAAGAATAAAACAAGGGCGACCGTAAAGAAGGGTTCACCTTGAATCGACTCAAGCGACGCATAGGTCTCACGAATACTTAACGATCCACTGAGTGTAGAGAGAATCGCGATTCCCCCAAGCATCGCTAATCCACCAAAGACGGTGATCAGCATCGATTTTTGAGCGCCGTAACGAGAACGTTCCCGCTCGTACCAGTAGGCGATCAATAAGAACGACGAAATCGACGTTAATTCCCAGAACAGATAGAGGACGATCATGTTATCTGACAGTACGACCCCAAGCATGGCGGTCATGAACATCAACAGATAGACATAAAATGTTCCGAGTGATTCTTTTTTCGCATCTAAATAAAAAATCGAATAAAGAACGACGAGTGAGCCGATTCCTGTGATCAATAGTGCGAACAATAAGCCGAGTCCGTCAAGATACGTGACGAAATCGATACCGAGCGATGGTATCCACGGCATACGTGCCGTAAAGGTCTCACCTGACATCGTACCAGGGAGAAAGCGGCTGAAATACGAAACGAGCAGTACAGGTACGACAAGTACAAACCAACCGGTATGAATGTTCGGAAGGCGTTTCGCTAGAAGCGGAATGAAAAGACTGATCAATATGGGCAGTAAAATAGCCCCGTGCATCACGGACACGAAATTCCCTCCTTTGTGACATCGACGACCAAAAATGAAAAAGGGACGCGAACGCAAGCTGTTGAAGCTCGGAACTGTCCAGTAGAAGACACGATTCATTTTGTTCGTCGAAGATGTTTCTGAATCAAGTATAGCGTACTTTTTTCCTTCTTGCATGACGTGAAGCGTTGAAGCATAAGGGATAGAGCCATTTTTTCTCTTGATTATTAAATATGTAGGAACACGGCAGAAATAGGCTGAAAATTTTTTTGATTTTTTTCAAAAAACACGTGGATCCATGAGAAGAATGATTCAAACTCAAGGAACGCGGGTACATTTATCTAGAGCACAACTAATGACCATAGAGGGGGAACTTTCATGCGAGCAACATTCAAGACAGGTGTTATTTTAGGTGGTCTAGCAGCGATTGCGACAATCGCCTATCAACAATACCAACAACGAAAATCGACTTCAGATGATATTGACCATCGTCCAAGTGTCGACGCGAAACGCGATCCGGCTGAAGTCGGACTGACACAACTGGATTCCATTCATCGGGCAGATTGGCAAGCGAATGGATTCCCACAAACACACGCAGAACTCGAACGCCTCGAGCGAGAAGAAAATTAAAAAAGCACGTCTCTCGAATGAGAGGCGTGTTTTATGGTCATTAAGCACTTGTTGTGACTAGGGCACGTGTCCGTTCACTGTGTGCAGTATAAGAAGAGAGATGTTCGAATTGATAAAGCGTTAAGGTCGCTGTGCGACGTTGACCGGTACTCGATTCGAGCATTAAATAAGCTTCATTGAAGTCTGTTCCACCACCATCATAGCGGATGTGTGCCGTAATCGTTCGTCCATCTGTTGTCTGCATATAAATATCGTATCCTCCGAAATCAACACGCTTAAAGCTAGTTGCCTCGCTTACGATGTGTTTGAATGTTTCGATTAAAGAATATGTCATCGTTCGTTCCTCCTTTTATTTCTTCAAAATAAAATAAGTTATAATTAACACCGAATATTACTATTCCCATTAAATTCAAGAAATAAACATCATAAATGAATCTTTTTTTAGTTCTTGTTATGAAACGCGTTTCATACTTTATGATGAATACAGACGGTGCGTGACCGATTCCGGGCGTTAACCGATACAGAAACTATAATCAAAAAGACAAGGGGATGGTCATGACCATCCCCTTGTCTTTTTGATTATAGTTCTACGTTATGGTAGACCTGTTGCACATCCTCAAGATCTTCCAGTGCATCGATCATTTTCTCGAATTGTGCGACGTCGTCTTCAGACAACGCGACTTCGTTTTGAGCGAGCATGACGAGTTCGGCAAGTGAGAACTCGGTGATCCCTGCAGCTTTCAACGCTTCTTGCACAGCATGGAATTGTTCCGGCTCAGCGTAGATGATGACAGATTCGTCTTCTTCGAGGATATCGCGCACATCAATATCCGCTTCCATCATCAATTCGAGAACGTCATCTGCAGTTTTACCTTCGAAGGCAAAGATTGCCGTCGCATCGAACATATAAGCGACGGATCCGCTCACGCCCATGTTTCCGCCATTTTTTCCGAATGCAGCACGGACGTCAGAAGCCGTCCGGTTAACGTTGTTCGTCAACGTTTCGACGATGACCATTGAACCGCTTGGACCGAATCCTTCATAACGTAAGACATCGTAGTTTTCTTCCGCTCCACCTTTTGCTTTTTCAATCGCCCGATCGACGATGGCACGTGGCACGTTGTATGTCTTCGCTCGTTCGAGAACGACCTTTAATGCTTGGTTTGATTCTGGATCGGGTTCACCTTGTTTAGCCGCTACATAAATCTCACGACCGAACTTTGCGTAGATCCGACTCGTATTTTTGTCTTTTGATGCTTTTTTTTCCTTGATGTTGTTCCATTTACGACCCATTTCGTATCCACTCTCTTTCCGTAATATCAGAAATCCCTGATTTCCTATGCGTTATCAGTATACCTTAAACTACCTGACAGACTGAACTAAAATGTCGGTGGAACCGTTGAATTTCTATTAAATACGTTTAAGCGATGTGGAAGAAAGGAACTTTACCGATAGAGAAATATCAATTTAAGGGAGAGTGGCAGAATTTGAACCAGGCTGGGGTAGTTCATCGCGCATTATCACCATTTGTTTATACCTATGATCAAGAGACGGTCCATATCCGACTCATGACGGCTAAAGGCGATATTGAAAAAGTTGAATTGATATATGGTGATCCGTATGAATGGGAAGCGGAAAAAGAAGAAGACCGAGATTGGAATTTTGATCCGGAGAAAGAAAAATCATGGAAAGTGAAACGGACGCTGATGCAACACAATGGAAGTGATGCGACGTATGACTATTGGTTCATTGCAATCCGTCCAGAACGGAAGCGGGTACGGTATGGGTTTGAGGTTCATGGCGATACGACAGCCGTATTAACCGAGCGTGGCTGGTATGACGAAGCACCACTCGATCATCCAGGCTATTATTTTTCTGTGCCATATGTTCATGCGACGGATGTCTTTGATACACCGGACTGGGTGAAGGATACGGTCTGGTATCAAATTTTCCCGGAACGATTTGCGAATGGTGACCGGGCGAATGATCCAGCGGGAACGAAGGAGTGGGGAAGTGAAGCACCGGCTTTTCAGAATTTCTTCGGTGGAGATTTTCAAGGGGTCATTGATCACGTCGATCATTTACAACGTCTCGGCGTCACGGGTGTCTACTTCTGCCCAGTCTTTCAAGCGCCATCCAATCATAAATACGATACGCTTGATTACTTGAAGCTTGATCCTGCGTTCGGTGACGAGAAAACGTTCCGCAAGATGATCGATGTGCTACATGAGAACGGTATCCGCGTATTACTCGATGCCGTCTTTAATCATATTAGTGAAGAGCACCCAGCATTTCAAGATGTCTTAGAAAAGGGACAAGACTCGAAATACGCCAACTGGTTTACGATTGATTCCTTCCCGGTCGATCCATCGATTCCAAACTATGAAGTGTTTGCATTTGAACGAAACATGCCGAAGTTGAATACTGCCCATCCGGACGTCAAAGACTATTTGCTTCACGTCGGACGTTACTGGGTCGAGGAATTCGGAATTGACGGCTGGCGTCTGGATGTCGCTAGTGAAGTCGATCATGCGTTTTGGCGTGAGTTTCGAAAGGAAGTCCGGGCTGCGAACGGAACATGTTATATCGTCGGCGAATGCTGGACGGATTCGCAACCATGGCTCCTCGGCGATCAATTTGATGCCGTCATGAATTACGGTTTGACAGAGAGCTTTTTGACTTGTTTTGCGACGGGCGAGACGAGCGTTCGTGATTTCTCACATGCAGTCAGCCGGAATTTAAACTGGCATTCTCAAAATGTCAACGAGGTCATGTTCAATTTGATTGACTCGCATGATACGCCGCGTGCTCTAACGCGTGCGAAAGGGAATATCGATCGAATGAAGTTACTCTTCACTACACTGTTGACGTTTCCGGGTTCACCCGTCATCTACTATGGCGATGAGATTGGAATGACTGGGGGGCAAGACCCGGCAAACCGTGCGTGTATGGAATGGGATGAGACGAAGCAGAACCGTGAGTTGTTCGATCACGTTGCACAGTTGATCGATCTTCGAAAACAGCATCCGGTTTTAGCAAATGCCGGAACGTATCATTTCCAAAGGATCGATGATACAAGACAAACATTTATTGTCGAACGACGTCAGGGCGAACAGGTTTACTTGCTCGTCGTCAACGTCAGTGAAGAGGTACAATCTCTTTCGCTTGAAGGAACGTATGAAAGTCTGTTAGACGCAACGACGTTATCGGGAACTATTCAAGTAGAAGCTGTGTCAGCTCTTCTTTTGCACACGTATAAGAAAAAGCAAGTCGTGGATATCGCATCCGCGACTTGCTTTTTTAGTGTGCATTACGAATCAAACGGATGGATCAGTAAACCGCTCCGAAGTTTCGGTTCGAACCAAGTCGATTTCGGTGGCATCACTTCTCCGGCATCAGCCACCGCCATTAAATCTTCGATCGAAGTCGGATGCAAGTGGAAGGCGACAGCGGCATGTCCAGAGTCCACGATTTGCTCAAGGCCGGCATACCCCTTATGACCACCGACGAACTGGATCCGTGCGTCCGTCCGTGGATCTTCGATACCGAGTAACGGTGTCAACAGCTCTTCTTGCAAAATCGAGACGTCGAGATTCGCTTTCGTACCTGTTCGTTCAGAATTGTACGAAAGGGTATACCATTGCCGGTTGAGATACATCTCGATTTGGTGAGGCTTCGTTTGTTCGGCACGTCCTTTTGTGATCGTAAAGCGATGGGCTAATCGCTCGAGGAAATCAACGACGGATTGACCGTACAAATCTTCAACGACGCGATGGTAACCGAGAATCCGTAATTGATCCTGCGGGAAGGAGACGCCAAGAAAACGTTGGGCTTCCTCCTGGTCGGTCCGACTGGCAGCGATGGCTGCTGCTGCAGCACGATGGTGACCATCAGCGATATAGAGAGCATCGTGACGGGCGAACTGGCTCCCGATCGTCAACAGGTGATTACGATCGGCGATTTTAAAAATTCGGTGCGTCACTCCATCGACGGTGAAATCATATAGGGGATCGCCAGCAGTGACCGTCGTGACGATTGCTTCGAGTTGTGGATCCGTCTGATGCGCCAGTAAAATCGGTCCCGTATGTGCTTGTAACTGTTCGACGTGTCGGACACGGTCGCGCTCTTTATCTGGACGTGTGAATTCATGTTTACGAATTTGATTCGTCTCATAATCGCTGACGGCAACACATCCGACGAAACCGGATTGCGTATGTGTCCCGTCTGACAACTGATAAATGTAATACGTTTCGTCCGTATCGAGCTGTAAGATGCCGTTTGTTTGACTCTCTTCGAAGGCAAGCGCCGCTTGCTGATAAACGCGTGGGTCATCTTCAGCGATCAATGACGGAAGGGTGGCTTCTGCTTTGTCGATCCGTAAAAAAGACAGCGGATGACGTCGGATCTCGGAACGTGCTTCTTCGCGCGAATAAACATCATACGGTAAGGCGGCAAATTCTGCCGCATATTTTGAGTCCGGTCGTAACGCCGCAAAAGGTTCGAAAGTTGGCATGGGGTTCACTCCTTTAGAGTAGGCGTGTTTTCAAGACGCCAGGAATCTGATTCAGTCGGTCGAGCGAAATCATCTCGTCCGCATGGTTATCGATATCGATGATTGTATAGGCAATCGCATCTTTACTACCATTGATCATATTCGCGATATTGATCGACTCTTGCGCTAACACCGAGGCGATTTGACCGACCATGTTCGGAATGTTGTGGTGAGCAATCGTAATTCGTCGTTTTCCAGTGAACGGTAGCTCGACGGCTGGGAAATTGACCGCATTGCGGATGTTTCCTGTCTCAAGGAACAGACGCAGTTGATCGACCGCCATGATGGCACAGTTTTCCTCCGCTTCACTTGTTGATGCCCCGATATGTGGTAAGGCAATGACTCGGGGGAGGGACAAGATGAAGGCGTTCGGGAAATCCGTCACATAATTCGCCAGGCGACCGGACCTGAGCACTTCTGCTAACGCTTGTTCATCGACGAGTTCACCACGCGAGAAGTTGAGTAGGGTCGCGCCGTGTTTCATCTTCGAGAAGAGTGACGCATCGAGTAAACCCGTCGTCGCATCAACGAGCGGGAGATGCAACGTGATGTAGTCGCTTGTCGCGAGGAGATCCTCGAGCTGTGTTGCCCGCTGAATCTGATTCGAGACGCGCCAGGCAGACTCAACGGACATATGTGGATCATAGCCTGTGACGGTCATGCCAAGCTCGTGAAGGGTGTTGGCTAAGTTTGCCCCGATTGCCCCGAGTCCGACGATCCCGATTCGTTTCCCGAGCAACTCCGTTCCGACGAATTGTTTTTTGTTCGCTTCGATCCGCTCCGGAATATCTGGTCCGCGTAAGTTGTTCGTCCAAAGCAGACTTGGGACGAGTTTTCGCGCCGTCAGGAATAAACTACCGATGACAAGTTCCTTGACGGCATTCGCATTGGCACCTGGTGTCGAAAAGACGGGAATCCCGCGGTTCGCGAGTTGATCGAGTGGAATTGTATTGACACCGACGCCAGCTCGGGCGACGGCTTTGAGACTATCTGGAAAGCGCATGTCATGTAAATCCTTGCTGCGGACGAGAAAGGCGTCTGGCTGCTCCGTTTCTCGCTGGACGTGATAGTCGTCTGTGAATCGTTTTAATCCTTTGTCTGATAGATCATTCCATAGTTGGACTTGATACATTTAACGTTCCCCCTGTTCAAAACGGTGCATGATATGAATCAGTGCCGTAACCCCTTTGGTCGGCATCGCATTGTAAAGACTCGCGCGCATTCCACCAATCGAGCGATGACCGGCAAGATTGATCAAATCGTGACGCGCAGCGAAGTTCAAGAAAGCAGCGTCTTCCGATTCGCTTCCGGTCGAGAATGGAATGTTCATCCGGCTTCGATCCTTGACGGCTACATGGTTATGAAATAGATCGGATTGATCAATTGCTTCATATAACATGCGCGCTTGTGAGACGTTTCGTGCCGCGATCGTCTCGAGTCCCGTCTCTTCAATCCAATCGAGCACTAATTTCGTCATATAAAGACTAAACGTCGGTGGCGTGTTATAAAGAGATCGCTGTTTTGCATGGATGTCATACCGTAAGTAGGCACCGATCGTGTCAGGAACACGATCAAGCAACTCGTTCTTCACGATGACGACCGTTAAACCAGCGACGCCAAGGTTTTTTTGAGCACCAGCATACAACACATCGAATGACTCGATTCGCAATGGTTCAGACAAAATCGATGACGAGACGTCTGCGACGAGTGGCACATCGACGAGAGGCGGTGTCTGATACGTCGTCCCTTCGAGGGTATTGTTCCAAGTGATGTGCAAATAGTCGGCTGTTGACGTGAACGGACCTTCTGGAATGAAGCGATAACCATGATCAGCGGAAGAGGCGAGCACGTTGACCGTGGCGTACAGTTTGGCATCTGCAATCGCCTTCGTCGACCAGCCGCCGGTATCGATGAAATCAATCCGTCCGGTCATCGTCGCCAGATTTTGCGGTAACATCGCGAACTGAAGTGTAGCTCCTCCTTGAAGAAACAATACGGAGTACGAATCGGGAATCGACATCAGTCTCCGTAAGGATTTTTCAGCCGCCTCCCGAATCGATTCGAAGATTGGCGAACGATGACTCATTTCAAGAACGGATTGTCCTGAATTTTCATAATCGAGTAGCTCGGATTGAGCCTTCAATAGGACCGAGGCAGGAAGGACTGCTGGACCGGCAGAAAAGTTATAAACCGTCATGAGGAACACTCCTTCTTGAATTTTCAGAAAATATGTACCACTCAAGTGTAACGGAATGAAAAATGAGAAGCAATTCCAACTGACGATGAATGGAAAATGAAAACAAAAACATCCCTTGAATCCGTTACGACGGATCAAGAGATGTCAATTGACCAAAGTGCCATTTCCAACCCTCTGACGTAGCACGATAGATGGATACGATCCGGAAACGACCAACGTATTGAGTTGTCCCGTATTCAAATCGGTCTTCTGTCAAACTATACTGGATTGCCGTATCTTCGAAATGATCAATGTATGAAAAATCATCGGTCCGGGATAACCAGCGGATGTTTGCAGGATCCACGTAATGATCGAGGTAGGTCTCGGCATCAAATGACCGCCCTAATGCATCGATGAACGTAAATTCGGGAGATAATAGATGCGAGACTTGTGATAAATCTCCTTTTAGCATAGCATCTTGAAGGTGTTGCATCGTTTGTTCGAGTGTCATGTTACATCTCCTTTCTTCCTGAATCGCTAGTGTAGCATATATAAACAAAAAAAGACCCTGCGTGAGCAGGGTCTAAAAGAAATTAAAGTTTTACAACGTTAGTTGCTTGTGGTCCACGTTGACCTTCTTCAACTTCGAAAGAAACCTCTTGACCTTCGTCAAGTGATTTGAAACCTTCAGATTGGATTGCTGAGAAGTGTACGAATACGTCGTCTCCGCTTTCGCGCTCGATGAAGCCGAATCCTTTTTCTGCGTTAAACCATTTTACTTTACCTTGTTCCATGTGTATTGCCTCCTGCGTGTGACTGGCACACTGATTATTACTACCGTGATCAATTTCATCGAATATAAAGTGAAACACTTCGTATCTCCACCGAACAACAATAATTACTTAATAATATAGCATGCCTGAATCGAAAAAGAAAGGACAAAACAAAAAAAGAACAAACGAAGCTGTTCTTCTCTGAATAAAGCATGCAATTAAAGGGTTCATTCTACTTGTGTCGAAAGAGTATAACTGATTCTTTCAACGAATCGGAATATGTTCTCTTTTACTACTGAGTTGTCGTAATGTATGCAAAATGAATCCTTGGAAGTTCGGATAACGTGTCGGTTGTTCCCAAACGGTACGAAACAATTGCGTCATCGCGGCATGAATGAGTGCATCCTCGACTTGTGTGCGACGGAATAGAAGAAAGAGTGTTTTTTCGTAACGATCGTATAATCGTTCTAACGCGACGGAATCGCGTTGTTTGATTTGATTGAGCAAATCAATGTCTGAATACATAGGTCACTCCTTCTTCGACAGTTTTCTCTATAGTATGCTGTCACTGTAATGTAATAAAACTATTATGTAGATTCCCGCTATATGAATTATGAAACACTCAAACTTCTTGAACTAAAGATAATAATGGAAATGGAGGGACGTTATATGTTTCCTGTATACATTCGCCCGTACATCTTGGAGGATGCAGCGGCGATCCTTGATGTGAATTTGCGAAACCGTGATCACTTTGAATACTGGATGCCTATCAAGCCGTCACCTGAACAATACACGATAGAAGGGCAACGAGAACGGATTCATCGTCATCTAGAGTTGATGCGTCAAGATGCTTATTATGCGTATGGTGTTTTTTTATCCGAGACGGACCAGTTGATTGGGGATGTTTCGGCGATGTTCGTTCAACGTGGACCAGCGGAGACGTGCATGATTGGCTACCAGTTGGATGCCGCCTTTTCAGGACGAGGATATATGGCACAAGCGGTCGGATTGTTCGTAGATCATTTATTTGATGTCCACCAGTTCCACCGGATCCGAGCTGAAGTCATGCCAGAGAATATCGGCTCGATCCGTGTCCTTGAAAAAGTCGGATTTCGTAAAGAAGGAATCGCGAAACAAAATCTCTTCATCAACGATGCCTGGGAAGACTTTGTTTTGTTTGCCCTATTAAAAGAAGACCGAAAGGAGTCACGTCATGCCAATCTCTAATTATTATGCCAATCTGCGCCAACTTGTCGGAACGCAGCGTCTTTTTACACCATGCGTCGCAGCGATCATTCGAAACGAAGCAGGTCACATCCTCTTTCAGGATCCAGGAGGTCCGTTTTGGAGTTTGCCTGCTGGAGCAATCGAACTGGGGGAATCACCGGCACAGGCAGTCATTCGCGAAGTCTATGAAGAGACGGGTCTATTCGTCCGACCGGTCCGTCTGATTGCGACCTTCGGTGGAGAGTCGTTCCGTTTGACGTACCCAGATGGAAACGAAGTTGAATATGTAGCGACGGTATTCGAGTGTAAGGTAGTCGGCGGAACGCTCGAAGCCATCGATGGCGAATCAAAGCAACTGGCGTATTTTCCGAAACAGGATCGTCCTCCTTTAGCACTGCCTTATCCTGATCACGTGTTTGAAGCATCCGAAGCAACGAGCTATTTTGACTGGGAAGAGCACTGGTTGACAGATTTACAACAACAAAATCGGTAAAAACCGAACATTAAATTGCTGATAACGGAATAAAGTTCTTGAAAAACCTTAAAAACGCGAAAATTTCTTTGACACTATGATGACAGTTCGTTATAGTAGTCAAGGGGCGAATGATTATCGCCAATATATTAAAAAATATTCGTAATTAGAGGTGTTATTCATGGATGTAGTATTCGATTATGAAGATATTCAATTAATTCCAGCAAAATCAATCGTTGGTAGTCGTTCGGAATGTGATACGTCAGTCGAGTTCGGTGGTAGACGTTTCAAGCTTCCGGTCGTACCGGCAAACATGCAAACGATCATTGATGAATCGATTGCTTTGTTCTTAGCGGAAGGCGATTATTTTTATATCATGCATCGATTCGAACCGGCTCGTCGTTTGGCATTCGTACGTATGATGCAAGAACGTCAACTGTTCGCTTCAATCAGCGTCGGTGTCAAGGAAGAGGAATATCAGCTGATCGAACAGCTCGCAGCAGAAGGGCTGACTCCTGAATACATCACGATTGATATCGCACACGGTCATTCGGAAGCCGTCATTCAGATGATTCGTCACATCAAGTCGCTTCTACCAGCAAGTTTCGTCATCGCGGGTAACGTTGGTACGCCAGAAGCGGTGCGCGAACTTGAGAATGCGGGAGCCGACGCAACAAAAGTCGGGATCGGACCAGGTAAAGTGTGTATTACGAAGATTAAGACAGGATTCGGTACAGGTGGTTGGCAACTCGCGGCACTTCGTTGGTGTGCAAAAGCAGCAAGTAAACCGATCATCGCTGATGGCGGGATTCGGACGCATGGCGATATCGCGAAGTCAGTTCGGTTCGGTGCTTCGATGGTCATGATTGGTTCACTCTTCGCAGGGCACGAGGAATCGCCTGGTGAGACACATGAAGTAGATGGGGTGCTCGTCAAGGAATACTTCGGTTCTGCTTCTGAGTTCCAAAAAGGGGAACGCAAGAACGTCGAAGGAAAGAAGATGTTCGTCGAGCATAAAGGAAGTCTAGTGGATACGTTGATCGAGATGGAGCAAGATTTACAATCGGCAATTTCGTATGCTGGTGGAAATAAATTGCAGGCGATTCGGACGGTCGACTACGTCGTCGTCAAGAACTCGATCTTCAACGGTGATAAAGTATATTAAAGTGATCAGTTCGCTCTTAACGGAGCGGACTTTTTTTGTTTCTTTAGCATAACTCTTCCATTGGAGGGGTATACATCAAATGGACCAAAAGATTCGGAATATTTTGGATAGGGAGTGATTGACATGCTATTTGAAACGACATCGTACTTAATCGAAAAATTTGCCACTGTTCGTAACCAAACAATTGCCTTGATTGAACCGCTCGAAGCAGAAGACTTCATCATTCAAGCGAGTTCGGACGTGAGTCCGCCGAAATGGCATATCGCCCATACGACTTGGTTTTTTGAACGAATGATACTACAAGAATATAGTGAAGGCTATCGCGTCTTCCATCCGAAGTACAATTATCTGTTCAATTCGTACTACAACTCGATTGGTGCTTACCAGCCTCGTCAACAACGAGGGATGTTGTCACGTCCGACCGTCGAAGACATCATTGCTTACCGAGCATATGTCGATGGACAAATGGTCGAGTTCTTGAAAGAAGAACGGACTCCAGAAGACCAACGGAAAATCGAAGCGTTAGTCGAGATGGGACTGCAACACGAGCAACAACACCAGGAATTGATCTTGATGGACGTGAAGTATAACTTTTTCACGAATCCACTGTTACCTGCTTATCAGTCAAAGTCGTTGACAACAGATGTGCCTGAAAATGCAGTCAAGGAAACATCGTTTATCCAATTCGAGGAAGGACTCGTCGAGATCGGTCATACAGGAGACGGTTTTGCGTTTGACAACGAGAGTCCACGTCATAAAACGTGGTTATATCCGTTTGAATTAGCGACGCGTCCTGTCACGAACGGGGAGTATTTGGCGTTCATTGAAGCAGGGGGCTATGAAAAATCAGAGTACTGGCTATCGGATGGGTACGCGACGGTTCAAAAAGAAGGCTGGAAAGCCCCGTTATATTGGATGAAGGATGACGCGGGAGAATGGACGATCTTTACGATGAACGGTGTCGAACCACTTCGTCTCGATGAACCGATCTGTCATGTCAGTTTTTATGAGGCGGACGCTTATAGTCGCTTTATAGGGAAACGCTTGCCGACAGAAGCGGAATGGGAATGGGCTTCTCGCCAAGTCGATTCTGTCACGAAGCGTAATATGATGGGAAGCGGAACCTTCCATCCGGTAGCCGTCGAAGAGTCAGAGACAACGCTTGCGAGCATGTTCGGAAACGTCTGGGAGTGGACGTCGAGCGCTTATAGTTCATATCCAGGCAGTAAACCGCTCGAAGGAGCGCTCGGGGAATACAATGCGAAGTTCATGTGTAATCAAATGGTACTGCGTGGAGGAGCGTGCGTGACGCCTGACGATCACATTCGCGAGACATACCGCAACTTCTTCCCGCCTGATAAACGTTGGTTATTTGGCGGCTTCCGATTGGCAGGTCACATGTGATGCGAGAGACAGTCATTGGGTACGATTTATATACGCCGCAACAAAACATGCGTTTAGAAGTCATTGAAGGTCTGATGCGAGAACAAAAGGTCTTACCGGCAAAATATTTTTATGATCATATCGGATCCCAGTTGTTCGAACAGATTACGCAACAACCGGAATATTATCCGACACGGACAGAACTCGCCATCTTGGAGCAGCATCGAGCGGAGATTGCACGAAGTATCGGCGATGTGCATACACTGATTGAATATGGAAGTGGCAGCAGTCGTAAAATCCAGATGTTACTGGAGACATTTACACATCTCGATACGTATATGCCCATTGATATCTCAAAAGACTTCCTAATGGAATCTGCACGCCAATTGTCGGAACGGTATCCTGCGCTGCATATTAAAGCGGTCTGTGGGGATTACTCACAATCGATTTCTTTACCGGTCGAGGAGTCTCAAAAACGAGTCATCTTTTTCCCGGGATCGACGATTGGTAACTTTGAACCGGAGGAAGCGATGCGCTTCTTACGTCATTCCTCACGAATTCTTGAAACGGGCGATGGATTCTTGATCGGTGTTGATCTGAAAAAGTCTGTTGATGTGCTTGAACGGGCTTATAATGATGCAGCCGGTGTCACAGCAGCATTCAATTTGAACATGTTGACGCATTTGAATCAGATGCTCGAGGGAACGTTTGATGTGACACGATTCGAACATCATGCTTTTTATAACGAAGAAAAAGGACGAATCGAAATGCATCTTCGGAGTCAACTCGATCAACTCGTGCAAGTTGGAGATGTGACGGTTCCATTCAAACAAGGGGAAACGATTCATACGGAAAACTCCTATAAGTATAGTAAAGAAGAGTTTGAGACACTTGCCCGTCAAAGTGGTTTTCATTCAGTCAATTGTTGGATCGATGACGATGAACGATTCAGCGTGCATTATTTAGAAAAAATGTAACGGCACATCAAAAAACACTCCCACTTGAAAGCTTCCATTAGGAAGCGACACAGGGAGTGTTTTTCTAAATGATATGCCTTATTCGACACGTGCTCCTTCCGGAATCGGATGTTCCGGTACGACGAGAATCGGCATCCATTGTTCCGAGCGACCGATCTCAAGCACCCGACCGGACTCTTCAGGCGTACGACCAGGTATATTGAGTACGGCAATCGCTTGTTTTCCAAGCAATTCATGGACATCGGGTCGCAGTGATTCCCAGTCGAGTGAGAATAAACGCGTAAATCCGTCGAATTGTAGTTCAAGCTGAATTGAGCCATCGGTAAGATCCGAAAGCGACTGTATTGTACCAACACGTATATCTAAAGCATCGAATAATTCAAGAGGAACGATTGGTTTCATGGACAATGGTGTACTTCCTTTCAAAGTGAAGCATAGAGTGGGTCAGGAGTCGAGAGAGACATAGGTCGGCTCATAAGTCGTCCATTCGATATCAGGCGCTTGATGACGTGCAAGCTTCGCTAATTGGCTACCGAGATAGGGTCCGATCGTCAAACCAGATGCACCAAGTCCGTTCGCTAGGAACACGTTCGGATGATTTTGAAGCGGTCCGATCACCGGAAGGGAGTTTTTCGTATACGGGCGTAAGCCGATACGCAGTTCATCAATCGTTGTTTCTTCGAGACGCGGTAAGACAGGTAAAGCCCGATTCAATAAGGCATACATCCCCTTAACGGTTGGTTTCAAGTCGTAGTCGGTCTGTTTTTCGTGTGTTGAACCGACGATCAGTTTCCCTTCGTGGATGGAGACGAGATATAATCCGCGTTGTCCCATGACGACGGGCCAAGTCGTTGATGTAGAATCCGTCAAATCGAGTTGCAGGATCTGTCCCTTCTCCGGATGCAAATCGATTTTAAGCTCAAGTGGACGGAGTAGGTCATTTAACCAAACACCCGCCGTTAAAATGAACTGTTCTGCCGAGTACTGTTCATTTTCCATGGTTATACCAGTGACGACTCCTTTGTCTACGACAAGAGTAGCATCTCCTTCTAGGACGGTCGCACCGTGTTCGACAGCACCACGAATCAATGAGGCACACAAGGCACGTCCGTCAACGCGGGCACCACCGGAAACGAATAAGGCATCCTCGATCTGTTCGACGAGTGGAAAGAGCGTTTTGACACGATCTTGGTCCAGTCGCTCGATACGTTCGATGGCAGGCGCTTCCGGAAAACGGTTTTGCGCAATCGTCTCCATCTTTTCGATTTTTGATGTTTCGTGTAAGGCGATCGTGCCAACTTGCTGATAACCCGTACTCGTCTCACCGAGTGCTTCCAGTTCAGGAATCAATGTCTTATAAAAATGAGCCCCGTTATTCGCTAATTTGTACCATGCCTTATTTCGCCGCTGTGTCATCCATGGACAGATGATGCCGGCTGCCGCATGAGAGGCTCGACCGGGTTCCTTCCGATCGACGAGTAAGACGCGTTCACCAGCCTTCGATAAATGATAGGCAGTCGAGGCACCGAGAATTCCGGCGCCAATGATGATATGGGTGTACATGAAAGATTCAACTCGATTCTGTTCAATTGGAATATCTTTTATTGTAGCAGTAGAAGATCCGGACGACTAGCAAGAGCGGGTTTCCAATCTGTAGCACATCGAATGATGGGAAATGATGGGGAAAGTGAACCATTTAGCGCGTCATGACGTATACTAAATATACAGTTTCTAAAAACTGTGAATTAGACGATTAGAAACAGCTGAATTCGGAAACATACCCTTATAGGCATCATGTCCTGTCATCATCGACTTTGAAACGGTCCATCATGAAGGAGGGGAAGGCAATGAATATGAGTCAAGCCATCGTACGCAGACGCTACACGGATCATACTTTATTTTATTCCGCCATCCTAATCTGGAAATTGCTATTCTTCCTGCCGTTGCTCATGTTCGTCAACAGCGGCACGGACCATGTGTTTCAAATGTATTTCGTACCGTACCTCACGGTCATCTTCCTATTTCGTGTGATGACCTACTTTGCGACCTATAAAGCATCTTTCATGGAGATGACGGAAATGGGTCTCTCGTTATCCTTGCTGATCGCAGATGTATATTTGATTGCGTTGTTCGATATTCCACTTCCGTTTGCTTTAATTATCCTTGCGCTTGCCTTACTCCACTTCAGTGCGGCATTCAGTCGTTTTCGTTGGTTCCGCCGTCGTCTTTGGTTGAATCGGCATCTTGAGATCCTCAATTATTTGACGGATCACGGTGAAGTACCCATTAAAATCGCCGTCATGGCAGAAGATGAAATGCTTGTGACGACGAAGAGTGGAAAAGAGTTTACGTATCGTCAGGTTTATTGGAGCGGATTTTATATTGAACATGGTTGATTGCTATATGAAACGGATTTCTCTTCGGGGAAATCTTTTGAGACTGAAGACAAGTGCAATTGTTCTCTAACGAGAAGGATTGCGCTTTTTTTGTTCGTCTCGCATCGTTTTCCTGGGACAAGCATCACGCAGCTTCGCTTCGCTGCAAGGGTCGCTCTTGCTTGTTTTTCCTTAAGAAACAATCTCGAGTGAACAAAATGCTTCTCGGATCCTTCTTCCGGATATAAAAAAATGACGCATTACACGCCACTCCTACAGGAAAAAGCACGATTTTGCGCTGTCAGAGACAAACAAGACAGGTTTTCCTGCTCGAATGAAGCGGGAAAACTGGCTTGTGTCTCGCCTGAGGAAAGGGCGTGAAAGGGTGCGTCATTTTTTGAGTCAGTCCATTTGTCTACAAGTCAACAATCTGAAAGGATTTCTCTTCGGAGAAATCCTTTTTTTGTTGCATTTGAAAAAATGTAGTACGCTTACATAGGAAAAGGGGGAGAAAAAGTTGATTCGTTGTATACTGATTGATGCGAATGACACAATCATTTTGACTGATGATGTAAGTCGGATACAGGAATCGGGCATCACACGTTATTTCGTTGATTTCGATCAACCGACAGATGCAGAAAAGCAAAAATTGATTGAAGTCTTTGATTTTCATCCGCTAGCGATTGAAGATTGTTTCCATTACTTACAACGTCCGAAGCTTGAATATTATACAGAACATAGCTTTTTTGTCCTTCATGCGCTCGATGAAGGAACGTTGACAAGTCGCGAAATCAATTTGTTCGCAAGCGACCGGCATCTCGTCAGCTACCATGAGCAATCTTCGCCAGAAATTGATATCGTGTTTGAACAGTGTAGCCGACGCCTCGACAAACAAGAAACGGTCGACCTCGTCCATAAAATCATGGACAAGATCGTCGATGGTTATTTTCCGATCGTTCATGCGACGGAAGATGAATTGTTTGCGCTTGAGGAACGCTACCGGACGCGTGGAAACGATCGTCGGTTGATGGAGGAGATTTTCGAACTACGCGCGCGGTTACTTCGAATCTCACGGACGGTCATGCCGATGCGGGACTTATTGTACCGTGTCGTCGAATCGAAGCGGTTATCGATTCATCCGAAGAAACAGGCATTCTTTCGCGATCTATACGATCACTTACTGAAATTATCGGAAATGATCGAATACAATCGATTGATGACGTCTGAGTTTCGGGATAATTTCATCTCTCTCAACTCGTACCGGATGAATAGTATCATGAAGACATTGACGATCTTCACGACGATTTTCATGCCGTTGACGTTCATCGCAGGTATATATGGCATGAACTTCGAACACATGCCAGAACTGACGACCCGGTATGGTTATTTCGTAACGTTAGGGGCAATGGGACTTCTCGCTTTAGGAATGATTCTGTTCTTCAAAAAAAATCGCTGGTTTGATGAATAAGGGGGGGATGTAAGTGGATATTCGACAATTGCTCTTTTTTACGACGATCGTCGAGCAAGGCTATAATTTAACGCGTGCTTCGAAGCACTTGTCGATCTCGCAACCGGCGCTTAGTCAGATGATCCGCGACTTCGAACAGCTGGAGCAAGTAGAACTGTTCATTCGAAAGCACGGACGGTTGACAGGATTATCGGAAACGGGACGTCAATTGTATGAGGATGCGAAGATCGTTCTGACACGTCATCAAGCATTGATGGGTCATCTGCGTGAACGTTCGAACGTCGTCCGAGGAAAGGTCCGTCTCGGCATCCCACCCGTCATATTACCAGTTTTATTTTCGCAATTGATTCCGAAGTTCATGGCGGAACATCCAGGCATCGAACTCGAAATCATCGAAGAGGGAGCGTTTGAACTCAAGCGTCGACTGTTACTTGAAGAACTCGACTTGGCCATATTGATTGAACCGGGCGAATCCTATGGTATCGAACGTTTTCGATTGATCGAAGATGAGGTCGTCGTCGCCGTGCGTCCGAATCACCCGTTTCAAGCCAAAGAAGCGTTATCGTATCGTGATATCGGAAATGAACCACTTGTCATCTTGAACGATCGATTCATGTTACATCATCAAATACTATCGGAGTTTCGTAAAGTGCAGCAAGAGCCGAATATCTTCTTCATGTCAGGAGCATGGGACTTGTTGATTGGGATGGTCCAAGAACTTGACGTCATCTCAATCCTACCGGAGCCGATACTACGGTTTCATCATGCGGATGACATTAAAATCATCCCGTTCGACCCACCGATGTTATGGGATGTCTCGTTGAACCGACTCGTCGGGACGGAATTACGTCCTGTTGTCCGGCACGTCCACCAATACATCGTTCACTATTTTCAGTCGTATTGGCCAACGCCTGCGCGATGAGGAAAAAAGACCGGAACGCATCGCGCTCCGGTCTTTTGTGTTGAACGATTGTATTTTATGAAGTGACGTGTTGCGTCAGACTGCGAATCTGCTTTGCTACTTGTTTATAAGGAGTCAGCGTCTCTTGTGCCTGTAACGTCGCGCGTTCACTCTCAAGTTGCTCGAGTGTTTGACGTAACAGGTGCTTTGAAACGGCGGTCAAAGAAACATCCAGATGTGCCGTCGCGACTGCCAGCAAGCGTTCTTCTTGAGTGGCAGTGTACGCGAGTGCTTCTTGTTTGGTTAATGTCGCCAGCTCTTCCTTCAACTGCTCCTTCTCATTTTTCTCGAAGAAGGCTTTCGCATTCCGGAAATGACGTTTGACGCCGATATAAGGCGTTGCATCTTCGAAGGGCCCGTCGAACGTCATTTCGTTTAATCGAGAGACCGTAACAGGCGCGAGCTGGAAGGATTCGTTCCATTGCTCTAGCAACTGTTGCTCCTCTTGTTGACGCCGGATCATGGCCGCTTCGAGCCATTGGTCGACACGGAAATGCGTAACCCGGAGCTCTTGTTCAAAATCGAACCGAAGGAACGTCAACAGTTCCGTTAACGCATCCTGTAATGCCACTCCTTTGCCAGTTTGAGCAAAACGAACAGGGTTATAGGCTTCCTTGAAAAAGTCAGGGAAACGGTAATAAATGCGTTGTACGACATGGTGCAACAGCTCATGGATCTCTGCTTTGAGTGCAGGTTCGATCACAGCGGCGCGATTGTCTTCGAAACGATCCGTGACCTGCTGTTCTAGAGTAGACAGCTCAGCCAACCGTTCTTCTTTTCGCAACAGATTCGCTTCAGTCGCAGCGATAAATCGTTCGAGTCGCTGGACGGTCTTTTCCGTCTGCTCAGACAACGAGACTTTGGCAAGACCGGTCAAGTCCTCTGCAAGGAAGTGATGGAATGCCTCCTCGAATTCGGGTAGACCGGAAGTTGAATCCGATCGCTCTTGTTGCTTTTCGGTGAGTCCTTGTAAGCTCGAGACTCCATAGAGTCGGGGCGACCGAATCCCGAAGCGTTGCAATTCCGTCGCGACATAGTTCAAGACATCTTGACGTTCGCTATCTGAAGCAGCGAGATCAATCGCATTGACGAGGAAGAACATCTTATCGAGTTCGAAGGCGTCTTTGACACGACCGAGTTGAATCAAGAATTCACGGTCAGCGCGGGCGAAGGCATGATTGAAGTACGTGACGAACAAGATCGCATCCGCGTTCTTGATGTAATCAAAAGCGACATCAGTATGACGGGCATTGATTGAATCTGCTCCTGGCGTATCGACGAGCGTCACGCCGAGACGTGTTAACGGACTATCGTAATAGAAATCGATGACATCTACGAAACAGCTTCGTTCTTCCTGCGCGACATACAGTTTAAATGCGTCTTGATCGACCGTCTGAGCGGTACCGATGAAGGATTGAACGGCAGGGAATCCTTTCAAGAAAGCACGCAAGAACGGGTCCGTCAGTGACGCGGCACGTGATAAGAGCGTATCGTATGCCTGTTTCGTTGACTCGAATGTCATCGTTCCGACCATCGCTTCATTTAAGTCCTCCAGCATCGCTGCTTCCGACTTGAACGTGACTTCTGCCACGCCGTGCGGGTGTGCAGCGTCAACAGGGTGAATCCGGTTGATCGATGCGGTCGTCGGATTCGGAGAGACCGGGAGGACCTTGTCTCCGAGTAAGGCATTGCAAAACGACGATTTCCCAGCACTGAAGGCACCGAATAAGGCAATCGTGAACGATTGATGTGTCAGTCGGTCCAATTTGTCATTCAAATAAGCGACGGCATCTTCAAAACCTTGAAGACCATTTAGATGCTGACGGATTTGAGCGACGTCTTCCGGTGCATAACGGACGGCTTGTTGCTCACTGATCGTCGTCGCAACTTCAAACGCAGTAGTTTCTGTCACCGATTCATACCCGGTAAAGGAAACGATCGCCGCTTCTTGCTGAATCAATTGCTCCTCCCAAACTGAGACTTGCGTCCGAGCCCGTTCGAGTTGTTGGTCAGATGGATTGGCAACGCCATGCTCATATCGCTCGAGTGCTACGGTAGCCTGTTGCCATGCTTGAACGCTATTCCATTTATGCTGTAGTGACGTCTGTTGTTGCAATAGTTCAGCTTGTTCTTTCGGGAAAGTTGCCGTCAACTCTTGACGAACAAGCTCACGCCACGCGTTCGTTTCCTTGACGAACCACGCTTGTGTCTGTTCGGCGACACGATTCGTGAACTGGAGCACTGATTCACCTGTGATCGTAATACCGGTTGGCAAGGCACTTTCGAGTACGGAAAGCGGTGGGTCGAGTGATAGCTGATCGATTGCGACGATATGCGTATCCTGCAGGAGACCAAGGTCACGTAATGATTGTTTCATCAAGTTACGTAAATGAAGCGAAATTTCGGAAGCGGTCACTGTCTGATAGGCACGGAGCACGTCTTGTGCGATCTCTGCTTGAGCCGCTTCCGTTTTTTTCGCGCTACGGAATAATCCAACCTTGAAATCACGCTGACGTGACTCGAGGAAGCGGCGCATCTTCTCGCGTAACTCAAATGGCATCAATGTCGCATTTTTCAAGAGTTGATCCCGATGAAGCGAAAACGTCTGTACCCAGCGGTCCGGTTGGCGTGCTTCTAATTGTTGCGAGACACGCGTTAATTCGGTTTCGATTTTCGCCGGATCCCGTCGTTCAGCGTCATTCAATTGCTCAGCCATCGTCTCGTGTGTTTCTGAGACGAGACGTGTGAGATAACGTGTATGCTCCTGGTGAAGACTTTCGAGTGTCAAAGCGGCAGAAGTCAACAACTTCGGTTGAGCGTCCCGAATGCTTTGTTTGACGAGCTGTTCGACTTCCGTGAAATCGTTATGCGGATGGGCTGGGTCCCGTAGGCTCGTAAAGAAGATTCCTTTCGGCACGACACCGTGTTCAGCGAAGGACGCATGAACCGAGCGGCGGAAGGCGTCGAATGATAGTTCATCGTTACGATGTTTATCGATTTGATTGACGATTAAATATAATTCCGGTACGGCAGCTTGTAATTCATCCGTCACCATGAAGTTCAATTCGGATTGAACATGATTGTAGTCCATGACGTAAAACAAGATGTCAGCCAAGTGAAGGGCAGACTCCGTTGATACACGGTGGGCATCATCGACCGAGTCGACGCCTGGCGTATCCATTAAGACGAGACCAGGCGGAAGCTCGGACGCGGCATGCGTCAAATCGATTTGTCGGACATCACCACTTTTCCCAAGCGATTGAAGATGCTCCTCTTGCTCTGTTGCTGTCAGACGAACAGACGGCTGTTCATGAAAGTGAACGATTGCTGAATCCATCTCACCTTGCTGAAGTGTTACGATGTTTGCACTCGTCGGAATCGGACTCGTCGGTAAGACCGATTCACCCGTCAAGGCGTTGATCATGCTCGACTTTCCAGCCGAGAAATGACCAGCAAACGCAATCGTGAACTCTCGTTTTAATAGTTTGCTAGCAAATTTATCTAGTTTATCTAAACGGAGTTGATCCGTTGAAGGTTGAATCAATGTGGCGAGTGAAGCCGTCGCCTCGAGTTGGTTCGATAATCGTTCCTCAAATGAGCGCATGCAATGAAACCCCTTTCTTTCAGTCATCGTCCAGTGTATCACGATTTTTTCCGTTTCGTCATCCTTCTGCAAACGTCAAAAAACAATCCGCTCAGTAAGAGGCGGATTGTTTTGATTGGCATTAAGACGACGGAACGATTTCGTCCGCGCGTGTCGATTCTTGTTCCGTCGAATGAATCCGGCGCAACAAGTGTAATTTGAAGAGATACATGACGAGCAGGTGAACATTCGCCTGTGTTGCCTTGTAGAGTATCCACGGTAGCGCAGGGACGAATTCATGGATGGCGATGATACATTCCTGCGTACCGGGAATTTGCCGGAATTCAATCCGACCACGGCTGTCTTGCTCGACTTTTGCGAACAATCCGCCGGTAATCCGGTATGTCGCCATGTGTCGATCGTGAACCGGTTCCTTCGTCAATTCAAGCAGCGGTTGTTCGTAAAACGGAATGTGGATTCCAACGACTTGATCTTTCACGGTTGACGATAGGAAAGGGCGGGCAAATGATGACAACCAGTTCATATAATCGTCAGCTGCCCAGTCGGCATCGCGATCCTTTGGCAAAAGAACACGTTGGACTGAACGGACGTCAAGGACGTCTGGTGTCGAAGACGACGAGGAAGAAGATCCTTTTTGTTCCTCCTCCTCTTTTAACGCATCTCGGACTGATTGTTCGAATGTGATTTTGCCGTCACTGATGCCGGGAACCATTTTTTCTGGATCCGCAACCATCTCATGGACCATGCTTTCAACGAGTGGATAGACGGTTTCTTTTGGTTCTCCGGACACGAGTGTCACCCAAAGGCGGGATAATTTAACGGTCAATATAGGAATATCGATCGTCGGTTGTCGTTTACCCATGATGTCGGCTGTTTTAAGGATCATCTCTTTATAGGTCATCGCTTCCGGACCACCGATATCGATGGCCCGGTCTTTGACATCATCGCGATCGACACTTTCACCAAGAGCATGAATGACGTCGGGTAAGGCGACAGGATGTGTCTTGTTACGTGTCCATCGTGGGAGTGCCATGACGGGTAAGCGTTTGACGAGTTTCGATAAGATTGGGAACGATGAACCTTTCGGACCAACGATTAACGCAGCACGGATCGTCGTCACCGGTGTTCCGTACGCACCGAGAACGCGTTCGACTTCAAGTCGACTCTTTAAGTGACGCGATAGATTTTCTGTTTCCTCGGGGATGATACCACTTAAGTAGATGATTTGCCGGATGCCGTTTTCTTTTGCGGCACGGGCGAAGTTATCGGCTAACAATAAGTCCATATTCTCAAACGATCCTTGTGTCAATTTAGCAGATGGCATCATCGAATGGACGAGGTAGACAGCGATGTCTGCTCCTTTCATACCAGCGATCGTATCGTCTAGAGAAAAGAGGTCGCACGATCGCCATTCGACACGTTCCTCATTGTCCTTGTCGTCACCATTTCGTGAAAGGGCGATGACGTCATATTTTTTCTTTAGTTCGTTCAGTAAATTGTGACCAATGTATCCGGTGGCTCCGGCTAAAGCTAGGCGCGTTGGCATGGATGTAAACTCCTCTCTTATATCTGTTGTAATGTACCCCCAATCGAGTCGGTTCAATCGCAAGAGGATATGCTGAGACGATTCAGTTGAATGGAATAGGGAATAGTAACATATGGAAAAGAACCAACAGGAAGTATGAAAACAAAGGGGGCTTCAACCATGCAGACGATACAATTCATGCAAGAGGGACATGAACGACGATTCGATCTGTTGTGGAGACGATTAAAGCCGAAACAACGAGAAGATGCAGCGATGGTCTCGATGCTGTACCTTGCGACAGGACAGCCACAAGTGCTCGAACGGTTCTCGGATTACTTCTTTCCGGATAGTGGTGAGTTTTTTGATCGTGAATTTCTGGCTGAACCCTATCCGAGTCCAGCGTTAGAAGCAATCATCCACTTGATCGTCCAATTGTATGATGGACGAACGACGATCACGATCATCGAGCTGATTGAACGATTGGATGAGCAACAGATGTCGCTCGTACTCGAAGCGATTAAATTACGGGCATACGGATGTCAGATGCTACAAAAAGGTGCGAAATCGTAATGCCACTCGTATGAATCCGATTGATGAAGAAACTCCTCTTCATCAATCGGATTTTTTGTGAGGGAAGAAAAGTTGTAAGTTCAAGAATCGGTAAGAAGATGTTCGTGAATCAGAGTTCATTAAAATAAATCGCCATGAAAATAAAAGCTAAGTTTATTCACGAAGAACTAATTGAGATGGGCGGCGACTGGAAATAAGATGAAAGTATCAGTAAAAGGTGGTCTAACTATGGAAGGAGTGACATCATGCAGCTCAAAGAATCGATCTACTTTCACTCACCGATTTTCATCCAAAACTTGTTGACGACTTTACAAGGACGTCGCCTGTTCCATGAACGATACGGTCCCGCCTATCAGCAACGTTTACAAGAACTGAAACAGAAGTTAGGACGACCGCATGACGTTCGAGCAGAACAATTGCATCGATTAAACGACTTCCTTTCTTTTTGCCAAACACATAGTCCATACTATCAGGAATTGTTTTCTACCATTGCACTAGAGCTCCCGCTAAAATCGATTGACGAACTAAAACAGATTCCCCCTTTGACGAAAGAAATCTTACGCCAACAAAATGAGGACGTCCATGCGCACGTCCATGCCCCGATTCTCGGAAAAACGGGCGGTACGACCGGTAAATCGATTCAAGTGCATTATACAAAGGAAGACATGCAAATCCGGATGGCACATCTTGACTTCTTCAAGTGGACCCATGGAGTCGATCAAGGGATGCGCCGTGCAAGTTTTACCGGTCAAACGCTTGCTTCCCCGCAACAAAAGGCACCGGTTTATTGGCGGACGAATAAAGTCATCAATCAGATGTTGTTCTCGATCAAAAACATCAATCCGAAAACCGCCGCTGCATACATCGAACAACTGAATCGGTTTCAGCCGGAATCGATTGATGGGTTGCCTTCAGGAATGATCGAAGTCGCGCGATATGCTAAAAAATATGGGATGACCTGTACGTTTCGACCGAAAGCGATTTTCCCGACGGCAGAGATGATGACGGCAGAAGAACGAACGCTCGTCGAAGACGTCTTCCATGCACCGATCTATGATCAGTATGCGTCGTCAGAAGGGGCGCCGATCGTCGCCGAATGTCCGTATGGGAAAAAACATCTACATTATGAGATGGGAATCATTGAACGTGATGAGGACGGTGAAATCCTTGTGACGAGCTTCGATACGCATGGTACACCACTTGTCCGTTACCGTGTCGGCGATCGGATGACGCTCAGTCAGGAAACGTGCCCTTGTGGTCATCAAGGTCCGATCATCGCTTCGATCGACGGACGGGGTAGAAGCTTCATTCAACTCAGAAACGGACACCGTGTCTTTGAAGGCGAACTTGCGGGAATCGTTCGAGCGTTCCCGAACTGTATCGAACGCGTACAATACATTCAAGAGACGCGGGACGAGGTTGTTTTATTATATGTTCCGGATGAACGATGTTTCGAGAAAGAACATGAGAAGAAGCTCTTTTTCGTTCTGGACCGACTGTTTGACGGACAATTGAATGTCGTCATGCGCGCGGTACCGGAAATTCCGAAAGAAATCAGTGGAAAAACGTTACTGATTAAACAACAGTATGCATGACACAAAAAAAAGCGAGATCATCGATGATCTCGCTTTTTCGTGTGTCCTGAAACTGTCAGTCGCGTGGCCGCACCGGAATCCAGATGGCAGATTGATAATCGGCGGCAGACGGGTCGCCTGCCGAATAAACTTCGAGTTCAGCGTGAGGGAGAGGATCATATTCATGCGATGGGAGCCACTCTTGATAGATACGCTGCCACATCTCTTGAATGGCATGCGGCATTGGACCAACGACCGGAAACGTCGCCCAAAGACTCGCCGGAATCGTCATCGTTTCCTGATCGGGAAGGATTTCTGTTGTCGTCGTCGCGATCCAATAATCCATCGATGTTTCGGTGAAATTGGAGCAGACACCAATCACACCTTCAATCTGACCGTCATTTTGTTTGAACAAAGTAGCATCTTGACCAGAATGATTTACATCATTCCAAAACAACGGAATCAGCTGTTTTTGGGCACCATCTTGCGTCGAGAAATGTTTTCGCCATCCTGAAATCTGTAAAGCCGGTCGTTCGATGAGTTGGTAATCCATTTGCTCCAGTCCCTTCAAGGTCACCTGAATGCTCAGGCGGTTATAGGCGTGAATCGGACGTCGCTCGTTTCGCATCAACGTCGGCGAACAACCATGCTGACGTTTGAAAGCTTTTGTGAAAGCTTCCGGCGTCTCGTAACCAAAACGTAAGGCGAGATCGATGATTTTTTCGTCCGTCTGTGTCAATTGTTGCGCTGCGAGCGTCAGACGTCGTCCTCGGATGTATTCCGGTAACGTCATCATCGCAAGTAACGAAAACGCCCGTTGTAAAGGATAAGCCTGCATCTGAGCGACTTTTGTCATAACGTTGAGATCGAGCGAGTCTTCTAAATGATCTTCGATATAGTCAATGACGCGTTGAATCGATTCGAGCCACATCTTGTCACCTCCTTGTTTTCAGTATAGTAGAGCGATGATCGTCGGACCTGTCCAAGGTGATAGCAATTTGTCAGGAGGCATGTTCCCTTATTTTTGTCATATTCCTGTCAGGTACATAGGCTATCGTAGAGACATCGAAACCGTTACTTCCCTTGCGAAAGGACGTGATGACATGGGTATCAAAGAGCAGATCTACAATCGCTCTCCTCTATTTCTCCAGCACCTCTTCACAACCCTCTATGGGTATCAATTGCATCGCGAACGTTATGGACCGGTCTATCAAGAACGGTTCCGGATGCTCCTCGAACGAGAACATACGACGATCGACGTCAAAGCGGAACAACTTGATCGTTTAAATGACTTCCTTCGCTTCTGTACTGAACACAGTCCCTATTACCGTCAGCTCTTCACTTCACATGACATTTGCCTACCTTTAACGGACTTATCCGAACTAAAACATATTCCTGTACTATCAAAAGAAATATTACGAACGCACATGGAGGACATTCAAACAGATGTCGCTGCGCCAATCATAGGGAAAACGGGTGGAACGACAGGCACGTCACTGCAAGTACGATATACGATACCGGATATGCAAATTCGCATGGCCCATCTGGATTATTTCAAGGCGACCCACGGTGTCTACCGTGGCATGCGACGAATCAGCTTTACGGCACAGGATCTCGTACCCGAGCGTCAACAGGTGGACGTCTACTGGCGGATAAATCGAGCGGCGAATCAACTCTTGTTCACGGTGAAACGGTTATCCCCACGGACGATGGCAGCGTATCTTGAAGCCATCGAACGTTTTCAACCAGAAACGATTGATGGTCTTCCGTCAGCGATGATTGAGCTCGCGCGGTTCGCGAAGCGAGAAGGGATCCGCTTGACGTGTCAACCGGTTGCGATTTTCCCGACGGCAGAACGGATCGACGCGGAAGAGCGCCAAGTCATCGAAGAAGTGTTTCACGGACCAGTCTTTGATCAATATGCATCGTCTGAAGGGGCACCTATCGTTTCTGAATGCCGGTTTGGTCAAAAACATCTGCACCATGAGATGGGGATCATCGAACTCGATACAGACGGGGAGATTCTTGTGACGAGTTTTGATACACACGGAACCCCCCTCATTCGCTACCGGGTCGGAGATCGGATGACGCTCAGTCAGCGCACCTGTTCCTGTGGTCACCCGGGACCAATCATCGAATCGATTGACGGCAGGGGGCGGGCATTCATTCAAAAACCGGATGGACAAAAGATTTTTGAAGCGCAACTGGCGAGTCTCGTCAAACATTTGCCAAACAGTATCGAGCGTATTCAATATGTTCAAATGACGACAGATAGCGTATCGATCTACTACGTTCCGGACGCAGAGCGGTTCAGTCAATCAGACGAACGAATTCTGATGGAACGGCTGTACCGTTTATTCGGTCGTGATATCCATCTCGATGTACAAGCCGTTTCTTATATCGATGCAGAGGAAAGCGGGAAAATTTTACTCGTTAAATCAAGTTTAACAGGATGAAGGTAGTGGGCAGATCGTGACATCTGTCCACTTTTTTAATGATTTTTCATCATACCTCAGTTAAAAGTACATGTTAAAACACCTCCACTGTTAGTACTTCTAAAAGATGTACCAATATAAAGGTGTTCTAGATTACATCATTCAATTCGTTTTTGATATCCCTTACCTTTTTTAAAAGCCATTTTTTATATAAGCGGGCGTAAAACCCCTATGCCTTTAAGCTAAGGGATGTAAGCTTAACTTCCTTGTGTCTGGATGTATTTTTGAATCGGTTTCTTTGCTGACATTTCCGATGCTACAGGAGATATCACTCCATTACTTTTCTAAACCTTTGCGAATCAGTTCATACACCGCTTCGGCAAAAGAAGAAATATAATTCTCTTTTTGATATTTCTCTATTGACTCTACTAAATTTTTTGGAAATATAATTAATTTTGATACGCGCTCCATTTGACGTCATCCCTTATTTAACATGTATATATATTGTAGATATTAAACGCATGCCAAAAGGAGGTGGAAATCAATATGAAAAAGTACAAGGCCTACAAATTCAGAATCTACCCCACGAAAGAGCAGGAAATCCTGATCGCGAAGACGATTGGTTGTTCACGATTCGTCTTCAACCACTTCTTGGCGAAGTGGGATGAGACTTACAAAGCGACTGGAAAAGGACTCTCCTACGGTTCTTGTTCCAAAGAAATTCCTATCCTGAAGCAGGAGTTTGAATGGCTGAAAGAAGTCGATAGTACTTCCATGCAAACTAGCGTCAAACATCTTGCCGATGCCTATGACCGTTTCTTCAAGAAACAGAATGAACGTCCTCGTTTTAAATCAAAGCGAAACCCTGTGCAATCGTACAAGACGAACATCCAAGGCAAGTCTCAACTTCCTGAAGTCTCCATCATCGAGAACAAGCTCAAACTTCCGAAGCTGAAATGGGTCCGTTTCGCCTATTCGAAACAGATTGCAGGACGTATTTTGAACGCTACGATCCGACGTAACGCTTCAGGGAAATATTTCGTCTCCCTACTCGTCGAGCAGGCGATCCACGAATTGCCGAAGACCGGTTCATCTGTTGGCGTCGACGTCGGACTCAAGAACTTTGCCATCCTGTCGGACGGCACAGTATACAAGAACGACCGTTACCTCCGTTCGCTTGAGAAGAAACTGGCGCGCGAGCAGAGAAAGCTGTCACGACGTCAGCACATCGCCCTGAACAGGAAGGTGAAGCTGTCCGAGGCCAATAACTACCAGAAGCAGAAGCGGAAGGTCGCCCGTATCCACGAAAAGATTGCCAACAAACGCACCGACTTCCTGCACAAGGTATCGACCGAGATCGTCAAAAACCACGACGTCATCGGAATCGAGACCTTACAGGTGAAGAGCATGCAGAAGAACCGCAAGTTAAGCAAGTCCATCTCCGAGGTCAGCTGGTCGGCGTTCTTCCGCATGCTGGAGTACAAGGCGGAATGGTACGGGAAGACCGTCGTTAAGGTCGGCAAGACCTTCGCATCAAGTCAACTGTGCTCCGGTTGCGGTCATCAACACAAAGACGTTAAGAATCTCGCTTTACGGGAATGGACATGTCCGAGTTGCGGAGTCCATCATGATCGCGATATGAACGCAGGACTGAATCTCAAACAAGAAGCAGAACGTATCTTAGCTTCTTCAACCGTCGGGACGACGGGGTTAGCCTGATCATTTTTCGACCGCTAGGTCGGATAACTCAGGAATCCACTACGGCTTTAACCTAGTGGAAGTTCAATTTCTTTGTCTTTTACTGATGATAAAATCTTCTGTTCCTTTAACAGAATAGATGGTGGACCCGACTGAAAAAAGATTCGATTGACTGTTCGCTTGGGGCATTTCATATGCTTTTGTTTTCTTTAATATCGTGCTCATTTTTTCTCCTTGTTGCATAGATGCATCGAATTCAACTTCTGTTCCGTTATACTCTTTGTTATTCACAATGACGATCATGGCATGACTAGCTTCGTCCTCTGTACCGGTTTGACTGCATCCGAATAAAAATCCAATGAACACAATGACGAATATCTTTTTCATCGGAACCTCCTTATATAAGTATTCGTTGAATAGTAACGTAAATTCATGATAGGTAAAAGTCGCTTCCTTTACCAATTATAAGGTAAAATCAGGAAAAGGAGGGAGATAGATGAAACCTCAGATTTTACTGTTAGGCATGATCCAACTCGATCGCCCGGCAAATGGTGACATGATTCGTCCAGCAATTTTTGATATCGCGTCAGAGAGAAGGCAACGAGAAATCCAAGAAGTCGTTGCTCGATTGAACGCATTTCGACCGACAGGCGTTGCCCTTGAGACGTCACCTGAACGCATAAGTGACCTGCAACATACATATGACACCTATCAACACGAAAGTGATTTAACCGAAAATGAACGGCAACAAATCGGCTTTCGCTTAGCCCGGATGGCAGGAGTAGCAGATCTCCATGGGGTCGATTGGAACGAAATCGTACCCGGCGTACCGGATTTAGGAATCGTCCGTTCACATCATCCGGAAGCCTTTGAGACGATCGTCGCGGCTGAGATGAAACGGACCCAACAGTTAGAGCACGCGATGGAGCAGTTATCCTTCTCCGAAGGGCTCGATCGATTGCACGCTGAAGAAACGATTGCAGCGTCGGCTAGAATCTATGATCAAATCGAACGACTGGAGAGCGGGCGGATTTGGGTTGAACGCTACTGGCGAGTCCGTAATCAAAAGATCGCAAATCGTTTACTGCACCTCGCACAGACGAACAACGAATCGTCTGTTTATACGGTGCTGCGCACCTCCCGTTATTACGACAATATTTGAATGAATCGAACCAAGTCGAAGTGATGACGTGGAACGATTGGAACAACGAAAAGGAGTGTATGTAAATGCTATTTCACTACCATATCTGGACACCACATTTGGAAGAAACAGAAGCTTGGTACACGGCACGCGGATTTCACGTTTCCCAGCGGATCGGGAAGAAAGACGGAGAATTTTCGTCGTTCAATCCACCTCTATCATGGGATGATTTTCGAGCAGATCAAATTTTATTCCGAATCATTGAAATGAAACGGGGAGCGGTCAATGTGACGATCGGATTCGGAAAAACGGTTCGCTTCGATCACATCGGATTTTTGATTCAGCCTGGTGACGTGCAAACGATTCTTGATCGCGCAGAAACGTTATCGTTCACGGTCCAAGCGAACGAGCGGCGGACGTTCTTGCAGACACCATACGGATTACGGATTGAATTGCAAGTCCATGAAGATGCAATTGCGGATACTGATGGAACGACACTTGAGCGTTTAATTCTAACGACACCGCGCGAAGGATTAGAGGCGGATTTAACGAAACTGTTCGATCGACCGATTTCACAAATCCAAACCGTCCGCGGAGAGAAGACCGTCTTACAAGAAGCAGTCTTTTCCGACGTATCGCTCGTAGGTACGGATCCGAACGGTGTTCAGCTCGTCTGCTCATAATCAACGAATACTTTGATTGGGAGATCTGATGTTTCCATTAAGCTAGCGAAGCAACTGGCAAGCTTCGAAAACGAAGTCTCGTGTTCGAACAAAGCGGGCAATGTCGCGTGACGCTCGTCTGAAAAGAGCCAGTCTGCATGCTTGCGGTAGTCCCAGCCGTCACTCGATGCAACGATCTGAAGTTCTTTTGCGTGAAACGCGGGCGTCAACGTCAAGGCTTCCCGGTTGCCGTCCGATAAGACGCAGATTGCACCATGAGGACGGACAGCGGACTGAAGCTCGGCAAAGGCCGCTTGGCGTCCGGAACATTCGATGGCGGCGTCATACATACTTGAATCCGGTGTGACGACACGTGCACCTAATTGACGCGCTAACTCCGCTCGGGACGTAATTGGCTCGAGGATATCAATCTGACGAACGTTGACGTAATGCCGTAAGTAATGCACCGTCAGTAAACCGATCGTACCCATTCCGGAAACTAAGACGCTAGTGTCGGGTGTCAATGTCAGCTTACGGACGCCTTTTGCCGCGTCACAAGACAGAATCAGTAGTAAGGCTTCACGGGGTGAGATATGAGCAGGAACAGGGATGACTTTCGATTCAGGAACGATCGCTTGATCTTGATGACCATAGAAGCTGACGACCCGATCTCCGGGCTTGACGATTTGGACGGCGTCACCAACTGCAAGCACTTCGCCATAACTTTCATATCCTGTCTCGAGCGGATAGTCATAGCTGGATTCGGTCATGTCTTGTTCCAGCCATTGGGGAAGTTCGGCACCGATACTGATGGCACCGGCTAAGGTGCGGACGTGGACGTCATAGATGCCAAGCGGCGGCAGTTCCCGAACAAGATAACCAGGCGTCTTCGACTCCACAAGACAGCAAATCGTTGTAGTGTTCAACATGTAAACCTCATTTCATTGTTGGATTGATGATATATGGATCAAGCATATACCACTTTACTTGTAAAATATAACAATTCGAAACCAGAAATGATGTAGAATAAGAAAGAAAAGGGGGGAATCAAATGGCACCATTATTGATTTTGGCATTGCTCGTGTTCGCATTTTTGACGTATCGGTATAGTAAGATCCTCGTCCGAAAGGATATCTCTGCCGCAAACAAACGACTCGCGATCGTCTTTTATTTGATTGCCGTCAGTGGACTTGGCGCTGTCGTCTATTTCAACGTATAAGGAGGACCATCCATGCATTCAACGACAAAACGACGAATCGGTGCGTATATCATCAACCAAGCTGTTTATTTCGGACTTTCTGTCGTCATCGAAAAAACGGTGTTACGACGTGTGAAGTCAGAAGTCGTTCACGCTGTCGTGACACAACCGACGATCAGTTTTCTAGGAGAAGTCGCGCAATTGAAACTGTTGAACGGAAAAACGATTGGTGGTCAGATTTGCGGCATCCAGGTTGAAAGCGAGAATGGATTGCCGTTGACGACAAAACAAATCGTCCGTCGAACAGTCTATCGTGATACGGTCTCACTATTTAAGATTCGACCGTACTGGAAACCGTTTCTCAAGAACGGACAACGATTACCGGAGGATGACTTCGCGAAAACGATCGTCCGCTTGAACCAGGAGAAGCTAAAAAATGAAGCTTGATTTTCATGTCCATAGTGTCCGTGCCTCTCAACCAACGGGAGCCATTCTGCTCTACCATGGTTGGGGCGGAACGGCTGTTTCTTATCTAGAGTTTGCACAACAATTATCTGAAGAAGGATTCGATGTCTTTATTCCGGAACTTATTCGACATGATCAACGTAAACCGTTTGATCATCCGTTTGATTCAGAAGTAACGACGACCTATTTTTGGACGGTCGTCGAACAATCGATTACGGAAGCGACAGCTATCATCGAACAATCAGGCTGGCATGTTTCAGATGTGATGGCAATCGGCGTCTCGATGGGTGGGTTCATTGCCCATGGGATCATGGCACGTCAGCCGATTAAAGCGCTTGTTGCGATCAATGGGGGCGGTGCCTATCTTGAAGCGGAACGTCAATTCCGCGTTCGTGACGGGCGACCTGCCATCAAACAGGAGGATGTACCATGGAAGCTCGATCCGATCAGTGTGATGGATGAGCGTCCGCGATTGCTCCTGCACGGCGATGCCGATGACATCATTCCACTATCGATCCAGCAGTTTTATCACGGGACAGCTGTTCAAGCAGGTATGGCGCAAACGACCGTATTAGACGTTTTTCCAGGTGTCAATCATACCGTGACCGATGCCATGGTCAAGCAACTGATTTCATGGCTGAAGCACGTCAAACTTCAAGGGGCGACAGATGGACTACATACGTTTTCTTCGCAGTAAGGTCGGTCAAGAAAAAGTGATGTTGAACTTTGCGGGTGGCATCGTCTTCGACGAGGAGGGGCGCATTCTTCTTCAAAAACGGCGAGAGCAACAAGCATGGGGCTTTCCCGGTGGCGCACTGGAACTGGGAGAGTCGATTGTCGAAGCCGCACAGCGTGAGATTTTCGAAGAGACCGGTTTTCATGTCACGATTGAACGTTTGAGTGGTGTCTATTCGAAGTACGAAGAGATGTATCCGAACGGGGATGTCGCCCAACCGATCGTCCATTTTTTCGTTTGCCGAATCAATGGGGGGCAATTGACGATTGATTCCGATGAATCACTCGATATTGCTTTTTTTGAAAGAGACCAAATGCCAGAACTCTATAGCGAACTGCATCAAACAGCCTGGAACGATTTTTTGACGGAACTGGGTCCGGTTTTTCGATAACGCAAAAATCCCTCCTGATGTAAAAATCAGGGGGGATTTTATGTTCTCTATGTTCAGCGTTCAAAGCCGCCTTCGGAATGAATGATCTGTCCAGTCACCCAGCTACCGTCAGGACTCACGAGGAATTGGATCAATCGTGCGACGTCTTCTGGCGCACCGATTCGCCCGAACGGAAAACTAGGTTTAAGCGCTGTCCGTGTTGCTTCATCCATCCAAGTCGAGTCTGTCGGACCCGGATTGACCGCATTAACGGTGATGCCAAGCGGTGCTACGGCTGCCGCGTAAGTCTTTGTAAATGTCGACAAGGCACCTTTTGTCGTAGCGTAAGCAATCTCGTCAGGCATCGGACCGAGATCTTGTCCGGACGTCAGTTGAATGATACGACCGGACGTTAGATGTGCTTCAGCGAATCGTTTCGTGAAACGTGTCGCAAGCAACAGCGGTGCTCGGAGATTGACGGCATAGTGTTGATCGAGACTTTTTGCATCAAGCGTTTTCCAATCCGTCATCGTCGAATGGGCAGCGTTGTTGATCAGGATGCTTGGTGTTCCAAAGTCTTCAATGCGTGCGAATAAATCGTCAGCAGCATCTGCTTGACCTAAATCTAGCTCGATCGCAAGGACGCGGGCACCTTGATTTTCGAGTTCGGTCGTAAAACTAGCCGCCCAATCCGCTGTTGCTTTAAAATAAGTAAAGACCAGGTCATGTCCGGACGAGGCAAGCTTGCGGCAAATGGCAGCTCCGATGTCGCGTGTCTGACTGGCGCCGGTTACGATGGCAATAGGTCGAGTCATATGTATTCTCCTTTATGTAAATACATTCATAAAAACCAGATGTTTACAGAAATTAGTATAGCGTATGGAGGACTGAGAAAGAAAGCGCTATCAATATTTAACATCATGACATCACGCCTATCAAAAAAGAGTGTAGTAAAGGTAAAGTGTAAGTAACACAGTAATTCGATAAACAGTACGGGAAGGATGAATCACTCATGAAAGCAATCGTCTTATTTGATGGAGAGTGTAATCTCTGTGACGCAAGCGTCCAGTTCATCTTAAAACGAGACCAAGGGTACCATGATTTTGCATCGTTACAAGGAAAGACCGGACAAGAATTCGTAAAGCGTCATCATCTCCCGGCAACGATTGACAGTGTCGTCGTAATTGAACGAGGAGTACCCTATATCAAATCGGACGCAGCGTTACGAATTGCTGGTCATTTACAGGGTGGATGGAAACTGTTGACTATTTTACGTATTTTTCCACGGTCATTCCGAGATTGTGTGTATGATGTTGTCGCCAAAAATCGACATCAGTGGTTCGGTGTAAAACAACATTGTGCGCTGCCTTCATCAGAGACGCGTGCTCGATTTCATGATTGAAATAGGAAAAAACCGCCTTCATCTAAATCGCGGTTTTTTGTCGTTTAACTAAAATAAATACTATATTTTTGGTTGGACCAGATCCGAGTGATATAAAATCAACTATTCAGCTTAATATTGGATCTTTCTTCTGATCTGAACGGTCGGATTACACTTGTTCATAAAAATGTGACTAAATAATGATAAGGCGAGTATAACTGAGCTTTGGAAATAAAAATCTCGGAAGGTGAGACGGATTCACGTGCTCCTCGCACATCGATCAAACATCGGTAAATCAACGTTTCTAGTTCTACAATAAATTCTGGATATTGATACAGCGCATCATTCATTTGCCTATGAAGATGATCTTCCATTAAGACGATACAGGGATTGGTTTCTTTCAAGGTCAATGCACTAAACACAGTTCGCTGTTGTCTGAAATCTTGATTCAAACAGCAGACGATTTGATTTAAATCACCTTCCACTTTTTTCACTTCCTAGTTCTATATTATTCATATCATTTTCATACATGTTATTAATTGTGTTCCACTATTCATCGATTCGTAAACAGCAGAAAAATCTAAACGCTTTTCATTTTTAAGAGTGGACGACCATTCAATTCGTTTAGATATTCGTGATAGGAAACAAGAGTTACAAATTTCTAAAATATCATTTTGCCTTTTTACGAAAAAACAACTAGATTTTCGCACTTCTTATCCTATAAGATAGGCTATATATTATGTGCAAAATCACTGTTGGTTATTTGTTGCTGCACTTGAAACCACACTATCAATTGTGAAAGCGAGAGAGCTTTTGTACTATTTCTGTAAGAGGAATTAAAAAGAAGGTGAAATGGATGAAAATGACTCGCTCTACGGACTATGCTATTCGTGTGCTAATTTATGCAGCGTCGCATCCGACTAGACTTGTACAAATTCAAGAAGTAGCAACACATTACGATATTTCTAAAAACCATCTAATGAAGATTGTCCATTCTTTAAGTAAGTTCGGTCTCATAATCTCCGTACAAGGTCGTAATGGTGGATTCAAGTTAGCGAAATCGCCAGATACGATTACATTAGGAGAAATCGTCCATTTATTCGAAGAAGTGTCTTATCTCGAAAATGTGACAGTTCCAAATAAAAATGGTAGTTTACAGAACACACGACAAGCGTTCGATCAAGCATTCACGTCCTTCACGGACGCACTTCAAGCCTATACGTTACTAGACTTAATTGCGCCATCGATCAATGATTGAAGTAAAGAGTCAGAGACAAAGGATTGCTCTCTGGCTCTTTATCCTTGTACATAATGAAAACAGACACTCATAATTAATTATGATCCGTTTATACTAAAAACTAGTATCTCTTATGTTACTATAAACAAGATTCGGATGCTATTCGAATCTTATTTTTACAACTAAAACATGTTCAATTTGTACTTGTTTATTGTATTAGCTATATTGAAGGGGAATTGTACCTTCATTCTGTTCACTGTCTAGATTATAATAAGGGACTTTAATCCCATTCAGATAAAGGATTAAAGGAATCCGTCCATTGATCCATGTAAAAGGGAGGTTTTTGCAATGTCCGAAATGACCATCGGAATGTTCGTTCACTTCATTCAACGCTTAGTGCAATCCCCGCGATTCATCGTTCAACAATCCGGGGTAGACGAGAACGCCTATACTTTCGAAATCCGCGAATTGAATCTTTTAAGTGTTTCAAAGACCGAACTGCTCCGCAAAACGATTCATCTACTTCGTGAAAAGACATCAGAAGGTACACGCGAAACGTTGACGAATGAACTGGTCACTCTATCACAAAAGACTTTAATGAAGTCGGATACGATTGCTACGCTTGAAGTGAAGTCCACAATAGAAGGGTCACTGCATCTTACATTTTCGGAAGACAAAAAGATCTGGTTTTTAGGTATTTTAGACACGGAAGAGGCAATCAATCGGTTCACAGAACGTTTTCAAAGCGTCATAAATGACGATCGAACATCTCGTTAAACAAGGCAGGTCGAACCACTAATGTGGCTCGACCTGCTTTTGTCTTATCCTGTACAGAGCATCAAGACGTTGCCGTCGGGATCTGCAAACGTAAAGTAAGCAAAGTCATCGAAACGTTCGATGTCTCGAATGATGGGTGCGTGTAGTGACCGCACAAACTGATAGGATGCATCGATGTCCGTCGCATAAAAATTAAACAAGGCATGGGGAGAAGGGTGATGTCGGTACGTTGCGTCATTCGTATGATCATCGAGTGTCAAACTCGTTGGACCCTCAAGTGGAAGATTGTAGACAGGTGACGAGACGCGCGACGCATCAAACGGCAGCTGCAGTAACTGGTGATACCAAGCGGCGGCACGTTTCACATCCTGAACATGCAAAAAGACAGCGTTCAAGCGGGGCGCAATGAGGTGGGTCGAAATTGACATCAGAATCTCCTCCTTTGTTTTCATACATGTTCTTTTCGATAACCGCCTCTTAATTCCTCCAATCCCTATAAATGGAATATGTTATGATATATCAGGAAAATCATTTACGAATAGGAAGGGAATGATGATATGGAAACCATCATCTGTACGACGTGTGGTGTTGAACAAATCAATCCGCAACGCGAAACATGTCCGATTTGCTTAGAGGAACGACAGTATGTCAATCCAACTGGTCAAACGTGGACGACGCTCGCTGCCATGCAAACGTCAGGAACGTATCAAAACGTCATTAGCGACGACGGAGCAGGCGTCTATGCGATTCAGACGACACCGGCGTTTGGTATCGGTCAGACGGCATATCTTGTCCAAGGAAAATCGTTCAACTTGTTATGGGACTGCATTACATATCTTGATTCAACAACGAAAGAGCAACTTGACGAATTAGGCGGGATTCAGGCAATTGCTTTATCACATCCGCATTATTACGCGACACAAGTCGAATGGGCGGAGACTTTTGACGTGCCGATCTATATTCATGAAGATGATGCGTCGTTCGTGACGCGACCAAGTGAGCGCATCGTCTTCTGGAGTGGTGAACGCTTGGAGTTGACGGAAGATGTGATGTTACATCGCGTCGGTGGTCACTTCAAAGGAGCAGTCATTTGTGAACGAAAAGACGCATCAGCAGGTCTATTGTTGACAGGAGACATCATTCGGATCGTTGCCGATCGGGCATGGGTCAGTTTCATGTACAGCTATCCGAATGTGATTCCGCTTCCGGCAAAGACGGTCGCGCGAATGGCAGAAACGTTACGTCCGCTTCACTTTGAAAAATTATATGACGCCTTTCATCGGAAAATCGAAAGCGGTGCGTCTGAAGCAGTAGTGCGCTCTGCAGAGCGGTACATTGCTGCCTTAAACGGGGACTGGTTCACGACATGAAGTCGCGCTTGATCGTCATCCGTGGGAATTCTGGTAGTGGAAAAACGACGCTTGCAAAAGCGTTACGATCGGTCTTACCGGATAGCATCTTATTCTCGCAAGATGTCATCCGCAGGGAGATGTTGAATGTAAAAGATGGACCAGGAAATCCGGCGATTCGCTGGATCGAAGAGTTGATCGGACTTGCTGACGGACGCCACGCGACGATTCTGCTGGAAGGCATTCTTGCACAGGACTGGTACGGTGAGATGATTGACCGGTTAGAACGACGCTTTACTTCACGATACGCGGCGTATTATTTTGACGTCTCATTTGAAGAAACGGTTCGTCGCCATGAAATGCGCCAGCCCACGGAATTTTCTGTGACGGATATGAAACGCTGGTGGATTGATCGGGATCACCGCCCGACAGATCGTCTAATTGCTGAGGATAGATCGATAGAATCCGTGATTCAAATGATAAATCAAGAGCAAAAGGGGAGAGCGAATGACACACTACATTTTTGACATGGATGGAACGTTGTTTCAAACGAATGCCGTGCTGTCGCATGCGCTAGAAGAGGTCTTTCAAGAGTTGCGTCAAACGGGACGCTGGGAGGGGGAAACCCCACTCGCCCTCTATCAGCAGATCATGGGCGTCTCGTTACCGGAAGTCTGGCAGACGTTACTACCGGACTTTTCAGCCACAGACCAACAGGCTGCGGATCACAAGTTTCGACGTAGCTTAGAGCAGGCAGTCAAAGCGGGGCACGGTCGCTTATATCCAGGAACGGTCGAGTTGCTCGCTCGTTTGAAACAAGCGGGTCACTCCGTCTATATCGCCAGTAATGGGTGGCCATCCTACTTGTCAGCGATCGTGACGACGTATGGACTTGAAGCGTATATCGATCATGTCTATAGCATTGAAGACATTCGTTCCGGTGATAAATCAGCACTCGTACGGGAGATTTGTAAGATGAACGATATCTCGTCAGGCTACGTTGTCGGTGACCGCTTATCTGATTTCAAAGCGGCGCATGCGAACGGGCTCGCTGCAATCGGTTGTCAGTTCGATTTTGCACAAGAGCAGGAACTCGCAGTCGCGGACCGAGTCGTAAAAGAGTTGAGTGCTGTCTACTAAAAAGAGCCGTCTTCTGTAGAAGACGGCTCTTACTTATAGCAATTATTCTGCCCACCAGAGGGCATCGTCTGGTTTCTTCGCGATCGACGCGACTTCTTTTTCACTCGATACAGTCGGATGCGATCCTTTAAGTGCTTTTCCGGCTGTATTTTTAAAGAAGAAGAAGAACGTGACGAATCCGATGACGCTGACTGCTGTTAGATAGAAAGCAGGAGCAAGCGGATTTTGTGTCGTATGGACGAGCCAAGTCGAAACGAGTGGCGTCGTTCCACCGAAGATTGAGACCGAGACGTTGAACGTCACGGATAGTGTCCGGTAACGGACATCCGTATAGAAGATACTCGGTAGAAGACTTGGCATCGTTCCTTCAAAGATCGCCAAGAAGAAGCCAAGGATGAAGATCCCGATTCCGACGAACAAGAGTGGTTTAAGACCAATCAAGAAGAACGACAGGATTGAAAGCAACGATAGTCCGGCTAACGCGAAAAGGACGATATTACGATTCCCTTTTTTATCACTGAGCTTCCCGAAGAAGTAAGCGAGCGGAATCATGATCACCATGACACCAGTAATTAGAATCGTACTTGTCGAACTTGACATGCCGATGACTTCATCGAGGTACGATGGCATGTAGGACAAGAGCATGTAGTTCGTAATATTGAAGAAGGCAACAGCGATGAAACAAACGATGATATCACGTTTGTGGTCGCGAAGAATTTCGCGGAATGTCGCAGGCTCTTCTGTGTTTTCATTAATCTCATTTTCGAAGATCGGTGATTCAACCAAGTGACGACGTAAATAGAGACCAAATAAACCGAGTGGTGCTCCAAGAATGAAGGGAATCCGCCATCCCCAAGATGCCATTTGATCATCCGATAAGGTGACGAAAAGTGTTGTAGCCAGTAATGAGGCGAGAATATATCCACCGAGTGTACCGATTTCAAGTCCACTTCCGAGGGCACTCCGTTTGTTATCTGGTGATGACTCAGCGATGTAGACCATTGCGCCGGCATATTCACCGCCAGTCGAGAATCCTTGTAAGATCCGGGCTAACAATAACAGGATCGGTGCCCAAATTCCGATTTGATCGTAGGTCGGTAATAGACCAATGATGAGCGTGGAACCAGCCATCATGACGATCGTCGTTGTTAAGACGACCTTCCGCCCGAGACGATCACCGATGCGTCCAAAGACGATTCCGCCGATTGGTCGCATTAAAAAAGCGATCGCAAACGTCGCAAAAGTAAAGACGAGCTTCAGTTCATCATTTTCAACAGCGCTAAAGAAGTTTTGACTGATGATGATTGCGAGATAGGAATAAAGACCAAAATCGAACCATTCCATCGCATTCCCAATTCCGGTCGCGTAGACACTCTTTTTGGTTTGCTGCATGTCAACGACATTGACTTTTTCTTTTCTGAATTTCATAAGTTCTGTTCACTCCCTTTGATAAGTTCGTATCGTACCATAGCAGGAAATGAAGTCAAGTTGCTAATGCGCTTAACCACTTGAAAACGACTGAAAATGGCTCTGTGCCGGGAGTTGTCAAACCGTTGCGACTCTAAGAACAAACAAAGGTGTGCATTTTTTATGAAAAAAATTGAAATTTTTTTGGATGTTTTCATAAATTCGAAACAATTTTCATGTGTTTTCACGACGAAAAAATCAGTAATCCGCCTTTAGGATGAGGGAAAGAAGACTATATTTTGGTAATTTTAAAATGAGGGTGGAAAGTAAAGGAGAATGCTTATGAAAAAGAAATGTATCGCCATTATATGTCTTGGGCTCATTATAGTCATCGGTAGTTGGTATGCTGGATTTCAAGAATCAAAAGTATCCGGTTTTCCGGTGCCGCGATTTGCTACAGCAGTTGAAAAACAAGGCGAGTGGAAAATCAAAACCCGTCTAGTCTCGGAAACTGACGGACCGGGTCTACTCTATGGGACTCGGATTCGCCAAGCCGGTTGGAAAGAACACGATCGTGAAGGCGCAACGGCGTGGTATGAAAAAGACGGGAAAGTGATTGCCTTGACGACATTTGATGGGGAACTGTATATCGAAAATTCTAGTAAAGAAGAGATAGGTATTTAAAGGATGCGATTATTTATAAAATGGAACGGATGGAGTCTGTTTTTCGCCTTGATTCTCTTTCTTCCTGTTGAGATGACATTAAACATCGAACGTATTATCCGCATAACGGGAACATCATACCAATTTTTTTATCTAATCGATGGCCTGTTGATATTGGTGTGCACTATTCTATTCTTTACGCCTATTCGACTGATTCGGGGGATAACAATTCGAAACCGACTTATTTGGTCGACTTCTTTCAGTTGGATACCGTATTTCTTCTTTATGTTGTATGCTCTGAGTCAGTGGTTTCCAGTCACGTATCCTACTGATTTTCCGAGCCCAGTTCTTGGCTTATTATTGATTGTCGTTTTAGCGATTTATCCGTTTTGTATATTAATTTTAGTTAGTTTCTTAAAAGAAAAAGCGAAATCCGATGCAACGTCTTCAGTAAAATGAAGACGATCATCAGACTTCGCTTTTTTACTTTTTTCGTTTGTTAAAGGTATAGCCCATTTGCCTGAACGACGAATTGTGAATGTTCATAGTGGTATGTGATGACGGAATAGTCGAACGGACGACCGTTCGTCAAATGAAATACTGTCTCAATCGTTAATCCAGGATCGCCCTCGGTGAGATTTAGATGACGAGCCGACTCAGCGCTTAACTTCCCGACGTGCATATACATATCCGAGAACCCAATATTCAATTGGAGTGCCGTCTCTAAGTATTCGAAGATCGACTGCTCGACGATTTCACGATTTAAGTACGGAACAATCGATTGACGATAGTAAGACTCTTCGAGACAGAGGATCTTGCCGTCGATGTAGCGGATTCGCTTGACGTAATAAACCGTCTCACCTGCCTCGATCCCGAGATTCTTCGCGATGTTATTCGTTGCAGCGATTGGTTCGAGTGCAAGAACAGTCGACTCAATCGCATGATCGACGAGATTCTGCTTGAATCCTTGGGTCGAGAACAGACGAATGTAGCCGGTACGATTCGTCTTCCGGACAAAAATCCCGCTTCCGCGGACTTGAAAAATGATTCCTTTTCGTTCGAGTAACTCAAGTGATTTTGTCATCGTCGTCTTACTGACAGCGAACTGTCGGATCAACTCTTCGAGAATCGGTAGTTTGTCCCCTTGTTTCAACTCATGTTGTTCTATGTACCGTTCGATTTCATCGGCTGTCTGTTGGTATTTCAGCATAGGACACCTTCTTTTCTTGCAAACTTTTTCTTTATTCAGTATAGCATAAGCCTTCTCTTGATTAATAACATGGTAAATTAAATTATTTATGTATTGATTAATTGTGCATGTACAATTAAAATGAAAGGGTATTCAACGCGTCATATTCAGGGGAGGTACACGATATGGGCAAGGTTCGCGATTATCAACAATTGGCGCATTCGATTTTAGAAGCCGTCGGGGGCGAAGACAACGTCATCAGCGCCGTCCGATGTGCCACACGACTTCGTCTCGTCTTGAAACGATCGGATTCGTCAGCCAAGGAAACAGTCAATGCACTACCTGGCGTCATTACGGTCGTTGAGTCTGGCGGGCAGTTTCAAGTCGTCATTGGTCAACACGTCGGGGAAGTTCATCAAGAATTTTTGAAGCTTGTCGATTTGGAACAACCGGAAACGGAAGAGGCACCGAAAGGGACGGTTCTCAACCGAATCATTGCGACGATGTCAGCCGTCTTTGCACCGTTTGTCTACATCTTAGCTGCAGCGGGGATTCTGCAGGGAACATTGATTTTGACGACGCTCGCTTTTCCGGCATTCGCAAAGACAGGTACTTATGAAGTCTTCAGCTTCATCTCATGGGCACCGTTTACGTTCTTGCCGATTTTCATTGCCATCACGGCAGCAAATCATTTTAAGGTAAATGCCTTCATTGCGGTCGCCTGTAGTGCGGCACTGGTCAGTCCAACATGGGCAGATATCGCAGCACGCATCACGGCTGGTGAATCCATCACGTTTTTAGGAATCGCATTATCCGGGACGACGTATATGTCATCGGTCTTACCGCCATTATTCCTCGTCTGGATCCTGTCCTATGTCGAGCGATTCCTGAACAAGACGATCCATGAAGTCGTCCGTCCGTTGTTCGTCCCATTCTTCAGCATGGTGTTGATGGTGCCGCTTACGATTCTCTTGATCGGACCGATCACGACACTGGGTGCAGAAGGGATTGCAAACGGGTATAACTACTTAGCAGAGAATGCTCCTGCGGTTGCTGGTCTCATCATCGGTGGCTTCTGGCAAGTCATCGTCATCTTCGGTGTCCACTGGGGTGTCACGCCGATGGTGCTTGCTAACTTCGAACAATATGGTCGCGACTCGTTCCAGGCCTACCAAACGATTGCCGTCATCGCTCAAATCGGTGCCGTCATCGGAGTCATCTTGAAAGCACGCAACAAAGAAACGAAAAAAGTCGGGGTTTCGGCCGGACTGACAGGTATCTTCGGTATCACGGAACCGGCTATCTATGGGGTGACGCTCCGCTTTAAGAAACCGTTCATCTATGGCTGTATCTCCGGAGCAATCGGTGCTGTCACGGCGAGTTTCTTTAAACCATATTACTTTGCCTACGCCGGATTACCTGGACCATTGACGCTCGTCAACGGTATCGACTCCGACTATCCATCGTCGATCATCGGCTTATTGATCGGAACGGCGATTGCCTTGATTCTACCCATCGTCTTGATTCAAGTGTTCGGTTTCGGGGAGCAGGCTGCTCCGGTCGTAGCATCTGAAAGTACAGCGACACCAGTTGCAAAACAGGAAGTCAGCGCAACTCTGACAAACGAAGAGACACTTCGCGCACCACTTGAAGGAACGATTGTTGCTTTATCAGATGTACCGGATTCTGTATTTGCTTCAGGTGCGATGGGACAAGGGGTAGCGATTCGTCCGACGAACAACCGGGTCACGGCTCCGTTTGACGGTACCGTCGTCATGGTCGCCCCGTCAGGTCACGCGATCGGATTACGCTCGACGAGTGGTGTCGAAGTTTTGATCCATGTCGGTCTTGAGACCGTGACGCTCGACGGTAAACCGTTTACGCTTCACGTCAAAGAAGGCGAATCCGTGACGACAGGCGATCTACTCGTAACGTTTGATGCGACAGCGATTGAGACACATGGACTCGAGACGATCACGCCAATCATTATCACGAACACGCAGAGTTATGCGCGAATTCTACCGACGGACGAGACGGTCACGACGGCAAATACACAGATTTTGACGATCATCAAGTAAGAGAAAAAGAAGGAGGACATGAAGATGAAGACATTACCAAACGATTTCTTATGGGGCGGTGCGTTAGCGGCGCATCAATTCGAAGGTGGCTGGAATGCTGGTGGGAAAGGACCGAGCGTCGTTGATGTATTGACGGCAGGGGCGCACGGTGTCGCTCGTCGCATCACGGATCAGGTAGAGGAGAATGAATTTTATCCGAACCACGAGGCGATTGATTTCTATCACCGTTATAAAGAAGATATTGCCCTGTTCGCTGAGATGGGACTGAAATGTCTCCGGACGTCAATCGGTTGGAGTCGGATTTTCCCAAACGGAGACGAAGCGGAACCGAACGAAGAAGGACTGAAGTTTTATGATGACGTCTTCGACGAATTACTGAAATACGGCATTGAACCAATCATCACGCTGTCGCATTTTGAGATGCCGCTCCACCTCGCACGTGAATACGGTGGATTCCGCAACCGGAAAGTAGCGCTGTTCTTCGAAAAATTTGCGGAAGTCTGTTTCACGCGTTACAAAGACAAGGTCAAGTACTGGATGACATTCAATGAGATCAACAACAAGATGGATGTCAGCAATCCATTATTCCTCTGGACGAATTCCGGTGTCCTCCTTGATCCGGAAGAGAACGCGATGGAAGTCATGTATCAAACGGGACATCACGAGTTACTCGCAAGTGCACTTGCCGTCGCGAAAGGAAAAGCGATCAACCCGGACTTCGAGATCGGAGCAATGGTCTCGCACGTACCGATCTATCCGTATTCATCGCACCCGGAAGACATCCTGCTCGCTGAGACATCGATGCGTCAGCGCTATTTCTTCCCAGACGTCCAAGTCCGCGGCTACTATCCATCTTATGCGTTGAATGAGTTCAAACGGGAAGGGTATGATATTCCGATTCTAGACGGTGACGCAGAAATCTTGCGAAACGGAACGGTCGATTATCTCGGATTCAGTTACTATATGTCGACGACCGTCAAACATGATGCTGTCGTCAATAACACGGGAAATATCGTCAACGGTGGTCTCGCAAATGGCGTTGAGAACCCATACATCCAGTCGAGTGATTGGGGTTGGGCGATTGATCCGGTTGGTCTCCGATATGCGATGAATCGTCTATACGATCGCTACCAGATTCCGTTGTTCATCGTCGAGAACGGTTTTGGTGCAATTGATACGATCGAGGATGGTCAGATTCATGACACGGCGCGAATTGATTACTTGCGTGCGCATATCGAAGCATTCAAAGCAGCTGTACTCGAAGATGGCGTCGAATTGATTGGTTACACGCCGTGGGGCGTCATCGACATCGTCTCCTTTACGACAGGGGAGATGAAAAAACGCTACGGCATGATCTACGTCGATCGGGATAACGAGGGTAACGGATCGATGGAACGGATGAAAAAGGATTCGTTCGATTGGTATCGTCACGTCATCGAGACGAATGGTGCTGCGTTACACGGTTCAGAGACGGCCAAATGATGAAGTAAGGGGTAACGGAAAAAATCCGTTGCCTCTTTTTTTAAAGAATTAGAATGAAAAAGAAGTGGGGTATGGCACACTAAGGAAAAAACGGAGGACCGGTAAATGATAAAAAAACGCTATGCCGATCGACGTGACTGGCGTCGCATCACACAACGACACTATGTTCATGAACAAGTAGAAAACAAAGTGTTCAAAGGACATGTGACACTCCTTCAACTCATTGAAGTCACTTCACCGTTAGACGTCCGTTATGGTGACGAAACGATTCGAATCGCTGACGCTGGTTACGTCTGGGTACAACAATTCCCAAGCGATGCCCATCATGCCGTGACCTCGATGTTTGACGCCACAGGTCAGTTGGTACAGACCTATGTCGATATCTGTCTTCGTACCGGAGTAGAGGACGAACGTATTTACTGGGAAGATCTGTTTCTCGATCTCATCGCCTTGCCATCAGGACAAGTTTTGTTAATCGACACGGACGAACTAGAAGCAGCACGGGAGCAAGGGGATGTCTCAGAAGCGGAATACGCGCTCGCTTTAGCGGAAGCAAAACAACTGCAAAAACAACTACAAGACGGAACTTTTCCGCTCGTCGCACACGTTGAAGTAATGAAAGAACGGTTAGAATTGCAACTCAAACAGGGAACACCGCGTTGACGGGGTTCCCTGTTTTTTTAGGCATGTCGTTCTTCGTTGATCTCGTTCGTTGCGAAATACTGTTGCTTGCGCGGGAGGAGAACCAATCCAAGGAAACAGATCGTCACGATCACGAGGAGACCGGCAAATAGAATCGTACTGAAACGAATCGACCAGATGTCACCGAGCAGACCGATCGCGACGATCGCTAGAATCTGTAGCAGACTGACGCCGACACCGTATAGACTCGTAAAGCGTCCCATTAAGTGGAGTGGAATATTCGTCTGTTGGAACGTTAGGAAACCGGTCCCCGCAAATGCGTGAAAACTACCGAGCAACAAGAAACCAGTACAGACGATCGAAAACGAATTCGCATTCGCATACAGCATGTAACCGACAGCGACAAATACATAGCCGATCGTCAGCATCGTCCGAATCGAGAGCGTTTTAGCATAGCGGGCGACGACCCAGCTGCCGGCGACGGAACCAATCCCAGTCAGACTCATCAGTAAACCATAGTCGGTTTCCGATAATCCGATGCTCCGCTGTAAAAAGACGACTTCTTGTGTATCAAGCGCAAGTGTCGCGATCATCATCAGCATCGCGAGGATATACAATCCGGTCACGTAGCGTGCGCTTTTGCTGAACTGATAGACAAGCCGCCAATCGGATATAATGTCTTGCAGCCGCATCCCTCGTTCGACCGAAGCGGTAAAACGCGGCAAGCGCATCAGTAGGACAGCTGATCCGAGAAACGAGATGGCATTGAGCCAAATGGCAATGTCAGCAGAAGCAACATAGAGCAGTCCTCCAGCGAGAGCCGGACCAATTAAAAAAGCACCAGACGTGATCAGACTACGATAGGCATTAAACGACGTCCGATCGTTTTGTGGAACAAGCGTCGTGATGTAGGTCAACGTTGCCGGTTCAACGACCGCTTTGATGATAGCTAAGGCGATCAAGTCGATGTAAAGCAACGATAATGGTAGAAATGGCATGATACCGATTAAGAAAGCACGTAACAAATCAGTCTGAATCAACAGTCGACGTAAGTCGGATCGGTCGACCCAACTTCCCGCGAACGACTTGATGACGAGAGCGACGACCGGACTGATGATCCAAAGCGCAGCAACGGCTGACGCTGAGCCGGTCAAGCGATAGATGTAAACGTTGATCGCAACGAGATAAATGAAGTCACCAAACTGTGAAATACCGAGTGCACTTAAGAGCGTTCGTTCCCGAGAAGACATGACAGCATCCTTTCTTACATCATTTTCCAATAGTATACCAGAAAATTCTGATAACGTTTTCGTATATCTCTATACTTTTTATGGAAGAGTGGGTATACTTGGAAAAAATCAAAGGAAGAAGGGTTCGATCATGTTAACGACCATCGATTTATATCAAGCTTTGCCTATACTTGAAACGGAACGACTCCGTTTGCGACCGGTTCGCATGGAAGATGCAGCAGATATCTATGCCTATACGAAAGATGAAGAGACGGCGCGATATGTCAGCTGGCATGCGCATAAAAGCCTCGCGGACTCTGAGCAATTCGTCGATCACATCCTTCGTCAATACGAACTAGGAAATCCGGCACCTTGGGCAATCGAAGACAAAACGAACGGACGAGTCATCGGAACGATTGATTTCATCAAAGTCTCGTTTGAGCAACATCAAGCAGAACTCGGTTATGCGCTGTCGCGCGATTACTGGGGGAAGGGTTTGATGCCGGAAGCAGCAGCGCGTCTCGTACAGTACGGTTTTGAGACACTCGGACTCGAGCGCATTCAAGCCCGTTGTTTTGTTGCGAATGATGGATCAGCTCGTGTCATGGAAAAAATCGGCATGACGTTCGAAGGGATCTCGCGGAGTGCTTTATTCGTTAAAGAGCGTTTCTGGGACTTAAAAATTTATGCGATCACGCGTAGCGATTACGAAGGGAAGTAAGCGATGGGTTCACGACTGATGCATGCCTACATCGGACAACGATTGATTACGTTACTTTCGGAACTAGACCCCGCTCGATTTCTTCTCGGTACGATCGCTCCTGATGCGCGCTATGACGAGAAGGAGCAAGCCCACTATTATACGGGTGAATTAGCGAGCGGGACACGAGCGATTGACTACGAAGCGTTTTGGAGAGACTCGGCGTCTTGGAATCCATCTTTTCGAAGTGGCTATTACGTCCATCTGATAGCGGACGATATTTGGTTACGCGGCTTTTATATGACCTGGTTGCGACAAGCGATCATAGCCGACGCCTCAATCGGTTCAAGATATCATGATGACTTTAGGCGGTACAATACACGCATCGCTCCGTTCGTGAACTGGAATGAACAAGCGATCAACGGAGCGCTTTATGAAGTGAGTGTACAGTCGAGGTGGAAAGCACTTCCGCAATTTGTTAGCGAGGTAGAAGAGGACCGACGAACCGTTCTGCCACAAGAATATGATATCTTGTTGCCGCATCAATTGGATGGATATATCGAAACAGCGATTGAACGGTCCTTCCATCACTTAGGTGAAAAAGGGCTAAAGATCAATCCAGCCAAAGAATCATCTCCGAATCATTGAAATGATCCATTTGACGGTTCCGAATAAGATGTAGCAGCATCCGTTCAACAGACCAATCCACATCAGGTTAATCAGACTTTCTAAACCTTCAAACCAATCCATGACTGGTGTGACGAATAAAGCGAATACAAAAAGTACCATGACGGTCCAACTGACGGTTGGAATCAGGAAGAGAATTGTTAAGCCAGCGACTATAGCTGGTACGATTCGTTTATGGACAAGATAGATCGCTGCCACATTCAACGATAAAATACAGATTACAAACGCAATTAAAAATAATTGCGACATAAAATCACCTCCGAATAACAATAAGACGAAGAACGCATCCACTTAAAATAGGATGCGTTTTTTCTTTATTCAATTGTAAGTTGTTTCAAAAGTACTCATATACATAAGCTTAAACAAAAAGAAAATCGTTTTTTAAATTTTAATTCAAAGCAAAACACTCGGAATAAGTTTAAATCTATGCTAAGATGGTAATAAGAAAAGTAAGGAAGTAAGGAAAACAAGAAAAACACAGAAAGAAGGAAGTTCGTGATGGAGCTATCAAAGTTAACGTCAAAAGGACAGATCACCATCCCCAAAAAAATTCGGCAGGCCTTGCAAGTGGAGGAAGGAGATCGCGTGGCATTCATTGAGGAGGACGGGTTTGTCATCATGGCGAAAGCGGATTTGAAACAGCTGCATGACCTTCAAGATATATTGAGCGATGAGACGTTCAAGACACTCATCCACAAAGCAAATCATCATTTATAAAAACAAAAAAAGGAGGAAATAACAGATGGATATGCGAGAAGTAGATTTACCAGGAATCGGACGGAAGTTCGAAGGCATCACGACACGAGGAGATAAGGTGGTCGTCATCGTCCATGATGATGGACGACGCGAAATGCATCACTACGATGACGATGATTTTGATGAGAGCATCTCGAGCGTGACGTTCAATGACGCAGAAGCCCGTCAGATGGCAGGAATTCTCGGAGGATTATCCTATAAGCCGAAGGATCTCGAAAAAATTGAACTCGCGTTTGATGATCTCGTCATTGAATGGTTTAAAGTCGGTCAGGATTCAAAGGTCAACAATCGAACGATCGGTGAACTCGATGTCCGTAACCATTACGATATTTCAATCATTGCGGTGCTCAAGCATGACCGTTCAAAATCACTCAATCCAGGACCGGATACACGCCTTGAAGCCGGTGATACGATCGTCTTATCTGGAGAGCGTCAAAACATCCGTCACATCACGAAAGCATTATTCTCAATCGAAGGAGGCGGATAATATATGGATCATCTCATATTTGAAGTCGGTACCGCGCTTATCTTAGTGGCAATCGCGGCAGTGCTCGCGAACAGACTCAATTTCTCGATCATCCCGTTTCTAATCATTCTCGGGATGATTGTTGGACCGCACGCTCCGACAATCGGGATACTAGACTTCAAGTTCATTGAAAGTGCTGAGTTCATCAGTTTCCTCGGACGAATTGGCGTCCTATTCCTCTTGTTCTATCTCGGACTCGAGTTCTCGATCGGTAAGTTGATCCGGTCTGGAAAATCGATCGTCACGAGCGGAACGATCTATTTATCGATTAACTTTACAGGTGGTTTACTCTATGGATTCATCGCCGGATTCCCACTCTATGAAGTACTCGTCATCGCCGGAATCATTACGATCTCCTCGAGTGCGATCGTGGCGAAAGTCCTCGTTGATCTCCGCCGGACTGGTAACACGGAGACGGAATTGATTCTTGGAATCATCATGTTCGAGGACATTTTCCTCGCTGTCTACTTGTCGGTCTTATCGGGACTGCTTCTCGGTGGTGGGACGACATTACTCGCATCCCTCACATCGATCTTGATCGCCCTCGGCTATATGTTGTTGTTCTTCATCGTCGCTCGGAAGGCAACACCGCTTTTGAATAAGATGCTGAAGATCGCCTCGGACGAAGTCTTCATCATCGTCGTCTTTGCTGCCTTGTTCTTCATCGCCGGATTCTCGGAAACGATTCATGTTGCAGAAGCAATCGGGGCGTTGTTACTCGGTCTCGTCTTCTCGGAAACTGATCAAGGCGAACGGATCGAACATCTCGTCGTACCATTCCGTGATTTCTTCGGTGCGATCTTCTTCTTCAGTTTCGGGTTGAGTATCGATCCGACGATGTTACTTGACGCCGTTTGGCTCGCACTCGGTGCCGTCGTCATCACGATCATCGGAAACTATGTGGCTGGTATGATCGCGGGACGTAAAGCAGGTTTGTCACACAAAGCATCCTCGAACATCGGCTTGACAATCGTCTCGCGTGGGGAATTCTCGATCATCGTCGCGAATCTCGGAATCGCTGGTGGGTTGATGGATATCTTGTCACCATTCTCAGCCTTGTACGTCTTGATTCTCGCCATCCTCGGACCGTTGATGACGAAGGAATCAAAACGGATTTACAACATCATGAATAAAATCTTCAAGTGGACGGAACCAAAAGAGAAAAAAACGAAGAAAAATGCCTGACTGATATAAACGAACAACCGGTTCGCTTTCCCGAACCGGTTGTTGTTGTTTTAAGTCAAGACTTCATACGTCGCCATCAGGAATTGTCCCGAATGGCGACTTGCTGTCAAACGAAGATTCGTTTCATTCGTCCCTTCCGGAAACAGCGGGATGCCTGTTCCGAGGATGACGGGTGCGATCGCCAGTTCAATCGAGCGGATGCGTTTTAAACGCAACGCTTCTTGAATCAATTCGCCACCACCGACAAGCCAGACGTTACCTTCGATCGTTGGCGTGATCCGGTCAAGCAGTTGATCGAGCGGTTCATCCGTATAGGTGACCGTCTCAGACGTTCGTTGCGTCCGACTATAGATATAACTCGGAATATCTGCGTAAGGGTATGTCTCGCTGAGTTGCAGGACCTCATCATATGTTTTTCGTCCCATGATGACGGCACCGACTTGATCATAGAACGCTTGATAACCATTATCCCCGTCTCCGGCAACGGCAAATAACCAATCAAGTGAACCGTCGAGTCTAGCAATTTTCCCGTCAAGACTACAAGCGATATAAAGAACGGTCGTAGGTTGTGACATCCATAATTCCTCCTTTTGCATCGTGTGACTTCATCTTAGCGTATAATGACGACAAAAGATGTCGTTATTTGAGGAGGAAATGTATGAATACGAGACAATGGCGTTTAGTCCGCTTGTTAAACCGGGGGGAACACTTCTCTGCACGGATGCTTGCGGAAGAATGTCAGGTGTCGATCCGGACGATTCAACGGGACATGACGGTACTTGAAGCAAATGGTTATCCGATCTACAGCGAACCAGGCGTAGCGGGGGGTTACCGGATGCTGCCGCACCGGAACATGCCGCCACTCGTCTTGACGGATGAAGAGACGATTGTCTTATTCATCCTTCTGGAATGGGTCGGACAGATTCCCGATTTTCCATTCGGTACGATTCGACAGGAAGTCGCTGAACGCTATGCGAACGAGTTACCGAAAATGACGGAGCAACAGATTGTGAAATGGAAAGACCGCTTTCGCTTTCAAACGGTCGACACACCACCGTCGCCGCAAAATCCAGCGTTACTCGACTTGTTAGAGAGCGGACGGATGGGGAATATTCTGTATGAGACGACAAAAGGACAACGCATGATCGTCGTAGATCCGATTGGTTTATCGTTCGAACAGAATCGCTGGTACTTCTATGGACAGACGAATCGAGGGTATCGCCAGTTCCGTGTTGATCGGATCAAAGACGTGACGCTTCATGAGTTGCCAGCAACCGAGTTAACCTTTTCAGATTTGGAACAAGACATGACACGTGTACCGATGACGACGGTGAAACTGGAAGTATCACCATTAGGCGAACGGTTGCTAGAGGGGATTTTACCGATTCAGTCGGAACGAACATGGTTGGTTCCGGAAACCGAACTGCCGTATCTCGGACGCCAATTGATGCGGCTCGGTCCGGAAGTGCGAGTCCTTGAACCACTCGAACTCCGGGAGCAGTTGATTCGTCAAGCAGAAAAAATGATTGCTGTGCAACATTCCGATAAGCCGTTCGGACAGAATTGATCAAAAAACTATGTTACGATATAGCTAGAAAGAAACAATAGAGGAAGGGGTCTTCCATGGAAACACTATCACTGATTTTATTGATGCTTGCGCTCATCTTACTGACGCAAGTCGTCGGACATTACATCCGTTTCATCCCAACGGCTTTGATCCAAATCATTGCCGGAACCGTCGCCGCTCTCCTGATGAGTGGCTTGACGATTGAAGTCGAATCCGAATGGTTCCTCCTGTTATTTATTGCTCCGTTACTTTATAACGATAGCTCTCACTTTCCGCGCGAAGATTTGTGGCGGATGCGCACAGCGATCTTCGGTAATGCAATCATCCTCGTCTTATTGACGACGATCGTCGGAGGATACTTCATCAATTGGTTGATTCCGGTCATTCCAGTCGCTGCTGCGTTTGCCTTAGCCGCAATCTTATCGCCAACGGATCCAATTGCCGTCAACGGAATTGCAAAACGTGTCCAGATTCCAGAACAAATCTTGACACTCGTTCGCGGAGAATCGCTGATCAATGATGCATCGGGATTAGTCGCGTTCAGTTATGCTGTTGCCGCTGTTCTCACGGGTTACTTCTCGATTCAGAGTGCGACAACAGAGTTCTTCTACATGTTCATCGTCGGAGCGGTGATCGGGTTGACGATCTCACTCGCCATGAACTTTCTCAAGGTACGCTTGCGTCGCGCCGGCATTGAAGACGTCGTTTTTTATGCTTTGCTGCAAATTTTGACGCCATTCATTATCTTCTTTATCGCCGAAGAAGGGTTTCACGCGTCAGGCGTCATCGCTGTCGTCACAGGTGGTATCTTGCATGCCTTGATCAAAGAACGAACAGAAACGTTCTTTGCGCAAGAGCAGACGTTGACAGATAACATCTGGACGATGATTGCGTATACGTTAAACGGGATTATCTTCTTATTGCTCGGTTTGACGTTGCCAGAAGCGACACGCGAGATTTTTGCGGATGACGCGATCAACAACTGGCGTCTGATGCTATATGTCATCGAAATCGGTTCATTCATTCTCGCGATCCGTCTCGTCTGGACGATGTTCTTCAATTGGTTCGATCATCGGTTCTTTAAAAAAGAGGACCGCGATCATCGTCGACCGTCCTTCAAACAAGATTTAATCACGACACTGGTCGGGGTTCGCGGAACGATCACGATGGTCGGGGTCTTGTCATTACCGTTCTTGACGGAGTCCGGCGAAGCCTTCCCGGAACGCTCATTGATCATCTTCCTTGCAGCGGGTGTCATCATCTATACACTCGTTCTCGCAACGATTCTCTTACCGGTCTTGAACCGTGGTGAGGCGGCTACACCGATCGCACTCGACCTGAATGCCCAAAAACAACGGATGATTCGCCGGGCAATCTCAGAAATTAAACAAGTGACGGACGAAGACAATGCGGTCGTTGCGTTTGATCTCCTTAATGAGTATCATGTCATGCTTCGGTTACTTCGGGCACAGGAAAAAAGTCAGGAAGAGCTCGATCAATTCAATAATCAATTGAAAGCACTGCGACTGGAAGCCGTCCAGTGGGAAAAGGAAGAATCGAAGCGCTTCGTCGCCGAGCACAAGGTGCCGGATCTGTTGAAGAAAGATGTCTTCCGCTCAATCGAAAATCGTCGTAAGGCGATCGGCAAGGATTCGCGTTTCCAGATCGTCCAGCCAATTCGTAAATTATGGTGGAAACGGAAACGATCGAACATGTCGTCTGATGCGTTGATTCAAATGACACAAGTCGAGCATGAACTGTATGAAAAGGTAATGGGTACAGTGATCGAACGTCTCGAGAATTGCCGCTCATCTTATCCACCAGACGTCGTTCAAAGTGTGCTGGAGTTCTATAAACGACTTCGCTTCAAACATACGCGTTGGTCGTCGCCGATTGGCGGCAAGGACGTCGATCAGCAGAAGGAAGAACTCTGTCTGAAGGCCATCGAAGTTCAGCGTCTTGAAATTGCCAATATGTCAAAAGAAGGCGATCTCTCGAACGAAGAGGAGAAGGAATTACGCCGCTTCATTCACTACATCGAGAGTGTCGTTCTCTACGAATACGTCGAATAACAACGAGACTGTTCGTTTGTCACATATTTAAAAGGAGCACGTTTTCTCTGAACAAGAGAATCGTGCTCCTTTTGTGCGTCTTGATTTAAATCATGTATAGCGTCTTTTGGACTGCGTAGCGTTGATGGTCGTGAAATAGATGTTCGATTGCTTCAACCGGCTCGATCCATCGTAAGGCATGATCATCCTCAATCGGATCTTGTACTTTCTGCCCAGCATCGCAACGATAGAACTGCCCTTCGTTCAAATAATATGCCGTTTCGTTTTGTGAATAGAAATGTTGATTGGCTCGTCCGATGAAATCACCGATTTCGATGTCCATCCCCGTTTCTTCTAGTACCTCTCTTTTAAGACAGTCTTCATACGTCTCATAGGTCTCGATACCGCCACCTGGAAGAAACAACTTACCGTCCTTTTTTTGAATGACGGCAATTTTACCTGTTTGAGAGTCGCGCATGACCGCATAAACAGCAGGTCTTGTTATGTAGTGTTGGTTCTGTTCTTGCTGCCCGAAGGTGATGACATCCATTCTTAAATCACTCCTTTTCGTATAATCATTTGAATTCAATCATACCTTACAAAATAGTATGTAAGCATGCCAAACAAAAACCCCTCATTTCGTTTTAGAAATGAGGGGTTTCCTAGGAGTGACGATCGTTTGCTTCAAACAAATCGTCTAATGGATTAACCGAGTGACAAGTATTTGACTTCGAGATAATCTTCGATGCCGTAGACGCCACCTTCACGTCCAAGACCACTCTCTTTATAGCCACCAAATGGGGCTTGTGCTGCAGATGGCGCACCATCGTTCAGACCGACGATCCCGTATTCGAGTCGTTTTCCGAGCATCAATGCTTCATCGATGCGTTCAGAGAACGCGTAAGCCGCAAGTCCGTATGGTGTGTTGTTCGCCCGTTCGATGACTTCATCAAGCGTCTCAAAGACAGAGATCGGTGCGAGCGGACCAAACGTCTCTTCCTGCATGCAAAGCATGTCTTCAGTGACATTGGCAAGCACGGTCGGTGTGACGAAGTAGCCGACCGATTCGTCAATCGTACCACCAGTCAGGATCGTTGCCCCTTTTGCGACAGCGTCATCGATGTGTGCTTTGACTTTTGCGACGGCTTTCGCATTGATCAATGGACCAACTGTCGAGTCAGCGTCCATCCCGTTCCCGACTTGCAGTTGTTTGACGGCTGCTGTGAATTTTTCCGTGAATGCGTCAAGAACAGACGCTTGCACGTAGAAGCGGTTCGTCGCGACACACGCTTGTCCACCATTTCGGAATTTAGAGCGCATCGCGCCTTCGACGGCTTTATCGAGATCCGCATTTTCCGTGACGATGAAGGGTGCGTGACCACCGAGTTCAAGTGATAGTTTTTTCATCGTATCGGCTGCTTGACGCATGATCAATTTCCCGACGGCTGTTGAACCTGTGAACGTGATCTTCCGGACACGGGAATCAGCTTGCCAGACACCACTGATCGTTGCCGCGTCACCTGTTAGGACGTTGATGACACCTTTAGGGATACCTGCTTCCTCTGCTAATTCAACGAGGCGAAGTGCCGTAAACGGTGTTTCTTCCGATGGTTTAAGGACAATCGTACAACCCGCTGCAAGAGCCGGTGCAAGTTTACGTGTGATCATCGCTGCCGGGAAGTTCCATGGTGTGATCGCTGCAACGACACCGACTGGTTCTTTTTCGACGAAGAGTCGTTTTCCTGGAACAGAAGCCGGAATCGTTTCACCGTAAATCCGGCGTGCTTCTTCAGCGTACCAACGGACGTATTGATTTCCGTAATCGACTTCACCGAGTGCTTCGACGTACGGCTTTCCTTGTTCTGTCGTCATGATCCGAGCGAGTTCCTCACGGTGTTCGTTGATCAAGCGATACCAGGCATCGACTAAATTCGCGCGTGTGTCTGCTGTTTCATTTGACCACTTGACGAATGCTTCGCTCGCTGCGTCAACGGAACGTTGTGCGTCTTCCGCTGAACTTGCAGGAACATGTCCGAGCAGTTCTTTCGTTGCTGGGTCGTAGACCGGAATCGTTTCTGTCGTATCGTACCATTCACCATTAATTAAGTTCTTTTCAATCATCTTGTTGCACCTCCGTGAATTTCATTACGTCCTTAATTAAACACCTCAAGACGAGTGAGCGGAAGTTCCGCTTTGGATGGACAGTCATAACGAAACGGAATGACTCAAAAAAGTAGTTAATCGACTGAACAATCGGGAACAGTTAGAATAGAGGGGAATGAAAACGTCAAAATTGATGAAGGAGTCGAAAAACATGAGACGGAACTGGATCATTGGCGGTGTGGCGCTGAGTCTGCTACTAAGTGGATGTGGGGAAAGCGAAGTCAGCGAGAAAAAGTCGGAAAAAACACGAGAGACACAGCAAAAAAGACAAGCTTCGCAACAGGCATACATAGAAAAGACGATACAGCGTGCTGATCGTTACGCTGCCCAGTACGATTATGACCGGGCGATCAAAGTGTTGAAACCCGTCCGCGCAAAAGAGACGAAACAGAGGGAAGAGGAATACGAACAGAAAAAGCAGACGCTCCTGCCTGTGACGAAACCTGTGCCACATCTCTTTTTCCATTCATTGATTGCTGATCCAAACCAAGCATTTGATGGCGACCGGAAGGAAGCGGGATACGATGATTACATGGTGACACAACAGGAGTTCGAACGGATTTTAGATGCGTTGTACAAAAACAACTACGTACTCGTCCGACCAACAGATTTAGCAAAAGAGGTGAACAGGAAGATCGTCGAGACACCCGTCCGTTTACCAAAAGGAAAACAACCGCTCGTGTTGTCGCAGGACGACGTCAATTATTACGAATACATGAAAGGCGATGGATTTGCGAAGAATTTAAAAGTGAAGGATGGCAAAATCGTCAACACGATGGTCGGAAAACCGGATGGTGCTTATGATCTCGTGCCGATCGTCGATGCGTTCGTCCAGTCTCATCCTGACTTTTCCTATAAAGGAGCAAAAGGGTTGCTCGGTATTACAGGTTATAATGGGGTGCTCGGGTATCGTTCCTCCTACAATCAATATGGACACAATAAACAGGTTGAAACGGCACGGAAACAAGCGAAACAGACCGCCGTCGCATTAAAAAAGGACGGCTGGCAGTTCGCGAGTCATACGTACGGACATGTTTGGGTCGGAAAAGAATCAGTCACGACGATTGACGCGGATCTTAAACGCTACAAACAGGACGTTGCCCCGCTGATTGGAAAAACGACGCAACTGATTTATCCATACGGCAGTGATGTCGGGGATTGGCATAATTATTCGGGTGAGAAATATCGTCTACTCATCGATAGTGGGTTCCGCTATTTCTTCAATGTCGATGCAAGTCAACATGCTTGGAAGCAAGTTGGACCCGACTACTTCCGCCAAGCCCGGATCAACGTTGATGGGATACGTTTACGTCAAGCCGTTGCTGGAAAGACGAACGTCCTCGATCCGTTCTTTGATGCAAAAGAGGTCTTTGATCCAGCGCGACCGGAACGGAAGTGACCTGGTCCTTCGATTGATCATCTTGCTAGTAGTGAGACGAGAGCTTTTCCTCTTTGAAGGTAACGTTCTAGGTGATTGCTCAATTCCTCGTTTGTAACGATAGAATCAGATAAAAGGTTGAATGTTTGTTGAACGAAATGGAAATTGAAACAACCCGAAAGCCAGAGTAAGGATTCAAGTCGAACAAAATCATCGTGATCAAAAATATTCATGTCGTAGTTTTCTAAAATCGCTTGCGCTAGTTCAGGAGACACGCTAAAAGAATGAATCCCTTCATTTCGTGCATACCATTTAAGGATCCATGCGAGGTCTTGTATACGATCAGAGTAACCGATATGTTCATGATCAACGATTCCGACGATATGATCGTTCCTCCATAAGATATTTAGTGCATTGAGGTCTGTTGATAAAACAGGTAGCATATCGTTCTTCGATCTGAGTTGTGCCTGACAGATATGAAACTGGACGAGATCGAGATAGTTACCTAACCTTTGTTGTTCTATTGAGGTGATGACAGTATCTACCTTTGATAAATCATGATGCCATTTTTGATAGGCGACGGTATGGTCAACGACCGGAAAAGAAAATTGCGAATCGACCGGTATATCATGTAGTTGTCTTAGCAACGCACCCATTTTTGACGCTGATGATTTGGTTTGTACAGTAATATGTGTGCCGTCTATCCAATCAAAGAGGACACAGCGCCATGCTTGACCAGCATCATCCTGAATCATTGAAAATGTATTTGAGTCAGTTGTCGGTTGAACGCGTTTCATGAAGGGGAGTCCGTGTTCACGTATCCTATCAGTTGCGTATAATTGCTGATTCAAATCAGATGCAGAGGCAAGTTCTGTCTCAGAACTATATCGATCATCCGCAAGAAAGCGTAAAGAATAAGCGTTACTATTACAAATTATTCGATAATGTTTGTCACCATGAATTCCGAAAGTCGATAAAGAGATTGAATAATCTAGAGCAGAATCATATGAAATCCCAAATCGTGATAAAGCGAGCGAAATCAATTGATTATCTTCAGGACACATAGTTTACACTCCTCTAACGGTATAGGTCAAAACGGTAGTGGCTGCGTCCCGTCCTGATCCGTAAATTGATAGGTCTTCGCGAGATCGGCAACGAAGATGGCTTGTCCAGAATAACGGCTAACATCGTCATCCGCCATCAGCGCTGTAACGGCTCGTCCGATATAGGTCGTCGATTCAGTCGCGGCACTCGCGAATCCAGCATCGACGACCCGTTCCGTTCGCATGAAACCGGGGCAGAGCGCGATAACGGAGATGGTCGTCTGAGCTAACTCCAGTGCCATGACGTGTGTCATTCGATTAATCGTTTGCATCGCCAAATCATAATAGAGGTTTCCAGACACCTGCTCTGGAGTGAATGACGTCACATTGATGACGAGCGCAGCTGGACTCTGTTGCAGCAATGGCATCGCAGCCCGAATCGTCCACAAATACGCTTTTGGTCCGGCAGACATCATCGCGTCCCAATGTTCCGGTGGTCGCTCCCAAAACCGTCGTCCGGTTCCAGACGGTAAGTGGCTTTCCGAACCACCGAACACGCAGTTGACGAGGAGATCGATTCGACCATGTTGGTGCTGAATCTGCTGAATCAGACGATCGATATCGTCAAGACTCGTATGGTCACAAACGATCGGGATGCCAAGTCCGCCGCGTGCTGTGACACCAGCAGCCGTCTCTTCGATCGTTTCGCTTCGTTGATCCGTTGCCTGTTCATTCGTACTCCGTCCTGTGACGTAGACAATCGTTCCAGCGTCACCCAAGGCATAAGCGATGCCACGTCCGGCGCCACGGGAGGCACCAGCGACGAGTGCAATACGTGTTGACATGATGAAACTCCTTTCAGATACGAGAAGACGGATGGGCAGATGCGCATCCGTCTTCTTCTGTCTTTAAAAACCTTTAATCGTCATCCCACCATCGACATAAAGCGTTTGTCCGGTCACGTAACGGGCTGCAGCAGACGATAAGAAGACAGCTGGTCCAACCAGTTCTTCTAATTCACCGACCCGACCGAGCGGTGTCACGTCAACGATCTCTTGCAGGTATGTAGGATCTTCCAGCAATGGTTCTGTTAATGGTGTCTTAAAATACCACGGTCCGATTGCATTGACGCGAATATTTTGTGGTCCCCATTCAAGCGCCAGTACTTTCGTCATCTGAATCATTGCCGCTTTCGTCGTCGCATATACGACGCCGGTCCGTAAGGCGACGTGACCAGCAACCGAGGCGATATTTAAAATGCTTCCACCTGTCTCCTGCATCCGTTTACCAATTTCTTGAGCAAAGAAGAAAGCGGATTTCAGATTGGTCTGTTGGATCGTTTCCCACTCGTCTTCCGTCACATCGAGTGCTTTCGAGCGAATGTTCATTCCAGCGTTGTTGACGAGCCCATCAATCTGCGGTACTTGTTCGTAGGCACGAGCTACCGTCTCGACGACTTGTTTCCGGTCAGTGATGTCGCACGGGAATATGTAAGCCGTTCGACCGAGTCGCTCGATTTCTTGTGCCGTCTCCTTCAAATCCTGTTCCGTCCGGGCGACGAGAATGATGTTAGCACCGGCTTCTGCCATCCCGATGGCGAGCGCGCGTCCGATGCCTCGTCCAGCTCCAGTGATGAGAAATGTCTGTTCGGTTAACGAAAAACTTGGAAGATACATGATGTCACGTCCTTTTACTAAGAGTCATAACTTACTCTAATGAAAAATTGACTGAAAAGAAAGAAAAATCACTCCATAGTAAAGTAGAGATGGTAAAATATTGAAAAGGAGGGATGAGATGAAGCGTGGTTTAGTTGTGACAATATGTATAGCTCTCGTGAGCCTTGCTGCGATTCAACTAGTCGGTACAGAAGTCTATCGTTATTTCTTTTATGATCCGGCAACCTATCAAGCCCGATTTATGGTTGATGGAGGCGGAAAAGAAGAAGGAAAACCGACCAAGCAAAAAATCGACATCCAAAGCGGGGGATTTTCGGATAAGGATGCATTAGGAGTTGCTACCTTTTACGGTGTCGTCGGTCTTGTCATATTACTGATCGTCATCTTCAGTGTGCGTTACTTCTTGAAGCGTTTACGAAAACGACGCAGACGAGAGACTGTAATCGACGATTTAATGGAGCCGCCGCCGGTGTTTTCCCCAAATCGTTCGATACGACAAACACTTGTTGGTGAAGAATCAGAGTCAGAAATTCGCCGTCTGTTACAAACGTTCGATCGGCAACTGACACGACAAAAACGCCGCCGCTCCGAAGAGACGGTCGGCGAATGGTTACAACGGATTGATGTCACGCTCGATCCATCGATCTATCATCTCGTCCGGTACGGTGAAACACCGGACTCGGCGATTTCACAAGATCAGATCGAACATCTGAGACATGGACTACAAGTGCACCTTCAGCGCGACTGACCGAGTAAATCAAGCAGGATCGCATGATGGGAAGCGTCTCGTGAGACGAGCGACAATTCGCGGACGACATCAAACCCGTCGACCGGTAACGTCTTGATTTCAGGGGATAGTCCGTCTTGGAAAATCTCCGGCAATAGAGCGATACCAAGTCCTGCACGGATGAAACCGAGGACGCTTGAACCGAATTCCATCTCGTTTTCTGCTTGATAGACGGCACCTCGCTCGATGAACGCGTCCTTTAGGATGTTCGTCGAATCGCAATCGATCGGAAGCGATAAGAAAGAGGCGTCACGAATTTGCTCAAACGCCACAGACGTACAGCCTATAAATCGTTCGTCGTCTTGATGCACATAAAGCAAAAAGTTCTCCGTATACAAATGCGTCGTATGATACGGATGGACATGGTGACGATCGTCGAGTAAGACAGCATCGTATCGGCGTTCTTCAAGACCTTGCATCAAATCGATCGTCGTATGCGCTGTCTTCAATTTGAGATCCGGGGCCGTCGCTTGACGCGAGACGTGACGCGGGAGATACGTCATCGCGACGCTTGGCCATGATCCGAGTGTCAACGTCGTCCGTTCGTCGATCGTACCGATCCGTCGTTTCATCTGATCGATCCGGTCAAGCAGTTCACGACTCTCTTCAAAGACAATTTCGCCAGCTGTCGTCAACGTGACACCATGTGCCGAACGGTGTAACAACGAGACGTCGAGTGCACTCTCAAGACTTTTGATTTGTTTACTTAACGCCGGTTGCGTCATATGCAGTACTTCGCTTGCTTTCGTCAGGCTACCGGTCTCCGCGGTGACGAGGAATGCTTCCATCCATTCTGTCTTCATTGGTTCACGCTCTTTTCATACAGGTTGTTTAGAACGTACGCCATTTGAATGCATCTGACAATCATTTTGCATTTTTATATTCTTAGTTTGGAATATTCCAAATTGGGAATATATAAAATAAAGAGGTGAACGGATATGAATGATCGGATACCAATACGATTCTCAGCTCTCGGAGACGCGACACGGATTCAACTCATCGAAGCGTTACGAAATGGTCCTCGCTCCGTCAATGAGTTAGCTGAACAACTACACTTACGCCAACCGCAAACCTCGAAGCATTTGAAGCTGTTGCTTGACGCGGAACTAATCACTGTCGAACGGCAGGCGAATCGTCGCTTGTATAGCCTTCGCCCAGAAGCGTTTCGAGAGCTCGTCATGTGGAGCAACTCGCTTGCGCAAATGGAAGCCCGCATGCATCGTCTAGACGCACATTTGAAGCAGATTCAGCCGAACGTGAAGGGAGACGGGACGAATGAAAAAGAAATTGAAGACTTCGATTGAGGGAAAGACGCTACGAATGGAATGGACGTGCGAGGCGCCACGAGATAGCGTCTTTGCCGCATTCACGGAAAAAGAGCAGCTCGAAGCGTGGTGGGGACCGGAAGGCTGGGAGACGACGATCAAGACGTTTGAGTTTCAACCGGGTGGTGTATGGCATTATTGCATGCGCTGTGTTGATCCGGCGCAAGGTGACTTTTACGGCATGGAATCGTGGGGAAAAGCGATTTTCAGACACATCGATGCTCCGAACACGTATAGTCATGCCGATTATTTCTCAGACGCGTCAGGAGCGATCTCTGAACATTTGCCAGGAAGCGAGAATGTCACGACATTCCTCGACCACGGGGAGACGACGTTGATCGTCTTCGAGTCAACCTATGAGACAGAAGCAGCCGTGCAAGAAGTACTCAGTATGGGGATGAAGGAAGGCTTTACGTCGCAACTGTATCGCCTTGATCGATTATTAGCAAAACGTTGAGAAGGAGTCGGTGAGGGATGCGGAAGCTTGGTCTTATAGTATGTCTGCTTTGTTTAGCCGGTTGTGGAAAATATACGATGGAAGAGGCGAAGGAGAATGGCGACATCATCGTCCAGAATGATGTTACGAACAGCGACCGATTTGAATCCTTTTTAAAAAAGTCAACGCAAGGCAAATCAGATCAGATCCGCATCACGGCATTTACGACTGAAGGAGACCCGGTATTGTATGATGTCAAGTATGATGGCAAGTCGTATCAATACACGTCTGATTCATCGCGTGATCAATTCGGCACGACAGACGATGATCGTAAAAACGAAGTCTGTAAGCGACTCGTCAAGACAAGCGAGAAGGAACAGTCGGTCTATACGTTACGCCAATGCGCTGAAGGGGCGGATCATGAGCTCTTACGATTGCCAAAACAATAATCAAAAAGGATCGTGTCCCGTCGAATCAATCAGCGGGCACGATCCTTTTTATTCGCTGTCGAGACGACGCAAGGCTTCGCGCCAACTGGAGAAGCGTTCAATCAACAACGTCAGTGAAGGTGCTTGGTGCGCACGCGCCCACTTGGCATATTGTTGACTCGTCAGAAGCGGTCCATGTGTGGCTGCAGCTTGTTGAAGAGCGTCTAAGCAGTCTTGATCGGTGAAGAAGCCGTTCGAGGTAAGATCGAAGTGTGCCAAGGCCTTTTTCCAGGTGCCGAACCGACGAATGATCGTATTCGCACTCAGCATCTCGGGGTGTAGATCTCGCAATTCCGTGTAGGAGCGGATTGTCATGTTCGTTCCTTTTTGAGCGACATAAAAGGCGACGCTCTCTTCGATCGACCACCGCTTCGTTCGCTTGACTGCAGCGGGACGGTTCAACGTCATGCGTTCTTTCGTCGATAAATGGGAAGCCTTGACGATTCCAGCTCGTTCTAACAGGTGCGCCCACGAACCGAATCGGGCGTTGATCTCTTCAAGCGAAGGGTAAGGAAGTTGAGCTGCTAACTTTTGATAATGGGTAGCTTTCATAGGTGAATGGTGCATTTGATGAAGACCTTGAACCAAGCGGATGATCTTCTCATCCGTTGCTAAAGTGGAAGTGGAAGTCGGATGTTGACGCATGCAAGATATCTCCCTTTTGAATGGTTGTTTCAATTACAGGCTAGTGTAGCATGAGGGATTGCGAGAACATACTAACAATATCGTAAGGTAAGAAAAATAGCGCATTTTTATCCAAGAAATACAGGAAAATCAGAGCTGAAACACGAATACAATAATATAGAAGAAAAGAGGGGGAACTGATCAATGACAGAAACACAGACGATTGATACGATGGAGGATATTTTAAAGATGCTCGACGCACGATTACGTGAACCAGAACCGTTTTGGGACAAGTTCTATGAAGATCGGTCGAAACCGGTCCCGTTTTTTAAGAACATTCCGGACGAGAACTTAGTTCGCTACGTCGAAGAGGGCTGGCTCTCGCCTGGTGACGCATTAGATCTCGGAACAGGACCGGGTCGAAATGCGATTTATCTCGCAACACACGGTTTCTCGGTGACGGGACTGGATCTTTCAGCAACCGCGTTAGACTGGGCAACAGAACAAGCGCAACAGACTGGGGCACATGTTGCGTTTCGAAAGCAAGATTTTCTAGAGACGACCGAACAGAATACATATGATTTCATTTACGATTCCGGCTGTTTTCATCATATGGCGCCACATCGACGTGTGACTTATGTGACGCGACTGAAGGAGATGTTGCGCCCAGGAGGATATTTCGGATTGACGTGTTTTGTTGCGGGCGGTCCGCTTGGCGGGGCGACGTTGACGGACTGGGAGGTCTATCAAGAAAACAGTCTCCAAGGTGGACTCGGCTATACGAAAGAGCGGTTACTCGCCATATTCGATGCATTCGACGTCATCGAACTAACGAAAATGAAACCCGTCGACAATCCAGAGGCATTATTTGGTCATGCTGGACTGTGGACTGGTCTGTTTCGATTAAAGGATTGATTCGTCCGGCATTCGAGACGCGAACCAGTCAACAAAGTAGTAGACATCTTCTTGCGAAACGATTTGGTGTGTATCGTATGCGGTGAACAGTGACAAAAAGCGCGGTTCGTCAGGGAAATAATAAAGCAGGATTGGGCGGAGTGTCTCTAGGTCATGCACGAAGCTTTGATCGTCTTCTAGAATAAGGTGATAGGCACTCCGAACAATCCGTTTCACGATCGAATCGGAATGAAGCAGAGCGACCTGACCGGTTTCTAAGAGAAATAAATCCGTTTTCAACTGCTCACATACTCCATTGTTTAACGCGTAGCCAAGAGCGCGTGTCGGACGAAGGGATGGAAATCGGCTTTGGAGATTTTCGCCTGCCAAAAACAAGTTGACGGATTTCAACCAGACGCCCCAGCGAAGAACTTCGTCATCCCGAATGACGTCGCCAAGCAGACCGATGTCATAATCGATTTTGGTGACGAATGGATAGTCCTTCAACCAGTGTTCCGTCCTTTTATCTAACTGCATGTGTTCTTCTTCCGTCAAAGGTTCTGTCAAAATCAGTGTAAAATCGAGATCGGATTCAAAGGGACGCGCCGTTCCTTTGGCGACGCTGCCATACAAGTACACGCCATGAAACGCGGATAAGGTTTGTACGAAGGCGACGACGTCTCGAATCACGGAACGATAACGGACAGGAATCGCTTCATTGGAAGTTGAATTGTGGATGTAGCCATTTTTCGTGCCCAATGTCGTTGGATACTGCATCTGTTTTCCTCCTCATCCTTCAGGGATGGATTGATAGCGATACCACTTCTTGTTTCGCTGCACATATAGAAACATCGTATCATCTTTTTCTTGATAGATGACCGTACCGCTCTTAAGACGAGTTGCCATGCCGTTCTTGAGCGTCTTTTCGGATGATATTTTTTGGATACGTGGTCCGGGAGTCAAAGAAAGACTCGAGACGGTTACGACCTGATCTAGTCGATACACGCGATCGTTTAAGCGGCTGACGTCTTGAGCTTGTTTAATGGCTTCCGCCGCGATGAGATCCGTCGTTGTCATCGTCGTCTCCGCTAAGCATCCACTGAGACAAAGAATGACCAATACGATAGTAGCTAACACTTTTTTCATGAAAATACCTCTTTCTCTGTTTATATATCGTAATTTACGATATATTCGTATTATACGATATAAGGGGGAGTAATATGATTTCATCTGATTTCGCAAAAATCTATTATCAACTACATCCACGGTTCGAAGAAAACCTGTCTCACCAAAGTGTGCGTATTTTGCAATACATTCAATTTGCGGTGAATCCGACGATCAAGCAGATTGCCGAGGCATTTCGCCTCTCACATAATACGACGTCCGAGCACGTCAAAAAGTTGGAGAGATTAGGCTATATCGAAAAAAAACGGAATCCAGAAGACCAACGCCAAGTGACGATTGGTTTGACAGACATAGGGGATACAATCGTTCGTCGTCATACAGAACTCGATCCCGAGCGGTTAAATCAAGTCCTTGCTACGATGTCAAAAACAGACCAACAGGCGATTGAACAGGCGTTTCGATTGTTGCGGGAGGCGGCAGATGACTGCTTTTCTCGTTAAAGTGCTGTCGAGCGCACTGGTCATCGGTCTCGTCACGGAAGTCGCCCGGCGTTCACCGTCACTGGGTGGTGTGTTGTCTGCATTGCCCGTCGTCAGTCTGATCAGCTTTGCCTGGCTCGTTAAACAGGGAAGTGAACGGGCAGAACTGAGTACATTCTTAAAGAGTGTGTTACTCGGATTACCAGCGACGTTCTTATTGCTTGCCGTCTTATATGGATTGATTCGCTCGGGTATTCCTATTTTTTACAGTATACTCGGTGCGACGAGCTTTTTTATCGCTTGTTGGTATATCCAGCGTCACCTACAACAGTGGTGTCAAACCTAGAAAAGGAGACAACGTAATGATAACCCTTCAAACAAAGCGATTGACGATTCATCCATGTACAGCGAATGACGTGACACGTTTACAACAACAGCACTACGATAACGGACCGGAAGTTCAGCATCATTTGATGTCAATAGCGTCAGATCCCTCGCTGCTATACTGGGGCAGTTGGCTCGTCATGACAAAGGATGGTCAAGTAATCGGGGATATCGGATTCAAGGGGAAGCCGGACATACGACAAGCGGTCGAAATCGGTTATGGTCTGTTACCAGCGTATCTCAATCAAGGGTTTGCGACGGAAGCAGTTCAAGTATTGATTGAATGGGCGTTTGAACAAACGGAAGTGACAGGGGTACTTGCGAAGACGGAGTCGACGAATCAAGCATCAATCCGAGTACTCGAAAAAGCGGGATTGATTCAGGTCGGGAGAGACGATCGGTATATCATGTGGGAGCGTATGAAGAAGGTGTAAAGGAAACTTGACAGGTGGTATGTTATTTACATATAGTGGGACTACGAGGTGAAATCATGAAAAATAAGGTCAAGGAGATGCGCGAAGAACGAGGTTTGTCGCAAAGCGAACTGGCAAAACGATTGAACGTGTCGCGTCAGACGGTCATTTCCATCGAAAAAGAGCGGTATAATCCGTCACTCGACCTCGCGTTTACACTAGCTGATCTGTTTGAACGGCGAATCGAAGAGATCTTTATACCGAATCGAGTGAATGAGGAGGGAGTAGAATGAAGCGAGTCAATGTGTTGTTAGATATCATTTTAATTGGAGTAGGTCTGTACTTAACGGTGACAGATCCGGCGGCTAAAACACTCGGAATCATCCTCACTTTAGCTGGTGTCACGTCACGTATCGCAGGAACGGTATTCTCGCCAACGGAACCGTATGATGAGCGCCAAGGAATGATTAAAATCCGTAGTGGACATATCGCTTATCTCGTAAGTATCGGATATCTATTTTTGATCTTGATTCTCGTCAATCTGTCGATCATAATAGACATTCAATTTGCTCTGTTGCTAGCATTAGGAGGGCAAATCTTACTCTTCCCGATTATGTTGCTGTATGTGAATCGAAAGATGTGAATTAGGGGCTAAAGATTCCTCGATGATTGGATAAAACAAAGAGAGGAAAAAGCTACATTCCTCTCTTGGTCCTTAAAAATTAGTGCCGCGGAGCAAACAGCATGACACTGACGCCGATTAAACAGATCAAAGCACCAATCATGTCATACGAATCTGGTGACTTACGATCTACGATCCAGCCCCAAAATACGGACATGACGATGAATACACCACCATACGCTGCATAGACACGACCGAATGTCGGAAACTGCTGAAATGTTGCAATGATACCGTACAAAACGAGAGTTAATCCACCAATCAGACCGAAGTACGATGGGCGTCCCTCTCTTAGCCACAGCCAAATCAAATAACCTCCACCTATCTCACTTATACCGGCTGCAATAAAGATTAAAGCGGACATCATCACGGTTCAGCCCTCGATCGCAAACGTATCCCGTAATTCGATGATTGTTCCTTCGGGTGCTTTTAATTTGCTGAGATGACCATCGACGACGAAGTAGATGTTTCCGCCGTGTTTCGGTAGAAAAGGCATCCCGAGTCGTTCCAGGCGTGCTACTTCTTCTTGCAAGTCGTCAACGTAGAGAGCGAAATGGACGGGACCCGCCGCTTGTTTTGTGTAATCGGTGAACGGTTGACCCGATTTAGGTGTTTGCAATTCGATATAAAAGTCACCGAGACGTAACCAACTGTTAAAGGCGCGGTCGTGAAAACCAGGTGACTCTTGAACGAGTGAGAATCCAAGTTGTTCATAAAATTGTTTAGACGCAGCATAGTCTGTCGTCTGAATACAGATGTGATGAATTTGTTTCATACTAAAACCTTCCTTCGTGTTCAATGAAATCATGCAAAACTAGTGTAGCATTTCACGGATCGGTTGGAACGAACGAAATGGAGAATCTGATGCAACAAACGATGAATTTGATTTGTGGACGTTTTTTATTAGGGCAAATGATTAGCGAACCTGTACGATTGGCTGGCGGACTCTTGCATGAGACATGGCGACTACATACGACGACTGGATCTTACGTCTTAAAACGATTGAATCCCGACATCATGCGACGCCCTGAAGCACGAAATAATTTTAAGATGTCTGAAGCGGTCGCCATGCAAGCATCATTTCACTTAGCAGCATTACCAGCACGTCGCATCAAAGACCAAGCGATACAAACGATTGACGGCTCGGATTACCTTTTGTTTGACTGGATCGATGGCAAGATGTTATCAACCGACCAGCTTCGATCGGCACATGCACGACAAATCGGAGTTCAATTAGGACGATTGCACGGTCTTTCTATAGCGACGACTGGCTTTATAAAGCCGGATACCTCAAGTACTTCAATCGATTGGAATGGTCATTTAGAAGAAGGAAAACGGCAGCAAGCAAAGTGGTTGCATCTATTCATGGAAGAGCAGGAACAGTTGCAACGAATTGAAAGATTAGCACAGGAAGCACAGAAACAACTGCCAGTAGACTGGATCGTCAGTCATCGTGATCTCGATCCAAAGAACGTCCTCTGGACACCAACGGGTCCAGTCCTGATTGACTGGGAGTCTGCGGGTCTGATCCATCGAGCCGTCGACGTATTCGAGACAGCCTGTTATTGGTCGAAGCAGGAAAACGATACGTTTGACCGCGTTCGATTTAACGCATTTCTTGATGGTTACGCGACAAACCAACGTTTGCCTGATGTCGACTGGACGCACGTCATCGATAGCAGTGTTCAAGGAAAGCTCGACTGGCTGGATTTTAATCTCAATCGCTCACTGGGAAAAGTGGAATCCCTGAGGCGGAACGAGTCCTTTTAACGATAAAAGAATTACGAGCTCACGACCGGAATCGCTGGATCAAGTGGATGTCGGTAAGATAAGCATAAAAAGAGGCACCGAATCACTCGATTCGATGCCTCTTCGTTATTAAAACGATTTGACCAACTGTTCAATAGTTGATTCAGGAGTACGAATCGGAACATATCCGAGTCGTTTGATTCGTTCGTTTGAGAAAGTAGCGCATTCCGCCGAACGATTCGGTGTTTGGTACGGCTTGTCACTTGCTGTGATCAACTTCATCCGAAAATCCGTCTCAGGTAGATTCGCATCAATCGCATTAAAGGTGTCCCCATTATGCGCATTTTTTGCGGCGATGACGATCATCTCGACTAGATTATCGGTATGGACCCACGGGACGACATCGTCCGGATGCACCCAGGTAATCACTTCCGCCTCCTTCATCCGCTCGACTTGACGATCCCCCCAGTAGGACTGCTTCTCGGCACAAATTGATCCTGGACGTAAGATGATTAAATCGGAATTGGGTGTGTTTTCCTGTAACAGGCGTTCGGATTCCTGTTTTGTATGAATGTAGACGTGTTCGGACGGTAGGAGTGGTGACGTTTCCGTAAAATGTCCACTCACGACTTCGCCGTACACGGAAGTCGTCGAGATATGAACGATGCGCTTGACACGAGCTTTTGTCGCAGCATCCGCGAGATGTTGTACACCTGTGACATTTGCTTCCTGTGCTAAATCGGGATCATCTCCGAGATAGGCAGCACAGTGAATCAACAGATCGACGCCTTGAAGTGCTGTTAGAAGCGAATCCGGATCACCGAGCTCACCGATGACTGCGTGGACATCTTTGAAAGCGTATTGATCCGCTTGTTCCTGAGAGCGATACAAACAGCGCACTTCACGCGCTTCTTCTAGAAAACGTCGCGCAACACGAGAGCCAAGCGTTCCGGTCATTCCTGTAACTAAAATCGTACTCTCTTTCAGGTTCATAAGTGCTTACCCCTTTGACTCTGTCTTTTCTGCGAAACATTGCTCACAAATGAAACGTCCTTCGCTTTTTAGGTATGCTTTGACTTCCGTCATCCCGCGATGTTTCGGATAGCGCATCTGGATGTAGACTTTTTCGTTTCCTTCAATCGTTTTGCCGCAATGCATACATGTCGGTTCTTTGCCGAACATCCTAACGCCCCCTATAAATTAATATCTTCTATCTTATCGTAAAGGAAAAACCAGGGTGTTGGAAGAATAAAGTAAAAAAGGAATCTAAAGGAGGGTGTCTATGATCTTCATTGCTATTTTTTTCGCCGTTGGTGGAGTCGTTTGGTTCATTTCAGCGCGGAGTCAATCGAAACATCGCTCGCTCGACGATCAGGAATATACACTGAACCAACATGATGTCCATCAGCAACAAAATCATCGGGATTTTTGAAGGCAAGTAAAGGAGCACCCGGTCGATTGACTGGATGCTCCTGTTTAGCGATTGCGTACATGGAGAAAATATTTCGCATTGCTCCAAATCAAGGCGATAATCAATAAGCTGATCGCAAAGATCTGAGATTGACCGGTCTCATACGAATACACGACCAATACGACGATGATCCCCATCAATAGGAGTTGCAAAGAAGACTGTGAACGGATGAGTCCCTCTAACATGACGTGTTGCTCGCCGTCATCTGAAGCAGCGAACAGCTTTTTGATATAGTTTGTTTCCGAGTACTTCGGGAACTGACGGTCCGGATATATATGATGCATGAGATTAAGATAAAAAACAGAGGCAAGACTACTGATGATAAAAAAGAGTCCGCTCAGTATCAAATGAAGTCCGAACTGGTTTTCAATGATGCTAAACGATGCGAGCCCGATGCTGAGAAGAGTAGAAACCTGAACCATCATCATGCCATCTGCATAGTATCGATTCACTTGATCGTCAATCGCGTCCTCTTCATCGGAAGAAACAGAGTGTTGAGTCAATTGACGAATTTGCGAATAGCGTACGATGTAACTGAGAGTCAAGAGCGTCAAGATAACGAAAAGACCAATAAATATGTAATCAAGATAGAGCGATCGTTCAAACTGTGACAAATGGATATTTTTTAGGACAAACATGACGAAATAACTGCTAATAAAACCGAGTAACGCTGCGATGATGACCTTGACTGCTTCCTTGTTCATGTTAATTCCTCCTCATCGAAATAAAAGATATCTTCTAGCGGCGTATCAAACACACGAGAAATTTTGACAGCGATCAATAGCGACGGCATGAATTCTTCGCGTTCGATTAAGCTGATCGTCTGGCGCGAAATGTTCGCACGCCGTGCCAGTTCAGACTGATTCCACCCGTGACGGGCGCGTAATTCTTTTAACCTGGATTTCATATAGGGATTCACCTCCTATATAATGTAACTTATCATGGTCTTTTTGACAACGATAATAGTCAAAAAAGACAATATAATAGTCAATTATTTGTAAAACGATCATATCGTTGGCATAAACTGTATACTAGAATAAGTTGAAAGGAGATGTGAAATCCGTCGATGAAATCTCAGTCACGTGTAAATAACGTTATTTATCATGATGAGAATGTTACGCACCAGATTGCTTCGATTCTCCAAATGGAAGAGACTTTGCTCAAACAAAAAATCGCGTATCTCCAGGACGTCACAGACCCCGGTACCACTTCTGAATACGAACAAGGGCGTCAGCAGCTATCGGATAAGCTCGATACGTTGAGACGTTCCGTAAAAATGGATCTCGTCTCACGTGATGACGTTACACTTCGAACGAGAGCACGTTTTGAACAATCACTCAGAGCAACAAGTGTGACAGAAGAGGAAGCTTGTCTTATTCAAGACTATCTCCGAATTGAGGCGACGATGCTGAAAAAATCGAGAGAGCCGGTTTCGGATCTCTATGCTGCTTTATTTGACGCGGATGAATCCACTCGAAAACAAGCGCTCTTATCGATTGAGGAAGCGTTCCGCATGAAGGAATCCGTCATTCAACCGTTGCTTTCACGACTCGTTGAGTTACGACAAGCGCGTGCCACTGCAAGTAGTAAGATCGGATTCGAGGAACTAGCTTTTGTAGAACTCGGACGCGTCGATTATACGAGTCAAGATGTCGATCATTACGCCACCATCATTCAATCCGACTTTCTACCAATCAAACGGCGATTTCAGCGCGAACAACAAACGTTTCTCGGCAAACAGGCGCTCCATCCGTGGGACGTTCGGCAATCCGCCTATACACAGATTGATCATCACGTGACCGGTTCTGATACTTCATTCTTAGATCAGACTCAAGCAATCCTAGAGAGCGTCCATCCCTATTTTGCTGAAGTATTAAAAGACATGCGACAGATGAATCATCTCGATATCGATGCCCGGTCAAATAAAGCGGGCGGAGGGTTTTGTGAGTATTTACCGGTCGAACAACAATCGTTCTTATTTATGAATCGTATCCATACGTTTGATGATCTCGTCATCTTTATGCATGAGATCGGCCATGCCGTACATCATGATGCGATGAAAGAAACGTACGACGGACTACAACCGATTCCGCTTGAAGTAGGGGAGTTCGCTGCCATGTCGCTTGAGTTGTTTACGATGAACGAATGGCATCAGGTGATTCCGGATAGAAAAGACGTTGCCCGGGCAAAACTGGAACAGATTCGTTCCATTGTCGAGTTCTTACCCGAGACGATCATCGTCGATCGTTTTCAATCATGGCTCTATGCTCACCCGGGTCATGATCCAAAAGAACGACATGCCTATTATGCCGATCTCCGAGAATCATACGATACGGACGTCATCGATTGGTCTGAAACACCCGATTGGAAAGGTCATGCATGGATGAGTGTCATCCATCTCTTTGAGACACCTTTTTATTACATCGAGTACGCGATTGCTCAAATCGCCGCTCTCCAGGTTTATCAACATTTCACGAAAGACCCTGACCAAACGCTGAAAGATTTCATCGCAGCCTTGGCGCTTAGTCAAACCCATTCGATCCAAGACGTCTATGCGAGAGCGGGCGTATCCTTCTTACCAAGTGATGCGGAAATGAAAGAGTTGATGGCGTTCCTACAGGGTCAAATTGAAATTTGGACAAATGAGCTAGAAAAGACATAATAAAAACAACACGCTTTGATCAGAAATAGCAGATGTACAAAACGATAGGAGGACGAACATGAATATCCGTAAAAACATCGTCTATGCGACATTATTTAATGAAACAGGCGATCAATTATTGATGGTCGAGAATCGTGGCGATCACGGTGACTACTATACATTGCCCGGTGGGACAGTCGAGCGCGACGAAACGCTACATACGGCAATCACGCGTGAAGTTCTGGAAGAGACAGGATTTACAATCATACCAAGTGACATCGTCCATCTGGCAGAAGCATTCTTCCCACAAGCGGGGGAACATTGTCTCTTTTTCTTCTTCGCGGGAGAAATCACTTCCGGTCAATTAAAGACGAATGTTCCAGAAGAAATTTCCGGACTCGTCTGGATGGATCGTGAAGAAGCGTTCAAACACCTCAATTTACCGAAAGCATCAAAAGAATCGCTCTTTGCTGGTCGAACGGTACCGTATGATTTTGCCGGAGAGATCATCCACGCGTAAGGAAGTGTCGCTTGACGTACTAACGTGACGGATTTTCGGGTACAACACTACAGGAGCATTACCCGAAACTTGTAGAAAGTCAGGTGAACACACGGTATGTCGATTCTTACATTTCACGAAGTCAGCTATCAACACATCTTACACGAAATAACAGGTGAGTTCCGCGAAGGTGTCATTACAACGCTCGTCGGACCAAGTGGTGCCGGGAAATCGACGACATTGAAACACATCAATGGACTGATTTCTCCCGATCGCGGCGAAATTCGTTTTCGAGGCGAACCACTTGAGCAGATGAATCTGCTCGACGTCCGCAAACGGATCGGGATGGCATTCCAAAGCGCGCCGATGATTCCAGGTACCGTCTACGATAATATCAATTTGCCGAAATCGATCTTCGGTGAATCGTTACCGCGCGAAGAAGCGGAACGTTTGCTACAACAAGTTGACCTATCCGTCGAACTTGAGCGACCGGTCAAAGATTTGTCGGGTGGTGAACGGAGCCGGCTCGGAATCGCACGGACACTCGTCAATCGACCGGACGTCCTGTTGCTTGACGAAATCACGGCAAGTCTCGATTATCGGATGGTACAGGAGATTGAGAAGCTGATTCTTGATTTACAGCAGAAGTTACAGACGACGATCATTTGGATTACGCATGACTTAGAGCAAGCCAAGCGGGTCAGTGACGACGTCTGGTTTTTAAAAGACGGTCGATTGATTGAGTCTGGTGCTTTTAAAGAACTCGTTTCAAGTGGTCAAGCCGAGACACAAGCGTTCTTGAAGGGGGAATCGGTATGAGTTACCTCCAACTGGCGACTTCGCTCATCTTCATTTTGATTCCCCTCGTCTTAGCGCGGACGTTACGGCTTGGTCTAGAGAAGGACATCATCATCGCAACCGTTCGATCGATTGTCCAACTCTTAATCATCGGTTACATTTTGACGTTCGTCTTTGAAAGCGGCAGTCCAATTTTCATGTTACTGATGATTCTGTTGATGATCGGTGCAGCGACACTGAACGTCATCCGTAAAGGGGACGGGATTCCCGGAATCCAGTGGATCATCTTGTTCACACTGATTGCGGTCGAAGCATTGACGATGGGCATTTTGCTCGGGTTACGAATCATTCCGTTCGAAGCCCAGCAAGTCATTCCAATCAGCGGGATGGTCATCGGAAACTGTATGATCTTGTCCTTATTGTTTCTCAATAAGTTCAAGGACGAGGTCGAACGAAGCGACGAGGTCATCGAACTGATTCTTTCACTCGGTGGAGATGCGAAGACAGCGATTGATACGAGCTTAAAAGGCGCGATCCGGACAAGTATGATTCCAACGATCGAAGCGCAAAAAACGATGGGGCTCGTCCAACTGCCAGGGATGATGAGTGGGTTGATCATCGGTGGCGCGGATCCAATGGAAGCGGTCCTTTATCAACTATTGATTCTATTCCTAATCTTAACGACGGCGGCGATGGCATCTGTCCTCGTTGGTTTTCTATCCTACCGTCGACTATTCAATGAAAAAGCACAATTCATCGGTTTGACCTATAAGAAAAAAGACACGTAAGGAGCACAATATGCAGACTTATCCGATTACAGAAGCTGACCTGCAACTGGTCGAACGAGCAACCGAAACGATTCAAAGCCGTTACGCTGAAGATAAACATCACGTCGCAGCTGCATTGCGGACAAAAGATGGCGTAACGAAAACGGGAGTTCATGTCGAAGCCTATATCGGTCGGGTGACGGTGTGCGCGGAAGCCATCACGATCGGTTCCGCCATCACGGATGGATTGACGGATTTTGAGACGATCGTCGCCGTCCGACATCCCTATTCGGATGAGGCGGACCGAACGATTCGTGTCGTCAGTCCGTGCGGCATGTGTCGCGAATTGATTTCCGACTATGCACCGGACGCATTTGTCCTCTTAACGATCGACGATCAGTTGACGAAAGTCCGGATTGCAGATTTGATTCCATTAAAATATGTCCGACAATAGCCAGTAACTCCTCGTCGTTTAGATGAGGAGTTTTTTTGCATTTACTTCTAAAAAATCCTTATTATGGTTATGATAAAGACGGAATAATTAAGGAGGGATATGCGTGTCAGCTTTATTAGAAGTCGAACGGTTATCAAAAACCTACATACGTGGAACGGAGACGATCCATGCATTGAAGCAAGTCAGCTTTACGTTAGAGGAAGGAGGATTCATCGCCATCATGGGCACGAGTGGATCCGGGAAAAGTACACTGTTGAATATCCTGGGAGCGCTTGACGCGCCAACCGGCGGAACGTTGACCTTAAAGGAAAAACGGCAACGCGACATCTTCACTGAACCTGCTGCGACGTTATACCGTCAGCAACACATCGGGTTCATCTTTCAATCGTTTCATCTGCTCGATGATTTGACAGTTCAGGAAAACATCGCTTTACCATTGATACTGAAGGGGATGGATGATAAAACGATCCATCAAGAGGTGGACACTTGGCTCAAACGAGTCGGACTGACGAAGTGGAACAATCATCGACCGCAAGAGCTGTCGGGTGGACAACAACAACGTGTCGCAATCGCACGTGCCTTGATCAGTCGACCACCGATCATCTTAGCGGATGAGCCGACGGGGAACCTCGATTTCAAGACATCTGCTGAAATCATGCAGTTGCTTCAAGAACTCAATCGCGAACAACAAACGAGCATCCTGCTCGTGACCCATGATGCGACCGTAGCCGCTCATGCGAAACGTGTGCTGTATTTCCATGACGGACAGATCGTTGCCGATCAACTGTCGACCGGAGACGTGGCGCCGATTTTAGAGACATACGAGCAGTTCGTGGGGGCTGTATGAAACGACAACATCTCTTCCGTCTTTCCCACCGACTGTACCGTAAAAGTCCGATGATTTTAGTGACCTCAATCGGAAGCGTCATGATTTCGATTGGTCTTGTCTTAACGATGGTCATTTTTTTACTACATAATCAAGCCGCTATCGAGACAGATCGTGTACAAAGATATGGTCAAGTCGATCTGACGGTCAAATATACACCTGAAGACGAGCGGACGGATCAGTCCATGTTGGAGCAACTTAAAAAGGATCACGATGTCTTGGGCGCAGAGTCGATCTTACAGACGACAGCGCGCGTCGCTGGTCAAGCGATGGCCGACGTGGAGACGATAGGAGTTCATTCGGATGCCCTAACGAAAAGTCGGTATCATTTCACGAACGAATTGAAACAGGGAGAAGTGATCGTGTCAGCTCGACTCGCGACGTCGCTTGATCGTAGTGTCGGGCAAACGCTTCGCGTCGGAGAAGCGACGTATCGAATCCGTGAGATTTTACCAAATTCAAAAACACCGGGAGTCTCGCACGATCAAGTCTTGCTTTCGTATGCTGATCTGAAGAAGTATCATCCGATCGAAACGAAAGCCGTCTTGCTCAATCTAAAAAAAGAGGCGGATCTCGTCCACTATGCCGATACACTCGTCAAAGCAAATCCGAAGCTCCGGATTGAACTTTCGGAAGGGCAAGCGCTCTCACCGGCGCTGAACGGCTACATCGGAATCTTGTCAGTATTGATCCTTGTCGTGTCCGGCTTCATCTTGATGGCGAATTTTGACTTGTATTTACGTAAACATGCCGTCCAATTTGCGATCATGCGGACGCTTGGGGCGACGACACGGCAACTGTTTCAGCTGTTCTTCGTTCAATCTGGATTGATTGTCTTAGCGGGCACGATGCTTACAATTCTAGGCAGTATTTGCTTACCGTTACTCGGTCAACTCGTATGGCCGACAGAGGGTAAAATGATCGTCTCCCTCATGATCGAACAAGGAGCGTTCTTGATGCTCGTAACGTTCGGTAGTGCTTTGTTAATTCTGCTGTTGCTCGCGAGTACGGCTTACCGAAAACGGGATGTGTTACCACTCCACGTCTTGCGAGAAAATCTGAAAACGGCGTCACGACCGACCCGGCGAAAACGTCTCGTCCTGTTCAGTAGTGGATTGACCGTCAGTTTGGTGTTATTCGCTGAAGTGATTGCCAGTACGGAAGGGTCACGGGCAATCGCCTGGCTCGGTGCGACCGTTGCCTTTTTACTGACGATGTATCTTGTGACGCCACTCCTCTTGAAGGGAGTGCTCCAGCGAGCGGAACCGATTGTTCGTCGGTTAGCGGGACCAACGAGTTTCGTCGCCTTCCGGGGCGTGTTGCCGCAACTTCGGAAAAATGCCTGGTTGATGCTGATCGTTCAAGTCTTGATGATCATCGTCGTCATCGGCTCGACGTTCCTTGAGACGGTGCAACAAAACGAGCGGAAGTACATCATCAGCCAATATCCGACAGAAGTCGTCCTAAAGAGTCGTTTGGATGAAGGATCGCAAGGAAACCCGTTGCAATTGATTCGACAAATTGAAACGGACCTACCTGGCGCAAGAGCGACCTTTCTGTCGTCTCGCAATTCCTTCGAATACCAGTCGCCTCAAGAAGATGTCTCGATCGAATACGAAGTGACGGATTATCGTCGTCTTGATGTCTTAGCGGGAGAGCAGACGAGTGACACAGAAGGAATCATCGTCTCACGGACCTTTGCTAAAACACACAGTCTTCAAAAAGGCGATATGTTGCCAATAGGGCGATGGGACGGGGAACAAGAACGAAACGTTTCGGTCGGTCAATTCCGAATCGTTGGAATTGAAAAGAAGATAGCACCAGACGTCCTCGTGGATTGGCGGAACGAGCAACTGCGGCAACCAAACGATCACATCTTGAATGTCTTTATCGACGTTCCGTCCGAGTTAACGAAGGCGCAAGTGACCACAACATTATTAGAGATCACAGAAAGTTATCCGACATTGCAAGTGAATCGACTATCTGACGCACTTCGCGATGCAAAGCAACAAACGACGGAACGCTGGTTCGTCTTCTTGATTGCGCTCGTCGTCATGAGTGGATCCGTCTGGTTCGGACTTGCGAACGCCTTGCTCAGTTTCGTGAGTGGAAAACGAGGCGAGTATGCCTTGCTCCGAACGATTGCGTTGACACGGAACAAGCTCCGTCAGCTGACACTCATTCAAATGCTCTTATTCATTGGGAGTGGCATCACCTTTGGACTGATCAGTGGTCTTGGTGCGACCTTCTTCATGACACGGATCGATGATACGGGATCATTTTACTTCAATGTACCGACGATTGCCGGAACCAGTGCCGGTTTGATAGTGCTTGTCATAGGCATCGCTTGGTTCGTCACCCGACGAAAGCAGGAAAACCTCGTTCACGAATTGAAACAGTAAGTAAGGGCAAGTGAACCGGGGGGATCGAAATGCGAAAAACGATCGGTGCGATTCTATTACTCGTAGTAATTAGCGGTGTCGGTTGGTGGATGATCGCAGGTGAACGGGATGCGACCTATGAGCAGATTGTTGAAGTGCAAGTCGTTCGACACGTGACGAAGCAGTTCGGACGTGATGATATCGCATCGGTCAAACCGTACTTCGTAGCGTCGGAATCATCGAAATCACGACGTCATCAGATTGCCGTTCAGCTGAAGTCGGCACCGACGGGAGAATACCGGATGTATCGTGTACTTCAAAATAAAGTCGAGTACATCGGTCGATCACGGACGGTTCGATCAGATTAAAAAGATACGTCACATCAGTTGGGGGATTTAAATGAAAACAAAAGCCGAACGTATCGCGTTCATTCAAGAAGAAAAGCGTCAACTCGTCAAACCACGTTTGTACAGCTCGTTGCTGTACGGAGTCAGTATCCTATTAGTCGTCGCCAATCGGGACGTGTACTGGCCATTGTTCTTTTTACTTGTAGCATTGGTCTGGATTGCGCGGATTCACTCGCAAGAAGTCGAACGTGATATGGCATTAACGGTAAAACCACAGATGAAAAAAATCATTCAATGGCAGTATGTGACTGATTTTTTGTTCGTGATCTTAATGGGATTATTTTTCCCACTGATCATCGTATTCGACTTGCCATTCTTCCTTAGTTTTGCCGTCTATGTCGTCCTTGCGATTGTTTTGCTCGTGTCCGATATGCTACTTGAACGAAACGGAAAACGTCTCGATGCCGAGCATCCAACGAAGAAAGAACTGCGGACGTATCAGAAGTCGTGGAAAAAGATCTAATTCGTGGAGCCGGTCGATGAACCGGCTCCTTTTTGAGCATTCCTGTCGCTTCCGCGTGCGAGACTGCCGTATGATGGAAAGGCACATGAAGAAGGAGGTCCTCGTATGCTTGCGATCATCATTGGATTCATCATCGGTCTGCTCGTACCGGTTCAAACGAGTGTCAATACACGATTGCGGGGTGTCGTCGGTTCACCGTTCCTCGCTTCGCTGATTTCCTTTTCGATCGGCTCACTCTTCTTACTGCTTCTCGTCTTGCTCGTCGATGGGGATTTTACAGGTCTCTCAGCTACCGCCGATGAACCGTTCTGGATTTGGGGTGGAGGACTGCTCGGCGTCATCTATTTGACCGGAAACATCTTGCTGTTTCCGCGACTCGGTGGTGTCCAAACGGTCATCATGCCGATTTTCGGTCAAGTCATCATGGGACTGTTGATCGATCATTTTGGATTGTTTGAAGCGAACGTCACGACACTTTCGTTGACACGGGTCATCGGCGCAGTGCTTGTGTTACTCGGTGTCGTCGGAACGGTCGCCCTCGGTGATTATTTCGCACGCCGTCGTAAACAGCAGGTGGCATCAACAGAAAACTCGTTGTTTGTCTGGCGTCTGCTCGGAATTCTAACCGGAATGATGAGTGCTGCCCAGACGGCGATCAATGGTCATCTCGGAAGTGTTCTTGGGTCAGCCGTCAAAGGCGCCTTGATTTCATTTATCATCGGTACGATTAGCTTGCTATTGCTGAATCTGATCCTCCGAACGAAGTGGCACATCGATCGGTCGCAATCCTTACCTGCTTGGATTTGGATCGGAGGATTGATCGGTGCGTTGTTCGTTGCCGGGAATGCCTTCATCGTTCCGCTCGTCGGTACAGGACTCGCTGTCGTCATCGTGACGATCGGTCTTCTGACTGGCAGCCTATTGATTGATCGTTTCGGTTGGTTCGGTGCAAAAAAACAACCAGTCACAGGTGTGCAAATCGTCAGCTTGCTCATCATGCTTGGTGGTATCGTATTGATTCGGCTGTAAATCAAAGACATCTGCAATCCGCCGGTTGCAGATGTCTATTTTTATGCTGTTAAATGGAAATATGAGGTAAAATGAAAGAGTGATAAGGAGGAATAAGATGAGACGTATCATACAACATGCATACGGGGAGGCTAACGTGCTTCAACAAGATGAATGTTTGGATCCAGTACTTAACCCTGGAGAGGTCTTGATTCGAGTTGCTTGGGCGGGTGTGAATTTTGCTGATATAAAACAACGCCGAGGAGGAAAAGCAACGGGTACGTTTCCGTTCGTACTTGGTTTAGACGTAACCGGCATTGTAATAGCTTCTAACCCAAATTCGGCATTTCAAATAGGCGATCGTGTCATGGCATTTGCAAAAACCGGATCATATGCCGAAATCGTTCGAGCGGACGAGCGACTCGTATATCGAGTCCCACTATCGATCTCGTTGCGGGAAGCAATCTTATTTACTACAGTAGGAATTCTGAGCGAGATGTTACTGACTGAAATTGGTCAAGTGAAGCCGACCGACACAATCATTATTCATAGTGCAGCAGGTGGAGTAGGCACTGCATTGATTCAGCTTGCGTTACATAGAGGTGTGAAGCAACTCATCGCAACAGTAGGAAATCTTGAGAAAATAAAATACGTACAATCGTTTGGTGTGGAACATGTATTCACATATGATGATTTTGCCGAAAACGTCCTTTTGTTGACGAATGGGAAGGGAGCAGATGTCATTTTTGATTCTGTCGCAGGTCACGTAACGCGAAAAAGTCTTGATTGTCTCGCTAATTACGGGACACTCGTACAATTTGGTAACAGTAGCGGATCAGCAGGTGAACTCTCGACGACAGATGTCCATGCCAGTTGCCGGACGATTCGTGGATTTAGCCTTGGAACGACGCGTCAATTGGATCCAAATCGGATTAAACGGGCTGCATCCCATATCCTGTTTCTACTCGAAAATAAGAAATTGAAGATGCCGATGATTCACGAGTTTCAACTATCAGAAGTGCAAGAGGCACATCAGTTGATGGAATCCCGACAGTATCAAGGGAAAATAGTTCTACGAATCGGAGGAGATGAGTGTGGATCATAAAGAAATTGAACAGCGATTACGAAACGATCATGAGTTACAAGAGATGCTAGCGTTGGTAGCGACACTCCACTTGCCTGATTGGTGGATCTGTGCCGGTGTCTTACGTTCGAAAATTTGGAACGTCGAACGACAGGCGACATCGGACATCGATATCGTCTATTTTGATCCTACTGATCTTTCGGAAGTCACGGAAAAACGTCATGAAGAACAGTTACGCAAAGTATTGAATTTGCCGTGGTCTGTTAAAAATCAAACGCGAATGCATCTCGTCAATGGATTACCACCTTATCAGTCCGCAACGGATGCGATTTCACAGTTTCCTGAGACCGTCACAGCAATCGGCGTGACGAGACGACCAGACTTTGAACTTTACCTTCCATATGGGGCAGATGACTTTATGGATCAAATCATTCGACCGACGCCACCGTTTCAAGTCGGCACCGCGCGTCATTCGATTTTTCAGCGACGAGTAATTGAAAAAGGATGGCAAGATGATCCAGGTCTAAAAGTATGTACATGAAACAAGAAGGAGCGTATGTGATGAAACAAATCAGTTATAAAAAAACGATACCGCTTCTACTAGTAGGACTCCTCTGTATCAGCGGGTGCGCACCGGAAAAGAATGTCGAGGTGAAAGAAAAGATTCACGTTGATGGTACGAGTTTGTTCGACAGTGGCTCCTATCCGACTGCTGTAGAAACGGCCGAGCATCAGTTTAAATATGACTTGAGCGACAAGTCCACCTATACGTTAAAGCAAGACGATTTCCGAGTGGACGCTAAATTCGGTGACTATAATTTACTGCTAGCAAGCGTCATCGATGGACGATACGATTCGCTGATGATTTATGAAAAGAAGTCGAACTGGATGTTAAGCAGTTCGATGGATCTCACTCGGGATCAATCCACGAAAGGCGAGTCGATCGAAGGGAGCCTAGCGTGGGAAGGAAACAAGAAAAAAATGACGACGAAACTTGTCACGAATCGTCATTACACGATGATTGAGACACGACTGAAAAGTGAGCGGATTCCGGCACGATTTGGAAAACGGGTACGTACCATCAACGGATTGAAGGTACACGTTCAAAAGCAAGGAAAACAGCTCAATCTTGCCTACCAAAACGGAACAGACGTGATGTGGATCGTCAGTGATCGACCGGAAGAGACAACCATGCGGTTGATTCAGAAATCACCAGACAGTCCGATTGACTTGCTTCTCACCGAGTAGACAATTGACCAGACCGAATAGACAAAGAGGCTGATTAAAAAAAGAATGACGTGTCTTTTCACGCCCTTTCCTCAGGCGAGACACAAGCCAGCCTACCTGCCTTATTCAAGCAGGTAAGCGGGTCTTATTTGTCTCTGACAGCGCAACAATGCACTTTTTCCTGTAGGAGTGGCGTGAAACGCGTCATTCTTTATTTACGCGATAAGGGGGCCAGATCATCATTCTGCCCCCCTTATCTTTGTGGAAACCGACTTTTGAGTCAACTCCCCCTATACTTACGAACGATAAACGGACTTGAGGTAATCCGCAATGCATTGCCAAGCCTGAAGTGCCGCGTCTATATCACTGTGGTGTGTGAAGGCATGAGCTTGACCAGCGAATTCCTGGTGCTCAACAGCAACACCTGCCGCCTGAAGGCGTTTCGCATACTGCCGCGCCTCCTGCGCCAGCGAGTCGTGCTCCGCCGTTAGGACGAGCGTCTGTGGTAACGCATCGAGTTGAGCCGCATAGAGTGGCGAAGCGAGGTGATGATACGCGTCTTCCGCACGAGCGATGTACATCGCATTGAACTGCCGTGCCTGTTCAGCGGGAATCGCTTCCTCGAAGAATGGTTTATCCGCGGGATCTGTTGCGAGATCAAGCGGAGGATAATCAAGGATTTGAGCGATGAGCGGCACAGGATTTGTCTGCTCAGCGTTCCATAACGATACGGCAGTCGCAAGATTGCCACCGGCACTATGCCCTCCGATGGCGATGCGTGAAGCATCGAGGCGTAACGTATCAGCATGTTGGAAAATCCACTGAACGACTTCATAGGCGGTGTGGACCGGAACAGGAAATGGATGCTCCGGCGCTAACGGGTACTCAATATTGAGAACATGGCAGTTGGCGGTCTCAGCGAGAAACAGATTCCATGGTTCATCCATCTCTGGCGTTCCGGTGATGAAGCCACCACCATGGAAACTGATGAATCCAGGTAGCGGTTCTGCTGCATCAAGCGGTGAGTGGCACAGCACTCGGATATCTCCGACTGAAGTCGGCACGTGTAGCGTAGTCGTGGTCGCTTGCGGTGGATGAGGAGGTGTGACTTGAGGACGTTCCTCATCCGAGCGGATTTGTTTGGCAAGGTCAATCATCTCTTGGCGATTCATCGAATTCCTCCTTTAGGTCTATCTTCATCATACCGAACGGATTAGTGAATTTCTCTTCTGGATTCGTTTTCTCTAGTTGCAGGAAAAAGCAGCCAGAGTTTGATACACTTTTGAAAGAAACTAGAAATCGAAAGGATGGAACAGATGCCAACACTTTACATTACGCGTCATGGCGAGACGGAATGGAACTTAGAAAAACGAATGCAAGGCTGGGAAGACTCTCCTTTGACAGCAAAGGGCAGGCAAAATGCGCGAGACCTTGGTCACCGCTTACGTGAAGTTCAGCTGGATCATCTCTATATCAGTCCGATTGGTCGCGTCCGAGAAACAGTTCGAATGATGGATCTCGATCCAGCGATTCCGGTCACCATCGACGATCGATTGCGTGAAATGCACATGGGAACCTGGGAAGGACGGACGGCGGCGGAAATTGAAGTCGCGCATCCGCTTGCTCATGCTGCATTTTGGCAAACGCCGCATACCTACATACCGGAGAGTGGAGAATCCTTTGAGGCGGTCCGCGAGCGCATCCTATCGTTTTTGGAACGACTGGCAGATCATGAAGAAGACGAAAACATCTTAATCGTCACCCACGGCATCTTCCTTAACATCTTGCTGACATATCTTCAACGTAAGCCTTTCGCGACATTATGGGATCCGCCGTTCATTCATGGAACGAGTTTGACGATCGTCGAATACAGGGATGGGGAAGCCGTGATTCGATTAGAAGCTGACATGTCGCATGTCATAGCGGACTAAAAAAACGGCGGACTCTTCTCGGTCCGCCGTTCTCCTTATCGTGATTTAGTCAAATAGATCAAAATTGCGCCTTCTTGTTTTCTGACCTTTAGGTGAGGAGAGGATAACGTGTCAATCGAGCGACCGATGATCGATTCTCCTGTCGTATAGCGTTTGAGGAGTAAGGGGTAGAACGAAGCATTCGTCTGTTTCTGATCATTGAATTGACCGCTGTCAGTCTGGACATTTTGAGGTAAGGTATAGACTGTTTTCGTCTCAGGAATACCATTCTTCGCATCAAGCGAATAGGTGAAGGCATGCGAATCCTTGAGCAGGTTCAAATCATACGTCAACTGGAACGGTGTGCGATCATATGTACCGGCAGGAATCGATTTGTCGATCAGCACCTCTGGTGGTTCTGTATCGTCAAATTGGACCGCCTTGAGCTCGAGTGGGCGATCGAGTGTACCAGTTAAGAAAAATGTCCGCTGTTGCTGCGACCCGTCCTTTGCGGAAGAGGGTGTGATCGAAAAGGAAGACTTCTTGATCTTGACGGTTTCTTTTGGAAGGACGGTTGCTTCCGTTGTGCAACCAGCAAGCAAGAAGGTTAGGGTGAATAAGAGCGCATATTTCATGACGTATTCCTCTTTTCCATAGTCATAGTGAATCGAGATGAAATTGAAATATTCAAAAAAATAGAAATGATACCTAGATTATACCAACAATGTTCTTGCTAAATAAAGGAGGAAATCATGAAAGGCAAATGGTTATTAGCAACCGTCCTGCTCGTCGGTTGTGCCTCGACAAGTGAAGAGGCCGAATCGACGGCAAAATCGTTATACGTCGCACCTAACGGCAGTGACGAAAATACCGGCACGTTGAAGCATCCGTTTAAAACGATCCGACAAGCGACGCAAAAAGCGACTGCGGGTACGACGGTCTACTTGCGAAAGGGAACGTATCACGAGGCACTGAACGTTAGACAGAGCGGAACGAGAGAACGCCCGATCTCCTTCCGAAACTATCAAGACGAGCAGGTCACGTTAAGCGGGAAAAATATCAAAGATCGGGACGCAACCTTACCGATCGTTCAGGTGAAAAATCGAAAATATGTGACAATCCAAGGACTGAAGATCGAAGCCATTCAGTCGAAACGGTCGGATGCGACACCGATCGGCATTTTGGTCACGGGATCAGGATTACACATCACGTTGAAGAACAATACGGTTCGCCAGATCAAGACGCTCGCGAAAGACGGAAATGCACACGGCATCGCTGTCTATGGAACGAGAGCGATTCGTCACCTGACGATCACCGGCAACCGAGTCGAGCAGAATCGCCTCGGTTTCAGTGAAGCCCTCGTATTGAACGGAAACGTCAAACATTTCCGTGTGACGAAGAATGTCGTACGGGATAACGACAACATCGGCATTGATTTGATCGGATATGAAGGAATCGCTCGATCGAAGAAAGACGACTACGTCCGTGAAGGCGTCGTGTCGGAAAATCGTGTCTACCGGACGTCAAGCTACGGGAATCCTGCTTACGGGAAGGAATACAATGCAGCCGGCATCTATGTCGATGGTGGGAAAAACCTAACAATTGAGAAGAATCTCGTCGAAGCGAGTGACATCGGGATCGAGGTAACGAGTGAACATGCCGGACGGTACGCAGAAGATGTCATCGTCCGCCAGAATGATGTACGGAAAAACGTCTACACCGGGATTGCGATCGGTGGGTATGACACGAAGCGGGGCGGTACAAATCATGTCTGGATCGAGCAAAATCAGCTGATCGGGAATGATACGAAAGGGCTCGAGGGTGGTCAATTGCTCGTCCAGCATGACGTCCATGATAACACGATCATCAGAAACACATTCGACGGTCCTTTAAGTGTCGCCCATTACTTCAAGACGAGTTCGGGGAACCAGTTTGAAAAAAATACGTTCAAGCATACAAAACGTTTCATGTGGCGCGAGGCCTCCTATAAAACGGAACAAAGCTTCTTGAAAGCCGTTCGAAAGGTGGAATGAGAATGAAGCGATCGGAACGATTACTCGCTTACTGGATCCGGATTCCGAGACGCTGGCGACTCGGAATATTGACCGCCTTGATGTTAACAATTTGGACGGTGGAAGGCGTTCGTTTTTTAACAAGCTCAGCATTACGCCTACCAACCGTTACCGATTCAATCATCTGTCTCGTTCCGGCGATTCTATTGTTTGTGGTATGGAAAACAAAGAGCGCAAAATCACCTCTGAATTAATCGATAAAAACAAGGGATTTGTCTAGGTATTCTCGAAAAAAGGAGAGAACTTCAAATTAGTAAGGAGGAAGAAAGATGACGAAACTAACGATTCAAGCCGTGATTGATCGTCCGGTCGAGACCGTGTGGGAGATCTGGAACGCACCGGAAGACATCAAACGCTGGAACGCAGCGTCTGACGATTGGCATACGACGGCGTCAACGAATGATTTGACGGTCGGTGGTCAATTCACGAATCGAATGGAAGCAAAAGACGGAAGCGTGGGTTTTGATTTCACGGGTACATATGAGGCGATCGTTCCTTATGAGCGCATTGCGTATGTCCTTGAGGATGGTCGTCAGGTGACGATCGACTTTTCTCGGAACGGGGAACAAACCGAAGTCGTCGAATCATTTGATGCCGAAACGATTAACCCGCCTGAGATGCAACAAGCGGGTTGGCAGGCGATCCTTGATCGGTTCAAGGCGTATGCTGAGTCGAAGTAAGTCGTTCGCTTCGTAACTTCCGACCACGGCGATCCGTCAGGGCAGGAATACCGCCGCTCTCATAGCGCCGGACCCAGTTATACAATTGTTGATACGACACATCATGCCGTCCGGCGATACGTTGGTAGTCCTTTGCGGCCGCCAAACAATCGAGGACGGCATTCATGCGTTGTTCAAGAGTGTTGATGGACATGAACGTTTTCCTCCTCATTAAATCGCCCTGGATTCGTCCATGGCATTAAACTAGTGCACATACAATCGATGGAAGCCATTGAATCAAAGAAAAATTGACGCGTCTCCTGTTGATTCATTTTGACGATCAGTCGTTTTTCTAGCGTTGGTAAATGCACGAGAAACGAAATCTGATATTCCATAGGATGCGAGAGAATGGTGGTAGATCGTTTTTGTAAGTGGATCGCTGCTGAATTCGCAGTGATGTATAAGACGTGTCGATTCCATTCCTCTTCGTTGAAAAGTGAATCCATCATCGTGATAAATGCTTGACCGGAAATGAAGTTCATCGGACGTCCTCCTTTCTTATAATGTGTATATCCTGTACATGTTTTTCGAAAACCTACATTTCAAATATTACAAAAAAACCACCTCCAAAAGAGAGGTGGTTAACGTTACCCTGCTAGTTCAAGCATTTGGACGAACGCGACGTCCGGATCTGTCGTCTCAAATCGGTTCAACCAATCCTTGAAGTCGCCTTCGTACAAAATACGACCTTGATGAAGGAAGATGACATGGGCATCTGTATGCAATAGATCATGTAATTGATGGGTCGAGAAGAGGCACGTTTGACCGTTTGCTGCCATCTGCTCGAAGCGTCGCATGATATGAAGTCGTGTTGCCGGATCAACGCCACTTGTCGGCTCGTCAAAAATGTAGAGCGAACGCGGTACTGTCGTCAACAGGGTGACGAACAACCATTTCTTTTCACCAGCGGACATCTTACCGATTTTCATCTCCCATAGATGAGCGAATAGATCGAGCTCTCGTGGCTGTTTCAGATGACGCGTATACGTCTCTTGCTTGCGATATGCTTTCAAACGAGCGAGCCGACCGACGAAGACGGCGACATCCTTGCCCTTTAATTCATCCGAGTAATAGATGAATTGCGTCAAATAGAGAATGTCCGAGATATCGGGTAAGTCCAGTTCTCCGGACGTGATCGGTAAGGCGCCGGTCATGCAATCAAACAGTGTCGTTTTCCCGGCACCGTTCATCCCGATCAAGACGTTCAGTTTCCCGGGAACAAGCGAAAAGGAGACATCGTGTAACAGATCAGGTGATTTCGGATAGTTGAAGCGTACGTGTTGAACGTGCATCTGAATCCTCCTATCGGGTCAGTAATGACATGAGATTAAAACGTTTGACAGAGAATAGACCAAGTAACAGATAAACGACGAGTACGACGGTCAAGATAAGGAACGATGCTCCCGTAACGTGCTCAGAGACGGCAAGACCAAGTGTTTTCATGACATAAAAAGGATTCAAGTAACTGTACCAGCGATCCGGTTGGCTATTCGCGAACAAGAACAGAGGATACATGACGATGTTGATTAATGTCGACATACTCGAAATCTTAGCCGGAAGCATCGTCAAGGCGATGCTTGCAAAAGCAAGCGGGATGCTGAGCAACAAGACGAGATAAGCGAGTAACAACGTCAAAGGTGAGAAAAGGCCGAATACGAGCATAAGGACTGTCGTAAAGACCGTCAAACTAACGGCTGCAAACACGAGCTGAACGAGTACGAGTGCGAGAATAAAACCGATCTTGCTACCGGAAATCATGATATACGTCTTCATCAAACCATGTTCCCGCATCCGGGCAAGTTGGAGACCAATGCCGTTGACATAAATCGAAAGTAAGATATAGCCCCAAAAGAGTGCAAGAAATGAGAGAAAATTGCTCTCTGTGAAATCGAGTCGTGACCCGAAGACGAACGCGAGAATCAATGGGAAGATCAACGACCAAAAGACCGGAATCTTATCCGTCAGCATGATTTTTAAGTAGAGTATAAAGTAGCTAGGAATCGAATACATATGTGCCTCCAATCAGTGTGTCGAATCAAGCTTATATTAAGTATACGTTCTGAAATGGGAAATAGTTCCTTTGAAAAGAGCTTAAGAATCACCTGAAGTCAAATGATGTAACGCATCGATAACAATATGGGGGGCATCCTGTTGAATGAAGTGCCGGCTGTTTGGAACTTCGATCAACAACCCTTGGATCGACTGTGCAGCAGTTTGTCGTTGCAATTCGTGCCACAATAGTTGCGCCTCACGCGAATAATGATCCTTTTTACCAGCAGACAGAACAACGACTGGAAAGGGATAGAGGACATCGACGTTCGTCGCTTCAATACTCTCTTTAAAATCTTCGTATGTACATTCGAGCGTGAATTGTTTTTTGTATATGGCTTGGAACGTGTTTGGCATTACTGGTAAGAAGCGTTGAATATAGGATTCTGGTGTTGTATCGATGAGCAATAGACCTTTTATTTCACTTGGATATTGCGATGCAAATTGTCGAACTAACGTGCCGCCATAGGAATGACCCACAAGAATAAAGGGTGGTTTGAGAGATAAGGTATCGATCAAACGGCGAAGGCGATTCACGCTCTGGCGACTAGTCTCGGAATCATGCTGCATACTACCACCGATGTTCGTACGGTCATACATCAAAATCGTTCCAAGTCCTTCAACTTGATCCATGATTGGTTGCCAAGTTGAAAGATCTTGTCCATATCCATTTTCAAAGATAAACGTCGGTTGATTGGAAGTTCCGAGAATCAGACGATAGTGTAACGTCGTTTCAGGTAACGTCATTAAATCGAAAGACATATGATTCCTCCTATTCTAGTGGGAATAAAAGTAAGGATACCAGAAACGTACAAATATTGTAAACTGAAGCAAAGGACAGGAGGTATCATGATGGACTATTTATTAACGTCTGGTGGGATACAAAATCCATCGATTCACAACGCGTTACGCGAGATGCTCGGAAAACCGATTGAGGAATGCCATGCCATCGCGATCACGACAGCTTCATATGCGTTATCCAAAGGATTGGAGCTTGCTACAAACTTCATTCAAGGAAAAGATGAGGCACCGATGGTTGATTTAGGATGGAAGTCAGTCGGTCTGTTGGAATTATCAGCGGTCTCGGTAATTGATCCAGCAATTTGGCAACCAGCTGTCGAACAAGCGGATGTCATCCTCGTTAATGGTGGGGATCCACTCTTTCTACATCATTGGTTCGTCGAATCGGGTTTTGATCGCATGTTACCGAATTTGACAGGGGTCTATGTCGGGATGAGTGCCGGTAGCATGGTGCTTACGCCACGAATTGGAACGGATTTCGTTGGGTGGAAAAAGACGCCGGAGCAATCGGACGCAACATTAGGTCTCGTTGACTTTTCAATCTTCCCGCATCTCGATCATCCGCAGTTACCGGACAATCACTTACAAGCTGCCAAGTCTTGGGCTGAGATATTAACGAATCCAGCTTACGCAATCGACGACGCGACAGCGATCCGTGTCATCGGTTCGAACGTAGATGTAATTTCTGAAGGAACGTGGGTCCAGTTGCGATGAGGACGATCTATTTCGTTCGCCATTGCGAATCGATCAAAACAGGCAGTGATCGAGGGCGGGGATTAACAGATGCAGGTCAGGAACAAGCGCAAGAACTCGTAGCGTTCTTTCAAGCGCTGCCGATTGACGCCATTTATTCGAGTCCGATGCAACGAGCGATGGACTCCGTTCGCCCGCTTGCTGAGCAACGAGGTTTGCCGATCTACGAGGCAGCGTTTCAGGAACGGTGTTTTCAGGAAACAGACGAACGTTTATCACCTGAACGGCTAGAAGAACTGTTGAAGCGATCATTCCAAAATGACGATTACGCGCAAAAAGGTGGAGAGTCGAATCAAATAGCACGCAATCGTGCTCTAGTAGCCATCGATCAGCTACTTAAAACCCACCCGTACCACCGAGTGGTCGTCGCGACGCATGGTCTCGTGTTGGCGTTAGTGCTCGAACACTACACTGAACGACCGGCAAATGAGTGGCTGGGCGCGATGGGGAGTCCAGCAATCCATCAGCTGACATTCGATGCAAGCGGGAAAACGTCTCATGAACAACTATTGTAAGGCGATTAAATCTGCCCGCTGAAGATGAAACCGAGAAAGAGCAGTAGTAACACGCCAAGCGGAACGGCACAGGCGAGACTGACGTATTTGAGGATTCCCGGTTCGCGTCGTTTGAAGGCGACGATCCCGAGTCCGATTCCGAACAGATAAATGACAAGTCCGATCGGAATCGTAAGCATCGAGTTCGGTCCGAACGACCAGTTGAGCGGTGGGAAAATTATATAGGCGATGAAAAGACCGAGCAAACTAAAGAAGATAGAAGCTTTAGCGTATGTCATGTGAGAACTCCTTTTAATTAAGTATGTGAACAAGAATTCGGATTTAAAACGAGAATTCCTGCTTCATCCAGTAAATTTCCTGTTTGGCATTTGAATGAACAGGAACTATATCTAAAAGATAGTATCTTTTAGATATAGGAGGGACCGATGCCTAAAGAAAACATGACCCGTTATGCGATTCTCGGACTTCTTGCATGTGGATGTACGTCTGGTTATGAGATGAAACATACGATCGACACGAGCTTGAATCACTTTTGGAAAATCAGCTTCGGACAAGTCTATCCGACGCTGAAACGGTTAGAGGCGGAAGGATTGATCGTTGAAGAGGTCACGGATGGGGAACGGAAACAATTCGCCCTGACGAAAAACGGGCATGCGGAGCTTGCGCGATGGGTCGCTGAACCGTCCGTCGAGCTGCCGGTGCAACGGAACGACCTATCGTTGAAGCTGTACTTCGCTCGACATGCTTCAAAAGAGGTTACCTTGCAGAAAATTCAGGAGCACGCGCGATTGCTCGAAGAACGGCTTGAGACGTATCAAGCGATCGATGCGATGATTCGTTCTTATCCGGACTCGAATGATGCCATCTATTGTTTATTGACGCTTGATTATGGCATTCGGAAGACACGGGCGTTACTCGATTGGTGTGACGCTTCCCATGAGACCCTTGAAGGAGGAAATTGACATGAAACGGATCATTGCGACTCCGAACAAAGACGTCGTCGTGTTCATCATCGGTTTACGAATCAATCGCTTACGTTCCGTCCGGCAATGGTTGCCGACGGTCCAGGCGATGGGACCGATGCTACAAGAGTGTTATGCAAACGATGTCGGTCTGATTTCGCATGAGTCACTTGTCGGTTGGCGTTCCGTGACGTTGATTCAATATTGGCGTTCGACGGAAGAATTGATGTCATATGCCCATGGTTCCCGTCATTTGACGGCGTGGAAACGATTCAATCAGAAAGCAGGGACAACAGAAGCGGTCGGGATCTTTCATGAGACGTTCGAAGTCAGCAATTATGAGTCGATGTATGTCAATCTTCCAACATGAGGTCTAGCGAAAGCACTCGGGGAGTCGGCGATCAAGCCGCATCAAGAACAAGCAAAAGGGTGCTTAACCGAGCGGCAATCACAAGAGACGATCTAAATAGACAAAAGACGGGTGCCGAGGCATCCGTCTTTTTATGTAGTGACTGGCGTGGCGGGTTCGAGCAGCTCCCCACAGTTTTGACAAATATGATCGAGCGTTTTTGTACACGGTTCGCAAAACGTACAAGCATGTGAACATTGATAGACCGTCGTTTCAATCGTTTCTTGGCACCGGACACAGGTTGGTTCCATGCGTATCACCTCCTATTAGTAGTATAAGAAATACTATTCAATGAACACAGCAGCAGAACAAAGTAAAAGGCTATATTTTCCTTTGATTCCATGTTAATTTGAAGAAAGTGGTTTTGAATCAGAAGGAGGATGGAAAATGGACCAGATTGATCACCAGATTGTCCGGATTCTGCAAGATGATGCACGGATCCCATGGTCGGAACTCGGACGACAGATCGGGTTATCGGCACCAGCCGTCATCGAACGGGTCCGAAAAATGGAGGACGCAGGAATCATCGAAGGATTCCGCGCTGTCATTAATCCAGAAGCACTCGCGCAAGGGTTACTCGCGATCGTCATGTTCGAAGAGACACGTTGCGCAGGCTTGATTGAATTTTGTAAAGGACATCCAGAAGTCGTCGAGTGTCACCGCCTGACCGGTAGCTATAACTTCATGGTCAAGTTGCAAACCGCGTCCGTTGCAACACTGGAACGTTTTCTCGATGATGCATCGGTCTACGGCAAACCATCAACCTGGATTCGGCTGTCGACGCCAGTGCCGTTCACGGGATATACGGTATGACGGAAGCGACACGTGTACGGATCGAACAACTGACGGGGGAGATCGAGGACGTGAAAAGCTCGATGAGCAAGAGGGAACTTTGACCGTATACCGAATCACAGCATGGTACGTCGGTGTCAGCGCTAGAGCAATCTATGCGATGACATACGGGATCCGAACGAATGAGGGCGGAACGGGCTATTGCCTGGATTTGGGGCAAGGCTGGCTGAGCGGTTGTCTCTGTCCTCATTTGAATCAGGAAAAACGAGCAGCTCGTTTTCAGGAATACCTGCCTCAAATGAATTATGCGATCGGATTACCTGACAATACGGCGTATATTCAATCTGAGACCGATCACTATCGATTAGGCGAAGGGTACGTGCTTTGTTTTAAATGATGATGAACGCTTCGAACATCCGTTGTGTTCATCATCGTGATTAAAAAGTGAATCAAAACAGTTGACGAACAAAAATTGAGATGGTATATTTATCTCGAATTAAAGATATATGAATTAAAGATACAAAAGAGGTGAACGAAATGACACGACCGAACCCGAACTTGAAAGCATTAACGGTCATGGTGCGCGCAGTCGACGCGTTACATGAAGTCATCAAGAAGGACGTTGCGCAGTGGGGGCTGAACCCGACGGATTTCTCGGTTCTTGAGTTGCTGTTTCACAGGGGCAGGCAACCGATTCAATTGATTGGGAAAAAAGTCTTGATTACGAGCAGTAGCATCACCTATGTCATCGATAAGCTCGAAAAAAAGAATTATGTCTTCCGTAAAGCATGTCCAGAAGATCGGCGCGTGACATTTGCGGAACTGACCTCTGAAGGGCAACAACTGATGGAAACGATTTTTCCAAAGCACGAGCAAGCGATTAATCAAGTATTTCAAGGAATAGCCCCGTCAGACCTCGAAGCATTCATCGAGACAGCCAAAACAATCGGCTATCAAGCAAAAAAACAATAAAATTTTTTAGGTTGATATCTCGAATTCGAGATAATAACGATTAAAGGAGCGATTTTTCATGAATGAACTAAAAGGAATCCACCACGTGACGGCGATTACGAGCAGTGCCGAGAAAAACTATGACTTCTTTACGAACGTCCTAGGAATGCGATTGGTCAAGAAGACCGTCAATCAGGATGACATCCAGACGTATCACTTATTCTTCGCCGATGATAAAGGATCTGCCGGCACGGATATGACGTTCTTTGATTTCCCTGGTATTCAAAAAGGATCACACGGAACGAATGAAATCTTCAAGACGGCGTTCCGTGTTCCAACGGATGCGGCACTTGAATACTGGATTAAACGCTTTGACAAATACGACGTCAAGCACCGTGGTATCAAAGAACAATTCGGCAAGCAGACGCTCTCGTTCGTCGATTTCGATGAGCAACAATACATGTTGATCTCTGACGAGCACAATCAAGGTGTCGCTTCCGGCACACCGTGGCAAAACGGTCCGGTACCCCTCGAGTTCGCGATCACGGGACTCGGTCCAATTCACATCCGGATCGCGGAATTCGACAATTTAAAAGCGGTACTTGAACAAGCGATGTTGATGCGCGAAGTCGATCAAGCGGGTTCCCTGCACTTGTTCGAGATGGGTGAAGGCGGAAATGGTGCCCAAGTCATCGTTGAGCATAACGTCGTTCTACCAAGCGGACGTCAAGGATTCGGAACGGTGCACCACGTCGCCTTCCGCGTTGAAGATACGGCTGCCTTACAAGAATGGATCGAGCGGATGCAACAGCTACGCTTCAACACGTCCGGTTACGTCGATCGCTTCTTCTTCGAATCGCTCTACGCTCGTGTCGCGCGCGGTGTCTTGTTCGAATGGGCAACAGATGGTCCTGGTTTCATGGGTGATGAGCCATACGAAACGGTCGGGGAGAAATTGTCATTACCACCATTCCTCGAGCCACAACGAGCACAGATCGAACAAATGGTCCGTCCAATCGATACGGTCCGGAGTACGCGCAACATCGAAAAAGAATATCTTTAATAGGAAAGTGAACTGACAGCATCTAAATAAAATAAGAGGAGGAAATAAAAATGGAGAAATTAAACATTGGTATCATCTTAGGATCTACACGTGAAGGACGTCTCAGCCCACAAGTCGGGAACTGGGTCAAACAACTCGCGGATCAACGGGGCGATGCAAACTACACGATTCTTGATATCGCCGACTACAAATTACCGCTTCTAGGTGAAAAAGACGCGGATGCATCAGGTGCTGTTGCTTGGTCGAAGGATGTCGCAGCACAAGACGGCTTCGTCTTCATCGTCCAGGAATACAACCATTCGATTGCAGCCTCACTCAAGAACGCGCTCGATTATCTACGGATCGAATGGAATAACAAAGCGGCAGGAATCGTCTCTTATGGTTCTGTCGGAGGGGCACGGGCAGCAGAACATTTGCGCGGCATCTTAGGTGAGTTATTGATCGCCGACGTCCGGGTGCATCCGGCGTTATCCTTGTTCACTGATTTCGAGAACGGATCGGTCTTAAAAGCGGCAGCCGTTCAAGAAACATCGGTCAACCAAATGCTAGATCAAGTCATCCCGTGGGCAACGGCGTTAAAAACAATCCGCTAATTAGTTACTATAAAAACCCCTCATTTCATCTCGAAATGAGGGGTTTTTGGATGGTTGTTACGTACAACACGACGTGACGCGGCGCAGATCCTTTTCTTGAATGTAAAGCGTGTGTTGGTGGACTTTATAAGGAATGTCAGCCGCTTGAAGACGTTCGAGATAGTGACCCGTTGGAGCGACCGTCCATTTTACATACGACGTCGCAGCATTCGGTGATGCGAGACAGGTGAGCAATAAAAGTGGAAGAATCCATTTTCGAAGTTTCAAGCGTATACCCCCTTCATTATTTCAAATACTGTATTAATGATTTTATTGTTAAAATCAAAAACTAAAAATCACGACTCACGTCAGCAAAAAATAACTGACCATCAAGCCGACCAACAGACCACTAAAAACAAGTCGATAGACGGGGGAACGATGGGTTCCTTTGTTTCGTTTAACTTGATAGACGATGAAATAGGTCACACTGGTCACCATGACGATGATCGCCAGTGTACTGAGTAAAGTAGACATCAGCATTCCTCCTTATCGTAGGATTTTAGATAACGCTTTTCCTTTCGCCAGTTCGTCGACGAGTTTGTCGAGAATCCGGATGTTACGAATGAGCGGATCCGTTAGATGTTCCACACGAATCCCGCAGATGACGCCAGTGACTAAAAAACGACGTTCATTCAGGGCGGGTGCGTGCTCGAAAAAGGCTGCGACGTTTTGGGTTTGTATGGCTTGTTCAAGAGTTGATTGCGTGTGTCCGGTCAACCAGAACAGCACGTCATCGAGCTCTTCTTGCGTCCTTTGCTTGCGCTCGACTTTTTGACGGTATACCTGATACAGCTGTTGCATTGGCATTTGAAATACTTTTTCGTAACTCATCTGAATCGCCTCCTTTCATGGTAACATATGGGAAAAAGTCTTGTGTTAAGGATTTCAATTTCCTTTGGAGGTGCAGGATGAAATGAGAAGTCGAATCATTGGAATGACTTTCATGACATGCGTATTGCTATTTTTAGGCGTCGTTGGTGTAAAACTGTCGTATCAAGCATTAGTCGATCCTCCGATCGATCAGTCGACGGGAAACTGGGTACATGTCCCAAGCACGATCTTACCGACTAAAAAAGTCATTTATGTGAAAGAAAAGCAAATTATCAAACAACCGGATTCTTCGAAAAGTGGAAAAGAAGGATATCGGAAGGAACCTAAAAAGAAAAAACCGATTGAACTTGGACAAGGTTTCTTGACGGATGCAATCAATCAAATCACTCGCGTGGCTCCTTGGATGGTCGCTCTAGTGATGATCATCTATCTCTATCGTCGACTACGATTCAACCGTATGCAGTGGTCATTCCCATCGTTACATCAAAGGAAGCGAACCGCTTTATCGCTTCCGCTAACCCCTGAAGTCCAGCTCTCCTTAGAAGACAGTATGCTTGATTCAAAAATTCGTGAAGCGGTGCGCGCGTTCAATCAATCACTTGCTCCAGCGCAGCAACAGCGGACATATGAAACGCTGACGGAGTGGTTAACACGCTTAGAAGTCACAGTCCCGCATGAAATCTATCAGCTCGTTCGCTATGCCGACGTGGCAGAACAGACACTCGATCCCTCTCGACGGACTGCTTTTCTTGAACAGCTTAAGCAAAATCAGACACGGCTCGTGTAATCAGCCGTGTCTTTTTTGGTGTCCGCGATACTTGTTAAGGGCGAGCATATTTAAGAGGAACAGTGCTGCACCATAAAGAAATAGTCCGAGCCAGTACGGCCAGATGCTCGACCAACCGTTGCCGTAGACAAGTACCTCTTTGATCGCACTCGCTCCGTAGAAAATCGGGGTGATGTATCCGATGTTACCGAGTCCGTATGGGATCAAATCAAGCGGAATCAAGCCCGAGAAGAAAATCTGCGGAATGATCGTAAAAGGAATCAATTGGACGACTTGTAATTCAGACTGGGCGAAAATCGAAATCGTTGCGCCGAACAAGACCGCGACGACGGCAAGTCCAAGCATCGTCAGGAAGACCCAGATGATCGAACCTTCAGACGGTAAGTCGAGAACGGTCGTTGCATACAGGACCACAAGAATCGCCTGGATGGAGGCGAAGACGCTATAACCGAGCGTATAGCCGAAGATGACGTCGGTTTGGCGAATCGGTGTCATCATTAACCGCTCGAGCGTGCCACCACTGCGTTCTTTGACGAGTGCCATTGCCGATAAGATGAAGACGAAAAAGAACGAGAACAAGGATAAAAAGACGAAACCGAGCGCATCAAACGTCGATTGATCGACATCACCATAGAGATAGTTCGTCTCAAGTTGCATCGTCGGTTGCAGGGATGCCAGTCCAGCTTGAATCTCGCGTAGTGCCTTTGAACTTTTCGTTGAAGGTTCGCGGAGGTTCAATGCTAGCTGGTTATCTTTCATGTCTAACACGACGTCGACCGTTTCATGGTCCTTGAGGTAGGCGTCCGCATCGCTGCCGTTATACGTTTTAATCGACAGATCCTGTTTTTCGATCGCTTGTGAGACCGGTGCCGGTACATCTTGACTGATGGCGACGACAGGCGTGTAGTCATCGTTTCCGAGCAAAAAATAAATCAAGGTAAAAATCAATAACGGAGCAAGCAAAATGAGTCCGACGCTTCGTTTATCGTTCAACGTTTGACGGATGACCCGTCGTGCGAGTTGCCACATCACGTCACGTCCTTTCCAGCGAGCAGGAACAGTTCCTCGACCTGACCGTTTTCAGTCTGTGCGAGCAAACGGTCGAGCGGATCGTAGGCGATGATCCGACCGTTATAGATCAATGCTGCCCGGTCACATTCATTGATTTCATCCATGACGTGAGTCGAGACGACAATCGTCGTACCTTGCGCACGAATCGCTTGGAATTGATTCCAAATCTGGCGGCGTAACACGGGATCAATCCCGACGGTCGGCTCATCCAGGAATAAGACGGTCGGACGATGCAAGATTGAGATGGCGAGGGACAATCGTTTCTTCATCCCGCCGGAATAATGGCGAACGAGCTTTTTTTGATCATTCGTTAAATCGACGAGTGTCAAGACCTCCTCGATGCGTTTTGCTAAATCCTGACGGGACATGTTGAATAAGGAACCGAAAAATTGCAGGTTCGCAAGCCCCGATAAATCCTCATACAAAGCATCGTTTTGTGGCATGAAACCAATCTCAGGTAACATCTTGAAGCTTGGCATCGAAGTGTCACCGATCTGAATCGAACCTGCGTCTGCCTGGATCGCACCAATCATCAAACGAATCAACGTCGTCTTACCAGAACCTGACGGACCGAGCAAGCCACAAATTTCACCGGACGGAATCAAAAGATCAATCTGTTGGAGGACGGTCTGCTGATGAAACGATTTCGATACACCGTGTAGTCGTAAATCCATCCTATTTCCCTCCTTTTATAAAATAATTATTGAACAACGTGTTGATTAATTTCATTATAAAAGGGAGAGAAATTGGGAGCAATGACCAGTTGACGTCCATCTGTCGCTTAAGCGACACATTCCGACAAACTGTTGAAGAAAGAGGCGATTTCGATGAAAAAACAGGATTTACGCGTTATTCGGACCGACAGGAGGATTCGTGAGACGTTCCTTCAGCTGATCGACGAAGTTGGTTTTGATGCTGTGACGATCAAGTTGTTGACGGATCGGGCGGAAGTCAACCGCGGGACGTTCTACCATCATTACGCGGATAAATACGAACTGCTCGAGCGGATGACGAATGAGATTTTTGAAAAGATTGAAGCGACGTTTGAACGGGAGATTCCGTTCGTCCTGATCAACAAAACAGAGGACTCACCGTACCGACGCATCATTCCGTTTCTGACGTTTCTTTATGAACACCGAACGCTGATGCGGATCTTACTCAGTCCGACGAGTGACGGGATGTTTCGGAAGCGGGTCCGTGATTACATGCAACAGATTCTGTTCTCGGGACTATCGGAACAAGGAGAACGGCTCGTTCCAGAAAATTATCTCATTGCCTATCTCTCAGCCGCCCATCTCGGTGTCATCGAATCCTGGTTGAGCCACCCAAATGAGACATCACCGGATGAAATTGCGCGAATCATCTTTACGATTTCGATGGAAGGACCGTTTCGAGCAGCGGGGTTCCGACGATGAGTCTTGAGCAAGTGTTAGTAAAAGTCGTCGCGTGTTTGCAGCAAGAACGGATTCATTTTGGTATCGGTGGTTCATTATTGTTGGCGCAGCATGGACTTCCTGTCACTCCTCTCGACATTGATCTCGTCGTCGCATTAGCGGACGCCGAACGGGCAGTCCTATTGTTATCTGAGATGGGAACTGTCCTTGAACAAGACGAGACGTCACTTTACGCGACGGAAGTGTTCCAGGAATTCATCATCGAAGGAATCGATATCGATCTGATGAGCGGACTGCAGATTCGCCATGACGAGGGCGTGTTCGTCTATCCGTTTGCTGAACAATCGATCGATTCAGCTGGACGTCCGTTCATGTCACTCGTTGATTGGTATGTCATTTATCAACTGATTCCAGGACGGGAACAAAAGGTCGCGATGATTGAGCACTGTCTTGCTAAGCAGGAAGCTGACCGAGAACGACTGGAACAGCTGAGACGACTCGTTCTTCCAAAAGCAATAAGGAATCGGATAGATCAATGGCTGAACTGACTCATAAGTCGCGCAATAAAACGACTTCGTTCGTTGCCGGTAAGTAAGCATGATTTGAATCGAGCAAGCCACAAAGAACGTAGTGACCTTTTGAAGCGTCAAACACATAACGCGGTGTGAGCAAAAGGTACGGACGTAATGCATTGAAAATGACATCTTGCTGATCATCCTCGAGCTCCGGTGGAGTATCGGATGCGAGCGCGGTATGGAGTTCCTGATCGTCGGTCAAGCTAATCCAGTCAAGTGTCTTTTCGTCAAGGAGAATCGTGACGCGTCGCTGCTGATCAACATAGGACGTCGGGTGCGCGCGTGACAACGTGACAGCAAGGTAGGGATGTTGCCGGTAAATGTACCGAATCGTCCATTGTCCGGAATCGGCAGGGTACTCGTTTTGAATGATGTCTTTGATTAAGGTACGACAATCGTTTATCGTCTCCTGCGGAATCGGATGAAAATCCGGATGTTCGATCTGTCTGATCACGTCATTCGCCGTCACGGTTTCTCCAGATTGATCCGGATGCCGTTTATGCGTCTTAGACGGTAAACTTGTCCAAGATAACACATCATTCACTTCGATAGAGGACGTGAAATCTAGTTTACTTGGAACAAGGATAGCCCCTTCTTGCGTCATAAACGTCTCGGCGACGGTGTGCGCGTATTGATGTCCTGTTTTAGGGTAGGAAAACCATTTTATTTGTTGTTTGGTTAGCGATTCGATGTCCTCAAGTGTTAAGGCGAAAGATTCCTGATTCACATGAAGATCAAGCGGATGAGGACCATATTGGAACAACTCATCAAGTTGACCATTTTCCGTTAATGTCAGATGGATGAAGCAACCGGGAGAAAGCCGGATCCCGTCGTGACAACTCACATAACTGAAAAATGTTTCGTCGTCTTCTTCGAGCATGAAATGCGTGTCATGAATCATGCCGGTCTCTGACTCGAGCCAAGCGATCCGAGTGGTTGGATCACGTAAATCGTCAGGCACGGAATGAAGAGAGATCGGACCATGTAAGGATAACGTCGTCGTGTGCTTCGTGACAGGATTTATCGCGATCTGTACAGTTCCTTCAGGAAGCATCGTGCCATCTTCTTCCTCAATAATTGATGTACCGCGCGGAATCCAAAACGTTTCAAAAGAGTAGGCGGTTTGATCGTTCTTTTTGTTTTGCGTGTAGGACGATTCATGAAGCACATAATCGGTTAAACGATATTTCTCGAGCATATATTCAGTCAGTTGTTTCGTTAAAGTATCCAAGGGATTCACTCCTTTTCTTGTACGTCTTCAGTATCGTCATCTAAAGTCGGAATGACGAAGTCAGGTAAGGTTTGGAATAAGCGATCGGCTGTCTCAAAAAACGGTTGATTCGAGACAACATTGACGACATCTGCATCGTAGCTGAACGCAAAGACGGACATGTTTTCCTGCATGGAGATAATGACCGTTTTTTCTGGTCGTTCGGAGTGGTAGTACGTTCGGTATTCAATCCGAAAGACATTTGGTGTGGTCGACCAGATAACGAGATCATTCCAACTCGCGTGGGGATGGATGTAAGAATACAATCGTTGAAAGTCTTCGGCATGCTTCAGTTCAGCGACGATGAAACGTTTGTCCGCAAGTGGTGTCAAATCGTTGTATGTAATTGAACAAAAGCGACATAACGCTTCAAACTCTTCTTCGTCATAACGATTCACCTCTACACAGACGAATAATGGGAAAGCTTGTAATCGATGAAACCACTCTTCAAGAAATGAACTTTCAAATGAGGAGGATTCATCGTCTGGATTCGTAAAGATGCTAAAAGCTGACGTGTAGTCTTGTTCGATGACGAAGCGCAGATTATCAGGGTCTGAAAAATCATTTGGAATCAACTGATGATCATCATCGTAATAATAAGGCATGTACTCAAATGTTAATTGCAACGTATTCACCTCTGTTTCGTACGTTCAGTGTAACGTGAATCTATTAAAAATGAAGGGTTATTGAAAATTATTACATAATTGTAAGGCGGGAAAATTTAGACTATTGCATTATGATAGTAGATTAAATATAAGACGCATTGAAACATAAGTGAAAACAACATGTCAGGTTTTAATCTATCTATAAACGTGTCACTCGGAAGTATTCATATCATTCTCAGGGAGAAGACTGTTCATCGATCACTTACGCGCTTTATCTATTACGAAAAATTGCTAATAAATGGTTGCAGGGATTTATTGGTAAGAACAAGAAGGTAGTTAAAGTAACTACGCATCATTTAAAGGAGGCGGTGGCATGTCATTTTGGACATGGTTTTCAATCTTATTTGTATTGGCGGTCAGTGTCTACGCATCTTCTCAACCGAAACGTTCGAAGCAATAACAAATGCGCGACTCCCATTGTGATATGCTCCCTCAAAAAATAGACAGTTGAAACAATCAATACTATCTACTTTTTGAAGAGAGTTTTTTTTAGAGTTACGTCTAGATTTTAGAGGGAGCAAAAACTACGTATTAATTTGAAGTTACAATAACATCAAAATACATTCGAGTTGATTGTCGTCGACGAGATCGCTTACGTTCTTCTATTGTCTCTCTACATGCAAGAATGCTATCCCTAGAAGTTTCCTTCAATCTTTTACATAACATAAATTCAGAATATTGAGAAAAACCTTCTGGTATTTCCTCATTAGTTGAAAGGAGATTGATTAAGTCATGCTAAAAAAAATAGTCTTACACATACTATTGGTTATTGTTTTGATATGTATTATTAAAGAATCAACTTCATATGCATACAATTACTATCAAAAAAAATCTCTTGATGCTTCTTCAGGACAATACTTTAGACTTGCAAGCGAGATACTTCCTAATCTACTAAAACCACGATACGCGCCTAAGGATACAAAGGGGAAAAGTGAAAAAATGAATTCTGTAGATCCGAAAGTATACTTATTTAAGGAAGATGTGAAAGCGGCGAAATTAAAAAAATCAAAGTTAGAAAAAATCATAAATGACGTCGTCGAGAATATTAAAAACATGAAATATTATTTCTTTATAATAGCTCTCATTATTATTTTTTTATACGGACTTCGATCATGGAAAAAGCGTAACGTCCTATTTAATAAAAACCCTTATCTAAGTCAATCTAGATCAGAAGAAACGACGATGATAAATCATAATGTGACTAACTTTTATGAGGATGAAGAGACTTTACTAAATAATGCCATACGAGATGCTGTCAAACGTTTAAATCAAACACTCCCTCTGAATTTGAAAAGACTGAGTTCAGAAACGTTTCATGAATGGTGTAAACGAATTGAACTTGGAGCTAATCCAAATATGTATTATGTAGCTCGTTATGATGAGAAAAATAGTTACATGTTGAATTTACAAGAGAAAAATCAATTTTTAAAAGATATCACATACTTTATGAGTCACAAAATATGACTAGTAATTGTTACATTTCAGGAGTGAGACCATTAAAGTATCATCTAAAGGATGCGGTGGTACAATACTTACGACATGATTTGCACTCATATTTGTGTTAGCGCACAATATCCTCTCATCTTCGCAATCGAAACATTCGAAGAAATAACAAAGGCGCGACTTCCATTGCGGAAGCGCGCCTTTTTGTTTGTTTAGTTTTGCGTATCGAGCCAAGCGATCGCGTCCGTCAAGTCGTTGGCAATATAGTCGACGTTTGCTTGTTCCACCCGGTCAGCGTAATCACGAATGGAGCTCTCTCCGGCACCGGTTCGGACTAAGATTTTGATACACCCGGCGTGCGCAGCTGCCATCATATCACTCCATCGGTCCCCAATGACGACACATTGATCGAGTCGGAGATCGTGTTTTACTTGAGCTTGCCATAATAATTCAGGTGAAGGTTTGCGACAAGTGCAACAATCTTCCGCTGCATGCGGACAAATCAGCATATCATCAAAGCCGAAGTTCTGTAATTCTGTTCGAAAATCCTCTTCACGCGCCAATCCTTTTGAAATACCAGGTTGATTCGTAAACGCAATCAGTAAAATCCCTTGATTGCGTAAGCGTTCGATTAGCGAAGGAACGTAAGAAAATAACGCAAACGTTCCAGGGTAGTGGACGGTGGCATCTCCACCAATCGTTCCGTCTCGATCAAGAAATATTGCCTGAATAGAATTCATGTGTACAACTCCTTTGATTACGAAGCATCTTTTAGTTCTTGATACGGTTGCACACGTGCGGCTAGTTGTGCTGGGATGAAGGCAGCGATGACACCGAATAGAATCGGTAAGGCGAGCGATACACCAATCAATAACGGTTCATTCCATGGAACAAGATCGTACAAGACATAAATCGTCGTGTAGGCGACAATCAGCCCAATCACTCCAGAAATCAGACCAACAAGGAAACCTTCGAGGACAATCAATTGTCGGATCGCACCGTTCGTCCAGCCGAGTGCTTTTAAGACGGCGAGTGAGGCGCGGCGATCGGTGACGTTTTGCCACATGATCTCACCCGTCGTCAAAATGGCGATCGTGATTGCAACACCCATCGTCACGTAATGCATCGGACCGACTTGTAAGGCAACGAATTGACCAAGCCAAGACGTATAAAGAACACCTTGTAAATGGAACGTCACGAATAAGAAGAACGTCAAGAGCGCCGTCGGTAGAGCGATTGAGAGGACGGACAGGCTATTACGCTTCCATTTCCCAATTAGTTCTTTTAGCGCCAATGTCACGGTCGAACGAAGCTTCAGTCCGACACGAGCCGCTTTCGCGTATTCGCCAGTCTTAATTGCTTCGTACGGTGAGATGCGGCGAATCGTCCACGCTGACCAGGTCGCGCCAGCGAAGTAGATGACGAGACTGAATAGCGCGATCCAGAGGAGGCTCCAGCCGTTCATCGCTTCGTTACGAACATACGAGAAGACTCCTTCGACAATTAAGGCAACTGTCGAGACGAATCCGGCGAGGATCGCCGCCTCGATCAAGACAATTTTATAAAGATCCTTCGTCCGCCAGCCGAGTGCGAGTAAGACGGCGAATTCTTTCCGGCGGGCGAGCATCGAGACATAACTCGTCGCGAGGACATAGACGATCGCGACCGCGAGCATCGCGAAGATAACACCGGAAAAACCGACGCTCATCTCGCGGAAGATCGTCATCGCAGCACCGATATGAACCCATGGTTGTTCGATCCAACTGAGTGTTTTGCCTTGTTCGACGACTTTCGTGACGACCGGTTGTGGGGAAGAACCCTTAGTTATCGTAGCGATGAGCCCGGTTTCTCGCTCGATTTGCTTTTTCACGTCTTGGAGTAGTTGCTCCGATGCTTCACTGACGGTCGAAGCGCCTTTGATTTTAAGGCGAATCGAAGAAATGGCTTGTTCACCATTGACTGCTCGCGCGCTGTCAATCGTCGTCAGGATGTTTGGAGAACTCGTCAACAGTCCGACGGGATTACCAGACGTATCAATCGATTTCGCTGGGTTGACAGGTTCCCCCTTCGCATCTAAAACAAGATCGGCAGACGAAGGACGATAAGTTTCCATTGGTAACTCGTTCAGCGGGTCTTTTGAGACCTTGATGTTATTTGGATCGTATAGTCCGAAGACATTGAATGCAAGGTATGGGAAGACGGTATCCAACTCACCTGGTTTTGGTTTTTTGATCTTACGTCCGACGGATTCAAGGGAACGGAAACCTTTTGTAGGGAAAAACTGTTTTCCATATGTCCAATTTTTGATCTCAGTTGGCGAAGCCGATACTTCATAGGCAGTCTTCCAGCGACTTGGATATGGACTATTAGCTGGCTTAAACGAGAGTGGTCCAGATTTATATAGTAGTTGGGCTCCTTCAGCGCTTGCCATATCAACATACGTAGAATTTGTCTTTTCTATAAGTGTTTGAAGGTAGTTTTCTTCCACTTTAGATGCTGGAATTTCGAGATGCTGTATTTTTTTTGCAGGATACGTAGTTAACGCTGAACGAAGAACTGAACGCTTCGGTTGTTTTTTTACTAGACTATCAATCAGCTTCTGTTGATCCTGCTCTGTTTTAAAAGGGGCATCTAATTTTTCGATTGTATATTCATAGCTTCCTCTATTAAAGGAGTTTGGATTTATTAAGACAGGTATGATGTGTTCGTCCGGATAGTTTCCGGATTGGTGTTGATCTGTGCTGTTGAAATATCTAGACTTTTTATTTGAGCGAACACTTTTATCTAATCCGACAAGTCGAGCTTCCTCAACAGGATCAATTCCAACAATCAATACTGGGTTTCTTGCAATTGCATTTTTAAACGTTTCAATGGGTTCATTGAAAAAAGAAGCATTTTTCGGAACATTTACTTTCGTACCTTGAGAGATATGGATGACACTATGTGATTGACGTTCTCTCGTAAAACCATTTTCGATAAAATTCGTTTCTGTTAGACGATACATACCGGGTTCGCTTGGAAACTTCAATACATTTTTAAACGAAGTAACAGCGTTTACATATCCCATAATAGCAACCGGAGCTGCAATATCAATCGCATTCATTTGTTTGATTTGTTGGTATTGTTCAAAGGAAATTCCACCATTGATACCATTTAAATAGTTCGGTTCGAGTAAATCATTCGACTCACTTGCAAGCTGACTGCCTTTCGGTCGTACGACGATGTCATACGCAGACGACCATTTCTTTTGTAATGTTTGTTCGACCGTTCCCTGACTTGAATCGGTCAAGTTGAACATCAGACTGAGTCCAGCGCTGATGATGAGCGCACCGACGAGCGTCAGGATGAACTTCCCGCGCTGCCGACGCCATTGATTGATGACAAAGCGTAACATATGTAGTCTCCTTTGCTTGTTATTGGGAGATCTGCGTCTTTAAATAAAGCGCAAGATCTTGTCCGAAATGGTGAATCGCTTGTGCATCGAGTGCTTCTACTTCTGCTTGCGCTGCGTAGCGGGTGACGAAGTAAGGAGAGAGTGGCGTCACCAGATGAATGCGCTCCGTCCAGTCTGTCAACGATTCATGACTTCGCCGTTTGAGGGCACGTGGTAATCGTTGATTAAAATCAAACAACATCAAGCGCAGTGATTCGATAGGAGGAGTAGGCATCGATTGAGTGATTGTAGAAGAAGTTTTATTCTTGAAAGAAAAGTTTGATTGATCTTGCATATCCTCCGCACTCTCAAAAGTATGTTTTCCTGTGAGTCGCTTTCTTTTTTTGATTACAAAATAAATGATGAAACTTCCGACAAGAAGCAACAAGAGAAGGATGATCGAAAAACTAGAGCCTGCCTGTTCTTCTGCTGATTCTAAAAAGCCTGGCGACTTGGTAGCATTGGCTTTTCCACGTGCTGTTCTATCCACTTTTTCCGTTTTACCTGTACTTATACCTAAAATTTCACCTTCAGAATTTTCGTCGATTGTGTTATCGAGTGTACAACTATTTTTTTTGAAAATAAGTTTTGATAAGTCATCATGATTACAATCTCGTACGATCGTCGTCTCCTGTTCCGAGAAGTCCGCATTCCGAAACGCTTCATACGCAGACTGCGTCGATACCGACAGCAACAGAAAAACGACAAGTGAGCCGATAAAGCTCGTGATTAATTTGGCACGAAACGTGTACAACGCGAGACACCTCCCTTTAAACAGTACTTAAACACTTTGCACCGTACGCTTCCGGCGATCTTCGACGATTCGTCCATCCTGCATGAAGAGAATCCGGTCAGCACGTTCGGCGAGTTCTAGGTCGTGTGTGACAAATAAAACGCCACACTTGGCTTCACGATGCAGCTCTAGTAACAATTCGAAGATTGCGTCACCGGTCACGGAATCAAGATTACCGGTCGGCTCGTCCGCGAGAATCCATTGCGGATGGTGAAGCAGGGCACGGGCGATCGCGACCCGTTGTTGTTGTCCACCGGATAATTGAGCCGGTAAAGCATTCCGTTTATCGTCGAGTCCAACCCGTTCGAGCAGCTCGAGAATCCGCTCCTCTTGATTGAAGGATGTCTTTTGCTTTAACAAGGCGACCTTTAAGTTCTCAGACACCGTCAGTGCAGGTAACAAGTGAAACTGCTGGAAGATGAAGCCGATCTCTTGCGAGCGGAATTGTGATAACCGTTTGTTCTTCCAAGACGTAATGTCCTGTCTGTCATAGAGAATCTGACCGGACGACGGACGATCGAGCGAACCAAGGAGACTAAGGAACGTCGATTTTCCGGACCCGGACGGACCGACGAGTGCCGTTACTTCCGATTGCAAAAATTGTCCATTTAGTTGATGCAAGACATCGGTCCGGACACCGCTTCGCTCGAACGAGTGCGAAACATCTTGAAAGGTAATATTCATGTGGCCACTCCTTTTACATAATTTGGTTAAATATAGTGTATTATTTTTAGAAAATTTTGTCTATTGTGTTTTTATTTTCGAAATCCTTACTCATTTATGTTTTTCTTATAACTTCTCTCTAAGATTGGATTAACCCCAATCTAGGGAGATATTTAAAATGAAACGAAGACGTAAGAAATGGCTATGCATTAGTAGAAGAATCATGCTGAAGCTCCTGTGAATTGATACCACCATCTTTTTAAGACGATGAGAGGCGTAAGGAACGAAAAGAGTAGTGGAGTCGAAGACATTAAAAATATTCTTCTGCTTCTCAGGAACAACAGTGGACGAAGAAATTACTTCGACTTGTCCTTGATTTACTTGGCGTGTCCGTCGATCTTCAAACGAATTATTGCTTCACCTGACGATGAGGTAACGATTGAAAATCATCCGGATCAAGGAACTAGCATGACAATTATGTTGATGATGCACGAGCTTCAAGCATGATGACATAAAAAAGAAGCACGAACTCACACGAGTCATCGTGAAAAGCAGCGCTCCTTTTTTATGTTTCTAGTCTGATATGAATTGCTCGTAATTGTTTTTTCAAAGCCGTTCTCGCTAAAGGTTCACCCTTTCCTGTACCAGGCTCAAAGGCATAAGGGCTAAAGACTTTAGCACCTTCTTTGAGCCAGTTTGAGCGATACAATTCATGTGTCTCACTTCTCGATAAAAAGATACCGTCCTCGATTTCGACATTATCGTCTACTCCGAACTGAAAGCCGCAGCAAGAACAAATTTCAAACGAAGCGTCACCATTTTCGTCATAAGCAACGTCGTCCATTTGCGCATATCCGCAGACGGGACATATGTATTTCATGAAAGCACCTCATTGTTCAAGAATCTTTTGATACGTGTACCCTTTTAAGATATCTGCTTGATTCGTATAGGTCCAGTCAGCAATGGACTGATCTGGATGCGACTCAAAATAGTGATTGAGGATATCACGTCCCAAAATGCAGTTACTCCAGCGAGGAATCTCTTTTTGTTTGTTACCTACGACGAAGTCGAGTTGTGATACTTCATAGCTGTTGACCAGATGCACGACATGTTTCTTCGTTACTTCATCCATTTCGACATTCCATGGAGGGGAGACGCCTTTGACGATTCGGTCGGCAAAGGCATCTGCCTTTCCTTCGACGATGACGGAATTAAGAGTCGTACTTAAACTAAAATCAGGTGTATCCTTGAGGACTAAGTGATGATATTCGTGTGCCGTCGAATATGCCAGGATGTCTTTATCGTAGTTTGTATCCAGATAGAGAATGAATGCATCTTTATAGGCTGCTCCTGTAACACCTTTCATTGACTGAAGATCGAAAGAGGATTCAGGATTAACCGGAGCGACGATGATGGTACTTTTCTTTTTGGGAAGGATCTTATGAGAAGCGATGTAATTTTTTTTAATGATTTTTGTAATGTCATCTTGTTGTTTCATCAAGTCCTCGATTTTGTCGAGTAGCTCTTGTTCGTACACGGTTGATTGCAACATTGGGAAACCTTTCAAGTCGGCTGTCGCAAACTGCTCCTTTTCCCCGATTTTGTCGATATAGCTTAAGACATATTTCGCATAATTCTTTTTATCTTCTTCAGGATCATTGTTTTTTAAGGACGATTGTAGATATTGTTTGTATGGTTCATAAAGAAAAACAATGTTCAATTTACTTTCGGCATCGATTTTTACAGATTCGGATTGTATTTTTTCACTCTTTAAGATCTGTTGAGTAGAGGGTCGTGTTGTCTTCTCTTGTTCCGTGCAAGCAGTTAAGAACAGGAAGGGGATAGCGAAAAGTAAGGTCAGTGATTTTTTCAATATACGTTCATACTCCTCTTTTTTTAGGGTGTAACAACATCTGCTGTTCAATTAATCCTCTTTCGCCATATGATCAATGATGATTGGATCACTGTAGGACAAAATGTAAAAATCCTGTTCATGTGTCCTGATGGCAAATAAGTGCAAGTCCCCCCGTTCCGTATAAATTTCCTTCGTTTTCATATACTTTGCAGCGAACTCTCCAAATATCGATTCTTTTGACTTCACGACCGGACAAGGGTTTCGGAGTCTGTCGTCGATGATGCCATGCTCTTGCAACGTTCCTAGGAAAACGGCGTACTTTTCGAAACGCATCAAAAAGTAATCGCGCGAAGGATCGTCAATCAAAAGATTGAATGTTTCGTCAGCGCCATAAAAATAGAAATCAATCGCGTAATGGTCGTTCGCCTTTAACGACATCGTATCCAGTTCGAGATCATATTCTTCAGTCGTCAGTAAAAAATCGAGATCAATAATCTTCAAAAAAATCACTCCTTTGTGATGATCGATGTCGTAGAACATTATGTTATCGAAGGTTTATCGATGAACCACTTCTCCCCATGTTCCGCGATGAAACGGTATTCCTCGCGGTAATGTGTATCGTGACCCTCTTCTTTCATCTTGATGAAGGCAGCATCACCGTTCGCAGCTCTTTGATCAATCAAAAGATAGAGGGCTTCGACGCGTAACAATAACATGGATAGGAGTTCAGAACGCGGTCCTTCATAGCCATACGCATCAAGGAACCGACTCACTCGCTTGGCGAAACGTGTGTCATCTTGCTCTGGTGAATAAGCAAGAACGGATTCGTCAGGTGCTTGTCGTCTGCTGCTAAGCGGAACGAACGTATAGAGCGTATAGACGATATCCCAAGCACGCGGACCGGGTGCCGCGAGGTCAAAGTCAATCACGCCACTCAGTTTTTGATCCTGAAAAATCGTATTGTAGACGGCAAAATCGTTGTGACAGATGACTTCGTATGGAGTCGGGGTATTGAGCAACGGTGCCCAGTCCGGTGAGACGTCGAAGTCGACTGTCGCGTCATGATACTGGCGCATCAGACGTGCGACATCGTCCAATACGTCATCATGCCACATGTATGCTTTTAGGGGATAATCGGCCGTTTCGCCAGGGAGGAAGGTCAGGATCTCTCGATTTTGTTCGTCGATACCGACGAAACGGGGAACACCGGATAGGCGTTTAGCTTCTAAGTGGCGCAATAACCGTTGGACGTTGTTGCTGTTCTCTTTTTGTGAGCGATAGACATGCTCACCTTTTTGATAGACAGCGGAGACATTTCCGCCAGTCAATCGTTGTTCTTCAGACATGAGTGTTCCTTCTTTCTTTTTGTAATCGGTTACATATCGGTTAGTCTTTTTGCATGCGTTGATGAAGAAGCGGGTGCTTTACGCACAATTGTCCTGTTCTTCAATCAGTCGACACCGCATCGAAGAGAGCGTCAAGCGACGGATCCGTGACTTGATCGAGGAATGTGTCAACGTCTTCCGTCGAACGAAGACGAACGATTTTGTCCGCTTCACCGGAAACTGGCGGCTCGATTCGTTGCCGCTGATAGATGTCGTAGTACGACGAGTCGCCACGAATCTCTCGTCCATCGCGTTTGGAGTGAATCAGTCGGTCTGCAATTGTCACTTCGGGTAAATCGAACCAGACGAGGATCGAGCGGAACGTCGAACGGGAGAATGGATCTAATAATTGTTTACGACCGGTCTGCGTGGTGTTGGCATTACATAAGATGATCGTCTCAACGGAAGACGTGATTGCCTGTTCGATCAACCATCCCGTCAAGTCATGTTTGATCTGATTTGGTCCTTCTGTTGGAACGAGGTCTGGATAATGTTCGAGCAAAAAACGTGCTTGAAGATCTTGATCGATGACAAGGCTTGATGAGAGACGTTGAGCAAGCTGTCGTGCGAACGTCGTTTTCCCGGCATGGGTCGGTCCAATCGTCAACAGGACGGTCCTCATGACGTCAGTTGTTCTTCCGGTAAGCGATCGGCGAGAATCTGCGCGAGCCAATTTTCTTTCGTTCCGAAGCAAGAGGTCGTCCGTCCGATATGATAAAACGTACTGGCCAATGGTCCGGTGAAGTAGGTCGCATCCGGCATGCATAAGTAAATCGGACGATTCGTCGCGAGCGCAATCCCGAGTTCGACGTGACTACTTTTTCCTGCTGGTAACACAAGCACGAAGGCGTCCGCTTGTTGTACGGCTTCGAATTCAGCAAGACCAATCTTTCGTAATGCTTCGGGATCCTCTGCCCGATTGTTCATCGTCCAGTCATATGTTAAATCGTGTCCACGCAAGCGGAGTTCATCGCGGAGCCAGCGGACGGTCAATGTGTGATCAAAGCGAGAAGCGATATAAAGGTTCATGTATGGATTCCTTTCTCAAGTAAAAGTTGTTCGATGGCCTGAACGAGCGCGTAGGCTCCGTCAGACGTATTCGATAAGACGGTGACGATTGTTTCCGATTGTGGATAATAGGCGGAATGAAAGCTGACACCCGGGTCGTAACACATGATGTGCCACTTCTCGTGCGAGGCGTCGAGTCGTTTCAGCCAGACGCCGTAACCATAAGACGCAACATCGTTGACTTTGACGTGAGGAAGAAACAGTTGCGCGGTCATCGATTCGGACAGCAATTGATGCGTCAGAAGACTTCGCCAGAAATGTTCCATGTCTGATGCTGTGAGGAAGGCACCGCCATCTGGTCCCCCAATGATTGGTAACGCATAGTGATTCGTTCGCCATGTACCGTCTTCATTCTCGATATGGCCGGTGGCTGTATCTGCCGGTAGGGAGTCGAGTCGGAAGTAACCAGACTGTGTCATTTGCGCACGAGCGAATAATTCGTTCGTCACGTAATCCGAGAAGGGTTGTTTCGTCAATTGTTCGATCACGAGGCCGAGCAGGATGTATCCCGCATTGTTGTAATGAAAACGTTCGCCCGCAGTGAACAGTCTTTTTTGGTCCTGAAACAACGGTAAAAAATCGATGGGACGACGCAAACGGTACATCGGGAAATCTTGAAAAACCTCCTCGAAATCGGTCATCGTCGCTTCGTCAAAATAATCACCGATGCCTGACGTATGGGTTAACAGATGATGCACGGTCACACCGTCTAGATCGATTCCTATGTCCGGTAGAATCGTCGTGACGTGTTCGTCGAGTGCTACCTTTCCTTCCTCGACTAACCGTAAGATGGCGACCGCCGTGAAAAGTTTCGCACCAGAAGCAATTCCGAAGCGTGTCGTTTCTGCATTCGATGCGCGGTAGCCCCGATGTGCGAATCCGTTAGCATGGCTAAAGGTTTGTTCACCTTGCTGGTGGATGGAGACCGCCCCTTCGAGATGCGTAAGCTCCGGTAAAGCAATAAGTTTCTTGTACACGTTCATCATCCTCTCTGCTTCCCATCCTATCGAATTCATTCATGCAAGAAAAGGGAATTATAAGAAAAATTTGAAAAAAATGAAACTTTTTAATCGTGTCGCGTATCTAATAGGGGAGTGATTGCCAAAAAGGAGGATGCCGATGTGTTTCGAAAGTCAGGTGCAGCATTATCCGACGTTGCTTTTGAAGCAGCTTTATTCGCAGAAGAAGACTATGTGTACCGTATTTCCTTCATTTATCTGAAAGAGGAGGCGGCAGCGCTTGAGAACGTCCAAGAGGTCGCGTACCGGGCATGGCGTGGGCGAAAGAGTTTACGGGATGCTTCGTATTTTAAGACGTGGTTGACGCGCATCACGATGAATTGCGCTTTCCAGCAACATCGAGCGTCGTTTCAGCCGCTCGCGATCGAACCCAGTCAAACGACGTTGTTTGAAGAGCGTCTCGTCGATCGCTTGTACTTGGACGATTTACTGGATGTCCTCGAGCCGACCGAGCGATCACTCGTCTACTTCCGGTATGAAGAAGATTTGTCATTGCAAGAGATTGCGCAAACCTTCAATGTGCCACTGAGTACGATCAAAAGCACGTTGTACCGCGCACTCGAGAAAGTACGACGACAGAAGGGGATGAGTCTATGAATCACGAGCCAAAAATCTTGATCGACGTACCGTCATCTGTCAGGCAACGGACAATCCAAGGTATTCGCAAAGCGAAACGGCGCCGGCGCTCGTTACAAGCTGCTTGTCTCGCTGCCGGTCTGACGATCATCGGCTTTAGTTCCTTGCATGAGACCGTTCCCGAGCAATCGTCGCAATCGATGGTCGTCGGCATGTATTATGATGAACAGTTATACACGGTAGCCAAAAAAATTACGGATACAGATTGGCAACAGCTGAAAGGGAAGCGACTCGGTGTCACGGATGATGTCTTGACTGATACGCAACTAGAACAGGACACATCTGATTTTGCGTCGAACCTCGATGCGTTTACCGTCTATCAAGTCAAGGACGATCCGGTATCTGAGCACGTGCTGGTCGTCGGTGAGGAAGAGGGTCGAGAACGGGTGATGATTCTGTCGCCCACACGATAAGGGGGGAGAGAAATATGACCATCCGGTCTTGGACAACAGACGATCTACCACAATTGGTCGGATTGATGACGCCACTTGGTTATCCGGCAAGCGAGGACGTCTTACGCGAACGATTTTCGCGGATCACTCGTCATCCGGATTATGAATTGCTTGTGTTAGAAGACGACGATATGCTTCTCGGCTGCGTCGGTCTGTTTCAGGCGCAAGCGTTCGAGCATAATACGACCTATGTCCGAATCGTCGCGTTTGTCGTCAACGCGAAACATCGTCGGCAGGGAATCGGACGCCGTTTGATCCGAGCAGCGGAAGACTGGGCGCATGCAAGAGGAGCAACTGCCGTTTTACTGAACAGTGGTAATCGACCAGAACGCGAAGCAGCCCATCACTTTTATCAAGCGATGGGCTACAGCGTAACGAGCACGAGTTATTCGAAATCACTCGCTTCATCGTGATTTACGGAAACCATGGAAAGCACGAAATCCTTGTTGTTCATAAAAAGAAGCAGCTTGACGGGTTGCCAGGAGATCGATCCGCGTCGGATAGGTGAGTTGCAAGTGATCGAGCAACTTTTGTCCGTACCCACGCTTGCGTGCGTTTCGGCTGACGAGGAGCTCACAGACGAACGTCGTCACTGAACCGTCCGTTAAAGCGCGGACATAGGCAAGGATTTCTCCGTCAGACTCAAGGACGAAAGCGGCATTTGCATTCATCCACGCGTTGCGGGTCCGCTCTTGATCAGCAACGAGATCCTGCCACCCTTCTAATGCGTTCAATCGATGAATCTGCTCAAAATCGTCAGGTTGGAAACGGCGAATCTGTTCCGTCATGGATGGTTCTCCTTTCGTATCAGGTCTTGGAGTAGAGCAGGTAACTGGCACCAGTCCGAAAATTGGGTGTCGATCAATGGAACATCGCCTGTGCGCTTCCAAATCGCCTGCATGCCGAGGGCGCGTGCCGGTAAGATGTCGTGGTCGTAATTGTCGCCGACATAAAGGACTTCGTCCGGGCGAACACCTAAACGGTCCGTTAAGCGAAAAAAAATGTCGAATCCGGTTTACGGACGCCTTCTTGTTCCGAGATCCCGATCTGCGTAAAGGAGGGTGACAGTCCGATTGCGTCACAGACGGCACGTTGGAACGTCGTCCGACCGTTCGACAGTAAGCCGATGGGTAGCTCAGGCGGTAATTGCGCAAAAAAGGCGTCGACTCCCGGAAAGCTCCGTGCGAAGATCGGATAACGCGTCACGTAGTCGTGTAGCAGTACTTCAACAGAAAGCGACAACTGGAAGCGACGAATCATTTCCGTATAGACTACGTCCTTCCAGACGCGTCCTTCTTGATCAAGCGCCAAGAACGTCGTGATGTAGTCGTCGATCGGAACATGCGCAACTTCACGAAAACGTTGATGCTGATCCCGAAGGAAATAGGGAAGAGAACCGGACCGGTCATGTAACGTCTCGTCTAAATCAAACAATAGGGCACGAATCAAGGTAAACACCATCTTTCAAAGTTTAGAGGAGTGATTATAATGGAACGAATTATGCAACATCAGGGAAAACAAGTGACGTATTATGATGACGGTTCGACAGGTCGACCGTTGTTACTTCTACCCTCGCTCGGTGGGACGTATCAGGACTGGGCGGACATTCTGACTAAACTGACACCGGACTACCGCGTCGTCAGCTTTCATCCACACGAATGGTCGGAGGATTACATCGACGGGACGACCGGCATCTTACGCCAAATCGACCAGTTCCTTAACGTGATAGATATCACGACTCCAGTCACACTCGTCGGTCATTCCTATGGTGGACTCGTCGCTCAAGCTTTTGCTTTACATCATCCAGAACGCGTCGCCGGTCTCGTCCTCGTGGATGCGACGTCCATTGATTTAGCAGAACTCGATCAGCTGGATACACCAGTGCTCGACCGAGAAGGGGATGACGCTGTCTGGATCGACCGGTTTGCGGAACTATCAAAAGCAACTGATTTACGTGACCGTTTTCCGGACGGGGATGACCGCACGGATTGGAACCCGGCGTATTACCGCTCGATGCATGCGATCATCTCGCAGTGGAAAGATGATGCGAAAGATCTTCAACCACGCATGCGCGATCTCGGTGTTCCGTTGACCGTTCTTGGACGGGACAAAGCGCAGTCAATCGAGACGATGATTGCTGCTGGTTTTCCAAAAGACGAACTGGAGCGGATGGAAGAGAAATGGCAGGAATTGATTCAGCGACAGGCGAATCTATCCTATCAGGCGAACGTGACGTTCGTTCCGGGAACATCGCACCTGATGCATCGCGATCGTCCGGACGTCATCGCAAACGCGATATTGACACTACATCAATTTAAGGAGTTTACCGTATGACACGTATGTACGTATTGCATGGTTTAATGGGGACGGCAGCAACACACTTTGCACCACAGCTATCCGCTTTAGCGGATGATTTTACGTTCATTCCGATTGATCTGCCTGGTCACGGAATGACGACGGGACCGGCAACGGAAGATTACTTATCACAAGCAACACGTGCCATCCGCGAACGGATGGCACAGGAAGGTCCAGGATGGATTCTCGGGTTGTCGCTCGGCGCAACGCTTGCGATGCAACTGGCACTCGATCCACCGGACGAACTCGAAGGGGTATGTATCACGGGTTTTTCACCATTCATTCCTAAAGCGATGGAGCCGCTGATGCGCAAGCAACGAGAGTTCTTCCTCGACCTCGAACAACAAGCACCGGAAATTGCCGACCAGTTCGAACAGTTGCATGGTCCTGCCTGGAAAACGACGGCGCGGGCAGTCCTTGATTTGATGACATTCCGTTTCCCGGCACTGACGGAAACGATGCTGCGGTCGATCACCTTACCGGTCGTCATCCTAAACGGAACGAATGAAACATACGAAGTCGACGCAACCGCGTTCGTTGCGGAACATGTGCCAAACGTCATCGTTTTACCAGTCGAGGGAGCCGGGCATACGGCGAATCTCGATCAACCGGAACGCTTCAACGCCTTATTGCTTCAAGCGCATCAATCCATGCTGACGACTTAAGCGTTCGTTTATCTTCTCTTGATACATCTGTTCATCTGCCTCATGCAGGACGTCGTCGACACGGCGTCCTGTTGTTGTATGAACGGCACCGATTGCGAGCTCGATTTCGTGCGTCGCGAACGTCGAGCGAACGTGTTCGACGAATCCCTCAAACGTCTCAATCGACGGACTCTCATCAATCAAGACGAATTCATCGCCACCGATCCGGTAGCCATGATCTGTCAAGCGGCGGATGCAAAGTCCAGTTTGTTCAAGCAAGGCATCACCGACCGCGTGACCGAACCGATCGTTGAGTTCTTTTAGTTCATTCAAGTCAAGCAGAATCAACCCATAAGTCGTCTTATCTTGATCGAGCGTGCGGACAGCCTCGTTGAAGGCATGGCGATTACCAAGACGTGTCAAAGCATCGATCCGGTATTGATCAAGCAATACCTGTTGTGATTTCAACTGCTCGTCAATGTTACGGATCACCCCTTGGATGGCAACGATCTGTCCATTTTCACGAATTGGTGTCGCATATTCTTCGAACCAGATGTACGTTCCGTCATTCGTCCGCCAGCGTTGCCGAAATGGCTGATCGTAGTCACAGTCGCCCGAAATCTTCGACATCAAGACTTCGATGTCTTCCGGATGAATCCGCGCGAAACACTCGTCTGGATCCATGTAGCTAGCTGCTGCCACGCCTTTCCCCATATGGTCATCGAGGGAAGGACTGATATAACGAAACCGATATTCCGGCTGGACTTCGAACACGTAGAAGATATCTTTACACAATGCGATTGTATCCGGCTGTTGCTGGCGGAATAACCGGAAACTGATCAACATGAGAAGACCACCCACAATCAATCCCAATACAAATATGACGTCCACCTCCTCTATTCATCGACCATCATATCATAATTGGGTTTTATTACCTATAATTTACAAAAAACACTCTACTTTAATCGTAGAGTGTTTTTTGATTAGTCTAGCTTAATGCAGACACGAAATCCTCGGCTCGCATAATAGGAATCCGCCCCATTGTGATAGATGAACGTCGTCTCATAACGACGATCTCCGAATAAAGCGCCACCTTTTTGACGAATCACGTCCGGCGTCGCAAGCCAACTGGAGGTTTTTTCGTCAAACGAAAACTGCGTCTGCAGTGTTTGATACTGTTCAGGTGTTAAGAGGTGCACCTCTAGCGTCTCAATCATCGACTCGACACTTGCGGCAGGCGCATTTTTCTTTCGACCAAGTCGAGCGGATTCGTCCAGACAGACGCTTCGACGACCAGACGGACTCTCTTTGACAGTGTCGACGATGACGAATCGTCCATCAAGGGTTACGACATTCGGCTCTCCGCCTGTCTGTTCCATCCAAGCGAGGGCTGCTTGTTTCGAAGACGTCAGTCGTGACTCGACCTCGTCATACGAAAGACCCTCGTGGCGATCAGGAGTAGCTTCAAAACGATCACGAAAATTCGTGAATTGGTCCTCCATCGGTAAAACCTCACTTTCCTAGTCCGTTTTTTCCATTATTCAATGAATCCGCTTCCCGTGCAATCGTTTAGTGACTGAATAAGTCAATCTGAAGACAATTGACAAATGAAATCGGACTGCCTACACTAATTGTACATATCCGGTTTCTGTCGCGATTGCGCGAACAGGAACGACATTCAGGAGAGGAGCCCAACCGTATGCGCTGGATCAGTTATGCGGCTGTTGTGACGATTCTTTCGTTCTTAGCGTTCACAGCGTATTCGTTCTTGACGACGATCGACTTTGAGATCGTCTATCAGTTCGGAACGTTTGCGATGACGTTATCCTATTTTATCTTTGGTTTACCAATGTTGTGGATTGTTCGCCACTATCCGTTAACCCTTCGTCTACTCATCTACGTGACGACGAGTGCTGTCGTCTTATTTCTATTCATCGGTCTATATGAAGCGTGGCATGATGCGTCACTGTCTCCGTTACCACCATTCGGTAGCATGATCCAATTCACGGCTCTCGCTTGCCTATTGTTCGTCTTACCGTATGAACTCGTCTATCGTAAAAATTTCGTCTCCATTCAACCACGTGTTTCTTGACAGTATTCTTGTTCCTCAAGAATGCTGTTTTTTATTTCCTCTCATTTAGAAGGAATTCCCAATAAATTCTTGAATAGTACGGTATCACGAATATATGGAGGGCTTACATATGGAAGGAACATTTCAATGCAAACAGATGGGAAAATCATTTTCGGGAGACGGTGTCGAGACACATGCGTTACAAGACATCGATGTGACGCTTGAGGCAGGTGACTTCATCTCGATCATTGGACCTTCAGGATCCGGAAAATCGACGTTACTCAGCCTGATCGGAACCCTCGATCGTCCGACGAGTGGGGAGTTGCATTATGACGGAAAGCCGATCAATAAATTGAACAGTAAGGAACTATCCGATTTCCGTTTCGAAAACATCGGCTTCATCTTCCAACAGTTTCATTTGATTCCGACGCTGACAGCGCTTGAGAATGTCATGGCGCCTCTGTTCGGTCGGAAAGTACCATACGATAAAAAAGAACGCGCCGAGCAGTTACTCGCGCAAGTCGGTCTCGCTGATAAAGCAGGCAGTTTGCCGTCGCAACTTTCCGGTGGACAACAGCAACGGGTCGCCGTTGCCCGAGCACTCGTTCATGAACCGAAATGGTTGCTTGCCGATGAGCCGACAGGGAATCTCGATACGGATACGGGAGAAATCATTTTCAATCTTTTACGGTCATTAAACGAAGAGAAGGGCTGCGGCGTCTTGTTCGTCACCCACGATCCGGCACTCGCAGAGCGGGCGAACCGAACGATCGAGATGCGAGATGGCGTCATCATCGAAGATCGTCTCGTGCGAGTCTGAGCCTCGTTTTTGAACTCCGTTCCTCCACCCTTTACACTGAAAGGGTAGAGGAGGAATGCGTGATGCGACTAGGAATACTGGATCAAGTGCCGTTACATGAGGGCGATACGGTCGAAGCGACGATGGAAGCGACGGAACGACTCGTCTTAGAAGCCGAGCGACTCGGTTATGAACGGTACTGGTTCGCCGAACATCATAATACGAACGGGTTGCTCAGTGCGGCACCGGAGTTGTTCATCGCCCGAATGGGTGCGAAGACGTCAAAAATCAAGCTTGGTTCAGGTGGAGTGTTGTTGCCGCAGTATCATCCACTGAAAGTCGCCGAGAGCTTTGCGACGCTTGATGCGTTTTATCCGGGGCGGATCGAACTCGGGATCGGTAATTCTCCGGGCGGGAGCGAACGGACACGACTTGCGTTGACGGATGGAGAGAAAAATCGGGCAGCTGAGTTTAGTCGACTCGTCAATGAAACGGCGGGTTTCTTAACAGACGGTTTATCGAATCGACACCCATACCGGATCGTCAAGACTACACCGCGTGACCGTCAACCGTCACCGATTTCGATCCTTGGTCTGTCGCCACGTAGTGCGCGAATTGCAGCAGAACAAGATCGTGGTCTCGTTTTTGGTCACTTCATCAATCCGGATCGTTGGGAAGAGACGCTCTCGACATATCGCGAGGCAGGTGGGAAGAACGTCATCGTCTGTGTCTTCGTCATCTGTGCCCCGACACAAGAAGAGGCCGAACGGCTCGCTCGGACGCAAGATGCTTGGATTCAAGGCGTCCGACTCGGGAATTCGATCGTTCCGTCGTTTACGACGACAGAAGCAAAGGTCTGGAATGACGTGCAAGCGGAACGGATTCGTAAAGATCGCCGGCGAGCGATTGTTGGAACACCGGATGTCGTTGCGCAAGAGCTTGAGGCATTAGCAACCCGTTATCAAACGGATCAATTTTTACTGATTAACAATGCCTTTGATCAAGAAAAACGATTGCAGTCGTACCAGCTCATCGCGGAGCGACTACTCTAAACATAACAGGACCCCTAGTTTGCTGTTTGGCTAATGAGGGGTCCTGTCTACAAATCTACAAATCTACAAATAATTAACGTTGAGCCGTTGGACGAATCAAGATCTCGTTGATCGCAACATCCTCTGGTTCGTTAACGGCATAGGCGATGGCACGCGCAATCGCGCTCGCATCGATGGCTTTTAAGTCACCAATTCCTTGTTTGATCTCTTCATCCGAGATATGGTCCTTCAATTCCGTATCGACTGCTCCCGGTGAAATGATCGTTGCGCGGATATGATTTTCAACGGATTCTTCCTTACGAAGACCTTCCGTGATGGCGCGAACGGCGAATTTCGTACCGCTATAAACGGCGCTTGACGGCATGACTTCGTGACCTGCGACGGACGAGATGTTGATGACGTGCCCGCTTTTTTGTTCGCGCATGTACGGGAGGACGGCTCCGATTCCGTGGAGAACTCCTTTGATGTTGACGTCGACCATCGTATTCCATTCATCCTGTTGATTCTTATGGAGGTGTGATAGTGGCATTAGTCCCGCGTTATTGACGATGACATCCACTGAGCCGAACTTGTCTTTCGCAAGCTTAGCGAGTGCATCGACTTGCTCGCGATCAGTGACGTCCGTCACTTGATAGACGGCTTGAGCACCTTCTGCTTCAACGGCTTTGACGAGTTCTTGCAAACGATTTTCCCGGCGTGCAGCAAGAACGAGTTTTGCGCCTTGTTTTGCAAGTTCTTTAGCGGTTGCTTCCCCAATCCCGCTTGATGCTCCTGTAATGATGACGACTTTATCCTGAATCATCTGAACTCCTCCTTCTGAATAACGTACTCCTTGAGAGGTATTGCCGCTTTTATTGATTTGAAAACATTGTGTAGGAGGCTTATTCATGAAACGGTATCTCTTTATTGGATTGATTGTGATTGCAATGGCAATCGGATGGTTTTTATCGCTTGATCCATTTCGGCATCAACCACCAGAACCTACTGTAACCATCGAAGGTCGCGACGTGAAGGTGTATACCGGCACTTATAGTTGGTCAGGGATGTTTCGTGGAGAAGTAGCTGATACGAAGTCGGAAGCCGTCGATTTAGTAAAAGGCGATCCGAGTACGCAAGCAAATCCTGAAGATCGCTTGATGATTCGCTTTGAAGAGGAGCCAACTCCGAAGTCTGTCACGATTGTTCTATGGTCGGTCGAGGATAAAAAAGAAATTAAAACGTATAAGAAGACCGGGAAGATTTCCGTCCCGACGACTCCCGGACGATACGTCTACCAGATTACAGCCGACTGGAAAGAAGGTGATGGCGATTTCGCCTTTCCGATTGAAGTGAAATGAAAGGCAAGATAAAAATATATTGACAGGATGTATGTTTAGTGTTAATAAATGAATCGTTGACCTCTTCTTTGAATAGAAGAGGTATTTTTTCGTTAAATATAGTAAATAATCCACTTGTTTCGCTAAATATAGTCTGAATAATCATAATATATGAACATTTTAACAGAAGTGTATGTAAATGTTTCGGATTCGAATGAACGGGAATAAACACATCATACACATAATATTTCATGTGTTGAATCACCTAGGTGAAAGAAGTTAACAATCGTAAAGGAGAGGTGCAGATGAATGGGTTCAATCGATTCTTACTCGTCATCATAGGCATACTCGGACTCGTCAGTGTAGGGCTGCTTGTGCTCGGTGTGTATGATGTTCCACGGCTCAGTTCGTTAATCGAGCAGTGGCAGGATCAGCAATGGTATAGCTATACCGTTCTATCCATTGGAGGTTTTTTAGCATTCGTATTCGTCATTCTATTATTCACAGGATTATTCAGCCGCTCAAAAGGTCAACGTCTGTTGATTCAAACGGGTGACGGAACGATCACGATTTCGAAGGAAACGATCGAACGGACGGCACTGGAGTCGATTCGTGGGATTGGTGGCGTACGGACACCGCGTGTCCATGCCGACATCCACTCGAAAAAAGAGACGGTCGCTTTAAAAGTCGACTGCTCGGTCTTCGGACAAGAGGGGCTTCCGACGATCGCGAAGGATATTCAAGAACGCGCTAAACAAGCCGTCGAATCCTTACTCGAGTTGCCGGTCACGAGTACGAAGGTCACGATCAGTGATACGAAAACGAAAACATCAGAACGTGTCGTCTAAGAGAGGAGAGGGAACATGAAGACAAGGGAAGCACTTTATCCGTATCGGTTCCGACTGATCGGAGGACTTGTCGGTCTAATCCTCGCCATCTTATTCTTGACGATTGGCTTTGGTCCGACGATCCTCATCGTTGCCTTCGCAGCGATTGGATTCTTGATTGGGAAGTGGCGCGATGGTGCGCTTGATATCGAAGGGTGGATTCAGTTCTTTCAACGGGACTGATTCATATATTACTAACTAAACATTCAAAAGGAGAGATTTCAAATGGCAAACGAAGTAAACACAACAACTGAAAACGAAGTAGTACGCGAGAATAAATTGACGTTCGAAGATCAAGTCATCAAAAAAATCGCAGGAATCGCGTCGAATGAAGTGACAGGCATCTTGTCAATGAGTGGTGGATTCATGAGTGGACTGACGGATCGTCTCCGGAGTTCGGAAGACATCACGAAAGGAATCGGTGCTGAAGTCGGCGAACGCCAAGTCGCACTCGATTTAAAAGTCATCGTCGAATACGGTAAAAACATTCCGTCGATCTTCCAAGAGACGGTCGCAAAAATCAAAAAATCAATCAGTGACATGACAGGACTTGAAGTCGTCGAAGTCAACATGCACGTTGAGGACGTCATGACACGCGCTGAATTTGAAGCAAAAAATAAATCGAACAACGAACAAGAAGAAAAGAGCCGAGAACTGCAATAAGGAAGTCAAAAGATCCGACGAAAATCGTCGGGTCTTTTTTTCATGTATTCATAACATGACTTCCTCTCTAAAATAACGGTTGGATGGGTTACGATAGATATAAGAATGATCATTATCTAAGGAGGCATCGTATCTTTGAAACCAAACGATCCGTATTATATCTGTCCTGTGTGTGGATGCAATAAACTTGAAGATCCACCATATTATGAACACTTTGCGGGGAGTAACGAAATTTGTCCATGCTGTGGTTTTGAGTTCGGTGTAGATGATTTCGACTGCGTGGAAGTAGACATGAAACAGTTGTCAGACGAAGAAATCATAAAACAAGCACACGAAATTTATCGACAAAACTGGATCAATCATCAATTTAAATTATTTGATCCGAGCAAGTTCCGAGAATCGGAGAAATCCGGAAACCGGCTCAACGTTGATGTCGCATTGAAACAATTGCAACGCATTCACTGCAGGACCTGACGAACTCGTCGGGTCTTTTTTCATGGAATCGACACGACGTTTGACTAAACTAGAGCCTTTTTCGGGAATAGATTAGTATCACGATAAACGAAAGGATGATTCATGATGCGACTAACAGGTAAAACGATCATCGTCACGGGAGCTGGCTCAGGAATGGGTGAAGCCATGGCCAAATTGTTTGCACAAGAAGGCGCACGGATCGTCGCAGCGGACATTCGGTTGGAAACCGTCGAGCGGGTCGTCTCTGACATCAAGGAAGCGGGCGGAGAAGCGATGGCTGTTGCGAGTGATATCGCCAAACCTAACGCAGCAACAGAACTCGTCCAACAAGCGCTTGAGGCTTACGGCAAACTGGACGTTCTCGTCAACAATGCTGGGATCATGGACGGAATGGAGGGAGTGGAAGACATCTCCGATGAACGCTGGGATCATGTTTTCGCCGTCAATACGACGGGAACGATGCGTCTGATGCGCGCAGCGGTCAAGCATTTCAAGGAAGTAAAAGGTGGTGTCATTCTGAATAACATCTCGATTGGCGGTCTGAACGGTGCCCGAGCAGGAGCAGCCTATACCGCTTCCAAACATGCCGTCATTGGTTTGACGAAGAATACCGCCTTCTTTTACGCCGGAGAGGGGATCCGGTGTAACGGCATCGCTCCTGGAGCCGTCGAGACGAACATCGGGCAATCGATGACGAACCTGAATGAATTCGGAATGGGACGGGCGATGCTCGGTATGGGACTCAATCCACGTGCTGGTCAGCCGGATGAGATCGCAAAATTGGCATTGTTCCTCGTGTCTGACGAGGCGAGTTTTATTAACGGGGCGATCGTCGTCGCCGATGGTGGATGGAGTGCGTATTAAAAATCGTATCTTATTTACTAGATTACATTTTAAAATGGCAGGAACATGTCGATATAAGGGATAATATGACAATAGGAGCATTATGACCTTGAGTTTGAATCCAGGGAGGAATCGGCATGTCGATGCAGGAACAGGCAGCACACGTCACCGACACACAAGTCATTCGAGCAATCGAGCAAAATCTGGCAATCATTCGCTTTGACGATCGACGAAAAGTCGCATACGTCAATGAGTTGTTTGCCCGGACGATGGGGTATGAAGTGGAAGAGCTAATCGGTAAATACCACCGTGATCTTTGCTTTCCAGCGTACGTCAACAGTCCGGATTATGAGTTGTTTTGGCGCAAATTGATGCAAGGAATTACGTATCAGGACAAGATTGAACGCCGGGCTGCCGATGGGCAACAGAAATGGCTCGAAGCGACGTATATGCCGATCTACTCAGATGATGGGCGCCGGATCGTCGGGGTTTCAAAAATTGCATCGGACATTACGATTCGCCAACAGGACGTCTTACGGATGGCGGCTGAACTCAACGAGACATCCGCGTTCTTAACGGTCAAATCGGAAAGTGGTCGTCAGGATGGTCTGAACGTGCTGGCGACCGTCCAACAAGTCGAGGCGGAATCCGTCGAGAATCTGTCGAGCCTTGTTGCCTTACGAAAGGATGCGAACTCGATCACCGACATCGTGAAGACGATCCGTGATATTGCAGCGCAGACGAATCTGCTCGCCTTGAATGCGGCAATCGAGGCGGCACGTGCAGGTGAACATGGGCGCGGATTCGATGTCGTCGCGACCGAAGTCCGTAACCTGTCGAACAAAGTTTCCCACTCGATCGGGGAGATTAAGAACAACATTGAAGGGATTGTTGAACGGATTGAAGACGTTTCGCACAGCATCGAGCGGATTTCGTCTAAGGTCAAGGACAGTACGGGTCAACTCGAGCATACAGTCAGTGAATTCGATCAATTGGCTGATTCAGCGAAACAACTCGAGCGTCAGGCAAAACAATTCGTCAATGTCTTATGACACACATCGATACCGGATCACACGAGCTGTTCGCTTGTTGTTGATTCGGTATTTTTTTGATGGCGAATTCAATATAGAGAAATAGAAAAGACGCTTGTTAAATCGGAATCATTACGATATGATGTAAAACGTAATTATTCCGAATTAAAGGTGGGAAACAATGTCTACATATAAAACTGCGCGCCTCATCGGTAGTGTCTTCCTCGGTTTGACCCTTGCCGGTTGTGCTGCTTCTGATACGCCACAAGAGCAAAATCATTTGACGTTCGTCTATAACTTCGCGACACAATCGCTCGATCCGCATCGGGACAGCAGTTATGTTCCGCTTCGCGCGGGGGTGACGGAGACGCTCGTCCGTCTTGATGACGAACGTTTGACGGTCGAGCCGTGGCTTGCGAAGAAATGGTCCTACGAAGGAAAGCGAACATGGCGGATCGTCTTACAGGAAGACGTGACGTTCCATAACGGGAAACAACTCGATGCTGCAGCCGTCAAATCGTCTCTCGAACGCTCGATCGACGAAAATCCAGGTGTCAAAAATGCCTTGAACATCGAGACGATTAAAACGGACGGACCAGATCTGCTCATTCAAACGAAGACGACGTATCCAGAGTTCATCTCGGAACTCGTCAACCCGAACACAGCGATCATTGACACGAAGGCGAGAGGGGTGACGAAAGAACCGATGGGAACAGGCCCGTTCCAAGTCGAGCGGTTCGCTCCGGGAACAAAAGTCGAGTTAAAACGTTTCAAGTCCTATTGGCAAGAACAAGCGAAACTTGATTCCGTTGATTTTGTCTTCAATGAAGACGCTGGCGCACGGACGAACGCTTTGCGTGCCGGACAGGCAGACATCGTCTATCGTCCGGAAATCGAGAGTGTCAAGCAGTTGAAGTCTGAAGGATTGACAGTCCATGCGACGGATACGTTCCGCGTCCATCAGTTGACGATGAATGTCGCCAACGGTCCGATGCAATTCCTTGAAGTCCGACGAGCGATCGACGCTTTGGTCAATCGAACAGAGCTCGTCAATCACGTCCTCCAAGGATATGCGGTGCCAGCGCGTGGTCCGTTCCTATCGTCATTCCCATTTGCTCCGGATTACCCGCAACAAGAGCAGAAGACGCCTGAGGAATGGCTCAAGCAAGCCGGTTATACGAAGCAAGATGGACGGATGCAAAAGGACAGTCGCCCTTTAAAACTGACCTTATTGACGTATGGGGCTCGACCAGACCTTCCATTAATCGCTCAAGTCATTCAAGATGACGCGAAAAAGATTGGCGTGGCGATTACGATCAAACAGATCGATGTCCCAGAAGAATACATGGCGAGTAACCGGGGCTGGGATATCGCGACGTACAGCAATCTGACAGCTCCGCGTGGGGATGCTGGTTATTATTTAAACGCGACCTATCATCCGAACGGGGGACTGAACTTCAGTCGTGTCGCGGATCCGAAGTTGACGAAACAGATCGAGACGTTGAACCGGACGTTAAAGGTCGAGGATCGATCGATTCTTGCTGAAGAGATTGCCCGTTACGTTGATGAACGCCGCTATAATAGTTTTCTCCTCCATCCATCGACTCTCGTTGCCTACGACGGCAAACGCGTCAAAGGATGGAAAACAGAAAAAAGTGAGTACTACATGATCACGAATACGCTACAGGTGACCGATTGATGCGTTCGATCGTCAAACGACTGCTGTCGCTGAGTCTATTCACTCTACTCATCACGTTCGGTTGTTTTGTCTTGCTGCGGTTACTGCCGGGTGATCCGGTCTTGACGTTATTGAATATCGATGAATTATCAGCGACGCCCGAACAAATCGAGGCCGCGCGCCGTGAATTAGGATACGATCAGCCGTTGTTCGTCCAGTACGTCCGTTGGCTGCAAGACATACTCACCTTACGTCTCGGAAACTCGTTACAGACGGGACGACCGGTCATTGAGATGTTGTTAGAGAGTTATCTCGTGACGGCGGAGCTGGCACTTGGTGGTCTTACGATCGCTTTATTGATCGCCTTACCCCTAGGAATCGGTAGCGCCTTGACGACGCGCCGAAGCGTCGTCCGTCTCGCCCACCTTGTCAGCATGAGCGGAGCGGCCGTGCCTAGATTTTGGATCGGTCTATTGCTCGTCGATCTGTTTGCCGTCCGTCTCGGGTGGTTACCTGTGATGGGACGGGAAGGGATGACGTCACTCGTCCTCCCGGCTCTATCGCTCGGCTTTCCACTTGCGAGCGTCTATATTCCATTGATTCGACTGAATCTACGCCGTGAACTGAACCAACCGTACATCGAGTTGGCACGGATGCGTGGGATATCCGAGCGGACGATCCTTTGGCGTTATGCGTTACGCGGCAGTGTGCCACCGGTCCTGTCCGTGTTCGGTCTGACGCTCGGCAGTCTTGCCGGGGGTGTCGTCGTCCTCGAAGTTCTGTTCGCGTATCCAGGTGTCGGAAAATTAATGGTCGATGCGATTTTGCAACGCGATTACCCACTGATCCAAGGCTACATCTTGCTGACGACAGGCATCATTTTTGTCTTGCATCAAGGTATCCGATCGTTAAACCGGGCGTTACGACCAGATTGGCAGAAGGGAATACACACATGAAAAAAACATGGCTCATTTTCGGAGGATGTATCCTACTATTTATTTCATATACCGTATACGTTAATCCATTTAATACAAACGTAGCGAAAAGACTTAAGCCTCTTTCATTCGAACATTTGCTCGGAACAGACGGTTTAGGACGAGATTTCGCAGCTCGTCTTTTTTTAGCTGGTTTGATATCCTTAGGTTTCAGTCTACTTACGGTGTTGCTCACAGCCTGCATCGGTACCTGCCTTGGTTGTCTAGCTGGCTTTTATGATGGACGTCTCAAGCGGTGGATTCATCGGTTAGAAGATGGTCTCGTGATTTTCCCGGACACCGTTCTAGCACTCGTTATTGCCGGACTATTTGGTGCTAGTCCTCAAAGTTTGATCTTTGCGATTTTACTCATCAAATGGATCTCCTACGCGCGATTAAGTGAGACACTCGTGACCGAGACGATTCAAAAACCATACATCAGCATGGCTCGCATCAACGGGTTAACAAATAGAATGATCTTACGACGCCACATCTTACCGCCCATCATCCGGCAAGTCGTCGTGTTAATGAGTTTGGATGTCGGCAAAGTTATCTTATTCTTATCGGCGTTCTCTTATATCGGGCTTGGTGTCCAAGCACCACTGCCAGAGTGGGGAGCGATGTTGAACGAAGGACGTCCTTATTTCAGTTCGGCACCCCGGCTCATGCTTTTGCCAGGTGCGTGCTTCGTCTTGACCGTCGTCGCGACGATGGGATGGACACGGTGGATGAAGAAAAAAGGAGGACACGTAAATGATTCAGATTCGGAGCTTACACGTTCGGGCGAAACACGTCCTTCTGCATGACGTGAATCTATCGCTACCAGCTTACCAATTCATTTGTCTCGTCGGAGCGAGCGGGAGTGGTAAGACGCTCTTGCTGAAACGATTACTAGATCGATTGCCGGACGGGATGTCGTCGAGGGGAGAAGTCATCTCGGACGAACCTCTTCGGCGTGGTCTCGATATCGGTTACATACCGCAGCAGTATACCGATGCGTTTCTTCCGTTTTTAACGATGCGTCAGATGTTACGGGATACATATCGCGCACATGGACGCAAGATCGATCATCCTTACATCGATGACGTCTTGCGAACACTTGAGTTGGACCCGACCTGGTTGGATCGGTATCCAGGAGAGTTGAGCGGTGGGCAATTACAACGGTTCGCGATCCTGTTTGCCGTTGCCTTAAAACCACGGTTGATTTTAGCGGATGAATTAACGACGGCACTCGATCTCGTCTTGACACGTCGTTTACTCGACTGGTTGATCGAGTACCAACACCAGTACGGGGCAACGATTGTGTTCGTCACCCACGAATTAGGACCTGCTTTACATTACGGGGAGCAACTCGTCTTAATGCAGAATGGACGAATCGTCGAGACGGGAACACCACAGATGATCGAGCAAAGTCGTCATCCGTTCACGATGAGCTTGATGCAAGCGCATCGTACGTCACTGGAAGAAAGGAAGAGTTCATGTCACCAGTCTTATCCGTAACAGATCTTACTTATCAGATAAAGGGTCAGTCTATCTTGTCGAATATCTCGTTTCACGTAACGAAAAAGGCGTCACTTGGCATCATCGGGGAAAGTGGGAGTGGCAAGACGACACTCGGACGATTGATCCTCGGTCTGCTTAAACCTACACATGGTTTGATTTCCTTACATGGAAAGGTATTTCCGAGTGGGCAACGAAACGAGCGACGAGCTATTCAAGCCGTCTTTCAACATCCTCTCGCTTCCTTTAATCCAGAATGGACGGTGCGGGAATCGATTCTTGAACCGTTTCGTCAGCATCGTCCGATTTTGCGGCATTTCCCAGCGACGTCAGAAGTGGATCTTATTACAGCTCTCGCGTTTGCTGTCGGGGTCGAGGAACAGTTATTCGATCGATTGCCCCATCAATTGAGCGGGGGACAAATTCAGCGTGCCGCGATCGCCCGCGCAATATCGATTGAACCCGACATCATCGTGATGGATGAGCCGACGACGGGACTTGATGTCGTCTCCCGCACACAGATCATCGAGCTACTAAAACGCTTGCAGCAGACACTTGGTGTCAGTCTCGTATTGATTTCGCACGATATCGACTTCATCCGGCGTCTCTGTTCGGAAACACTCGTCTTACGTGACGGTCGTGCTGTTGATTTGATTGATCGATTGGAATCAGGTGGTGCGTATACCCAACGATTCGTCGAGGCCGGAAGATGGTGAACGCACAACCGACGCACAAAACGTACTGGTTACTCGCGTATCCGCTGATTCTCTCAAGTATTGCGACACCCTTGCTTGGTGTGACCGATACCGTCGTCATCGGTCAATCCGGTGATCCGCGGGCGATCGGCGGCATCGCCGTCGGAGCCGTCTTCTTCAATACGATTTACTGGTTGTTCGGTTTCTTAAAAGTCAGTACGACAGGATTCAGTGCCCAAGCAAGCGGGGCGAATGACGTGCACGCCTTACGGACGTCCCTCTACCGACCGTTGTTTCTAGCATCCTGCATCGGTCTGCTTATCCTGTTGTTCCGACAGCCGCTCGAGCAAATCGGACTGTACTTACTGGCACCACCCGTTGACTTGCTTGATACGGTCAAGACGTATATTTCATACCGGATGATTGGTGCACCGTTCGTGTTGATGGGTTATGTGTTACTCGGCTGGTTGATTGGTACCGGTCAGGTCAAGCACGCCTTGTTCGTCCAATTGTTTAGTACAGGAGTCAATGTCGTTCTCGATATCGGATTCGTCTACGGATTGGATGCCGGTGTTGCTGGAATCGCGGTTGCGACCGTCATCGCGGAGATCAGCATCGTCGTCTGTAGTCTGTACCTGATTCGTGGTCATTTGGCGATGACACGTGATGAATGGCGTGCCTTGACGGCGTGGCACGCGTATCGTCAATTCTTTCAAGTCAATCGTGACTTGTTCATTCGTACGATTTTCCTTCTACTCGTTACCGGTTGGTTCACACGTGCTGGAGGACAATTCGGACCGAATGTCCTCCCAGCCAACGCGATTCTGTTACAAATCCAGTATTTGATTTCGTACTGGTTCGGTGGACTCGGTCATGCGTCAACCGTTCTCGTCGGTCGGGCGAGAGGGAATCAGGATCAGGCAGGATACCGGACGAGTGTCCGTTTGGCACGGACGTTCGGATTCTACTCGGTCGTCTTCTGGTCACTAGTGCTCCTATTCCTTGAGACACCGCTCCTACAGTTGTTCACTTCAGAAGAGGCGATCTTAGACGCGGCGCGCGATTATTACTTCTGGATCATCATCCTACCGCTTCTCGCCGGTTGGGCGATGATTTATGAAGGCATCTTTGCCGGACGGGTTGAAGCAACACCCGTCCGAAATTCGATGATTCAAGCAGGCATTGGTTTTGCGGTCGTCCTCCTGCTGACACCGACTTTTGGAAATCAGGGCGTCTGGGCAGCGTTTTTGACGTTCTTCTTGATTCGTTCCGTCTCGTTGATTCTCGTAGAAGCAAGACGATGAATAACCCGCTGTTTCCCTCGCGCGCAAAGGGAACAGCGGGTTATTTGTCGTCGATCGCTAAAGGACGGACGAAGAGGGCGTTCAAGTGATGGACGAGCACATGACGCAGGCGTTCTTTTGGTAATCGTTCTGGTCGAAACAGAGCATGAAAGGCTAACCCGTCAACGAGTGCTGCGAGCCGTTCACTCTCAAGCTCAATGTCTAAGCCCGCGCGGAGTGTACCGTCCGGAATCTGTGTCAACAGTACTTGAACCATATGGTAGATATCGTCCGGATTTTCCGTCGCTTGGGACGTATACGCGGACATCATGAATTGAAACCAGACCTTCATCTCGAGCTGATGCTCTGGTGCATAAGGTAAGACCTCAAGTAAAACGTCACATAACGTTTCTTCCGGGGTTCCTCCTTTCTCGAAAATGGTTGTGATGCGTGCTTGGACCCGTTCTTGGACGAGGTCCATCGAGAAGCGGAGCAACTCGTCCTGGGTCGTGAAGTAATATCGCAAGGCACCCAGTGAGAGTCCCGCTTCCTTGGCGATCGTCCGGACACTGGCTTGTTCAATACCGACTTGAGAAATCGTGCGCCACGTCGCTTCGGCGATGAGGTGTTTGCGTTCTTCGTGATTGACTTGTTTTGGCATGTCTCAAGTATATCATCTTTTTTAGCACGAATGTATTAAAAAGACTAGTCAAGTGACGAATGTGATGTTATCTTTATAATACAGTCGTATTAAAAAGGAGAGGATTGATATGCAACTCGTCGCGTGGGCAATCGTCGGTTGTGAGATTTTATTTTGGGTATTCATCGTCGCCGGACTGATCGTGCGTTATGGATTCAGGCGCGAAAGACTCGGTTTTCGATTGATGGCGATGTCGCCGGTCATTGATATCGTCTTACTGCTCTTAACAGTGTTTGACTTAAGTCGCGGCAGTACCGCAACGCTTGCACACGGTCTTGCTGCGATCTATATAGGCGTCTCACTTGCATTTGGGAAACAAATGATTGCCTGGGCGGACGGAGTCTACCGCCGTTTTGTCCTAAAAGAGCACGTAGCAAAAGAACGGATATCGCGTGCGCGACGGGAACGCAACGGTTTCTATCGACACATCCTGGCCTTTTTGATTGGTGGTACGTTACTCGGTGCGATGATTCTCTGGCTGGGAGATGCTGAGCAGACGGAGAGTCTCTTACGGACGTTACAACTGTGGGGGCTCGTCCTCGTGATCGATGGCGTCATCTCGATGAGTTACACCGTCTTTCCTGCTCGATCCAAATAAAAAAACGAACCTTGTCTGTCAGCGGTCGACAGTGAAGGTTCGTTCCCGAATCGTATTCGTATGGACTTGTTTCCGGGCGTCGATCGAATCCCGAATGTGGATGATGTAGCGGCGTCCTTTTTTGTACCCAGAGCGCGGTGGTTTGATTCGGATTTCTTTGCCGTCAAGGACTTCAATCTCCGTTTGCATCCGTTCACCGTTCGAATCCGTCACGGTGACTGTTCGGTTCGAAACTTGCTCCTTCCGTAGTCCTTTCGCGTATTCGATGTCGAAGGTATGATACGAGGAGATGGAGCGGGCACGTGATTTGAAGTGCGGCTCATCCGTCCGTTCATCGAGAGTGCAGTAGCAACCCGTGAACAAGAGGCTCGCCGAGAGGAGTATCGAAAATAGATGTTTCACGAAAACGCTCCTTTATGTATTTGGTAATTTTAGTATAAGACAAATTTTAGGTTACGACAATCCTTCTTGAGACTGAGTCGTTGACATCTATTAAAATTGAACAGGTCCATGCTATAATCGACCGAGAGAAAGGAAGCGATACACCATGCCAGTACAACCAGACCAACGTGAAATCATCGTCTCGATTCGGACGAGTTATGACTTTAAAGCTGATACCGGACGCGCAATCCGTGTCATCGAGTTTCACGGACGCCGGACGACACTGTTCGATACGTTCGAAGCGTCTTCACCAAAACGAATGATTTTGATCGAGATGATCCGCGCCGTCCAATCTTTCAAGGAACCCTTCCACATCATCTTCAACGTCGAGTGTAACTTTGGCTTCAAGTATTTGACGGATCAGCGGAAATGGGAAAACCGGGACGTCGGGAATACGTTCCTCGACTTGATTGAACAAGGCGGTCATACGTATGAATTACGGGATTGTTCGTTCTATGAAGGCGGTAAAGCCCTCCAAAAATGGCTCGGCAACACATTAAAGCAAAATAGCTGACAAAAAAGGCTGATTCCACAATGGAGTCAGCCTTTATCCGTTGCATCGATCGTCTCGCTTTCGAGATATCGGTACAACGTACTTTTACTAATACCGGTCTGTTCGCGGATATCAGCGAGCGAATAGTTTTTACTTTGATACATTGCGATCGCGCGGCGGACATTTTCATCCGGCTTCCGGGGGCGACCGGTCTGCTTTCCTTGTTCTTTTGCTTTTGAGAGTCCGGCACGCGTCGACATGCTGATGACATCACTTTGCAGCTGGACCAGGTGGCGTGCCGTTTCAAGAAACGACAAGGAGGCGCGCTCGCTCGTCCGAATCTGTTCGCGGAGTGACCACAGCGTCGCACCGCGTGTCTCCATGTGCTCGAGCATCTCGATCAAGTGCCGCGTCGAGTCTGCTAAGATGTAGAGATGCGTGACGATGACTTCGTCTCCCGTCTGAAGTGTCTCGAGCATCTGTTCTAATTCCGTCCGTCGTTTGGCCGAATCATGCGTCTCGATGACACGTGTCGTCACATCAATCTTGTCGGCTTCCGCTTGTTGCGTAGAACAGTCTGGATCATCCGGATAGGGTCTCATGTAGAAATATTGCATGAATGGAGCTCCTCTCTGTCGATCACGATCGACGTCAGTTCCTCATCAGTATACCGTATTCTCACCTCCGTGCCGCAGAAAACCGAAAACATGCCTTTCTTCTCATGTTCGGATCGACTAATTTGTGGTAAATTGAGTGGAAGTAAGTTTCTCGGACTCATCCCGATACCATTCATTCTTTTTAAATGAGGTGCTCATCATGAACAAAGAAGATCATCAACTCGCCCGTCAGCTCTTGACGACCTATTTCATCGGCACACAGTTAGCGACGGTCCATGTCGCAGGCTACGTCACGCTCGAATTCATCAATTTGTTCGATACGACTGCGCCTGAACTACGACTTCGGATCGAGACGGATCGTCTGTTTTATGGCGATGTCGAGACGACACAGGACTGGGTCGTCCGCCATGCGACGAAGGAAGAGATGTTACACTTGATCGTCTCGCTTCACGCGGAACGCATCACCGGTGTCCGGATCGGAAAGACGGCACCCCACTTATTCCTAACGTTTAGCAACGGACAAACGCTCGTCTTAAACGGATCGGATACATATTATGAATCGTGGGCGATCGATATCGGTCTCGCACCACACCGAGCCGACGCGACGATCGTTGCCGTACCGGGTGACGAACTTGCCGTCTTCTCCGGAATCGGTGAACAAGTTGAAGACTAAGACACGCATGGAGTGGTGCGACTGGATCATGCCGCTCGTTGCGTCACGTTATCCGGATCACTGCGCTATTTTACTTGCCGGCAGTCATACGCGAGGGCAAGCGACCGCTCAATCAGATGTCGATGTGATCATCTTTGAAGTGAGTCGAGGTCAGGCATACCGGGAATCGTTCATCCATGACGGTGTCCCGGTCGAAGCATTCGTCCATTCCTTTGAGACGATCCAGCCGTTTTTCGAGAGTGACCGGGAACGTGGTCGCCCGTCCCTGCAACGAATGATTGCTGACAGCTGGACGATCGAGGATCATCCGCGACTTGCAACTATCCGTCAGGAAGCCGTTCAACAATTGGCGGACGGACCTGTTGCGTGGACGACTTCGGAACAAGAGCGCGCACGTTATTTTTTAAGTGATATGCTCGACGACTTCGAGAGTGTGACGAACCGCGCGGAAGGTTTAGCGATTGCATCACGTTTATATGAACAGAGCATCGAATTCGTCCTTCGTGCCAATCGTCGCTTCATCGGACAAGGAAAGTGGGCGATTCGTGCTCTTGCGGAGTTTGACGAAGACTATGCCAGTCGACATACGCTGGCATTCGAGTTGTATTATCAATCAGATGACCGACGAGAAGTCGTCGCGTTAGTCGATGATTATCTTGCTCCATTCGGTGGGCGTTATTTTGACGGCTTTACGCTCGGTAAACGATAACAAGCAAAAGGAGGTACGCTTTCGGATCAATCGACCGAAAACGTGCCTCTTTATCATTCGCTTTTGTTTAACGCCAATGGGACGGACGGAGTAAGCGACGCGGTAACTGTGTCGCGGCATTACCGACTGCCGCATTGATTTGTGCCTGTGTCAAAAAGAGCGCGTCCGTCAGATCGGCGTCCTTGACGTTACAGTCTCGCAAATCAGCCCCAAGAAAGTTGACTCCGCGCAGGTTACTGTGCGACAAGTTCGTCGCGAGCAACCACTGATTCTGAACACTGGCACCTGAGAAATTACGTCCTTGTAGCTGTTTTCCGACCCAGTCGCGTGGTGTCTGGTCGCGTCTTCCGCTATACTGAGCTTGAACACGCGATGCAATCATTTCAAGGAGTGGTCGAACGGTTTGACGAACCGTTATCAAGTCAAGTCGTTCAAATTGATCGGCTGGTAATGCCGCGTACCGAGTCAGTGCGGCAAGCGTCTCATCGAGTTGATCGTGGATGTCACGCGTGACATCACGTTTCCCGTCGGTTATGTACCACATCATTTCAAACAAATGAACCATCTTCGGGAAGGCAGCATAGATCGCTTGGCGTCGCTTAGGTGCATCATCGCCTTCGAATGTCCGCTGTGACAGATGCTGTCCGGCACCGAAACAATCATAGACGGTACAGCCTTTGTAGCCGCTATCGCGTAACCGGTCATGGATGCGACAGCTGTAATCCGCGTCAAGATTACGACACGGTGTTGCTTCCGGTTTGTCATGACCAAAATCACTGGATTTCGAAAAAGCGAGTGCGGTACAACATAAACCAAAACACTTCGTACAATCAATCTGGAATGTAGGTTCCATCGGATTCACCTCCACTACTACTATAACAAGAAAGGGGATTCGGAAATGTTGAAATTTCAACTCAATGAAAATGAGGACGGACAGGACTGGCTCCGAAAACAAGTGCGTCAATATAATGTCGAGCGTTCACCGCTTCATGCGACGAAACGCTCCGAGGGAACACAAGCCGTCACATTACTTGCGACGCATGATGATCAACCGATCGGTGGCATCTCAGGGGAAATGTACTGGGGCTGGTTACATATTGAATGGTTTTTCATCGTCGAAGAGGAACGGGGAAGTGGGCTCGGTACTCAGTTATTCCGTCAACTGGAGGAATGGGCACGAGCAGCGGGTGTTCAGCGAATTCGCGTCGAGACGTTCTCGTTTCAAGCGCTTCCGTTTTATGAGCGACAGGGATTCGTCGAAGTCGGACGAATCGATGATTATCCACCAGGGATGAGCTATCATCTGCTCGTCAAACAGGTTGACTGATGAAACGGCGTCTTTCCCTCATCTTATTGTTCGGTCTCGTGCTCGGAACGCTGACGGGGATGCATCCACGTCAAGAGACCGTTTCCTTTACAGCGAAGCAAGTCGCCAAGTTATATACAGAGATGACAAACACACTAGTCGAAGCGCGTGATGTCTATTTCGTCGAACGACTATCTGACCATTATGCCGTCGCGTATCTTGAAGCGAAGCACGACCGCTTGTTTTTGCTCCTGCAACAAACCGGTGAGTCACAACGAATCGACCGAATCATTCGCTCAAAACAGACGAGGGAGTCGGATTGGTTTGAAGGTCGTTTGTTGACGACGGACGAAGGTCGATACCTTGTCGCCTACGGCATGAATGGTTCGAAACAAATGAAATCGATCCGGTTCGAGCCGTATAAGACGACGGCTGATGGCGAAGCGCCCCTTCGCCCGATGCAACGCTCCTTGTCGGTAGCAGATCAGGAACGTTTCCATACCGTCCAACCGTTACCGGATGCCTTCCCGCATTCGCTCTATTTCGAGATGATCGCGACGAGCGTAGACGGGAAAGAGACGATCCAACGCTTGACGTTACCAAGCGATAACGCATCCGTGTTTTCTACGACCCGTGACTTCTAGTATACTGAAGACGAAAAAGGGGGAGAAGAACATGTGGATCGTCATGAACCAGTTACACGTCGTCAAAGGTGCGGCAGATCAGGTCGCGGCACGTTTTAAGACGACGAAAGGAATTGAACGGATGGAAGGGTTCCACCGGATGCAAGTCCTCGTCGATATCAGTCAGGAAGAAGAAGACATCGTCACGATCATGACAACGTGGTCGAATCAAGCAGCATTTCATGCATGGCAAGAGAGTCAAGCGTACAAAGGCGTGCACCATAAGCGGGATAACGGAACGTCCGAAGTTAAACCGCTTGTGACGTCGAATACCGTTACGGAATATGCGATCGTCGCTGATCACAGTGCCGTCGTGGAATAAATACTAACACCCCTGAGAAGATTTCTCTCAGGGGTGTTGTTTGTAATGATAGATTAGATTGTTTTTCCGTAATCTGGGTATACTTTAACAAACTAGATGAAACGAGGTGACACCGCATGGTCTATCGTAAACCTGTCGTCTCTAGCCTGTCCGTCCTCGGTGGTATGATCCTGCTCTTTGGTTTCTTGACGAGCGGTGGCTTCATTTATCTCTACTTCTTCGTCTTGCTGTTTGCTTGCGTGTCCTTTTTACGTGAACCGTTGACGCGTAAAGAGTGGTTACGCGAGGGGGTTGCTTTCATCTTCTGGTGTTCCTTGATTTACTTGCTCCAACATCTCATCTTTATGGTGTGAGTCATTTTTCGTATAGCTCAAATAAGGAGAGAATGATGTCACGACCTGTCGCCGAAAGATGAACCGACACGTCACGTTTCGGATCCTTCAAGTAAATATCGGTCTTTTTGACACGCTTATCGAGATAAACTTCGTATTGTTGTCCTTTCACTCCTTTTCGGAACGTCAAGTATTTCCACTTCGCCCGTTTTCCTCTTACGTCAGCCTGTTCACTTGTCTTGATTGCTTTTTGCAATTTCCCGGACTCATCACTCGTCATCATGATCGTATCTTCGACTTTAAGACGATCTTTAGAAGAATCGCTTTGATCATAAAGATAATGCTTGAACTGCTTTTGATGGAAGAGTGTTATGTCATTGATAGTGGATAGAACATCTTCTTCCGATAAGTCCTGTCGAGCAAGCTCAGACGGACGTTCCATCGTGTGCTGAATCGACAATTCGTAGCGGAATTGGTGTCCGTTTTTTTCTGTTGCGATAAGCGTGCCGTAATGTTCCGGTGTGCCGTCACCAGGAATGAAGCGGACTTTTCCGGGCTGTTTCATCGCATGGATCGACGTCTCCATCTGCTGTCCACTGATCAATTGCGGTATGCGTACAAAGGAGTTATACGATATATCGTCATTCTCATTATATTTCTCATTGTACGTCAGATAAAGCTTCGTATCTTCAGTAAAGGGAGTAAGGGCTTCTGCATAGACGACGAATGTCTTTCGTTCGTCTTTTTTCGTTACATCAGTCGCTTTCATCACCAGGTAACCTGATCCAGGTAGCGCTAATTTTCGAACAGAACCGTTTATGATGTTATCATCACGTGAGAACCAGTCCTCTTTTTTAATGGTGTCTGGATGGACTTCTAACTCGTTCGGATGTTCAACCAGCTTCGTTTTCGCGAAGACATCTTGTTTGGTTGATAAGAGGTGATACTCGCTGTCAGCCATATTCTGACAATACAGATATGTTTGTTCTCCGGACTGGACATAACGAGCCATTTGTCCTAAGTAATCTTCAAATGGTGCCGTCATCACGACGGAGAACGTGTCACCGTAAGAATAATTTTTTGGAGCTTTTACCGCTTTTGATCGACACTCCTCCATGATGACACTCATTTCCTTTTCCGATAACATCTTCGGAGGTTCTTTGCCTTTAAACCGCGCTCCATCATACAATTTCGATAAGTAATCCCATTTGAAATTCGGCGCATCACTTTGACAACCGCTTAACGCGAGCGTTGCTGCAAGTGTGAGTCCGATCCAGTAACGTTTGTTCATTTGTTAAGCACCTCACTGAGTGCTTCACTTGTCGTACCCGACAGCTTAGCACCGTTCTTTGTTCCCTTTTTGACGACATAGATTTCAAGCTTTTTGGCGCGTTTGCGTTCAAATAGCTCGAACGTTTGGCTTTTTCCTTGGCGCATCAATGTTAATTTTTTCTGATTTAGTTTCGTGCCCTGTGGCTCCATGACATCGGTCTCTTTTAATTCCTGAGCGATTTTTTTCGCTAATTTATCCGGTATTGCCGAGACAAACTTATAATCGCTCTCGACGAGCTGTTTCGGTGATTGATGGATAAAACCGACATAGCTGGTTGGCGATGTATCAAAGAATACGTATTTGTAATTCGCGGGTTTTTCGTAAGTCGGATTGAGACGCATATAAATCGATGTTTCCTGAATGATTTTGCCTTCTTCTTTCTTCCGAACAGTCGCAAAAGGAACCGTCTGTCCCACTGAAAGTGTATCAGGAAGTTGTTTTCGTTCGATTTGATACGATTGCCCCATCACATGATCTTGAATGACGGATGGAATTCCGATACGATCACCACTGGTCATTAGTTCGATTGATGTATGTTGCAAACCACTATTCGGAATGACACGAAAAGCTAAATTCAATTCGGAACCGGATAGGGATTCGGTCGTCTCAAAGAGTGTTTGTTCGTCGTCCTTACTTTTGTCTTTCATGAAAAGAACGAATTGACCTTCCGGTGGTAAGGACAGCTGGTAGGACGGGAAGAGGTAATGTCCCATCTCTTTCGATTGCTTACTTTCTTCATTTTCCTGTTTTTGCTGATCCATTACTTTTTTTGGTACAGGTTTAAAGCGGACAATCGTCGATTTAGCTTTAACCGGTTGTTTTGACCAATCGACGAATGGATAATCACTTCGTTTAATCTGATGGACCGCATAATCCGCATGGCGTATCGGCTGACAGGCCAGATAGTCTTTTTTTTCGTCTGATAGGAAACGAACGTGTTGGAACTCACGCCCTTGGATATTTGCAGGAAGGAAATACAAATCGAATCCTTCGTGTTGCACGTATCGGTCAGGTAAGCGCTTCATGTCAGATTTTTGCTGACAACCCTTCAACAAAGCAGCCGTTTGTTTTTTCGGGAGATCCGGTATCTCTTGCCCATCAAAGGTAGTCGAAATACCCCCCCAGTAATTGGCGTCATATGTAAGGTCTAGGTATTCTTCTTTACCGCATCCGGCAAGTAGGACTGCGCCTGCGAGAATACCGGTATGTATATAGCGTCTCATGAAAACCCTCCTTCATCCTAATGACTATATTTTACCATAATTTCTAGAATAGACAGAATTTTCTATTACACTTTGACATCAAGATGTTTGACATCTCTTGACTCGGGAATAATAGATGCATGCACGGTCAATCTATTACTATGGGGGTTTTATGATGGGTACATTCATTCAAGCAGTTGATGGCACGAAAATTTATGTCGAGGATGTCGGATCGGGTCAACCGGTCGTCTTTTTACACGGCTGGCCGGCAAACAACAACATGTTCGAGTATCAAAAGAATCTGCTCGTCGAAGAAGGATACCGTTACGTCGGGATCGATTATCGCGGTTATGGTAAATCAGATGCGCCGGCAACGGGATACGATTACAAGACGATGGCGTCCGATGTCAATGAAGTCATCGAACAGCTGAAATTAACGAATGTCACGCTGCTCGGCTTCTCGATGGGAGGAGGAATCGCCTTGTCCTATCTCTTGCACTACGGGGATTCAAAAGTCAGTAAGCTTGTCCTCGCTGGAGCCGCAGCTCCTGTCTTTACACAACGCGACGGTTATCCATACGGGATGACAAAAGAAGAAGTCGATGGATTGATTGCCGACACGAAACAGAATCGTCCGTCGATGCTCAAAGGATTCGGGGAAATCTTCTTTGCGAAGGAACATCCAGAACCACTTCAACAATGGTTCCATGGACTTAGTATCGCCGCTTCGTCCCACGGTACGATTCAGTCAGCAATCGCCTTACGTGACGAAGACCTACGTGGAAAACTCGGAGACATCAAAGTCGATACGTTAATCATCCACGGTAAAAAAGACCAAGTCTGTCCGTTCGAGTTCGCGGAAGAAATGCAAAAGGAAATTCCACAGGCACGACTTGAAGTCTTCGAAGAGAGTGGACACGGCATGTTGCTTGATGAACAAGAGAAATTCAACGAAACGCTACTCTCGTACGTCAAAGGAAATCAAACCGTCTAATCCAACAAGCCATGGACACCCATCCATGGCTTGTTTTTGTGTACAGGAAAAAGCGTGCGCCGGCGCACGCTTTTATGGGCGATACTTCCGCATGAACCGTTGATCGATCCAGCGCTTCAGGTACCAACCGAACGGGTGAGTCGAATACTGATTGCCATACATTGAAACCGCATGCCGTGGTCCCATCGATAAAATCGTCAAATAGTTCGTTTGCGGACGATAGGTTTGCAATGCCTCTTCCTGGACGTACCGTAAGAGGTTTGCCAGTAAGATCGGTGCTTGTCGGACAGCTGTGACACCATTCTTCGGAATATCGGGATAAGCGACGAGGGTCGCCGCGTCACCCGCAGCAAACAGACTTGGATCATCGAGCGCTTGCAGCTGTTCGTTGACGAGTAGAAATCCGTCTTCCGTATAGAGCTTGCTGTCCGCAAACAATGCCGGAGCTTTCGCACCCGTCAAGCGGATGATGGCATCTGGCTCGATTGGTGGGTGATGTGAAAAGCGGAGAGGAGACGCCTCGTTCAGTGGCCGTTCTCGAATCCAATGAACATCGAGTTCTTGTAAGCGTCGTTTAATGGCTTCCGCTGCGGGGTGTCCTGAAAGCAACTCGGGATCCGTGATCAGTGTAATCGGCACATCCGCCACTTTCAAGGACGCCGCCATCTCGACGGCCGCTGCACCACTTCCAATCAAGACTGGACGCTTTGCTTGTTGCAGACGCTTTAATGTATCCGGTAACCGGTAGTTCGGTTTGATCGATAATCGTGTCGTATCTTCCGACCAATCGAACGAGCCGATATTCGTCGAGACGACGTCATAAGTATAGTGTCTGCCGGATGCACCGAAGACGACTTTTTCAACGGGGTCGATTTTGATGACGGTCTCCTCGATGAATTGTTTATCATAGGCGCGACATAAGACGGCGACGTCGATACGGATCTCATCAATGTCGTATGTACCGTCAGCAAGTCCGGAGTACATGCCCGAGTAATATTGGTACGTCGAGGCGTTTAAAATCAGCCACTCGACGTCTTCTGTTGGTCCATTGGTAATGCAATGCAGATGAGCGTGCCCTGCACCAATCAAGAGGATTCGTTTCATGTCGTTCTCCTTCAATCTGTCTTGCTAGAATGTACCCGGATACGGGTGGCGGTAATCATAGACAAAAGACAAGACTGATAAACAGGAGGATGACCACGAGGTAGATAATATCCTGGCGCTGAACGACTGGCACTTCATAATATGTCCGTTCCACTGAAAAATGACGGGCTTCGAAAGCGATTGCCATCCGTTCTGCCCGCTGGATCGATCGCGAGAAGAGCGGTAAGCCGATTGATAGGAACGCATCACCAGGAAAGCGACTGTGCACGTTCCGAATCATTCGGACTCGCCGTAAGACGCGGACTTCTTCGACCAGTTGTGGCAGAAAGCGGATCCCGGCAAGGAACCCATACGCGAAGCGAGGCGACACCTTTGCCTGGTGAATTAAGCTCATCACGAACCGGGTCGCATCGGTCGTCGTGACGAAAGCGAAACTTAAGCAGACGAACGTTGCCATCCGTAAGGCAAGTAACCAGCCGTGCATGACACTTTCCGACGTGACATGAAACCAACCAAACGACCATAGAGGATTCGTTCCTTTGCCGAAGGCTGCCATCATCCAGAACGTCAATAAGAATAATAGACTGTAAGGTGCGAGTCGTTTCAAGAAATCGCGAGGACCCCACCCGGAGAGGAGTAGCAGAGCGATAGCAAAACTCAGGAACACCAACGTCTTGACCCAGTCGTTCGTTGCAATCAAGGCAAACATGATCAAAACCAATCCGCTCCCCTTAATGACAGGATTGAGTTTAGCGAACGGTGACGCGTTTGTCTGCATTGCGCTTCACCTCCTGGAATTGGTACGAAAGTGGACGTTGTAGCTGACAGCGTTCGAGTAACGGAACGTCAGCGAATAACTCGCTCGGACGCCCGTCAAAAGCAATCCGCCCTTGCTCCATGACGAGGACACGATCCGCGTATCGGGCGACGAGTTCCATATCGTGTGTTGCCATGACGAGTGTCGTTCCGTTTTGTTGTTCCGTCAACAACTGTTCCATGAGCCGCCGCGTCGTCAATCCATCCTGTCCGAACGTCGGTTCATCGAGCAACAACACATCCTTTGACTGCCCGAGCATCGTCGCGACGCTGAGCCTTCGTTGTTGCCCCGTACTAAGCGCAAGCGGTGACTGCTGTTTGACAGATGCGAGTTCCAGCCGTTCGAGCAACGCTGTGCGCTCATCACTCGTCGCTGCCCGGTGACTCCAGTCGATTTCCGCTTCGACTGTCAGTTTGAGAAACTGCAGATCCGGTTGTTGAAAGACATAACCAACATGCTCATAAAAGCGTCGCCGGGAGTAACGCTGAGCCGGACGTTCCTGGAACCGATATGTTCCTTGATGCGAGAGCAACCGCCCGAGTGTTGCAAGCAACGTACTTTTCCCGGATCCGTTTGCCCCGAGCAGCATCACCCATTCTCCCGTCTTCAGGAAAAATGTCGCATCGGTCAGCGGGTAAGGTGCTTTCGTCGATAATGCAGCGACGTGTAACAAGGCAGTGCCTGCTGTAGCGACTGGAGGAAGCACGTGAAGTCGCGCTGCTTGTGGTCCATCTATGGGTAACGTCTCTAACGTGTACGGATACAAAGAGGGAACAGCGATCCCTTTCGATTGAAGCTCTTTATACCCCTGCGGGAACAAATCCTGCGGATGCGCCGTTGCAGTCACCGATCCGTCTTCAAGTAAGATGATCTGATCGACATACGGCAAACAGACATCGAGTTGGTGCTCGATCAAGACGATCGTTAAATCATGTTCTTTCTGAATCCGAAAGATCAACGCCATCAGCTCGTGTTGCCCGATCGGGTCAATCTGAGCCGTTGGTTCATCTAGTAATAAAATCGTCGGCTCAAGTGCCAGGACCGCGGCGAGCGCGAGGCGTTGTTTCATCCCCCCGGATAGACTCGCGATTGGTGTCGAGAAGGGGAGAGGGAGACCAACGAGTGCGAGTAAGCGTTCAATGCGTTCCTCCATCTCTTCGCGTGGAATCGACCGGTTTTCTAAACTAAAAGCGATTTCGCGTCCGATCGTTTCCATGCAGAACTGTTCTTCTGGATTTTGAAATAAGACTCCGACCGAACCGGACCGGGTAACTGTACCAGTCTGTTCGACTTCGATCGTCTCCGGTGTCAGTCCGGCTAGGGCATGAAGCAGTGTCGTCTTGCCACTCCCACTGCGTCCGAGCAGAAGGGTCGTTCCGTGTTCGATCGTCAGCGATACATGATTGAGCACCGATTTCATCTGACCGGGATAGCGGATGCTGAGATCGTCGACAGTAATCATGCGACTTCCCGTTTCGCACGTCCTGCCGCAAACCCGTTCAAGACACCGGTCGCAACAAGGCGACGGATGAGAATCGCTGCAAGCAAGCCGCCGAGTAATGCACCACTAATCATTTGTAAACCTGTTGTCGCAAGCAACGTCGTCGTCGTGTAGTAACCGAATCCGTTCGCGATCAGACTATAGACGATGCTACCAATTGCGGCTCCAACACCCGATAACATCAATGTCCAGGTGTCATAACGGCGATAACGCGTCATCGCGAAGACGAGTTCCGCACCAAGTCCTTGGCAGACCCCGATCAGTAGAGCCGATAAGCCAAAGTGACTACCCGTGAACAGCTCGACGGCTGCCGCGACGATTTCCGCGATGAGGGCAGCACCTGGTTTTTGAATGATTGCTGCGACGAGCGGGCTTGCGATGATCCAGATCCCAAACATCCAGTTGGCACCGACTGGCCCGAAGATTGCAGACATCGGTAACCAGAGTGTCGACCAACCGAGATAGATGACCCCGCAAGCGACGGCGAGCATCATCATGACCATAATTTCTTTCATTTTCCAGTGTTGCATCGTGTTTGTCCTCCTTTAAGTAGGGGAGACACCAAAAAAGACCGCCCTCCGTAAAAAAGAGAGCGGTCCTCAGAAAAACTGCGCGCAGCAGGAGTCATTGGATGTGATCGCTCCACTTTCCTACGCTAGTATGAACTAGATCAGGTTCGAAGGGTCCGAAGTGAATCGTCTCAGCCAAATGGGCTCCCCTAGTGGATATGGTAATAGATGATACGCTGTTCACTTTAGGCAATCTTCTGTCTATTGTCAAGACACAAAAAAACGATACGCCACGAAAGGCGTATCGTTAAACGACTTATTTGTTGTCTTCGTTCTCTTCTTTTGCTTCTTCTGAAGACTCTTCCGTAGCTTCCGCTTCGTTGTCTTCGCCAGCTTCCGCTTGTGCCTCAGCTTCTGCTTCTTTGATTTCCTCAAGCTCTTGTTCAAGCGTTGATTCGACGACAGCTGCGACTTGAATGTCGCCTTCTGTGACGATACGGAAATCTTTTTGTTCCGGAAGATCAGCTACAGAGATTGAATCGCCGATTTCGAGGTTTGTGACGTCGACTTCGACGTTCTCTGGTAATTTATCTGGTGTTGCTGCGACTGTCACTTTAAAGAGTGTCTGTGACAGGAATCCACCGACTTTAGCACCAGCTGCTTCGCCGATGAGTACGACGTCTGCTTCGACTTCTGTCTCTTCATCCATTTTAACGGCGATGAATTCAACGTGATCGACAGTTGGTGTGAATACATCCATATCACGACGGTTGATTAAGACGTTAATATTTTTACCGTCGAGTTTCAGTGAAATCAAGACGTTCTCACCGTTTTCTCGAACGATTTTAAGCAATTCTTTTTCTTCAAATGCGATTGGTGTACTTTCCACTTTGTAACCATACACGACACCAAGAGCTTTTCCTTCATGACGTAATTGTTTACGGAGTGAGCGTGGACGTACCTCGCGTTTTTCGGCTGTTAATTTAACTGACATGTTCATTTCCCCCTTGAATTTGGTATAGCCCTCAAAAGGTAATGAATGTAGGAGCAGGACAAGTCCTGAACAATTTAAATATGCTAAGACAATCGGTTCCAGACTCGCATTGAATCTGACGCTTTCGTGACTTTGCATTTCTCTCCCAGGTCATTACGCTGATATTGAGAAACATGTGTGAGTAAGTCACCGTTTGATGCGGTGCTAGTGAGTTTATACCCCTATGTTTTAAATCCTTAAACCTCTATTTTTTATTTTTTAAAGTCGAAAGACCTCCAAAACGCTTGAAATCAAGGGTTAAGAGGTCTTTCATTTTTTTCATTTTTTATGGTGATGCGTTGGTTTTCACGGACTAATACTCGGATGAGACGTTCGATGTGCCGCATCGTCGTCTGTCCCATCGTTGAGATTTGGAGCCATTGATTATGGACGAGATAGTCGCTTTCATATTGAACATGATAGCCCTGGATCCGGAGAGCGTCTCCTAAAGCGGTTGCTGACGGATGGACGATCGTCAGAATTCCCGGCGCTTGTGCTTCTTGAGTCGCAAGCAGGTTGAAACCAGTCGCCCGAACGGCCTGTTCGAGATAGGTCATCTTGATGGCGGCTTGATCGAGATCAAGGGCATCGAGCGCTGCCTGACAGGCGAGCAACAAGTTCGATGAGCCGGAAAAGGCGACGCCTTCCGCATAGAGTCCGAGATCCAGATAACGTGGAATTCGTGGAGAAGGTAGGATGCTGTCTGTATGACCGATGAACGCAAGACCCGGTAAACCACCAATTGCTTTTCCGGAGACGGTCGTGACGAATCTGCAACCAGCGTATGAGAAACGTCCGGTTCCGACGGCGCTGATCGCATCGACGATGAGTGCGGTTCGTTGATTTAACAGTGCTTTTACCGCATCGAGATCGTAGAGGACGCCCGTAGACGTCTCACAATGCGTCAACCAGATCCAGTCGTATTCCGTTTGATGCAGCTGGCTTGCGAGTTGTTCTAATTCGATTGGGTGACCGGACGGAAGCAGGTGGATATCAAATGACTTTCCTGCTCGTGCCGCGTGATCGATCAAGCGTTGACCGAACTCGCCACCGTTTAGGATCAATCCATGTCCACTCAGTTGTTGTGCGACGATATCGTTGGCGAGGGTACCACTGCCGACAGCCATCGAGACATGTGGCAAATCCAGCAACTGACACATCCGACCACGTAAATCTTGATCGAGCTGGCGCATCGAAGCCGTCCGGTGCGGGCGCGGTGCTTGTTGCGCCGCTTGGCGAACCGTTGGTGCAACCTCGACTGGACCGGCTAGAAAATGCAGAGGACGTAAAACGTCCGCGATGACGGATCGTTCATATGTTGCGCGTGACAACAACATCGGTACGAACTGGGCATCGCCACTACCGAGCGTTGCTGCGATTGGTGTGAAGCCGAACCGCGCATATAGTTTAGCTTCCCGTGTCGTACCACTGATATAGACATGATCAATCGTTTCCCGCTCCAAGTAGACCATCAAAAAACGCATTAATTGCATGAACGTACGACTATTGCGGTATTCGGGACGAACGCTGAGTAAGCGGATTTCCGCTGGGTCCGTCAGTGTCTCATCTAGCGTCACGCCCTTTTCCTCAAGCGAAAAAGGACGATGCTTTCGAATAGCAATCATCGCGACGAGTCGATCGTCTTCCTTGCCGATCAGATAGGTATTTTGATCATGAAACCGGTCAATCCGTTTCCGTTCGATATTCGGTTGATGTTGCGGAATCTCTTCCGTGAAGGTGAGGTAGTTCAGTTCATGGATTGCTTCCGCGTCCGAAGCGGTGGCAATGGAAAAGTCGATCATGAGACGTCCTCCTTATGTAATGACTGGCTTGTGAAGTGCATCATGAGCCCACAGGACAAGTAGACTTACGGCAACGGCACACAAGATATTGATGGGTCCCGCGTCAAAGTAGACAGGGAGTAACGGGAGCAGAACAACCGGAATCAGCCCCGCTTTGACGCTATCTTTCGTTACGAGATAAGACAGACCGAGTATGCCTAGTCCGACAAGATATGCCCACGGCGTGATGGCGAAGACGATGCCGGAAAATACGGCATATCCTTTACCGCCACGTCGCGGATGAAACAATGGAAACAAGTGGCCGATGAGCACGGCAAGAGCAACGGGATAAAATGCATCTGTGATCTGTAGTGCAAGAACGGTCTTCGCGGCATCAAACAGATACACGAATAAAAAGGCCGGGAGCCCACCGGCACGATGGGCGTTGCGGGCACCGATGTTTCCGGAACCGACCTGAGCCAAATCGGTACGACTGACGTACTTCCAGAGCGTACCGCCAAGAATACTGCCGATAAGGTAACCAAGCAGGAGATCAAGGGTCACCGATGTTCCTCCTTTGTTTCTACGAGATGAACGAGTTCTTTGACGGTCAAGGCATCACTGTCTGGAGCCGTCAGGACGGCATCGACCATCTGGGCTTTTCGATCTTGTAATTCCGTCATCTTTTCTTCGATTGTCCCGCGTGTCAGCAATTTGATGACCGTCACGTCGGATTGTTGTCCAAGCCGGTGGGCACGATCGGCAGCTTGCTGTTCGACGGCCGGATTCCACCAGCTGTCAAAGAGGATGACGGTATCAGCAGTTGCGAGATTCAATCCCGTCCCACCCGCTTTCAGGGAAATCAAGAAGAGATCGACTTCACCGTCATTGAACCGATCGCATAACGCCACCCGGTCTTCGAGTGGTGTCTCACCCGTCAACAGGAAGTGAGGGAGGTGACGTTGCGCGAGATCCGAGCGAATGCGCTCGAGCATTTGTGTATACTGCGAGAAAATCAAGATCCGCTTTCCGGCGGCCCGTTTTTCGGCAATCAATGAGAGCAGACGCGTTCGTTTTGTCGCTTCTCCCGTGTATCCCTCAACGAATAACTCCGGATCGTCGCAAATTTGCCGCAACCGCGTTAACCCAGCCAGTAACTTCAAACGATCTTCGCGTTTCGTCTCGTCTAAGTGCTGCAGCGTCTCGAGTTGCAATTTGGCAAGATACGACGCATATAACCGTTTTTGGTTAGGACCGAGCTCGACATAATGATGCTCGATCTGTTTCTTCGGTAAATCCTGTAAGACATCTTGTTTCTCACGCCGTAATAAGAACGGTTGGATGAACTGTTGCATGTCATCAAATGACCATTTCTCAAACGTCGCTAAATCCGGCAGTAATTCTGGAAACAAGACATGGAAAATCGACCAGATATCACGCGGACGATTCTCAAGTGGTGTGCCCGTTAAGGCGAACCGTCGTTTTGCTTGCAGATGTCGCAGTTGACTGACCGTTTGTGACTGCGGATTCTTCAAGTGCTGTGCTTCATCAAAGAAAACGACGTCATATACGGGGTGGCGACGGACGTCGGTCCGAAGCGTCGTGTAGGAGACGATCGTCACTGTGTTTTCAGCCAAGTACTCCAGTTCGGAAAGTCGGCTAGTTTGAGATCCCGTCACGACATGAACCGGTCGACCGAGTAAAAAGCGCTTCAATTCCGCCTCCCAGTTGCGGAGCAGTGATGCTGGTGCGACGATCAGTGCACGACTATCCGAAATCGTTGCTATATAACCAATCGCTTGAATTGTCTTTCCAAGCCCCATCTCATCGGCCAAGATGCCGTGACATCGGTGCGCGTCCAAATTCTTTAGAAATTGAATGCCCGTCCGTTGATACGGATAGAGTTGTGACTCTAATGAATTCGGCAAGTCGAGCCAGAATCCTTGTCCGGATTTCAATTCGAACCATTTCTCGAGCAAATCGGCATGGAGATGCAGGATGGAGGCACCGATCAGATGCTTCATGTTCCGGACGGCAGGTAAGACGAGTCGCCCGTCGCGTAAGTCGCGTTCACTCGCTTCCATCTGGGCGAGAACCCGTTGCAACTGCTGAAAGGCCCGTGCCTCTAAAGATACGAACTGTCCGGATTTCAAACGGTGATAGCGTTTTTGTAAGATGAGCGACTTTAGGACACGTTTCAGTTCGTCTTCCGGAATTCCGTCCATCGAAAAGTTAAACACAAGCCAGTCGAGGCGGTCTGTCACGTCGACTTCGATCCGCGGATGAAAGGGTCCTTTTGGTAACGTCGTTCGGATCGCTTGCGTTGCAAATAACTCCAGTTGACCGAGCGCAACTCGTTCGTCAAGCAGACTCCGCAAAAAAGCATACTGCGCGGCGTCAGTGGTGATGACATAGTGCGAATTCGATGGTGTTGCTTGGAATTCACGTAAATAGCGTAAGACACTTTGCTCCGTTACTTGATCCCGTCCAGCATAAATCGTCTCGTCGAGCGGATTCAGCTGAATCCCTTGATAATCAAACGACACACGGACTTCGACTTCCCGAGCCGTTCGGTCAAGATGCAACTTGACGATTGGCGTTCCGGAGACGATTCGTTCCTGTAAATCAGGACTGAACGAAACATCTGCGACCCGCTGCAAATACTCCGTCTGTTCAAGCAACCGATCGAAGTAGGGTAGGGACAGTTGATGCTGTTGATTGTCCGTCAATCGTTTAAGCGTCACGACGGGGCCGGTCAGTTCGAAATGAATCGCTACCCGACGATCCGGTGTGAGACTGCGTAAATAATGGCGCGCGCCGGCGTCATCGACTTGAATCGCCGTGAAGGGACGGATTTGCGGCGATAACGGCGTCGGTGTACCGTGCGCCTGTACATGATGCATCGCCAGTAAAACGGCGACGATATGTCCGCAAAATGACGTATCCATCGCAAGTGATGGACAATTACAGCCGGCGTCGACACCGTGCGCCTTGACGCGGACCGTCACCGTGAATCGTTCCTTACCGTCGACACTCGCTTCGATCAGCTCGTCGCCCATTCGATAATTATGCAACGTGACCTTTCGAGCGGCGACATACTTCTTTCCCCGTCGAAAAGCATAGGCATCAGACATCTGTTTGATTTTGCGTTCACTGAGCCCGTAATTCATGACAACTCTCCTTTAGTTAACATAATATGATTATCGTTCACCATCAAATAAATCGACGGCGCGTTTTTTCTCCGAATCGCCAATATGGGCATAGACTTGTGTCGTCGCGACGGATTCATGACCAAGTAACTGCTGGATCGTCAGGACATCGACCCCACCGGTCGCAAGACGTGTCGCAAACGTATGCCGCAATTTATGCGGTGTAATTTTTTTGCGCTCTAAAAAGGGGAGGACCGGTTTCAATCGTTCGGTGTGCCGCTGCAAAATATGCTGGACTGCCCGTGGGCTGAGTGGTTTCCCGTGTTTTTGGAAGACAGGCACGGCGCCACTCGTTGGCATCTGATAATGAATCGCGTATTTGCGTAAGGCGATCCGTGCTGGTTTCGCGAGTGGAATCAGCCGCTCTTTATTGCCTTTTCCGATGACGCGGAGCGTGTTTTCATGGAAATCGACATCATTCCAGACGAGTTGCGTCATCTCACTCAAACGCATCCCGCTATAGCCGAGTAGTTGGAATAACGTCACGTCGCGGACGCGATCACGTTCATAATGCGACGCTTCCCGGGCATTCATCTCGACGTTCGACGGTAACAACTGAATCAATTCGTCCCACTCGCGTTTCGTCAGGTAGACCGGTTCCCGTTTTGCTTGTTTTGGTCGGTTGACTTTTGCGACCGGGTTTTCTGACAGCTGACCGGTATCGACCAAATAACGGAACAACGACTGTAACGCCGATAGCTTTCGATTGATCACGCTTGGTGCATTTTGTTTCGTTAAGGCAAGATATTCAGCGTAAGCTTCAATTCCTGATGCATCGATCTCGACGAACGCTTCAAGCGGAATATCTCGCGCCGTTACTTCTTCGCCAGACGCCGCAGCGACGAATTGAAAGAACGCTTCGTAGTCATAGACGTAGCGACGCATCGTTGCTAATGAGAAATGTTTTGCTGCTAACTGATCCAAATAGGACTGAATGAAGCGTGGCATCCGCTCATAACCAGGAATCGCTGGTGCTGTAGCCGAAACGGTCGTTTTATGTATCGTTTTTCCTAGGTTTTTAAATAAACTCATCCCACAATCACCCCTCTAGTAGTAGTATACCAAACGTTGGTACGTAAGACACTTGTTTGCGTGAAATAGTTATTTCACGCAACGTTAAATTGTCAGACAGGGAGCGCTCAGTTGCATCGACAACGCACCAGACGGGTCGTTGATCAACTCGATGCACGTGAGAATTCAACCTATTTTTATCGTTTCTGAGCTACGACATTCTTTTTAATAACAATAATAGTATTATGTAACCTAAATCATCAAAAAAGAATGAATATTCAATTTCGCTCTCAGTTGCATCGAGAAGTGGTTCGACGGGTCATTGGTCGACTCATTTGATTTCAAGACGATTTCTGAAAAACGTCGAAAACGTGCTCGATTTCGCATACTTCATCTTGGTTCGGGTATAGAGTGTTAGGTAAGAGTTATTTTCATAAGGGGGAGTTCTAAATGATTACTGATCAACAAGCACGTCAGTATTTGAAGGATGCTAAACGCATTGCCGTCGTCGGTGTCTCGAGTGATTCCGGAAAGACCGCAAACTGGATTGCTGACTACTTAGTCCAACATGGATACGAAGTCATTCCGGTCAATCCGACGTTAAACGAGTGGAACGGTCAAAAAGTCTATCCGAGCGTCGCAAGCATTCCAGGACACATCGATATAGTCGACGTCTTCCGTCGGTCTGAGTTTTTAGCGGATGTCGCCAAAGATGCTGTTGCTCACGGTGACGTCGGGATGATTTGGAATCAGCTTGGTCTCTCGAGTGTCGAAGCAGAAAGTCTTGCACTCGGTGCTGGTATTCCATATATTGAGAATCGTTGCATCAAAATCGAGCATCAATATCTGTGAGTCATCGCACGATTTCAGGCATCTTCACCCGTTCGTGAAGGTGTCTTTTTTCATGCGCTTTACAGGTTATGCTTGTCAGGAAGCAAGAAGATGCCTACAATTAGAGACAGACTACTTGAAATAACGAACGAACGTTTGTAAAAACGACGTCGTAATTTCGAATTTTGAGGTGAAATGAATGGCGACAGACTTAAATAACTACAATGATGATGCCATACAGGTGCTCGAAGGACTCGAAGCAGTCCGGAAGCGCCCAGGTATGTATATCGGTTCAACCGATCACCGTGGACTTCACCATCTCGTCTACGAGATCGTCGATAACGCAATCGATGAGGCACTTGCAGGATTCGGGGAACAAATTGACGTCACGATTCATAAAGATAATGCAATCACTGTCCGTGACCATGGACGTGGAATGCCAACGGGGATGCATGCATCGGGAAAGCCGACTGCTGAAGTCATCTTCACAGTCCTTCACGCTGGCGGTAAGTTCGGTCAAGGTGGATATAAGACGTCCGGTGGCTTACACGGCGTCGGGGCGTCGGTCGTTAACGCCTTATCAACGGATTTGAAAGTAACGATCTTCCGTGACGGGAAACAATATGAGCAAACGTTTGAAAACGGTGGGATGCCGAAGACGACGTTGCTTGAAACGGGTACGACGCGTCAAAACGGAACGAGCGTTTACTTTAAACCAGATGGCTCGATCTTCAGTACGTTGACATACAACTACGATACGCTCGCAGAACGCTTACGCGAATCCGCTTTCTTGCTGAAAGGTCTGAAGATTACGCTGACGGACGAACGGTCCGATAAACAAGATATCTTCCAGTACCAAGACGGTGTCAGCGAATTCGTCCAGTACTTGAATGATGATAAAGATACGCTTCATCCGACGGTCGCGTTCGAAGGCACGGAAAACGAGATCGAAGTCGATATCGCCTTTCAGTTCACGGATGCGTACTCGGAAAACGTCCTGTCGTTCGTCAACAACGTCCGGACACGCGACGGTGGAACACACGAAGTTGGTGCGAAGACGGCGATGACACGGGTCATGAATGAATATGCCCGAAAGAACACGCTCTTGAAGGAAAAGGATAAGAACCTTGACGGAAATGATATCCGCGAAGGGTTGACGATGATCGTCTCGATCCGAATTCCGGAAGAATTCCTTCAGTTCGAAGGACAAACGAAGTCGAAACTCGGTTCACCGGAAGCGCGGACGAGCTGTGACGCTGTCATCAGTCGTCGTCTCTCGACGTACTTGGAAGAGAACCCGCAAACGGCGACGCTGTTGATCAAAAAAGCGATCCGCGCAGCGCAAGCGCGTGAAGCAGCACGTAAAGCCCGCGAAGAAGCACGAAATGGGAAAAAGAAGAAACGTTCGAGCATCTTGAACGGAAAACTGACACCTGCTGCTTCGAAAAACGCGGACAAGAATGAATTGTTCCTCGTCGAGGGTGATTCTGCCGGTGGTTCTGCGAAACAAGGACGAAACCGGACGTTCCAAGCGATTCTTCCACTCCGTGGTAAGGTCTTGAACACGGAAAAAGCGAAACTCGCTGACATCATGAAAAATGAAGAGATCAATACGATCATTCATGCGATTGGTGGCGGTGTCGGAGCCGATTTTGACTTGTCGGATTGTAATTTCGACAAAGTCATCATCATGACGGATGCCGATACCGATGGCGCACATATCCAAGTCTTGCTATTGACGTTCTTCTTCCGCTACATGCGTCCGTTGATCGACGCTGGGAAGGTCTTCGTTGCCTTACCACCGCTCTATCGTGTCTCAAAAGGAAAAGGCAAATCGGAGAAATTTGAATACGTCTGGGACGAAGAGACACTCAAGAAAACGACGAAGAAATTCGGTAAAGGTTATATGATCCAGCGTTACAAAGGACTTGGGGAGATGAATGCACCACAGCTCTGGGAAACAACGATGGATCCCGAGACACGGACATTGATTCGGGTCACGATCGACGATGCTGCTGTTGCGGAAAAACGTGTCTCGGTCTTAATGGGCGATAACGTTGGTCACCGCCGGACGTGGATCGAGGACAATGTCGCCTTCGGTCTCGCGGAAGACCTCTCGATCATCGAGAATGAGCACGTGACGAAAGAGAGTGTGAACGAACATGTCTAATCTACAAAACATCCTGAACCTGTCGCTCGAGCAAGTCGTCGGCGACCGGTTTGGTCGTTATTCGAAATATATCATCCAAGATCGTGCCTTACCGGATGCCCGGGATGGTCTGAAACCGGTTCAACGCCGAATCTTGTATGCGATGCATACGGAAGGCAACCTGTTCGACCGGGCCTACCGGAAATCAGCGAAGACGGTCGGTGTCGTCATCGGTAACTATCACCCGCACGGTGATTCATCGGTCTATGAAGCAATGGTCCGCTTGAGCCAAGAGTGGAAACTCCGTTACCCGCTGATCGATATGCAAGGGAACAACGGGTCAATCGACGGTGATAGCGCGGCAGCAATGCGGTATACGGAAGCCCGTCTGTCGAAAGTTTCGAGTCTGATTCTCGACGGGATCAACAAACAAACCGTCGATTACACGCTGAACTTCGATGATACGACGGAAGAACCGCTCGTCTTACCGTCGCTCCTGCCGAACTTGTTGATGAACGGTTCGACGGGGATTTCCGCTGGTTACGCAACCGAGATTCCACCGCACCACGCGGGAGAAGTCCTAGATGCTGCGATTGGTCGGATTTCCGGTACGGTCCAGAACGTCGATGACTTGTTGACGCACATGCAAGGTCCTGATTTCCCGACTGGTGGTGTCGTCCAAGGGCTTGACGGCATCAAGAAGGCGTTCGAGACAGGACGCGGGAAAGTCATCATCCGCTCGCGCTCAACGATTGAGACACTGCGGGGTGGTCGTCAGCAAATCGTCATCACGGAGCTCCCGTATGAGGTCAATAAAGCGAATCTCGTTAAACGGATGGAAGAACTCCGTCTTGATAAAAAGGTCGAAGGTGTCGCTGAAGTCCGTGATGAGACCGACCGCGACGGCTTACGGGTCGTCATCGAGTTGAAGAAGGAAGCGGACGCAGAAGGTGTCTTACACTTCTACCTCAAACAGACTGACTTACAAATTGCCTATAACTACAACATGGTCGCGATCCATGAACGGACACCGCGGCAAATGGGCGTCTTGACACTACTTGATGCGTATCTTGCACACGTCAAGGAAGTCGTCATCCGCCGGACAGCGTTTGATCTCGAACAAGCGAAACGCCGTCAGGAAGTCGTTTCTGCCTTAATGACAGCGATCTCTGTCCTCGATGAGACACTTGCCTTGATCCGATCTGCGTCGAACAAAGCAGATGCGAAGGAGAAGCTGATCACGCGCTTCAACTTTACGGATCGCCAAGCGGAAGCCGTCGTTATGCTCCAGCTGTACCGGTTAACGAATACCGATATCGTCGAGTTACAGGAAGAAGCTGCGAAACTCGAGAAGGAAATCGCTCGTCTTGAGAAGATCCTTAACGATGAAAAGACACGGAATCGTCTGATCATCAAGGAATTGACAGTCTTGAAGGAACAAGTCGCGGACAAACGTCGCTCGACGATCGAAGCGGAAGTTGAAGAACTGAAGCTGAAGACGGAAGTCATGATTGCTGTCGAAGAAACGATGGTCTTCCTGTCGAAAAACGGTTACGTCAAACGTTCGTCGCTCCGTTCATTCGGTGCTTCGAACGACTTGCCGGACTTGAAGGAACAGGATCGTCCGTTGCTCCAAGGGCAAGCGATGACGACCGACCACTTGATCGTCTGGACCGTTCGCGGGAATTACTTGCTGATTCCGGTCCATCAATTGCCGGATACGAAGTGGAAAGATGGCGGTCAACACGTCGCGAACCTCGTTCCACTCGAACCGGGTGACCGGGTTCTCTCAGCGGATCTCGTCCGCTCGTTCGACGAAGCACAGCATTGCTTGTTCGTGACTCGTCAAGGGATGGTCAAGCGTTCGAAACTGAGTGACTACAACGCCCAGCGGAAGTCAAAACCACTTCAAGGTGTCCGTTTGAAGGCAGATGACGAAGTTTTGTATGCTCAGGTCTCAACAGGTCAATCGGAACTGTTCCTTGCGACACAGAACGGTTTCGGTCTCTGGTTCACGGAAGACGACGTTCCTGTCGTCGGTGTCCGGGCTGCCGGTGTTAAAGCGATCAACCTGAAGGATCAAGATGTCGTCGCGGGTGCAATTGGCTTCAAGGAAGCACCACAGATCGTCCTCTTGACGCAACGGGGTGCCTTGAAGAAGATGCGTCTCGCGGATCAGTTCCAAGTCTCGAGCCGTGCGCTCCGCGGCTTACAGTTGCTCCGTGACTTGAAATCGAAACCACACCAAGTCGCTGCATTGATCGACGTCACACAAGCGAAAGAATTGGTCCTCAGCGGAAAAGAACAGGAAAAAACGATCCAAATCGGTTCGTTATCGTTCCTCGACCGCTTATCGAACGGTTCATTTGCCTACGATGAAGAGAAATTCGGTCCCTTACTCGACTGGTATACACGATAAGACGAGGCTCCTCCGGATAACGGGGGAGCTTTTTTAGATCTAGCGGGGCAGGAGAGGGGGAATTTTGAGATTTATCGCTATAAATATCGTTTACAAATTGAAACACTGACCAATAACGGCTACAATAGAAGAAATAGTCAGGTCACGATTCGTCACGAACAAGCGTCGGGTCACGCGTCTCCGCAGCTTTGCTTATAGCGTCAATTGATCAAGCAGCTACGGGACCGTCCCTTTAGCTGCTTGTTGTGCAATCTGCCGACCTTGGAGAGGTGATGAAGATGAAATTCAGACGTCGCGAAAAAGTAGCAATCTATATCACTCGGGAAAAACCTAACGGATGGGAACTACTTGTTTTTCATCCACAATCGGCTCCTGAGAGTGATTGGCAGATCCCCGCAGGTACGATCGAAGATGCTGAAATCGCAAAAGAAGCGGCTGTCCGTGAGACGCTTGAGGAAAGTGGTCTCTCGTTAGCATCCGTCCAGTACATCGGCGAAGAAGAGATGCGCTATCCGGAGCGAATGCGGGTGCATTACACGTATTTCTACCATGCGCACATCGAATGCCAAGAGAACCGCTGGACGCATTGTGTGGCTGGTGACGGTCAGGATTGCGGTGATTTCTTTGATTTCGCGTGGTTGCCACTTGATCGGATCACGCAACTCGAACGCCGCCATCATATTTTCTTGGATCGTTTGATTCATCGATTGGAACGGACACGTCCGTATGATTGTCGAAAACACGGTTAATCCCGTGTTTTTTTTGTTTTGTCTCAATATCTTAAGTTTACCTTGATTATGAGACAGAACCTTATAACTATTGATAATATATGTTATGTTAACTTGAATAAAAAAATGATTTTCTGGTCAGATTCATCCATCCCCCCTGTCGTGTAAAAATCGGTCTATCGTCCTGTTGGTCTTCTTCTTCATTCTTTGTTACTCTAATAACAGTAACACCGCGAATGTTACCTTTTTAACGGTAACAAATCAAATGTTCCCATAATTGTGGCAACAAATGAACAGGAGGAATCGTCATGCAAGCTGTTGCCTTGTCGTTTGATGTCAAAGGCTCCCGCGATTATCCGAGCAAAGAAGCATTACTTCAAGCGCTCCGAGAACTCGCGAACAATCTGAATACGGCATTTCCAACGAGTATCGTTCCGTTCCAAATCAAATCCGGTGATAGCTTACTAGCGGTATTTGCGGATTATCCGGTTAGTTATCCGGTCATTCTGCACTTATTGAATCAAGAATTACCAGGTTACATCGGGATTGGATTTGGTCAGTATGAGACGATTTCGACGACCCAAGCTGAAGAAGCCAATGGTAGTGCGATCATTCATGCCTTTGAAGCACAGGAATTGGCGAAGACGCTTCCGTCACAGATCGCCTTTGCTGGACCGCCCTACTTACCGACCGCCCTGCTGAATGGTTATCTTGAGATGCTCTATCCGGCGTATTTCGGGAAGACGGACCGTCAGATTGAGTTGCACCGGTTGATGGATCAATATCCGGATGATACGTATGAAGAGATCGGTTTAAAGATGGGCTTTAAGGAACAAGATGCTCGCGCGAATGTCGCAAAACTCGTCTCTCGCTCGCAGCGTAAGCAACGCAAGCGACTTGAAGCTGCCTTGGCACAGGCACTGGAGCAATTCCAAGTCTGGGAGGCGATTCGGTGACTGTCTTACTTAGCCTTATCCTTGTCCACTTACTTGCTGATTTTCCATTACAGACGAGACGGATGGCGCAACTGAAACATCGACACCGACGCATCTTGTTCCAACATCTTGCCGTCCATGCGTCTCTGATGCTACTTGTCCTCGCGTTCTTCGTCATCCGAGGGCAGTTGACCCTCGACATCGCCGGATGGCTAGGAGGGAGCATTCTCGTGTTTCACGCCCTACTCGATGCTTCCCCGCTCAAACGTCGCGTCAAGCAAGCAGCGGCGTACTGGATCGATCAAGCGTTACATATCGCTGCCATCATTGCCTTGACATGGGTGTTCGTTCCGATTGATTGGTCATTGTCGTTCGCGCGACCCGAGCAGGTCCTCTGGATTCTGTGCTTTAGTTTAGTGACGACAGAGTTACTCGGTCACGGGATTGCTTTGATGCTCGCACCATTTGCTCCGCGCTTGATCGAAGCGCATTTCGAGCGAAAAGTGACACGTAAGGAGCAACTCGACGGCGTCTCACGGACCGTCACACATGAAGTCGAAGATTCTGCGCGCAGTTATACGACGGAATTAAACGGAATCGGGCGTTATATCGGTCTCGTCGAACGGGCAATCATTACCCTGCTCGTCGTCACGAACGCAACCGGAGCGATTGGCTTCATCATTGCTTTGAAGGCACTGGCCCGTTTTAAACAGTTTGAAGATCGCCGTTTTGCGGAATATTACATCATCGGGAGCTTGCTCAGTATCTTAGGTGCGATTTTATGTGGACTCGCGATTCGCGTCGCACTCTAAACGATGAATGAAAGTGAGGGAGACGGTCTTGACCGTCGCACGAAGTATGAAACAAATTGGATTAGTGAGACATCACCGGGTGACGGAAGGATACCCGACGAAAGGCTGGATCAGTGCCAGCGATATTGAAAAATGGATTGAACGGTATGATACGTCAGACATCGATATTCAACCGGTCGAGCTCGGTCAGATCGACTGGACAGTCTGTTATGCCAGTAGCATGCCACGCGCCGTCCAGACGGCGAAGAGTGTCTACGATAAAGAGATCATCGTGACGGATCTACTACGGGAAGTACCGTTTCCGACGATTCAGTCGAATCTACGGTTACCGTTTCTTGGCTGGGCGGTCCTCGGTCGACTCGCAGCCCCGTTCAGCAAACGGATTCAAGCGGAGATCAAGGAAGCGAATGAACGGATTGAGGTCCTGTTGAATCAACTGATGTTCGAGGATGATGAACGGGTCTTACTCGTCGGTCACGGCGGCATGATGATTTTAATGCGGGCTGCGTTGAAACGGCGCGGTTACCAGGGGCCACGGTTCGGTCATCCGCGTAACGGCATGCTGTATCTGTTCGAGAAAGAGGAACCGACATGTTGAAATGGGGATCAACGATTCTGTTAGCACTCTGTTTAATCGTCATCTTTTATACGACACGGGACGAAGAGCCCCCTGCCCCAAACACGGGACAGATGGAGGTCTACGGTTTTGACGTCGGTCAAGGAGATAGCACGTTCATCCGGACGAAGGAAGACGCGATCTTGATTGACGGCGGGAATAACGGCAAAGGCGAGGATGTCGTCCGCTACCTGCAAGAATTGGGTGTCAAACGCTTAACAGCAGTCATCGCGACACATCCGGACGCCGATCATATCGGTGGACTTGATACCGTCCTCGATGCCTTTCCAGTCGATAGCGTCTATGCCCCGCGTGTCACGCATACGACAGAGACATACCGCGATTTCCTCCTTGCCGTCAAACGCGAAGGGGTGACAATCAAATCGGTTAAGGCAGGTCTTGAGATACCGAGTGAAGCTGCACGCTTTACGTTCCTTGCTCCCCTAACGGACGGGACACAGGATCTCAACAGCTGGAGTGCCGTCCTGCGGGTCGAACATGGACAGGACCGGTTCCTCTTCATGGGCGACGCACCGATCCGGACGGAACGACAATTGCTCGAGTCAGATGCCGATCTTAGCGCCGATGTCTTGAAGCTTGGACATCACGGAGCAGACACATCGTCCTCCCTGCCCTTCCTACAAGCCGTTGATCCGAAGCGAGCATTGATCTCAGCCGGGAAGGACAATGCCTATCGTCACCCACGTCCCTCCGTCTTACAGGAGCTGAAGACAGAACGGATTACGATTGATCGAACCGATCAAAGCGGAACGATCCAGTATATCTCGACTGGTGACGGCATCAAGGAATCGAACCGGACCGACTTACGACCGGAATAACAAGACGTGGAGGTGCATAAGATGCGATTGACCCTAGCTGATTTTGAAGACGATCTAGCGATTTGCGAGACGGACGAACGCGAGACGATCACATTACCGAAAAGTCGTTTGCCGCGCCAGGCGACGATTGGCGACCGACTCGACTGGACCGGGCGCTCGATTCGGATCTTACGCGATGAGACGAACGCACGTAAAAAAGAGATCACCGATTTGATGGATGATCTCTTTGAAGAATGATGGGACTCCCTTAGAACGCTGAGGGAGTCTTTTTTAACCCAGTAGACTGATGACGAGACCAGCGATGATGCTGTGAATAAGGAACCGAGCGTATACGTCAGCAAACGTAATCCGAATGGGAGCCGACGAATCGCGGCAAAGGCTCGGCGATTCGGAGGTCCTCCGGCAACAATACGTTGATACTCGTCAATAGGACTGTGAGCAACATCCTGTTGCTGGTTTAGAGTAGAGTTCGATTCGGTAAGTATGTGGTTTCATCTGTCCATCCTCCCTATTCCAATGACTATATCCTTCTATTCGCTAAGTAACTTCATAATCCTGTTTCAATTTTTTTGATATTTTACGAAAATTTTGGATGAAACTGGTAGTATAAAAGATAGACGTATTTCTTTATGCGTGATTCCTGGAAAATCACTAGCAGTTTTTTCTGAATTTTCGTACACTTTAGAAATACGATGCATATTAAAGGGGGAATCATCCATGTTTCAAACGTTACGTACATCACTCAAACAATCTGTCCTTGGTCAGGACGATGTGATTGATCATTTATTGATGGGCTTGCTCGCAGAAGGTCATGTGTTGCTCGAAGACCGTCCGGGGACCGGTAAGACGACATTAGCAAAAGCACTGGCGCAGACACTCGAAGCGAAGTTCTCACGTGTTCAATGTACAGCGGATACGTTACCGACCGACCTACTTGGGATGGAGCTGTTCAACCCGCTGACAGGATCGTTTGAACAACGGTTTGGTCCGCTGTTCGCGAACATCGTCCTCGTCGATGAAATCAACCGGACGACTCCACGGACACAGTCAGCATTGCTCGAGGCAATGGCGGAAGGGCAAGTGACGATCGGGGATACATCTTATACGTTACCGCAACACTTTCTTGTCATCGCGACACAAAATCCGTTCGATGGACACGGTACATTCCCATTACCGCATGCCCAACTCGACCGTTTCTTGTTCAAATTATCGTTCGCTCCCCTGACACGTCAAGCGGAAAAAGCATTATTACGCGGGGCGCACTTAACAGCAGCCGAACTACAGATTCCGCTCGAACAACTCAATGACTGGAAAGAGGAAGTCGTCGCCGTCTCGATCGAGGATAGCGTCGAAAACTACTTACTCGATGTCTGTGACGCACTCCGCGCCCATCGTGACGTTGAGATCGGACCGAGTCCACGAGCGACGCTCGCACTCTTAAAAGCAGCAAAAGCACGGGCCTGGATGCAGGAGCGGACGTACGTCACACCAGAGGACGTCAAGCACTTGGCGACGCCATTGCTTGCCCACCGTCTCGTCTTGACGCTCGAAGCGACGCTGAAGCTATCGAACGAACGTCTCGTCGAGCAAGTCCTCGATTCACTCACTGTTCCAACTGAGGTGTAATCATGCAATTGATCATACCAAAAGGCTTTAACCTCATCATTCTTACGATGACAGGTGCAAGCGGCGTCATCGTCGGCCTCTATGGTCCTGTCTGGATTGCGGCTTTATTACTCGCCTATACATTATATGGCTGGGTGATGCCGTATTATCTCGAATACGTTGCGAAGCGGATTCGCGTCCGCCTCCTTGAGACCGTTCGCGCTTTTCGAGAGGAAACGATCCAGATACCGTTCGAATTGTCGAACCCAACGAAGTTACCACTCGGTCGCATCACGATCTCTGGGTTGCTCGGGGATCAGATCAAGCTTCCTGATGCGAGTAGTCAATTTTGGCGTCAACACTTATATGTCAGCAAACAGACAATTGTGCCGTTTTCAATCGATGTCATTGCCGCTCACCGAGGAACGATTCGGATTCAGTCGTTTGACGTCATGATCTCGGATCCGTTTCATTTGATCACAATCTATGTGACGCTTGATATCCAAGAGCTGGGTCACGTCTTCCCTGACTTTGCACCAGCGTCAGTCGAGTGGAATGAGCGGATGATTCCCGGTGAGACGATTGATCGCTCGAGTCCGTTCACCGATCGCTCGAGTTTCCACTCCGTCGTCCCCTACTCCGGAGATGCGAAGTCGATCTACTGGTCCGCTTATGCGAAGACGAATGAGCTGTACTCGTATCAATATGACCGGAAACGTAACCATGATTATGCCGTCATCGTCGATGGCTTGTCCGCAGACGGACTCGCCCTCCGCTCGGACTTCGAGAAACTATTATCGCGTGCCGCGACGATCATCCGTGAACTCGAGAAACAAGGGGCTTCCTACAGCCTCTGGATTTCGATGGTCAATCGATCCGGTCAGTGGTACCATGTTCCGTCTGGTATGGGAAAACATCAATTCCTACGGACGATGGAATGCCTTGCCCGGATTTCCGAGTACGATCTACCGCTCGAGCGCCGGTACTTCACGAAGCGATTGCAACGTAGTGTGCCGTCGACGACGGCGGAGATTCACCTCGGTTACCGGCAGAAAGGAGTGAGCGCATGATTCTCTGGTGGATATTCCTTGCAAGTCTGTTACCGGTTCCGTTCTATCTCGCGCTCGCTCTTCCGGCACTTGCCTTCGTGCCGCATCGTTCGCTTCGCATCGGATTACAGCTACTCGTAGCGGGGTCCTTATATTTCCTCTCTCCCGTAGCTAGCGTCTTAGCGCTCGTCTTCGTCGCCTGGACCGCGTTTCTTGATACGGTCGATTCGCCGTGGCGATACGCTACGAGTGCGATGGTCATCGGCGTCGTGATGGTATTGTTCCCAGGAGTGACACCACCGATTGGCGCATTTTTAATTTTGGTCTTCGTCATTGCGTATCCATTCGTCGTCACGTACATGACAGAATGGCGGCGTATCTTACCGACGATCGCGTTAGTCCTCAGCGCGGGGCTGATCATCGCTGTCGTCTTCCGGCTCACGAAAGAAGCGCTCGTCGGATCCGTCACGAGTGCGATTCGTCCGCTATTTGAAGCATTCGGTTCATTATTCCTTTGGACGGAACCACTTGGTCGAGAAGCGGACACGATGACGAACCGGGCAATGGGGCTAAAGAATATCAAAGGTGTTCAAGACGTGGATCAAGCTGTCGTCCAGGCAGGAACACCGGATTGGATTTGGATCGCAACGACGCTTCTGACCGTGATCTTAGTTGCGATTACGCTTTATGTCATCCGGAAGCGAAAAGTCATAGCAATCGAAAGAGAACAAACCGTCAAGCACTCCAAGCAGGTACGGGCGCATGCGCCAAAGCGGCATAGTCATCATCCGCTTCTGAAGATTGCCTCTCAACTCGAGCAAGCCTTCCCAAGACGCCATGAAGAGACGACGCTTGAATGGCTGACACGGATCGAGTTCCCGGATGCATCACCAAACGCGCGTCTGATTGATGGAATCGAGTTCAGTCCAAGTGAACCAGCTTACGACATCCAGACGTTCCGCCGTCAAGTACGGGAACAAATCGAACGTTAACAAAAAGCCCCTGCTCATGGAGCGGGGGCTTCCTCGTCGCATAACGTGCGCATCAATTGGTTGCGTGGTGTCGTCGCAAGACCCCAGTCGCAAATCGCATCAAGTAAGGGAATCAAAGAGATTCCTTTTTCGCTCAAGGCATATTCGACGCGGGGTGGAATCTCCGGGTAAACGGTCCGTGTAATCAAGCCGTCTTGTTCGAGTTGTTTCAACTGTTGCGTCAGCGTCTTTGGTGAGACGTCCTGGATATAACGCTCCAGTGTATTAAAACGTACTTTCCCTTCTTCGTGCAGCTCGTACAAGATCATCACTTTCCACTTGCCTTGAATCTGACGCATCGTCGCATCGAACTCATTTAGATATGGCATACCGTTCCCTCCCTTACCAAAAGGTAACCGACTGACCTAAAAGTGCGTACTTCTCGGAACAGTTTCCCTCTGTTATCTTCAATCTATCATATCAAATAAGGAGACGATATCATGAAAACAGGATTCATTGCCATCACAGGTGCCACGTCAGGAATCGGGCATGCGACTGCTCAAACATTCATTCAGAAAGGATACCGTGTCTTATTGCTCGGACGACGAATTGATCGTCTGGCGAGCCTTGCTTCAGACGATGTCTTGATTCGCCAAGTCGCAGCCACCGACCGAGTTGCCCTCGATGCTGCTTTAGCAGACGCGACGGAAGCGTTCGGACCGGTCGAAGCGATCATCAACAATGCAGGACGGATGTTACTCGGTCAAATCGAGACGCAAGGAGCGGAAGAATGGGAAGAGATGTTTGACGTCAACGCGCTCGGTGTCTTACACGGCATGCAAGCCGTCCTTCCCTCGATGGTGAAACGGAAGACCGGCACGATCATCAACATTAGCTCGATTGCCGGTAAAAAGACGTTCGCCGACCACGCCGCGTACGTCGGCACGAAATTCGCCGTCCACGCGATGAGTGAGAACGTCCGGGGTGAAGTCGCCTCTCACGGTGTCCGCGTCATGACGATCGCACCAGGAGTCGTCGAGACAGAACTGCTCGGTCATACGACAAGTGACGCGATCAAGGACGGCTACAACGAATGGAAACAGTCGATTGACGGTGGTCTCGATCCGCAAATCGTCGCGGACACCGTCTTATTCGCCTTCGAGCAACCACAACACGTCAATATTCGAGAAATCGTCTTAGCCCCGACGAAACAAGTCGATTGACGAATAATAGACCGAAGCGCTCGGAAATGGATGTACTTCCGAGCGCTTCGGTCTGTTTTCATGTAAGCGTTACTTTATTAGGTGACTCTGTTCAATCGTTTGAAAGATTGATTGATAGATTTGGAGTTGCTCTGAACGATTCGGTCGTTCGATCCCCTCACCGAACAACCAGGTCGTCTCTTGTGTATCGTCATAGAGCATACCAGCCGCAAACGTCGGATTCGGCACCGAGATGCTTTCCTCATAGGAGAGACTCGGATCAAGAAACGGTTCGACGGATTTTTGAGAGCCGATGAAGAAAAACGGAATCTGTGCTTTCCGGTAGACGGTGGCATAGTCACGTCCCGATGCCTGATGTAAGTACTCCGGCATGATCATGACGGCATCGTAACGTCGTAAATCTCCTTTGATCTCCTGCAGATCAATCGAGTGAAAGTCCGGTGATTGCGTAAGAACTGGAGCCGTTCCGACGACGGCGATGGTGAGATCGATGGTACTGGCTTTTGGCGTCAACGTTGGTTTTTTCATCATACATACGGTAAGCAGTAGACTGAGTGCAAGTAAAGTCATGACGGTTCTTTGTCTCATCTGTCCCTCCATGATTTCCTAATATTAGGTCTTTCGCCTAGTTCCTTTATACCATAGAAATGGATGACGTTATGTTTTTGCACAATAGGGAAATCGCGTGAATAAAGTACCAACAGAAGCCAATAAAAAAAGACTCCCTGATCGGAGTCTCCTTACTTTTCAGCATCGATTTTTGAAGCCTTACGCGCAATGACGACAATAAAGACGATGGCACCGACAGGAATCACGAGCGGCATCCAGTCGAGGATATACTGTGCGTTCATCGTATCCCCCCTTACCTAGCAAGCTATAAGCGTAGCATATGCCAATTGTTAGGGAGTTGCAAGTCACAGTCGGGGCAGAAGTTCGTTAGCAAGTGAGTAATAAATCAGCACACTTGTCGAAAGGATGTATCCGATCAATAAAAGCGGTGTGAATTTAGGTTTCATACGTCGTTCGATCAAGCGTAACGAGCCGATGGTGACAACAAGAGCGACGAGCGGACTGAATCCGAATACGACGATATCTAAGGATGTCACGACATCTTCTGGAAACACGAGATGAAAGACAAAAAGTGAGAATAAGTACCACGATGTATAGGATAGACAAACGAAGAAGAGGAAAGTAGCTAGTTTCCGCATCCCGTTTGATTGGCTTTTTTCCATCTGTTGCATGTCGTTCCTCCTACATAAGTATCAGATATCCTTAATAGTAACTGGAACTATTCGCTTAAAATATTCAAATATGAATATCCGACAAAAAACGACAAAAAGTTTTTTTCTCGACAATTAAAAAAAGCAAGAACCACGGTCAAGTGAACCTTGCTTCAACTCTTAAAGAGCAGGTGTTTCGACTTGATACATCGTCGCAAGACCTGCCACCTTGTTCTTGAATGTCTCCCGGCGTTCGACAGGCGCAATGATTTCCGCCTGATTGCCGAATTGAATCAGCCACATCATGAACCCGTCGGAAAAGAGCGCATCGACCTTGACTTCGAACCAGAGGTCATCGAGACGACGGCAGCGGATATCCGTTCCGAACCGGTCGACGACGGTCGGCATTAGACTTTCCTGAAATTTAAGCGTCAATTGCTCGTTCTCTCCCCCATACATGTTGAACATGTTACTTAAGTAACTCGGCTCGACATGGACCGGTTCTTCCATCGGTTCAAACGCTTTACAATTGACGATTCGGTCGACCCGGTACGTCCGAATCTCTTTGATCCGCTCATCACGTCCAATCAAATAGTAATTTCCGTTATCCATCAACAGGTGAGCCGGAGAAACGAGGTAATGCTCGCCATCTTTCCGTAACTCGAACTTTCGCGTCCGTTCGTTAAACTTTCCTTGGTACTGGAAACTGATGACGAACTCATCACTGATAGCTTTCTGGATCGTATCGATCGAGCGCGACGTCATTCCTTTTGGTTTTTTGACAGTATGTAGTACCGGCTGGAGAGACTCCGCCATCTTATCACTCGTCAACGACTGAATCGTCTGAACGAGCGACGTCGTCTCACTTTCCGAGATAAACTTCGCACTGGCGATGGCATCGACCAGCAATCGGAGTTGATGATGCTCAAAGGGACGACTGACGAGATGATACGGAATGGCAAGTCCATTCTTCGTCTCTTCCGCCACGACGTCAAAACCTGATTTGGCAAGTGCCGCAATATCATCCTTCAACGATTTTCGGGATAGCTTCTCGATCAGTCCTCGTTTCGAGAGTTCCGTGCTCAATTGCTCAAGCGTCAACGTATGGTCTTCATCCGACTGACGTTCGAAGATTTCTCGTACAGCAAGTAAGCGGTCACGGTTCGTTAATTTTTCGTTAGACACTACGCATCCTCATTTCCTAAGTCACAATGGTTTGGTTATACTTTACAGTATACATGAAAATAAACACGAGATTAACAATAAAATGGTAAAAATTAAGAGATAGGAGAATTGGGATGCATTATATCGCAGAATGGAACGGTCAGCGTTTTGAATACCGGGATAGCGGGAGTGGTCCCGTCATTTTATTAATTCATGGTACACAATCGGATTACCGAGAAGTCTACCATGTCGAGAAGTTAATCGCGGCAGGATATCGCGTCATCGTACCGTCACGCCCCGGGTACGGACAAACCCCACTTCAGCTCGCTGATAGTCCAGAGGCGCTCGCAACATTCTATTCTAAGTGGCTTGCTTCCCGTCATATTAAACAGTACACCGTTTATGGCATCTCTGCCGGCGGACCGACGGCAATCGCGCTTGCTGGAATGGATCCAGGCGTCCATGCCCTTGTCTTAGCGTGTGCGATGACGCACCGGATTTCCCTGCCGTACCATCGTCTTCTGATCCAACCGGTCTTACAACGTCCTTTACAGTTCATCCAGTGGGGGCTTTGGACGTATGTGAAGGATAAGATACGCAAGTTTCCTGAAGAAGCAGCAGTTCGGATGGTCGAGATGACAAGTCTTTTACCACGCGAAACGATCCGTACCCACATTAGTGAGACGGATGCGTCGTTATTATATGAAGTTGGTCTTCAAAATGGTCCTGGGCGAGGTGTCTTGTTTGATATCACACAAGACATCGAACGAGAACGGCTTGAAGCCGTCACGTGTCCCGTCTTGATCGTCCATTCGAAGTCAGACCGTGCTGTTCCGTTCGAGCATGCCGAACACGCACGACGGAGCATTCCTCACGCGCAGTTCATTGAATCGAAAAGTCCTGGTCACCTGATTTGGATTGGTCCATCCGCACGTCGAGATGAACGGATGATCGAACGATTCATCGCCTTCAATCAGATGACTTGAAGGCGGAGCCGCATTTTTAGCTTCTCATCATCTTCCTCGATCGCAATCAGACCACGACGCGTCAGTTCACCAATCGCACGACGCGTCCGGTCTTGATTAAGTCGGGCACAGCGGGCAATCTCAGCGATGCCCATCCGACATGACAGTTGGTTCGCCTTAATCTTTGATGAAGGCTTCGCGACGGAGCGTTGTAAGAGACGCCAAAAGACATGGCGGGCATCCTCTGATAAAGCATAGGCATTTTTCTCGATCACCGGTGGCATGTAACGAACGTCTTCTCGAATCCGGCGAATCAGATAGAGACTGAGCCATTCTTCAAGCTCCGCTTGAATTCGTGAGAATTCGAACCACCAAAGCTGCTCGAGTGCCTCTTCTTCTTTCGTTGCCAGCTGCCAGCTAGCAGGAATCTCATCAAACTCTTCCTCGAGCCAGTCTTCGTAGTCGAGTGCCGTCTCATACAAGACTTGTGACGGAATCTGCTCGAGTGACGTCCGATTTTTATAGATATCAAAGCTCATCCGTCGAAAATGTTCGACGGATGCAGCCACTTGGCTCAAATGAATTAATTGTTTCGTAATGAGGCGCGCCAGTCCATCCATCTCGAGGTGGATGGCATATAAGTGTTTTTCTAGCGCAATGAGCGTACTTCTCTCCATTCGACTGTTCCTCCCCTATTTGTTTTTCGTCTTCTTGTCTTTTTCCGCAAAACCCTTATTCAAAACCAATTGTGAGCATATCGGTGTATTGACAGTGCAGTTTGGAATAGAATAGAACAATCGAATTCAAAAGGAGATGCACGATATGTATACGATTTTTGGTAGCTCACGTAAAGGAAACAGTGAATGGCTCGGGGAACAAGCATTGAAAGGAATCCCTCATGTTGCTGTCGATTTGGCGAACGTCTCGATTCAGCCGATTGAAGACCGCCGTCATCACGGAGGCTTTTTGCCGATTGGCGATGACTATCGCCGGATCGTCGAAGAGATGCTTGAACACGATGACATCCTGTTCATCACTCCGATTTACTGGTACTCGATGTCGACGAAGATGAAATTATTCATTGACCGATTCAGCGAGTCACTGCGCGATGAAGAACTTGAATTCAAACGTCGGATGGCAGGGAAACGATTCCACTTGATTGCGGTCGGAGGAGATAATCCACGCGTCAAAGGACAAGCACTCGTCACGCAGTTCGAGCATATCGCATCGTTCCTTGGCGCAACGCTTGAGACAGCGATTCTTGCCGAAGGGAATGCACCAGGTGAGGTCGAGCACGATCAAGAGGCGATTGCCGCAATCGAGGCATTTCGTGAAAAAATGTCAGGAGCACGTGTTTAAGCACTGTTCGTGAAGGGAAATAACTGAAGCAGAGCGCACGACTATCTAGCGTACGACTTAATTCAGGAGGTGGTCAGCCATGTTCGCATCTAAAAAACGATCGAATCGCAAGTGGAAACAACTGACTTCACGCCAGCATATCCTTCATCTTGAACATCTGTATCAATCACGCGAAGAGACGATCGTTCGTGATCGCCTCTCCTTACAACACATCATGGAACGTGCAGTCCGGACCGGACAGACGGTCCACGTCCGATTAAAACAACTCGATACGGTATCCGGTTCGATCCAAGCGATTTTTCATGACCGCGGAACGATTGAACTCGTCACATCGACAGGTATGCGCCGGATGGTGCGATCGTCGGACGTCATCGATATCCAGTGGACGACAACCTAACAGCATGTAACCCCTTCTCAACTAGAGGAGGGGTTTTTGGTTTACATGAGTCCTTTGCCACCGAGCGGGTGGTCTTCGAGCACGCGTTCAACATGCTCGAGCAATGGACGCGCTTGCGTAATCAAACGCCGCGTCACCGGTAACTCTAAAGACGCGAGGTGTGCAGCGGCATCCGTCCAGATTTCACGGACATGTAGCACATCCGGTTCGTCAGAAATACTGATGATGTAGTGCAGACAACTCGGATGAGTCTCTAAAGAAGCCGCAGCTTCAAGTAACAGGGCGATGACGTGGTCGCGTTGTCCGGTTTGAGTCGTAAATGTCGTCCATAATCCATACATCAAGAGGTACCTGATAATGGACGGACTTCTGCGCGCCAACCGTAAGATTCCCCTTCTGCGACTTGAGTCGTCGGATGAAGGGAAGCCAGTTCCATCGCATGATCCAAATCACGTGCTTCAAAGACAATCAAACTGCCAATCTGCTCTCCATGCGCTCGATCCGGCTCTACTTTCTTCTGTACGACCCCATCTTGCCAGTAAAATGCTTGTGTCGTAAGACCCGGGTGCCAGTCTGATAGGACATCGACTTGTTCATTGAAGGTGTTCATCAACGCATCACAACGCGACATCAAAGCATCGATCTCTTCCTTCGATAAAACATCCATTCGGTCTGCATCATAATAACCAACATATAAGAATTGCATTGTCTTTCCTCCTCTCAATTTTCCCATTCCCTTCCATGAGAAGGCTAAACAAAAGCCTCCTGTCTCTGCGCTGAGAAACAGGAGGCTTTTGTATCATTCATCTTTTAACTTGACGTTTTGATCGGCTGGTAACGTCGTCGTCGTTTCCTCGTCTTCAAGTTTCGGAACTCCAGCACCATAATCGGTTGCTTCATCCGTCACGTAAGACGCCGCGAACGCTGGATTCAGTAAATCGGACTTCGAACCGACGATGACGATCCGCCCGTGTCGGACTTCATCTTCTAGATCCTCAGCGACATCCTTCGTCATGCCAAGCTCGGACAACTGAGCAATCCGGTCATTTCGGTTACTCCGGACGGCTGATAATAACGTCTCAAAGAACGACTTCTTCGTCACGCGGTATGGTAACGTCTGTGTGTCATTCGCGATCCGTTCCGCGAGTTCTTCGTCTTTGGCAAAGATGTAAATCTGTTTATTCGAATAGCCACTTGATTTGAGGCTCGTCACTTCTGCGTCGACAGCGGTCATGTTTCGTACGATGCGTGTTTCAAGCATAAAAATCCCTCTCTTTCATGCAGCAAGCTGCTGATAAGAAGTTATACCCGGAACATAATAGTTGAAACCTGAAATTGAAAAATGAATCAAGCAGCAGTCTGGATTGAAGACGCACGCCGCTTTTGCCAGATCGTAAACAAGGCAATCAGAATCATCAGGACGACTTGTGGGATAAGCGTCTCGAGCGTTGGGTAGAAACCAATCCACCCGGCAGTTCCGAGTCCATTGATCGGATGAATCGGTAAGACGTTCGTCAGCTGCAACGCGTGCAGACTCGTACCAAGAATCTTGAACGCCATTAGATAGATTAACCACGACGCGACTTGGAACAGACGATGGATCGGTAAACGGACACCAATCTGGATGACCGCATACGAGACGAGACCGATGATGATGATCGCGAGACCGATTCCGGATAATAAGGCAGTTTTCGTCATCGCTGGTGCCATTCCGATATAAAATAACAACGTCTCGGCGCCTTCTCGGAAGATCGTCAAGAAGCTGACGAAGAACAAGGACGTCGTCGAAAGCGTTGATAAAAAGTGTTTTCGTTTCGCAACGGCGCTTTTCGAGTGCAACCAATAGCCGACGAACAACATGACAACGACCGCGACGATTCCTGTATAGCCTTCGATTTGTTCCCGACCCGTCGCCGCGAACGAGGCCTGAAAGACCGTCTGGAGGATGAGCGCTAACAGACCGCTTGCGATCAGACCAAGCCCAGCGCCTGCCCAAACCTTCCCTTCTTGTTTTGAACGACTTTTCCGTGCGAAAGCAACGAGCGCACTGACGATCAGTAACGCTTCGAGACCTTCCCGCAGCATGACGAGCATTGCATCAACAAACGTATAATGCGTCTTCGTTTGTAATTGTGCGATAGCATTCTCAAACGACTGGAGTTCTTGTGCCGTCTTTTCCCGCGTTTCCGGCGTCAGGCGGGCAAGTAACAGTGGTACATCTGATTCAAGCTGGGAATAGAGACCTTCATTACGTGTCCGGACCTCGCCTTCCGCACGTGGCCAAGTCTTCAGAAACGATTCGAGTGCTTGTTTCGCTTTCGGTAAATCATTTGCAGCTAGTGCGGTTTGCGCCTCCTCGAGTGGCGTCAACAGCGACTGCAGTCCCGTTTTCTTTGCCTGGACCTGCTTTCCGTCGAGGAAAGACTGGACAGCCATATCGAACTGATCAAGCGCGGCTTTCCATTCCTTCGTATCCGCGGAATCACGCGCCGCCGCGATCCGGATCGACGCGAGCGCCATCTCGATATTGCCATAGTGACCGACACTGTCATTACGAACAAGACTTTCGTGCGTCGCCCATGCGGTCAACAATCGTTGCTCCGCTGCCGGACGGTCGCTCGCTTTGACCTGCCGCATTTCTTTCGTCAACGAAAGCAATTGCTTCACCTTTGCTTTCGCGACCGGATCCGTCTTCGGTTTCGTTGCTTCTTCTTGATTCCGGACGGCAGCAGAAAGTGCTGTCAGTTGCTCTCGGACTTCCGGAAACGCTGCCTCTCGTTTAGCATCGACCTGTTTGACGGCTTTCATGATTGCCGCTTGTTGATCAGGTAAGTCTTGAGCAGCTTGTCCTAGTTCATCGATTGCTTGATTCAGTGCCGCGCGATCTTCACTTGCGACGGCAGACAGGGCTTGTCCGATCGCGACATAAAGATCATCCGTCGAAGCAGCATAGACAGGCACCGCGTGTTGACCGGCTATAAGGAGTACAAATACAAGGACGAGATTACGCAAATAACGCATCACCGATGTAGCCCCCTTTCGAGATTCCACCGAAGCAGGCGAAGATGGCACTTCCACGGTGCGTGATGTATTCATTCAATCGGTCCTGTGCGGCAAGACGGCGCTGAATCTCGATGAATTGTTTTGGTGAACGCTGATACGATAAGAAGAGTAGACCCGCATCAAGGGCACCTGTTTTTTCATCGATGCCGTCTTGATACGAATAGGAACGGCGTAAGATCGCTGTCTTTCCGTCCCCGTGCGCGACAGCGGTATGCGAGTCAACCGGTAAGGCGGCTTCGCCACGAGCTTGTCGTTTCGCTGGTGTGACGGAAGCGAACTCGTCTGTAGAGCCAAGCGGAGCCCCAGAAGCGCGTTCGCGCCCGAAGGTCCGTTCTTGCTCTTTTAGGATCGTCCGGTCCCAGACTTCGAGATGCATCTGGATGCGACGGACGACAAGGAACGAGCCGTTCGTCAACCACGGTGTCCCGTCTTGCCACTGACAAAAGAGCGATTCTTTCCGGACCTGCTTCTTCGAGACGTCAGGGTTTCCTGTGCCGTCCTTGAAGCCGAATAGATTACGCGGCGTCCCACCAGAGGCATCTGCTGCTTTACTGCGCTGGAAACCGGCTTGCGACCAACGTATCGCGACCGTCCCACGCCCGACACGGACGAGGTTGCGGATCGCATGGAAGACGACTTGGGCATCATCACCACACACTTGGACGACGAGGTCGCCACCGCTCCATTTTTCGTCCAGACGATCGAGATCGAACGTCGGCAACGGTTTAAGGGCATCCGGTCGTTTATGACGGATGCCGAAGCGACCGTCAAACAGACTTGGACCGCACCCGAACGTAAACGTCAAGTGTCCGGCAGATAATCCATCCGCTTCCCCCGTATCTTCCGGTGGAACGTAACGGGACTCAGAGTCGCCATATGGTAACCCGGCAGCAAGTCTGGCACATAATCGCGTCCAACGCTTTAGTAAATCAACGAGTTCGTCGCGTCGGTCCGTCTTGATATCAAACGCTACGACTTGGACGTGATTTTGTGGTGGAGTCAGAATTCCCGCTTGATACGTACCGTAGAACGGCTCTTGATCACTGGCTTCAACAGTCAATGTCCGCGGAAGAAACTTTTCAAGACCACTGGCATACAGGGCAGCACCGAGACTCGTCAAGCCCGCGACCTTAAGAACGTCACGCCGCGTGACACCTTCTTGGATTGGTTTCATGCTTATCCCTCCAGTACGATGCCCATCTTCGAGAGCGGTTCCGCGAGTTCATTGATGGCGACACTCATCTGTTTGACATCTTGTTTCGAGAGACTCGTATAAAGGACATAGCCATCGCCCTTTTTCTTCGCGTCGAGTAACGCATGGACATCCTTGAAGCGAGCCGCAATCTCTTTTGATAACGCCGCATCTTGTTTTTTCAGCGCCGGGTTCAATAGTTCGTAAATTTTTTCAGCCCCTTCGACGTTTGCCGCGAAGTCATATAAATCAGTATGCGAATAACGGTCTTCTTCCCCTGTCACTTTTGACGTCGAGACCTCGTTCAATAAATCAGTCGCCCCCGTGACGAGTAATTCTGGTGTCACCTCGACCGTCTCGACCTTCGCCCGCAGTAAGTGGACGTCCTTCATCAATTGTTTCGCGTACGCTTCATAACCTTTTGTCGTTCCCTTTTCAAATAACCCTTGTTCGATCCGGTGGTAACCACCCCACTCCGACGCTTTCACGTCGCCTGCTCGCGCATCGATCTTCGGATCAAGGTCACCGAACACTTCTGCGATTGGTTCTGCGCGTTCGTAATACATCCGTGTCGGTGCGTACAATGCTTTCGCTTCTTCAAGCTTGCCAGCCTGTACGGCATCGGTGAATTTTTCCGTCTCGCGGACGAACGTATCGATTTCGTTAATCGCATACGTCCGGTAATCCTCAACGACCTGATCAAAATTCTCTTTTTTCGGTGCTGGTGTCTCCGCCTGTTTCGCTTCACTGCAACCTGCTAAAACGACGGCGAGCGCCCCTGTCATCAATAATGCTTGTTTCATGTATGGTTCCCCCTGTTACTAATTAAGTCAGTTCCTTAAATAGTATAGACGACAATGATAATCGTTATCAATAAAAATTTTTGGCAATAAAAAAAGCTTGAACCGGTTTATTTCAACCGATTCAAGCGCTCTATCAGGCTTGTTCTTTGCGTTTTTTGAAGTACGTCCGTGAAATGATGAACGTGACGATCCCGAAGCCAATGAAGACGAACGCTTTTTGGAATAAGCTCAGGAACGACAAATCGAACAGTAAGAGCTTGACGGCACTGATGGTCAGTAGCAACAATCCGGACAATCGCCACGTCGACGACGTCCGCATCCGACCGATCGCGACAAGGACGAGTGCGAGGACAATATAGGCAGCGGACAACGTCGTACTACGCGCCGTCTCTTCAAGACCGCGGTAGAATGGTAGCTCCATGATGATCAACGTGTAGGTCGTAAAAACCCCGATTGCGGCTAAAACGAGGACAAGTTGCCATGACCCTTTCCAGAGCGGATCACGATGTGTCTGAACGAGGAGCAAGACGAATGCCATTGAAGCGACGACCATCGCGAGAACAGTCAAAGCGTAGGACAAACCTATGTTTTGATAGGATTCATAATCAACGACGGCTGAAAAGATAAAGACGACATACAAGCCGACGTTAAACAACCGTTGATGTGGCATGCGCGCCCGCGGAACGAACCAAAATGCGGCGATCAATCCGGCAATCAAGAAGTAGCGTAGTTGATAAGTCCAGCTGAGGGCATCTGCCGGAATCAAGAGGACGGCGACGAGTAAGGCAACGTGACCGACGCCGTTTTGAGCGGGATCCTTTAATCGTTCCGCAAGCACGTAGGCAATTCCGGCGAACAGAATCGCTACTAGCATTCCGAACGACCAATCAAGGATCAGTAACGTCAGTAAGACGACAATTCCGGCAAGCCAGCTTGGGACGTTTGGCTGAAACTGGATGCGTCGACCGACGAACGACGTCGCACCGTAACCAAAGAGTGCTGCAAGTAAGACCGACCACTCATCAAGTCGTGGTACCTGTTCATCAAGCCAGTAGAGCTCTAACGAGAGTAGACCGAACGCGAGTGCGATCGTCAAGATCACCCAAGCGAAGACGAACGCTTTTTTGGCCTTCAGTCGGTCAACGGCAAAGAAGATCGCTGCGAACAAGACGACTTCGTACAATAAGAAGAGCGGTAAGTTCGGCTCGTCCGATAATTGTAGATACGGTAATAAGAAACCGGTGATGGATACGAGGACGAGCAAGGCTTGCGACCGCATCCAGAGCATCAAACCGTACGCGATGAAGACGACGACGAGCTCAAGTAAGAAAGCTAAAGACGGTGGATAGAATTGATATAAGGCCATCCCGGCGAACAGTGCCGCCAACGCGACGATCGTACCGGTCGCGACAAGTCCGACCCCGAGCTCACGTCGTTTCTTCTCATACTGGTATTCTCCGAGAGCGATGACGAGTAAACCAATCAAGACCCCACTTCCGATGCGGACTGGTGGACTGATCAGACCGGCAACCGAGGCGTAGGAGAAAAGGAATAAAGCCCCGAGTGCAGCGAATATCGCTCCAATCCGGGGTAACCAGACGGTCGCGATGACCTGTTCCCATTCTTCGCGGGAGCGTTTTTCCTTAAATGTTGGTTGAGGAACAACCGGTTTTCGTTTCGTATAAGCAGGGCGCGGAGCTGGGCGAGCGACCGTACTTACTTCTGGTTCGCTCGGTTCAGGTGCGACAGGCGAAGTGTGCTGTCCTTCAAGGGCAGCTACTCGTTGTCGTAACGCCGCGACCTCCTGCTCGAGACGCGTGATCCGTGGATCTTCCATCTCTTCACTTCCTTTCATAGATGCATTGTCATTCTTTTACACACCTAGCAGGTGAACTCCTTCATTTTACAGTAGATTTCGTATCGATATGCCTGAAAATGACAAAAATCCGGTCGCGTCGGAGCGACCGGATGAGGGTTTAACGAACAGATAACGCATATTGTCCCGTTTGATTGAAAACGGATGTGAACTGCGAGCGACTGACACTGTACTTACCGCGGTATGGGTCCGAGACGTAGAACGAACCACTTGAGACACCTGTTACGAGCATGACGTGATAGTTCCGGTAACCTGTGAATGTTTTACCATCCGGTTTGATCCAAGAGAAGTAGCCATATGGATTCTTGAAATCGACCGTTGCCCAGACGATGACTGGGTTACCGCTACGGATTTCACTCTCAATCTTCGAGACGCCCATTTTCGAGATATCAACCGCACCACTGCGGTATTTTTTCGCAAGTGGAAGGATTCCTTTCGGGTAGATGCCCCAGTTCTTGTAGTAGTCGAGCGTACCGGCTGGATTCCCCGTAAACATCTTTTGTGGATCTGCCCAGTAGTACTTCCCGTTCTTATACGTCGCGTTCTTCATGCTTTTTGGCATTTGCTTATAGAGTGACGCAGCAGAGACGGCTTTTTTCTTGTATTCGAGTGCCATCTTCAGTGAAACGAACTCACAGCCAGATGGATACCCGAGTGAATATTGGTTGTAGTACGGGACGTTTAGCTTCTTCGTCGTCGTCGATGGTTTCGACTTCGAGACGTATTGCGTCGAGATATAGCGGTAGCTTCCCTTGTAGAGAATCCGTGTCCAGCTCCCTGACATGCCGTATGTCGCGACGGCAACTCCTTTATTCAGCTGCCCTACGACCTTATACTTCGTTCCAGCACCCGTCCGGACGTTAAGTGTGCCGACCGTCGTATACTTCGTCCCGGTCGATGTGTACTTCGACGAAGACGATTTGACGAAATCCTTGTGTATGTAGCCGATACGGGATTTAAAGCTGATTTTGTACCAGCTGCCAGACGTGCCTTTTGAACTGTAGACGTTTCCTTTGTAAATCTTTCCGAGAATCTTACTCGATGTCGACGGTTTTTCGCGAACGCGCAAAACATCCGTCGTCACGGTTAATTTCGTTGCGGCTTCAGCAATGAGCGAAGGACTGAGTACGCCAACGAAGATGACTGCAATCAGCAGTACGGAGAAAAAACGTTTCATGATAGACCCCCTATGGTGTAATTTGGTGACTCGTTCCCCTTTTCCCAACTTTTTGAAAAAATAATCAACATTTCTTTAGAAAAATCTGAAAAATGAGGAACGTCCTTGTTCGTTATATCAAAAAAACTCGATCATGCCTATGGGCACAGTCGAGTTGTCATCTTTCTGAAATCAAAATAAAATTTAATTTTTAATCGTTAAAATATATGGTGACGGTTGCGCAAATGCTTGTTCGAGCAGATGGGCGACGAACAAAGTATCCTCTTCCTTGACTGGTAGCGGCGCGTCCTCGACGATACTACGGTAAAAGGCGCGATACATTTTACCGTAATCGCCAACAGGACTTGGGATCCGGACGTCTTGCAGATGACCGTGTTCATCATGATAAATTAAACGCCCATAATCGTCTTCTGAATCCTCACCGAACCCCTCTTCTCCTGGGAAGTAGTTCGCTTTCAGATCAAGCTCTTGCCGATCGACGTGTTGTTTGATGAACGTGCCGTTCGTGCCGTGTAACATCCACCGGGGTGCCGGGGCAAGCGCGACATGACTCGTCCGGACGCTGACCTTGAGCTCTGGATAATAGAGATCAATCGCAAATGTGTCGTCTGGATTGTGCGGCAGTCGAACACTACGCACATCAAAGGCGACCTTGTCCGGTTTTCCGAATAAGGCGATGATTTGGTCAAGCGTATGAACACCGAGTCCGTAGAGCGCACCGTTCTCGTGACGCGCGTCAGCTGAAGCCGCTTCTGGGCGGAATAGATCAAATTGCGAGACGACCTCGACGAGACGACCAAGTTTTCCGGAACGGATGATTTGTGCGACGACTTGGAAGTCGCTGTCGTAACGTCGGTTTTGATAGGCAAGAATCTTGACGCCTTGCGCGTATGCTTCCGCAAATAGACGCTTCGTCTCCTCTTCCGTCACCGTAAATGGCTTTTCGACGAGCACGTGCTTTTGATGTTGCAGCGCGAGCAATGCGTATTCGAAATGAGTCGCCGGTGGTGTATTGATGACGACGACATCAAGTGCCGGGTCAGCAAGCATTTCGGACAGATTCGTCGTAAAACGGGCATCCGGCAGTCGATCCTGATAGGAGGCGAACAGCTCCGGTTTTTCCTTCCGATTGTAAATCCAGGTGACGTGATAGTTGTCCTCGATCATCACGTACGGTAAATGGTAACGGGTCGTACTTTTGCCAAAGCCGATGAAGCCGATATTCAATCGCATCCGATCACTCCTTGAACCGTTCTTTTTCTATTACCATACCAAACGAAACGACCGTTGTCTTGATTGAACCGCTTCAGGCTGTCGCTTCGATGCGTTCATACTCATAAATCGAGAAGCCGTCCCGTGTTCCTTGATGGACGAATCCGAAGGACGTGTAATATGCATTGAGAAACTCGTTTGAAGCGACACAGTCGAGTCGTAGGATTTCTCCTTCATCCTCTGTCACAGCAATCGTTTGTTCCAGCAATTTCCGACCGACCCCGCGTCCTTTGGCACGGTCGCTGACGACGATTCGATGGATATACAGACCTTCTACATCATCCCACAAGGATTGATCCCATTCGAGCGAAGGAAGCAGGGCAACGGAACCAAGCAACTCGTTCTGATCCTCAAAGACATATAAGCGACCTGCTTCTAAATCTCGCGCGACGAGTTGCTCGATGTCTTGCTCCAGATAAGCAGACCACTGGCTACTACCACTGGCTTTGAGGGAGAGCGCTTTTTGCTCAAGTAGGGTTGCGATGTTTCGAACGTCTTTTGATGTAGCTTGTCGTATCATGTTATTCCTCCTGTTACAAAAAAATTTCTTCTCTATCCTAACGAATGTACAGCGAGAAGAAAACCTTTTTGCTTCAAGATTTCACGTTTGCCCATTATTTTGTGATTTTTTTCATATTCCACAATTTTATTTCAATGTAACGTATCCTTTAGGAGTGATCTGACCCCCAGTCGTCACAACGGTTAAACGACCGACTTCCCACGAGCCGGTCGTTTTTTGTCGTTCAGGCGAGTTCAACCCAGCGACGCGACAAATTCCGTGCTTGCGCCCGATACTCGTCGTCTTCGACGATCGGATTGCTGAGTCGTGGAGCGGAATCCGTATAGTAGCCGCCGTTATCGAGCGGATCGTCAGTCGTTGCGAGATAGAGTGCCGTCTTCGCGCCGTATTCCGGCGTATAGAGTTTTCCGGTCCAGTATCCGACTTGCGCGACCGGTTTGAGTAACGTCTTCATCACTTTGCCGTACTTGCCGCGATAGAACAGATCCGTATTGACGATTCCTGGGTGGACGCTGACGAACGTGATCCGGTCACCGTGTTTTTCAGCCAGTTCACGCATATGAATCATTTGCAGGAGCTTTGATTCGCGGTAAGAACGCATCGGACTATAGTGTTCTTTTTTGACGTGGGCGATCGCTTCGAGTTCGACGTCGGTCCGAATCAAGCCGCCTTCACCTGCGAGCGACGAAATCGAGATGACACGCGGGTCGTTCCCTTTCTCAAGTAACGGCAATAAGCGCTCAATCAAGTAGAAATGACTCAAGTAGTTGACCTGGAATTGTGATTCGAAGCCGTCCTTCGTAACATGATACGGCGGTACCATGACACCGGCGTTTAAAATCAAGCGGTCGATGCGACCGACTAAATCAAACAGACGATCCGCAAAGCGACGGACGGAGTCCAGTTGATCGAGTTGGACGATTTCGATTTCGAGATGTGTATGCGATACACCATGTTCTCGCAGTAGTTGCACGAGTGCCGTCGCTTTTTTCTGCGAACGGACGGTAGCGATGACCCGATCTCCTCGCTCCAATAATTCTTGAATCGTGACCATCCCCATGCCGGAGTTGGCACCCGTGACGATACAGATGTTCATCCCTTTTCCTCCTTGTGTTCCGTATTGAACGCATGTAGTTCTGCTTCTAGTTTTCCTTTTTCTTTTCGTTTGTACACCTCGTTTTGACGTTATTTTTCGAAATTTTCAAAAAGTAACGTATACTAAAAGAAGAACATGTTATCACGAAAGAGGTGGTCGGATGGAAGAAGGGACGATCTTATTCGTCGCAGGAACGTTACTATTGATTGCGATCATCACGACGAAGTTTGCCGTCCGGTTAAATGTACCGACGTTGATCCTGTTCGTCGTCGTCGGGATCGTGGCAGGGTCAGATGTCACAGGAATCATCAACTTTGGTGATTTCGAGCAAGCTCGTCTCTTTGGGACGATGGCGCTCGTCCTGATTCTGTTTGACGGTGGCTTGCACACGAAGTGGACACACTTCCGGAAAATCCTCCCTGCCGCCCTGTCACTTGCGACCGTCGGGGTCCTTGCAACGACCGGGATCATTGCCGTCGTTGCGTATCTATTACTTGATTTTTCTTGGCCGGTCGCATTATTGATCGGCGCGCTCGTCGGCTCGACTGATGCGGCTGCTGTTTTTTCCTTGCTTAGTGGACGACCGGTCGATGCAAAAGTCAAACATACGCTCGAAGCGGAGTCCGGAACGAATGATCCGATGGCCGTTTTCCTGACGATTTTGTTCACATCGTTTGCGTTAGCACCGGAATCGTTCTCGATCGGTGCGGGTATTCTTTCCTTCATCTACGAGATGGGACTCGGGACACTAGTGGGTCTTGCGATCGGGTATCTCGTCACACAACTGCTGAACCGGATCGAGTTGCCATCGTCCGCCCTTTATCCGACCTTACTGTTTAGCGGTGCTCTCTTCTCGTATGGTCTCGCGACGATTTTGCACGCCAGTGGGTTTCTCGCCGTCTATTTGACCGGGATTTGGATCAACAATCATGACATGATCTACCGTGAGACGCTCAAACGATTCAGTGGCAGCTTGTCGCATTTAGCAGAGATCGGCATGTTCATCATGCTCGGACTGCTCGTCTTCCCGAAACAATTGCTCGATCCCCGGACATTGTTCGTCTCGGCCGTCATCGTCCTGACGTTGATCCTGCTCGCTCGTCCACTTGCCGTCGTCTTGTCGCTGCTTCCGTTTCGGTACACGGTCAAAGAACAGAGTGTCATCACGGCAGCCGGATTACGGGGCGCCGTTCCGATCATTCTCGCGACCTATCCGCTTTCGAGCGGTCTTTCTGAAGCGCCGCTTCTTTTCAATATCGTCTTCTTCACCGTCATGACGTCTGCTCTTTTGCAAGGAACGGCCTTGCCGTGGATCGTCCGGCGGATGGGGCTTGAGACACAGCCCGACACGACGGTCGAACCGTTCCTGAAATTCATGACCGTCACCCATCCACAAGCGGAGATCATCGAGGTCCGCGTTTCGCAAGACAGTCATATTGCGGGGAAGACACTACAGGATATCGAGATGCCCCAGGATGTGCTCGTCGTTGCCATCATTCGTGAAGATGAAATTCTGACGCCGCGTGGTCAGACACGAGTCCTCGTAGACGATCAACTGTTGATTTTGACACCTAAACAAGCGGATCAGGACGTGCGACGGTTGATTGCGTCACTCGGAATATAGATCATTTGACACATCCTCAGGTAGGGTGTGTTTTTTGGTGTGGCTTGGTATACTCAATAAGGAATATAAAGGAGGAAATTTCATGCTGAAGCGATTGCTTGCCGTTATTGTGACAACCGGTCTCGTTTGCACTGTGCTGACGTACATATCCTATACACCGATTACAGAGAGGGAAGCAAATACGATGTACGACTCGCTTGGTTCAACGTTTGTGTCATACGTCATCTTTGCTTTGCCGATCATCTTGCTGTCCGGCTTCTTACTCGACTTCATCATCGGCATGATCATCAACCGGTCATCGACGACATTAGCGTATGTTCCGACAGTCCTCGGTTACGGAGTGTCCGGCATCGTGATCGCGAGTCTCCTGATTCTCTTTACGACGAAGGACGCATTTGATCTGCCGCTCTCTTTTACGATTGCTGCTCTGACGGCAATGATCTATTACAGTCTATCCGTCGTCTTTCATCGATTGTCACAGCACGCGCACTAAAAAACGAACAGGCACGTCTGCTTACTCGCGGACGTGCCTGTTCGTGTTATTCTGCTTCCGTTCGTTCAATCGTGACGACACCCGGCGGACGATGCGGGAAGGTCAACGTCAGACCGGCAAAGCGACAACTATCATCTTCGTTCGGTGCCCGGTGTACCCACTCAATCGTCTCTTGTCGTGCTAGCGCGTGACGAATCCGATTATCGGCTTGTGTGCGCGAGATGCCGCGGCAATCGACGTTCGTGATATACGTCGCTTCGTCCGACTCGATCTGTTGCCAAATCCCGAGGATCAGTTGACCAATCGGACTGACCGATTGACCATCCGGTTCTTCACTACTGACGGCAGCATCGAGCATCTCGATGACAGCGTCACACGTCTCACCGGAAGCAAGCAATCGCGTCGATCCTTGTTGTAGAATCCGGTATCGCGTCACGCCGTTCTCGAGCCACAAGCGCTGTGCGAATGGATTGACCGGAACACCGTGGAAAAATGTCTGCGTCCCGCGCCAAGCAAAACCAAATGATGGGTCGTACGCCCGAATCGTCGCCATGGCGCGATCATGGAATTTAGTGATCGTCTGTCGTTCTGTTTCCAGTAAGGTCCGGATCGTTTCTTCATCCTCTAACGGCATCGTCTTTGGTGTCACGGTGAATAATTCCGATTCCGGTAAGCGGTGTGGCGATAAAATCGTTCCGTCAAATCGATAATCGTTCGCCGGACGTCCAGTACGCCCGACAGATAAGCGCCACGTCCGTTCTTCCGGCATGAAGGCATAACTTTGATGGGCGAAAGGTGGCGCGACGAACAGTCCCGGAAACGGATCGAATGTGTCGACTCGCAGGACGCCACCGTCATACCAGCACTCTTCGATCAGACGGACGAGCCGGCCAACGGGTGCATTACGGTCCGTCAGGTAACGACCTGTATTCGCGTGAAATCCGAGCAGGAACTCGCGCTCTTCTTCTTGGAACGTCACCATTAAGAGTTGGAATAACGAGGCAATCTGCTGCTCGACGAGTTGCGGCTCCTCCTCCGTCTTTGCCTCGAAGGCGACCATCTTCCAGCCGGACCGCTCATACAGATGGATCGTCACCGGAAAGAACAAGAAGGCACCATGTGTCGCTTCGAGCTTGACCATGTCCTGCGATGCTAATCGTTCCGTCAGTAGAGAAAAGCCCATTCGTTCGAAATGATCTTGCAGCCGTCGTTTCCAATGTGTGAACTCCACGCAACCCTCTCCTCTCGCGAATTATGCGCCGCGCTTTCGTAACGGATTCTTTGACCAGTAGATGTAGAGACCAACGAGTCCCGCGATGCCGATGAGATAAGACGGCGTTCCGCTGACTTGAATCAAGACGTCCGGTGCCGGGAAGACCGTCACGAGCAGTGCTTTGTAGGTTGAAAACAAAATGAAGCTGATGACGAATTGAATCCACACCCGCGGTTTGACTTGTTTAAGCTTCGGTGCCGTGATGACTTGTGACATCGCGTCGATCAAGAATAGAGCGATGATCGAGAAGAATAAGTAGTCAATCAAAGCGAACTGGAACAATCCGTCGATCCCTTCTATGAAGATGAACATCAGGATAGAGGAGACATAGTTTCGTGTCCAACGCTTTTGTGTCTCCATCCGGTGTCGCTGTGGTAATTCAGCGATCATCTGATCGAGGCGTGCCTCGACGGATAGACCGTGAATCTCTTCGAATGGACGCTGCTTGCGTTGGGCTTCATAGATATCTGCCCGCAGGCGGTCTTCAATTTCCGTACGGTCCGGTTCTGCGACATTCAGGTTCAAGCGTGGTAAAACGGTTTCTAATAGACGTGTGTTGGCTTTCGTTAATTTCAATCGATTTCCCCCTTTTTCATGTTTAAGTATACTGGGTTTTTGGGAAAAATACGTAGTGGAAGTAAAAGATTGCTTGACGAAACGATGAAGAATGTTCAGAATTATTAAAATATAGCGTCGGAATCAGACAGAAAGGACGTGTCGGACCATGCGTCAAACATTAACGAGCGCCGCTTTGATCACCTTGCTGACAAGTGCGGGCATCGCCTTCCCGTTGGCTGAAGCGAAGCCACCCGTGGACCAAGAACCGGTCGAACTCGATCAACAACAGGAACAAACGCCTGAAACAGAATAACAATAACCCGCGCTCGTGCTTGAGCGCGGGTTATTTCATGTATCACTTGGTTGGGTGACGCGTTCGTCAATCGTGACGGTCCACGTGACGACCGTCGTGCTGTCACGAACGCCCTGTACTTCGATCGTCGAGAGGAGTTCAGCAATACCACCTGATCGTAAAGTGTCCTCCATCTGCTTCGGTTCAGCATACGGTGTTCCCGGGCACTCGAGCAAACCATCCGTCGTCACGAACAATCGGTTGTCCCCTTGCCGCAACTCGCGGACGCCTCGTGTGTAACTCGGCACTGGTAACGCAAAGGTGTTCGCGCGTCCAATCCATTCATAGAACTGTCGCTCATTCAAGGCGGCTTGTCCCATCTTCATCAAATCCGGGTGAAACAGATACAAGACGACGTCACCGACGGAGAACCACCAGATGAAACGTCCTTTGCGGACGGCGATCAAACAAGCGGTTTCCCCTTGCAACATCGCACACGCCGCTAAAAAGTCCGGGTCTTGAAGTAGATCCAGCACGGTCGTCTCGATTCGTCGGAATGCTTCCGTAAGTGGTGCATCAAGATCAGTCCGAATACGCGACTCGTGTTGTGCCAACTGCTGTAAGACAAGTGCCGCACTATCCGCTGTCTTATGAGCGTCTAAGACGACGGTCATCTCCCAATCGTCGCCGATCAAGATGGCAGCCCCGTCTTCGTTTTTATATTGACCGCTTCTTGAGCAGCCTCCGAATCGACCGAGCGTCACCCGACCAATCTGGTCAATCTGCTTCGTGTCGACGAATGGTTCGTCGGATCCGACCCAGTAGTAGGATGATTGTGTCGTCTGCATGCATCAGTCTTCCCTTCTTTACATCTCCCGCAAGTACGGTTGCAGGAATAAGCGTAATCGTTTTTCGTAGTTGTCCGGGTCCATCGTATACGTCTCGTCATGACCGGCATCGCGAACCGGATACAATTGTTTTAATCCCGTTTTTGCTTGATACAGTTCGTACATCATCCGAACCGGGACGAGATCGTCCTTCAGTCCGTGGATGAACATCGTCGGAACCCGACTCTTCGTTGCTTGGCGCGTCACCGAGACATCGCCATAAAAGAAATCTTGCTCACCTTTGTTCCACATGCTCGCGACCGTCAGAGACGGCAGTGCCGGGTAAAGGATTTGTTCATCTGCGAGTAGACTGAACCAGTCGTCGAGTCGGGCGTAAGCTCCTTCAGCAACGATCGCCCGGACTTGTGTCGGTACGGTCTCGCCAGAAGCGAGTAAGACGGTCGATGCGCCGACACCGAGTCCGTGATAGACGATCCGTGTATCGTCTCCGTTTTCAGCAAGCAAGCGCTTCGTCCATTCCAAGACATCCAGTCGATCGAGCCAACCGTAATTCCGGACGCCACCGCTTCGATCCTGCCCACGCCGTTCGATGAGTAAGACATTAAAATCCGCCTCATGGTAATAGCGGGCAAGGGCATAAACACCGGTCTGTGAAAACATCATCTCATCCGGGACGAGGAGGACTGTCTGTTTGCTAACGTCAACCGGTAGATAACGACCGAAGCGGACGAGCCCGTCCTTCGACCATTGCTGTGTCTCGCTCGTTTGTTTGAACCATGTCTCGTCTTTCGTCACCTGTCCGTCCGTTCTCGTCGTCTTCAGAATCGGAGAAGCGTCCGACTGACCGATCAATGTTTCTTGCATTCGGTATCCATCATAGACGATGAACAGTAGCAGACACGTGACGAGCAACACGATGCCGATTCCCCATTTGCGCATGTGCTTCGCTTCCTTTCCGACAGTGAGTCTTTCCTTATTCGTCGTCGGTTTTCACTTCCCCTGCCAACGGGGTCGAAAGGAACGATTGTTTATACCAGCGTTGTAAGGTATCGATATCCGTTCGTTCAAAATAAAGCGCGTTAAAAGCAGTATTGCCCCGTAGTTGAATCTCAATCCGGGCAATCTTCTTTGCTTCGAGCCAGCGAGAAACGGACCAGGTCAATTCCTCGATTTTCAGTCGTGGCGTATAGACGGTCTCTTTTTGGACCCATTGTTTGCGTAACATCAAGAGATCGTGGCCGGTTCCGAAACGGGTCTTTCGGTAACCGCTGCGCACAGCGAAGTAATAGAACGGTAACCAGATGAACAGAAGCAAGATCAGGAAGCGCCATGAGGAATCAAGGACGATGATGACGACACTGCTTAGTGCAGTAAACAACAGCGCATAACCGAGTAACGGCCAACGAACCCGGTAACGAAAGCCAATCGGTGCGACTTCATGCTGCGGACTGAACTGACGAAAGCGCGGCAGATACGTCGCCAGAAACGGATCAATCTCGTTCGTCCGGATGAATGGATGGAGCAATAGTCGCTCCTTCTCTCCGGTCGCCGAGATGATGTGTAAGGACAGACTCGCTCGACCGATCAACCGCTGAATCCAGCTTTCCTGAATGACGAGGGCTTGAATCTTATCGGCATGAAACGCGACCTCGGTCCGGTTCAACATCCCGTACCCAATCAACAATCGGTTGTGTTGCAAGACGGCACGGTACGAACCGTACTTCAAGATATAGACGATGATCGAGCCGATGTAGATGACGAGTAAGACGAGTATGCCAAGTCCCGTCAAAACGAACAACGATAAATGAGCGAGTTCTGAGAACAGTCGATCGACATAACGTTCAATGAACTGATCGATGAATTGATAGGCGGTCCCGATCCCGACGAGCGCTAGTCCGACGCGTCCTGACAAGGCACCGGCTAATGCCAAATCGCGGACAGGGATCGTATAGGCGACTTCCGCCTGCTGTTCTTCGACGACGAGCTGTCCCTCGTTTTTGATCGACGATTTCAGTTCTTTCGCAAAATCAAGTCGGATCCCTTTTAGTTCGACTTCCGGTGTTCCGCTCTCAGACGATGTCTCGACGGTCAACGTCGCAAGACGCAACAGTCGTTCGATGACGTTTTGCTGAATGCCGATCGACTCGATCCGTTTACGTTGCGTCGTCCGTTCACTTTTTTGGAAAATTCCTTTGCGGACCCGAATCGTCTCGGCATCAATCGTGAACGTATAGAAATACCAGGAGGCGATCCCGTATAAGAGGACGAACACAATCCCAACACTGATTCCGATCCACGTATAGGTGTTGATCTCGCCTTTGCGGATCGCATTTAAAATCAAGGCGGCGAACGGAATCAGGAGCGAGCGGATGATCGAGATACTCGACATCACGATGAACAGCGGGTGGACGCGCCGGGTCATAACGATTCCTCCTCCCGCTCCTCGAGTTTCGCGAAGCGTTCGACTTGTGTGCGTAGCGCGTCTCCTTGCGCACGATCGAGTCGTGTCAACGTGACGAATCCGGATGCCGTTCGAATATCCAGTGTGATCAAATCATAGCGACGCAGGATTGGTCCCGTTTGACTGTCAATCAGTTGCACCTTGACGAGCGGCACGGTGACTTCGCGACGGAAAAAGATGCCGTTGCGGACGACGAGAAATTCCTCATCGATACGATAACGCATATACTTCACGCGAAGAACGGGTATGTAGACGATACGGGGAATGAAATAGATCAGCCAAAGCAGACCGACGATGCCCATCCACCAGGGTGTCAGGTCGAGCCACATGACTTGGGTAATCGTCGTTCCAATCAAAATGACGGCGATCAAGCCGTGTAACGGCAACAATCCGAGCCGTTCTGCTCGAATCGATCGTTCTGGCAGCGTATGCCATTGTACAGTAGACATCAAAAAACACTTCCTTTCGTTTCCATTTACGGTTAAAAACGTCGCTTGGTTTCAGACAGCGGTTGACATTTCGTTTGATTTCATCGCATATATAGAAGTGAAGAACTGTAACACCAAGGAGGAACCATGTTAACTTTTGAAGAAAAACTACGAATTATCGAGACCTTCCCACAACTCGTCCGCAAAGATGTCTCGCTAAAGCGCGTCAATTTCCAATTCCCGGACAGTCAGTATGAGAAGAAGAATCTCGTCTATCATTTGCATCCGAACGGGAACGGCTTCGTCTATGCGGCTGGTCTACCAGGTTATGAAACGGACGAAAAAGGATTCGTCAACATCCGTGAATTCTCAGAGCCTGCTTTAATTCTCTTATTAGAAGATGCAATCAAAGCACTCTCGACGGTCCAATCGGTCGAAACACTCGAAGAAACATGGGTCAATGATAACCAGTTCGAATTAACGTTGCTCAATGAAGACATCGACACGTGGCTCGTTTATGCCGGTGATCTTTTAGACGGTGCATTCAACTCGTATAAGGAAGCAGCAAACTATCTTGAAGAAGAAGGCTTCCGCCGTAAATAAGACAATGAGCGATCCGGTTAATCCGGGTCGCTCATTTTCATGACGAGACGATTCAGTGCCGCTTTAACGACGCGTAAGTCTTCTTCGTCGACGTCGAGTGTCCGGACGAGATCAAGCGGAACGGTCTCTGCTTGTTTCCGTAACGCACGACCGGCATCTGTCAAAAAAATCTGGATGTGCCGTTCGTCTTCCGGCTTACGGACGCGTCGCAACAGATCTGCCGCTTCGAGTTTCTTCAGTAACGGCGTCAACGTTCCCGAATCAAGATGGAGCCGTTCACCGATGGCTTTCAGCGATTGTCCCTCCTCCTCCCAGACGACGAGCATGACGAGATATTGCGGATACGTCAGACCAAGTGGTTCAAGTAACGGACGATAACGACGCGTGATCTCACGCGATATCGCATAAAACGGAAAACAGAGTTGTTCATCTAAAGCTAATGGGTTCATAAAAAATTCCTCCTATCGTGAGCAAACGAGTTGCATTTCGATTTAAATTGTATACAATCTAATTGTAAGCTACTTATTTGAATCCAACAACGAAAGGGAGTTACACACATGAAACCAATGTTCACATCATCTGCAACAGCTGTCGGAGGTCGCGATGGACGCGTCGTATCGGAGGACGGAATCCTTGACGTCGCTCTCGCAATGCCTGTACCAGGTTCGAAAAAACAAGCCACAAACCCAGAACAACTCTTTGCTGCAGGATATTCTGCTTGCTTCGACTCTGCATTGAATCTCGTTGCTCGTAAACAAGGCATCAAACACGACGGAAGTGAAGTTACAGCACACGTAACATTAAACGAAGCAGCTGACGGATTCATGCTTTCCGTCGAACTCGATGTTCTCGTCCGCGGGATCTCGGAAGAAGCGGCGGCTGAACTTGCGAAAGTCGCGCATACGGTCTGCCCTTACTCACGTGCAACTGCTGGAAACATCCAAGTCGACGTCTACACACGTACGACTGACGCAGAATAAGTGTAGCATTTCTAGCCAGCCAGAGGTTTACTCTCGGCTGGTTTTTTGTTTTTTATATTAATTTCGGTAGTTGAAATAATTATATTTTTGATGATGAACGGTTGCTCTCACGACAAGAACAACCGCTCTTTTTTCATAGTTGATGGACCGATAAGATGACGAGTTCCCCGGAAACGGTGACATAATAGGCATCCTCGAACCGATAGCGTTCATTGTGTTCTGCGTCGTAAACCGTGACCATCGGTTCCGCGTCGTCTCCGATCGCTTCGTGTAAATAGAAGCGTCCGCGTAGGACGCGTTCGAACGGCTCCTTATCGAGGAATCGGGCACCGTTACGTAAGTTGATCACTTCATGATGGTGTTCAGACCGGTCATTGACGATGAAGATCGTCGACTCAACGTCATCGTACGTGAAGTCGAGCGGTTCATAGTCACTCCACTGAATCCGGGCGACTTCTTCGACACTCGCTTCCGTGTCGATCCGGTAAAAGATTTCTTCGTTTAGACGATCGGTATAGGCACTAAAGATCAGATGCCCTTCCTGTTCCCCGAGATACTGGACGGTATCCCCTTCCCCTTCTAACTTCAACAAGGTTGCAAACGATAAGTGTTCAACACCGCGTTCGATTTCCTCAATCAAGGTCGGCAGTGGGGCAATCAACAGACTTTCCGAGTGGTCGATCGGATCTTCTGGTGAGATGACACCACTTTCAAGGGCGTCATAGAACGAGAACTCATCGAGCCGAGCGTTACAGACGATGTACTCCTTCTCTTCGAGCGTGACGAGAAAGAAATAGAGTTCCCGGTAATTCTCCGTCATCCCGTAGAGCCGTGGATCGCGAATCGTCTGCCGCGATTCATCCTTGACGTCATACAGAAACGCGGACGTCGTATCCGTCGTCTGTAAGAATACGAGATAGTTCTCATTGAGCACCCAGTAGAGCGTCAAATCCCCTTCGACATAAAACGACGCAATCTGCTCCCGTTTGCCGGACAAGAGATCGATGACGAGCACTTCCGTCTCCCCGCCCTGTTCTTGCGTATGTTCATTTAAACAATAGACTCTTCCGTGCCGCACGAACGGTCGGGTTGGTCCGTGATCCGTCAAGGCTTCTGGCGTTAGATCGACCTGTTCTTGATCTTCAAGATCATACCTGCTGATGTGGTAACGAGCGTCATCGAGACGACGTCGAAAATAGATCGACGATGGTGTGACATGCAAAACATCCATATGATCGGCGGGTAAAGCACGGGCATCCACTATTTCCATGATTAATCTCCTCCCGGACACGTACTACTTGTCTTTTTCCCACGAATCGTACTGCTTCAAACAGGGTCTTGCTGTGCGTTTAACGAAGCAGAGTGCTACAATATGGCTAGATGACTACAGGATGAGGAAGGTGCGAAACGGTGCAATCACAAGATTTAAATACGATGATGCTCGAATATGTCAACGATAAGGAAGAATACGATGCCTACGCCGACAAGTTGAAGATGCTCTTGTCCGAGTTGCTCGACGCGGCAGGCATCAAATACCACTCAATCGTCGCCCGGACGAAGGACTCCGAGAGTCTGTATCAAAAAGTCTTACGGCAACCGAACAAATACCGTTCACTCAAGGACGTCCATGACTTGACCGGGATTCGGATCGTCACTTATTTCCATGACGACGTCCGGGAAGCGGCACGAATCATCGAGAATGAGTTCGCGATTGATCGCGATCAATCGGTCGATAAGTCGACGTTGCTCGATACGACGGAATTCGGTTATCTCTCGGTCCACTTCGTCGCTTCACTCAGCGATCAGCGGCTTGCCCTGAGCGAGTATGGTCGCTTCAAGGATTACACGGCTGAGATCCAGATTCGCTCGATCCTGCAACACGCGTGGGCGGAGATCGAACATGATCTTGGATATAAAAATCCGAACAGTGTCCCAGCAGAAGTCCGGCGCAGCTTCAGTCGGGTGGCAGGATTACTCGAAATCGCCGATCAGGAGTTCGTCAACATCAAGAAACAGTTGAAACAATTTGAAGACGAGACCGTTCAACAAATCTTGTCTGACCCCCATCAAGTCCGGATCACGGCAGATAACTTGAACTACTTCATCGATCACTCCCCGGTTATCAACGAGCTCGATAAACGACTCGTTACATCGCAAATGATGCTCGATTCCGATCAACAATTGATCAACGAACTAATTCGGATGTTCCATTATGTCGATATCCGGACATACGGGGAGTTGATTGAAGCCGTGACGACGCACAGTCCACTCGCCTTACGCTGTGCGAAGGTCATGCCGAATCCGTTCCTGCCTCGTCAAGGAATCGGCATCGCCTATATCTGCATGGCGCTGACGATTGCTGGCGAAGATACACACCGAATCGATTACTTCTTCCGCCGCTTCTACCCGGAACTGCGCAACGTCGAAGAGATCGTCGCCCAAGTCGCCCGCGTCGTCGAAACAGATGATTCAAGAGAAAAATATTGATTAAACTAAAATTTTTCACTATACTAAATCACGAGTGAAAGAAACTACGGTATAGAAAGAGTGAACGATACATGGCAACTACACTAGAAGTAGCACAACGCGATCAGTTGATCGTTGATACAGAAAAAGGATTACGGATGAACTACCGCGCGATCAAGAAGGACGTGCGTAGCATGTTCACGACGTACTTGACACGCAATGAGTTCTTCATCTTGAAGTCCCTTTGTGCGAACAGTCCGCAAATCGCCTCTGCCCTCTCGCAAGAGTTCCAATTCTCAGCGAGCATGATCACGGCATTAGCAGACGAATTGACGAAAAAAGAGTTGATCTCGCGTGAGCGAAGCGAACTCGATCGTCGTGTCGTCGAACTCCGCGCCACTCCAAAAGGCATCGAGCTCTATGAAAAACTCGAATCGATGAAGATGGATTACCTCGCAGACGTCTTCGAGGACTTCACGGATCAGGAACTGGAGTTGTTCCGTTCGCTCTTAACGAAGCTTGAAAAAACAGTCTAAGCTGTTCAATCGAACGGATCCGGTCAGGACGACCGGGTCCGTTTTTTATTTTATTCAGAAGGAGGAAACACGATGTTTGATTTCGAATCGGTGCAACAGTTACGACAGACGGGGCAATATGAAGCAGCGAAGGCTGTCGTCCGTCAGTATGTCGAGACGGCACCTAACGACCCGACCGTCCTCTATCAGATGGCGTGGTGTCATGATAGTCTCGGTGAGGAACATGCTGCTGTTCCCTATTACGAACAAGCCCTAGCGCTCGGTCTTACAGGTAAGGACCGTCTGCAGGCATATATCGGGCTCGGCAGTACATATCGTGTCATCGGTCAGTTCAACGTTGCGTCAGACGTGTTTCATCGTGCGCTCCTTGAGTTTCCGGACGCCCATGCCTTACAAGCCTTCCTTGCGATGACGGAGTACAATCTCGGTCAAGCCGATCAGGCAATCGGTCGGTTGCTAAAGAGTCTTGCTACGACGTCGTCAGACACATCGATCCAGACATTTGACCGAGCAATCCGTTATTATGCCGATCATTTGGACGAGATCGTCAAAGAATGAACGGCAACGGTTGACGAGTGCTCGTTTTGCACAGCATAATGTAACAGCCAAGCGGACTCACTTTTGGCAGGAAAGGAAGTTAAGGATGTCATCAAAAAAAGTATGGACAGTAGAAGGTTACGAAGAACAAGGGCAAGAAAAACACGGCAAGGCAAGCAAGTCAGAGACCTATACGACTGAAGCCGATGCTAAGAAAGCTGCTAAAAAGATGGCGGATCAAAATGATCATCTCGACGTCTACGTCATTTATACGAGTACGGTAAACGGTAAAACAGAAGAACGATTCTTCAATTCGAACGGCAAGTATAGTGAAGAAGGCTTCGAGTGGTAATCTCTATTTTCATCTTAAGATTCACCTATAAAAACAACGGGTTCGTCTCTTCTTAAAAAGAAACGAACCCGTTGTTTTTTAATCATGAATTTGCCCTTCATACCAAAGCGGGATGTCCCGCTGAAATCCAGCATGATCCTGAATGATTCGCTGGACACGTCGTTGCATCGCTTGCATTCCGTCTGCATCGAACCGCTTCGCCCAGACGAGTGCCGAGAAGACGACCATTGCCATGTAAAGACTATACATTCGCCAAAAGTCGGACGGTACTTCGTTCTCAAAGTATCCATCGATCATCTGACAGGCAAATACCGGACTCGTCTCGACCTGAAACAGACCACATTTGACGAAGTCATGCCACGGATCGCCATAATCATGGTTCCCGTAATCAAGGAAGGCGGAAAGATGCCCATCCTCGACAAGGAGATTATCGAGATGAACATCATCATGTTGCAATCGATTCGGACGTGCCTGAAGTAACGGAATCCGCTTGCTAATGAATCGATCCAGACGCTCGATCCACGTTGGCTCAAGCAACCCATCAATCGCCACGCGATAGCGATCGTGTTTCGCCTGACAACGTTCGCTCCATGACGTTATTCCGCTCGGTGCGGTGACGTCATGAATGCGTCTCAACGCTCGCCCTGTCTCCTGACCGAGTCGGGGTGCTAATTCCGGTGACTCCTCGAGCACGCTTCGAACGGTTTTTCCGGGTAGGTACGGATAGATGCCGTAAGCGGTCGTTGCGGTCCGTCCGGTCGCTAGCGGTAAGGCATGAGACAATCCTGCTTGTTTTGGAATCGCTAAAGCGGCTTCTCGTTCGAATTGACGACTTGACGGGTCCGTCACGACCTTGACGATGTAGTGCGCTGTTGCCGTCTTGACGGACCAGACGGCTTGGCGCGATCGACCAGATAACTGTCTTTCGCTCACAACGTGCGTGAGTAAGGGATGCAAAGGTAACATGAAGACTCCTTTCTGACATCAAAAAGAGGACGCATCCTGCGTCCTCTTCGTCATGCCTGTGGAATGTAGCCAGCAATGATCTCAAGCAGATCGGCATACGCTGTCTCAAAATCGATGTTTTCAATCATATAATCATAATGATCGCGGTCTTTCCACGCTTCCTCGTAATCAACGAGTCGCGCTTCAAACTCCGGTGTATCCCCGCGCATCAACAGTCGTTCCTTCATCAAGTCGGGTGGGACCGAGACGAAAATCGTGATCACTTGGTCGCCAAACAAACGCTTGAAGTTCGCCGCCCCTTTCGGATCAATGTCCTTGATGACGATTTGATCCTGTTCGAGGACATCGACATACGCTTGACGCGGTGTCCCGTACCACGCCCGGTGGACGTGGGCGTATTCGATGAAGCCGTCGTCTTGGATCAATTGTTGGAACGTCTTGACGTCGACGAAATGATAGCTTGCTCCATCAATCTCCGTCGGTCGTTTCGGTCGGGTCGTCACCGACGGGATGAACCGGACGTGCGCGTATTCCGTCCGCAGACGTTTGATCAGGGAGGACTTTCCGCTGCCCGATCCACCAATCAAGAGAATGATTTTACCTGACATCGTTTTCCCCCTGTTGTTGTGTCGTGAAGTAACCTGTAAAGCGAAGAGCGAACTGTTCCAGTTCACTATCGACGACCGTTCCGTAAATCGGTCGGATGACGATTAAATAGCGTTCGTACGAGATGATCCGGGATGTCTCGTTTCGTGTCATCTGGACTTGTTCTTCCGGATAACTCTCGACGTAATACCAATCGACCGCAATTCGTTCATCGGATGGGGTCTCATAGATCCAGGTCACCGTCGTTCCATCCGCAGGAAGGGTGCTTTTCAAGGTGAAGCGCTGAATCTGCTTCAGTTCCCGTTTCGCTGACGCAAGTCCTGCCTGATAATCCGCAGGGCGCATCGGTGTCGTTGTCACTTGCTTCGGTTTTGGTTCCGGCAAGCGGGCAAAGCCAAGCTGAAGTCCGACGAATAAAGCGACGAGCGACAAACTGATGACGAATACGTATTCCTTGCGCATCCCTTCCTCCTCCTCATCCTTCGAGTGTATCGCGCATCCCTTTTGGATCATTGACGATGACGGCGTCGACGCCGATCCGCTGCATCTGCCGGACATCCTCGACCGTCTTCGGGGTATAGACCCGGACCGTGACGTCTTGCGCATGAGCGAACGCGACGTCCGCTTCCGTCACCCGTCGATAATCGGGATGGATCCCGGTCGCACCAATTCGGAGGGCTTGTTCTTCCGGATGATAGATCGGATACGGATAGAGAATCGCCGTCTCGACGCTTGGGTCGAGCTTCCGGATCAAGGCAACCGAATAATGGTTGAACGAACTGAATAACAATCGGTCGGTCGCGATGCCGTGCGCTGCACAGCGTTCAAGGACATACGCTTCAAGCCCGTCATAGCGGATCGTATCCGTCTTCAGCTCGATGTTGAGCCGCAGGGTCACTGGTGCAAGGATTGCGAGGACTTCGTCAAGCGTCGGAATCTTCGTCTTGATCGGTTCCCCTTTGAATCGTGCTCCAGCATCCAGCGCCTGCAGTTCGGCAACCGTCATGTCGATGACGCGCCCCTTCCCGTTCGTCGTCCGGTTGACGGTCTCATCGTGAATGATGACACCGACACCGTCCTTTGAGAAATGGACATCGAATTCGACCCCATCGACGTCGTCTTCAATCGCAGCAGCGATGGCTTCGAGCGTGTTCTCCGGAAAACGGTCACTGACGCCGCGGTGTGCAAACCATAACATCAGAGTGCCTCGACGACACGCGTGTATTTCTTCGTCAAGTAGTTGACGAGTGGTGCGACAGAGATCGATTGACCCGTTGCTGCTTCGATCAGTTCAGCAGGTGTCTTCGATTTCCCGTGACGGTGGATGTTCTCTTTCAGCCAGCCTTTAATTGGAGCGAGTGTTCCCGCCGCGATTAGACCATCGACGTTATCGACGTCACGACGAAGCGCTTCGTTCAGCTGTGCCGCATAAACGAGACCGAGCGCGTAACTTGGGAAGTAACCGAACGAGCCACCTGACCAATGGACGTCCTGTAAGACGCCTTTTGCGTCACTCGGCACATCCACACCGAGATACTCTTTATAGAGGCGGTTCCATTCTTGCGGAAGATCCTTGACTTCGAGCTCTTTCGTCATCAAGCGTTTTTCCAGCTCATAGCGGATGATGATATGAAGCGCATACGTCAATTCATCGGCTTCGATCCGAATCAGTGACGGTTTGACTTCATTGACCGCGGCATAGAAGCGTTCGAACGGAACGTCAGCCAGTGACGGAATCGCTTGTTGTAAGCCATGATAACGTGCGTCGAGGAAACCTTGGTTGCGTCCGATGAAGTTCTCAAAGAACAGTGATTGTGATTCGTGAATCCCCATCGAAGCCCCGTCACCAAGACCGAGTGAATCGAGTTCCGGTTCGATCCCTTGCTCATACGTCGCGTGTCCGGCTTCATGCATCGTGCCGAAGACGGAGTTCCGGTAGTCGTTCTCATCGTATTTCGTCGTGATGCGCGCGTCCTTCCGGTTGATCGTCGTCTGGAACGGATGGACCGTCTCATCCAAGCGACCAGACGTGAAGTCATAGCCGATATCGCGGAGCCACTCTTGGTTCAAGGCGATCTGTGTCTCGCGGTCCGCTGACCAGTCAAGCTTCGGGAAGTCTTTTCCTTCGAGCTGACCGAGCAAACCGATGATCGCTTGACGGAGTTCCGCAAACAATGGATCGAGTGTCGCGACCGTCATCCCAGGTTCATAGTCATGCAGGAGCGCGTCATACGGGTGCGCGTCATAACCCCAATACTCAACAAACTGGCGCTCCATCGCGACGATTTTCTCGAGATATGGTTCAAACATCGACCAATCATTCGCGTCCTTCGCCTTTTCCCAGACGCTCTCTGCCTCAGAGATCAACGTGATGAACGTTTGATACTCGGCTTCTGGAATCTTCGAGTCGCGATCGAATGCTTCTTTTGCTTTCGCGAACGAGATCGCTTCGATGCCCGTCAGCGTCTCTTGCTCCATCGCTGCCAGTAATTGTTGGTACGTTTTTCCTGTCCGGCGACGGAAGCTCTCTGTTGAGAGGAATCCGATTGAAGCGGAACGGTTCGCTGCACCTTGATCCGGCATGTATGTCCGCATATCCCAGTATAGTAATGCGACGGCTTCTTCGTATGCGCGAAGACCATCAAAATGGTCGCGCCATTGTTGTGTCGTTGACATGATTAGAGACCCCCTTGAAGTATGTAACAGTGTAGCATTTTTAGCATATCACAAAATGTTCAAAACTTTCACACACGAATGATTTTTGAAACTTTTCCCGTCAGATGAGCGTATAATGAACATACGATCAAGCAGAGCGAAAGGAAGTGGCAACAGTGAAGACAGACGCTGAGTTAGCCGATTTGATTCAGTTGAAAGAAACGGGACCGGTCTGTACGATCGAACATCTCCCAAAAGAGCTCGACTGGATCGGCACCGGTCGTAGCGCCTATGTATTCCGGGTTCGTGGCACCGACCGCGTCATCAAGAAGTTCTATCCGTCATTTCGTCCTCTCGCTGAGTTAGAAGGCGGCATTTATGAACAACTGACGACGTTTTCGACGTATGCGAGGATGTTCGAATATGGACCCGATTACCTTGTGCTCGAATACATCGAGGGACAAACGTTATTCGAATGCCTCGTCAGCGGGACCTATATTCCAGAATCCGTCTTAACGACTGTCGATGCAGCGCTAGCAGAGGCACGCGCCGTAGGTCTTAATCCATCAGATATTCATCTACGCAATATTTTGTTAACGGCAAATGGAACACGGATCATCGATGTCGCAAGGTTCCGTCAAACCGAACCGTGTACACAATGGGATGATTTGAAGAAAGCCTACCAGTATGTCTATGCAAAACCGTTCTTCCCGAAAAAACTGAGCGAGACGTTCCTCAATACGATCGCTGATGTCTATAAGGGACGCTTGTTCGAATCGATTCGAAAGACCGGTTAATTGAAAACGCGATGCTCCTCCTTGTGAGGAAACATCGCGTTTTTTCGTTGATTATTGGATGCGATGTGAGACAGCATCCGCAAAACGAAACGTATTCTTACCGTCTTTTTTTGCGGCATATAACGCACGGTCTGCCTGTTGAATGATCGTTTTTAGCTTAATGGTTTCATCATCAAATAGCACGATCCCGATGCTGGTCGAGACAGCGTATGGCGTCTGCCATGTTCCAAGTTTCTGAAGGAGCTGCTGCGCAATTCGTTCGTACTCCTTTTTCGTCTTCTGATGGGTGAAACGAATCAAGAACTCGTCTCCCCCGATCCGGACAGAAAACGCGTCTTTATAAGAACGTGTACTATCCTGTAGTCGTTTCGCGACGTCGATCAAGACTTTGTCGCCGGTCTCATGCCCATACACGTCGTTCACTTGCTTGAATCCGTCGAGATCAAGATAAAACAGCGCACCGGAATGTTGCTGTTCCGTTTCCCACTGTCTCGTCAAATAACGTCGGTTATACAATTGTGTTAGCGTGTCCTTCCATGCAAACTGTTCGAGCTCAAGGTAATACGAAAACAGTTTCGCGATCCGTTGGAGAAGTTGAATGCTCTTCTCTTCGAATTGACTTGCTTCATCATGGACAGCGCACAACGTACCAAAGGTTTGACCATTCGTTAAACTGATTGGAATCCCGAGATAGGACTCGATCTGTAACGCTTTTAATGCGTCCTGCATATCTTCTAAGCGCTCGTCATCGCTAATGGACTCATACCAGATGGGTTCGTTCTGTTCGAAATTGATGTGACGACAAAGTGTCTTTTCCATCTCAAACACTTGTCCTGCTCGAATCTCGATTCGTTGATGATCATTTGAGAGTCGTAAAATCATCTGTTGGTTTTCTTCGATCGTCGTTAAATATAACAATTGATCAGGTAGAATCTCTTTCGCTAATTCCAATACATCATCTGCCAGTTCGTTAAAATTCCGATACAGTGTCATTTCTTGCAACGTACCACACCTCATTCGTTATTTGTTCTTTTTATATCATAAGTTTCAGGAAGAAGCCCATCGATTGCACAATCCTTATATTTTCCAGTCGCATTGTGAATCATCACCCATACAGTCCTTCTTGAATCATACCGACCTTCTGCATGATTCCTCCTGCTGGAGCTTTATCGATATTATGGGCGACTGAAACCTTATAAAGGAGCATTTCTTGAAAACCAAAGACAAGGACTGCAGCTAATTCCTCGCTACCATTTCCATTGTTCCCCTAGTCGTATCCGATACTATAACCGTTGTCGCCTCGAAAGCGAATAGATCGATGACATTAATCAACATACCACTGCGATTCTCTTTCATCCTCCATTAGCAAAAAGTGTCTTCATCATAAGAAGTTAGGATTTCCGTTACGCGTGCCTTCGTTTGCGCCATCATTTCGTGTGGTCCCTTGATCAAATGACGTATGACACGATTGTCCGATAATCCATTCTAAACATCGCTTCCGTATCAGCCAGTCGGATTTTTCGTAATCGGAGCCGTTTAGTATGTAATGCCGTACTCCCTTGAAACCGATTCATTTTATTTTAACAGCAATGAGGTATTTGAAATAAAATCATTTTGATTAAACAAGTTGAAAGACGATCATGCTTGCGACAGCTAATAGACGTATATTCGTCTCACAATCAAAGTCAAGTTGCGCCCCGTGTAGTGAACCCGTCGCAATGCAGTCCCCGTTTTGATAAACGCCGATCTTTCTCGTGACTGTCGAGGAACGAATTTGATACTCCTGACCGGCATACGAGACGAGTAAGACTTCTTGTAGTCGCAATTGCTGACGAAGTGCCGGATCGGTACGGATTGTACCGACGTCACGTCCATCTTTACGAATCACGAAATGTGTCGTATTGCGAAGCCATTTCGTTCTCGTTTCTTTAATTTGAAGAAGGGTTCCTTCTCCGTCGAACGTTACATCGAGGAAAAACGATTCAAACTTCTTGAAGCGCACAAGGATTGCCTGCCACCAAGTGGCATAACGTCGTGAGAACGTCAGCCATTGTTCATGCGCGAGAGGGTCGCCCGGTCCGCTAAGTGAACGGACACCCCTGCCTCTCGTCCACGATAACGCAAATCACGCCGGATTTGCCACCATTCGACTCCACCGATCAAGAAAGCGACGCCCGTTAAACCAAGTAATCCATAAAACTCACGTGGAGCAAGTTCCCACGTCGTCAGGTAATGTCCGATCAAAGCGAAAAAGCATAAAACAATCAATGATAGACTCTGCACCATAAACCTTTTACACCTCCAACTTTATTTTTCCATAAAACGTCAAAAAAGTCCTCCTTTCACATGGAAAGGAGGACTAAATCAGAGGGTCGCGGCGACTTCTTGTAAGTCATCCGCTGTCTCAGCAATCGCTTCTGCAATCTTACGCATGCCTTCGATCGTGCCGGCGACATCCTTCGTATCGGTCGATAGTTCATGAATTTGCCGCGAGACATTGTCGGTCTGTTCCGAAATCCGTGAGAAGGCACGGACGACTTGTTGCATCTCTGTCGTCGTCCGGACGACCGCTGTCTCCGTCGTTCCCATCCGCTCTGAGACGACGAGCATCTTTTGTGTAATCTCTTGGGCGATCCGCGACGTCTCTGTTGCCGACTGTTTACTCTCTTCGGCAAGCTTCCGAATTTCTTGCGCAACGACGGTGAACCCGCGTCCCATCTCCCCGGCACGTGCCGCTTCGATCGAGGCGTTCAAGCTGAGAAGGTTCGTCTGATCAGAAATCGTCGTCACCATCCCAGCGATCCGTTCGATTTCCTGCGACAGACGGGACAGTTCAGCGACTTGTTCGGTCGTCCGTGACAAATCTGCAACGACATGTTCAAAGCGACGTGTCTCCTCTTCGACGAGGACGACACCCGCTTCTGCTTCACTGACCGCTTCCGTCAACTGGATCGAAATCGCGTTTGTCGTCGTTGAGACGTGTTTGGCGTGCCGTTCAATCTCCTGGAAGTTCGCTGACGACTCCTCACTCATCGCAGCGAGTTCCTCGGTCGATTTTTGAACGCCATCCCCGACGTGTTGTTTTGCTGTCGCGATCGCTTGGCGTTCTTCATCGATTTGATCCTCATACATCGTCATGACGATTTGTTGTTCGAGGTTGAAGAGTTTGCCCGCTGCCCGCATGATTCGGACGCGCTCTGCTTCCGGCCAAGCACTGTCGTCAATCTTCTCACTGAGAACGTTCCAGACTTTTTGGAATGCGGCGATATACCATTTATTATGCAAACCGATTTGAACATGCCGCTCAGCGATTCGGCGCCGAGCTTCGATGTAGTCCATTGTCACCTGACCATCGAACATTTGCAGGATGTGCCGAGCGAGGGTGCCTTTCAATCGTTCGAGTGTCGAATGCTGTTCAATCAACTGACGGAGAGACGGAACCCGGACCAGCTCCTCGTAGAACGCATCGACCATGCTCGGCATCCAACGGGATACATCTTCGCGGATGACTCGTGCAATTTGTAAATCGATGGCGTGTAGACCGATTAGACGTAATTGTTCATGTAAGGATGCTGGAACATTCAATATGACATGCGTGTGTTCGACTTCAATGAGCGCGTCAAAGGAAGGTGATGCTGATTTCGCGAACCATTTCATATGCTTCTCTCCCTCGTTTATTTGTGAACTTCATTCCTTATATCGTCTCGAACTTCTAACAATTGAATGGAAAATCACAATAATTATGTATAACCTTGAACGTTTGTTGATTAAAGAGACCACTTTCCTGAGCATCTAGTAGATATACTCTCGCTTTATCGCCAAATCTTATCGATTCGCGAGCTCGTCGGTCTGGAATATTATCATACTTCTCTTTGATGAACGCGCTAAGACCTCGTTTGATAAAAGAAGACCCGCCAGCTCAGTAGATTGAACTACTAAGCAAAACGGGTCTTTCTGTTAACGCGCCGTCACTGTTAACTTGACATCCTGAATCTGGTATTGAGCAGAACGCAAAATCTCAAGCGTAAACGCCTCATCTGTAACGAGGGTTCCCTCTTCAAAAGCGGCCGTCCGTGATTGGATATACCCACCAATCGTGTCGACTGCATCTGATTCAGTGAAACGAAGACCAAATCGTTCTTCGATCTCAACTAATAGGACGGTTCCGGCCAAACGGTACGATCCGTCCGGTAACTGTTCGATATCAGCTTGCTCCGCTTCATCGAATTCATCTCGGATATCACCGACGATTTCCTCCAAAATGTCCTCCATCGTGATCAAACCGGATGTCCCACCATACTCATCGATGACGAGAGCGATGTGTGACCGTGTCTGCTTCATCTTCAAGAGCGTTTCTTGCAGCGGTCTCAATTCCGAGACGACCGGCAACGGTTTAAGGAACGATGCAAGTTCTCGTTCGTCTTGTACCGCGTGATGGGCGAGCACTTCCTTGACGTTGATATAACCACTAATCCGGTCCTTATCCGTTCCTTCACTGACCGGGTAACGTGTATACGGATTGTCAGACATCGTCTGTAATAGATTTTCCCAACTCATCTCGTCCGAAATGACCATCATGTTCATCCGTGGCACCATGATGTCACGTGTGACACGCTCATCAAACGCAAAGACGTTTTGCATCAAGGCGAGTTCCGATTGATTGATCTCACCACTTTGAAAACTTTGAGCCATGATGATCTTCAACTCTTCTTCGGAATGGGCTTGTTCGTGACCGGCTGGTTTCACACCGAACATCCGCAAGAGGACACGGGCCGAACCGTTCATGATCCAGATGAATGGATACATGACTTTTCCGAATACATAGAGTGACGGCGCCAGTAATAACGTCATCCGTTCCGCATACTGGATCGCGAGCGTCTTCGGTGCGAGTTCTCCGATGACGACGTGGAGAAACGTGACGAAGATGAAAGCGATACTGTATGAGAGAAGCGTTGAGAGCGCAACGGCGACACCGAGTTCATCAAAGACCGGTGTCAACAATTTCTCGACGGTCGGTTTTCCGAGTGCACCCAGACCAAGTGCAGTGATCGTAATACCAAGCTGACAGGCCGACAAGTAATAATCGAGATCTCCTGCGACCTTCTTCGCAAGTACTGCTCCCTTTTTTCCTTCTTGCACCATCTGGTCGAGACGTGACATCCGGACTTTAACGACAGCAAATTCCGAACCGACGAAAAACGCAGTCAAACCAATCAATACGACGAGCAACAACAAATTCAGTGTTAAGACGATGTCCAACTTGTATCCCCCTAGAAGCGGGGGATCACCTCCTTTTGATTTTAAACTGTACAGTATAACGTGACACTTGATAAGAGTGTACGATGCTTTTTCTTCAAACGCAACCAATATCACTTCGTTGAAGTTCAGACGACCATTAATCATGTACCTGTAATACTAGGTTTCTCTTATTTAGTTACCGGTTATATAAGAGCTATGCGCGTAAGAAACTTGAGATGAAGCTTTTACATTCATGAACATCTCGAACTTGAAAGACCAATTTGGGGAGAGGTAGTGCTTAGTATGGAAAAAACAAACAGAGGCTTTTCGTCGCATTTCCGAGCGGAAGCGGACGGAGCAGGTCGTAACATCTCATGGAGCTCGATTTTTGCAGGTGTGGTATCATTTCTATCTTTATTGATCTTATTTAGTTTAATCGGTTTAGCAATCGGACTCGGCGTCACGGACGTCACGTCGAATAACCCGTTCGATGGTGTCGGAACCGGCTTGATCATCTGGGCAATCCTTTCATTGCTCATCTCGCTATTCGTTGCCGGATTCGTCTCCGGTGTGACGTCGGCACGTGCCGGTCTCGTCCACGGTTTCTTGACATGGTCGACGAGCGTCATCCTACTGTTCGCTCTCTTGACGTTCACGACGGTCAATACGTTACAATCGGTCGGCTCACTACTCGGTACGGTCGGTGGTGCGGCTGGTAACGGTATCGGATCCGTTGCTTCGACGGCGCAAGACGCTGCGACGAAAGGATTCGATTCGATTACGAAAAACGTGTCACAAGTTGATACGAAAGAACTTGAAGGGAACGTCGACGAAATCTTAAAAGATACGGACATCAAAGAATTGCAACCAGGTTACTTGCAGAACGAACTTGACGCTGTTCAAGAAGACGTCACGGCTGCTGGTAAGGAAGCGATCACGAAACCAGAGAACTTCGATACGATCGTCCAGGATCTCGGTGATTCGTTGACAGCACGAGCTGAAAAAATCGAGAAATCAGTCGATGAAGATAAAATCGCTGATGCTGTTGCGAAAAACACCGATTTGACAGGTGCTGAAGCGGAAGAAGCGACGCAAAACATCGTTGATGGTCTCAACACGGCATCAAAAGAAACGACTCAACAAATTGAGACTGCGAAACAAACGCTTGATGAAACATCCGCTGACCTCAAGAAAACGGTCCAAGATGTCCGCGAGCAAACAGAACAAGCGACACAAACGGCGTCAAAAGTTTCAATCTGGGCGTTCGTCGGACTGCTTCTGACTCTTATCTTCACGTCATTCGCAGGAATCGTCGGCTCACGCGTCGCAACACGCGGTCGTGTCATGAATAAATAATGATTCTTCCTTAACTGATTCCGCCTTCGCGGAGTCAGTTTTTTTGTGCGGTAAGACAATCTGATTGACTACATTTGAAATTTGCTGTTACAGTGTTACCTAACGACCGTTAGGAAGGTGATTCATCTGAAAGCTCAACAATTGTTACAGACGAGCATCCATCATTTTGCCGCGCATGGCTATGAAGGGGCATCGCTGCAAGAAATTGCGACAGAGGTCGGCATAAAAAAGCCATCGATCTATGCGCACTATAAAGGGAAGGACGATCTGTTCCTGCAAGCGACGACGTACGCCCTGCAAGAACAAAAGCGCCGCTTCGCAACGTATTTCACGAATACGCGACAGCAGCCGCTCGAGCAATCGCTGCACGGCTTCTTCGATTGGTTCATTTCGGAACAGCAAGACGATATCCTGATGCGATTCATCCTTCGGGCTGCCTATTTTCCACCGGAGAAGCTCGAACAAGAAATGACGGACCGCTTCAATCCGTTTTTCGATTCACTGCACGATCTATTAACGCGATTACTACGCGAACGAGACCGAACGGAACAGATTCTCTATTCGACGGATTACAAAAGTGCCGCTCTCGCCTATCTGACAGTTGCGGAAGGTACGCTGACGGAACTCGTCTACAACGGTGTCGACGCGTTTCACGCTCGACAGCAAGCTGTCTGGCCGATCGTCTGGCGCGGTATGTCAAAAACGATTTAATTCTATTGAGGTGAACTATGCAAAACAATACATTGATTTTAAGTACACTCCTGCTCAACTTATTCATCGCCTTTTTAGGTATCGGACTCGTCATTCCCGTCACACCGACGATCATGAACGAGTTGAACATCTCCGGGGCGACAGTCGGTTACATGGTTTCCGCCTTTGCCTTTGCGCAACTGATTCTTTCACCACTCGCGGGACGTGCCGTTGACAAGTACGGACGTAAACCGATGATCATCATCGGTTTATTCATCTTCAGCATGTCCGAGCTCTTATTCGGTCTCGGTCAAAGCGTCGAAGTCCTGTTCGCGTCACGGATTCTCGGTGGTGTCAGTGCGGCTTTCATTATGCCAGCCGTCACGGCATTCATCGCTGATATCACGACGAACGAGACTCGTCCGAAAGCGCTCGGATATATGTCTGCTGCCATCTCGACCGGTTTCATCATCGGACCGGGGATCGGTGGGTTCCTCGCTGACCTCGGCTCGCGGACGCCGTTCTTCTTTGCTGCTGCGTTCGGTTTGACAGCGATGGTGTTATCCGTCTTTACGCTTAAGGAACCGGAACGTCACTACGAGACAACGACGGTCAAACAACAGACGGGTTTCCGGAAAGTCTTCAGTCCGCTCTATTTCATCGCTTTTCTTGTTCTGTTGATCTCATCGTTCGGTCTTGCCTCATTCGAGTCGTTATTCGCCTTGTTCGTCGACCGGAAGTTCGGCTTCACGGCGAAGGACATTGCGCTTGCGATTTCTCTCGGTGCGATTGTCGGCGTCATCGTCCAAGTTGGACTGTTCGATCGTTTGACACGCTGGTTCGGTGAGATTCGGTTGATCCGGTACAGCTTGATCGGTTCGACACTGCTCGTCGTCTTGATGACGTTCGTGACGAACTATCTCTCGATCATTCTCGTGACGATGGTCGTCTTCGTCGGTTTCGACTTGATGCGACCCGCTGTCACGACCTATCTTTCGAAGATTGCCGGAAATGAACAGGGATTCGTCGGCGGAATGAACTCGATGTTTACGAGCATCGGCAACATTCTCGGACCGATCGTTGGTGGAATACTCTTTGACGTCAATTTGAACTATCCGTTCTATTTTGCGACAGCCATGCTCGCAGTCGGTATTTTCCTGACGTATTTCTGGCGTGCACCACGCGCTGAAGCAACCGAAGCAGATCGATTGTCTTCTTAAAAAACAGCACCGTTTCCATCACTGGAAGCGGGGCTGTCGTTATGTCAGTAACAATTCCTTTAATCGACCGGGCGACGTTACGGTATACGTCGCAACGGTCTCATTTGGTCGGTTGCTTATCAAACACGTCTTGATACCGGCACGATGTCCGGCTAAGACATCGAGTTCCCGGTCTCCAATCATGATTGTCTCGTCTCGTGCCATCTGGTGCCGATTGACTAAATACGTGACAGCTTCCGGATCCGGTTTTCGGGCGAATCCATCCGGTGCCGTCAACACATCTTGAAAATGATGCGTCAACCCATGTTTTGCAAGCAACGCATGAATCGATGTTCCGCGATGGGTGACGATATGATGCGTCGCACCTCTCGTCGATAACGCCTCTAGCAGTTCGCAGATTCCGGGAAACGGTTCAGATCGTTCTTGTTCGATCATCATCTTTTGTTGCTTGTAGTTCAGAATGAATGCTTCAGACACATCAAACGTCTCATACGCCGTTTTTGCTGAAATCGCCATCAGCTCTGCTACTTGCTCGCGTTCGACCGTTCGCCCCTCACGCTCGAGTAATTCCACGAACACATCGACTAACACCGGATACGTATCAAACAAGGTGCCGTCAAAATCCCAAATGAAATGTTTCAACATCTGCCTCTTCCTCTCCCGCTCTCTTGACGCCGACAAAGACGGCTTGCCCGTCCATCTCGACTTTCCATTGGCTATGATCAAGACCTTCGCCAGAAATACGGATTCCGACCTGTCCGGGTCGTCCCATCTCGTGTCCTTGTTCGACGATGATTGCTGTTTCCGTTTCAAGTGGCTGGATGAATTTTCGGTAGTAGACACCCATCACACCACTCGCCGTTCCCGTAACCGGATCTTCGATGCTACCTGCTCCTGTTGCCGAAAAGTGACGTCCGTGGATCGTCGCTTGTCGGTCATATGTATCGAGACAAATCGGATGAATCGAGGCTTGTGGGAGATCGATCATCACTGTGGCAAAGCGTTGGTTATCCGGTATCATCCGGTGGAAGTCCTCAAGTCGACGAATCGGGAGGAGCAGTGTCCAGTTCCCAGTACTGTCGTATACGATTGGCCACCGGTCATCGAGATGTGTCAATTCAAGACCAATCGCGGCTAGAACGTGCTTTATGTCACCGTCAAACTGATGTAATCGTGGTTGTCCTTATTGCAAGCGAAACATCCCGTTCGCTAAACGCATCACAGGCAAGATACCTGACTTTGTCTCAATCTGACATGTTGTAGATAAACGGATCTTTGAATCGAGTGCCGTTAATGCAGCGATCGTACCATGGCCGCATAAGTCCATTTCCAGTTCCGGTGCAAAGTAGCGCATGCGGTAGTCCGCTTGCTCGGAAGCCAGGACGAACGTCGTCTCGGTAAAGCCGTTCATCCGAGCGATTCGTTGCATTTCCGACTCAGTCAATTGATCGGCGTCTAAGACGACCCCAGCTGGATTACCGCTTCCTGGCGTCGTCGTGAACACATCATAATGTAGCCTCTTGATCATTTTTTTACTCCTCTCTTTTCTAAATAGCGTTCAACGGATCGTATGGCCCCTTCTAAGTGTCCACCATGACTCGGATCGGTCTCTGTCCCAATCAGTGAAATCGCTGCATGCTCCATTCCGAGATTGATAGCATGATATGCCGGGAAATCCACGAGCGGTGCTGCATCAGCTCGTGTTACTGTCCAACTATCCGTCGACCAGTCTTTATACGCCCAACCAATCGACTGACGCGCTTGTTCACCGAACAGACGAACCAGCTGCGCGAGTACGGTTTCCTTGATTTCCGCCTCGGTCAATAACTGTCGTTCACGTGCTTGTGTCCGGAAAAAACCGAACAACGCTCCCGGTCCGTCTTGTGGGGAAGCGTCATGAATCTTTTGCACCATCCCAGTCCAGCTGATTGCCTGACCGGACCAGCCCGAATCACACCAAAACGGTTTCTCGTAAAAAATCAGACATTTCGCTTGCTGCGCCATCCAGGTCGGTAATGCTTCGAGTTCATCCAGGACTGCTTCAGGTAAAGCTGGAACATACGATAGTCTTGCCGCTTGACGCGGTGGCAGTGCGAGGATGATCTCGTCGAACGGTTTACTCTTTCTTCCTGAACTGACGAGAATCCGGTTCGTGACATCAATCTGGCTGATCGGAGACTTGAGTCGAATCGTTCCCGGTGTGAGTCGTGTAGCAAGTGCCGTAGCTACGGAGCGGATTCCGTCACGAAGGCGAAGCACCGTCGGTTGATTCGCAACCAGATGTGACTCGATTCCGTCAGCCCGTTCGAGTCGAAGTGCTCCCGTCGCATATTGTTCCAGTGTCGGTAAATCGAATCGATGGATCAAATCGACCATCAGTGGTTCACTGTCCGGCCAAAACCAAGTCGGTCCAAGATCAAACGCATATGCTTGCCCGGCTAAGTCGAAATCGACTGTCTCGATTCTACCGCCGATTCGGTCACGTGCTTCATAGATCGTCACGTCGTTTCCAAGCTCCTGCATACGCGTCGCGAGATACAAACCACTGATTCCTGCTCCTATGATGGCAACGTTCATTTCACTTCATCCTCTCGATTTGAGATGCTTGTTTTAGTATACCGGAACACGTGAAAAAACAAGGACGAGACGTCCTTGCCTTAGGATGATTGCATTTGCTGCCAGTCGTCTTCTTCATAAATCGATTGAACCCATTCGATCGAAACATACAAGGATCGGGCAATCGCTTCGTCCGTCTTACCCAGTTTTCGCAACAGATGGACGATCCGAATCCTTCGTTCGAGCTCCCGGTCATCCGGTATCAGTTCAGGCATCATCTTCTCTTCTCCTCTCCACTGAATCGGCGATGGCGTTTTCAACAGAATACCCGATAATTATCTGAATATTCCGATTTATGTGCAGAAGCAAGGATTTTTGATAAAGTTCAGGGATAGATAACAGAAAGGAATCCCTCGCTTTTTGTAGAAACATATTGAATAGGCGCAACAATAGGATTTCTTGCGTCAACCAAACAGAATAGGAGCATGCATATGATTAAACGTAACGCACTATTTCGTCTGTCGATCGGCTTGCTGCTGATTGGTGTCTTTGGCGGTATCCTGTTAGATGCCATCGGCTTATTTCCGTACGCGACAGCTTACTTGTTGAGCATTCCAGTCGCTTCTCCTGACTCGGAATTTCTTTTAGGGTGGATCTTATCCGGTGTAACAATCGCAGGGCTGATTTCGCTTCCCTTGTCCTTACGTCGTCATCACACCATTACGACGTTCGCTTGTCTTCTAGCTGTCATTATAACGCCGCATGTCATGTGATGTTCGCTGGTGACGCATCCCTTTAATAAGATAGAGCGAATGTCCATCGTGAACGACGACACCAATGCATCGAATCGACGCATTGGTTTTTTCACGTCTAAAAAGTAAAGTCCACTTTACAAAATGTAAAACAGACTTTACAATGTAAACAACTGGAAAGGAGGTCGTCAGATGCAACTGACGAACCATGTTCGCCTATATCGTCAACAGCATAAGTGGACACAAGAGCAGTTCGCTGAACGAATCGGCGTGACACGCCAGACCGTCATCTCGCTTGAAAAAGGAAGCTATACCCCATCGCTATTACTCGCGATGCAGATTGCCCGCGTCTTCGATCGACCGGTGGAGGAATTATTTCAATTAGAGGAGGATTCCAAATGAAACGTGTCGTCACTCAATCTTTACTTAATTGTTGTCTCTACTTTTTAGCTGCTTATCTCATTAGTGCGATTCATGCTAATCTGAAACTATTTCAAGATGATCCTGTATCCGGTACGGGCCTGTCGCTGGAATTAAATTTAATGGGCGTCATACCAGTCTTAATGATTTCAATCGCCCTTTCGATCGTCAGTTATTTTTTACGAGAAGACCGTTCGCGTTCATTTGCGACAGCAGAATTTTCCGACTCAGATGAACGTGAGGCACAAATCACCGGTAAAGCGACCCGCGCAGCGTACGTCGCTTTTATGATCAGCCTTCCTGTCCTGATGATTGCTTTCTTGTTTGAACAGCCGTTACTACAACTGTTTCCAGCGTTTCCGTTCTATGCGATCGCTCTCATTCTCTCGGTTGGAACACTCACGTATATGACGGCATGGATTGTCCATGTCCGTCGTTAAAGCCGCTTGACGAAGAAGTATTGAGTTTGTCCAATCGATGGATGATCGGTCAGTCGTCCATACTCTTCATAACCATGCTTGCGGTAAAAGTCTGGTGCTTGAAAATCAAACGTGTCCAAAAGAATTTTCGTACACCTTGCTTCCTTCGCATATCCTTCGATTGCTTGCAGCAGGCGGGTTCCGACATCTGCCTGTCGTGCTGTATCGCTCACCCAAATGAACTGGACATGAATGTGTTGCCAACCGTAAGACGCGGTAATTCCTCCGATGCATTCGCCCTTCTCGTTATATGCTGTAAAACAAAGTTCTTCCGATTGTTCATATAAGGCTTTAGGAACATGTTGCCGATTGTAGGCAATCAATTGCTCGCGGATGAATGTCCTATCTTCCTTCGTTCCAGTTTGAATTTTCATTTCTTCTCTCCTTAAATTTACAAATGATACCATCCCTGCCATAATGATAGCATATTCCATCTAGAACGGAGGATTACATATGCAGACGATGCACCACTCGTTCGATACACAACGGATTCGACCGGCTCGACTCAGTGACGCTGAAGCCCTCGCTGAATTACGCCAAACGCTCGATGCGGAAACGGAATATTTCGACCGGATGCCTGGTGAGGACGTGATGACGGCGACGGATTTCGCAGATCAGTTACGTAATTCCTCGGTTCCGGATCGCATCCTCGTCGTCGAGCGCGATGGACGACTCATCGCCTACGCCCGGTGTCGTGGTTTTCATTTAAAACGTTTCGCGCACAAGGCATCATTTGGACTCGGTGTACTTCAATCCGACTGGGGGCAAGGAATCGGTACGCAACTGATGGAACGGATGATTGCTTGGGCAAAAGCGCAAACCCTGCAAAAAATTCAGCTCGAAGTCGTCGAGACGAACCTCGGCGCTATTCGTCTCTATCAGCGACATGGATTTCAGGAAGAAGGACGACTGCGTCATGACCGGTTACTATCGGACGGTTGCTTTTACGATACGGTTCTGATGGGCTTACAGCTATGAGTCTTTCGTTATCGATTGCGACATATAACATTTGGCATCACACGCACAAACGACAAGAACGGTTCGAGGCGTTGTGCGCGGAGATCAAGCAACATCAACCGGACATTCTCCTCCTACAAGAAGTCATGTCGACCTTCCATCCGGATGAACCATTCATCTCGATTGCCGAGCATCTTGCAGAGGCGACTGGTTATCCTTATTGGATGATGGATCCTTACATGGATTCACCGGATGAAGGACTTGCCATTCTGACGAAATTACCGTTCGAACGAACGGATTCGAGTGCCGCTGCGACAGCAAACATCAACCACCACTGTGCGATTCGGATCCCGTTTTCGATTGACGGTGTTCGTTTTGCCGTGACAAACATTCATTTCAATTGGCGTGCTTCAGACATCCGTCTCGATCAATTTCGATTCGTCAACGAATGGATTGCCTCACAGACGGATGACACGACGATCGAGTTCTTAGGCGGTGACTTTAATGACTTTCCGGAGTCTCCCCTGCATCGGGTCGCATTACACAAGTGGGTCGATCTTGCTGACAGTTACGCGACGCGAACCGGTCAACTCGCTGCAACGACTTTAAATCCCGTGACAAACCCTTATGCCAAAAAGAATGACGGCGTCACGACACCTTCCCGGTACGATTGGTTACTCTGTCAGCGTTCGCCTCTACCTGTGACCTTACAGCACGTCCAGCTGATCGGAGAACATCGACTGCCGCATCAGCTTATACCGAGCGATCATTACGGTGTCCTCGCTCATGTGACGCTACACTAAGACAATAGGTCTACACCCGTTACGGGCGCAGACCTATTGTTTATTTTTTATATTCTTTTTCGGTTCCGTCTGAGAATTCGATTTCAACCTCTAAGCGGGAAGCATCTTGAATCGCAAACACACGCTCAACCTCACTGATGACCTCTTTTTCAGATGTATCTGCATCAATCTTTAAGTTCTTGAACTTCGCGTCGAGTTCCGCCATCGCGTCGTCTCCTTGCTTTTGCTCTCCTTTATAGCGATATTCCGCCTCTGTTCCGTCATTATCCCGGTCATAACTAATATCAATGGCATCGTTATCCCCATCAACGACCGCTTCAATCGACAGACTATTGAAGTCATAATCGGTGTCGGCATTTTTCGTTACCGTATCCTTGTCCTGCATCGTGTCGTCGGTCGTGTTCGAATTCGTTGATCCTTCTTCGACCTTATCCGTCGACGCTTCGTCGTTTCCGCAACCCGCAAGCATTAAACTCATCGCGAACAATGTCGCGACACCGTACCCTGTTAAACGTTGTTTTTTCATTCCATCACATTCCCTTCTGCTGGAATTGGATGTTCCTTTAACATCTTCGCAAAATGGTATAGGTTGGCAGCTAAAAACTGTGCGTGCCGCTTCGTAAAGTCGTTGTTCTGTCCTGCTTCAATGTACGATGGCCCGGGTCCCGCTTCACCGACCCAGTAAGCATCGACGTTCGGCGGAATCGTAAAACCGATATGCGACAGACCGTACAAGATGGAAGCAGACGCATGTTTAGCTCCATCTTCATTCCCCGTGACAATGACGCCACCGACCTTGTTGTAGTAGATTGCTTGTCCAAGATCGTTCGTCAGGCCGCTCCCTCCGTACAATCGTTCAATGACTTGCGTCGCAACACTACTTTTTTCACCCAGCCAGAGCGGTGTTCCGATGACAACGATGTCCGCCCGTTTCACCTTTTCGAAAATCACGGGCCATTCATCCCCGTTGCCTTCGTCTTCCGTGACGCCGAACGCCACTTGGTGATCGACGATGCGGACAATTTCTGAAGTGACGTCCTCTTGTTTCCAATATGCAATCACGTCACGGATCAGCGCCTCCGTATTCGATGGTTCACGTGATGCTTTTAAGGTGCAGTTTAAAAATAAGGCGTGCAACATCCATCCATCCTCCTCCGTCATTTTAGGTAGTATCATTCGTCTTTAATACTTTCCTTCTTCCATCGAGGGATAAACTAAAAAACCCTCGCTTCAGCGAAGGCAGGTCATGCTAGAAGATTTGAAATGAACAATCAAGCGTGTAAACATCACTTCATTACCTGAGGTCATTTCGTCGCTCAAATAACAACGTATCTCGCCAGACACCATGATGCTGTGCGATGGCACGTCGTCGACCGACTAGTTCGAATCCAAGTCGCTCATGCAGCCGTCTGCTTGCGATGTTTTCTGGGAACATGTGTGATTGAAGCGTCCAAATCCAATTGACGTCCGCATAGGTGATCAATGCCTCCATTAAGAATCGTCCACCGCCGAGTCCTCGAGCGGAACGCTCTAGATATATACTGACTTCTCGAACGCCACGATAGACATGTCGTTCAGAAACACGTCCCAGTTTAGCCCAGCCAATCACTTTTCCACCTTGCTCTAGAACGAATCGTTCAGATTGCGTCAGCGTTGTCCACCACTCTTGCTCATGAATTATCGTTTCGAACGTCGCGTTCCCTTCTTCTACTCCTTGACGATAGATGGCTAACACAGTGCTATGATCTTTCTCTTCCATCGAACGAACAAGCATCGAATTCCCCTTTCCTTATTAACGACTGAATATGAGAAAATCATATATTTATTATTTGCAATTTGCAAGTTTATATCGTATAACTAATTCATAATCGAAATAACGAAGGGAGAGCTATACATGAATGAAACTCGTGAATTATTTCAAACGTTCACTCGGCGTTTCGGATTATTGAATAAGAATTGTTGCGCCATCCTAGAAGAAGAAATTTCTCTCGTTCAAAGCCATCTGCTTTATCAGGTTGCTAAACATCCTGACTCCGCAATGCAAGAAATAGCGGACCAACTCGCTCTTGATATCACTACGTTCAGCCGACAAGTACAAACATTGATTAAGCGGGACCTACTAGTAAAGCGTCCCGCGATCAACGATCGGCGAATTCACCTACTTCGCCTGTCCGAGAAAGGATTGCGTGTTGCTCAAGCCATTGACGAAGAGATGAACACGTATCTTGATTCGATCTTCTCATCGATGACTTCCTTCGAAAAAGCACATGTCCTCCAGGCAATCGACTTGCTGAATACGAAGATGGGCGAGAGTGACGTCTGCTGTAAACCATGTCTCTAACACTTGCAATTTACAAATAAAAAGGAGGTTTTATGCATGTCTTACGGTTCTTCTCACCCCATCGTCATCATCGGTGCCGGTCCGATCGGTCTTGCAGCTGCAGCTCAACTTGTAGTGGAAGGACAATCGTTTTTATTATTTGAGAAAGGTCCTTCGATTGCCCACCATATCAAACAATGGGAGCACGTCCGGATGTTTTCGACGTGGCAATACAATATCAGTGACGCAGCACGTCACTTGCTCGAGCTGACGGACTGGATCGCACCAGCAAACGATGCTGTGCCGACCGGAACTGAATTGATCAAACAATACCTTGCCCCACTTGCTGCATTACCGGAAATTGCTCCATCTCTACATTTCCAACATGAAATTCTCTCGATCTCACGGGCAGGTCTAGACAAGATGACGAATGCCTCACGTGATGTAACACCGTTCGAATTAGTCATAGACACGCCGAATGGACGTAAACATATTCTCGCTCGCGCGGTCATCGATGCGTCTGGCGTCCTCATGCGACCAAATCCTGCAATCAGTTCTGGTCATCGAGTCGAAATCGAGCAGAACTTACCTGTCCGGTATTCGATCGTAAATGCGAAACGTGATACTGTTGTTTTCGCTAATCAATCCGTCGCTGTCATCGGTAGCGGGCACTCGGCTTTGAACTCGCTTCTTGAACTCGTTTCCATTAAAGCGCACTACCCTGAAACGAAGATTCATTGGATCCTTCGCAAATCTGACCCCGTTCAAGCCTACGGCGGAGAAGATAAGGATGCACTGGAAGGTCGCGGGGCACTCGGTTCGCGTATCCGTCAGCTCGTTGAACGAGATCAGATTAGGGTTCACTCCAGTTTCAAGACCCAATCCATTGAATCGAAAGGAAAGTCGTTTGACATCACTGCTCAAGATGGTCGGTCTCTCCATCATATCGATCAGCTGATCGTCAACGCAGGAAGTCGACCCGACTTTTCGTTCCTCGAGGAAGTACGACTTGATATCGATCCTGTCACCGAGAGTAGTCGAATACTTGCTCCTCTGATCGATCCGAACCTTCATAGTTGCGGGACTGTCCGTCCACATGGGGAAGCAGAGTTACGTCATCCAGATCACGGACTTTATCTAGTCGGTGCAAAAAGTTACGGTCGTGCTCCGACCTTCCTGCTTGCGGCCGGTTATGAACAAGTTCGATCAGTCGTTGCTTTTCTTATCGGAGACGAGGCACGTGCCAAACAGGTTAAGTTATCATTACCGGAGACGGGTGTGTGCAACGTTTCCCTGCCACAATCATCGACTTCCTGTTGTTCTTAAAAATATACATCGGACCCGTCTTAGACGGGTTCGATTTTTTCTGCCAACTCAATGATCACGCCTTCTGGTCCTCTTACGTAACATAGGCGATACTCATTTTCGTAATTCGCGACGTCGCCAATCGACTGATATCCATTGTCCGCTAAACGTTCGACGAGTGCGACGAGTTCTGTTACTTCAAAACAGAGATGACGCAATCCACTGGCATGGACGGATTGAATCACGGAAGCCGTGTCGCGCGGGTGTTTAAACCGAACGAGTTCGAGCCATATCGGTTCACCTGGTAATCCGAGTGCAGCACACTCCGTCTCCGCTCCCTCTAGATTCAATAAACGATCGAGTAACTCTCCTTTCATCTCCCATCGTCCGCGTACTTCGAGACCACAAAGCGAAAAAAAGTGAATCGCTTCTTCTAAATTCACGACGTTCAGACTGATATGATCCATTCGTTTACTCGGCATCCGTCACTCCTCCTCAAGTGTGTCGAAATGTTGTCAAACCGTTGATAGACCACACATCAAGAGCGTTTCGACGTGGTGTCTGAAGACTGTATCGTCAGTAAAATAAAAGTATGAAAGGTCGTGTCCACTTACGAAAAGGAGTCGAAACAACATGGAAGACGTCAACCTTCTCGTTCTTGCGACCCAGTATATGTTCTGGGTCGGATTCGTCGGAATGGCCGCCGGTACGCTCTATTTTCTCGTCGAACGAAATTCCCTCGCCCCGGAATACCGCTCGACCGCAACAGTCGCTGCACTCGTCACGTTCGTCGCTGCGATTCATTATTATTTCATGAAGCAAGCTGTCGGGGAATCCGGTTTGTTGACGGAGATCGATGGCTTTCCGACTGAAATCCGCTACATCGATTGGCTCGTCACGACACCTCTCTTGCTGATCAAGTTTCCGCTGTTACTCGGTTTAAAAGGTGGAAAAGGACGCTCCCTTCTAACGAAACTTGTCATCGCCGACATCATCATGATCATCGGTGGATACATCGGCGAGTCGTCCATCAATCTGGCGGGTGGCTTCACGCAACTCGGTCTTTGGGCATACGTCGTCGGTTGTGTCGCATGGTTCTATATCATTTATCTCTTGTTCACGAACGTCACGAAAGCCGCTGAAGATAAGCCTGGTCCAATTCGCAAAGCCTTGCTGCAAATGCGCTTGTTCATCTTGATTGGATGGGCGATTTATCCAGTCGGTTACGCGGTCACCTTGTTTGCACCCGGCATCGAGGTGCAACTCGTCCGCGAATTGATCTATAACTTCGCTGACTTGATCAACAAGGTCGGATTCGGTCTGATTGCCTTCTTCGCTGTCAAAACGATGTCTGCTACGAAAAATTTGAAATCGACTTAATCAAAAGACCGGATGTTTTTGACCATCCGGTCTTTATTTGAATTGATGTTGTTGTTCATAAGAGATGTCTTCATTTTTGATGACACAACCCACTAACTCGATATCATTTTCACGGAATTTCAACATATAGATCATGTTCGGTTCATTCGCGAATTCGACTTCAATCATATACGGATTTGCTGACGATTCGTATGAAAACTTCTGTGGTCTCATCGTATATGCTTCACCTGGAAACTGGCGTGCTAGTTCTACTTTTGCGCGCTTCGTATTCTCAGCAATCTTTTGATTAACGAGCGTCGGTCGGATGCACCAGAAGGAACTACACCCGATTGCCACCAAACCAAGTAAAATCAAGCCATATCGCTTCCATCGCTGCGGCAGGAATATCACGCCGCAGCCGATTACGAGTAGTGTAAAAACGATTGTCATCCCTTCCAGTATAAAACTAGGTACCATCTCATCCACTCCTTTCGTCCTATCCTCGACTAGAAAACCGTGGTATGATCGATTCCTATGACAAAAAATAGGAGGTATTGCATGCGAAAGATCATCCTGATTGGTTCCGGTGGATCCGGTAAATCAACGCTCGCCCGCGAGATGTGCAAAAAACTCGGTTATCCCGTCGATCACCTCGACACCTTATTATGGCGCCCGAATTGGGAGGCGGTTTCGCGTGAGGAGCAACGCCAGATTCAACATACGCTCACGTTACGCGACGCATGGATCATTGACGGCAACTACGGTGGAACGCTTGACTTACGAATCAATGCCGCGGATACGATCATCTTCCTTGATTTACCGCGGACACTCTGTCTGTACCGGGCGCTGAAACGGACCTGGCGCTACCGCAAAACCGGTCGACCGGATATGGCAGCAGACTGCCCGGAGAAACTATCGTTCGATTTTCTGAAATGGATTTGGCGTTTCCCGATCGATAAACGACCGAATATCCTCTCAACGCTTACAGCGACGTCCGATAAACAGGTCATTCATTTGACGTCCCGCCGTGCTGTCAAACAGTTTCTTCAATCTTTACCTGAGGCGTGATAACGTCTGTTCGTAACCGACCGTACATCCGTGCATCATGCGACCTTTCGCCTTGATAGAGATAGCCGCGTAAGACGCCTTCAAACGTAAATCCGAGTTTTTCGAGTAAGCGACAGGACGCTTCGTTCTCAAGAAATGTCACCGCACCTAACCGATGAAGCGCCAATTCTTCGAACGAAAACCGGATGACTTCTTGAACAGCTTCCGATACATAGCCTCGTCGCCAAAAATCTGGATGTAATTCGAATCCAAGTTCGGCTTTTTTCGCATATGGACTCCAGTTATTGAGTCCGACCGTTCCAATGAACCGCCCTGTCGAACGGTCGATCATGCCCCATCGGATTCCCCGTTTCATAGAAAACGTTTGATCAAATGAATGGATGATCTGACTTGCTTCCTCAAGAGACGTGAGCGGATCAATGCCATAATATTGAGTCACGCGTGAATCAGATAAGATCGTATACAAAGCATCGACGTGACTTTCCGTAACGCGAATCAAATCCAGCCTATTGGTCGTTAACGATTGAAAGTTCATATGTATGCCTCCTAAAATATAGTATTCAGATACATACGACGCGTTTCCATGAATCCCCTTCTTTTCTCATTTATCCCTACATAAAAACGACCTCGATCATGTCTCCATCGAGGTCGTTTTTAATCTTATACAGTAAATCGTCCGGTAACGTGTTTTAAATCATCCGCCATCGTTGCGAGTGATTGGGACGCGGACGCAATCTCTTCCATCGACGCCATCTGTTCCTCGGTCGAAGCGGAGATGTTTTGCGTTCCGGCAGCAGTTCCTTCCGTCACTGCTTGAATCGTCCGCATGACAGATGCAATCTGTTCACTCGCCGCCGCCATTTCCTGAACGGCACCGGATACCTCCTCGACGTGCCCTGTCACGTCGGTGATGGCTGTCTCAATTTCTGAGAATGAGGCACCTGCCCGATCGACGACAGCGATTCCACTCGTCATCTCGGTTGAGACTTTTTCCATCGAGACAACCGATGCTTCCGTCTCTTGTTGGATGACACGAATCAACGACTCGATCTGTTTTGCCGAGACTGCCGACTGCTCAGCGAGCGTTTTGACTTCCGCTGCGACAACAGCGAATCCGCGTCCTTGTTCGCCTGCGCGCGCTGCTTCGATTGCTGCGTTTAACGCGAGTAAGTTCGTCTGCGCCGCGACACCCTTGATCGAATCCGTAATTTGTCCGATTTCCTGCGATCGGTTACCGAGACCATCGATGACGTGGCTGAGACGCGAGACGTCTTCTTGAATCCGTCCCATCTGTGTCCCGAGTGTTCCGACGACCTGACCACCGAGTGCGACTTTTTCCATTGCATCTGCCGTACGTTCCGTCATCTGCTGCGCATTTCCGGCGACATAACGAACAGATGTCGTTAATTCTTCGATCGTCCGTGAAGCATCGGACACTTGATGCAGCTGCTGACTCGCACCACTTGCCATCTCTTCCATCGTCACAGCGACCATCTCGGTTGCTTTGGTCGTCGACTCTGCGTTGACGCTGAGTTCATCTGAAGCAACAGCGACACGCTCTGCTGTTCCCGTCAATTCTAAAACGACTTGTTGTTGTGACGCGATCATCTCATTAAAGGACGTCGTCAATTGACCGAGTTCGTCTTTAGAATCATAATCGCCACGAACCGTCAAATCACCGTTACCCGATTGGTCCATCCAGCCTTGTAATCGACGAATCGGACGGGTAATCAGACGCGTGATGTATAAAGCAAGTCCCACGAATAGAACGACACCTAACAAGATGATTCCGAGCATTAAGTAAAAGGCGGTCTGTTTTTCTGACTGATTTTGAGCGTTCAGATCCTTCGCCTGTCTCGTCATCGAAGCCATCAACGACTTTGCTGAACTGGCAACATTGTCCCGGACTTGCTCCAAACTCTCCGAGTAGGCTTTATAAGCCTCTTCGTTCTCGTTTCGCGTCGCGGCATCTTGGACGAGGCTCATCCCGTTATCATAGGCTAGGACGTTATCCTTTAAGTCTTCTAATTGTTTTTTTGACTGTGCGGTAAATCGTCCTGTATCTTCTACCTTATTGAGCGATGTACGGATCTGCGCCTGCCGCGTATCGATATCCGCCTGCAACTCACCAATTCGAGTCTCGTCCTTCGTCAAAATCATCTCGACTAAAAAGGAATCGAGCGCCCGTGTATCGATTCGGATCTGTGCCACCTCTTGAATCGGTATCAGATTTTCTTGATACATCGTGCGTGAAGCATTTGACATCTGATTCAAGAAATATAACGCGGCTCCTGCGATTAAGAGCATCGCGACGATCGCTGTCGCAATCAATACTTGAATCTTCCGTCTGACTGACATGTGTTTCATTCCATCCCCTCCCGTTTTTTTATCGGTTCAGGATGAAAATAGTTGACTGATTTTTCAATATTCCTTCATTTTGATGTGCTCAAGCAAAGCCCTGCCATACGACTTTCTCTCTCGTGTTCGATATAATCAGCATACAGCAGGAGAAGAAAGGATGGATTCCATGCAACGTGTAGCCAATGAAATCACGCAATTTCGCGGCAGTCATTATGAGTTTGGTCGCGAACAAGGGCGTTACGTCAAACGAAACCAGTTGCTCCATAACCGGGAGGACAACTGGAAGATCCGTGTTCCGCGCTTTCAAGTCGATCCGGTCGAGACGAAGGAGATGTTTCTCCGGTACGCCCCGCATATTTGGGACGAGTTACTTGGACTCCAGGACGAACTTGAACTGTCGCTTCCGGATACGTTACTCCATTTCGGGCATTACCGGGTCGAAGGACCGAAAAGTGGTTGTTCGATCATGACCGGTGATAATTTCCTCGTCCGTAACTATGATTACCATCCGATGACATATGATGGTCGATTTTCCGTCTTTCAACCGAACGATGGCGGATCAGCGATCATCGGTCCGGCATCACGGGTAACCGGTCGGATGGACGGGATGAATGAACATGGTCTTGCGATGGGCTATAACTTCATCAACCGTCGCCGTCCGGGCGATGGGTTCGTCAGCTTCATGATCGGGCGGATCATCCTCGAGATGTGTACGTCGGTCGACGACGCGATCTCACTCGTCAAGGAGATTCCGCATCGCGGATCGTTCACGTATGTCGTCCACGATAAATCCGCGCGTTCATTCGTCATCGAGGCGACGGCACGCGACGTCCAAGTGCGGGAATCGAACATGTGCACCAATCACTTCGATTTGCTGCAACACGAAAACCGCTATCATCTGGATGACTCGAAACGTCGGATGATGGAGTTAAAGACGCATCAACATTTGATTCAAGATGCGGAGTCCGCATTTCGACTCTTGAACGATACCGATAAAGGTGTCTTCGCTGATTTATATGCCCAGTGGGCGGGTACGATTCATACGTCTGCCTACTTCCCGGAAGAGTTGAAGGTCTGGTTCGCGCTCGGTGGTGATCAGGAACCGGTTACATTCGACTTTGCCGATTGGCTCGCTGGCAATGACTTCACAGAAAACGAGATCACAGGAGAACTGGAGACGAACATCCAGTTCGCGAATACCTTACAGACATGGCGTTAAACGAAAAAGCTTCCTCCTGCTTGCGCAAGAGGAAGCTTTTTAATGACTGTCATCGAGACGTTTCGACATATGATAATCCGTCTTCTCGTACCCAAGCGATTCATACACATGAATCGCCCGTTCGTTATGCGCGAAGACGTGTAAGGAAATCTTCTTGACGTTCATCCGCTTCAACATCACTTCTAGTAAACGGAGCGCTTCCTTGCCATAGCCCTGATTTTGTTTTTCAGACGTAATCTTGACATCGAAGATGAAAGCACAACGTCCGCGTGATTCTTCTGTCACATGGACCCAGACCATTCCAAGATCGTTCCCTGTCTCGTCACGAAACGTAAATAAGTAGTGATCCTTCGTCTTCAGACCTTCTGGCAACAATGTTGCGAATTCTTGTGTTGCCTTCTCGAGCGACTCGTTCTCCGACCACGTACCGGCACGACACTTCTCTGCCGCGTATTCTTCAATCGCGACTGGTAAGTAGGTGTCATACGTCGCTTGACTCATTTGCTCGATGCGCATGCTGCCATCTCCTTTGTTTTTAACCAGTCCTGCTTTAACATCGCATAGACGACAATGTCATGATACGTCCCGTACAATTTCTCAGCGTCCCGTAAGACGCCTTCTTCCGTGAAGCCGAGTCGTTCCGGGATTCGTCTGCTCCGGAGGTTTCCGGTCGCACACTCGATGACGACACGGTTCAAGCCGAGCGTCTCGAAACAGTAGTTTGTCACGAACCGGACGACGTCCGTCATGACACCTTTTCGTAGTCCCTTTTCTCCTAGATAATAGCCGATTGACGTTTGCCCGAGATGCCGATTAATTTCATGTAAACTGATCGTTCCGACGAGCTCGTCCTCAAGATAGATGCCACACGTAAAGCCGTTGCCATCGGCGAATTGTTGCAGCCATGCTGGAATGACGCTCTCCTGATATGTACTTGCCTCTGTTGCACCATCGACCCAACCGAGCCATTCGCGGAGATGTGCGCGATTGGCATCGACGAGGGCGAATAATCCTTCCGCATGGTGCCGTTCAAACAATTGAAGCGATACGTGATCGGATACTTGTAATCTGAACATGACCTCTCTCCTTTCTAGTACCTGTTGTTTGACGTCAAGTCGTCGTTTCCCTGCTTGACGTCACGTTCCATTCCATTCGTCTCGAGCGGACAGCCATTCCAAGTGTCTCATAAAAGACGATCGCTTCCTGATTGGCGTCATCGACGCCGAGTTCGATTTTGTCACAGCCAATCGTTTCCGCGTGCGCGTAAGCGGCTTGCATCAATCGTCTCCCGACTCCTTGTTTTTGATGCGTATCCGCAACGACGAGACTGATGACGCGTAAGTAATGCTTATCGAAGACGAAGCCGCTTCCTTCGACGAAGTCTTCCTTTAGGACGATCACACCGGCAAGCCCATCTTGTTCCGCAACGAGTAATACATAATCCGGATTCTCGAGTTGCGACAGATATAAGTCTTCCGAAACCGGCATCTCGTGCGGACGGTAATGATCAGGTCGTAAGGCGACGTGTTGATCGTGGATTTGCTGGAACAATGGAATCAAGGCCTGAAAATCGTCAGGACGAGCAGTGCGGATATTCATCAGAAGTTCGCTCCCTTTTCGTTTTGTAGTATATTAACATATTATTCCAAGGTGTAGGGATACTTTTTATACAAAACGGCACTCCGTTTATCGGAATGCCGTCTCTCACTTAAATGGCTTTTGTAAAGTCTCGCGCTGTCTTCGTTAACGTCGATGCCGCACTCTGAACGTCATGGAAGCGATTGACCGTTTCCGCGACGACTGTGACACTTGCTTGTGCATCCGACGTTGCTTGCGTCATCGCACGGGCAATCCGCTGCAGTTCATCATTCATTCGCTGCGTCGTCTGTCGGACATCGACGACGGCTTGTTCGACGAGCTTTGAGAGATTTCGGACTTCAGTCGCGACGACATTGAATCCTTTGCCGTGTTCTCCGGCTCGCGCTGCCTCGATCGATGCATTGAGTGACAAGAGATTCGTCTGTGACGCAATTGTTTTGATCGTCTCCGTCACTTGAGCGATGTCCTGCGCCTGGCGTTGCAGCCGTTCAATCGTCTGATGGTTATCACGGGTCGTCTCGGCCATCTGTTCGATCGTTCGCCGTAACGCTTCGCTTTCCTGCTCGCCATGCGTCGACCGAGTATTTAAATCACTAGCAATCGTGTCAAACGAAGTCGCGAACTTTTGAATCGTCTGCTGACGATCAGTAATATCGGAAGCAATCTTCAAGACACCGGTCACTTCCGTTCCATCGTAAATCGGCATATAGGTTGCTTCTAGCCAAATCGATTGACCATGCGCATCGATGCGTTCAATTTTATCTGCCGTACTGAAGCCACTAAACAGCTTCTGCCAAAATGCTTGGTAACTGTCACTCATTGCAAACTCCGTCGTGCAGAAGAGATGATGCTGCATCCCGATCATCTCTTCTCGTTTATACTTCATCGTCTTTGCGAATAAACCATTGACGTCGACGACACGACGTTGCCGGTCGAATCGAATCATTGCGACATTATCTTGCAGGGAGGCTAAAATATCTTGGGATCCTAGGTTGGTTGAAATTTGGGTGGTCATGATTACAAACTCCTCTCGTCATCTACCTCCCGTTGCAGGCTATCCAAGATATTACAAATCGGAATAGTATGAATCAAAGATATATGACTAAAATTTTTTTATCTTCTTTACATATAGCCAGACAGCGATGGAATGAAACGTGATTTTTCTAAATATTCATATCCTACACCTCTTTTTTAAACTTGTCTTTTGTTCCCAACCTGATATACTCAAATCAAAACTTATTAAACTTTTTTAATAAGTAAACTAGTTTGGAGGTCTTTGTTTGACTGAACTCATTTCACGTACACGTCACGCTTTTTTAGTTGACCATCTCGATACGATCCCTGCGATTCGTCACGTTTTGGATGTCAGTTTTCCGACTGCGAGCAAACAGATCGATCAGATGATCGCTGCACAGGAAATTGAAGAGACACCACTTGAATTGGTTCGCGGAGGGCGTCCGGCAAAACGGTATCGCTATCGCGCGGATCACTTCCACGGACTCGCTCTTTATCTCGAACGCACGTATCTGCAGTATCGCATCCACGACGTCGGTGGACATCTGATCGCAACGGATCGCCTGAACTTCGATTCGACGGATCATGGATCTCATTTATTGAAAACGCTATCAACATTACTCGACGATCATCCAGATGTTCAAACGCTTGCAATTGGTGTCGCTGGTGCCGTTGATACAACCGGCACGATCCTATTCGCCCCAGATTATCCGACGCTAGACGGTCGCCCCTTGCAACAAGAACTGACGGAACGGTTCGGGCGACCCGTCGTCATCGAAAATGATATGAACGCTGCGGTCCGTGCCCAAGCTTCTGATAACGAGACGACTGTCTATGTGTATCTCGGAACGAACGGACCGGGAGCTGGCATCGCCGTTTCCGGTCATGTCATCCGCGGAGCGCATCACTTCGCTGGAGAGATCTCGTTCATCCCGTTTGACGACAAGCGAAATGTCGGACAAGTCCTCGCGACGACTACACCACACTCTGACGACTGGTATGAAGCGTTAAGTCGAATCATCCTCTCGTTTAGCGTCACCTTGAATCCGGATGCCATCTTATTTACGTCGTCCGATGTCTCAGATGACGGATTAGCTCGGCTGACGGAACGATGCGCCAAGCGCTTTCCGCTCGACAAATTACCTCAGTTGCGGCAAGGCGACTGGGAAACCGATTATTTAGATGGTTTGATGCAACTGAGCATCCAGTCATTCATTGAACAAATTCCGTTAGGAGGTCTCGCCCGATGACCCGTCTACTATTACCTTTGATTTATCTCGCTTTTATCAGTCTCGGTCTGCCGGATGCGTTACTCGGTACGGCGTGGCCCGTGATGCGGCTCGATCTCGACGCACCGCTCGACATGGCAGGTTGGCTCTTTATGACGATTGCTGCCGGAACGATCGTTTCGAGTCTGTTTAGCGGTCGTCTGATCGAACGTTATTCAACGGGTCCGATCACGGCAGTTTCTGCCGGTTTGACGGCACTGGCATTGATTGGTTTTTACGTTGCTCCGTCCTTGATTTGGCTCTTCGTCCTTGCGATCCCGCTTGGACTCGGTGCTGGAGTCGTCGACGCGGCGTTAAACCACTACGTTGCCACCCATTATCAAGCGCATCATATGAACTGGCTCCATTGCTTTTGGGGCATCGGTGCGACGGCTGGTCCGCTCATCATGGCTGGTGTATTGCTCGATTCCGGCTGGCGTTTAGGTTACCTCGTCGTCGGTGCATTGCAACTTGTCTTGATGATTATCTTGATCGTCAGTTTACCGCTCTGGAAACGGGCTCCGAAACAGGTGTCTGAACAGGTTCAGACTGTGAATACGTCGTCCGGAAAACCACGCGGATTGATCGCCGCTCTCGCAGCGTTTTGCTTTTATTGTGGGGTTGAAGCGGTCGTCGGGCTGTGGGGCAGTAGTTATCTTGTGCAAGTCCGGTCCTTTTCCGTAACATCAGCAGCGACGTGGATTTCCGTCTACTATGGAAGCATCACTGCGGGGCGCTTTATCAGTGGTTTTCTATCGCTACGCTGGTCGAATCGTCGTTTGATTCGTGTCGGTCAATGGACGGCATTCATCGGAGCAGCCTGTTTCATCCTCGCACCCACTGCCTGGATGCCGCTTGGTTTCGTACTTGTCGGGCTTGGTCTCGCACCGATTTACCCGGCAATGCTCCATGAGACACCGGTTCGCTTCGGGGAGGCTGCGGCGCAACGGCTGATGGGGGTGCAAATGGCATTCGCCTATACCGGTAGTACCTTCATGCCGCCATTATTCGGATGGCTGGCGACGTCCTATTCCTTATCGTTGTTCCATTGGTTTACGATCAGTCTCATCTTCTTGATGCTGGTCGCTACGGAAGGCTTGAACCGGATGTTATTCAGACAGCGATTGGCAAAAGCGTCTTGAAAAAAGGAGGAATGGAGATGAAGATTGAACATATCGCCCTCTTTGTGTCAGACCTGGAAGGGATGCGTCAATTCTACGAAACACATTTTGATGCTACGGCAGGCGAGCGGTATCATAATCCGACGAAAGGGTTCACGTCGTATTTCCTGACGTTCTCGAGTGGTGCGCGACTGGAGTTGATGCAACGGACGGATATCACGGAACGGACGATGAATGCGCTCGGGTATGCCCACCTCGCGTTTTCGCTCGGCAGCAAACAAGCGGTCGACGACTGGACGGCTCGGTTACGGGACGCCGGTATACAACACCTTGACGGTCCCCGGACGACGGGTGACGGGTATTATGAAAGTACGATCGCAGACCCGGAAGGTAATGTGATTGAGTTGACGGTCTAATGATGAAACGAAACAATCCCTCATTCTGATTAGAGTGAGGGATTGTTTGTTGGTCGATGACTGTTCAATTGTTTTCTGCTTGTTGGTATGTCCCGTGACGAGCAGTTGTCTGACACGTATTTCATTCAGGTTATCTTTAAGCGACGATTACAAAACTCTTTCGCTGTAAACATTTGTAATGATATGCTAAAAAAGAACCAAATTATGACTATACGTATTCATTTAAGAGGAGGCAGTTTATGCGAAAACACTTAGGATGGATCTCAATCGGTATTGTGGTTTTCACTTTCCTCACTGTTAAGCTCTTACCGTTCAATGGTTTTTGGGGTACGAACTATATGTTAGCTGGACTATTGCTTGCGCTAGTGTGCGCCATCATAAGTCTAAGAAATATGGGGAAAATCATTGCGTTAACATTACTCACTTCTCTATTGGTGCTTTTTATTTTTTCAGTAATCGGCTTCTTGGCACTAGCTTAAGTATTTCTAGAAGCGATTACATTCGATTAGCTGATATCATTACGATATTTCTTCTTGAACACGTCATACGTTGCTGAATCACCGAACAGTAGGAAACAACCGCGATCATCATAGATATTCATGACGATTTTTCGATCTACGTTCACGAAAAAGACTTCCGGATAGTATGTATATGTTTGACGAAATCTTGGTTGCAGCGGTGGGAAATCCTGATGGCAAATCGCTTTGATTAAACGCTTGTAATCTAATGCGTTTTTGTTCGGTAATAACACGGCATATTCGATCACTTGCTCTTCCTCATCCATCACTTTCTCTACAAACTTTATGTTGTATTTATCTGCTCTACGTCTTAACTGACGAAACACTTTCGTCGCTGACTGTTGATACTTACCGCGCTCACTTCTCACATGCACAATTAAATAAAGGGACTCCTCTTCTCGGAATACATCTTCAAACAGTTCGTTTGATTTTTTGTATACCTGTTTGAAGTATTCTTCATTGATTTCATCTAAATTATCCTTTAGCTGATAAAGATCCTTCACTAAATCTACGTGGAATACTAAATCCTTCTTGACAAAGGAACGATCAAATAAGTTCACCTTCCCAAAATGTTGTTGCAAGTATTGTTCTAAGTTCATTTTAAAACTCCTTTATTCTGATGAGGACAGATGTATTGTTTTAAATAACTGTTGCAGGACGGATCGATATAACAATTGTAGAAAGGAGGATGAAAAGATCATCATTGTTACATTATCGAATCATCCTGAACAATTAGAAGTAGTTGCCACAATGATTCATACCGAATTCGTTCAAAAGAAAAAAGGGACGACACCCTATGAACAAATAAAAGCCTTTTTAGACAAAAAATCAGATAAGTCGTATCCTGTGACGTTGATTGCCTTAAATGATGTCACGTGTATTGGAACCGTCTCCCTCTTTGAAAATGACTTGAACGAACGACCAGCCTATACGCCTTGGCTCGCTTCTTTATTCGTTGAAAAAGTCTATCGGAATCAAGGGATCGCGCAGCAACTGATCAATCAACTAATCGTCTACGCCAAATCACGATAGATCACAACAATCTATTTAAAAACAGAGAACGCTTCAGCATATTATAAAAAATTAGGATGGACTTTAGTTGAGGCGATTGAGACGACGAATTCACCCATGTATATTTTCGCTTATAATATTGATGACGCTTAATACGTTCTAGTGAGCGACAACAGCAACTATTAAAGCTTTACTCTTATGAGATAACAGAAAGGACGTTTTTATGAATCTCGAAATTAAAAGCTATCATGAAATTCCGCCTGAAAAAGAAGAGCATGATGTGAATCAAACTTATCCAGGATTCGTAGAGATGACCCATACGATCGACAACGATATTTTTAACTATGCTTTTGGTCGAGCTGGCGGCTATCCTGCTGGAAAAGTCGTCTTTTGTATAGAGGGCACGCCTCTCCCCTTTAACGCACACGTGAGCGAGCTATTCCAATTTTGGCATGCGTTAATAAAAAGTGTGACCACGAATGATTTGCATGACATCGAAAAGTTTGATTGGTCACTTCCATATGAAAATGAAGAAATTTCTAACCAGTTCATTATTCGATTTTTTTATCGAAAAAAACGAGTAGAATTTTATTATCAAAATCAACTCTTGGCTACTTTTTCACTAGATACCTATAAAAAAGCAGTCTTGCATGGGTTTTTAGATTTCATGTGGCATACGAATCTGGAGTTTGAGACGATCGTGTATGATTCGATTGGTGAGGAGATTAATTACGGAGCGATGCGAGAAGATACAGGAGACGATTTATACACATGTCGCTACATCTTCTTACAATTCATGAGAGAACTTTATCGTCAAAAAAATGATATACAGACGTTGATTGACTTCGATTTTAAGATTAGTCGCCCTTTCTCTAAATTACATTATGATTTAAACGACTAAGGACATACTGACTTAGACGAATTTACAGTCCTTTTTTAAATCGATTCTTCGTATTCGTATAGACGCCTGCAAAAATTATAAAAAACACGAGTAGAACGAAGCCTACTACGAATAAAAACGAATATCCAGATATCTCACTGAATGCGATCAATAATAGGCTAAAGCTAATCCCATACATGATCTTCCCCATGAATTTACACAGGGCGACTTCGTCATATGTTTCCTTTTTACTCTCTGACATCGTATTATATCCTGCAAGCAATGAGGCACCCTTTCCTCTTGATAAAACGATCGCAAACACTAGCATGGGGATTAAAATCACGACATACACGATGGAATCGTTCAAGATCGTTGCTCCTTTCTCCTGTTTTAATAGATATCATGTTATTTATCCATTTACGTTCTATAAGCAGTCTGCGTTTCATAAAATATCATAAGTACACTACCACAGTAATATGTTGATTTAGTAAATGACCGAAAGAACAATCGTATGTTGAAACTCTTAATCGTACCCATTATCTGTATCCCTTTATTGATTCTATCTGCGTGTAAGGAATAACACTCAAGTGATCAAGTAAGAGCAAAGACCGCAGTGATCAACCAAGATAGTGAGCTGAACATCGTTCTACTATATGATTCCTACCAAAAATACTTTAGCGCTAGAGAGCGATTCCTTTTGAGTCAGAACCGCATGTAAAGCTTTCATCCTTAGTTCTTCTGGTTAGCGTGTCCACTTTGTTCGATTATCAAATGTAGATAATACTCCCATGCGATATTTTTTCCTTCAACTATTCAAGGGCGTGACTGAAAACTCGAAGAGCGAGGCGATTGACTTAATCGAGTCTGTTCCATCCTCACCCATCGTGACGAAAATGATGTATTGTTTTTGACCTATCAAAATCTAGATGTAGCTATAGTAAAAGCTCCCCCAAAAAGTAGACAGTTGAAATATCAAAGCTGTCTACTTTTTTAGGAAGCTTACCATTCTTATTTCATCAAGACCATTTTTCTTCAGCATCCATCCAACAATTGTTTTTTAAATCAAGAGAATCATCACTATCGTGTATCGTAAAGTACGATGGAAGATTTAGTGACGCTCCACCAGCTTTTTCCAGCACAATCTGAACCATTGTGCAAAAACGCTTTGTTCTTGTGGAATTAACTTTTCTTCATTTTGCTCATGAAATTCAAAAAAAACCTCGAGTTGACTGTCGTTCATTTGATGATATTCGACTTCTTGTAATACATCTTCGCTCCCAGCAAAAACAGTTGAATCGTTTCCTTCGTAAAATACTTCATTTGCTTCTTTATCCATTGAGAACATGATGACCGAAAGTTCGAATCTAGTCGGTTCAATGAATGCTGTGAAGTCCAGTACTTCGATGTCCTTAGAGAACGGATAAGAAAAGATTTTCTGGAGTTGGTCCTCCACTAAACCTGACTGCTTTTCAAGATGGGTCTTAATTGAATCAATATAGTTTTCGACTGTAAACATGATAAGTACCTCCAAGCATGAATCTATCAATTTATGTTATTAATTCGTCAGCCTTGCTTAATGTTTTCATCGTGTTTCTCTTGAAGTCGTCTCTCTAGAACGAATACGTATATTACAGCAACCAATACTCCAATTATTCCCGGCAAAACAGCAACGATGGGATCCTTCAAAAATGCGAATGGAATTACATACGTAAACAACATCTTGATCCCATATGAAACCAACACGGACGTCATTAAAACTAAAGTTATAGTCCGCTTTTCGATATTCCCAAAAAATTGATGTCTTTGTTTCTCTACGTTATGTATACCGAGCCAAGATAACATCCTCAAATCTCCTTTATTCATAGCTAATAGTTGACAATCATCACTCTACCATACGACCTTCTATTTGTATTAAAAAGTAAGTTTACTTTAATGATTTTCATCAAAAATGCTTATCAATATAAAAAAACTAACCTAATCAAAATTTACGATACGTATAAGAGGATGATTCATAGTTATCATTAAGTAAGTGAGATCGGATGACAGACGTTTAGAAGAGAGACGTACACCTTTAATTGTTTGAATAACATCCCATTTTTTGTATACTGATAATGGAATTTATACAAATAAAACGAAGTATTCTCTTGAGAGCAAAACTTGGCTGGATTTCTATCGGATTAATGTTTCTTACTTTCTTGGTACTTTTTACATTCCCGATTAATGGATTTTGGGGCGACGTCATCCTCATTGGTGGTCTGGTCCTTGCTTTATTAGCTGCTATCTTTAGTAATCGAGGTATAGGCAAAATGTTAGCTTTTATTTTAATGATAGTTCTTTTAATTTTATTTGTACTATCTGTCTTGAATTTTTTAGGGATTTTCGCATAAAATCGGATCGTTCGAATTGGATAACGAATGTCTAAGCTCTTACAAAGATGTGACTGTCTAAAAAGAACGCTCCCTCAGAGTATATGTAAGAGAGAAAACATTCTTATATCCAATAGATCGTCACGCTGTCACTTCAGCATAACTTTACCTGAGAGTATGCTCTTCACATTCTCTATTATATCTTCGGTTGCTTTTGGCGTTTTGACCTTCTAGATTGAAAGTATTTACTTTTTCGCTTCAAACGTCAGTGTTTTTTATGCACCTTCTCCTCTTTACTCAAGAATCAATTTAAACTTTCCTTCATGAATGACATCTGAAACTGGTGTTAATGAAAACTCTTGCAGTGTCTGCTCAGATTTTTTTTGTCGGAAATCTGACATTAACTCCGTTCCTAAACTGTAAACAGTCAATCGAGGGACATCCTTCGCTTCACTTCCAGTGCTAAGTTCTTCGTAGCTTAAGGAGTTGTTCTTAACCTGTTCGAGTATCTTCTTTTTATCGTTGAAAGCCATCTTTTCTGTTTCTATAGGGGGCGCTTTAGGATAAAGTTCCTTCGCAAACACCTCCGCTTTACCTTCGAATATGAGATAGTCGATGGAACTTGGTTGTCTGATTTCAGGATGTTCGTTCACTACGGAATGATTATACTCATGCGCAACAACGTACTCCAGTATCTCATGCGTATACTCTTCACCTAACATAATCACCATACTACCATCGCTCATCGTAAAACCAATCAGCCCGCTCGTCGCCTTTGCGGCGTATCGATGCTCTTCCGATAAGGGTAGCATCAGGATAATCTTATCTTTACCAGGAAGGTGGTCAGCTGATTTTCGGAGTGCCTCATGAACAGCTTTCATATTTTCTTTCTCTTCATGCATCAAACGTTTCGTCAATCTTTTTAAATCGTTCAAATAGGAAGTGGCGGAAAACACGTCATTGAACCCCTTGAAATCAAGAAAGATATCCTGCTCTTTCTGAATGCGATCCAGTTCCCGACGGACGGTTTTATCGAAGATTCGATGTAGGTCCTCGTCCGTGACGTTTGTGTCCTTCATCTTTTTCTGAACTTTTGTGATGTAGTCGATATAGGCTGGATACAACGTGATGATTTTTGCATGCTGGTCTTTTGCTAGTTCAACTTCTCGAATAGTGGACTTGGGTTTCTCAGTCGACTGCGTCGGTTGGAATGTACATCCTGATACACAACAAATGAGTATTGATAAAAAGAACGCTAGACGTATTCTCAAAATTATTTACCACCTTATTGTTGAAATGATTGTATCGAATAATGCTTATAAAATAATTATATAGATTTATTTTCCATCTATCCATAAAAAAGTAAGTTCTAGTTTATTCATAGACCATTTTTAAGAACCTATAACGTTATCTACGTATACATTTGTTTTTCTAAAATTCTCATCGTTTGGAGTGATTAGCATGTCAATTGGGTGGAGTGGTACGATTCAAAATTATTTACAGACCGATCAACGTCAACGGAATTCGTCCTATCGAACATCGGAATTGCCGCGCCTGGTCCACTCGATACGAAGAATGGACTTCTGTTATCTCCACCAAATTTACCAGGATGAGATGAAGTCGACTTGGTTACCCCACTTTCCTCCGCATTCGACTTACCCGTCTTTCTCGAGAACGATGCTAATGCTGCGGCTCTTGGTGAAGCGTTATACGGTGTGGGACGTCACTCATCATCTGTCTACTATGTAACCGTCAGTTCAGGAATCGGCGGAGGTTATGTCTATAAGAAACAACTGATCCGTGGAGCAAATGGATACGCTGGTGAGATTGGCAATACGATTATCGACTCCTCGGGTCCACTGCATCCTGTGTTGAACAAAGGTTCTCTCGAAGGATATGCCAGTGGTACAGCACTACAATCACGCGCTTCAAATCGCCATGTCTCATCCATCGAGCGATTACTCGCCCATCCGCAAGAGCGGGATTGTTTTACTAATCATTTAACAACTGGACTTGCAAACATCATTCACACGATTGATCCGGAAATTATCATCTTTGGAGGAGGTGTTACGGGATCTGCTGATTTATACTGGGAAGCGTTACAGGAACGTGTTCGCGAACTCGTATATCCGTCCCTTCGTTCAAAGGTCGATATCCGTCTTGCCGAATTGAAAGGACAGGCAGGCGTCATCGGAGCTGCTGCTCTAGATGAAGTAGAGTAAGCAACACATCACTTACCTTATTTAATCAAAACAAAAGGGTGATCCATTCCGTTATTGAAATGGATCACCCTCTTTGTATACATCCTATCTATTCGAATATAGCTATTTTTTAAAGCAGCGAATTGCTAAAAATGACTTCAGCTCGTTCTCAATCCGTTTTGGGTTCAAGGAAGAACAGAAAAATGTTAAATATCAAAAAAAGACCAAGCAGTACCCACAAGACAGAATAAAATGCTGTATTCGGGACGAACAAATAATCTATCAATAACACGATTAAAAAGAGAATATATCCAACAAAATATACTTTTTTCTTACGCGAATCCATCGTCTCATCTCCTTTATACATATGAGTGTTCTGTCGATTACTTCGTATTTTTTATAATCACTACAGTTAAAACAAGGGATGGGATGAAACAAATCAGTAGATCCGAGAGTGAGATCGAGAGTGAAGTAGGATGAATCAGCATCTCTATCCCTTTAAAAATGGCACCGAGCACAACAAGTAAAGATAGGAGTACCGGAACGGAAGTACGCATCCATCTAGGAATACTCAGCCACATACGTAAGATCTTTTGTGTTTTATCATCCAAGTCATTCACCTCTTTTACAATTTTACATAAATTAGTATATCATACGGATGATTTTTGTGAAAAAATATCGAAGTCACGTGTCGATTGAATCTTCTTTTTTACGTACAAAAGCAGTAAAAAAGACACTTACACATTATGTAAGCTTCTTTTTTTACTGCTTTATAGGATACAGATCAACGTCTATTCCACTGCTACTTTGAACTAATTAATCACACCTTCTGCACTACAATAAAACTCCAGAGGAATGTTGTGTGTGGAAGAAATACCATGTTGAATGAATTCTCCACCGACTGTTACATCGTATGTTCTTCCGCCATCCATCAAAGTAGCGGTATATCCAAGCTGTCTCCATGTCCCCTTACTCGATGAAGCGGTTGACGTCATAGACGTGATAGTTTTAAAGACTTGCCTTTCTGCCTCCTCACGAAGTGCGGTATCAAATGTACCAGTGATCGAAATGGCAAATGTTGTCCCCTTCGCATGAATCGTTTTTGATTTAGATGTGGATTCTTTCTTTGAGAAATCGAACGTCGATGCGAACTTTACTTTGACTCGATCTTCCGCTATCTTTCGAAAACGGTTCGGCGTCACCCAATCCTTTTCCTTAAAGGATTTTTGATCGACGAGTTCTAAATCTGTATCTGGATGAGCGAATTAATAGTACGAAGAATAACCGCATACTGCTGATAATATTGGTTTTTTTGTTGTGGAGTCAGTGCCTTTTGTTTTCCCTCTGCAAATGCCTCGTACATAAAGGAGCTGGTTAAGGTAACACTCAATGCTGTTAAGAACGTCATCGTTTTACGCTTCATTTTTTCCACTCACTTTTTTTAGATTATGTAATATATTCTCAAATTATCACGTTATTTGTTCTTTTCCTATACTTTCACCGTCTGTTTTTCTATTCTTACTCACACTTCAATTTTATATTTATTTTCGAATTGAAATTTATGAATTCAGCGTGATGTGACTTAGACCATTATTTATTCACAGATTCTGTGATGAGGAAGTTAAAGTCATTTGCTCCTTTTGCCAATCATTCCTTTATATTGATGTACGAAATGAACCGCAGTACCTTTCTCTTCTGGTCATTAAAAAAACGACCTCTTTTGAGATCGTCTTCCTTTAGAAAAGATGCACGCTTTCCATCATAGTGTATCGTGGACGCGCATCCGTTCTAGTTCTTTTTCTTGCTTCTTTTTAAAAGATTTCCGCCCATTCGACCATTCAACTGAAAGTACAATCCAACCGAATCCTAAAATTAATACATAAGCTAGAAAACTATTGTACCCACCATTGAGGTATCGCCACGTCATGACGATTGTCAATAAAATTGGCATAATGACGCCAAGATACGGATTATTTCGACTCGATAATAGTTGCTGTAATCCTAATCCAACGGTGATGAATAAAGCAGAAATGATAAAGTTCATTCGTTGTTACCCCTCTCAAGTCGATATTTTTCGATGATTTTTTTGGCATCTTCAATCGTGATCCGATCCTCGATGGCCATTTGTTTAATGTATGCGATGAACGGTTCATTCTCGATTTTCTCATTCACTTCGATTTTCTGAATGATCCGATCGACGCGAATCCGGACTGTGGGGTAGGAGACATCATAATGTTTCGCCAGTTCTTTTAAGGAACCCGAGCTTATGATAAATTTTTTAACGAATTCTATCTCTTCCAATTCTAGAGATAAAACCCAATCTGGAACATCATCTTTTTTCATTTACCATTTCCCTCCCATGTCACCATAATAGCACCCAATTAAATAAAGTTAAAGTATTTTTGATATTAATTAAACATTTAACCAATAAATAATTAAAATATATTCATTATTTCGCTTGTCATAGTGATTCGGGTCATGGTAGTTTAGGATTGTCAAATCGGAAAAATAAGGAAAAGGAGTGTTTTACTTGAAAAGAACAACGGAATACATATTTGCTGTCATCGATATCGTCTTGTTTGGATCATTATGTTTAGGTGGGTTTCTATTGTCTGGATCGATTGCGGATCACGCTGGCATGAAGGAGTTGGTCGATCAATTCATCCAGGATGAGAACATTACGGATGTCACGTCTACCCAAATCCTCACATCCTTCCAACAATTCTTCTTGTACCTTGGTGCCGTCTCTCTCTTATGTACGATTGGCGGAATCGTCTCAGTCGTCCGGATTCGCAAAAACGGTTCAGCTGGAAAGATGTTGATCATCACTGCAATTCTTGGTGGGATCTTCACATTACTCGCCGGTGTCTTTGGTTCAATCGCTTACTTGATCGCCGGTATCACTAACGTCACGAAGAACAAAAAGGTAGCACGGCAATACTAAACTCAAACAGAAAGGTGTGTCGAAATGTTCGCGATTACACTTCGAGAATTTAAATCGCTTTTCCAAAGTATTCGAGCCATCCTGATCATCGTCGTCTTGTTCGGTGTGTCGATTGGTTCCGCTAAGCTCGTCAGCCAGTTCAAAGGACAACTCAGTGATCTCGGTCTAGGTGACAACGCCTATATCATCGGTTTGATGCTGCTTTTGTTCTTAGCTGCTCCTTTATTCGTGACGAGTATTTCTCATAGTAGCGTCAACAAGGAGATCGAATCAAAGACGATTCGTTTTCTCGCGACGAAAACATCTCGTAAGAATATCATTTTCGGGAAGTTTTTAGGCAACGTCTCGTTTTGGATCCTCTGTCTGACAGTTGCCCTCTTGTTGATCGTCCCGTTTTCAAAATCGTTTCCGATCGTCGATTTGATCCAGAGCATCATCTTCGTCTCTTACTTCATCGGTCTGTCGCTGTTTCTTTCAACAGTCGTCAATAACTCTGCAATGACGATGTTCGTCGGCATCTTCATCTCGATCGCGCTTCCGGTCATCGGGATGTGGAGTCTTATTTCGAAGAATGTCATCGTTGATACGTTGTCTTACTTGACGCCCTATTATTACTATACGCAAGAAAACACTGCATACACGTATCTTGTCTTGATCCATATCGCCGTCTTCGTCATCGCGAGCTTGATGATCTTTAAAAGGAGAGATTTATGATGCTAGCCCTTCGCGCAACCAATCTAACGAAACAGTACGGCAATAAGACCGTCGTCAACCAGTTGAATCTCGAAATCAAACAAGGGGTCATCTTCGGCTTCCTTGGTCAAAATGGCGCCGGTAAATCAACATTCATCAACATGATCACAGGTCTTGTACGTCCGACATCCGGAACGTTCGAGTTACTCGGAGCGCCGAACGATTCTTTGAAGGACGTCCGGACCCGAATCGGCGTCCTGCCGGATTACTCGACCTTTTACGAAAACTTCACGGCGCTCGATCACTTGAAGTATTTCAGTAAAGTCCTCGGTCTGAAGACGACGACGGACGAATTAAAACAACTCCTCCGTGATGTACAACTCGAAGACGCCATCGATGTGAAAACGAAAAACTACTCGTTCGGGATGAAAAAAAAGCTCGGGATCGCCCAAGCCCTGATTAATCGACCGGAAATCCTATTTTTAGATGAACCGACGTCTGGCGTTGATGCCAACTCGATTCTCGGGATTCATACATTGATCCGCAAGATTGCAGCAGACGGAACGACGATTTTCTTAACGTCTCATAACTTAGACGAGGTCGAAAAACTGTGTACGGAGATTGCGATCATGCAGGACGGAACGATTCAGACGCAAGGCACGATGGAGGAGTTACGGGAACAACATGAGAAGAACATCACCGTTCACGTAAAACATGCGTTGCTCGACAATGATACACGACAACATCTGCAGACCAAGTTGTCGACACTTGCGAAAGACGTCAACGTCTCCTCTACTCACTCGACGTTCATCGTCCAAAGTGAACACGATATTGCTAATATCAATAGCTACCTCGTCTCGCAACACGTTAACGTGTATCGACTCGAAGTCGAGGAAGCGTCGTTGGAAGAGATCTTCTTGAATTTAGGTTCAGAAATTCGCTCGGCATAAAGTGAATAACTTGCCTCATGATGAATCAAACAAAAACTTCTATACAACATCCCCCCCATTCCACTTATGAAATGAGGGGGATTATTTTTATTTTCTGCTATCTGTTCATGAAGCCCGCTCTCTTCGTAAGAGATACAGGAAGTACGGTACACCGATGATCGCTGTGATCAATCCGGCTGGTATTTCAAGCGGCGGATGAATCCCGCGACCGAGCGCATCAGCGACGACGAGTAACCCTCCACCGAGCAACAGCGCCATCGGTAAGACAGCGAGGTGTTTATGTCCGACGAGACGACGTGCCATATGTGGGGCAATCAGACCGATGAAACCGATTGCACCGACTGTTGCGACGGCAACACCGGCTAGGACGACAGCGAGCGCCAAGAAGACGTGCCGTGTCCGCTGAATTGGTAACCCGAGACCAATGCTGACTTCCTCACTAAGTGATAAGACATCGAGTTGACGATGGCGATAGAAGAGGATCGCACCAATCACGACGAGCACCGGCGCTAAGATCAACACTTCCTGCCACCCTTTCCCGAACAGACTTCCAGCAAGCCAGACGAGTGAATCGTTCGTCTGGAGTGGAAATTTAATCAATAGATATTCTGTTCCTGAAGCACAGATCGCACTAACGGCGATACCAAGTAACGCAAACGAACTGCGGGAGACGTTTCCTCCCCGCTCAAGCATCATCAATGCCAGCATGACGATTGCTGCCCCGATAAAGGCGGCGATCGGTGTCAACAAGAGCGGACCATCCGGCACGAGGGCAATCGTCAAGACAGCGAACAGCGACGCTCCGTTCGTCACCCCGATCACGTCCGGTGAGATCAATGGATTACGGATGACACTTTGTAAGATGACTCCAGCAAGAGCGAAACTCGCACCTGCTAAAAAGGCAAGGACCGTTCGCGGCAGCCGGTAATTTTGGACGATGAAGGCATCCTTTCCACCGAAGAACGACTGCCAGAGTTCCGTTAACGACAACTGAATCGAACCGACCGACAGTAAGGCGAAACTTGTGACAAGAACGATTACTGCGACAAGTAGAATCCGACGCATCTCTCTCATCGTAATCCCCCTTTCATCTGGCGGCGTGCCAAGATAAGGAAGAAGGGTGCCCCGAGCAATGACGTCACGATGCCGACTGGTGATTCATACGGATAGGCGATGAAGCGCGCCAGGACATCGGCGTACGTCAACAACAGACCACCGATGACGGCAGAGACGGGTAAGACGATCCGGTAGTCCTCACCAACAAGGCGACGCGTGATATGCGGCACCATCAGACCGATGAAGCCGATCGCTCCGGCAACGGCAACCGTTACCCCTGCGAGTAACACGACACTGATGCCGGCAAGAAGACGGATCCGCGTCACTTTTTGTCCGAGTCCGACCGCGACGTCTTGCCCGAGTTGGAAAACGGCGAGCGACTTCGCAAGACTTGCCGCAAGAATCAAACCGGCGAGCGACCACGGTAAGACGATCCGGAGCTCGAGCCAGCTTGCATCACTGAGCGAACCGGACAACCAGTACAAGACGTTCGTGATCCGGTCGTTGAACAAGATCAAGCCTTTCGTTAGCGACGTCAACAAGAGATGAATCGCCATCCCGACGAGGGCGAGTTTTAACGCCGTCATTCCGCGAATCGAAGCGAATGAAAAGACGAGCACACCACCGAGCAAGGCACCAGCAAAAGCGAAGTAAAGCAAGTTCGCCGTTCCGAGTGACGGAAAGATGAGCAGGCTTAAGACGACGAGAAACGACGCACCGGCATTGACCCCAAAGACTTGTGGTGAAGCGAGCGGGTTCCGCGTCACAGCTTGCATGATCGCTCCAGCGACGGCAAGGTTTGCTCCGAGCAACAATCCGAGTAAGAGACGCGGCAAGCGCAGATTCGTCAGCACGAGTCCCGCTTTAGAGGTCGTGCCACTGATCCACTCCTGCACTAAGTGGACCGGATTCATCTGTGTGATACCAAAGAACAAGCTACTATAAACGGCCAAGCAACTGAGTAAGATAAGTACGAAAATCAGACGTTTCCGCTGCACCGGATCTTTCCCCTTTCATCAAGACGAAAAGCCAGATTGCTCCGGCTTTTTGTCGTTCGTTATTTCTGTTTGAGCAATTGAATTGCTTCGTCAACGATTTGTTCAGCAGCGTCCAGACCACGGTAACGTGTCCAGAGGTCACGATTGACTTCATAGACTTCTCCGTTTTTGACTGCTGTGATCTGATTCCAGAGCGGATTATCCTTCCACTCCTTCAATAACTTCGGATCGGCTTCCGCCATGAAGATGACGTCCGGATCCCACTTGACCATCTGCTCTAACGTGATCGTCACGGTCGGTTCCGCTGTTTTCGTAACGGCATTCTCGATACCGATCTTCTCGAGCAATTCACCGTCAAACGACGTCTCACCGTGTGCCGTCAATGAATCGGCGCGGAAGACACCGACCATGACTTTCCGGTCGTCGTTTGGATCAACCTTCTTCTTCGCCGCCTGCAAGCGCTCTTCATGCAGGGCAAGGCGATCGTCCATCTGTTTCGTTTTGCCGACCGCTTCCGCAATCGTCTTGAACGAATCGATGTTCTCTTCATACGTCGCATTGCGACTCTTCAAGATGATCGTCGGTGCGATTTCTTGTAATTGTTTATAAATTCCTTTATGACGGTTGAAGTCGCCGATGATCAAATCCGGTTGCAAGGAACTGATCACTTCAAGATTCGGTTGTTGGCGTGTACCGACTTCCGTGAACTCGATGTCTTTTCCGAGTAATCCAGAGACATCGGTCTTGTTTTCTTGTGCAATCCCGACCGGTGTGATGCCGAGTTCGTCTAACGCATCAACGAACGAGAATTCGAGCGCAACGACCTTCTTCGGCTTTTCCGGTACTTTCGTTTTTCCTGCTTCGTGCGTAATCGTCCGCGTCTTTTCGCTCGATTGCTCTGCTTGACCTGAACAAGCTGCAAGCATCAAACTGCTCAACACGAGGAGCGTCAACGCTATCATCCAAGTTTTCCGTCTCATGGTGAGACCTCCTTTAATTCGTGATTCGACATTGAGAATCATTCTTAATTAATCCTGTCTCAGCATATCAAAGATTTCCATCGAACAAAAGGGAAATCCTTATTTTCAGATAATATAGACTGAAAGCCACATTATCTGAAGGAATATGGGATAATCAGGTAGTGAACAAAGGAGGAATCAGAGATGGATTGGATGAAAGACTTAGGACAGCGGATTGAGTTTCCGCTCGATGCAATCACGTTTGATCAACTACCTGACTTACTCGAAGCCTTCGCCTACCAGTTACCGTTCGAGAATACGACCGTCCTTGAGAAGCGCATCCGTCCGTTTAGCGACGAGCGCTTCATCGAGACATTTCTGACAGAGCGACGCGGTGGTGTCTGTTATGACTTAAACGGACTGCTACATCGAGTCCTGCAAGAACTGAACTGTCCTGTTCGACTCGTTCAAGCGACTGTTTACGATACGAAGTCAGATGCCTGGTCAGCGACCGGACCGACCCATGTCGCGATCATTTGGAATGAAACACACCTGCTTGATACCGGCTTCGGCGTTAATTTACCGCTCGTTCCTGTTCCGTTGAGTGGGGAGACCGTTCATTCCGCTAGCGGCAGTTACCGGATCATCAATAATGACACACTTGAGATGAAGCGAACTGGACAAGCAGAGTTTGTGACTGGCTACCGGTTCGACCGCGAGACATCCATTACAACAGATGACTTATCGAAGATGGAACAGATCATCCAGCAGAGCGACGCTTCGCCGTTCAATAAAGGTCGCCTCGTCGCGATGCGGACGCCAACCGGACAAAAGACGTTGACTGAGCGGACGTTACGGATTGAAGAAACGACGACGACCGAGTTACCGGTCGCAGGTCCCGCCCAATTCGAGATGCTGTACAACACACACTTTTTAGGACGGGAGTCGTAAACCATGGATCGTTATACGCTTTGTTTAATCCGCCACGCAGACCACTTTTTACTCGTCAATCGACAAAAACGTCCAGCGATGGGCATGTGGAACGGCGTCGGCGGTAAAATCGAATCAGGCGAGACACCGGAAGCTGCTGTCGTCCGCGAGACGTTCGAAGAGACGGGTATCATGCTCAATAAAGTGACATCAAAAGGCATCGTCCGCTTACATGGGAAAGAGACCTCTGGCATGTACCTCTACCTGGCTGATTTAGAAGTTCGTCCGTTTCCGACACCGGTCATGACAGTTGAAGGAATCCTCGATTGGAAATCACTCGACTGGATTTTAGGCGACGATAACATGGGTGTCATCAGCAACCTCCGGCACTACCTACCGATTGCTCTGTCGACCGAGCACCCTTTACTGCATGACTTCCATTATGATGGCCATACAATCACGGCATACGAGACACATGAATTGATTGAGACATAATACAACATCCCCGCTCGTCCTTTCGGACAGGCGGGGATGTTTCGTTAGAATAGATGTAAGCCCGTCACGATGACAGCGACGATGACGATGCCCGGTAACAAGTTCGCGACACGAATCTTCGTGATTCCGGCGAGATTGAGACCGATCGCTGCAATCATCACTCCACCGGTCGCCGTCATCTCCAAGATGAATTCTTGCAGCGCGGCGTCGGGAATGAACTTCGTGATCGCAACGGCACTCAGTGCAATCGCCCCTTGATAGAGGAAGACAGGAATCGCCGAGAACATGACGCCGATTCCGAGCGTTGAACTGAGGACAAGCGCCGTGAAGCCGTCAATCAATCCCTTCGTATAGAGGACGTCGTGATCCTGACGCAGTCCACCGTCGAGCGCACCGAGGACACCCATCGCTCCAATGACGAAAATCAACGTCGCGGTGACGAAGCCTTCGGCGATATTCGATGGACGACCGCGACTGATCTTACGTTCGAGCCACGCCCCCATCCGGTCGAGCTTCTCATCAAGGCGGAACCATTCTCCGATCGCACCTCCGAGAACGAGACTACCGATGACGATCAAAAAGTTCGTGCTTTTCATCCCCATCTGGATCCCGAGCACGACGACGGCTAGACCAATCGCTTGCAAGACCGTCTCCTTCATCCGTTCCGGAATCCGGTGGAACATCAATCCGAGCAACGTCCCGATGATGATCAGGACGGTATTGACGAGTGTACCTGTTAAAACCATCTGACAGCCTACTTTCTCAATTGATTTTTCGTTTCGCAGGACGGACGACCGTCCGCTCCGCCTGATTCAGGCTATGCAACGTCATCCCGAGCATGACGAGGATGATCCCGAATGTCGCGAGTCCCGTCGGTAGTGCCGCATGGAGAAACAAAACCTCCCCGAGAACGGTGAAGACGATCTCAAACGACTGGGTCGCCTCGATCGCGGCTAACCGGACCGGTTCCGTCCGGACGAGTGACGTCGCGTAGAAGAAGAGCGATGTCGCGATGACGCCTGAGAATAAGGCGACGAAGCCGGACTGGGTCACTTGACTGACACTTGGTAATCCGACTTGTATGTAAGCAATTACGGAGAGCACGATCCAAAACGGTAGACTCGCGATCGTCATCCCAAGGATCCGTTCAAACACGTCGAGCTCATCCCCATACCGTTCCATCATCTTCCGGTTCCCGAGCGGATAGGCAATCGCAGCGACGAGCACCGGCAAGGCACCGAACAGTAAGGATTGTAGCGATAGACTTCCTGCGATGGATAACTGCATGACGACGACGCCAAGGACGATCAAGACGGAATACTTGAGAGCCGACCACGGAATCCGTTGCTTGAACAAGGGCGCAAGCAACGGTCCGGCTAGGATCGTCAATTGCCACGTTCCGGCAATCAGCCAGCCCGGCGCATGATCGGCAGCAAGACAGATGCTACCGTAAAACAGTCCGAAACCGATCGTTCCGTACAGTAACCAAAAACCGAAGTCGGCTCGCAGTGCCTGTAAGACGCGACCAATTCCCCGACGCATCAAGACGATGACGATAAAGAACGGCAACATCAAGAAGAAGCGAAGCGACGCACTGTAGATCCAGTGCCCCCCTGCTCCTTGCATCGATTGATTCAAGATGAAGGTGACGGCAAAGAACATCGCCGCTAGGATGCCATACATGATCGGTCGCATCAGCGCTCCTCCTTTAGGGTCGAGACGAGTAGACGTCCGAGTCCGTTCCAGTTGTGTTCCGTCGCTTGGACGAGCTGTTCGATATCCCGTTGTTGGCACGCGATCAAAATCGCCGCATGATCGGCAATCGATTGGCGTCCGAGTCGATCGAACTGGGCGTATTCAAGCCGGCGGATCAGCGGTGTTAATCGGCGAATCGTTTCTCGTAGCTGAGCGTTCTGACTGCGCAACACAAAGACATCGTGAAAGGCATCGTCTAACGTCAGTGCTGTCTCCGTCTCCTGTTGATCGATTGCCGTCGTGAACTGTTGATGAATCGTCTGAAGCTCCGTTAAGTCGTCTTCCTTCAAGAGTGGTCCCGCTAGACGCGCTGCTAGTCCGTGCAGCGTCGCGATGATCGGATAGGTTTGCTGTGCCTGTTCAGCGTCAAGCTCTGTCACGATCGTCCGTGAGCCCCGTTTCGCAAAAATCAATCCCTCCTCTTCGAGTCGTTTCAAGGCTTCTCGGACCGGTGTTCGGCTGACTCCGAACATTTCCGCGAGCGCTTGATCGTTCACCTTCTCACCTGGGGCGAGGCGTAAGGTGATGATGTGATGTTGCAGGCGTCGATACACTTCCTCACTAAGAGGAAGCCGTGCAATGGATAAGTCATCAATTGTAGGTTTCATACAAGTAATATATTACATATTAAACATCGATACTACCTTTATTTAAAACTAAAAATTCCTCAACAATAGTTAGCTGAGGAATTAAACAAATTAAAAATTTTACACTCTTAAATCGATTTAAATGACTGGTTTTTAATTTAAGTAATAAACGTCTAATATAGATGATGATTAATAAACTTATTCGACAAGTACATTTGTTATCCAAAATGGCCATCAAGTCTTTGGAAAGTTACCAAAATTCTTTATCGAAGAAATATGACTATTGGTAAAAATTAAAGGTGAAGAAGATTTCAGATATCAATGTATTAGCTAAGATAGAAATAAGACAAGTAGTTGCTTTTAATATTTCCACGTCTTCTATATATTAAATTCTTTTTAACGAATTAATTTATATCTTTTATTGCTAATAATTCTGCAATTATTTTCCCTTTTATTTCGTCTTTATAAAATATAGTGTACCTAACTTGCCTATCAAAAGAGGAAATAAATAATTTATTTTTAAGAAGTGTTAACTCTGAAGATATATTTTTTTTAGCTTTAGGAGTAATAAGATGAAGAATTTTATAAATTTCTTTTTTATTTTGTTCCCATACATAATGGTTACTATTTGTATCAATCCATTTCAAGAAATACTGTGTAAAGACTTTTTCCAGTTCCTGACTACTTAATAATTTCATAACTTCAAAAATTTTGATTAGAACAAAAAGGTTACTTAAATCTAACTTTTTTATTTCAAAAATCAAAATATTTATATCGATATTCTGTAAATCTTCAACAAAGCAAATAGGATATTCATTTATTTTATTATTCTTAACAAATAAGAAATTAATAATAAAATGAGTTCTCCGTTCAATTGGCACTTTAGAAAAAACTAAATTTATTCTCTCAATTTCTTTAGATAAATCATCTCTCTTTGCTGGAACATTTTCAGAATAGTATTTTCGAACAAGACTTCGCCACTCCAACATTAAGTGAAAAAATACACTATTTGATTTTACTTCATCATCAATCAATAGAAGCTGGATTAAATCTTCATATTTGAACATTTGTCTTCCACGAGTGAAAAAACAAAGAAATAAAATATTTTGTTTGTCATGAACTATAATATTGTAAAAATCTTTTGGTTCAACTAAATAAATAAAATTTAAGATATTCAAAAATGCACTATTTTTAATTTCAAATGTGTAAACATATGAGCTAAATGATTCAACATACTCATACTTATTTTTATAATCATCATAGTTTGATTCTGCTATTTCATACCTTAAATCTGCTGACTTTGAAACCAAAAAAATTTTTAGCCCATTTATTAGATTTTTATAACATTTTTTACTTTTGATATCTGCAATAATATTATCAGACTGTTTATAATCATTTAAAATGAATATCGCAAGAAAAAACACTAAGCAGTAATGAGGTAATTTTTTTCTAGGAAAAGTCTCTAATGATTCTTCTAAATCACTTATTAATTCTTCCAAAGTTCTTGTACCAAGTATTTTATTTAATTCAGGCTCTAACCCATACCATCTTAATTTTTCTTGATCATTAAATAATTGTGAGATTTGTTTAATCTTTTCTAACAATTCATTACCTCCGATAAATACTTTTAAAAAAATATGTTATTTTTATTTTTTTATTTATATGCTTATTAGTATAAAACCGCAGCGCTAGCACCATCGTTCTAAATAACGAGCATCACTAAACTATTAGACTAATATAATTTTAAAAATCATTATTTATTTATTTTTTATCTTTACTTCTGTAACATGTCTCGAACGTTTTTTTTAAATTAAATGGTAATAAAAACAAAAATTTATTTTATACATATTTGTAAATGTTATGCTTCATTGAATATTTTCATTTAATATTAATTTATCCTTTCTTAAAATATTGTTTTTTAAAGATTCAAACACATATTTACCGTTTAATTCCTCTAATTCTATAATGGCAGAATAATTTTCACCAAATGAATTAAAAGAAGTACCAAGCATAAAAGATCTTAGTTTATAATCATTTTTTAAAAAAATAAATCGATCATGAAAATGTTCATTTGTACCGATAAAATCAAAATCTAATAGAGCACCTTTTCTTTTTAAGTTACTAACAGTTGTATTGATTGCAGCTTTAAAATCATTAAATTTTTGTTGTGTGTCATCATGCTTTGCTTCAAATACTATTTTTTTCTTTAAATTAAGATTACTTCCAAGTATTTTAATAATATCGTTAATTCGATTTTTGCCTCCACTCTCATACGAGAGGAAATACGGATCAAATATCCATAATTCAACATAATCTCGCTCTTTAGCAATTTCGCTAAATATATCTAAACCTTTTTCATATTCTCCTTTTAATAAAAAATTAAATGTCATTTTAGAATTAAGGTGGTTTTTAAGTCGTTTCTCTTGAATTTGATATGTAATTAATTCATTAGAATCATTTGTTGTTTCACCTATATCAATTGGTTGAGATGAATACTCTTCAAAAGAAACTGTTCTTTTGGATTGATGTAAATTGTCTATTACTCTGTTGGTAGTAAATTGCATATCTATACTGACAGATTGTATAAATGATGAATTGTAAGTTGCAAATACAAGTTCTTCTTGTTTAAACAATTCAATATCTACAGCTTTCCATTCTAGAGACGATTCAACATAAAAAGTAGAATCAACAATTTTTACTATTTTTGTATCTACAACTATATCAAAATTTTTAAACTTAATAACTCCTATTAATTCTTCATATCCATTTTCCAATAATTTGATTTTTAATTTACGATTGTTTTGATCATCCATTCGTATTTTCAGTTGAAGTTTTGTTGGTTTAAAAATTATTATGTTATTCATTAAATACGGTACTTTGTAAAGGTCAAGTCCCGTCCATTTTTTAATAAAATTCGTAATTTCTTTAAAAAAATTTAGATTTTCAATAACTTCATTTTTTATCAAAGGTTTTTCATAAATTATAAATTCTTCAAACTGACAACAAAATGAATTATAAGGATTTTTATCGTCATTCAATTGTAGAAATCCAGTAAAAACGTTATCAAAAGTAATTAATTCATCTTTAAGATTATCTATCCATGATTCATGAAACTCTATCTTTGTTCCTTCTAGGCTTTCTGTTTGAATTAATTCGCGATTTTTAGGGTAATCTGTAAATCCATCGTGATAAATGCATAAAAATTCTTTTCCATCTAAATAAATCTGTTGTTTGATCAATTGAACTAACTCCTTAATAGATTATTTTAATTCTTAACTATTATACTAGTTACCATTAACAAAATATTACTTTTTTATATCAACTAATAAATTTTCCGATATATTTTTTGCATCATAAAATTTTTATTTTTGTAAATTACACTTTAGCTCAGATTTTTTTAATCAAATTGCGTCAAAACGACCTCAGCGCTGAGGTCGTTTTTGATGTATTACGTATTCTTCATCCCGTTCTTTGCTTCATACCGCTCACGCGTCCAGTTGTAGACATGACTCGTCACGGTCCGACCGTCGATTCGTTCTAAGACGAATGGTCGGTCAAGAACAGGGGTAAAACCGAGTTTCTCAACGACACGGCGTGATTGGTCATTAAAATCAAAGTGCCCGCACCAGACGACATCGATAGGCAGTTCCCGGAAGATGAAATCAAGTATTGCTTCGACGATTTCCGGCATCCGCCCTTCTCCCCAGTAATCAGGCGCGAGGACATAGCCGATCTCGACTTGACGGTCATGGGTGATTGAATCGTCCGGACGACGATTGAAGTGAAAACCGAAGCTACCGATCACTTCACCAGTTTCCTTATCGGTCACGGCATATTCGCCAGGTGACGCTTGGAAAATGCCGATCACTTCTTGGCTTTCGTCAAGTGACGCGTGCGGCGCCCAGCCTGCTTTTGGTCCAACATTTGGATCCTTCGCGTAAGCATACAATGCTTCTGCATCGTCGTCTTGCCAACGGCGTAACAAGTGCCGTGGCGTTTCAATAGTATCTGGTAAGTTCATCTGTATTCCCCCTTATTAAGATACGTTTCGCTCTCGCTCGACAGATTCCTTCACGAACAGACTCGTATAGACTAATCCAAAGCCCGTCAAGAGGATCAATCCGAGGTAAACACTCATCATCGACGGGATCAAGAAGGTCCCGACGAGAATCGTCGACCGGGAAAGTAAATCGGCTCCAGCAAACGACGTTCCCGCGAACGCTGAATATGCCCCGCGTTGATCTGCTGGCATCATGTTCGCTTTTTGAGTATTCAAGACCGGAGAGTAGAGCAACTCGCCGATCGTTGCGATGAAGATGAAGACCATCAGTGCCGTCATGCTGTTGGCACTCGTCACGACGACGTAGCCGATCGTGTACAGCATGAGACCCGCAGCGAGCGTCCGGCGCGGAGAGAAACGCTTCGCTAGTCGCTGGACGATGAACGTCAACGTGACGACGAGCAACGTATTTTCGATGTTGATGATACTCATCATCCGGACCCCGTTGATCGACCACCCGGCAAATGATAGCGGTTCGAACGAATCGGCGAGTCGGACGGCGACGTAACTGCCCATCGAAAACTCAGCCGCTAAGATACACATCGAACCGAAAACGACCTTGACGAACGGACGATCCCGCCAAGCGAGTTGATAACTCGTGAAGATATCCGTGAGGACACCACGTAGTTTTTGACGCTGCCACGTCCGTGGCGTGTCGTCGAGAAACAGGTAGTACGCAATCGGTAAAACGGACGACGTGAAGCTTAGGATCCCGAACAACAGCAGTTGGTTACTGACGTAGAGCCAGCCCCCGAGCGCCGTACCGATGGCGATCGAGAGATTGATCAGCCAGTAGTCGAGCGCATAAACCGCTTGGCGGTTTTCCTTCGTCGTTGCATCGATGATGATCGCCCCCATTGCCGGCCGGCCAAGATTACTCGTCACCGAGAAGACAGCGTAAATGACCATGAACAACAGCATCCAATCGAATGTCAACGAAATCGTCATCGTGATGAACGTCAGCGCCGTGAGCGCAGAAGTCGTGACAAGCAGACGTTTACGGGAAAAGCGGTCGGCAAGATATCCGCCGAGTAGATTCGTGATGAAGCTGACGAAGACCATCGCGATCAAAAATGCACCGGCGATGATTTCGTTGAATGCCTGGACGAAGAAGAGGGCCATGAACGGCATGATGGAGAACGAGACAGCCCGGTTGAAAAACGATGTGATAAGACGTACTTTAATTGGTTTCGGTATTTCTTTCCATTTCATATTGTCACCTTCCATTCTCTACCTGTATCATAAACAAGACAAGACGCAGAAAAAATGGACGTCATTCAAAAAAAATGTCCCCTTTTTAAGGAGGAGAAGTACGATGGATGCTTATCTTTTTATGTTATGGAAGACTTGCCGAAATGGACACTACTCGATTGCGACGCTTGCAGATGCCATCCATCTCAGTCCTAAACAAACGAAACGATATCTCAATAAATGGCAGGAAGACGGCTGGATTGGTTACACGAGTGGTCGCGGACGAGGCAACTTAAGTGAACTCGTCTGGTTGCGCCACGTTGAACGGGAATATGCGAAACGGATGCTCGAGCGGATTGACCGTGACTCGATCGAATCGGTGACGGAGGAATTGACGTGGGACTGGTCGCCGGCGCAAGCAGGACGCTTCATGCGGCAACTGGAACGAAAATTCGGCTATACACAGACGACGTCTGATGCGTTACTGATTCCGCGAAAATGGAACTTCCTGACGACACACCCTTTAGAAGCAGCCGATATCCATAGTGCCCATCTCGTCCAGAACGTCTTCAACCGGCTGTTTACGATCGATGTCGACGGCAACATCCAGGGTGAACTCGCCCATCATTATGTCTGGAACGGGGCGACGCTCAGTCTCTTCTTACGGAAGGACGTACGCTTTCATGACGGCTCGCTCCTGACGAGTAAGGAAGTGACGAAGAGCCTGCGTGCCTTGATTGCCTATCCGGCTTACGCCTATTCTTACCGGCACGTAAAGCAGATCGTCTCGAACGGTCCGTACCGGGTCGACCTCACACTCGATCAGCGCCGGAGTTCGATTTTTCCGCAGCTTGCCTCGATTCACACGAGCATCATCAAGGATGGCATTGGGACGGGACCGTTCCAACTGACGCAACATGACGACAAGAAGACCGTTCTGACGGCGTTCCCGAATTACTTCGGTATACGTGCCCTGCTCGACCGGATCGAGTTCATCCAGATGCCGGAGAAATATGACCCGGTCTACCGGACATCGGCATCTGACTCCAGTCCGATTGATACGATCGCAACGCAATCCGGGTTTTGTCTCGTCTTGCTCCATCCACGCGCCGGTGGTCCGTTTGAATCAAAAGCCGCGCGTCATTATATCCACCGGCTCGTCGCCGAAGTCCGTGGTGGCATTCATGACTTCCATGAACGGGCACAACCGAACGATTGTGGTTTTCTTGAGTCCTATAGTCAACCGTATACTGTCCCGGATGGTCCTGCCGTTTTATTCACGCAACCGATCCGAATCAAGCTGACTGATTTTACGGACAAAGTGACACGCTGGCTCTGTCAGCGATTTGATCAAGACGGGATTCCGTATGAGTTCGTCGAGGTCGGATTTGAAGAGAGCATCACGAATTTTCATATCTACGATACGATCGATCTCGCCATCCATGCCGAAGTGTTCGAGCGAAATATCCAGTACGCTTTTTATCAGTTCATGACAAATACGTTTTCACCACCGATCCGACTGTTTCAGCAGATACCAGAGATGTTGAAATCGATCGAACAATATGACGCGACACCGTTCGAAGACTGGCTCCCGATTCATCAAACGATTGAGCGTTACTTGATCGACGAATCGTACTTCATCCCGTTCTATCACGATACACGACTGATTCCGTATCCGATCGAGCTGCAAAACATCACGATTGACTCGTTCGGTTACTTTGATTTCTCGAAGCTCTGGATTTCCAACCAATCGTGACGAATCGTTGACGAAATCTTGACCTGTTTGTGACAAAACGCACGGTATTCTTTAATCTAGTATTTTAAATGTTGCATTAAAAGTGAGGCTGCGAAATACTAAGACTGTCTTCATTACTTAGTGAAAAGGAAGTGGTCTTATGTTATCAACCTCTACCATTCAAATCGTTCAATCGACTGTTCCAGTCCTCGCGTCGCACGGTGCCGCGATCACGAAAGTCTTTTATCAGCGCTTGTTTCAGGCTCATCCGGAACTGAAACACGTCTTCAATCAATCGAATCAACGAAGCGACCGCCAATCGCAAGCACTCGCAACAGCCGTGTATGCCGCTGCTGCTCACATCGATCAACTCGAGACGTTAAAGCCGGTCTTATTACCTGTGCTCCATAAACACCGTAGTCTACAAATCAAACCGGAAATGTATCCCATCGTCGGACACGAATTACTCGGGGCAATGCAAGATGTCTTAGGAGAAGCCGCAACGCCAGACATCTTGCGCGCGTGGGGAGAAGCATATGGGGAGATTGCAAATCTGTTCATCACGCTTGAAGCCGAACTTTACGCACAGGATGAACAAGCAAAAGGATTTTCCGGATATCAGACAGTCGAGATTTCGGATGTCGAGGAGCAAGCGGATGGGATTCGCGCCTTGACCTTCCGCACGGACGGTCCACTCCCCGCTTATCGAGCCGGACAATACATTACGGTGCGGATTCAAGACAAAGATGGCTTATGGCACAATCGTCAATACAGTCTGACGACGGCATCGAACATGGAAACATATACGATTGGTGTCAAACGAGAAGGCATCGTCTCGGACTACTTACATGCAGCGCAAGTCGGTGACACGGTGTTCATTAGTGCGCCAGCGGGTGCTTTTACACTCGATGCGTCAGACGAACCAGTCGTGCTGATTGCTGGTGGAATCGGCATCACACCGATGCTTGCAATGGCAGACGAAGCGTTAGCTGCTGGTCGACAGGTAACGTTACATCACGCTGTCCAAGACGAACGCAATCGTCCATTTAACGAGCAACTTGCCTTGCTTGAGCAACGTGGCGCACGCGTCATTCGTTACGCAGAACACCAGGCAATGGATCAAGCGGGTCGCCTGCCGAAAGACGTTATCGCAGGTATCACGGATTCGACATACGTCTGTGGTCCGGAAGCAATGATTCATTACGTCATTAAACACTTTACGGCGTCTTCGGACAAACTGCATTACGAAATCTTTGGACCAGCACTCGCTTTTGCAGCAGAAACACCAGTTGCGCAATAAAAAACATCCCGTTCTCTTTGACACACGTCAAGGAGAGCGGGATGTTTGATTAGAGTGGCAATCGTTCTGACAATGGACGGACCAAGACGACGTCCGTTGCCATTCGGTTATCACGGCGTGGTTCATCGACCAGTTCGATCGTCCAGTTTTTTGCATGAAGCGTATTCAAGGCACGTGCTAAGTCGTACATCGAATAGCGATCGTTACCGTTCAACTGATAGAGACCTGCTTCGTGTTCAAGTAAAATCGTAACGAGCGCTTCAGCCGTATCTTCAAGCACCGAACTCGACGGATACCAGTTCCGACTCGCCCGAATGACGCCGTGCTGCTTCATCTCGTTCGTGAAGAAGTCGACCATATTGTTCGAACCAGCTTCCGTTCCGATTTGCCAGCCGATCCGGACGATCTTCGCTTGTGGATCGAGTGCTTGAATCGCTTGCTCGCAAGCAATCTTATAGGCACCATACTCGTCGGTCGCGTCCGGTACCGCGTCCTTTTCGATCGGTGCCGGCACGTCGTCCGAGAAAACAGACACCGTACTCGTGAAGAAAAATGGAATCGCATATTCTTGGCACAAGCGGACGAGCGCTTCCGTCCAACTGACAGACCCCATTCCGATATGTAAGAAATAATCTGGTCGTTCCGTTTCTAAAAATGTCCGCATCGCCGATTCGTCAGTCGTTGAGACTTTCTTCCGGTCCCAGGCGACTGTCTCGATGTCGTGCTTTGCTAAGACATCCGCAACGACGGGTGCTACCGTACCGTTCATACCTGTTATGATTGCTTTCATGTTGATGCTTCCCCCTTATCTTCGATCGAAAATCATAAAACCGCTTGCTACTTCAGTTTACACGGGAAGTATTGATTTAACGAATCTGAGGTCATTCTTCTACGACCATTTATGCCTCAAATGAAAAAAACGTCTGCTGTCCAATCTAAAATTGGTAAGCAGACGCACTGTTTAGTTAGTTCATCCTTACTCCGAAACGCCTTCCGTTTCCATTCGGCGCCACAGTACATTCAAGAAGACCGTCATCCCACTAATCGGAATCAAAAACAATAACGCTGTGATCCATAAACTCTCCATCGACTCCACTCCTCATCGTTCAGTTCTATCTCTAGTGTACATAAGCGCGAAACCGCTTACCTCCACCTCAAGGCGGATATTTCATCCGACCTTGTCCTGTCGTACTTCAGAAAAGGAAACGGTACGATGAATCAGTAACCAGACACTGGTCATGACAAGACCACTCAAGGCAAAGAACAAAAAGACGAACGAGATGCTAAAGAACGACGTCAAGTACGACGACAATCCGTAACAGAGCGCGGAACATGCCGTTGATGCTGCGACCATCGCCGTCCGGACCCGGCCGAGCAAATGCGCAGGCGTCGAGCGCTGCAACAAGGTCGCAAATGGAATCCCGAATAACGTCAGCGCCATGCCGAGCAAGATGAACCCACCAACAGCCACTGGGACGAATGAGACATAGGCGACGATCGCAATTGCGAGACCTTGCAAGACGACGGCAAAACGAAACAGCTTATCCTGTCGTACGGAGGCGACCCACTTCCCGTATAGGAGCGACATCGCGATTCCCCCGATCACCGTCGCCAGTTCGAGTGCAGAAAACATCTGGGCATTTCCCGACAAGACACTCTTGGCATATGGCGCAAGTAAAGTATTCATCGGTGTGATCATCCAGTTTGCGAGGATCGCACAACCAAGGATCCATTTCAGGCGACCGTCACGGACGACGTGTCCGATCCCTGCGAGCAACGCTTCGCGGTACGAACCATGACGCGCCTCTTCTGCGACTTGCCCTGTCATATGTCGAACGAGTAACCAGGCGACGAGATGTAGACCAAGATCAAGCCATAAGATACTCGCGATCGAGAAATGGGCGACCATCATCCCACCGAGTAAAAATCCGCTCAACGTACCGATCCGTTCAATCGTAGCAAGGTACGCATTCGCTTGCGGCAATTGGTCATCTTCGACTAAATCAACGACCCACGTGAAGACGGCATTGCCACCAATGATTTGCAAAATCGTCTGCACGACGAGTAAGCCGAGTAACCACGGTAGGACGACGTTCGTCAGACCGATTCCCGCTAACGCGATCCCAAGCGCAAGCAATCGAATGAGCAACGACATTTGGTACAAGGATGCACTGACGAATCGATCGATCCATGGTCCGACGAACGTTGAAACGAGAAAACGAATCAAAAAGACACCAGTCGCAAGCAAGGCGACGCCAGAAGCACTAATCTCTTCCGCACTCACCCAGTAGATTGCGATATAGACAAAACTCGTCCCGACGGTCGATAACAAATCCGAGACATACATAAAACGAAACGCACGCGACATGATGCATTATTCCTTTCCTAAAACGACTTCTTGTCTATCTTACAATTTTTCTCAATTGCTGCCCATTCTTTTTTCGTCATCACATCGTCATCGTCTGTTAAGGCATTCTTACCCGTCTGTAACAGAGCCGACATGTTCATTCGCTATACTAAAACGCATAGGGAGGTGAAGATCCATGAAAACGCAAACGCGTTATGACTATGAAACCGAACAGGAACAAGTCGACGTCCCATCCGAGGCACGTCTAGGCTACTACTTTCTTTTGATCGTCCTGCCGCTTGGTCTCGCGCATCTTGTCCAGTCGCTTGCTCCTTCGCCGGATCAACACCACTCGTCCGTATTGACGGGTTTGACGTTCTTATCCATCGTCTTTTTCATGTACTTAGGTAACCGAGCTGCTGGAAATGCCAAAACGACCTTTTTCGGATACTCGATGTTCTTGAGTATCAGTCTGTTCGCGACGCTGTTTCTACCAACGGTGCCGATCATTTGAGCATAAGCAAACGAGCACCCGTCCGACTTGGACGCGTGCTCGTTTTTTAATGCGTATGCGATTCGTGTTTACCGTCACAATACAACGTATTACCGTGCGCATGCTGATCCGTTTCGACCTGGATCGTTGCATGGTTAATCCCGACGTGTTTTAAATCGTGATCAATCTGTTCACGAATCGACTCCGATTCCCTGACGGTCATGTCCTCATTGACGACGACGTGACACGATAATGCGTTATACCCACTCGTGATCGACCAGATGTGTAGATCATGTAATCCGAGGACGGCTTCGTTCGTCTGAATCGTCGAAACGACCTCATCGATATCGACGTCGCTCGGCGTTCCTTCCATCAAGACGTGAACGGATGCCTTCGTCACGTAATAGCCGCTCCGTAAGACGAGGATCGCAACGATGACACTTGCCAGTGGATCCGCCCATCCCCAACCGAAGAACATGATCAGAAGAGCAGCTGCAATCGCACCGACCGATCCGAGCATGTCACTTAACACATGTAGATACGCACCGCGCATGTTGAGGTTGTGTTCATGTCCTCCGCCGCGTGTCATGATCCAGGCAACGAGAATGTTGACGAGCAAGCCAAGGACACTGATGATCAGCATCCCGGTCGTTGCGACAGCGGGTGGATCGATGAAGCGTTGAATCGCTTCAATGAAAATATAGAGAGCGATGACGATTAACGTCACGCCATTTATGATGGCGGCCAAGATTTCAAAGCGTTTTGAACCGAACGTCTTATTCGCATCCGGTGCTTGACTCGAAAACTGGAAGGCTAACAGGGCGATCGCAAGTGAAATCGAATCACTTAACATGTGCCCAGCGTCCGATAACAACGCGAGACTGTTCGTCCAAATTCCGCCGATGACCTCGACGATCATGAACGCGGTGATGATCAGAAACGACAGGCCCAGTACCTTTTTATTGTCGGTATGATGATGGTGGTGATGATGATCATGTGCCATGACGTTGCCTCCTTTTACCTTACATTCAAACGTCTATTTGAATTATAACGTGCCTTCGTTCTGTGGTCAACGGGCTCATCTGTTATATCCCACGCCTTTACTCTTCTAAAACGACTCATCTGACTAAACAAAAAAACGATGGCCTATTACCATCGCTTATACCATATCCTTTTCAAATATACGACCGAAAATCCTCTGTTTGCTGCTCGAGTTGTCGTGCGACCTCTTCGATTGCGGTAAAGCGTTGCATCGTTTCTTTTACCGTCGCAAGGCTCGACGCGACTTCGAGATGGGACGCTTCAATCTTTTTCATCATCGCCATGATTTGACGGTTCATCGTTTCCGTATTCGTGCGTACTTCGACAACTGCACTGCCGACTAAATCCGATAAGTTTTTGACTTCACTGGCAACGACGGTAAAGCCTTTACCGTGCTCCCCTGCCCGTGCCGCTTCGATTGCCGCATTCAGAGACAACAGGTTCGTCCTGGCAGCAATCTCCTTGATCGTATCAGCAATCTTTGTGATCTCGATGGCTTGGTCATACAGCGTTTCGAATGTCTGTTGGTTTTCTGCCGTTTCACTCGCGATCGTAGTCATCGTCTCTTGAAGCTGGTTGCCATCTTTCGATCCTTGAACCGATTGCAGATTTAGTCCTTCAGCAAGCGTCTGGAAGCTTTTCGCATATCCTTGTACCCGGTCAATCCGGTCCGTGATGTTACTCGCGATCTTGACGACGCCGACGACTTCTTCTCCCTCAAATATCGGCATGTAGGTTGCTTCAAGCCATAAGATGTCGCCCCGGGCATCGACTCGTTTGATTTTATCCGCTGTACTGAAGCCCGAAAACAGGCGTGTCTAAAAGTCTTGATACTCACGGCTGTTTGCGAATTCTGGTGTGCAAAACGTATGGTGCTGTAAGCCAATCATCTCGTCCCGCTTATATTTCATCGTTTTTGCAAACAAGTCATTGACGTCGACGACACGTCGTTGGCGATCAAAATAAATCATCGCGACGTTTGCTTCCAGGCTCGATAAGATTGCTGGAGAGCGTAGAGCTCTCGGTAAGGTTTCATTCATGGTGTCATTAACTCCTTCTATATATCATTCATGTACTAAGACAGTTTTCCAAAAGAACAATCTGTACCTATTTATCGTCATCGATTGACCTTTTTTGTAGCTGAATCGGCGATTATCCAAGTTGATTTTTCCAGAGAGCTGACAGAAGAAGAAGTCGAAGAATCGTATCGTGATTATCTCGACGATTTAGTTCGGTGGGGTCATATTTAAAAAGAACGATGGACTTCAGATGAAATCAATCGCTCTTCGTTTGCGCTTCGATTTTCTCATTACGAGCAGCCTCAAAGTTGCGATAAATCGTGAATCCTACTAAACCGATCAACCAGATAATTCCATAACCGAGTTCCCAGTCGAATCCAAAATACAAGATTGACGATGTAATGACGACAATGAGAACTAACCGAATGCTTGATAGATGATACTTACTCATGATTTCCCTCCTTTTCTTCCGCCACCGAAGTAGATGTATGTCACGAATAAAATCAACGTCCACGTAAAGACTGCGAATATGATTTTAAACAGACCATCAGGCAGTATTTTTGAGATGTATAACAGGGTCATTAAGATTGAAAAGGTTAAATGGTTATTTCTCATTTGTGCCGAGAGCTTATCCCAATTGAGCAGTACAAGTAATACTGCTACCGGTGCGAGAAGTGCCGTGAGAAAGAAAAAAGGAACGTTTCTCATATTGTACGGTATTTCATCTTTATTCTTTTCCATCGCCTATCACTCCTCATCTAAAAACGTATAGAACCACCTTCTCACTCATTTTGTCGTATACACGAATGAATCGGATTATACATACTACTATGAAATCGTTGGGAATCATGTACTGACGACTGAATACGACCGGCGGAATATCGAAATGACTAGTTCCGCTCAACATAAGTTTAAGAAGACAATGTACTTTATATAACAATCGAGTCCATTCAGGTAGCTCATGAATGGACTCGATTTATGTACCTCTTAACATTCTTCTTTCATGTTCAATGATTCTGCCGAGCGAATCATAATTTGTTTTGTAGCATCATCGATGGATATGACACAATCCCATGTCGGCTTTAATTGTAAGATGTTCTTTTGATCCAACCACAAGACCGCAGTCAGTTCGATGAAATCCCCCATCACTACCATTTTTCTCGCCTTCTCATCAATGACGGCATACAGTTCATCATCCAAGCTGATTTTCCAACCAAAAAATTCACTGACTTTCACTTATCATTTCCTCCAAACAATCTTTTGTCATCCGAATCAATCTCCCATTAAAACGAAATCTTCCATTTCTTCCGCGCGATCAGTACAACGATTAGCGTAACCAAAAGCGATACTTTGAGCGTCGTATCATTGATTAGATGTAGCCCGTAATGAAGTGAAAAGAGTACCATGAGTAGCGCAACGACGCTTCCTAAAAAGACCATGTTTTTCATTTTGTCACCTCACTCCCATTCTTGACTACTTGCTGTCAATACTCTGAAATATACCGTCCTTCTTGTTTGTTCGTAATTTGTTCGCCATCTTTGAATCCCATGACTTTAAAGCGATGAGATCCCGATCGATAAATCTCATATTCATTTTCCGGTTCATCCTGGAACACGACCCGTGCAATGAACTCACCCGTGCTCGTATCGTATCGAATTTTCTTGTTCTTCACATATGTGATATACTTCTGTTGCTTCAAATAATGATCGATTTCCTGAGTGACCTCTTGTTTTTCATCATAGTAAAACACCTTATAGGCTGAAGCACCGATGATGCCCACTCCTAAAATCATCACTATCGTAATCCATACATACATTCGTTTCATATCATCACTCCCGAGTAGAAATAAGAAAAATATCGTATTTCCAGATTCCATTCCCCTTGTTTTAAAAACTAGATATGTATAAACTAATATAAGACCACAAAAAAAGGAAGCAGTTTATGATAAAAAAATCCATAAAATACTTTTTATTGTCATTAATGATGCTTGTTATCATCTTGAATCTCCTGAATGGTCGAGTGATTGAAAATGAGCGATTAACGTTAGCTGTGAATATCGCTATCGTGCTGATGGCATTATTTTTTATCAGCTTGAGATTTTCAAAGCGAAAACGTAAATAGGATGCTTATCGCTCTAAAAAAGTATGTAGAGGTGGTTAACTCGTGGGGCAATTCATGATTGTCGGCGCTCTGATGAATCTTCTGATCATCGGCGTAGTCGTTTATGTTGTATGGAAACTAGTCAAGAAAATTCTTAAAAAATAAGTGATTCATTCGTTTTAGTTCGTATGCATTATGTTTACATCAAAAGGTCCCTTTCTCATTTTCGAGAAAGGGACCTTGCTTGTTATTTATTTACCCTGCGTAATTGAACAACGGATCACGCAATTCGAACTCATACGTCTCACCGTCGACGATACCGACGATCGCGTCACTTTCGATCAACTGATGCAGGAAGCCTGCCATCTCAGCTGCCGTATGGTACTTCTTGACGTTCTTGCTGTAGTCGAACCCTGCTTCGCCGCGCGAACGATCCGCAAACTCTGTCTCAGTCGCAGCTGGTGCCAGTACTTTCGCCCGGAGTTTTGCCCCACCTTTTTGCAGTTCTTGCGCGAGACCCTCTGTGTAAGCACTGACATAGAACTTCGTCGCGCAATACGTGACCGCGTTCGGCACGATCCGGTAACCGCCTGCTGACGAGATATTGACGAGCGTCGTTCCGTCGACGTCATGATGATCGCGGACGAACAGACTCGATAGAATCGTCAGCGCCTCAATGTTCAAGCGAAGCATTTTCTCGATTTTCCCGAGCTCAATGTCCTGGACGAGATCAAAATCGCCGAATCCGGCATTGTTGATCCACGTCTCGATGTCGAGTTCCTTTAGTCCATCATATAAATCATGGACGTTTTGGTTATCGGCGAGATCGACCGACTTGAGGATGACATCACTATCTGGTGAGATCTGTTTGACTTCATCCCGAAGTTTTTCGAGCTCAGACGTCCGTCGCGCGACGAGGACGAGTGATTTTCCTTTTCCTGCGAGTAGTTTTGCCGTCTCATATCCAATTCCTGAACTTGCTCCTGTAATGACCGTGTACTTCATGTAGCATATCCCCTTTTTGATTTGGTATAGTGAGAGTCTAATCCTTAGAGTGAACTCTAAGTCAAGCAGAAAGGTGAGATGTATGTATACGATTTCTGAAATCAGTCGATTGACCGATACGAATGCCCATACGATCCGCTATTACGAGAAAGAAGGGCTACTGTTTCCGAAGCGTCAGAACGGACAACGTCGATACGACGACCAAGACGTAACGTGGCTTCGGTTCGTCCTTCGCTTGCGTGAAACGCATATGCCGATCGAGCAAATCCGTTCTTACGTGACGCTGTTCCTTGCTCACGGCGAGCAGGATACGACCCCAGAACGGCTCGCCTTGCTTGAAGCACACCATGCGAACGTCTTAGCACAGCTAGCAGCATTACAAGAAACGGAGCGAATGATCGCAGAAAAAGTCGACACTTATCGTCGCCTCCATCCTACGATTCCCGCTCCTGATGTTGTTCAATCCTCTGAGAACGCCTCCGTCAATTGACGATAGACTGTTTCACGTTCGTCAGGCGTCAACGTAAGAAAACTATCGCCGATGTTGACTTCCGTCGCGCAGCCGCTCTCTTTCTCAACTAGATAACCAGCGATACCTACTTTTCCGTGAGACTGGATTTCAACCAATTTTTCCTCGACGACTGCTTTTTCTGCCTTGAAGTAGAGATGAAACATGTTCGAGACTGGCTCTTGGGGACGAGTCGAGATGTCCGAAATCGCATTTAATCTGCTCGCAAGCTCCTTTGCGGCTGCATGGTACTCTGCCATGCGGTCTTTTCGTTGTTCATAATAAAAATCGGCAGACAGAATATACGGATATAGACTGATCAAGTCACCGCCGTAGCGACGTTTCCAGATCCGTGCCTCTTGGCAAAATGGTTCTGGTCCAGCTAAGATTGCTCCTGCGACACCGCCGAGCCCCTTATAAAAAGAGATATAGACACTGTCAAACAGTTGCGCGATGTCCTTAGCTTCTGCCTCATAATACGGTAAGACCTCAAGTAAACGGGCACCGTCCAAGTGAAGACGGATATTCTGTTTGCGGGCATACGCACAAATCACTTCGAGTTCTTCACGCGACGGAAGCAATCCGCCGAGTTCGCGTTGTGGTAGTTCGAGTAACAGACAGCTGACGTCCGGCAAAGCTTTGACGTCGTCTATCGTCATCATCCGATCGGCTTCTCCGACTAGTATTGGTTCTATCCCGTGCAATTTCTTTAAGCCGTCCTGTTCATGAATCTCAAGGTGACAGAGCGGGTGATAAGCGACCTTACGATTGTTCTGTTCATCCGACCAGATACGTAGCGCAATCTGTTGCGCCATCGTGCCACTCGGGAAAAAGACCGCATCGTCGTGTCCGAGTAAGTCTACCATCTTGCGCTCAAACGTCTTGATTAATTCGCCGTTGCCATAAATATCACTTGGTTGATCAGCCGAGACAGTTCGGAGCGCTTCTTGTAACACGCCGACCGTCCGACTACCATGTCCATCTAAACGTTTCGTCGTTTCTTGGTAACTCGTTCGTAAATCCATCTCTTTCATTCCCTTCTAAATCAATGACTATTTTTTGAAAAAATCAAAATATTCCCTCTCCACTTTTGCTATACTGTGTAGCGAAAGTCTGTTAAACGTACTCGTCAAAGGAGGTGTCCCTATCGTGAAAACGCTTCGCACTCGCCTATTGCTTCTTATTCCACTTGTCTGTCTACTACTACTTACCGTGCAACAATTCGTCCCGTCGCTCTATACGTCACTCCTTGGACGAATTGATCCAGCAACGAATACATATTGCGTCGACCGTTGCGGTCCAAAGGAATCGATCTTCGATACGATCGAAGAAGGAACGTCTTATGGTGAAAGCACGGTCACAATGAGCGAAGTCGATCCACCAGCTCCATGGTTCCGGACAGGGTTCGATTCTTCGGTGACGACACCTCCTTATCTTCTCATACTATGTCTCGTTCTCCTGTTTTGTAGCTGGTTTTTCTGGCATTATCTCCAGTGGTTGCGTCGACCGCGTATCGATCCATCAGGGTATGTGCTTCCGCCACGATTTCCAATCTTCATTTATGAGACAAAAGACCTGCCTGCTGACTCGATTCGAAAACAACTCGTTCACTTTAATGCACAATTGCCGCTTTCCTTACGACGCCGGACCCACGAGACAGTAACAGAATGGTTCGACCGGATTGCGTTTCCATCTCCTGTTGATCCGCTCTACTTTGAAGTGCGATATGGGAAAATGCCGGTCATCTCGACACATCAATTGACCTTCTTCGTCCAAGCGATGGAGCGATATCTTCGGAACTGCCAAGTCCAGTCATCAATTTCTTGAATCTAGTCGCCTTGCGGATTGAAGCTTGGCGTTTTTTTGTGTTTACAGATGTGATTGCTCTTGAAAAAATATTTTAGAGAACTTTACAGATTGAATTGACTTTTTTTCGAAATCAGACGATTAGTTGCCATAAAACTGGGTAATATAGACTATAGTAGAGAAAAATCTTTCAACTTGGAGAGTGAGGTGAGAGAAGATGATCAGTGCCCAAGAAGCCTACTACATTAAGAACGAATTGAATGAGAAATTTGTAGATCCGCGGATTTCCTGTGATTTTTCAATCTTTTCGCTTGAACCGTTCCAACTTCTCTTACACGTACAAGAAGATGTCGATGAACTTAGTACTGAAATTCGCTATGGTTTAAGCCGCAAGATTCGGTCTCAACTCACACAACTCGATGCACGTGTCGGGGGTGTTCCCGTCAAAACGGTCTACATCATATCGGCACCTCTCATTTCCGATCGATCGTATTGCGTCATCTTACAATGAATTTTAAAATACCCCGTATGAGAAGCAAATTCTCACGCGGGGTATTTTTGTGTTCATCGGTCTGTAAAACCATCGATTTTCCATGCGTTCTTTAAAAAAGTCTTCTCCTTGGACCAGTAGACGATCGCATATTCTCGATTGATGTGTTCCCGTTCCGTTATCGCATGCTCGATTTCCGCATCAAAATCACAAAAGGCATACAGAGCGCTTGATCTGTCAGCAATCCTTTGCATGTCCTCCATGAACATCAATTCTTGCTGGTCGGTCGTCAACGGAATCAACTTCTCCACTTGAAAACCGAATCGAAAACCAAAGCAGTCAGGCTCTTTTTCAATCGTCATTCGAACAGGTATTGTCGTTAAACCATGATACGCTGAGAAGACGAGCGAGGCATTCCCGTAATGATGACTCAGCAATTGACGCCAGTCATTCGGAAGACCTTTTTCCTCGCCCCAATGTGATCCATCAATATCCGTCGCGTAACTGTATCCGAGACATCTTATGTCTGAATGAAATGCATCCAAGACCGTTCGAGCAGCGTTTTCCATGTCTTCCGTTTTTTCAAAAACAAATCCTACCTGTATCACCATTCTTCATTCCCATCTGATTATGCCTTACCCTGCCATGTCACCGATTTGGTTCCGACCATTCTCTTTCGCCCGATACAACGCTTGATCGGCTTGGTCAATCATCTCTTTTTCCGTCATCTCTGCTTCGGGTACAAGTGACGTCAAACCAAGACTGACACTGACCCGGCAAAGTGGTTCATACCGTTCATGTACGATATTTAAGTCGAGAATGTCCTGTCGGATGCGTTCTGCAATGTGCCGGGCTTCTTCTGCTCCACGCGGCAACAAGACTGTGAATTCCTCTCCACCGTACCGTGCGACTTGTCCATGCCGTGCTTGACGCTTCAAGACGCGGGCGACTTCCTTTAAACATTCATCCCCTTTTAAATGACCGTACGTATCATTATACGACTTAAAGGCATCGACATCGATCAAAATCAGGGAGAGTGGTGTCTGCTGTTGTTTGGCTTCTTCAAGGAGTTGCTCCAATCGTTCATCGAACGCCCGCCGATTCGGGATACCGGTCAAGGCGTCGTGAAGCGAACGATGAATCAAGGCTCGTTTACTGCGTTCCATCCGAAACGTCTGGATGAAGGCGATCAAGACAAGAACGGCGATGCTTGCGACGACGACGATGACCCATTTCGCAGCACTCGATGCTTGTTCGGAACGATTCGTTGCTTCGGCGATGATTCGGTTGACGTCCGTCCGTAGACGGGCATCGATCGGACGAAATGTCTCGATATATTGCATTCCTTGATAGCGTTTTGCCTCAGCGACTGCTTGATCCCCGCTTCGAACGAGTGCCAGTTGGGCATCATAAAACCGGGTTGCTGTCTCGATCCGGGGAATCGCTTCCGTCCGAACGAGCTTTCGCATGATTGGATGATTCTCATCGAGTTGATTGAGTCGCTTGATCGTTTGATCAAGCCGATCAATCGTCCGATCATACTGCGCTATATCCGCCTCGTTCGGTGAGAGGATGTAACTGCGAACGACCAGTTCAAGATTTAGTAACGCCGGAAACAACTCCGCTGCTTCCGTCGAGATGGGAATCGCCTCGTTTAAGATGCGTGCATTCTCTCGTTCGATTTTCAGGAAAGCTTGATAGCTCCATACGCTTGTAAATAAAAGCGCACAGAGTGCCAAAAACAAATAGCGCTGCAACGTTGACCATTTCACAAAAAGACCGACCTTTCTTTCTCTTTCTAATTGACTAAAGTCTATCCCTTCTATCGGTGTCTTGAAATCAAACTGTTAGTCGTTTGTATGAAATAATGCCCGTTGCTAGCATATTCCAAACGCTTCCAGACTACTCAATCGGTCATGGATGTGTTTTCCAACTGTTCCTGTGCCTGCCTTCGTCTCAGTGCCCGCTCAGTCACATCATTGTTCTTCCACCAAGCGACGAGTAGACCAACTAGTCCGACTAAACCCGTCACGAACCGTTCGACGTCACTTGCCGACACTGGCAATGCCGTAAAACCGAGCGTCGGCAAGAGTAACTCAAGGAAAACATAGAGCGGTATTAAAAGACGGATCCACGCCTGAAGTCGTATCATGGTGACACCGGAAAGAGTTGACGCCATGTTTGCGGACCAACGATTCCGTCAGCGACTAGACGACATGTCTGTTGGAACGTTCGAACGGCGTGCGTCAATCGGGCATCAAAGATTCCTGTCACCACAAGACCCAAGCGTTTTTCAATGGCTCGGACGAGTTCCGGTGCTTGGATTTTTTCCCGGAGATAGCGCCCTTGTTTTGGAACGTGATGACGCGCTAGACTGACATGATCGTACAGTTCAAAGTGTGGGTAGTCGGGAAAACGAGACCAATCCCCTCCCCAGTCCATTCCGCGTCGTTTCATCGCTGCAACGATCCGCCGGAGTCGCGCGTCTGGCGGAGAAAGGAACAATGCTCCATCCTGATAGAGAAAGACGTCGATTGCGACACCGAAATTATGGTTTGATTGTCCACCGCGGGCTTGCGTCACGATGGGTCCTGGTGTCGTCCGTCCTTTTGCGTACAATACGTTCTGTTCCGCGATGCTCCGAAAACTTTGCGCTATACCGAGTTTGATTCCATGCGGATACAGCTCTCGAATCGCGTCACGCGCGATCCGGACGACAGACGGATGCATGCCCGGAACGGATAGTTTTTGATTGGCACGTCGGAGTATTTCTTCTAGTTGCATCAGGCTCCCTCCCTTGTCAGTCCTTGTAATAGTTCAGCAATTTCGGCGTCGTCAGGTATGATCTGGTTCTCCTTCTGGTGTGCTTCATACACTCGTTGCGCTGCTTTTTCTCGTTCCATCCAATTCGGTAATTGAAATAATGAAGTGTCTCTTCTTGAACGTTTGGTTATTCGTTTTCGCCGTTCAGCCGGTAATCCAGTCGCGAGACGCTTTACGACTTGCTCGATGTAACCAAAATGACGACTGTTCGCCCGCGCCGCCTCTTCGATCGCATACTGGATGCGCTCAATCGGATGGTCTGTTGCCAGCTGTAGCAATTCCTGCTCGATTCGTGGTGTCGCCTTGCCGAGATTCGTTTCGTACTGCTGCATCAGTTCCTTTTTTAAAGTCGTATTCTTCAAGACTTCTTCTTCGGAGGCAGCAGAAACCTCGGGAGCAGTCGTCTCGTGACTCGCCGGGGACGGTATGTCGACACGGGACAGGACACGATAAGCATTCGAGGTCTGTCCTCCGTGTTTCGTGAACCGTTCGACTTTCTCGATCCGACCGCTTGCAATCAAGGACTGGATACATGACTTAACCGTCGATTTACTGCACGGGACAGCGTCGGCAATCGTTTGATAGGACGGGAATGCTTGACCATCCTGACCGCTGAAGCTCTCAAGAATCAGGTAGATCATCTTTTCATGGACAGACGCAAATGCCGTCCCGCTCCGTAAGAGCGTATGGGGAACCGGGAGATATGGGGCTTGCATGGTGATTCCTCCTTTCTAGGAAATATGACAGGAAGAAGTCGAGGATTGTTCGAAAAAAATACATGCGAACCAATCAGATGATGCTGCTTGGTTTGACCAACACTCCTGACGATTCGTCTTTATGACATTGCAGACGTAAAAAAGCGCTCTCCGTCAACGAAGAGCGCTCCTGTTCATTTTAAGACGTCCCAATTCGAGAAGTGTCGTGCCTCGAGATCGAGTCGCTGTTCCTCGATCCAGCGAAACGCTTCGAGTACGAGCGGTGACGCGTTATCAATCGAGACGTCACTCGCATTGACCCAGCGCGCACCGAGTGAGTCTTGTCCGACGAATTGTTCGGGGATACTCAGCGTTCCACCCGTCTGTCGGACGAGATAAAAGACAGCGATGTGATGGACTTCGTTGAACTCGCGCCAATCCCACGGAAGCTTGAAGTCCGCGACGCCGATCTGTCGTTCGAGTGCCACTTCGAGCCCTGTCTCTTCCGTGAATTCCCGGCGCATCGCCGTAGCGAGCGTCTCTCCTTCTTCGAGGCTTCCCCCTGGTAAGTCATAGCGATTGATATACGGTCCACCATTCTTGTCGATGACGAGTAAGGCATCCTCCTTCATCAATAATCCATAGACACCAAATGCCCGGTGGCAACGAATCGTCTTCATGTGTCATTCCCCCTTCTCTTCATCTGTAGGACGGTCGGGATGAATGAATCCAAAAAGCCGTCAAACGGAAACTGTTGCTGCGCGATTCGCTGTTGTAGGTTCAGTAACGATGCACGAGCTAGTTCAATCACATCAGTCGGATAGTCGTACAATTGTTGGTTCTCTAAAAATTCGTCCTCGTCGACGACCGTCCACACTCCCTCTCGATGGACGAGATCGAGATCCAGATCAATGAACGATAAGGTATTTCCTTGAAGTACCGGCGGTAAGCAAATGTTACAGTAGTACGTCACTTCTCCCGTCCGCTCTATATCGAGACCGACCGTAAAATCAGCATCAAGCGGATAGAATTCCAGACTATAATTGTCATATGTATAAACGGCTTCGCGACGATGATGTAAAAGTGTCCGCACTGGCGTATTCGCGACGAGCAGATACGCTTCCGTCTGAACAAGAACGTCTCCGTCCCACGAGTAGTGCGGACGTCCGTCAAACTTCCGCGCTTCAATCGTTAGATGTTTCGGTTCCAACCTCATCCCTCCCTTTCCCTAAAGCTCTCTTATTTTACCAAATGATCATATCGAAGCAAGTCTTTACCTGATTTACTAAAATTTTGAGTGTCTCTCGTTGACATCGTTTATCAAACTGCTATCGTGAAGGTATCATACTCAAGGATGTGGAACCGATGTTCATTGCCGAGTTGTTATTGAATGCTTGCATCGCCTTCACCGGCTTTTATTTGATTGCCAAAATCATCTATAGTCAGCGTCTTGCGTCAAGTAGCTTGAAAACCCTCATCGTCGGTCTCGCGACCGGGCTGCTCGGGGTGCTATTGATGTTTAAGGGGATCGCCGTCAACGAGTCGTTACGGATGGATTTGCGACATTTGCCACTCGTTCTGCTCGCTTTTTATGGCGTCCGCTCGCCACTGATCATCGCGACGCTAATCATCGGTTGCTCTCGGTTCTATTTCGGTTGGACACCCCAAGCAGTCGTCGCCTTTCTTGCTGTCCTTGGCATCAGCTCCGGGATGTACTTCATCCACAAACGGCTGCTCCAACGACCATTCTTGCAAAATCTCATCATGAACGTTTGGGCCTTGTTCATGATCTCGATTGCTGTCTCGATTAATCTCGGCTTTAGTGATGCCGCTCTTCGTTTGCTCGCTTCGACATGGACGATCGGACTCGCGGTCGGACTCTTATCGAGCCTGTTGACGATTGATTTTCAGTTGCTTAACGAACAGGTGCAACGCTATAAACAATCAGCGGAAGTCGATCACTTGACGGGACTATACAATCGCCGTGTTTGGGACGAACGGACGGCGTTGCTTGAAGAAGAAGGACGTGTCTACAATGTGCTCGCACTCGACATCGACCACTTCAAGCATGTCAACGATACATACGGGCATGCGAACGGTGATCTCGTCTTGCAACAGTTCGCACGGATCTTACAGGAAGAAACGCGTCCGCACGATATCACGGCGCGCATCGGTGGAGAGGAATTCATGGTCCTCGTCTATGATTTGACGCCTTCGAAAGTCGCGAAGGTCGCCAACCGAATCCGGGAGCGGATCGCGAACACGCGCTTTCAGCTCGACGGTTTTTCCGCCATCTCGATCACAGCATCCGTCGGAATCGCCCATGGGAAACACGTTGCTGCCCAGCGGATGAATATCCTTGCCGACGAAGCGTTATATGCCGCCAAGGAACAAGGACGGAACCGCGTCATTCTGTACGAAGTCGATGCTGAGGCAGCCATGACGACACAAGACCGCGAACCGGTCCGTTCTTAATCTTTATCATACGCATTCGATTATTTAGTAGATTGCGCTGGATGATGCAAAAACAGATCATCCATCCATAAGGAGTGAAGCAATGAAATCCGATTTTGAGTTCATGACGACATCAGAAGCGATTCTGTTCGTCAGTTCCTTGTTCAAGTGGCTGTACATCGGGCATCATTTCGTCATGATCACGACGTTTGATGACTTATTTTTAACGCAATCGTGGTGGTTACTACTTCCGCTCATCACCTTCATCTTATTCTTACGCTCGTTCGTCGTACGACGCTTGATCCTCCAAGCAGACGAGGACGACATGTCACGCAATGCTTAATCCATGCAAAAGAGGAGCTATCCTGCACCGGATAGCTCCTCTTTTTTTTACGTTTGATCAATGCGACGAAACTGTAAGCCGCGTGCTTTCCAGTTCGGCAAGAGTTCACGAAGCGCTTCAATCGTCTGCACAGGTGCTTGTGGGTCCGCGCCGAACGTATCCCCGTTATCGTGGAGCAAGATGATATCTCCTTCTGACACATTTGATAGTAGCCGTTTGATTTTCGCCTTCCCGCCCTCTAGCTTCCAGTCCTCCGCCATCTTCGACCAGAGAATCATCTTGTAAGAAGGAGGACAGAGGACATCTCCAGCATTAAGCGCACCCCACGGTGGACGATAAACGGTCGGTCGGTCGCCCGTGATCCGTTCAATGACTGTAGCCGTCCGCTCGATGCCTGAACGGACGGTCGACGGTCGCATCGACCAGTTCGGTCGATGGACGTAATTGTGGATACCAAGTTGATGCCCTTCGTCGTGTATCCGGCGAATGAGGTCCGGATGTGCTTCTGCTTTATGACCAACGACAAAAAACGTCGCCTGAATGCCTTCTTGTTGTAAGAGATCGAGCAGTTCTGCCGTATAGACGGGATCTGGACCATCATCGAACGTCAAAGCGACGTATCGTGAGTTCAGTGATTTTGTCACGCGCCATCCAAAGACGCGTGACGCCACGTACGGGACGACCGTATAGGCGAGTGTCGCGAGAATTCCTGCTGTGATAAGACGTGAACGCATAGAAACTAACTCCCTTTTATTCATTTACTTTTCGGCGATGGACTTGCAGGCAACCCGCAATCCGTTCCGCGAAGAACCGCTGATCGGCCATGACACGATCATTTTGATACTGCGTGACTGCTTGTTGCCAAGCATGCATGACGTCTGGGTTCTCAAGCGTCCGACGGATGACGTCCGCGAGTGTATCCGTTTGATGAAATGCGAACGCAAGTCCTTTCTCCATCAAATACGTACGATTGATCTCTTCTTGTCCCGGTAGGACGTGTTGAATGAACAACGGTACACGTTTTTCGAATGCTTCACTGACCGTCACGCCACCTGGTTTCGTGACAATCGCATCCATTCGTTCATACAGCTGATTCATCTCATCCCGTGAATCGATATAGGTGAGCGGATGGATATGTGGATGATGTCGCGAAGCTAGTCGTTTATACAATGTTTGGTTCTTCCCACATAAGACATGGAAATCTGCTTCTGGACACTGTTCGATCTGCGTCAGTAAGGTCTCGAGTTGACCGAGTCCACCGTTTCCGCCAGCAACAAGAATTTGTTTGCGGGACTGCGTCGAGCGAAAGATGGAACCACCAGAAATTGCTGGATGGACGGGGATACCCGTCACGAACAAGCGCTCACTTGGTACAGCATGATGCTCGTGCAATTCTTGCCTTGCCTCACGATTCGGCAACAGATGATACTCGATATGCGTCTTTCCCCAGACGCGGCTGACGAATAGATCGGTATAGGCATTGATGACCGGTACGTCACAAAGGTTTCGTTCTTTTAATTGATTCAAGAGATAGGAAGGAAACGCATGTGTACAGATGATGACGTCCGGTTGTTCCGTCCGGATGATCCGTAACATCTGTTGTTGGAAATAATGCGACGTCCACCCTGTCGACCGGGCATTGCTCGAACGTCCGGCAATATGCTGGTGATAAAAACGACTGTAGCCGTTTGAGAAGTGTCGGATCCAGTTCAGGTAAAACTTTGATGTCACCCATTCCGCAAATGGACTGATCGTACTGAGCAATTCTACTTCCTTGACTTCAATCCCTGGTCCTTGCAATCGTTCGGCGATCGCTTCGGCAACCAGATGATGACCGGATCGCATCCTTAAAAAAGGAAAGATCACTATTTTTTGCATCGTTTGTCCACTCCTTCAAACTGTTCCGACGTTCCTTCAACAAAAAAGTAACGTTTAGTCTTCTTTTCCCGCTTGGTTTTTCCCTGAAACGACGCGTTTCTCAAGTCGCTTCCGCTTGAGCCATTTCACGAGCACTCCGATCAGGAACAATACGAGTAAGGCAAGTCCGAAATACGGTACGACTTCCGGCTTGATATGAAATGTCTTTCCTGCAAAGTGACCGAGTAAGACAAAAGGTACGACCCACAGCGCGGAACCGATTGCTGATACAAAAAAGTACCGACCGAAAGAAATCCGCTTCAGGCCTGCAAAATATGGATTGATCTGCCGCACACCCGGAATGTAAAGACCGCCGATGATCGTTCGATTGATTCGTTCCATGTAGCCGTTTGACACCCGCTCCCAGCGTTCCTTCGTCAATCCGAGGAATCGACCGTACCGTAGGACGGTCGGTCCGAAGAAGCGCCCTGCTCCATATGCCGTCAGCATACCGACAAACGTCCCAGCATACGCGGTCAAGATTGAATAGATTAAACGTTCTTCGTTTTGACCACTTAAGATACCAATCAGGACGAGTAAGGATTCTTCCGGTGCTGGAATCCCGACGATGCCAAAAAATAAAAAAATGAAAATAACGCCATATCCATAGGCATCGAGATACTGATTGACCGTATCCATATTCATGTTGTCACGTCCTCTACTGCTGTCTTTCTGTACTGTTTCAACGTCTTCTGACTATGTATTCGTTCCTGTTGAAGCAATTCCTTTTTTAGAAAAATTAAAACCTGGTTCATTCGAAAATTGACCTGTTCTCGCATCTCTCCTCGTGACAATTCTCAGTCTGTAGGAGATGATGAATAGAGTGAAGTAGATCTCTATAGACAAAAGGAGGATGACAATGAAAGAGACTGAAAAGCTAACGATTCAACCGCTATCGTTCGAGAGCATTCCATTCGTCAACCATGCCAACGATCCATTCCCAATTATCGGACGCATCGTTCCGCAGTTTTCTGGTACCACATGGTCCTATACGGAAGAACTCTATGAAACCGCTACTGAAACCCGTTTCCCTGACGATCGACTCGATTGGACGACATATATCGAAAACGAGAATCGAATCGTCCTCCTCGCCTTTTCCGGCACTTCTTGTATCGGTCACATTCGCCTTGTTCGTGACTGGAACCGTTTCGCCTATATCGAAAACATCGCGGTCAAACAAGCATTTCGTAAACTTGGCGTCGGACACCAATTGCTTGTTGCTGCGACGAAATGGGCACAACAACGCGAGTTGAGTGGTCTGTCACTCGAAGCACAAGACGATAACCTGATTGCTTGCCGTTTTTACGAGCGAGAAGGCTTCGAGCTCGGCGGTGCCGATAGTTTAAAACAATTCGTCAATCCACATATCGATCTGACGTTGTATTGGTATAAACTATTTTAAACGTCAGTCGGAAAGGGCTTACCTTCTGTTATCTATCGTAAAGAATAGTTTTATTACCGCGATATTGTTCGCTTTCTTGTATGCACTCATTGCTGGGCTTGGATGGGTGATCCAACAATATACGGCACTTCCTTCAACGACTTCTTTATGATTGGTCTATTGTTTGCCGGTCCCGCCATTCTGACCGGCGCACTCTTGACGGAAGGACTTCCACGCCTGTTATTTCGTTCGAATATTTCTTTCGTAAAACGGACCATCCTCAATCAAATCATGGCATTATTCGCAAGCATTGTCCTCTATCTGCTCATGCAATCGAATTCGTTTTCGCTTGTTCTCATCTTATTCTGTTCAGGTGTAGCGTTGATCTATTTCATCTTCTCCGAGTCGGCGCGAAAGTACTCATCATTCCTCCCCTATCTGTTCGGGTGGCTCGGTCGGACCGTCTTCAGCTTTTTTCTGTTTCTCCAATTGTTTGGATCAATGACGATGATGGTTCCGTTTTTGTCTTACGCGGTGCAGCTTGTCAATGAACAGTTGGATGCTGTCATGCTATTATTCTTCAGCGGTACCGTGATTGCTGACGCTCTGTTAGCTGTCCGTTTCACGAAGCGTTCGCTACCGTGGATGACGCATCTCCTCGTTCATCAAGGTACGGTCTTCGTGTTTGCCGGTGCGTTCATCTTGTTCAGTTCACTTCCTGCGGTTTTTTTCATCGGAAATGTAGTCGCTGCCTTTTTATATGTAATGATCACCCGTCTATTCATCCTCATGAAGACTGGAAAGGAGGAGTACCATGATCCGTCTGTCATTTCGACTTCTGATGAGTAATTGGATTTTTCTGATGCTTTATCAACATCTTCCGTCATCACCACGACTCATGCCCGATACGGACTATGGGTATTATCCAGGTGTCTTCGAGACCTTGCTGTCGTTTGTGATCGTCATCACGGTCGGTGGCATCCTGACCGACGCGATTCGTTACTTCCGATTTCGCTCACGTCCACTACCTTGGATAACACACCTCCTCCTGAATCAAGGCATCGCTTTATTACTCGGTGGCGTACTGTTACTTGTATTCAAAGGTCTGTTTCAACCGATCTATTTTCAGGCAATCGCGAGTAGCGCCGCTTTCCTTTACTTTTTGATGACGCGTTTGACATTGTTATACAAGAAAGATTCAGCTGTTTGAAATCATCCGCTTTCTTACATTTTTGTTAGATAAAACAAGATGACCTACGCTTTATACTAAATGTATCGTTTAGTAAAAGGAGACATGCCGCATGTTTCGTCAAAAATCGCTTCTGTATTTACTCATTTTTTTGTCCTTCGGTTTAGCTTTCGATACGATCACAGGATCGTCTCTCGTTCCGTTCGTCGAACCTCTTCATCTCTTGATGACTTCTCTTGCGTTGACGATCACGACCGCCTGTTTGACTTTGTTCTTTCTGCTTTACTACGGTCTTCGTCCGCATCTCGAATTACTGATCGTCCTTCCCTTTTTGATTTTGACGAGCGGCGTCACGTTCTTCTTCGTCTTCTTGAGCGCAATGACTGTCATTTAACGTCACCAAAAAGCCCGTCTTCTTTAAGGAGACGGGTTTTGATCGGTCATATGTAGATCACGGTTTGGCGTGAAGTTCTATCAACGGATCGCTTTCACTCGGCCAATTGATTTGTCCTTCGTAATGATCCTCGATCGTCGCGACCGGTTCCGAACGTTCGAACCGGGACGGTTGCGCAGATGTCGTACAGACGATCAAGACAGCTAACAGACTGATGATACTTAAGCATCGTCGCATCATGATTTGAGCTCCTTTAGTCGTTTCTATTCTCATATTAAACAAACCATGCTACTATGCCATCCGTCCTCCGCTGTATCTCTCACTCCGTCCATTAAAAAAGACCGACTACGTAAGTCGGTCTGACACCATCACCCTTGTTCGCCAACGACCGAGAACCGCTCGTTGAGATGTTGACCTTTTTCAAGCTCATCCACTACAGCGATGGCGTAATCCGCGTAACTGATGTAGCTTTCCCCTTTTGCGTTTAGAATCATCTGCTCGCCACCGACTGTATATACTCCCGTTCGTTGACCATTCGGATCAAAGAATCCAGCGGGGCTGAGATACGTCCACGTCACGTCTTGCTGCCCTTGCAGTTCGATCAAGTTTTTCCCCATGTTCGAAGCTGTCGGATAATACGCTTCCGGGAAATCCGGTGTTTCCATGACACGTACATTATGCTCAGCATCGACGAATAGACTTCCAGCACCACCGACTACGAATAGTCGTGTCTTGCTTCCTGCTAACACGTTGATTAAATGACGACCGACTTCGATATGTTTCGTTTCCTCACCCGGTGCTGCGTTAAACGCATTGACGATTGCGTCAAACCCGTTCAAGTCGTCTTTCGTCAGCGCGAGCACATCGCGCTCGAGAATCGTGACGTCTGCGGTCACTTTTGCTGCGTTACGGACGATTGCCGTGACGTCATGCCCGCGTGTGATTGCTTCTTGTAAAATCAATTGTCCTGCTTTTCCTGTTGCGCCGATGATTCCGATGTTCATGATGATTCCTCCTTTTGATATGTAACTACTTTGATTACATGTAACCAATATAGTTACAATTACTTTGTTTGTCAACAGTGTTGTTCCTATTCCCCGTTTCTTGCCAAATGAACAATACGACGTATAATGAGAGAACAATGTTTTTAAGAAGGAGGGTCATCCGTTGGCCATCAGTACACGTTTTTCCGTCGGCATCCATATTCTCTCGTTGATTGCGACTTACGAGAAGATGACATCCGACTTGATTGCTGGCAGCGTCAATACGAATCCGGTCGTCATCCGTAAAATCATGAGCATGCTCAAAAAAGCCGATCTGATTGAGGTCCGCCCGGGTGTCGCCGGTGCGCGACTCGCCCGCCCGTCATCTTGCATCACGCTACTTGACGTTTACCAAGCCGTCGCTGTCGTACCGGACAAGGAACTGTTCGGCGTCCATGCCGCACCGAACCCAGATTGCCCGGTCGGACGAAACATCCAATCGACGGTCACACCAATCTTTGAGCTCGCTCAATCTGCTCTTGAAAAGGTGCTCGCTCACGTCACACTGGATGATATCGTCAGTGAAATCGAACAAAAAGAAGCATCGTCCTCATGAGGGCGATGCTTCTTGCTTTAGAAAAACCATTGATACAGTAGATATCCTCCACCGAGGACGACAAGCACCGCGAGCATCTCAAGACCACGCATCCCGTCGTTTTGCCCACGTGGTACGGCACTACCGAGACCTTGATCGACACCGTCGCGGAGATGATCGAGTGGTTGTCTCTTTTCTTGTTTGAAGCGAGACATTAGAACGACCCCCTTTTTACATATTGTACCATTCCATCTTCATCTTGCAGTGCATTCTGTCAAAAAAATACGTGGTAGTGCTTATCTTACATTCAATTCGTTTCTCTATTCATTTCGAAGCAATTTCATGAATCCCATCTTTTCAACGATCAAAACATCCTGCTCGAAGCGTTTGATGTAACGCTTCGTCGATTGATCGTCAATCAAATTCGGATGACCAAAGCATACATTTAGTATCGAATTAAGTTTCTCTGCCTCACCGCCGATAAAATAGTGAGACATATAGGTGTTGTCTTCTGAGGCAATGACGACGAATGTCGCCATATCAAGCACTCCTTCGACGCTTTCTGCTGTCATGAGTTTGTCTTTCACAGATGCATTCTAAAAGTCATACGATTCGATGGAGGCAATCCTACCTTGCAACAGATCAAGAATTGATTTTCGATAGACACAATAGACTGCAACGATCGTTTCAACAGGTGGAACGAATGGATCTTCGAGGATCGTGATCAAACGCTCGTCGTCTTGATTCAGGCGGATGGCATGCAAATGATTAACCAATAATTGATCAATGACGTTCACGTTCGTCGGTTGGATCGATTTGAAATCATATACAGGCAAGTCTTCTCCCCTTGCTCTTTTAGTCAATGATCGTATCCTTCCCTTCTGCGCGTAACCGCTGCAGGGATGCTTTCATCGTCTCAATCTCTTCATCGGTATGCCGTTCCCACGTTCCGAGTTCAGCGATGATCTTCACGGGTTCCGTCGAACGATACGACCGAGTCGGATTGCCTGGGAACCGTTTGTTCGTCAAGTTCGGATCATCCTCATACGCTCCGAGTGGTTCGACGAGATAGATACGTTCCGGAGCGTCAGATCGTGCGAGCTCTGCGCCCCACTTCGCTGCATCAAATGTTGCCGTGAAATAGACGTGCTGGAGCGGTTGTTCACGAAAATTCGACGCGTGCCCTGGTTTCAATTCGTCACCGATTTGCAACGTGGCTTTCGTGCCATGGAAAAACGGACCTTCGACTGGTTTCATATGCTCGCCTCCTGACTGGATACATTCAGTATAGACAGTCGATTCGTTCAGGTGTAGTCTGTTTTAAAATGAAATTTCACGGTATACTTATAGCAAAGGAAGTGCATTTGTCGTCAGATTGTAACTCGTTTTTTGTCTAGCCATCAGGCATGATAGGAATAATCATTTTACATACCCTATAGGAGGTCATCCGTTTAACGTGAAGTTCTTTAAAGCTTTAGCGAAAACCGAAGAGGCTGTCTGGATTCCAGAAGCCGAGTGGCAAACCGTTTGTGAGCAAGAAGGACTGACCGTGCCGCATCATCCGCAGGAACAATTCGTTGGTCTCGCGTACAACAATCAGCGGCAAGTCGTCGAAGTCACGCGTAATTTACGTCCACCAGCTCTCAGTTATTACGTCACGATTCTAGAACCACCCCATAGTCGATCCCTTATTTCAAAACGTTCGTTCTTAACGGTGCTTCATGAACGAACGGAGCGCACATCCCTCACCGAATACGGTACATTCTGTTTACTTGAGATCAACGTTCGGGAAGAAGGACTCGGCGAGCGTGGTCTGTTACTTGAGTCATTGATTCATGATATTGAAAAAAAGTACACTCATTACGCGATTCGTGGCGATTATGCGACGATCACCTTACAAGGACGCGTCTCAGATCAATGTTTTACGAAATATGGATTCCAGTTAACGGATTCCTATCTCACGCTTTCGAATGGGATTCCTTCCTGAACCGACCTGACACGTTCAGGTCTTTTTTGTACAGTTCCTAGGCAATGATGGGAAGTGATGGGTTTGCGTTCAAACTAGTAGCACTACATATTTTTAATATGGTATGGTAAAAGTAATTCATCAGCAGTACATTCTACATTTAAGAGGTTCCCCATGACAATAATAACAGAGACATATCCCATGACATGCTGGTATACGATTTCGACGTATCATAATCAACAAATCAAGCGAGTCAATGCGTTCTTGAAACAATGGGATCTCTCCCATACGAATCTTGAAGTATTGCGTTGCCTACAAACGACCTCATGCACGAGCCAGAAGGAAATCGCTGAACGGATCCAAGTGACCGATGGCACGATTTCACACGGAATCAAACGTTTATTTGATCGGCAACTCATCACCCGCAAACGCAAATGGAAGACGAACTATTTGCTCTTGACGGAAAAAGGAACAGCCATTCTGCAAGAAGTGTTGCCTGCCTATGAACGTTTTCAACAAGAACAATTCGCTGCTTTGACTGCGCGACAACAGGAAGAATTAATCCGTTTCTTCGATAAGCTCAATCCTGCGTGACAGAAGAGGAGGAAAAATCATGACCTTCACATTCGAATCTTCAATGCAACACTGGAACGCCATTCAGCGAATCCATTCTCGTTATTCGAAAGAAGTCAACGATGTATTGAAACCAAAAGGACTCTCAAAATCCCAATTCGATTTATTGATGACCTTGTATCATCAAGAGAGTGCGACACAAAAATCACTTGAACGCACGCTCGAACTCTCAAGCGGTGCCATTTCGCAAACGGTGAAGAAGTTACTCGCGGAACACCTCGTCATCCGAAAACGAATCAACCGGGAAAAACGGATTCTCTTGACGGAAGATGGTGCAGCGCTGATTCAAACGTCAGCTCCCGAGATCGAAGAGATTGATGATCGTTATTTCCGTGCCTTTACATCAAAGGACCACGAGACGTTCGACCAATTGCTCCATAAGATGCAAAGCGATCATTTTTGATCGCCCTACCGACACTCGCGGACGCTTCCCTAATGAAGTGTCCGCAATTCTTACATTTAAACACCATAAAGAGGGAGCAACAGAGATGACACATAGAGACGTATTATTGGAACGATTAGACGCAATTGGGCAAACGATTGCACAAACAGATGATGCGCTTGTCCTGCTCGGACTCGGTTCTGTCGGTCAAGAACTTGAACGACTCGATGACTATTCGGACTTAGACTTTTTCATCATCGCAAAGCCCGGTAAAAAGGCTCGATTCATCGAGCAACTCGACTGGTTAGAAAACACATACCCTTTACACTTTCAATTTCAAAATACGCAGGATGGACATAAAGTCATGTTTGACGACGGTATCTATGCCGAATTCGCCATCTTCGAACTAGATGAACTTTCTGAAATTGCATTTTCCGCTGGTCGTATCGTGTGGTGCGATCCTTCCTTCGACGCGTTTGAACGCTTAGTCCCACAACCACATAACAGTTCGAGCGAACATCCATCCGTCGATTACGCCATCCATGAAGCACTGACGAATCTATATGTCGGGCTCTGTCGCGAAACACGTGGCGAAACCTTATCAGCCTTCCGTTTGATTCAACAATTTGCCGTTGGTCAATTGTTACACGTTCTGTCCTCATTTGAAAAAGAGGAAGCGACATCTGTTGATCCGTTTGCTCCGGAACGTCGGATTGAGCAACGTTTCCCAGAAATGGTCAACCGATTCTCAGAGATGATGCCAGGCTATTCACATAATAAAACGGCTGCACTAGTGATCCTCGATTACATCGAACAGATTCATCCTGTCTCCCCTGCCATGTCAAACGCTATCCGTTCATTCGCCCGAACTGATATTTCCTAAACAACACGTTCGCCGTTTTATTTCTGTTCATCCATCGTTCAAAAGCGTTCGACTTAATTTCGAAAAATTTCAAAAGTATAAAAATATGCCCATCAGCTTCTTTATGCTGACGGGTCTATTTTTTGAATCAAAGTAGATCATTTTTATACTTGTAATCCTTTAAAATCGTTTCCGCGTCTTTAGTCGTCCAATCTGCTATCGATTCTGAAGGATATTTTTCAAGATATGCGTCCATGATATCTTTACCTAATCGGTACATACTCCACATAGGTACATCCTGTTCCTTATTGCCGTCCATGATATCATCTTGCGTTAACTCACCATTTTTCATTAAACGTAGAACACGCTGTTTCGTCTCTTCTTCTAATGGCTCGACCCAAGCTGGTGTCACACCTTTAACGACGCGTTTCGCGAACTGATCCGCTTTCCCTTCAAGGAGGAGTGAATGGATCAGTGGACTAGCTTCCTCTCCTAAGGAAGTATCTAGCTTCATCCGATCATATAAAGCAGTGTGGTGATATTCATGGGCTACTGCATATTCCAACATTTTCTTATCGTAGTCAGCGGTAAGGAATAGCATGAAGCAATCTCTAGTTGCCAATCCTGCGACCCCTCCCATGACATCCATACGCTCCATGAATTCCGAGTTAACAGGCACGATGAATATCGTATTCGTTTGTTTTGGTAATGCCCGATGTGAAGCAGTGTAACTTTTTTCAATGATTTTTTTGATCTCTGTATCTTGTTTCATCAGCTCTTTCGTCCGACTCATCAATTGTTCTTTATACTCAGTTGCTTGTAGCATAAAGTAACTTTTCATATATGTTAGATCGAGATTTTGTTGCTCACCGATTTCATCGATGTAACCTAAGACATGTTTTAGGTAACTGTTCGTATTGTCGTCTGAGTTTCCTGTCTGCATCGCTTCTTCTAAGTACTGATTGTATTGCGTATAGAGCGGAACAATCTTGACCTGATCCTCTTGACCAATCTTGATCGTCTTGTTTTTAATCGTTTCGTCGTTCGGTGAAAAGAAGTTTTCTGTCCTTTCCCAAACGGTACACCCCGATAAGGTAACCAAGACCAAACACAGTAATACGAGCCATCCCTTTTTCAATGTAACCCCTCCCTCAGATTCATGTCTCAATATTTTATACTGTCATTTAATAACAAAAGTTTCATATTTCACATAAAGAAATCCATATCTAAATTGATTAGAAACAAAAAGAACCTTGAAGCCTCGCAACACTTCAAGGTTCTTCTTATTTCAAGATCCCGTACTCGCGAATGCCTTCAGTCCAAACAACCAGAACCGATAAGCAATCAAACAGGCGATGATCGCGACGAGTGGTGTCGCGACTGCCATTACACCATAGCCTCTTCCGTCAAAGAAATACATCGCCGGATAAAAGGCAGTAAAGCCGAACGGGATGATGTAGGTCAAGACGAACATCAACACCTTCGAGTAGATCGTCATCGGATAACGGGCGAAATCACTCAGACTGAAGACCGCTGAGACGACCGGTAAACTGTCGACCATCCAGAACGAGAACGTCGCAAAAAACAGGTTGATCGCGATATAGAGCAATCCGCTCGAAAGAACAAGTACGATCAACATCAAGACATCACCGAAGCTCCAGATCATGTCGAGGTGATCGGAAGCAACATAGAGCACCCCCCCGCCAATCAATAGTTGACCGAACCCGTCTTGCTGAACGCGCTCGGCGACGATTTGAAACAGTGGATTGACCGGGCGCATCAACAACCGATCCAGATTCCCGGTCCGGATGTACTGCCAGCCGATCGTCCACAAGTTATCAAAGAAGATATGGTGTAAGGCTCGCCCTAAAAAGGCAATCCCGTAAATGAATAGGATCTCGTAAAAGTCCCAACCGTTTAGCGTCTCGATATGCTGAAAGACGACCGACAGGAAAAAGAGTGAGGCGAACTGTTGACCGAAGACCGACAAGACACCAATCAGGAAATCGATCCGATATTCCATCATGACCTTAAAATGACTTTTGGCATACAACCAGTAGAGTTTTATGTATCGTTTCATCCGCCGAACACCGTCACTTTCCGGATTGCGAGCGCGAACGTGATCCGCAAGATGACGAAGAATCCGATCAACCAGCCGATTTGAATCAGTAACGCCTGCAGGATACCGCTTGCGCCAATTTCTCCCGTATAGATCGCAACCGGGACGTAGACGAGTGAAGCAAACGGTAAGTACAGACTGATCGTCTGAAACCAGTCCGGAAACAGCGTCAACGGGACGATCGCACCGGACATGATCGTGATGATGGCGTCCTGTAAGACGGACAGTCCCCAAATGTTGACGGTATAGAAGGCAAAGATGCCGACGAGCAGATCAATCAATGTCGCGAGCAACACGGCACAAATCACGCTACCGACGAAGGCAATGCCAGCTAGCCATGACTGTGGTCGATCCACGCCGATGAACAAAATCGAGACGAGGACGAGTGGTAGGATCGAGCGGAACAAGACCGAGACTTTTGAGCCGATGTCTTGGGCGAGTAACTTATCGAGCAAGTGATACGGACGGAGTAACTCGATTGCGATCGCCCCTTGTTTGATCATCCGGGCGAGATCGCGTCCGGCACCCCCGCGGAACTGATCGATCATCGTCGCAAGCACCGCATACGTCAGCATCGTTGACAGCGAGATACCGGAAACATCGGTCTTATTGGCATACACGGCTTGCCAGAAGAAATAGAGGATGAACAGACGCATCGTCACGCTGAACATGCTTGCCCAGTACCAGGCTGTGTAGGCGAGATCAACTTTGATTTGGGACCGCATCAACGCGGTATATTTACGGATTCTCATGCACTGATCCCCGCTTGGTAGAGCTTGCGGATTAACGTCTCCATCTTCGGTACGGACACGGAGACGTCCCGAACGGCGTACAGCGAAACGATTTCCTTGATGACTTGACCGCTTGACAGTTCTCGGTCGTCGAAGGCGAGCTCATACGTTAGTTCATCCGTCTCAAACATGATCACACGATTGATCAACACTGTCGGTAAAGCGAACGGCACCGGTTCTTCGAGCGTGATTCGAAGTGTCCGCTCGTGACTGAACGATGCCTTTAACTGATCGATCGTATCGTCATAGATGATTTTACCGTCGTCGAGGACGATCACACGGTCACAGACTTCCTCGATATCCTGCATGTCGTGCGTCGTCAAGATGACGGTCGTCCCCCAGCGATCACTCATCTCGCGGATGAAGTGACGGATCGTCTCCTTGATCTCGATATCAAGCCCAATCGTTGGTTCGTCGAGATAGACGACTTTTGGTCGATGCAGGAAGGCTGCGGCTAGTTCACAGCGCATCTTTTGTCCGAGCGACAGTTGTCGGACCGGTACGTCTAGGAGCGGTGCGAGATCGAGCTTCTCCCGAAACCACGCGAGCGTCTCGGCAAACTCGGACGTCGGCACTTGATAGATTTCCTTCAACAGCTCAAACGATTCTTGGACCGGAATGTCCCAGAACAGTTGTGTCCGCTGACCGAAGACGGCTCCGATTTGTGACGCGTTCTTGACGCGGTCGGCGTGTGGATCAAGTCCGAACACCCGGACGTTCCCCGCGTCCGGACGCAGGATACCAGCGAGCATCTTGATCGTCGTTGATTTCCCGGCACCGTTGAAACCGATATAGCCGACTCGTTCTCCTGGTGCGATCGTCAAATCAATCGCTTTGACCGCCTCTTTCGTCCGGTACGTCCGGTGAAACAACGCTTTGATCGCTCCGCGTAATCCCGGTTCCCGTTGTAGGATTTGATAGTGTTTCGTCAGTCCTGTTGCTTTGACGGCATATGGTTGCATGTATTCTCCCCCTTTTGTGCAAACGCTTTCCGAAAACGTAGTATACCAGAAAAATCCAAGAGTCTTCCATCTCTTTTGAAAATTTTTCTCGATATTCTGACGCTGTCGCGTAATAATAGATAAAAAAAGGAGTGGTCTGACCATGCTATTACGCCATATGACACATCGGCATCACATGAAATCAATCGTGACGCGCGGTGGATTGTCACCGACATTTCAAATCGACGCACCAACAGGCTGGATCGCCTTCGAAGTCGATCCTCCAAGCGCAGCGTATCAAACGCACTTTCATCAATTAAAAAATGATTGGCAGGATGGAGATGTCGTTACGCTCGAATTCGACGGAGAGCGGATGCAAGCAGCAGGCTTCGAGATGCTGCAATCGCAAGAAGATGACATCAATCAACAGGCAGAGAGATTAGGCGTATCCATCGAGGAAATTGGCTCGTATGCATTCATTCGCAATTTCGTCTCACTTGATTATCTCGTCGAGTCTTCACGTGAGAAAATCTCAGAGTATTATTAACTTAGTTGAAGAAATCTAATCTTTTTTAAAATATACGGAAATTAAGATATTTTCATACATCTTTAGGGTATCGTTGGCTATATAGAATAAATATTCATTGAATGAAACATTTTTTTGTAGTTATTTTTCAGAACTCATTTGAGAGGAACACGAATATGTGGAATACGCTGAACCATCTTATCCTCAACGTCGCTCTGACCTTTTTCTTCGTGCTCATCTCCCTGTTCTTTTTTAAACGATTTCAGTTTCGAAACACGTTCGACAGCTGGCTGAAGAAAAATCTGTTAGTACTGATTCTTGCGACAGGTGCCGGCTACTGGGTCATCCATAATGCCATCACCTATGAGGGATTTCAATTCGACTTATCGATTACCTTGATTGTCATCGCCTTCATTTATGGAGGTATTAGTAGCGGCTTCATCACGACCCTCGTCTTCGCTTCCCTTCAAACGTTCGTTTTTGATTCCGCTCATGCCTATTGGCTGATCGGTACGTATCTGATTGTCAGCATCGTTGTCTTGTACTTACAAAATGAAGCACCGGATCGATTCATCTCGTTTCCAATCATTTTCGGCATTGCACTCATTCTCTGTTTACCATACGTTCAACATGTTCAACCGAATGATGTGACAGCGATGACGATCTTTCTCGTCGGGAATGGTTGCGCCGGTCTCCTCTTGCACAGCATCTTGCATCAAGTCCGCTGGCACTTCACTCAAGTCCGGATGCATCGGCGTCTTGCCTTGACGGATACGTTGACAGGGCTTGATAATCGACGTCGTTTAGAAGAGACCGTCCTACGTTACAAATCACAACAGACGGACTTTTCAATCATGATCATCGATGTCGATCATTTCAAACAGGTCAATGATACTTACGGTCATGACCGCGGCGATCATATTTTACGGCAAATCAGCTCTTTGCTAGCATCGTATTGTCCCCCAACGTGTGTGCTCGGACGATTCGGCGGTGAAGAGTTCATGATGCTGTTGCCGGAGCATTCGTTGCCGGAGACGCGTCGACTCGCGGAACAAATCTGTGAAGCCAGTGCCAAACGGACGTATGAGTTATCAGCGACGGAACCGTTGCAAGTGACGTTATCGATTGGGGTGTCTCGCCAAACTCATCAACCGTCTGAGACCCATAATTTTCTGCAGACGATCCAGCAGGCAGACGCTGCCCTCTATCAAGCGAAGAAGAGTGGTCGGAATTGTGTCTTTCATCATGACCCGTTGCGATGAATACGAAAAGTGCCCCCTCGCGTGACGTGGAGGGGGCACTGCTATCTGAAATGGAGGAACGAACGTGGAAATCACGAATGTCTTACGCTTTACCGATCGCGATGGCTTTCGACAGTGGCTGACGAAACACGCGAATCGCGCGACCTTCTGTTGGGTGATTCTCAGTCGAAAACAAATCGGGGACGGTTTACTTTATCTCGATGCCGTCGAAGAGGCACTTTGCTTCGGCTGGATTGATGGAATTGCAAAGAAGACCGAAGACGGCGAACTGGCGCAACGATTCACCCCGCGTCGAAAAAACAGCAACTGGACCGAACTGAACAAGGAACGAGTCCGTCGCTTAGAGCGCCTCGGCTTGATACAACCGTCCGGACGACAGGTTCTACCAGACATGCGTGCTGATGCGTTCGTCATTGATGACACGATCCAAGCGCGCCTACAAGAAGACCCGGTCGTCTATGAACAGTTTAATGACTTCCCGGAGCTCTATCGACGCATCCGGATCGATACGATTCAAAGTGTACGCAAGGATCCCGTTCTCTATGAAAAACGTCTGCAGACGTTGATTGAAAAAACGAAACGGAATCAGATGTACGGTCAGTGGAATGACGGGGGTCGTCTTTTACTCGAAGATGTTCCGGAGACGGAATCAGAGGCTAGTCGGTCAGACCGCTAAGAAAATCTCTTCTAACGATTGACGTTCGATCTGCACCTCGTAGACTTTGACGTCTTGTTCCGCAAGCATGACGAGTAACTCTGGAATATCCTCTTCCGTCGATAAATCAAGCCGTGTACAATCATCAGCTTGCGACAAAAGCCGAGCGTATGCTGGCAGATGCGATGGCGCTAATCGCGGAACAGTCCGAATACGGATTTGAATCTCCTGCCTCATTGCTTCTTGTAAGGACGCAACGGTTCCACAGCGGACGATTCTTCCCTCCGTCATGATGGCGACACGGTCACACATCTTTTCGATCTCATTCAAGTTATGCGAGGTTAAGAAAATCGTTTTTCCGTCCGCTTTTAATGCAAGCAACAATCGCTGGATCTCGATCGCCGATTCTGGATCAAGACCGGACGTCGGTTCATCTAAAAAGAGTAATTCCGGATTTCCGGTGAGCGCTTGTGCGATACTGATCTTTTTCTTCATCCCGAACGAGAAGCTCCCGATTTTTTGTCGCTCCGTCCCGCTTAATCCGACTTGTTCAAGCAATCTTCTAACTTCTTGCTTCGTGATGCGAACTCCTGATAATCCTGCCATATAGTTAAGAAACGCACGTGCCGTCATATCATGATACAGATTTGATGTATCCGGCATGACCCCGATCCGTTGTTTGATGGCATCCAGACGATCAGCGGATTCACCGAGAAGTGCGACGGTTCCGCCTGTCGCTTGTGTGATTCCGGTCATAATCTGAATGAACGTCGATTTCCCAGCACCATTACGACCTAAAAAACCAAAGATTTCTCCTCGTTCGACCGTCAAATTCACTTCTCGTAAGACTTCCTTCGCACCAAACGATTTCTTCAACCCATTTACTTCAATCGCACTCATATTACAAATCCTTTCGCTTTAACGTGAGATAGGAGACTGTCAAAAACAACCCACTCCATAAAACAGGTAACAGTAATAACGTCCCAGACATGATGACAGCGTGGTACGGCAAGATGTATTGAAACGGTACCAGGTACCATTTTTCCGAGAACGCTGACCAGAGACCGATGATCGGGACGACAATCCCGAGAAATATACCGAGAAACATCGTCAAACCAGGCTTCGCAATCATCGTAGATAAAAAGATGTTGAAACTGGTGATGTATAGGATGACGATCAGAACCGTCAGATAATCGATCCAGAACCATTGCTGCGCGTAGAGCGAGACAATCAGGAAATTGATCGTAAGCGTCGCGCACCAGAATAACAATGATCCGAGAAACTTCTCCAAAACGATTCGCAGACGCGACGTCTTCGTGACCAGTAAACGAATCGTCCGTGTCTCGATTTCACGATTGATGATGTCGTGTGATAACGCAGCCACGAACAGAAAACCGAAGAACAGGATGAAGAACTTAATGCTTGAAGTATAGGCAGACGGTTGATTAACGCCAGCAAGCAGTTCCGGATGCCTCGTCAAATACGATGCTGTGAAGACGGACGTGATCGTCAGAAAAAGAATCAATAGAATCGCTTTGATGCTTTTGAAGCTGCTCGTGAATTCTTGTTTTACGATTGGAAACATGACGGACTCCTTTGGACATATTTTTGATTAACGCAAGCGTTCTTTTACTTTCGTGACAAGGACACCGAGCCCATATAAGGTAACGGCTGTTAAGAGCATCGTGATGATGGTTTCCATGTGAATTCTCCTCTATGTAAATGACGTGTCATCTTACTCTACGCTACTCCTTAAAGAAAGTTTCCTTATTTTTCAATTCCCAACATTCTCCTCATGGTACAGTAAAAGAAAAAAGGAGACGGTAAATGAAACGTTATACGATCACCTGTCAGCAACAATCCGTCCACATTACGGAATGGGGAAACGAACAGCTTCCGACGATCGTCTGTCTGCACGGACTCGGCAGTACAAGTCTCAGCTTCATCGAAATCGCTGAAGCGCTCGCGGACGAATTCCGTCTGATTGCGATTGATTTACCCGGTCACGGCAAAACACCAGCTTTCTCAGATTCCCTACACTATCGCATGAAACCCTTTACGGACTGGATCGACGAAGTCTTACACATCCTTGATGTCAAGCGGTTCTATGCCTTGTCGCACTCGTGGGGAAGTGTTCTCTCGCTCTATTATTTGATTGAACATGCGGATCGTGTGCTCGGCACGATTCTGATTGACGGCGGCTATCATAGTAAACGGCTTTACGGTCTTTCCGTAGAGGAAGAAGTCGTCTTTTATGAACAAAATTTCGAGGATTCCGTTTCGACATGGGACGAATTTTTAGACGTTGCTGTCTATGCTCCGGATGCACGTCGCTCGCACTCCCTCGATTTAGCTGGTGCCGACCTCCTTCGGATGGAGGAAGGACGATTCCACTGGCATGCGCGAGGAGAGACGGCTGCTGCGATCGTACGCGCGCTTCACCACGAGGATGTTCTTGATTTCCTCCCGGACGTTCCACCAGCGGACATTCAGTTGTACGTCGCAACGTTACCGACAGATCAAGCATCGATCCGTCAGCAGGCAACGAACCGATTACATGAGATGACACAAGCGACGGTCCATTTCGTTCCGGAGACAGGACATCTATTACACTGGGATCGCCCTGACGTCATCATCGAAGCGATTCGTCACTACTGGACGTCCGGAAAAAGATTGTCTCCCATTTGAAAAATGGTTTATTATGGAATCAGAGTAAAAAGGAGGGGTTCATATGTTAAAACGGTTAACGTTCGTTTGTGTGACCTTATGCGTCGCGATCGTCGCCATCCTTGTCGCTGCACGCCACTCAACTGGAAACACCATTTCGTTTGAAGAGCCATTATCGGTTTACATCGCGATTGGACTAATTGTCTTCTTATTCGTACCACCGCTCGTCCTATCATTTTTCGAACATCCTGTCCTGAAGATCATCAATGTCGTCTATCAATCCTTAATCGTCTTTAGCTTCGTCGGACTGATTCCCGTCGGCTTCTTGATTCCGAACGGATCCTCGACGATCATCGTCGCTGTCCTTGGAACGGTCGCGAGTCTTGCCTGTGTCATCGTGATAGTGCGAAGTCACTCGATGTTCACTAACTATTCTTCTGACGTACGTTAATCTATCTTTCAAACTGCTTCCGCCATCATGGTGGAAGTAGTTTTTATTTTTATGTATAAATTTATTTATCGATAAGCTCACTTTTATTAATTTGTTTTTTGATTCAAGCGGGCGTATTCTAATCACGTAGCCAATCGGCAAACGAAAAAGGAGGAACATATCATGAGTAAACACATCTTAATGGTCGTCACGAACGCAAAGGAAATGAAGGAAGGTCACGCGACAGGACTTTGGTTGTCGGAGTTCGCAGAGGCATACATTGAGTTCAAAAACGCAGGATATACAGTAACGGTCGCAAGCCCGAACGGCGGCGAATCACCAATCGACGCACGGAGCCTTGAAGACGAAGTCCCAGCTGAAATCCAAGCGACAGCTCCACTCTTGAAAGAGACACTTGATTTAAATGCAATCCAGGACTTATCAGCATTTGATGCGATCTTCATGCCAGGTGGACACGGAACGATGTTCGACTTGCCACAAAGTGATGCCTTGAACAACGCCCTTCGGACATTGTTTGAAGCGAACAAGACGGTCGCTGCGGTCTGCCACGGACCAGCTGGACTCGTCAGTGCGACACTCTCAGACGGAACACCACTCGTCGCTGGAAAGACGATCGCAACGTTCACGGATGAAGAAGAACGCGCGACAGGTCTTGACGTCTACATGCCATTCTTGCTCGAGACACGCCTTCGTGAACTCGGTGCGAACATCATCACGGCTGACAACTTTACGGAAAACGTCCAAGTCGACGGAAACCTCGTCACGGGTCAAAATCCACAATCAACGATCGCGGTCGCGAAAGCCGTCATTAATACACTCAACTAATCGAAACAAGAGATCCTTTGGATGAAGGATCTCTTTTCATAGGAGGTTCTATCGATGATTCAACTGATTGCCCGGATCGAAGCGCATCCGAATCAAGGCGAACAGTTCGCTTCTATCATCGAAGGTGTGATCGCCCCTTCGCGTGCCGAGGCAGGGTGCCTGACGTATCAGACACATCGCGCTATCGATGATCCGAACGTCTTCTACTTTTATGAACAATGGCGTGATCAAGACGCTTTCGATCAGCCTGTCGCCTCACCACACTATCCAGCCTATCGAGCAGACAGTGCCAATCTCGTCGTTGATCGATACTTGACGTTCTTAGATTACGTATCAAAGTAATATGTAATTCATACAAAAAAAGTCTAACCCTCTCAGCATTTGCTTGTGGATTGGACTTTTTTCATACAATTCAACCTAACGCCTTAATCACCTGTTGCAAAACCGGATCGTGGCGCGAGTCCGTTCGATAAGCGACATATAACTGATTCGTCGCGAATCGTTCCGGTGCAATCCGTTGTACTCGTCCAGCGCTGACCGCTGCTTCGACGAGATAATCGGGCAAAACGCTGATGCCGTGCCCTGCTTCGATCGCTTTTAGTATCGCATCGACGTTTGGTAAGATCATTTCCGGACGAATGCCCGGTCGTTCTCCGAACTGCGTCTGATAGTAGCGACGAATGATCGGTAACTCGAGTCCGTAACTGATCCAGCGCTGTCGGTCCATCCATTCCTTTAGATCTGCTTCCGGAGCATCGTAGCCAATCGGGGCGATCAAATGAAAGCGTTCGTCAGCAATCGGGACGTACTGGACGCCCGGCTCATCGATCCGCTTCGTTGCGATGATGAAGTCGAGCTCATTCGCAAGCAAGCGTTGCAAAAGAGGAACCGTCAAATCAAAGACTGCCGTGAACTTTGCGACATCGAGCGGTACCTTCGGCACGATCCCATGCGTGACGAATTCCGTAGGTCCCCCGAATTTCAGGACCGGACGAGGTTGTTCCCCTGCTTCGTACTTCATCTCAAGCGATAATTCCTCGAGCCGATCAATCAATCCGACGACTTGTGTATAGAGGGCTGTTCCCGCGTCCGTCGGAATCATTTGCCGTGGCGCACGGATGAACAAGGATGTCTCCAGTTCTGCTTCTAGTGCCGCGATATGCTGGCTGACCGCCGGTTGCGTCAAAAAACGAATTCTTGCCGCTGCCGAGACGGAACGCTGTTGGTAAACATGAATGAAACTGCGATACCATTCAAAATCAATCATATGGTTTCTCCTTTTGCTTGGTCTTTCTAAAAAGTATAGATTCATTCAATCCATAAGACAAATAACGAATAATTTAGTAAGTCATAAATTTATTTATCGGATAATGAAAGATGGTTTCCGTAGTATTTCATGAATTGTTGAACGCCAAGACAGACAAGTAGGATCAACGGAAAGAATTGCAACGGGAATAGAAAGAGGAGAAGCGTAGCGGTCACGAGTGGCTGACGCAAGACGACAGCACAACTTGCCGTGACGACAAGTGTTACGATCAATCCAGGCATGAACGGACTTAATTGGCTGAGGCAGAATGCCAGGACTGTACTCGAAAAAATCAACGGAAATATCTTTCCACCTTTCCAGCCGCAGGAAAAACAAAGATGCGTCAATCCCACCTTTCCGATCGCAAGCAACAATAAGGCGCCGATTGACCATGAGGCTCCTTCCTTCGTAAAGTCTAGGATTTCATGTTCACCAGAAAACAGTAAGTAAGGTGTGAGCATGGATGCAAGACCAATCGCGATTCCCGCGATGAGTGCGAGAAGGATTGGGTTGCCGACGCGAGAGACCATCCAGTTCGTCACCCGCTCCATCCATAAGAAGAAGAGTCCGAACGCGATACCGAGGAGAATCGCCGGAAGGATGAACCAAATGACGGTCCCGTTCCAATTAATCGGTGGTATCTTGATTGCGAACACGCGGTCATGGGGTACGAGGTGCATGATGAAACGAAAACAGGTAATTGCGACGAGCGTACAAATGCCGTAATAAAAGATGCGTTGTATCTTTTGCCAGCGTGACGTTGCTCGTTGCATCGGTTCCTCCTCGATCGCTTCAGAGACACTGACGAACGGGGCATGAAATATTGTCGCTAGCATCGCAGCGTATCCCGTCTGCAAGAAACTTTGCCGTTCCGGCTCCGTCAACCTTAGCCGGTCACCGATCCACGTCACCATTCCCCCTAAGATGCTGATCAGCGCAGCTTCTGGTCCTAAACTCGCTCCACACGTCAGCACGATCCATGCGGCAACGGCGTTTTTCCAGAGGGCACCGCGATAAGGTACACGACCTTCTTGCTTAAAGTTAGCAAGCGTCTCGTGCATCGTCTTCGGGTAATCCCCCACAGACTTTTGAATCAGACCAATACCGATACCACCGAGTAGACCGACGCCGAGTCCATAGAAAGATACATCCAGTACAGACGGTAACCACTCCCATACATAATGAATCGATGCGTTGATGCCACTTAAAAACAAGGCAGCCGTCAATCCGACGATTGCTCCGAGGATCAGACAATGCAAGAAGTGCGTCAGATGTGGTTTCATTTCTGTTCCTCCTTCTTCTTCTTGTACCGGTGATATTGTTTTAGGGCCATATTGAAGTTCACGATGACGGCACTGAGAACACCGACGCCAAGCATGACGTACACGATCGAAAACAATTTACCGAACGCCGTCTGAGGGACGAGATCCCCGTATCCGACCGTCGCGAGCGTCATAACGGAGAAATAAAAAGCGTCTAGAATACTGAACTGTTCGACATTGTGATAGAAGACCGTCCCAATCAAGAAAAGTGCCCCGACCATGATCATCAATGCCTTTTGTTCTTCTTGCTTGAATAAGATACGGATGACATGAAAAAAATTTCGGATCAAGATAAAGAACGCCAGCATGCTCTTTCCTCCTCAGTTCCTTCATCACTGCATACGTTCATTGAACAATTTCTCTAGTTGGTCAGGATCAAGTTGATTCAAATCAGGGATCTGGATCAAGGTCAGTTTGACACGTGATAGTCCATAGTCGTCGAGCGACTGTTCCAGCCAGCCGTTCCCGTTCACGTGCATCATACCGTGTGCCTAACGTCGTCACCTTCAATTGCTGGCGTTTCTCGTCATAGCTATGCTGAACGACGAACGTCTCTTGAAACGTTTCCTCGACATAACGGTCAAGATTCGTCTCAAACAAACTGTCCTGACTAAGCAGATAGGCTGTATAGACACTTGGTATACTGATGAGACAGGCTAGCGCGATCAAGGAACGATTGATTCGTTTTGATGCCTGGATCCGTAAACTCTGATCCGTCCGTAAGAGCCATTTGACACCTAGGAACGTCGCGATCAAAATGAAACTATAGTTGATCAGGAACAGATAACTGGCACCAAGCGCGTAGGTCATGTTCTGATTCGCAATGGCGTACCCGACCGTACAGACTGGTGGCATCAAGGCGGTGGCAATCGCGACACCGGGAACGATATTATTCGCCCCTTTTTTGCGTAAACCAATCCATCCCGCGACTCCCCCAGCAAAGGCGATCAGTACGTCCCAAATCGTCGGGAACGTCCGCGCAATCAGTTCATCACTCGCTGCCGTCAAAGGCGAAAAATAGAAATAGACGGTCGATGTCACGATGCTGATCGTCAACTGGACGAGCAACAGCCGAAGTGCTTTCTTGAACAGAGGTATATCCGAGATCCCTAAAGCCATACCGAGACCGAGAATCGGATTCATCAGTGGCGAAATCAACATCGCTCCGATGATGACAGCGGTCGAATTCAAGTTCAATCCGATCGAGGCGATGAAAATCGCACACATCAAGATGACAGCATTGCTCGATCGAATCGTCAGCTCCCGATCGATTTTGGTTCTCGTCTCTTGCAAATCATAGACCGATGCTTCCATAAGGCTCCACCTTTCCATCGTCGATCCAAACGAGTCACACCATTCAAGTCATTGGTTTCTATTTACCCATTTTTTAGTATGCTCGCCTTAATTCCCTTATGAAAAATAAAAAATTCCCTTTAATGAAAGGTGCATGGTCCATGAAAAAATTCCGCGGTAAACGTCGTTATTTTAAAAATCTCGAACTTGAATTCAACAGTTTTTCTTCTCCTGCCTATATTGATCCAGACGATTGGTTCAATGACTGGCATACGCATCCAGACTTTTACGGACACGGCAACGCGAGTTTACGCATTCGTAAAGCACATTTTCGGATCGCGATAAGCGCTATGCAGGATATACGACAAAAACTAGAGCAAAAACAGATTGAATATCAGGTTTACATAACGATTATCCTCGAAGATGCTTCACAAGACGCACTACATGTCCACACTCCGAATCCGGACGGGACACCTTTCCCACTTGAGCGGATTCAGTCCTACCCTCTCGCTTCACACGTTCCAACGTGGGTAACGGAACTCTTTCCGGGCAACCGTTATACGATTCATGAATCACAGGAGGAATTGGTTGATTATACGGAAGAGACACCTGTCAGCTCGACCGTCACATTTTTTTACATCTTGCCAAACCGTTAACGATACGACAACGAGCTACCCTTTCCTGCACAGGAAGAGGATAGCTCGTTTTGTTCGGTTTCTCTTATGGTAGCAAGACGACCTTGCCGAATTTACCTGCTTGTTTGAAGTACGCTTGGGCTTCTCGCGCTTCAGCGAGCGGGAACGTCCGGTCAATGACCGGCTGAATCGTCTGCGTCCGAACGGCCTCCAGTAATTTCTCATAATCATGGCGATTGCCAAGGACAGATCCTTGTAGACGGATATGCTTCAAGTAAAGTGTCCGAAAATCGAGCGAAGTCACCTGTCCCCCGGACGATCCGGATATACAGTAAGTTCCGCCGCGCTTTAGCAGATCCAGTCCTTGTTTGAACACGGCATCGCCGACGACGTCGAGAATCGCATCGACCGGACCAACTTCTTGCATGACCTGCTGATCCCAGTCCGGCTCGCGGTAGGAAACGACCAAGTCCGCCCCGAGTTCGTGCAATTGATCCGTCAGCTTCAAGTCACCGACGAGTGCGACGACACGGGCATTGAAGACACGCTTCGCAATCTGGACGTTGAGTGAACCGACACCGCCACTTGCGCCTGTTACGAGAACCGTCTGTCCTTTTTGTAAATCCAATTGTTCGACCATGTGCCACGCCGTCAATCCACTGACCGAGAAGACCGCACTGTCTGTATAGGAGGCAAGGGGCATGTCGTAACAAAGTTCGAGCGGCCAGCAGACATATTCTGCGTATCCGCCGTCATACTCGGAACCGATGAACGATAAGTCCTCGGCACTCTGTTCGTCAGCGATTTTTCCACTCGCCGTGAACGGGAACAAGACGACGTCGCGTCCGATTTCCGTCTCGGCGACACCGTCTCCGCCCGCGACGATTCGTCCGCTGATGTCTGAACCGGGAATCCGGGGAAACTGCACCCCTTCTGCTTTCCAGCCTGATTCACTCTCTGCATCATAGGCGCCTTCCCGCATCCAAATTTCTGTATTGTTCAAGGCACAAGCTTTGATTTCAATCAGTACCTCGCCTTGTTTCGGTTGTGGTGTCTCTTGATCGATATAGGCGAGCTGCTCAAGCCCACCATGCCCTGTTACGGTAACTGCCTTCATGTTTTTGCCTCACTTTCTTTCTTCCATATGATATCTCTTTTCTTTACCCGTTCATCCTGATTTTAATTTCCTGCTTCCGTAACCCGCTGTCTCCTCCTATAGAACGATTCGTCCTCGTTTAATATCTAGATATAATATGGAGACGGATTCACGTCTGGAGGAACGATGTATGAAAAAACGATTGATCTTTATAGGGACTTTAGCCACCATCACGGTACTGGGTATTTCTTGGTCAAGAGGTGGCGCAGATCCCGTCGTGAAAGACAACTATCAATCCATCCCAAAAGATACGACGTATCGCGGACAGGTCGCTTGGCCCCTTGAAACGCGCGATCGTTCGATTGCCGGGGAAGCGAGCGGCGTCGCTGTTGCTCCGAACGGTGACGTCTACTATTTACACCGAGGTAATAATTCATACGGGGATGACACCTACATCACAGAACCGACATTGATCGTGCTCGACGGAAAGACGATGCAGGTGAAGAAGCGGTTAGGCGCAGGACTGTTCAAGTCACCGCACGGTCTCGAAGTCGATGACCAAAACAATATCTGGATTACCGACATCAGTCTGAACCAAGTCTTCAAGCTCGATGCGTCCGGTAAAGTCTTGCAAACGTTCGGAAACGCATATGGTCCGTTCACGGAAGTCGGTCTGCGCATCCGAAACGTCTTGCCAAGTATCCCGCTACAGCTGGATGAGAAAACGTTCGCTCGCCCGACAGACGTCACCGTTTTCAAGGACGGCTCGTTCGCCGTATCTGACGGCTACCGGAATAATCGCATCGTCATGTTTGATCTAAAAGGAACAGTAAAATGGGAAGTCAATGAACTCGGCAAACAAGACGGACAGTTCAATCTGCCGCATGGGGTCAGTAGCGACGATGAGATGAATCTCTATGTGGCGGACCGGGACAACGCCCGGGTCCAAATCTTTAATCGAAACGGCAAACACATCGATACGTGGTCGTCAAAAGAACTCGGTCGACCGTACGGGATCGAAGTCGGTGCGAACGGTAAAGTCTACGTCGCTGATGGCGGAAACTATTTAAATGGACAAAAAAAGAACGCGCAGAGTCAAATCGTCATTTTGAACAAACAAGGAAGGATTGAGAAACGATTCGGTGCATGGGGCAAAGAAGCGGGACAACTCCGGATTGCGCACGACATCGCGGTCGGTTCGGATGGAACGATTTATGTCGCGGAGTTGTTGAACAAACGATTGCAGCTGTTTTCTGAAAAATAATAGGGAACGGAAGTATTTTGAAATTTAAGAAATGAATATCCTTTTTTTCAAAGACACCTCAGCTTATCTCGATTTATTTTGGTAAAATAAAGAAAATCCATCGGGGGTGTCTCATGAAACGTGGTCTAACATTAGCCGTTCTACTGATCCTCGTCGTTTGCGTCATCGTTTTCGAACCGTTCCGTGGTGCGCCACCGAATCCCGAAGTTGAGGCAAAAGGAAAGGATGTTCCGACTGTCCAAGGATCTTATTGCTGGGATAGCTTACTCCGCAGTCAATGTGTCGATAAGACGTACCGTGACGGTCTTGATCTAGCAAAGGGAAAAACGCCAGTTACCGTCTCTGCTGGATCACCCGTCCGTGTGGAATTATCCGGTGATCTTAAAAGCGTGAAACTATCACAGTGGGACGATCAAAAACAGGAATCCCCCGTCGTTTTGAAAAAAGATCAGTTCAATGCCCCGACAGAACCTGGTCTCTATGCGTACGAACTAAACTCGCGCTGGAAACAAGGAGACGGACAATTCGGATTCTTATTAAAAGTGCAGTAAATACAATAACCCCACTGTCGTCTCATGACTTCAGTGGGGTTTGCTGTCATCCGGTTTGACGATACAGTTGCAAAATTCCGAAGACGGTCAAGATGAGATAGCCTGTTCCGATGAACAGAAAGACTGGGCGAATCAATTGATCCTTCGGTTGACGCGTAATGCCTTCGAAGAAACAACTGATGATGAAACCGAGAACGAGGATTCCGCTATACATGGAAAGGAAGATAACGAGAAGACCGATGAGACTCGGATTCGTCAACGAAGGTGCTAACCATATGAGACCACCGACTAATACGGCAAGCACAACTGTCCCCATTACGATTCCGATAAGTGGATGGATCGTATTTAGTCGACGGATCACATCATGACGTTTGACGAAACGCTCCACTAGAATCATCGCTGATAGACAGGTCAGTAAAAATAAGATTAAGAAATAGATTGCTTGCTCGACTGGACGGAACGTCGTGAAAAAGACAGCTCCGGTTAGAACAAGGAGTGGAGATATAAAAAAAATCAAACGTTTCATTTCTTTCCCTCCTTTCGTACGACTTTCTTGAAAGTGAACGTGTGACCATGACAATGTATCATACAACCTGTTACATCTTTTACCATTTAGGTCGCTTTTTCTAATTCTGATTTCTATGTATCATTTTCAATAATTGTAAAAAATTGATAAAATTCTTTACGGTTTCATTCTGTATATGCTAGGATGAGACAAATCATATGAATTAAACGCGTCGAAGAGAACAGTACGTCATCTCGGCTTTTCCTAGAGAGCTCCGATTGGTGAGAAGGAGCATCAGCCATTGACCGAACCAAGCCTCTGAGCAGCACGGTGGAACCGAATCGGGGATATCGTGACGGGTGCTCCCGTTATCGAGCTCAGGTATTTGCCGTTTGAAAACGGTCGTACCGATGAAGGCGATACCGGTGACGGTCTCGCGAACAGGGGTGGCACCACGACACGCACAGTCTCGTCCCCAAGACCAACGTCTTGGAGGTGGGATTTTTTTATTGGCTTAAAAAACAATAAAAAGGAGTGTGTCATATGTCGAATTGGAAATACTCTGGATTGCTATTACTTGGTGTCGGTGTCTCGAACATCGGCGCTTGGGTCTACTTCATCGCCTTGAATTTAATCGTCCTTGAACGAACGGGATCAGCGTTCGCCGTCTCCGTTCTCTATATTCTGTTGCCAATTTCCGCACTGTTGACGAGCCTCTGGTCCGGTAGTGTCGTCGATCGGATCAATCAGCGCCGCTTGCTCGTCATGCTTGACGTCTCGCGTGCCGGGCTCGTCTTTTCACTGACACTGATCGATTCGTTGTATGTCCTCTATGCGCTTGTCTTCATCCTGAACATCGGCAACACACTGTTTGAGACATCGTCATTGATCTACATGACGAAGCTCGTTCCGGAGACGAGTCGCCAACGGTTCAATGCGTTGAAGAACTTTATTCAATCAGCCGGCTTTATTATCGGACCGTCGATTGCTGGATTCTTATTTTTGATTGGTTCCCCAGAAACAGCGATCATCCTGAATGCGGGAGCGTTGTTGTGTTCTGCTGCCTTACTGTCCGTCTTGCCCGACGTCCGCCAGGCAGAGACTCCAGCGACGTCCTTCTCACTCCAAGTGATTCTTGCGGACTGGAAAGAGACGCTTCAGTTTGCACGGACGCGGCGCTACGTCACGCTCGTCTACGCCTTCTATGCGCTGATGATCGTCCTGATGAGCGGACTCGATTCGCTCGAAGCCTCGTTTGCGACGATCGTGTTGCAACTGGATGAAAGCACGTATGGATTTCTCGTCAGTATCGCTGGAATTGGCATCATCTGTGGTTCTGCCGTCAATGCGATCTTCACGCATCGCTTGTCGCTCCGCTTCTTGATTCAATTCGGAGCACTGATGACACCAATCGGTTATGTGATCTTTGCCACAGCTACATCATTCCTGACGGCAGCAATCGGCTTTTTCTTGCTGACGTTCGCCCTTGCGTTTGCGAACACCGGCTTCATGACGTTCGCTCAAACGCACATTCCGGTCGAAACGATGGGACGATTCCTCAGTAGTATCCACGTCGTACAGTCAGCTGGTGTCATTCTCTTGACGGCGTTGATCGGTTTCTATGCTGAGACCTCGATTCGCTTGACGTATACCGTCGCTGCAGTCAGCTTCCTGTTCATCGGTGGATGGATCGTTTGGATCGTCCAGGATCGAACGAAACGGCATTATTTTGCGACGGAAACGGACGAAACGATCAAACTTTCGTCATGAGAAAGGAAGATATTCATGAACCTGACCGCAAAACGAATTTTCCTCCGTCCGCTTGACGTGACCGATGCGCACGTCTTATTCGAACAAACCCAGGATGAGACATTACGTTATTTGACTGGTACGACGGCGACGTTTTCGCTCGAGCAGATCGAACGACACATTCTTTCGATCCAAGCTGATCCATCGCGCTTCGATTTCGCTATCTGTTTGAATTCCGGTGAAATAATTGGTGAGTGTTCCATTTTAGACATTGAGGCAGAGTTGAAACAAGCGGGCTTTCGTATTTCGATGCGTGCCCTCCCCTGGACCGGTCAAGGATACGGAACAGAGGCGATCGCGTGTATCATCCGGTTTTGTTTCGAGGAACTTCGACTTCATCACCTTGAACTTGAAGTGTTTTCGCATAATGAGCGAGCCATCGCTGCGTATAAAAAAGTTGCCTTTGACATCGTAGAAACGATTCCTGATGCTGTATCCTATGAAGGGCGTTCGTTCGACGAAATCATCATGCGGAAATGTAGCCCACTCTATGCTTAAAAGAATCACTCCTGATGTAGCACCTCCTTCGTGAGGTGCTTTTTCTAATCTATTAAAAACGAACATAACTAATTAACAGATTTTTTAGTCAATTCACTATTATTTGTATATAATGGAAAAATAAAAAAGAAATATATGGATATGTACATAAATGATAAGGAGGTCCTATTACACAATTTTCTTCAAATCAAACGAAAGCGAGGGATAGTACATGCTGAGATTCATCTGGAATTCCTGGTGGCGTAACAAGGAGCGGTTCATCTTGCTCCTCTTCGGCGTCCTGATTGTCAGTACCGGACTGAGTTACTTGATCGGTACGACGCAAGCGAACAACGGAACGGTCGTCGATGAACTGCAAAAACGCTGGGGCTCATCGTACGATATCGTCGTACGTCCGGAAGGCAGCCGGAGTGTTACGGAAGACTTGAACCTGCTCGAACCGAACTATATGAGCGGACTCGACGGTGGGATCACCCGCAAGCAGTACGAGACGATCAAGCAGATTGCTGACGTAGAAGTCGCAGCACCGATTGCGATGATTGGGAACTACAATACGAATGCTGAAACGGATACCTATAATTTCAAAGAACCGGGCATTTACAAAATTTCGTTTACGGATATGCAAGATACTGGGCTAAAGAAAGAAACAGAATCTTATTCATTCTTTGCCGGAGCCGGTTGGTTCCCTCCTGAGAGTGACGGATTGAATCGAGATGTTTCACCGCAAGAATTAGGCGAGTTTCCTATCTACGGTTACGGGAGCGCAGTGATGCTTGCCGGGATTGATCCGGAAGCAGAAGCACAACTCGTTGGACTCGATCAGGCAACCAAAAAGGCTACGCATAGTCGTTATTTCACGAAGGATGATGTCGTGAACGATTATGGTGACGGTGTCTGGGACATCCCATTGATCATGAATACTATCAAACGATTGCTAGTCCCTTTGCCAAACGTTGGCCGTTCACCTATCAAGTAACACCTCAAGAGGTCGATAAGGACGTCCTCATTTCGAAACGATCGATGTATCGAAAAGCACGTGTCTTCGGTGACAACACGGGTAACCTTGATAAAGTACCGAAAATGCATTTGAACTACATTGGTGTCTTTGATCCGAAGAAATTGAACATCTCGAAGGACCCATTGACGGAACTGCCGATGGAGACCTATTTCCCGGCGAAAGCCCAATGGGTCATGGACAAGAATGAAAAACCGGTCAATCCAGTCCGGGAAGTCAAACCGACGAACGATCCGTATGACTTCTTGACGAAACCACCATCGATGCTGACGACGCTTGACGCCGCCTTTAAGTTACGTGGTGATAAAGCCATCTCTGCCATTCGTGTCAACGTCAAAGGTGTCGAGACGATGAACGCGACGAGTGAGAAAAAGTTGAAAGCTGTTGCTCAAGAGATCGAGGACAAGACCGGTCTGATCACCGACGTCACGCTTGGCTCCTCGCTACAGCTCGCGCTGACATACCTCCCTGGATTAAAAGGTGAATCGGCACTCGGTTGGATCCAGCAACCGTGGATCAAACTCGGTTCGTCGATGGCAATTTTCCAAGAAGCGAAGGTAGGAATGAGCGGCATCATCGCCAGCGTCATCGCTGTTGCTCTCGTGTATGTCTTTAGTTCAAACATCATCTTACTCTATGCCCGCAAGAAGGAATTCGCGATCTTACTGTCGCTCGGTTGGCGTCCACGTCAGCTCTCGAAGCTTCTGTTCCTAGAAGCAACGTTACTCGGCACACTCGTCGCCTTGATTTCTTGGACGATCCTCGGTTCGTTCTGGCTGACGACGGATCATCCGATTGCCTTATCACGGATCATCTTGATCGGACTTGCTGGTCTATTGATTTACTGGGGCGGTACGCTCGTCCCGATGACGCTCATCCGCCGGATTCAACCATTCGAAAGTATGCGTTCTGGTGAAGTTTCAAAAGGTCGTCGCTTCGTCCGGGCACAAAGTGTCCTTGGGATGAGCATCAACCAACTTGCAACGTATTGGCAACGGACGATCCTCTCGACAATCGCGATCGCCTTGCCGACGAGTCTGTTCATTTTCTTCCTATTCATCTCCTTCCGACTGAAAGGTGTCTTGTATGCGACATGGCTCGGCGAATACGTTGCACTAGAAGTCGGCACGATGCATTATGTTGCGATGGGTGTCGCTTTACTTATCGCCATCCTGACGACGACGGAGATCATGTGGCAAAACGTCAACGAACGAAAGAGTCAGCTTGCCGTCTTGAAGGCAACTGGTTGGCAGAACGGTCAAATCCGGACGCTCGTCTTAAGTGAAGGATTGATGACGGGACTGTTCGCTGGAATCATCGGCTTACTGATCGCTCTTGCGATGATCGGCTTCGTCTATAACCAGTTCCCAACAGGTGAGCTCGGTTTCTTGAGTGTCATGTTGTTGATTCCTGCCATCACGGGAGTTCTCGGTGCCCTCTTACCCGCTCAACGCGCCGTCAGTATTACACCAAATGCTGCGATTGGAAGTGTCGCAACGAATACGAAAGCGACGGAACGACGTTTCCGACTCGCCTTATCCGCAGTTGGTGGTACCCTTGTCGTTGGTGTCGCTTCCCTATTCTTCTTTGCTACGACAGAAGAAGGGCCTGCGTCCACGAAACCGGTACAAACAGTTGCACCAACGGTCAAGACGACAGGAACGAAATTGGCAGATGTAAAAGACAAGAAAAAGAAAACGTCCTCTACGAAAAAAGTCAATTCGAGCAAGCTCGATCAACTAATGAATCGTGGAGTCGTTCAAACCTATCCGGGAGATCCTAAAACAAAAAGCAATATTTTCCGCGTTGATAAACTTCTCCTATCACCTCCAAAGGAGTTGAAATTACCAACTCTTGATGATGAACAATATGTTACCGTTCCCGTCATCCTTGAGAACTACAAGGATAAAGACGCAGATGGCGGATATGGTATTTATAAGCCAAATCTATTCACGTTAGAGGATACAAGCGGTAATGTATACGAAGCTGTCGATTATGAGAACCGGAACCCAGACGCTTGGAAGGACGGCTATCGCTATTTCCCACCTTTCGTTTCTCGCGTCGATCTTGTGTTCCGTGTTCCAAGCGATAAAAATACGTATGTGCTTCTCGCGACAAGCGAAGCCATTGCGAAGCCGACGACCGTCAAAATCGAAGTCGATGCTGTTGACGCTACATCAACCACCGCAAAGACCGGAGAAAAGAAACAGTCGAAAAAAACGAATACAGGTGTCATCAAGAAATTGATGGATAAAGGTGGCAAGCAAACTTATCCAGGTGATCCTAATGTTATGAAGTACCATGGGTTCAAGGTTAGTTCTGCTAAACAAGTTCAACTCCCTGATTTACCATCATCCAAACAAGCCGTTTCTGTCACTCTTGAGTTACAAGTAGAAGGTGAAGATTCAGCTGACTCTTACATTGACTACAAACCATCTACTTTCCCTTTAATTGATGGTCAAGAGAAAAGCTATACGCCAGAAAAAACGATCAATCGTAATAAAAAAGCCTATTCAGATAATTTAGGATATCTCGCTCCTTTACATTCAAAAATCGACGTCATTTACATCGTTCCAAAAACTGAGAACACCTTCGTGATGAACGTACATGGCGGATTTACCGGTTATCTCTACACCGTTAAAATCAAATTATGATTGACGCTTCTATCTATTGGATCATTGACTGTCATATGACGGTCAGTGATTTTTTTTGTTCCAGAATAAGATTTTCACGGAATCTGCTTTCTACACGTTCATATTTGTTAAGATGATAGACAGGAAAAGAATTGGAAGTAAACTACTTAAACGAGGACCTGCTATGACCTATTTCATGTATCTGTTTTGTTTGATCGTCTGGGGACTGAATTTCATTGCTGTCAAAATCCAAGGAACACCTGTCGCCTTGGAAGTATCCCTGACCTATCGATTAGCGATGACCGCTGTTCTTTTCATTCTATTCGCGCTATTCGTTAAACGAACGAACAAACCTACCGCGTCGGACATGCCTTTCATCGTCGTATTCGGTGTCTGTAACTTCGCTCTGAGTTACTTATGTCTCTATTACGCGACGATGTTAAGCTCTGCCGCCATCGTGACGTTGATTTTCTCACTCAAGGTCATTCTGACACCAATTGCTCTGCGCTTGTTTTTAAAAGAGACCCTCCATGCGCACGTTTGGATTGGCGGATGTTTTGGTATCATCGGCGTCGGTGTCCTGATTGTTCCGAGTCTAAGTAGCATCCATGGACTGACCGATTTAAAAGGTGTCTTGATTGCCTTGGTCGGCACGCTATTGACTTCAGTGGGTGACGCCAGTTCAGCGCGGAACGCCAAGCAACGAATCAACCCGGTTCATGCCAACGCGATCGGATTTTCTGTCGCGAGTCTACTGATGGGCGCTATCGTCTGGTTCCAAGGAACACCGCTTACGCTCCCGACAACCGTCACCTATCTTTCTGCTTTACTGTATTTAACCGTGATTGCATCATTTCTCGCATGGCTGTTTTACCTGAAACTCGTCGAACGGATCGGTGGTGCGAAGAGCGGCTATATGGTCGCGCTCTTCCCCGTCATCGGCGGAATCGCATCCGTCATGATCGGCGAATCCACACCCTCTCTGTATTTACTCTTCGGCTGCTTATCGAGTTGTCTTGGAGCTGCTATTGCTTTAGGAATCGGTGTATCGCGTCAACGAAGAAACGCCATACCGGATACGGAGGACAAGATTGGTTAAATCAAATCAGTTTGTATAGTCGACCATCCAAAGGACAGAGGTTCAGCGAATTCGCTCATGAACCACTGTCCTTCTTTTAGTTTAAAGAATGAGTCAATAATATCAGACTATCCCGAAACTCCATCCACCAGTAGAAGGAAATCAATTGTTTCTTGTGGAAAAATATACTAGATACAACCGACTGATCCACTCTACGATACTGATTCTAAGGAGGTGCTCCTATTCTGAAATACATCTTGATTAGTTGTTTAATCGCTATGATTGCTTTTTTCATCTATTTTGAACCGTTTCGAATTGAACCCTATGATCCAAACGTCCAAGTAAACGGTAAAGCGATTCCAACTGTCCAAGGTTCTTATTGCTGGTCCAGTTTGTTCAGTGCTCAATGTGCGGACATGATCTATGTGGATGCTTTACACATGACTGAAAAAAGTAAACCCGTCATCGTCTCACCCTCTGACAAAATTCACCTCTCGTTTGATCGTAAACCCGATACGCTTCACGTCGTACGCTGGGATTCAAAAACGAAAAGTGAACAGGTGTCATTAAAAAACAACATTCTTATCGCACCGTCTGCTCAAGGCACATATACCTATGAGGTCATTGCGCGATGGAATGAACATGGCGACGGTCTATCCGCCTTTTTGATTCAAGTCCGATGAAACCCACCCCACTCAAACAGGAGATGAATGACCATGCGTAAAGGTTTTCGACTTTGGCTTCCCATGCTCTCACTTGCCGTCTGTCTGTTCAATGCCTTCGGCTACGACGACAAAAATATCTTGTTGTTTCTGACGAGCCCTGTCTTCTGGCTTCTTGAGTCACGATCCTTTCTTGGAACATGGCTAGATTCCTTCCATGTCCCGCTGTTCCTATCTACATCCTGACCTTGATCAGTTGGTTCTTGATCGGCTTACTGATTGATGTCATTGTTTCTGTTTTGTTTAGAAGATCGTCTAAACGCATCCATGATTAACTGAGAAGGAGAATACATATGGGACCAATCAATGACATGTGGGTGTGGGTATTATTCTACGCTTTCTTTTTCATCACGCTTATCAGTGCAATCTTCGTCGCGATCAAGCATCCAGCCTTGAGAAAAGCATCGATTCGAGCGGTGGTAGCGTTGCATTTCCTGTATGCACTATTCATTTGGAACTCTTTGTACCGTCTTGACATTACAGAGTTCAGACATTTTTACGAAGGATTGACGACACTGCGACCGTGGGCATGGATGTGTGTCTTCTTGTTCGCCTACACATTAAAGTGGTGGTATCTCGTGTTTCTTTACACCCGTCGTCCGAGTCCCTCTTCACATGAGGTACAGCAATGAACTACATTTCCGAAAACCTTTGAAGGAGCTACCTAATATGAAAGTACATCGATTCGCATCCGTCTGTTGCCTCTCGACCATCGTTTGGACGACAGCGGGTTGTACCATGGTGGAAGAACAAGCAACACCGCGTATAGCACAGAAAAATAGCGCGTCACCTGAACAAGTAAACACTTCCTTGAAGAAAGCAACGACCGACTCCAAGAATCAACAAGCAATCGAATTAGAAAAGCAATCGGAGCGCGTCACGTTAGGTCAAACGAAAACGTACGACCTTTCTTCATTACTGAGCAAACACCGTGCCTCGATTGATCCGCAATATTTCTATCAAAACCAGATCTTCTACTTTGACCTAAAAGAAAACAAGAGTGTCATCTATACATACGATACGAAACGACAGCACAACAAAATCGTCCATGCGACGAAGCATGCAATCCCGATGATGACGGGTACAGGTGCGTTTTTACTATGGGTCGAAACAGAACAGCCGACAAAATCCGGAGTGAAATGGTCGATTCGTCAACTAAACATTACGACGAATCAGGTGAAAACGCTTGATACTGGCGAAAGTCGCTTTGATACGTCCCCTCCGAGAATCGATGTCACGACAACTCGTGCGTCCTGGATCACGCAAGAAGCGACTGCACAAAAAACGGTCTCTACATTAAAGTCGTATTCGTTAAAAACCGGAAAGATCACACCACTTCAGTCCTTCATCTTAAAAACAGGAAAGGTACGAGACGGTCTATTCACATACGAGCACCGCGATAGCGATGACGGCGTAACCTTATTCACGTCTCACTTTAACAAAGGAAAGAACGTCCGTGTGCTTGAGACGCTGGATGGTGCCTACAAAAAAGAGATATCCGGATTAATTGATTTCAGTCGCAGCGGTACCTATCTCGCTCTCGGTACAGAAGGCGACGCCATGTTCCATCCCATCGGATTGGACGAACAGACGCTGAACTATTCCGCTTCCAGTGCCCAGACGACAATCGACGGCATTCAGTTCCTCTCAAATACAAAAGTCGTCTTCCGCGAAGGCATCCATCAGTTGATGTATGCGGACTTAAAAGCGAAGACCGTCGCTCCTTTAACAGACTTTGAAGAGCTGGTATCCCCTCCTCTACTGCAAGATGGGAAACTCACTTACTCCATCACGAACCGGAAAAAATCTACCTTGCATGTCGTAAAGCTCCTCCCGTCTAATTAAACGATCATGATCTTAATCTAACGAAAGAAAGTCGTTTTCCGGTACTCTGTACGGAAGACGACTTTTTTTCTTAAATGTTCTTTTGTACTCTTAAGAAGAACGGAGGCTCACAAGTTCTTACATAACGCTGCTATATCAACTATTGAGACAATAGAGTGAAACTGACTTCTAAGTCAAACGCATACCAATACATCTATGAGGAGAGAGAATATGAACATCCGACCATTATCCGTCCATGAAAATCCACCGATGGAGCTGTTGCTAGCAGCAGACCCGTCTCAAAAGTTAGTCGAAAGCTATGTAAAAAGAAGTCATTGTTTCGTCGCTGAAAGGAATGACCAATGGATTGGTGTATATGTACTTCTCCCGACAAGACCCCAAACGATTGAAATCGTAAATATCTCAGTAGATGAGTCACATCAAAAACAAGGTATCGGAAAAGGTCTTTTACGACATGCGATTCGTACAGCGAAAGCACTGGGGTATACGACCATTGAAATCGGAACAGGCAATTCAAGTATTGGACAGCTAGCACTTTACCAAAAATGTGGATTCAGAATCGTTGGAGTCGATCCGAACTTTTTCTTGAGACACTATGAAGAAGAGATCATCGAAAACGGGATCCGATGTACGGATATGATTCGATTATCGCAAGATATATAAGAATTTCAGCATTTTTTCGAAAAGCATATTCCGCTACTTCATAGTAAAACTCAAACGATTATGGATAAAACATCATTAGGCTTTAAACGTTATATAGGATTGCAAAAAATGGATTCATACTCCATAATATGAACATACGTTCTTATTATAAGGAGGTCCACCATGCAACACCTTCAAAAAGAAATGACTCATCCGGTATCGTTCTCTACTATGAATCCAATTATTTATTTCTCCATCGATTCATCCATTATTGATTCTTCCGTTTCTACGGCTTATAAAATGGAAGTCATGTTATTTATCGCTTTACGGGAGAGATTATCCTTAAAACTGCTTCCTCTCCATCACTCCGGTGGCCCTACAGAACTTGTCTACATAGAAGAAGTCGACTTCGAGAGTCGGCAGTTGACGCTCTTTCATATGAACGATTCGTCATTGTCCTATCATCACTACGTCGCAAACGATCACTTACTCTCCCAACAGCCTCAACTATTACTAAACTTGTTGTAAAATATAATAAAATCCTTTTATATGACGCGTTCAGAACGTTCACATATGTTTTTTAATACTTTATATCTATCACTACATAATTTAAAGACACACTATCACTATTTTTAAGTCACCAAACAATCTGCCCACTTTCTTAACGAAAGGATGTTTTTATTCCTTTCTGAAACATTGTGATGAAAATTCACGGTTCTAATTGGAATTAATTTTACAGACATTTTACAGAATGTATGAGCGAGAAAGCCCACTCCTTTAGGGGTGGGATGATAGCGAGTTCGGGGACGGGGTGTCTTCAGACACCGCATGTCCCCGACTGTTCTTCCTTATGAAATGCATTTATAGTCAATCTATAATGGAGTTGATTATTAGGATGAAGGAGGTGTCAAAGATGAGTCAAGTCGTCACGGTAGAAGT